>CAYOAP010000006.1:0-160386 GCA_964401995.1 uncultured Conexibacteraceae bacterium | reverse complement strand
ATTTCCTGGCGACGCTCTACTCGTTCGGGGCGATGCTCTCGTTCACGATCGCCCACGTCTCCGTGATCCAGCTGCGGCGACGGCACTCTGGCGAGGAGCGGCCCTGGAAGCCGCCGCTCAACTTCCAGTTCTTCGGCACCGAGGTGCCGCTGACCGCGGTGCTGGGAGGGCTCGGCACCTTCGGCGCCTGGGTCGTGGTGATGGCGCTGAACCCACGCACCCTTGCCGTCGGCGCCGGCTGGATGGTGCTCGGCATCGTCGTCTACGTCCTCTATCGGCGCAACCAGAAGCTGCCGCTGACCGAGACGGTCAAGGTGCTGACGCCGGAGCCGCTCGGGGTGGAGGAGATCGAGTACCGCAGCGTCCTGGTTGCCTTCGAGGATGGCGAGCCGTTCTCGGAGGAGATGGTCGCGACCGCGACCAAGCTCGCCTCCAAGCGCCGCCGCGGGATCCACATCCACTCGATGCTGACGGTGCCGACCAACCTGCCGCTGGACGCCGACATGCGCGACCAGGAGGCGGAGGCGCAGAGCAAGGTCGAGCAGGCGAAGCTGATCGGCGGCCAGCGCGTGACCGGCCACGTTGACCGGGTACGGCCGGGGCAGGCCGGCTACTCGATCGCTGAGGAGGCGAAGTTGATCAACGCCGCCGCGGTCGTGATCGGCCTGCGCTACCGCAACGGCGCCCCGCTCTACGACAAGACGCTGCAGACCGTCTTGGGGGAGCGGCCCTGCCGGGTGATCGTCGTCTCCGACCGCAGCACGATGGCGGGCGCCGAAAGCGCTCCGGCGCTGGCCTAGAATCGCCCTGATGGCGTCGCCAGAGCGAATCTACCGCGGCTCCGTCCGCGCCTTCTCGATCGTCTTCCTGGCGATCGGGCTGCTGCTGCTCGCCGTCACCCTCGTCAACGGCGGCGGCCCGCTCTCGGTCGGGGTGCTGATGGGCCTCGCCTTCGCCGCGGTCGGCGGCGGCCGCCTCTGGGCGGCGTCGCGGATGGAACATTGAGCGAGCCCAAGCCGTCGCGCTCAGACCCCCTGCTGCGCCGCGGCCTCGGCGTCCCCTGGCTTTTCGCTGCCGCCTACTCGGCGGTCGGCTTCTCGATCTACTTCGCGCTCGGGGTGGTCGCCGACCGCGGCCTCGGCCTGACGCCGCTGATCTTCCTCGCCTCCGGCCTGCTCTTCGCCGTGACCACGCTCAGCTACGTCGAGGGCGGGGCGATGTTCCGCGAGCGCGGCGGCTCCTCCTCCTTCGCTCGCCACGCCTTCAACGAGCTGATCGCCTTCATCGCCGGCTGGGCGATCCTGATCGACTACCTGATCGTCCTCGCCTTGGCGGCGCTCTCGGTTCCCCACTACCTGGAGCCGATCTCCAACAATCTCAGCAAGCCGGGCTGGGAGATCGGCGTCGCCGGAGCGGTGATCATCGCCGTCTGCGCGCTCAACATCGGCGGTGTCGCCGGCCGCGGGCGGCAGCGCTCGCTGATCTTCCTCGCCCTCGCCGACCTCGGTCTGCAGCTCGCGGTGATCGGCGTCGGCGTGCTCGCGGTCTGGCATCCCGACCGCCTCACCGAACAGCTCCACCTCTTCACTGACCCCAACTTCAAGGACATCGTCTACGCGGCGGTGGTGGCGATGCTCGCCTACGCCGGGATCGAGGCCGCCTCCGACCTCGCCCCGGAAATCAACGTCGAGCCCCGCGACCTGAAGCGGATCGTCTCACTGGGGGCGATCGCGGTGCCGCTGGTCTACGCCGGGATGGCGGCGATCGCGCTGATGGCGCTGCCGGTCGTCGCCGGGCCCCACGGCCCCGAAACCGCGCTCGGCAAACAGTTCGTCGAGGAGCCGGTGCTCGGCGTCGTCTCCGCCTACCACCCCCACTGGGTCGCCGAAACGATGCGCTGGATGGTGGCGCTGGTCGCCGCCCCAGTGCTGTTCTGGGCAGCGAACACCTCGATGCTCGGCGTCTCCGGCCACATCTACACGCTGGCGATCAACCGCCAGATCCCGAGCTGGCTCGGCAAGCTGAGCAAGCGCAACGCCACGCCCTACGTCGCGATCACGATCTCTGGCCTGATCGCCCTCGGCCTGGTCTTGCCGACCGACGTCAAGCTCCTGGCCGGGATCTATGCTTTCGGGGCGACGCTGGCGATCACGATCGCCCACCTCTCGATCATTCGCTTGCGGATCACCGAGCCCGATCGGCCGCGGCCGTTCCGGGTGCCGTGGAGTTTCTCCTGGCGCGGCGCGCAGCTGCCGCTGCCGGCGATCTTCGCCGCCCTGATCAGCGGCTTGGCCTTCATCAGCGTCCTCGCCTACCACGACCGCGCCCGCCTGGTCGGTGGCGGCTGGATGGCGTTCGGGCTCGTCTTCTACGTGATCTACCGCAAGGTCTTCGAGGGGACGACCTTGACCAAGCGGGTCTCGGTCAGTGAGAAGGCGCTGACCAAGCAGGTCAAGGAAGTCGCCTTCCGCAACATCCTTGTGCCGATCTTCGGGACCAAGCTCGACGACGACATCGTCTCCACCGCGGGCCGGCTGGCGGCGGCCGAGCAGGAGGAGTCAGACGGCGATCTCGACGACACCCGGCTCGACTTCGTCTACGTGATCCAGGTGCCGCTGACCCTGCCGCTGGACGCCGAGCTGCCGCCCGAGCAGGAGCAGGAGGCGCGGCGGGCGCTGGAGCGGGCGCGCGAGATCGGCGAGGAGTACGAGGATGTCGCGGTCAGCACCGAGGTCGTTCGCGCCCGCGAGGTCGGCGCCGGGATCGTCCAGGCGGCCTGCCGCAGCGAGGCCGAGGCAATCGTGATCGGCGGCGAGCCGCCATCGAAGATCCGCGGCGGCGCGAGGATGGGCGGGATCGGCGCCGCCAAGCCGGCCGAGATCGGCGCGGCAACCGAGTACGTGCTGAAAAAGGCCCCCTGCCGAGTGCTTCTAACCGCCCCGCCGGAAGCGCCCGCGGAGCCACCCGCCGAGGCGCCCGCAGGCGACTAGTATCCGCGGAATGTTCATTCTCATTGTCGGCTGCGGCCGCGTCGGCTCCTCCGTTGCCCGGGCGATGTTGCACGAAGGGCACGAAGTCTCCTGCCTCGACGAGGACCCCGAGTCGCACGCCCGCCTCGAGGTTGGCCTCGACAAGGGCTGGGAGGACCTGGGCGGCCAGTTCACGGTCGGCGCCGGGCTTGAGACCGATGCCCTGGTCGCGGCCGGGATCGAGAAGGCCGACGCCTTCATCGCCTCCACCGACGGCGACAACACCAACATCATCATCGCCCAGATCGCCCAACGCAAATACGAAGTGCCGACGGTGATCGCGCGCGTGCTCGACCCGCTGCGGGCCGAGTGGTACCAGCGCCAGGGCCTGCGCACGGTCTGTCCCACCCGGGTCGCGATCGACATGCTCGAGGACGCCGTCCGCGAGGGCGCCAAGCGCGGCGGCGGCCCCGATGACGCGGCGGAAGCCGCGTAGGCGACGGAGGCTTGGGGAGCATGTACATCATCGTCATCGGCGCCGGCAAGGTCGGCTGGAACCTGGCTCGCGAGTTGCTCGAAAAGAACCACGAGGTGACGGTGATCGAGAGCAACCGCCGCCGCTACCTGACCGTCGAGCAGGAGCTTGAGCACAACGTCTCCTACGGCGACGCCTCCGAGCTCTGGGTGCTGGAGCGGGCCGGGATCCAGCGCGCCGACATGGTGATCGCGGTCACCGGCGACGACGAGGACAACATGCTGATCTGCCAGGTCGCGCGTGAGAAGTACCTGGTCGAGCGGATCATCGCCCGCGTCAACAACCCCCGCAACCGCCCCCACTTCGACCTGCTCGGCGTCAAACCGTCTGTGTCCGCCACCGACCTGATCCTGCGCCTGCTTGAGCACGAGGTGCCGGAGTACGGCCTCGTCCACCTGCTCGACCTGCAGGAGGAGCAGCTGGAGATCATCGAGATGCTGCTTGGCCAGGACTCCGACGTGACCGGGCGCCGGGTCGGCGACCTCGAAATGCCCGAAGGCAGCCTCTTGATCTCGATCCTGCGCGCCGGCAAGGGGTTCGTGCCGGGGCCGGACACCGTGCTTGAGCCCGGCGACGAGGTGTTGGCGGTGCTCGACCCGGGTAAAGAGGACGACATCAAGGCTCTCTTCGGACCCGGCAACGGCAGCGGTGGCTGACCGCAAGGTCGATCACCTGCTGATCGGCGGCGGCATGGCCTCCGCCCACTGCGCGGCGGAGCTTCGCAAGCGCGGCGCCGACGGCTCGATCCTCCTGGTCGGGCGGGAGCCAGAGCCCCCTTACGAACGGCCGCCGCTCTCGAAGGAGTACATGCGGGGTGAGGCGGAGCGCGCCGACGCCCACGTCAACTCAGCCGCCTGGTACGAGGAGAACGGGGTCGAGCTGCTGACCGGCCGCAACGTGATGTCGCTGGACCCGGAGGCGCGCACGGCAAAGCTCCAGGGTGGGGAAGAGGTCGGCTTCGAGCAGGCGCTGCTCGGCACCGGGGCGATGGTCAACATCCTCCGGGTCGAGGGGGCCGAGAACGAGGGCGTCCACTATTTGCGCGCCTTTGGCAACTCCGACGCGATCCGCGCCGACGCCGAGGCGGCCGAGCACGTCGTTCTGATCGGCGGCAGCTACATCGGCACCGAGGTCGCCGCCTCGCTGACCGCCAAGGGCGTCAAGTGCACGATCGTGATGATGGAGGACGTGGCGCTCTCGCGCACCTTCGGCGAGCAGGCCGGCCGTTGGTTCCAGGATCTGATCGAGTCCAAGGGCGTCGAGGTGCTGGGCGGCGAGGAGCTTGAGGCTTTCGAGGGCGACGGCCGGGTCAAGGCCGTGCTGACCAAGAGCGGCCGCGCGATCGAGTGCGACACGGTCGTGGTTGGCGCCGGAGTCCGCGCCGACGCGATGCTGGCCGAGCGCGCCGGGCTCGAGGTCGACAACGGCATCCGCTGCGATTCCAAGCTGCAGGCCTCCGTCGCCGGCATCTACGCCGCCGGCGACTGCTGCAACTACGAGAGCGTCATCCACGGCCGCCGGCTGCGGGTCGAGCACTGGGACGTGGCGATGCAGCAGGGCATGCACGCCGCCCGCAACATGCTCGGCGAGGACCGCGACTACGAGGTCGTTCCCTACTTCTTCAGCGATCTGGCCGACTGGGCGAGCCTTGAGTACGTCGGCCCGGCTTACGAGTGGGACGACGAGATCTGGCGCGGCGATGCCGATTCGGGCGAGTTCTCTGTCTGGTACCTGAAGGACGGCAAGGTGGCCGGCGCGCTCAGCGTCGAGCGCTCCGAAGACCTGGCCGAAGCGCGGCGGATGCTCGTCGACAAAGTCGATGTCTCCGCCGCCAAGGCCGAGATCGCCGATCCGAGCAGCGACCTCTCGAAGATCTCTCAGCCCTAGCGGCTGCGGCCGAGGCCGATCAAGATCCCAGCCCGTCGCGCCACCGCATCGACGGATCCGGGCGAGGCAGATCCGTAGCGGCGGCGGAGACGGGTGGTGGAGACCGAGCGGATCATCTCTGGCATCGCATAGCTGATCTTTCGCAAGCCTCCCTCGGGAGGCTCGATGCGAACGTGCATCGAGTTGCCCCAGTCGGTGGTGGTCAGGGGAGTTCCGATCACCAGGTCGGCGGCCGACCGGTTCATCGCTCCGATCGAGATCACCAGCCAAGGGCGCTTGCCCGCCTGCTCCCGGCCTTCCACGGGATCTAAATCGACCTCGAAGATGTCGCCTCGCAAGGGCTCGGCGGCAGTCATTTCACTCTGAGGGCAGGCCGTCGGAAAGTGTGGCGTCCCAGACTTCCGACTCCGCGCGGATCTGGCTGCCGCACTCGCGATAGGACCGGTCCATTCCGGCGAGCAGCCGCTGCTCCTCAAGCAGATCAGCGGCTGCGTCAAGCATGTCGACCAGGCTTTTCCCGACCAGATCCGCCTCGCGGGCGAGGCGCTGCTGCGTGCTGCGCCGGACTCGAATGGTCGTGGTATCGACAACTCCCATAAAAAGAGTCTACAAATCCGTCTACATACGCCTGACGTTATCCTTCGCAACTCTTTGCGCCCTGGTGTAATCGGCAACACGCCAGTCTCTGGAACTGGAATTCGGGGTTCGAGTCCCTGGGGCGCAGCTGTGCTGGAGGCTGGCGGGAGCGTCTAATCGCTCTGCTAGCGTCGCGCCGCGTATGAGACCTCGAAACCTCTCCATTCTCGCCCTGCTCCTCGCCGCCCTGGCTATTGCCGGCTGTGGCGGCGGCAGCAGCGATTCAACGACCACGCCGACCACGACTGAAGCGACGACGACGCTGACCAAAGAAGAACTGATTGCCCGCGGCGACTCGATCTGCGCTGAGGTCAACGCCGCGGTCGGGACGGTCGGGGAGAACACCGAAGAAGGCGCCAGCCAGGTGGGCCAGGTCGCCGACCTCTACATCGGCATGGTCGAAAGCCTGAAGGGCATCGGCACGCCGGATGACACGGCGGGCTACTCCGAATTCATCAGCACCGGTGAAGAACTCGCCCAGGCCGAGAGCGACGCCAAGCTCGCCGACGAGCGCGCCGACAGCGAAGCCCTCAGCGAAGCCGAGACCCGCTCGACGACGGCGCTGGCGAGCTTCCAGTCGGCGGCCGTCAGCTACGGCTTCAAAGAATGCGGCCAGGAAGCGATCGCGCCGACCCCGGCCGAATCGTCGGAATCGTCGGAATCAGAAGGGTCAGAAGTCGAAGAAGCGGTCGAACCCGAAGCTGAAGCGGCGCCAGAAGAAGTCGAAGAAGCCGCGCCTGAAACCGGCGGTGGCGCCGGCACCGAAGCGCCGCCCGCCGGCGAAAGCTCCGGCGGCAGCAGCTCCGGCGGCGTCGGGCCGGGCTAGCCGGCGGCTGTTCCGGCGGCCCAGGGAGGACGGGCCTGGCCGCCCTCTGGCCGAATTGACTCGTCCGCCAGTCGCGGACTCGGATGTTGCAGCGCGGCTGCGCCGCGCGATCATCAGATTGCATATCGCGGCTTCGCCACATTCGCCCAGAGGGCGGCCAGCCCCGTCCCTCGCAACGCTCCCGGATGACAGAAGCTTCGAAGCGCGGAGGCGGGTCCGGCAGCCGCTTCGGGCCAGAGCGCTCTTGGAGCTGGGCGCGCTTCGAGGGCGGATGGCCCGCCCGGCGCCCGCCCCCACTACGCGGCTGAGGACTCCGCCCAGGCGCCGTAGAGCCGTGCGTAGGCCCCGCCCGCCGCGATCAGCTCGTCGTGGGTGCCGGACTCGGCGATCTGGCCGCCCTCGAGGACGACGATCTTGCCTGCCCGGCGGATCGTCGAGAGGCGGTGGGCTATGACGATTGCGGTGCGGCCCTGCAGCAGCCGCTCCAGGCCTTTCTCGATCGTCTTCTCGGTGCGGACGTCGACGTTGGAGGTCGCCTCGTCGAGGATCAGGATCCGCGGCTCGGCCAGCAGCGCCCGGGCGAAGGCGACCAGCTGGCGCTGGCCGGCCGAGAGCTGCACCCCGCGCTCGCCGACCTCGGTCTCAAGCCCTTCCGGCAGCGCCGCGATGAACTCGGTCGCGCCGACCGCGGCGACCGCGTCTTCGATCTCCTCCAGCGATGCCTCCGGCCGGCCGAAGGCGATGTTGTCGTGGACGCTGCCGGAGAAGAGGAACCCCTCCTGCGGCACGATCCCGAGCTGGCGCCGCAGCGCCCGCTGCTGCACTCCGCGCAGATCGTGGCCGTCGACCAGCACCTTGCCGGCCTGAGGGTCGTAGAAGCGCGCCACCAGCTTGGCGAAGGTCGACTTGCCCGCTCCGGTCGCCCCGACCAGGGCCAGGGTCTGTCCGGGCGGCACGTGGAGGTCGACATCCTCCATCGCCCATTCGACCGGCTCGTCGCGGGCCGCTTTCTCCGCCGCCTCGTCGTCGTAGGAGAAGGAGACGCCCTCCATCAGGATCTCGCCGCGCAGGCTGCCAGGGTCGATCGCGCCCGGGGCGTCGACCATGTCGGGCTTGGTGTCGAGCAGGTCGAAGATCTTGTCCAGCGCCGCCATCCCCTGCTGGTAGGTGGTGTAGAGCTGGGAGAGTTCCTGGATCGGTTCGAAGAAGGTCGCCAGGTAGCCGACGAAGGCGACGATGACGCCGATCTGGATCGCCCCGTCGATCGCCTGGTCGCCGCCGTAGAGCAGGATCGCCGCGGTCCCGATCGCCGCCATCAGTTCGACCGCCGGGAAATAGGAGGCGTTGAGGTAGACCGATTTCATGTTGACGGCGCGGTTCTGCTCGTTGAGGTCGGTCATCACCGCCGCATGGCGCGGCTCCTGGCCGAAGCTGCGCACCACCCGCACCCCGCTCAGCGTCTCCTGCAGGTAGGCGGTGACCGCGGCGATCCGCTCCCGGGTCGCCCGGTAGGTGCCGGCCGAGACGATGCGGAAGACGACGCTGGCGACGGCCAGCAGGGGGAAGATGAGGAAGGTGACCAGGGCCAGCTGGACGTCGAGCAGGAGCAGGATCACGACCACTCCGACCAGGGTCAACGTGCTGGAGAACATGGTGACGACGCCGCCGGTGACGAGCTGGTTCAGGGCCTCGACGTCGTTGGTCATCCGCGAGATCAGGACGCCGGGGCTGCGCCGGGTGAAGAAGCCGATCGACATCGACTGGATGTGGGCGAAGAGCCTTTCGCGCAGGTCCTGCAGGGCGCGGGTTCCGACCCAGCCGACCAAGTAAGTCTCGGCGTAGGTGCCGACCGCGTAGAGCAGGGCGGCGGCGGCGAAAGCGGCGACGGTCAGGTCGAGCGCGCTGAGGTCGCCGGTCTTGATCCCGGCGTCGATCGCCTGGCCAGCCAGGTAGGGGGGCGCGAGGCCGGCCCCGGTCTCGACCAGCAAGGCGATGAACATCAGCGCCATCCGCCCCCGGTAGGGGCGCAGCAGGCCGATCATCCAGCGCACCTTGCGCCCGCGCTGATCCTGGCCGCGGACCAGGCGCCAGAGCGACCCGAACAGCAGCCAGATGTTGCGCAGGCGGTTGGCGCTGGGCTCGCGGTCGCTCACAGCCGCGCCATCTCCTCGCGGCTCTCGAGGTCGCGCTGGAGGAAGACCGAGTCGGCCAGCCCGTGCTCGGCGATCTCGCGGTAGAAGCCGCAGCCGGCCAGCAGCTCCTTGTGGGTCCCGCGGTCGACGATCTGGCCGCCGTCCAAGACGACGACTTCGTCGGCTAGTGAGACGGTCGAGAGCCGGTGGGCGATGATGAACGTGGTCCGCCCGCTCATCACCTCATGTAGGCCGGACTTGATCGCCTCCTCGGTGGTCGCGTCGACCGAGGAGGTGGCGTCGTCGAGGATCAGGATGCGCGGGTCGGCGAGCAGCGCCCGGGCGATCGCGACCCGCTGGCGCTGGCCGCCGGAGAGCGTCAATCCGCGCTCGCCCACGCGGGTCTCATAGCCGTCGGGCAGTTCACGGATGAAGCCATCGGCCTGGGCCCGCCGGGCCGCCGCTTCGACTTTCTCCAGGCTGGCGTCTGCGTGGGGATAGGCGATGTTCTCGGCGACGCTGGCGGTGAAGAGGAAGCTGTCGTCGGCGACAAAGGCGACCTCCGAGCGCAGCGAGCCGACGTCGATCTCGCGGATGTCGGCGCCGTCGACCAGCACCGCTCCCTCGCTGGGGTCATAGAGCCGCGCGATCAAGCCGACCATGCTGGTCTTGCCGGCGCCCGAGGGGCCGACCAGGGCGATTGTCTTGCCCGCCTCGACCTTGAGGTCGAGGCCGCTCAGCGCCGGCGCGCCGCCGTCGTAGCGCAGCGCCACCCCGCGCAGCTCGACCTCGCCCTCGCCGGCGGGCAGGGCGGGGGCGCCGGGCGGGCTCTGGATCGCTGGCTCGCGATCGAGGATTTCGAACATCCGGTTGCCGGAGGCGATCGCCCGCTGCGACATCCCCATCGCGACGCCGAGCATCCGCATCGGCCCGGCCAGCATCCCCACATAGGCGTAGAAGGCGACGAAGTCGCCGATGCTGAGGCTGCCGGAGATCACCTGGCGGCCGCCGACCAATAGCACCAGGGCGATCCCCATCTGCGGCAGGAACCCGATCAGCGGCGAGAAGAAAGCCTGCAGCCTGGTCGAGTAGATGCTCTGCTCGAAGACGCGGTCGACGGCGCGGCTGAAGCGGTGGAGCTGGTGTTCCTCGCGGGCGAAGGCCTTGACGATGCGGATCCCGGAGACGTTCTCCTCGGCCTCGGCGGTCAGCTCGGCGATCCGCTGCTGAACCTCCTGCAGGGCTGGTCGGGAGACGCGGTTGTAGCGCGAGGCGGCGTAGATGACAAAAGGGGCAGGTGCCAGAGCGCAGAGCGCCAGCACCGGGTTGATCCAGAGCATCACGGCGCTGGCGAGGACGATCGTCAGGGCGCTCTGGGTGATGAAGACGAGGCCGTAGCCGAGGAAGAAGCGGATCGCCTGCAGGTCGACCGTCGCCCGCGACATCAGCTGGCCGGTCTGCTGGCCGTCGAAGAAGCCGAGGTCGAGCTTCTGCAGGTGGGCGTAGAAACTCTGGCGCAGGTCGAATTCGACCGCCAGCGAGACCTTGCCGGCGACCAGCCGCCGGATCACGGTCAGTCCCAGCCTGAGGATGCCGGCGCCGACAATCGCCAGGGCGAGGGGGAGCAGGTCAGGCTTGTCGTGGTCCTCGATCGCGTTGATCGCGCGGGCGATCAGCAGCGGGATCAGCACCGACATCCCGATCCCGAGCCAGGCGAAGACCAGCGAGCCCCAGAGCTGGCGGCGGTATGGGCGCAGGTAACCCATCAGACGGCGGTAGGTCTGCATCTACATGACTATACAAAGTGAAGTAAAGGCCCCGGCAGGGGTTTCCAGGGGTGTCCGGGGCGTCAGTCGAAGGCCGCGGCAGCCTTGGCGCTGGAGACTTTGCCGGGCGCGCAGGGTTTGGGGCCGTGGCCTGGCTTGGGCAGGATCTGGAAGTTGGTGACGGCGTGGAAGGGCGTCGTCGCGCCGTTGTTCTCGGCCAGATTGATCACCAGCCGGTAGAAGCCTGGCTGAAGGTCGTGGTAGAAAATCTCGGGCCGGGTGGCGGGCGAGTAGCTGCCGGCGGTGTGGATCCGCTCGGCCAGGACGCCGTTCGGGCCGGAGTGCTCGGGGAAGTCCTGGGAGGCGCCTTTCAGGCGGCCTTTGCCGAGCGGGCTTTTCAGCGCCCGCTGCAGCTTGGCCGGATCGACGCAATTGGGAACGCGGTTGAGGCCGAAGCGCAGGTGCCCCTCGCCCAGTTCCGGCTCGCCTCCAAAGTGAGCGGGGGAGAGCTGGAAGTTGTGGACTTCTACCTTGACCACCACCGCATGGCTAGCCTGTCTAGCCCCGTTGCGGGGCGAGACGATGTCGACGCCAGGCTCGACCGGCTGCGGTCCAACTTCCTCCGCGGCGTGTTTCGACGTCGTGCCTCCACCGAGGACGAGCACCAGCACGAGCGCGACTGCTGCAGCGGCAACGGCCGCGAGGATTGCGATTCTGCCCCGCATAGGAGCCCGGAAGATTACGCGCAACGTTTACAAAATCATGCGAGGCATAGGTGCGGCCGCGCTGGCGGCGCTGCTGGCGCTTGCGATCGGGGCGCCGGCGGCATCCGCATCCGGCCTCGCCGACCACGTCAGCCTCTTTGCCGGGACCGAGCCCGGGCACGACAGCTTCGGCGGCGGCCACAACTTCCCCGGGGCGACGGTCCCCTTCGGGATGGTCCAGTGGAGCCCCGACACGACCCCGGCCGACAAGAACGGCGACGGCTACGACTACCGCGACAACCACGTCTCCGGCTTCAGCCTCACCCACCTCAGCGGCGCCGGCTGCGGCCTCTACGGCGACTTTCCCTTCCTGCCGACGACCGAGCCGATCACCTCCTCGCCGGCTGACCCTGGCTCGGCGGCCTTGGACGGCAAGTTCCAGCCCGGCTTCTCCCATGGCGAGGAGAGCGCCCACCCCGGCTACTACTCGATGCGGGTCAACCCGGTGCACGGGGCCGGGATCGAGGCAGAGCTGACGGCGACGACCCGGACCGGGATGGGCCGCTTCACCTTTCCCCACAACCCGCACTCGAGCGTCTTGATCAATGCCGGCGGCAGCGCCAAAGCCGACGACCTCGCCGCGGTCGCAATCAACCCGGCGGCGAAGGAAATCTCCGGCGAAGCCTCAAGCGGCCTCTTTTGCGGCCAGCGGCCCCGCTACAAGGTCTACTTCTCCGCGGTCTTCGATCGCCCGTTCCACGCCTACGGCACCTGGACGCGCAAGGCCTTGGAAGCCGGCTCGACCGCGGCGAGCGACAGCCAGACGCCGGCCGCCAACCCGAAGGAAACGGCCCAGGCGGGCGCCTACGCCAGCTTCGACACGAGGAAGAACAGGACGGTGCTGGTCCGGGTTGGCGTCTCCTTCGTCAGCGTCGCCGATGCTCGCGCCAACCTCGCGGCGGAAAGCAAGAGCGCCGGCTTCGGCTCGATCGCGGCCCGGGCGCAGCGGCGTTGGAACCAGGCGCTGGGGCGGATCAGGGTCAGCGGCGGCTCGGCCCGCAACACGGGCACCTTCTACACGGCGCTCTACCACGCGTTTCTGGCGCCCCGCACCTTCAACGACGTCGGCGGCGAGTACATCGGCATGGACGGCCAGGTCCACGATGCCGGCAACCGGACCCAGTACGCCGACATCTCCGGCTGGGACACCTACCGGACCCAGATCCAGCTGCTCTCGATCCTGATGCCGGACCGGGCCAGCGACCTGGTCCGCTCGCTGCTGGCCGACGCCGACCAGAGCGGCTGCCTGCCGCGCTGGCCCTATGCCAACGGCCAGAGCATGACCATGGTCGGCGACCCCGCCGACCCGATCATCGCTTCGGCTTACGCCTTCGGCGCCCGCGCCTTCGATCGCGGCGCGGCGCTGAAGGCGATGGTGCGGGGGGCTGCCCAGCCCTGTGAAAGCGCCAACGGCAGCTTCGTCGAGCGCCAGGGCCTGGCGCAGTACCTGGATCTTGGGTTCGTCCCCTATGACATCGATGTCAAAACCCGCAACGCCAACTCGATCTACGGCAACCCCCAGAGCGTCTGGGCTTCGGCCGGGACGACGCTCGAGTACGCGACCGATGACTTCTCGATCGCCCAGTTCGCCGCCCGCTCGCTGCGCGACCGCTTCGCCTACCGCGAGTTCATGGGCCGCTCGGCCAACTGGCACAACCTCTTCAACCCGGCCAGCGGCCACGTCGAGCCGCGCCTCGCCGACGGCTCGTTCATCCCCGGCTACGACAACCTGCGCGGCGCCGGCTTCGCCGAGGGCAACTCGATCCAGTACACCTGGATGGTCCCCCACGATCCCGCTGGCCTCTTCGCGGCGATGGGAGGGAGGGCGAAGGCGGCTGGCAAGCTCGACTACTTCCTGCGCCAGATCAACGGCAGCCTCGGCGCCACCCACACCAACCACGCCCTGCTCGGCAACGAGCCCAACCTCAACGTCCCCTGGCTCTATGACTGGACCGGGAAGCCGTTCAAGACCCAGGCAGCGGTGCGGCGGGCGATCCTTGGCCTCTACGACACCTCGCCGGCGGGCTATCCGGGCAATGACGATCTCGGCACGCTCTCCTCCTGGTACGTGTTCGGCGCCCTCGGCCTCTACCCGGAGGCGCCCGGCGTCGACCTGCTGGCGATCGGCAGCCCGCTTTTCCCCCACGCCACCATCAGCCTCGCCCACCGCAAGAAGCTGCAGATCGATGCCTCCGCCTTCACCCTCGCCAAGGCGAGAACGTCGAAGCGGGGAAAGACGTTGCCGCGCCGTCGAATTTCACTTGCCTTAAGCCGCGCTCCCTATATAGAGGGAATGCGCTTCAATGGCCATGCCTACGGGCAGCCCTGGACCAGCTTCTGCGCGCTGTCCCGGGGCGCCACCCTCAGCTACCAGCTTGGCGCCCACCCCAACCGCGGCTGGGGAGACTCGCGGGCAGCGTTGCCGCCGTCCTTCGGGCCCGGGCGGGCGATGCCGAAGAACGCCTGCACTCCATGAACGAGCCACAACCCCGTTTCGCGGCCGCACGGTCGACCGTCCTCTGGGCGGTTGCCGGCCTGACCGCGCTCGGCGTCGCGGTCCGCTTCGCCAGCCTCGGGCTGCAGAGCTACCACCATGACGAGGTGATCACCGCCGCCCGCGTCATCCCCGGCAGCTTCGCCCACATGCTGCGCGAGGTGAAATCGAGCGAGTCCAATCCTCCTCTCTACTACGTGCTCGCCTGGGCCTGGGCGAAGGCCTTCGGCACCGGCGAGGTCGGCCTGCGCTCGCTCTCGGCGGTCTTCGGGGCCGCCACCGTCCCGGTCATCTACTTCGCCGGCCGCGAACTGGCGAGCAGGCGAGCCGGCCTGATCGTCGCAGCCCTGGTCGCCGTCAACCCGATGCTGATCTGGTATTCGCAGGAGGCCCGCTCCTACGCGCCGCTGGTTTTCTTCGGCGCGGTCTCGCTCGTCTTCTTCGCCCGCGCGCTGCGCACCCGGGCGGGGCGCGACCTGGCCTTCTGGGCGCTGGCCTCGGCGCTCGCCCTCTGCAGCCATTACTTCGCCGTCTTCGCCGTCGCGATCGAGGGGGCCTGGCTGCTGATCGCCCTGCGGGAAAGGTGGCGCGTGGTGCTGCCGGCCGTCGCCGGCGTCGTCGCTACCGGCGTTGCCCTGGTCCCGCTGATCAACGGCCAGGTCAACCCCAACCACATCGGCTGGATCGAAGGCAGCCCGCTGCCGAGCCGGCTCTGGGAGACGGCGGTCAGCTTCCTGATCGGAGAGACCGGCCACGTGATTGCCGAGCCGCCGCGCGAGCGCTACGCCCTGATCCCGGTGGCGTTGGTCGGCATCGCCTTTCTGCTGGCCCTGATCCGAGGCTCCAAGCGGGAGCGCAAGGGGGCTGGGATCGGCCTGCTGATTGGCCTCGGCGTCGTCGCCCTCGCTTCTGCGGCCGCCCTCGCGGGCAAGGATTACGTGGTCGAGCGCAACCTCTTGCCGGCGTTGGCCCCACTGCTGGTCGCGGCGGCGATCGGCTTCGCGGCCAGCGGCGCCCGCCGCATCGGCATGCTCTTGGCGGTCGTCCTCTGCGCCTACTGGCTTGCTTTCGACATTCACGTCACCCAGACTCCGAACCTGCAGCGGCCCGATTTCCGCGCTCTGACCAGGGCGCTCGGCCCCGCCAAGCGGCCACGGGCGATCGTCAGCTGGACCCTCGCCGCCGATCCCGTAGAGTTCTACCTCGCCGACGGGTCCCAGCGCATGTACAGCGGGACCGAGCCGCTTGCCGAGGTCGACGTCGTCAGCAAGCCCTTGGTAGGCGGTCGCCCGGTGCACCTGCCACCCTCTTTTCATCAGGTTCAGCGAATTCGCCTCGACCGCCTTACCCTGATCCGCTACGTGTCTAAAAAACCACAGAAAATCGAATTTCACACCCTGCGCGCCCTGCCGACCGGTTTCGGTCGCGACGCGGTTGTGATCGACGGCCTGCCCGAGCAGATCCTGGTCCCGCCGCGGGCCGGGCTGCACGCCGGGGCGCTGGCCTCGGTCCGGGGAGACGAGCTGCGATGAGCGCCTCGGAATTCGCCGATCGCCTCGGCGCCGCCGCCCGCCAGCCCGCCAACTGGTGGCAGCTGCTCAAGTTCGGCATCGTCGGCGGCTCCGGCTATCTGATCAACCTCGGCGTCTTCGCCCTGCTCTCGGACAACCTCGGGCTTCACCAGCTGGTTGCCGCCGTCGGCGCCTTCGCCGTCGCGGTCAGCAACAACTTCCTCTGGAACCGCTACTGGACCTTTGGCCCGGGCGATGGCTCCGCCGGCTTCCAGGCCGTCCGCTTCTTCGCGATCAGCGTCGCCTCGCTGATTATCAACCTCGCCGCCCTCGAAGTCCTGATTGCCGGCGCCGGCATGGGCGAGCTGACGGCGCAGGCGATCGCGGTCGCGATCGCGATGCCGTTCAACTTCCTCGGCAACAGGCTTTGGACCTTCGCGTAAGCGTTCAGATAGCGACCGGTTAAACTCTTTCGAGCGAAACTCGTAGGCTGTAGGGGTGGCTCGCGAGCCGCGTTCGCCATCCTTAGTGGGAGAGGAGCCGATGAGTAACGAGAAACACGACTACGACGCAGGGGCTGTGGAGGCCGCCAGGCAGGCTGCTTGGGCGGACCGCGGCGCCTACGACACGCCGACGCCCGAGGAGGGCCAGGCTCGCACCTACGTGAAGCCGTCGAGTCCGTTCACCTCGGGCGACCTCCACATGGGGCATATCCGCAGCTACTCGATCGGCGATGCCTACGCCCGCTTCCGCCGCGCCCGCGGCGACGCCGTCCTCTTCGGCCTCGGCTTCGACGCCTTCGGCCTGCCGGCCGAGCTGGGCGCGATCCAGCGCAAAGAGTCACCCTCGGCCTGGGTCGAGCGCTGCGGCGAGCAGATGCTGGTGCAGATGAAGCGGATGGGCTTCTCCTTCGACTACGACCGCTTCTTCTATTCCTCCGACGAGAAGATGTACCGCTGGTCGCAGTGGCTGTTCGTGACCCTGCTCGAGGCCGACTTGATCTACCGCTCCGAGGCCACCGTCGACTGGTGCGACAGCTGCGAGACGACGCTCGCCTCGCTCCAGGTCGAGGACGGCAAGTGCTGGCGCTGCGGGGGCGAGGTGCGCCTCACCCACCGCCCGGTCTGGTTCCTCAAGATCGGCCCCTACGTGTCCGAGAACGACACCCGCCTCGACGACTTCAAGGACTGGGACGAGATCGCCCTCGCCAGCCAGCGCATCGTCCTCGGCAAAACGGAGGGCGCGGAGATCGAGCTCAAGGGCCTCGACGGCCGGGCGCTGACGGTCTTCACCCCCTACAAGGACTCAATCGGCGACGCCCGCTTCGTCCTGCTCTCACCGCGCCATCCCGAGATCGAGCAGTGGGTCTCGGAGCCGAAAGGCAAGCAGCAGCTGGCTGAGCTGCGCTCGGGCGGCTGGGAGCGCAGCGCCCGCGATGCCGCCTCGGTGCCGATGATCGACACCGAGGCCTCGGTGATGGGGCCAGAGGGCGGCGACCTGCTGCCGATCTTCGTCTCGCCGATCGTCGATTCCCGCTTCGGGGCGACCGCCGCGCTCGGGATCCCGGCCGCCGACGATGCCGACCGCAAGATCGAGCAGCGGCTGCGCCGCAAGGCGGGGGAGTCGTCGCTGCGGATCTCACAGTCCAAGGCACGGCCAAAGGCGGCCGTCCGCTACCGCGCCTACGACTTTTCGATTTCCCGTCAGCGCTCTTGGGGGACGCCGATCCCGATCATCCACTGCGAGGAGTGCGGGGCCGTGCCGGTGCCGGTCGAGGATCTGCCGGTCCGCTTGCCGCTCGACATCGAGCCGACCGGTGAAGGGAACCCGCTGGCCGAGCGCGAGGATTTCGTCAACGTCGACTGCCCGAAGTGCGGCAAGCCGGCCAAGCGCGAGACCGACACCCTCGACTGCCATTTCGACGCGCTCTGGATGTGGGTGCCGGCCTGCGTGCCCGAGGCCGATCGCGCCGAGTCGATGTTCGACCACCCGGACCTGCGCCAGTGGCTGCCCTCCGAGCGGCTGGTCGCCGGCTCCGACAGCGGCGGCTTCGTCTTCGACCAGCGGGTGGTGACCAAGGCGCTGCGCGACATCGGCCCCTTTGACTTCCTGCCCGAGGGCGAGCCCTTCGCCGGCTGCCTCTTCCACGAGATGGTGATCGCCGACGGCCGCAAGATGAGCAAGCACCTTGGCAACGTCGTCGATCCCGACGCGCTGGTCCAGGAGTACGGCGCCGACACCGTGCGCCTGGCGGTGCTCTATGCCGCCGGCCCCTCGAAGGCGCTGAACTGGAACGACGGGGCGATTCGCTACGCCCACCGCCTGCTCAACAACATCTGGGACTACTCCCACGCCCGCTTCGCCGCCGTCGCCGAGGCGCCGGCGGATGCCGAGGCCGCCGCCGACACCGAGTTCATGCGCGACCGCCTCGGCAAATGGTGCGACAACGCGATCGAGCGGATCACCAAAGACCTCGAGGAGCTGCAGATGCACAGCGCCGTCCGCAACCTGGCCCGCCTCTTTGAGCGGATTCAGGACTTTGAGAAGCGGGTGATCAAACGCCGCGGCGAGCTCAGCCGCGAGGACGCCGAGGCGCTCGCCGGGGCGCTCGTCCTGCTGGCGCGGACGCTGGCGCCGATGGCGCCTCACATCGCCGAGGAGCTGCTGATCGCCTCGGGCAGGGAGGACGCCGCCGGGCTGGCGGGCAGCTGGCCCGAGCAGGCCGAGGCGCTCGATGTGCCGGCTGGCAGCACAGTCTCCGGCTGACCCCTCTTCTTTACACAAAAAAGCTTGATCAATAGATAAAGGTCTGTTATATCTTCGCGATCGACCGGGGGCGGTCGGTGGGAGGGGCGAGGACTCGGACAGTTTGCCCTGCCTGGGTTTTGCGGCTCGATCGCCAGCCGCCGCGCAACTCAAGCCGGCGGCGCGAGCCCCGGGCAAAGGAGATCAAGTGAAGAGAACAAGGACTGTCGGCCTCGCCGTAGCCGCTGTGCTGGCGACGATGGCGTTCGTCGGGACCGGATCGGCTTTCGCCACACATGTATGCAGCCAGGCCGTGCAAACCTGCGAAGGCGGCGCGATCTACGGCTCGGGGACGAAAATCAAAGCCGGCCTGAAAACGGGCACAGTTGGCGAACTGGTGACAAGCATAGGCACGGTTATTTGCACGACATCCGTGGTCGAAGCCGAAACCACCTCGGCCTCGGGGACGCCGATGACCGGCAAGGTCACCAACCTCACCTTCGAAGGCTGCTCGATCAAAGTCCTGTTCACCTTCGGCTGCACTATTGGCACGACGCTGAACCTCCCCTACGCGGGGACGCTGGAATGGACGAGCGGCAACAGCGGGCTGCTGACCGCCGAAGAAGGCGAAGGCGGCGGTGAACCAAGCGCTCACGTCGAATGCCTGGGTGGGCTCGTCAACTGCACCTACGGGGCGACGATGCCGGCGCTGGAAGCTGAAGGGGGCAATCCGGCCGTCGTCCACGTCAACGGGGTGGAATTGAACAAGGAAGGCGGGAACTGCCCCGAAGAAGCATTCTGGTTCGGGACCTACACGGTCTCCGAACCGAAACCCGCCTACATCACGATGTGAGGCAGCGGCGGGCGAGGGGCTGAGGCGCGGCGCCTCGCTCGCCGAGTACATTCCTTGACAGGAACAACTGCGTACCCTAGTCTCCGCTGCTGCGCCGGGACGGTTGTGGGGGGCCGACCGGCTGCGTTGTCCGGCGGTGCTCTGTGGCTATGCAAAAGGCAAAGGAAGCGACCCAAGCGTGAGGCGTCTGGCGGCGGTCGCTGCCGCCTTCTGGCTCCTTGCGAGCCCCTCCGCCGAGGCAGCGAAGACCGTGGTCAGGTCGCTTGGCGCCAATAGCACCGGCGTCGCCGGGGGAATCTTCAACAATCCGCGTGGAGTCGCGGTCAACCGCGGCGGCAACGGCGGCGTGGCCGCCGGCACGCTCTACGTCGTCGACTCCTCCAACAACCGGATCCAACAGTTCGGCCCGACCGGCGCCTTCGTCCGCGCCTGGGGCTGGGGCGTCAGGGACGGAGGCTCGGAAGCCCAGGTCTGCACCGCCGCGGCCTCCTGCCTGGCGGGCCTGGCTGGCGCGGGCGCCGGCCAGCTCTCGGCGCCGCAGGGGGTTGCGGTCGACCAGTCGAACGGCACGCTCTACGTGACCGATCAGGGCAACCGGCGGGTTGACGTCTTTAGCGCTGGCGGCGCTTTCGAGGGGGCGTTTGGCTGGGGGGCGGCGACCGGCGCCAGCGCGTTTCAGCTCTGCGCCTTCCCCAGCCCCTGCTCTTCGCCTAATACGGAAGGTCCGGCCGAAGGCCAGGCGGGGAAATTCGGCACCGCGATCGGCTACCCGGCGGTGGATCCATCCGGCCACGCGGTCTACGTAGCCGACAAGGCCAACCGGCGGGTCGACGTCTTCACCCCGACCTTCACCGGCGGGCTGGTCACCGGGGTTGCGTTTCTGCGCGGCTTCGGCTGGGATGTCTCCTCGGCGGCGGGCGCGGCCTTTGAGGTCTGCACGGGGGCCGACTGCAAGGCGCCGGGGAGCACCGGGACCAATCCGGGGCGGTTCGGCAGCAACTCGCCGAGCGAGGTCGGGGTCGATTCGGGCGGGAACATCTACGCCCTCGACGCGGGGAACAACCGAGTCCAGAAGTTCGACGCGACGCCAAGCCCGGTCAACGCCGCATTTGGCGGGGCCGAACTGTCGCTGGCGGCCAACTTCGGCACTGGAGCGCTGCGAGACCTGGCGGTCGAGCCGGCCAACGGCGACGTCGTTGTTACCGGCTCGCGAAGCGCCGAAAGCAGCAAGGTGGGGACGGTCGAGCTCAGCCCTGCCGGCGCCTTCGTCGACCGCGGCCTGGGCCTGGCGGCCACGGTCTCGACCGGTGTCGGCCTTGCCGGGGAAGCGCTGGGCGGCAACGTCTACGTGGCCTCGAACACGAGTGGCAACCACCGCGTCTCGGTGCTGAATGACACGACGCCGGCGATCGATCCGGTGACTGTCTTCGGCGGGACCACGGCGACCTTCACCGGCGCGGTGGTCTCGAAGGGTTTCGACGTCACCTATCGCTTCGAATACTCCACCGATGGGGAAATCTGGGTCGCGACTCCGGCCGTTGACCTCGACGCGGGCACGGCGCCCGGCAGCATCGCGGTCAGCCGCGGCGTCACCGGGCTGACTGGGTCTCAGCCCTACCGCGTCAGGCTGGTCGCGACCCGGCCGCTGGGTGGTGGCAGCTCGACTTCGGCGGAAACAACCTTCACGACCGCCCCGGCGGCCCCCGCCGTCTCAGCCGCCAAGGCATCGCAGATGACGTCGACCACAGCGACCCTGAGCGCCCTCGTCGACCCCCAGAACCAGGCGACGACATACCGCTTTGAATATGGAGGCGCAGACTGCGCTTCGAACCCATGCGCGCACTCCCCGGCAGCCGACGAAGGAATTGGCGCGGGTGGAGGCCCCAGGCTGGTGGATGCGGAGGTCTCCGGATTGCCGCCTGGCGCCCTCCTTCACTTTCGCATCGTCGCTGCAAACGGGACCGGCGTCACCGCGGGGCAGGACACGACCTTCCGGACCTTTCCGGCATCGTTGCCCGGCCTGCCCGACGGCAGGGCCTACGAGCTGGTCAGCCCGCCCGACACCCGCGGGACGCCGCCAACCGGCGCCCCACTGGAAGGCACGGACACCTGGCTGGCTTCGCCCAGCGGCAACAGCGTGCTCTACGCGGGCCCAGCGTTGCCCGGCCTTGATGGCGCCGGCAACAACGATGAGTACGAGTCGGTTCGCGGTGCGGAACGATGGGAAAGCAGGCTGATCGGCCCCTCCGGCGCTCAGTCGGAATTTCCTGAGCCCCGAGGCGCCGCCCCCGATCACCGTTACGCGTTCATGAGGACGCTGGGCGGCGGCAGCTCCGACCACGGCAGCCTCGCCCAAGCCTACGCCGGCATTCACAACAATTACGTGCGCGGGCCGGACGGCAGTTTCGAGTTAGTCGGCCGCGGCAGCCTGGGCAGCGACCCGGAAGCTGTTGGGCGCTGGATTACGGACGGTGCGACACACATGATCTTCGTCACAGGCTTTGGCCCGCATCCGAGCGTGCAGCTCGAGCCCGAGGCGCCTCCCTCTCCGCGCTCGGCGATCTACGACCGCACGCCCGCTGGCCTGCATGTCGTCTCGCTGCTTCCCGGTGATGTCACTCCCAGCACCGATGCCGAACTTCTTGGCGTCTCCGAAGATGGATCGGCCGTCGTCTTCAGCCTGGGGGGGACGGTATACGAGCGCCGTGACAACGCCGAAACGTTGACCGTCACCCCCGGCCCGGCCACCCTGGCTGGGGTCTCGCGCGACGGCGGCAAGGTCTTGTACCTCGCTGGTGGCCAAATCGTCTCCTTCGACGCAGGGACGCTGACCTCGACGGTCGTCGCGACGGGGGGCGGGGCGGCGGTTGTCAACGTTTCCGCCGACGGTTCCCATGTCTACTTCATCTCGACTTTGCAGCTCGACGGTGGCAAAGGCACGGCGGGGGCGAGCAACCTCTATCTCTGGAGTGGGGGTGCGCCGCGGTTCGTGGCGACGCTTGCGGCCGCCGACGTCGCTGGCCCCGTCAACCTCTTGCGCTGGGCCTCCGATGCCGTTGCGCCGTCGCCGAGCGGCACGCAGGGGCCCGCCAACGACCCGTCGCGCACGACCCCGGACGGCAGCGTCTTCATCTTCCAGTCCCACGCTCCCCTGACTGGATACGACAGCGAAGGACGCTCGGAGGTCTTCCGCTACGACGCGGCAAGCGGCGAGCTGATCTGCGTCTCCTGCAGCCCGATCGATGCCCCGCCCGCCAGCAACGCTCAGCTGCAGTCCGACATCGGCGCCGACCTGACCGCTCCCGTCAACGCCCAGTCGCACATCGCCAACCTCAGCGACGATGGCGGCAAGGCCTTCTTCCAGACCGCCGACGCCCTGGTCCCCCGCGACGTCAACGGCTCTGTTGACGTCTACGAGTGGAGCGCGGGAAGCGGCGCCTCGCTGATCTCCTCGGGGCGCGGCGAAAGGGCCAGCTACCTCTATGGCGCCACTCCCGACGGCCACGACGTCTTCTTCCTCACCCGCGAGCAGTTGTTGCCCGCGGATCACAACGACGGCGTCGGCTCGATCTATGACGCCAGGGTCGGCGGGGGCTTTCCCGGCGGCCCGGTTGCTCCGCCTTGCCAGGAAGACGAGTGTCAAGGGCCGGCCGCCGCAGCGCCCACGCTGACAGTCCCTGCCAGCACCGCTGCCGGCAGCTCGGAAGGATTGAAGCGTCGTCGCCGCCACCACCGGGCTCGCCACAGGCGCAAGCCCGCTGCGAAACATCGGCATCACGTCCATGGCGGCCATCGGTGAGCGTCCGCCGAGGCTCGATCGCGATCGGCCTGCTTTGCGCAGCCATGCTGCTTGGCGCCTCCTTGGGGACCGCCGCGCCCGCCTCGGCCGATGCTGCCGGATACGGCCTTGCCTCTGCCGCGGTCTCGGAGACGACCACCCAGGCCGGCGCCCATCCGGACCTGACGATGAACCTGGAATGGAAACAGGACCCCGCCGGCGCGGTCGACAGCAACGGGCTGCGTTTCCCCTACGCGCGGACCAAGGATCTGACGGTTTCCCTGCCGCCGGGACTCCTCGGCAACCCGACCGGCATCCCCCAGTGCACTCCCGGCCAGCTGCTGGCGAGCGTCCCCGGCCTCACGGGCCTGGGAGGCCCCTGTCCGCGCGATTCCCAGGTCGGACTCACCGTGGTCTACATCTACGGCTTCACCAACACCGGGTTCGCCGAGCCGATCTACAACATGCCCTCGCCGGGGGGCGACACCGTCGCTCGCCTCGGCTTCGTCGCCCAGGCTTACCCGGTCTTCATCGACATCGGCGTTCGCTCCGACGGCGACTACGGGCTGACCGCGAAAATCACCGGCGCCCCGTCGCTGGCGCCGATCGTCAAAGCGAAGACCACGATCTGGGGCGTCCCCGCCGCCCAGGCCCACGACTCGCAGCGGATCCTCCCCTCTGAATCCAAATCCGGGGGAGTGACCGAATTCGCACCGCACTCAAGCGGGCTGACGCCGACGCCCTTCCTCAGCAATCCGACCAGCTGCGGGGTGGCCCGCCAGATTGTCTTCGAAGCCGACAGCTATCAGCTGCCGGACCAGGTCTCCACCATGGTGTCGCCGCTCCCGCAGACCAGCGGTTGCGGCCTGCTCGGGTTCGAGCCGGCTTTTGCGGCGACGCCGACCAGCGGCGAGGCGGCCGCGCCGACCGGGCTTGAAGCCCGGCTGGAAGTCCCTCAAAACGAAGATCCCGGTGGCTTCTCCAGCTCGCAACTGCGGGACGCCACGGTCGCCTTGCCAAAGGGGATGGCGCTGGCGCCGGGCGCCGCCGACGGCCTGCAGGCGTGCAGTGCCGAGCAGGTCGGCTTGGGCACGCTGAGCCCGGCTGCCTGTCCCGACGGCTCAAAGGTCGGCAGCGCCGAATTCGACGTCCCCGGCCTGGAACGGGTGCTCAAGGGGGCCGTCTACCTGCGGGCGCCTGAGCCCGGGCGCCTGTTCCGGATCTGGCTGGTCAGCGATGAACTCGGCGTCCACGCCAAGATCCCGGGCGAGATCAACGCCGACCATGTCAGCGGCCAGCTGACCTCGCTGTTCCTCGACGCGCCGCAGGTTTCCCTGCGCCGGCTCACACTTCGCCTCAAGGGTGGCTCGCGTGGGGTCCTGGCCAACCCGCCCGCCTGCGGCGCCTACCTGACCCATTTCGAATTCACCCCGTGGTCGGGCGGCCCCGCGGCCGTGGGGGATAGCCCGATGACGATCGACGGCGGCTGCGCGACCGGCGGGTTCAGCCCTGCGCTTGACGCGGGCACTGCCAATCCCACGGCGGGCTCGTTCTCGTCCTTTGTGCTCAACCTGACTCGCCCGGACGGGCAGCAGAACATCGGCGGGCTGGAGCTGACGATGCCGCCTGGGCTGCTCGCGAAGCTGTCTGGCGTCCCGCTCTGTCCGGCTGCGGACGCGGCCACAGGCGCCTGCCCGGCGTCCTCAGGCATTGGCGCCGCCACGGTCGCGATCGGCCCGGGCGCAACGCCGCTCTGGATTCCGCAGCCGGGGAAGGATCCGACGGCGGTATATCTGGCCGGCCCTTACAAGGGCGCTCCCTACAGCCTGGTGGTCAGGGTCCCAGCCCAGGCGGGCCCGTTCGACCTTGGCACGCAGATCGTGCGGGCTGGGGTCTACATCAATCCCGAAACCGCCCAGGTCAGCGTCAGGTCGGATCCGCTGCCCCAGATCCTCGAAGGCGTGCCGGTCAGCTACCGCACGATCCACGTCGACGTGAACAGGCCCAAGTTCACGATCAACCCGACCAGATGCTCGGCGACCGCGGTCACGGCAAAGGTCACGTCGGACAGGGCGGCGGCTGCCAACCTTTCCAGCCGCTTCCAGGCCACGCGATGCCGCCGCCTTGGCTTCGCGCCGAGACTGACGACCACCCTCAGCGGCGGCACAAAGCGGAGCGCCTATCCGGCGCTGAAGGCTGTGCTCAGGATGCGCCCGGGCGACGCCAACGTGGGCCGCGCGGTCGTCGCCCTGCCGCACTCCGAGTTTCTCGCCCAGAACCACATCGAGACGGTCTGCACCCGGCCCCAGTTCACGGCGGGCGAGTGCCCGGCGGGCTCGATCTACGGCCACGCCCGGGCGGTCACGCCGCTGCTCGACCAGCCGCTGGAAGGCCCGGTTTACCTGCGCTCCTCGAGCAACCCCCTGCCGGACCTGGTCGTCGCCCTGCGCGGGGAGGTCGACATCGACCTCGTCGGCCGCATCGACTCGGCCGACGGCGGGATCAGGGCCAGTTTCGACTCCGTTCCCGACGCCCCGGTCTCGAAGTTCGTCCTGACGATGAAAGGCGGCGGCAGGGGGCTGCTGGTCAACAGCCGCGACCTCTGCCAAAAGGCCGTGTTCTCAGCGGTTGAACTCGACGGTCAAAACGGCAAGACCGCCGATCAAAATCCGCAGCTGAAGGGCACTTGCGGACGGAAATAGCGGGAAAGCAGGGAGTCTTGGGCAGTGGCGCACGGATTCGCGAAAGTAACCAAATAGAAATACGCAGCTTTGCTTGATCGGTAGCTTGAGATCTGTTATATCCATACGGCCCAGATTCAAGGGCCAAAGGACTGGACGAGGCGCGTAAGCTTGGGAGCTTCGTTTCATTCCGCCAACAGAGGAGAGGGTCATGAGTCAGCAGGTTGGGACGCACCCAGGAAGCAGTGAGGACGCCGAGCGGCGCACACGTTCCTGCGCGACCGAACTCGTCTGCCATGACTGCGGCCAGCGCCTGCCGCTGACCGACACGACCTTCAAGTGCCCCGGCTGCGGCGAGGGCCTCGACATCGATTACGACTACGGGCTGGCCAAAGAGCGGATCGCAGAGGTCGCCCTTGGCGACCGGCCGGAGAACATCTGGCGCTTCGAGGAGCTGCTGCCGATCGTCAAGGGCGACGCCCAGGACCGCGTCGGCCAGTACAGCGGCCAGACCCCGCTGATCCACGCCAAGCGCCTCGGGGCGACGATGGGCCTCAGCAACCTCTATCTGAAGGACGACAGCACCAACCGGCCGACCCTCTCCTACAAGGACCGGGTGGTCTCGATGGCGATCGCCCGCCTGTTGGAGCTGGGCAAGGACGAGGTCGGCTGCGTCTCGACCGGCAACGTCGGCACCGCGGTCGCCTCGCTCGCCTCCAAGGCCGGCGTCGCCTCCTACATCTTCTATCCCAACAACCTGGAGAAGACCAAGGCGCTGGCCTGCCGGGCTCTTGGCGCCGACGTCTGCCAGCTGGCCGGCAACTACGACCAGGCCAACCGCGCCTGTCGCGAGCTGGCCCTGCTCAGCGGCATGCAGTTCGCCAACATCACCCTGCGGCCGTTCTACGCCGAGGGGGCGAAGACCGTCGCTTACGAGGTGGTCGAGCAGCTTGGCTGGCGCACGCCCGAGCACATCATCATGCCGGCCGCCGGAGGGACCCTCTCCTCGCGCGTCCACAAGGGACTGAAGGAGCTGGAGACGGTCGGGCTGGCGCAGACTGCCTCGACCAAGATCCACGTCGCCCAGCCCGCTGGCTGCGGGCCGATCGTGGCGACGATCCTCGACGGCAGCCCCGAGATCACACCGACGACGCCGGAGACGGCCGCCCACTCGCTGGCGATCGGCGCCCCCGGCGACGGCGCCCTCGTCCTCGACGCCGTGCGCTCGCGCGGCGGCTCCGGCGCCACCGCCTCAGACCCAGAGATCTTCGCCGCGATCGACCTGTTGGCAGCTACCGAGGGCGTCCTCACGGAGCCTGCCGGTGGCACCACGGTTGCTGCGACGGCGAAGCTGGCTGCCTCAGGGCAGCTGGGCCCCGATGATGTCGTCGTCGCCGTGATCAGCGGCAACGGCTTGAAGACCCTCAGCGAGCATCCTGAGAAGCCCTGGCCCGACATGGTGGCGTGCGAGGCCGAGGCGATGGGGGCGGTGCTGGAGGACTTCCGACAGACGGGGGCGGCAGCGCTGCGCTGAGCTACGGATGACCCGATCCCTGGCGGGACCGCCTTAGGCGCCGGCGGTCCTCGCGCCGGACCGCTCACCGGGAGGGCGGCGGCGAACGGCCGGAGCGAAAGAGGCAGACCGTGGCTCGGCGCCGGCGTTGCCGGTGCGTTCTGGACGGAGGCTTTTTGGATGGCCAGCGAAGCTTTTCATTCACGACCCCCGAGATGGCTGACTAAATAAACTTTATTGTTTAAATAGCAGCTTCATTAAAAACAGCCTGTTGCCGGGCATTAGGCCGTTGGGGGTGGGATGGGTGATTCAGCGTCGACTCAGTGAGTATCTCCAGTGTGAGCTGTATCACTCGCTCGGGGCCTATCATGTTGCCGAAGAGCGCCTCGCGAAATTAGGTGACGAACTTCGACTTGACGAGCGTCATGCGGTGTCACGGGGACAGGAGTTTGAGGAGAGCCAGGGGGACGAGATCGAAACAGCCGGTCTCCTCCACCTCGTCGACTTAGCCAAAAGCTACAACCATAAATTGGGATGGTACCGATATGCATCATCCCCTAAGCCGCGGACAGACCCTGAACGTACCCGCGATTCCCGGGAACCATCATGGCCCGCTCGTGATCCGCTGCCCGACGGACTGCCGTTGACAAATATCGACCGTTTCGGTGTGGGTTTCGCTGACGCGAGCATCGAGAGCAATAGAAACGCTCCTTGGTCAAGTGAAAAGAACTGGGACCGTGTGCCACGGTTCTACAGCGAGGCCATAGCAGCGCTAGAGATGCGCGAGGCAGAAGACGATTCAACTCAATGGTCCGTCAAAGGTGAGGACGTGAAACGCGAGGAGTCCAACCGCCGGAACTTTGCTCTTAGTCTCATCACGCCTCGAGACGGCATCGCCGAGAAAGGCAGTGATCGGGCTGCCGAAATTCGCCTCGCCCGCCGCCTGAAGAGGTACAAACACCGCCGCAAAGCGGCGCATGACTGGCTAGCGCCAGCTTTCAGTGCCGAGTCATCCAGCCAACTGGAGGACCGGTACCCGGTTGACTCCAGCTTCTTGGGGCAGATCGTGGGGGACGATCTCAGCATCGGCAACGATTCGTTGCCGATGTTTGTTGTTGCAGTCCAGGCGGAGGCGCACCTCAGCATGCATGCCGTTGAGGCGTGGCGATCTATGTGTTTGGGGGAGCACGCCAACACTATTGGCCATGATGAGCGGGAATGGCTAAATAGAGAGCTTGAGCGCAGTATTGCCTTATCAACGTTCGCTTATTGTGCTGGACGAACGGTGCCGTGGATCTTCGCCAAGGACCCAGAGGAGCGGATAAGGGTTTTCAGTGACGTCTCCAAGGCCTGGGAGAACGTCGTGCCAGTGCGGTGCATGTGGATAGCGGAGCAGGTCAGTCTGTTGGCTTTGCATCGTCGCGCTTACGCGCGTTCGCTCAAAGGTGAGTCGGAGCAGGCCTATAACGATTACCATAAGCTTCAGCAGTTGATCAGGGATACAGAACGACGGGTGCGGGCCGCCCCAATTCACACGGACGGAGCATTAGAGTTCCTTGCTGGCCTTAATGCCGAGGCGCACCATCATATTGGCGAGCTGTATCGGTCTGCGCATGCCTATAAGCCGGCACTAGAGCATTTCGAAGCTGCGACGCACCGCCTTGCGGATCTCCGTAAAGATGAGACAGTCGATGAAGTTCTATCCAATTCGCGTTGGTATGTTGAGCTTAAGATCAGCCACGGCAAGGCTTGTTATGAGATGGGTCGCCACAAGGAGGCTCTTGGGTGGCACTTGAGGGCTTGGCACGCATTTCTCGAACTCCTGGCGAGCGAGACGGAGACGGAAATTAATGCGGACGCCATTGAAGAGGCGATTCTATGGTTGGACGGTGTTAAATTCGAGCCCGAACTGCGCAAGTCAGATATCTCTGACAAGCTTCGTCCGGTTGTTGATCAGCTCGATCGCATTAACACCGTCGGGCGCGTGGGGGCTCTCGCCGCCGAGATTTTGTTGCGCTTAGGGCATTTGTTGTTCGTGTTGAACGTTGGGACGTTCGACAAGGCTTCTGTCGACAAACCTCAGGATAAGCGAGGCGAGGAACGGGCGGCACGCGCCCGTATTCGACGCACATTGGGATTTGCTTGCCTTGTCAAGGCTTGTGAGTGCGACCCCCACAGCACCCTGGTCGGTGCGGACTTGCTAAAGGCTCGATTTCGCTTTGATGGTTGGTTCGGCGGTGAATTGGGCGACGAGTACAAGGATAATCTGAGACTGCCGACATTAATGCCTATATCCGAGCATTGGCCCCGGGGTGGAGATGATTATGAGCGACTCGCGCGGGTTGCCGAGTACATGATGCTAAAAGCCCGGATTGAGGAATTTGATAGGCCCGGTGTGAAGGAGGACCGCGGCATTAAAACTGACAGCCTTCTGGCTCGGGATCTTCTGCTCAGTCTCTTTATGAGCACCGATAGCATCAATGTTCGCAAGTCTCAGATTCACAAATTTCTCACGAAAAAACGTGACGAGCGACCCCTGCCTGGACACGATGCTGGGCCGTCTATTGAGTTTATCTGCATGAGACGGTACAGCTCGCCGTTTCCGCTGCTTCCTCGTCCATCGGCCTTTCGCGCTCTCGGCGGAGGATACCTCGTGCGTCTGCACGGCCGTAATAGCACCGCCCCCCCTTATGGGGTGGTTGTCGATCCAGGTGTTGATTTTGTGGAGAATCTATATCGATCTGGCTATGCGCTTAGTGATGTCGACATGGTGGTCTTAACTCACGATCATGTCGATCACATCGGTGCGCTTGATCCCTTGTTGTCTCTCTTGCACGTTCGCCGGGAGTTGCTCTGGAAGGAAGAGCAGGGTGAAAATCGGCAGTCTTCGGAAGGAACCCGCCAGATCAAGGTGCTCATGAGTCGATCGGTCTTTCAGCGATACGAACGAGTGAAACAGCTCCACGATGTTGAGAATCCATGCGAGGGAGAGTTTGAATTCGTGTGTTTTGAGGATATGAAGAATACTGAGGGCGTTCTGCGTTTAGATTCGCGGAAATTTATGGATTGGCCAGAGGACTTTGAGATCGTTGCAATGCGGTCTGATTTGGCTCGGGGGCCTAGTAGACGCAATGCGCATAAAAGCTCACGAAAGCGTCCTTATGGTCACTATGATTTAAGTGAGCTCCCTTCTCATGGCCTTTGTTTTCGTACGGTAGATGGGCATGGTCCAAGTCTTGCGCTGACGAGCGATACGCCGGCGCCGCCCTCCAAAGAGGACAGATCTCACTCGCGCTGGAAGAAAATATGGGCACCGGCACTTAACTCTGATGTCTTGATTGCGCATCTTGGCTCGGTGCCAGTTACCGAGCTACGACGTATGAATCCTGTCGAGAACGCACTGAAGCCAAAGACGATCGAGGCCATGTTTGAGGCGGACGCGACGGTTCCAGATGACGACTATATGGAATTGGAGGCATTTCAGAAACTTTTGCAGGATGCCAATCCTGACCTGCAGGGCCAGATTGCCTACGCGCAGTGGCTTCGTTCTCATCTACCCGGGAAAGAGAAACGAGTAGAAGGGGTTTCATCTCGAGATGCAAAGCTGACCGAACGGGTGCCTCCTGGCTGGTTGCCTCCGCCTGATCACAACTATTTGACCGGGATCCTCGCTTGGGCGCGTGAGTATCGCGATACCCGCGTTGCGCTAGGGGCGGCTGGGAAGAGACCCGGGCTGTTCGTGATTGGAGAGTTGAGCGAGGAGTTGGGGACCATGAGAGGCAAGGTTGCTGGTCGTCTGAATGAGCACATATTCAAAGTGACGAGGGAGCGAGAGCGGGGCGAGGAAAGGCGCGCCGCCGCCAGGAAAAGAATGCGGCCAATCGAACTCGCTGAAACTGGGATGCTTTATGCGTTGACCGGTGACATCGGGTTGCACCTTTGCATCGCTTGTGGCGGCGAGCCTGGAGCTGTCGGCGATCCAAGCGTCTCCGGTCAGAAGCTGCCATCACGGGTTGAAGTCCTATGCACATTGTGCAACCTCGACACGGATCGAGCACCGGAAGAGCGCTACCACGTCGCTCACGATGTTTATGAGGTTTGTGTGAAGGGGGAGAACGAGGGCATCTTTTACAACTGTTCCGAGCACGACCCGGCACATCAGGAGGAGCCGACCTTTCTTGAGAAGCTAGAGCGGTTCGACATATTTGGCCGCTGACCCCGGACCGATTAAGGTTGAATCGATGGGCAAGGTTCTCTACACGGCTGAGGCGCATGTCACCGGCGGCCGCGCCGCCGGCCATGGACGCGCTTCAGACGGGGCGCTGGAGGTCGATCTGCGGACTCCTGTCGAGATGGGCGGCGAGGGCGGCGGGACCAACCCCGAGCAGCTCTTCGCCGTCGGCTACGCCGCCTGCTTCGAGGGCGCGATGGCCGCCGTCGCCAGGCGCGGCAAGCTCGAGGTCGGCGATGTCGAGATCGACTCCAAGGTGATGCTGATGGCGGGCGAGGACCGCTCCTTCGTGATCGGCGTCGAGCTCGACGTCACCCTGCCGTCGGTCGCGGGCGAGGAGGCAGCCGAGCTGGTCGCCGCCGCCCACAAGGTCTGCCCCTATTCCAACGCGACCAGGGGCAACATCGAGGTCAAGCTGACCGCCAACGGCGCGCCGGTCGACGTCTGAGCCCGGCGTTCATCGAATCCGCGCCTCCTCGAGGTCGAGATCGCGCTCGATCTGGCGCATCGTCGTGTTGCTCAGCCGGTCGCTGCCGCGCAGGTTGAGCAGTTCCTCGCGCTCGATCCCGATCAGCTCGCGGCGCAGCTCGCCGTAGTCGGCGAGGCGCTGCTGGCGGGACGCGGTCTCGGGGTCCTCGCCGCCGAGGATCGCCGCGCACATCCGGAACCGTCCCCGGTAGAGGTCGCGCAGGCGCTTCAGCTGCGACTCGCCCGCCCGTTCCTCGTCCTCGATCTCGTCGAGGCGGTCGAGCGCTGCCTGGGCCGCCTCCATCCGCGCCACCGCCTCTTCGTCGCTCCAGCGCCGCGGTTCCTCCAGCTTCAGGGCGCGGATGATGAATGGCAGCGAGAGGCCCTGGCCGACAAGGGTGACGAGGATCAGGGCGAAGCTGAGGAAGATGATCTGCGGCCGGGCCCCGACGCTGAGCGGCACCGCCAGGGCGGCCGCCAGGGAGACCGCGCCCCGCATCCCGCTCCAGCCGACGGCGAAGCGCTGGCCGGCGGTCTCGCCGGCGTCGTCGCCCATCGCGAAGACGAAGGCGAGGCGGGCGGCGATCGAAGTGGCGGCGATCGCCGCCACCGGCAAGAGCAGCTGGCTGACGCCGGTGGGCGACTGGTTGAGCGTGTCGACGATCGTCGGCAGCTCCAGCCCGAGCAGGACGAAGAGCGTCATCTCGAGGGCGAAGACCGAGACGCTCCAGAAGGCGACCGCGCCGAGCCGGGTGTCGGCATCGAGGCTGCGCGGCGACTGGTAGCCGGCGTAGACCCCGGCGACGACGGCGGCGAGGACGCCGGAGGCGTGGATCGCCTCGGCCCCGATGTAGGCGCCGTAGGCGGTCAGCACGGTGAGGACGATGACCAGGCCGGGATCGGTCTGGCGGCGGATCACCAGGTCGGAGAGGGCGCCGACGGCGAGGCCGGCGGCAAGGCCGCCGAGCGAGACGCCGACGAACTCCAGCGCCGCCCCGCCGAGGCTGAAAGCGCCGCCGGTCGCCACCCCGATCGCGATCCGGTAGAGGACCAGCGCCGTCGCGTCGTTGATCATCGACTCGCCCTGGACCAGCAAGCGGACCCGCTCCGGCGCGCCCAGCCGGCGGAAGATCGAGGTCGAGGCGACGGCGTCGGTGGGGGCGAGGAGGGCGCCGAGGACGGCGGCCTCGGCCCAGCCCAGGCCCGGCACCAGGGCGTGGGCGACGACCGCGACCAGCGCCGCCGTGATGAAGACGAGGCCGATCGAGAGCAGCGCCAACGGCCGCATCAGCGCCCGCAGCTCGTGCGGCGAGGTCGACCAGCCGGCGGCGTAGACCAGCGGCGGCAGGAAGATCAGGAAGACGACGTCGGGGTCGAGGTTGACTGTGGGCAGCCCCGGGATCAGGGCGATCCCCAGGCCGCCGAGCACGAGCACGATCGGGGCGGGGATCTTGCCCATCTCCGCGACCCGCACCAGCAGCGCCGCGGCGACGAGGAGAAGCAGGACGTACTCGGTGTTGCTCACGGGCACATAACATCGTGCCGTATGGACGGCACGCTCACCCCTCCGCTCGATGAGATCGACCACGTCCGCGGCGAGCGCGGGAGCCGGCTCGAGCTGGTCATGTTCGGCGACTTCCAGTGCCCCTTCTGCCTCGGCGCGCAGTCGGTCGTCCGCCGGGTCCGCGAGCGGCTCGGCGACGAGCTCCACTTCGCCTTCCGCCACCTGCCGATCACCGAGCGCCACCCGCTGGCGCCGGAAGCCGCCGAGGCGGCCGAGGCCGCGGCCGCCCAGGGCAAGTTCTGGGAGTACCACGACGCCCTCTTCGCGGCCCAGCCCAAACTCTCGCGCGAGACGATGCTGGCGGTCGGGCGCGACCTCGGCCTCGACGCCGAGCGGATGGCAGCGGAGATCGACGCCGGCGCCTGGCGCCAGCGGATTGAGCGGGACGAGGCCTCAGCGGCGGAGAGCGGCGCCACCGGCACCCCGACCTTCTTCGTCAACGGCGTCCGTCACTACGGCGCCTACGACGCCTCCTCGCTGGTCGAGGAGCTCTCCGCCAGCCCCTCTTAGAGGGTTGCGGCGAAGGCGGTCAGCACGTTTGGGTCGCGCAGCGGCGGCCCGTGGCCGAAGCAGGTGAGCAGCGGCTGCAGCTCCGCCAGCCGCTTGGCCGAGCGGCGGTTGAGCTCGGGGTCGACGGTGAAGAGGCTCGGCGGCTCGCGCACCCCGCCGATCAGCAGGAACGGGTTGTAGCCGAAGAAGACGTCGCCGCAGATCAGGGTGCGGTCGGACTCGCGCCAGTAGCTGACGTGGCCGGGGGAGTGGCCTGGGGTCTCGAGCACGGTGAAGCCGGCGACGGTGTCGCCTTCCACCAAGCCCTTGGCGACGGGATGGGCGGCGGGGCCCGGGATCCAGCCGCCGAGGAAGCGGGTCGCGACCTTGCCCCGCTCGGCCGCCTCGACATCGCCGGCGCCGCACCAGAGCGGCAGGTCGAACTCTTCGCAGATCGCGTGGCTGGAGCCAGAGTGGTCGGGGTGAGCGTGGGTCAGCGCGTGGATTGAGATGTCACGGCCGCGGATCTGCTTGGCGATCCTGCCCTTTTCGTAGAACATGCCGGCGTCGACAAGCACGTCCTCGAGCACGTAGACGTTGACGTTGTTCTTGGGGAATCCGTCGAGCTGCCAGACCCCGTCAGCAAGCTGCTTCATGGCATGACCATATCCGCGCCGGTCAGCTCGCGGCGCCGGGGAAGCCGGGATTGCCGGGGGCCGAGCGCCCTTTGGCCGGGCCGAGGCTCTCACGGATCTGCTCGCGGATGCGCCCGACCAGCGCCACCGTCGCATCGCGCAGGCCGTCGAGGTCTTCGGTCAGGGTGCTGCGGCCGATGACGCTGACGCAGAGCGTCCCTTCCACATACTCGAAGGCAAAGCCCTGCGGCGCCCGTTCGAGCAAGAAGACGATGAAGCTGGGGGAGAAGAGCTGGTGCAGCCAGTTGTCGTCGTGGTCCGGCGAGGCGTAGATCCGATAGCGCTGGTCGAGTTCGGCGCTCTCGAGCTGGACCCGCTGACCGCCATGGATCAGGGCATCGGCCGCGCGCCCGAAGAGGTGCTCGTCCTCGTTGCGGTGGCAGAGCAGCCAGGGGATAAACCGCTTCGCCTTCGGCACATGCGTCACCGCCACGGTGAAATTCGCCACGCCCTTGATCTCCGCCCCCTGCGCATCGACGGTCACCTCATCCCGGCTGACCAGCGCCAGCTGCGCTTCCACATAGGTGGAGAGCCAGCCCGTCATCACCGCATCGACGCTGCGCAGCTCACCCTCGGCAAGCAGCGGCGTAGTCCGTGGCAGGCGGGCGGCGAGGTCGAGCGTCAGGCCGCGCGCGGCGGCGTAACTCGCAAAGTCTTCAGCCCCTGAAGCCAATAGCAGAGCCTATCTCGCGGCTTCGCGCCGCTTCTCAGCGCCCCGCTGGGCCGTGCGCCTAGAGGTGGACGTTGCGCGTCTCCCTCTTTCCGGCTGCGACGACGGTGAGGCGATAGGTCCCATGCGTGAGCGGGCGCCTTGCATGCAGTCGGACCGTGTTGGCGCCGTGCCCAGCCGCGACGACCTGGCCGCCCCGCGAGAGGCGCGCCGTGATCCGCGCTTTTTTGTGTGCCTTTGAGACCTTGCAGGTGATGACTTTCTTCTTCTTGTTCAGCTTGCAGGTGATCTTGCCGATGCTGCCAGTCTGGCCGCGCGTGCCAGGGGCTCCGGCCGCCCCCGTCGCTCCCGCCGGCCCGACAGTCGAGATTTCGGTCGTCGGCGAGCCGTTTGTCGCGTTGCCCACGATGTGGTTGCCGCCAAGGCCGTCGATAATCCCGCTGCCCAACGTCTGGAGTCCCAGGGCGTTGTTGAACACCGTGGAATTCGAAAGATAAGCGTGGCCGCGGTCGGCGACGCTCAGGCCGGTGTGCAGATTGGTCAGCGTGACACCGTCGAGCATCGCGCTGACGCTGAAGGTGCCACCTGGCGCAATGGTGACGCCGTTGCCCGCGCCGCAGCCCTGATTGGCGTCGACGTCCTGGAGGATCACGGTCGAGTCGCCGGTTGTCGGAGCGACCTTGATCGCATTCTGCGCGAAATTCTCGATCGTCACGCCCGTGACGCGCAGCGATTTGGCGGCGACCAGATTGATCCCATTGAGTCCGCTGCAAGAGGGCACGCCGGCCCCGTTGATTTCGATGTTGTTGAGGACGACGTTTTTCCCGGGCGCGTCGACGGTGACGCCGTTGGTTCCAGCGACCAAGATCGAGGCAAGGGTGCCCGTGCCGTCGAGGGTGATGCCCTGGGTGATGGTGATGCCCCCGTAGCCACCGGGATCGAGCGCATCGATAATGCCGTCGTCCGCGGTCTTTGAGATCGCTCCCGCGAAGGTCTTGCACGGCGCCGTCCGCGAGCATGGATTCGAATCTTCGCCGACTCCGGAGACCCAGGTTCGCGTGGCGCCGGCAGCGACGGCACTTGTGGGGAGCGCGCAGGCCAAGAAGACAAGGACGGCGCTGGAAACAGCGGGCAGGGTGCGGGTCATTGAGTTGCTCCTGTGTAGGGCCAGCACCGTGACCGGCCGCGATTTTGGGTGCGTTGGCGGAGGCGCACTAGCTAGCGGCGACCAGGAGAGCCGTCACCTCGAACAGATGGCCCGCAACCGCCTGTCGGCGGAAGCCCAGGTCAGCCGCCATTTGAGAGCACGAGCATAGCGCTGTGATGCGCACAAGTTGACGTCAGCGCTCAGACGCGCCGAGTGGCGACGATGCCGGCGACGCTGCCCGCAGCGATCAGGACCAGAGCAACGTTCTCCCTGCCCCGCCTGCTCCTGGCGTACCCGATGATGTCGTCAAGCCGATAGCGATACATGTGCCTTTAGAAACACACTCCGCTTTCATTCCATGCGGTGGCGAGCCCTCTACGGCTTGTACCTGAACGAATCGCCGACGGCGTTCGTGAAGATGTAGCTCCCTCCCCGCTTCTTGCCTGTGTAGCGGCCGAGGCTGTCGAAGCCGATGCTGTCGACGAACTGCCAACCGATCGGCTGCAGCGCTCGATGTAGGCGGATGTCGGCGACCAACTCGTCATCGACGAGATAGACGTCGCTCTCCGGGCGACCATAGCCACAGTTGTCGTTGCTGAGCAGCTTGCCTGGCACTCGGCGGGGGAGCCTGCAACGACGCCACTTGCGCTGCCAGGTGGAGTGCCGTGGATAGGAGAAGGCAACTTCGCCTGCTTCGAGCTTCGCCGATGCTCCCTGGAAATGCCAGGTCTTGCCGGTCCTGTACTCCGCAAAGCAGAGCGAGAACTGATCGCTCCCTTCGCCGAAGACTTCGGGACAGGGCTTTCCCTCCGCCGCAGGGAAGACGGCGGTGGGGAACTGCCCGAAGATGTTCGCTTTGAAGTGCCTGCTTGCCGTCGACGAGGTCAGCCGGGGCGTCCTCGTCAGCCGAAACGACCAGGCGCCGACCTCTACACCTTCGACCTTCCAGACGACTTCATGGGTCCCCAGAATTTCGCTCGTGATCGTGTTCACGTAGAGCCGTTCGGCGCGTGCGTCCTGGTGCGGGCGGCAAGCCTGCCGGCCGGTCGGGAAAGACACGCAGACTTCATATTCGACGTCGGTCGAGCTTTCGAAGAAGGCCCCCGGTGTTTCGCCCTGGAAGCAGCGGTGCGACGGCACTGCCCTGCTGGTCGAGTTACAGCTGACGAAAGTAGAGAACTCACCTTCCGCCTGGGCGCTGGAGATGCCGATGGCCGCGCTTCCAAGCAGCGCCAGGACAAAGACCGAACAAGCCACACGTCGCACTCGATACCTCCCCGTCTAGAGCCGGACATCACCGTCCAAAATCCCCACCAAGTGATGTCGCGACGCGCGTTTATCGATAGCGGAGGAGGGACTCAACCCCCGCCGCGCGGATTATGACGGCGGCAACAACAGAAGCATCGGCTTCGCTCACGTCACCGCGCCGAGGAACTCCCCGAACAGGCCGATGTAACGATCGACGTCCGCGGCGTCGTGTGCGACCGAGACCGTGGGGCCGAGCCACCAACCCGACTCCCAGACGCCGCGGTTCGCCATGTAGACGCGGATCAGAGCCCGCAGTGAGGGATCGTCGGCGGCGCGCGAGGCGGCGCCGTCGGCCGGCGGCTCGGGGACGAAGAAGTAGGCGGCGTGTGCGCCGTGCTGGACCACGCTCCAGCTCAGGCCGGCTGCCGCTATCGCCTCGCGCAGCCCGGCGGCCAGGCGCTCGCCCAGGGTCGCGGCGTGGGCGAAGGCGTCCGGGGTGAGGACGTCGAGCAGGGCGGCGCGGCCGGCCGCCATCGAGAGCGCGTTGGCGAACAGGGTGCCGCCGGTCGGCAGCTCGTCGACGAATGCCCCGGAGACGACGCGCGCCTCCTCGGGTGGCGCGATCGTCGCGGCGATCTCCTCGCGCATCCCGTAGGCGGCGAGCGGAACGCCGGCGGCGATCGACTTGCCGAGCACGAGGAAGTCCGGCGCCAGCCCCCACTCCCCGGCCAGGCCGCCGTGGGCGCAGACCAGCGTGTGCACTTCGTCCAGTGCCAGCAGCGTCCCGGCCTCCCGGGTCGCCCGCCGCAGCGCCTCGTGGTATCCCGGGCGGGGGAGGATGAAGCCGGCGTTGGTCATCGCGGGCTCGGCCAGCACCAGGGCCACGTCGCCCGGGGCGAGCGCGGCTTCGAGGGCGGGGACGTCGTTGAACTGGACGATGCGGGCGCCGTCGGCGACCCATGGCGGCAGGCCGGGATGCTCGGGCACGACCCGGCCGTCCTCCTCGATCACCAGAGTCGAGTCGCCCTCCCCGTGGTACTTGCCGTCGAAGACCAGCACGACATCGCGGCCGGTCAGCGCCCGCGCGATGCGGATCACCTCCGTGTTGGCCTGCGTGCCTGACAGGGTGAACTGCCACTTGGGCATTCGGTAGCGGCTGGCCAGATGCTCGGCGACGGAGATCGCGTCCTCGCCGGGAAGCAGAAACTGGTTGCCAAGCCCCACCCGCTCAGCGACCGCCTCGACCACCGCCCGGGGCGCGTGGCCGCAGAAGGCGCTCATGTCGGCCACGTACATGTCGACGTAGGCATGACCGTCGACGTCGGTGAAGGTCGACCCCTCACCATGTGCCACCCAGACCGGCGGGTGGTCATAGAGGTCGTCCATCCAGGCCATCGGCACGCCCCGAGGCATCGACCGCCGACCGCGTTCCCCCAACTCCATCGACCGCGGCCGCTCGGCAATAAAACGCGCGTTCTCCGACTCTTCAAGCGCTCGCACGCGATCCAAATCGATGCCGGTCAGGTCGGCCATCGCCATGCCGTCCAGCCTACCTCGCGATTGGCGCGTCGACGAGGATTACGTGCCAGATTTTCTCGATCTGATGCCGGAGGAGGGACTCGAACCCCCGACACGCGGATTATGATCTTCGCCGTTTCGTCGCTTGGGGATAGCTGACGAAGGCCGAGTTAAAGGGTCGGACCGGGGAGGCGTCCTTCCAAGTGTCAGTGGCTCTGGCAGTCGGTAGCGTGCGCGGCAGCATGGCCACAAAAAACTTCTACGTCGCCACCCCGACGATGAAGTTATTGCCGGGCTGTATCCGCCAACCGTCGCCGTCCTTGAAGACGAAGAACCGCACCGATTGCTCAGTCGATGACCGATGACACCGATTCCCGCGCGCCGGTCACCATCTTCAACTTCTTCCTTGAACTTACCCGTGCGTTGCCGGTGCAGTCAGGAACGATGCACATCTCCTACGTCGACCGCGACGAGGAATGGAGTGGCTGGACCGACACCGATGTGGCCGTGCTGCTCGGTGGTATCGAGGTTGAGGCGATCCCGGCGGGCTCGGTGCCCCATACGTCGATGATTGCGCGCCATCTGACGGAGCCCGAGCCTGCGCCCCTGTCCCGGGTCGAAGCGGCCTTCGACGATTGGGGGATGCAGGGCCTGATCCCGCCCGAAACGCCCAACCGCCCAGGCGCCGAGCCAGAGCCTGGGCGGGCGACGATCGAGGTGGTCAAGTCGGTGGTCGCCCTGACACGGTTCGTACCGCAGAGTGCGCATCCGCCCGGCCGCGAGCTGACCGTCGGCGCCCTTCACCGCATCATGTTCGACGGTCTCGTTCACCTGAACGCGCTGCTGGAGCCGCTCGGGTTCGTCGCTGGCCGCTGGGAGATCGGTGCGCTCACCTTGGCCGACGTGCCGCCCGAAGTCGCGGTCCTGGTCGACAATACGGGGACGCTGCCGGAGGAACAGCGAGAGATGATCGCCTTCGTCGCCGAGATCCACGACGGCTATCCGGTACTGGCGGGCGACCTCGAGGACGACGGCAGCATCGCGCGTGAGGCGATCGGCTACCACGGGGGCGAGAAAGACGGAGGGCAACCATTCCTCCAGGTCTTCCGCTTCATCCACGCGGCGGAGGGCGAGCGGCTGGTCGGCGATCACACGCGCGCCCTCGTCGACCTGAACACTGCGGTCGAGCTGTTGATCAGGTTCGTCCTTTACTACGGGCACGCGATGATCGGCGTGCCGGAAAAGGTCGCGTGGAAGGCGAATCAAGCATCGCTGAAGCAGAAGGTGAAGCGATATCTCCCAGAGCTGCTCGGGCGGGAAATCGACATCGAGGATCCCGGTGGTCCCTGGGGCGCATGGTTCGGCGATGGCTACATGCTTCGCAACCGAGCCGTCCATGAGGGAGAGCTTCTCGACTATGACGCGGTGGAACGAGCGTTCGGGCAGGCGAGCGAGCTCATCGACGATCTCAAGAAGAGCCTCATGGCGAATGAGCAGCTGAAGAAGCTCGGAGAACTGATCGAGGTAGAGCCGCGCCCATTCGATGAGCGGATCAGCGATGTCCTGCTGAACATTGAGTTCCCCTGGGACTGAGGTCTGAAGCCCGAGAGCGGGCGGGTGGCACTCTGCAGAGCCAAGTTCGGCTGACGGGTTCCAGCGCGCACAGGTCGACGATATCCCCTTGCTTCCGAACCCCGAGTCGATCGCTCTAGACTGCCGATTCGGCTCTACAATGCGATGCCGGAGGGTGGGATTTGAACCCCACGCGGATTATGATTCGCGCAAGACGAGCGCACCCCGCGTTCTGGAGCCGCCATCCGTTCCGCCGGACGCGCTCCGTTCTACTGGAAGTCCTGGGTTCGGTCCACCGCCGGGTCCATTTCCGCGCCGGAAGAGAAAGGACCGGAAAGCGCGATGAGTATCGCCCTTGGCGGTCGCCCAGCACCTCGCGCAGCCGCTCGGTCTCTTGTAGGCCCGCGGCGGCACCGAGGACTCGGCCGACCGCGACCGCGGCCCAGCAAGATCCGGCCCTCTCGCTTGGATCGAACTAACCACGCGACTCGCGGGCAGGCTCCCGGCAGCATCGGACCATGGGGAAAGGCTATTCGGCAATGACTGATTCCTTTGGGATGATCAAGAAATGGCTGGTTCCGGTGACCACATAAAGGCTCTGCTCAATAGCCATGCCTCTGGCGATGACGCCTCCTTCTACGCCGTGGCTGCCCAGATCGCCGCACAGGAGGCGCGGCGGGGGCACAACCGGCTGGCGGGTGAGCTGAAGGCGATGATCGACGCCGCGCGCGAGCAGCCGGTCGCGCGCGAGACCTCGGGCGTGACCCCGATCGCACGGCCACGCGGCGAGCTCTCGGAGCTGGTCAGCGCCGGCTATCCCGAGGTCGGGATTGACGACATGGTTGCCTCTGAGGAGCTGGCGGCGCAGATCGGCGAGATCCTCGCCGAGCAGCGTCAGCGCCGGGTGCTGGCCGAGCGCGGCTTCGACCCGGTTCACCGGATTCTGCTGGAGGGGCCGCCGGGGACCGGCAAGACGATGACTGCCGCCGTCCTGGCTCACGAGCTCTCCCTACCTCTACTTACTGTTCGGCTTGACAGCGTGCTGAGTAAGTTCCTCGGCGAAACGGGTAGCAAACTGCGCCTCCTCTTCGACGCGGTCCGTGAGCAGCGCGCCGTCTACCTCTTCGACGAGTTCGACGCGCTCGGCGCCGAGCGCACCGGCAACGACGTAGGCGAGGCGCGGCGGATCCTCAACTCCTTCCTCGTCTTTCTCGACCAGGCGGGATCCGACAGCGTCGTGGTCGCCGCCACCAACCACCGCTCGATCCTCGACCGCGCCCTCTTCCGTCGCTTCGACATGGTCATCCACTACAAACTGCCGAGCGCCGCCGAAGGCCGAGAGGTGTTGCGCTCGCGGCTCGGGCCGATGGGCAAGGGGCTGGGCTTGAGCAGCTCGCCCTTGGCGAAGCAGCTCAAGGGCCTCTCCCACGCCGAGTTAGTCAAGGTTGCCGAGTCGGCAGCCAAAGGCGCGCTGATTCGCGGCTCCGACCAGGTCGATGCCGATGAGCTCGATGCCGCGCTGCGGGCGCGCCGCGGCGCCACCAAGCGCGGCTAGTGATGGCAAACGGCGAGCTGGGTCGGCCTCATTTTCTCGTGCGCGACCGCGTCAAAGGGCGCGAGTACAGCCCTGCGGGCGGTGGCGGCGACCCGAAGATCCGCGATGTCGAGTTCCGTGCCCACGGGGAGGCGATGCGCGAGCAGCTCGGCTCGACGATCGAGGAGGTCGGGAGGCTGCGCGACGAGGAGGCGCTCGGCGGCGAGGAGCTGCGGGCGCTCGGCTCGGTTGTCGTCCTTGAGGCCTCGGACGCGGCCTTTCCGCTGAAGCTCGACTCGCTCGAACAGCTGACCCGCGGCGGTAAAACGAAAGCGCCGCGGCCCAAATGGCTTCTACTCAGCGTCATGCCCGGTGCCGAGGAGGAGGCCCCTGAACAAGCGACGGTCTGGGTCTCCGACGAATTTCGCCAGCGCTTCATCGAGATCTTCGAGAAATACCTCGCGGAGAAGACCGAGAAAGGCAACCCGAAGAACCGGGCTCTGGTCGCCAACATCAGCCGCATCCGCACCGGGGTCACCGCCGACCTCTGGCGCTCGGCTGGCGCTCCGCCCGAGGGCGGACGCCACTGGTGGGAGCTGTGGCTGCGGCGTACCGACGGCGGGTTGGCGCTGCTCGGCTCCTACGCCGAGGCGTGCGGCGCGACCCTAGTCGAGCGCGCGCTGCACCTACCCGACCGCACCGTCGCCTGGATCTACGCGACCTGGGACGAGCTGCAGGCGCTGCCCTTTACCTCGGTGCCGCTGGCCGAGATCCGCCGGCCTGAGTTCGTGCAGACGATCGCCGACCTCGACCGCGACGAGCAGGACGAGCTGAGCGAGGACCTGGCCAAGCGCCTCGGGCCAGCAGGGGAGTCGGCGCCTGCCGTCTGTCATCTCGACAGCGGCGTGCGGCGCACGCACGTGCTGTTGCGCGGCTCGCTGGCGGAGTCCGACGTGCACACGGTGGTCCCGGGCTCGACCGCCGACGAGCAGAATCACGGCACGCCGATGGCGGGACTGGGGTTGCTCGGCAACCTCGACGACCCGTTGCTCAGCAGCGGCGCGGTGGCGCTCCGGCATCGCCTTGAGTCGGTGAAGATGCTGCCCGACACCGAGGACGGCAACGACCCGCGGGCCTACGGATTGGTCACCGCGCAGGCGGTCGCGGCCCCGGAGGCGAGCGTCGAGCGGCGGCGGGTGTTCTGCATGCCGGTCACCGCCCGCCCCGACCATCTGGGCGAACCGACGCTGTGGTCGGCCTCTGTCGACGCGTTGGCGGCCGGCGTCGACATCGCCGCTTCCGATGAGGGTATTTCGCTTCTCGGGAAGCCCGACGGAGGTGCCTCGCGCCTCTTCGTCGTCTCTGCCGGCAACGTCAGCGCCTACGCGGCCGACTACCTCGACACCTGCGATACCTCGCCGGTCGAGGACCCAGCCCAGGCTTGGAACGCGCTGACCGTTGGCGCTCATACCGAGCTGGTCGATATCCCCACCGACCCGACCTTCGAGGGCTGGAGTGCACTCGGCGAGGCGGGTGGCCTTTCGCCCCACAGCCGCACCTCGGTGATGTTCGCCCAGCGCCAGTGGCCGCTGAAGCCCGACATCTGCATGGAGGGCGGCAATGTCCTAACCGACGGGGCCGTCGACTTCCACGAGCGCCACCCGCTGCTCTCGCTACGCAGCGCCGATGCGCGCAGCGATCTGGCGCTCGGCTCGGTCAACGCGACCAGCGCCGCAACCGCGCAGGCGGCGCGGCTCGCGGCGCTGGCGCAGGCGAGCTATCCAGAGTTTTGGCCGGAGTCGATCCGCGGCTTGCTCACCCACACGGCCGAGTGGACCGATCCGATGCGGGCCGAGATCAAGGGAGCGCCGAGCAAAAAGGGCCGGTTGGCTCTGCTTCGTCGCTACGGCTGGGGGGTGCCCTCTGAGGAGGCAGTTCTCTATTCGGGGAAAAACGCGATCACGATGGTCAGTCAGGACGAGTTCGTCCCCTTTGACGGGCCCGAGCACAAGGCACGGCGCTTCCGCTTGCACGCGCTGCCCTGGCCGGTCGAGGCGCTCCGCGAGCTGGGCGGCGCCACCGCGGAGCTGCGGGTGACGCTCTCCTACTTCATCGAGCCCGCCGCCTCGCGGCGTGGCTGGCGCCGGCGCTACGCCTACCAGTCCCACGGACTGCGCTTCGAGCTGAAAACGCCCTCGGAGACGACCGAGCAGTTCCTGCGGCGCCTGAACGACGATGCCCAGCTAGAAGAGGAGGGAACGGGCAAGACCTCGAGCGGTAGCGACCGCTGGCTAGTCGGCCCCAACCAGCGCAACCTCGGCTCGTTGCACCAGGACATCTGGGAGGGTACCGGCACTGAGCTGGCCGATTCCGGCGTTCTCGCCGTGCACCCGATCGGCGGCTGGTGGAAGAACAGCCGCCGCAAGGATCGCGTCGAGCAGCCGGTGCGCTACTCCCTCGCCGTCTCCCTGCGCACCGCCGAGCAGGGCGTCGACCTCTACAGCCCGGTCGCAGTGCAGCTTGACTTGCCCGTTGAAGAGGCCGTTCTGGCTACGTAGCGGTCCGATTTTTAACGATCCAGGGCAGGCAGAGCCTTGCATCAGGTTCGGCTGGCTCAAGGTTTTACGTGAGCCCTTGATCGGGCGGGCGCCTGCAGCTATGAACGTGAGGTGGCGCAGCGAAAAACGCTCACCAAGGCCCAGGTTGCACTCCTCCGGTGGATCTCGGAAGGTTGTCCCCATGGGCAGGCGAAGGGGGCTCCCATCGAATCTCGGCGGCAGGGAGTGCCCCGCCTTCGACGCGAAGACGGGGCCTCGGGCCTCCGTACCAGTCGCGCCGCAACGCAAGAAGCTGTTGCGCCATGCCGGGGGGAGAGGGAGTCACGTTTGCCGTCCTTTCTCTTGAGCCGCTTGCGCTTGCCCTTATAAAGCTGTTCGCGCGCACCTTTGGATGCTCGCCGAGGTCAAGGTGCGATCCACTGGAGAGTAAAAGCGCTGACATGCAGCGACTTCCCCGTGCAATTGGCCATAAATCGCGCGACTTTTCCCGGACGTTGCAGGGAAGTCGGGGGAGTCAGCGCGGAATATGGCTACGGTGCTAAGCAGAGAAGCCCGGCACCCCTTGTCGTAATAGGGAACCAGGCTCCTCATTCCAACGAGGGGTCGAGCGAACGTATGCGCTCGGCCCCTCTCTCGTTGCGGTCCAGCTTACCCCGGCCAGCTAGAAGCTGTAACGCGCGTTAAGAGTTTTCCTGCTCCTTCCGCATGCGAGCCTGCGCGGCAGCGACCGTGGTCATGGGCCCCGCCGCCCGCCCGAGGAAGGTGCGCTGGCCTCCAGTAGACGATTTCGTTGAGAGCGGCTTCGCCTGTGGCGGGGCGTACGCTGGTTAAAGAGGCATTGAGTAGCGTCAATCAGAAGCGGTGCGCTTCTCCAGCCAGCTAGTGATTTCGTTGGGCGTGGCTTCGCCGGCCGCCTTCTCGATTAAGGACCCTTGCCACTTTCCTTGCCACCCCCTCGAAATGAGCCTGAAAATAGCCGCCCGAAGGCGGCTATTTGGCTCTACAGGTGGATGCCGGAGGAGGGACTCGAACCCCCGACACGCGGATTATGATTCCGCTGCTCTAACCAGCTGAGCTACTCCGGCGGGGATCGGGGATCGTAGCGGCGCGGGGGCGGTTGGCGGTGGCTGCGATCCTTGGGTGATGGCACCTGGCTCTGATCGTGCTCCTGAGACTGGATGGGCTGCGATGCGGCCGGTGCTGGTGGCGTTGATGATCGCCGCCAATGTCTTCGTGGTCGCTGCGCTCGGGATCGCCCGGCCCACGGGCTGGTTCCCGCCCTTTGTCGCCTTTGGCTCGATCCTGGTCGGCTTCGTGATCTTCGAGGTCTGGGCTTTGCGCCACCGGCACGACGACGAGTGAACCAGGCTTGGCCGTTAGGGTTGAGCTGTGAGCGCTGAGTTGGACATGGCGGTACGCGCGGTTATCCGTGAGTGCATGGGCGTGGAACCTGGCGAGGACGTGCTCGTCATCTGCAATCCCGTCACCGAAGAGCTGGGCGCGCTGATGCGGATCGAGGCTCAGGGCGAGGGCGCCGAAGCGACGCTGGCCGTGATCGGCGAGCGCGAATCGCACGCCGCCGAGCCGCCCGGGACCGTCGCCGCCGCGATGGCCGCGGCCGATGTGGTGCTGGCGCCGACGATCCAGTCGCTCTCGCACACCGCCGCCCGCAAAGCGGCAAGCGAGGCGGGGGCGCGGATCGCCACCCTGCCGGGCTGCACCGAGGAGATGCTGGCGCGGCTGATGAGCGTCGACATGGAAGAGCTTCGGCGGCGCGGGACGGCGGTCGCCGCGGCGCTCAGCGCCGGCAGCGAGGCCCGCATCACCTGCGCCCACGGCAGCGACTTGCGGCTCGGCCTCGAGGGCCGCAAGGCGATCCCCGACGCCGGCCAGCTCAACGCCCGCGGCGCCTTTGGCAACCTGCCCTGCGGCGAGGGCTTCATCGCGCCCGCCGACGGGACCGGGGAGGGGACGCTCGTCATCGACGGCTCGATCGCCGGGGTCGGCGAGGTCGACACCCCCGTCGCGCTCACCGTCCGCGGCGGCCACCTGACCGAGGCGACCGGCTCCGACGGGGCGATCCTGCTCGGCCTGCTGACCGAACATGGGCCGGAAGCGACCAGCGTCGCCGAGCTCGGGATCGGCACCAACGACGAGGCGATCCTGACCGGCAACATCCTCGAGGACGAGAAGATCGCCGGCACCGCCCATGTCGCCTTCGGCGCCTCGGCCGCGATCGGCGGCAGCGTCCAGGTGCCGGTCCATCTCGACTGCGTGATCCTCGAGCCCACGGTCGAAGTCGACGGCGAGGTCATCGTCAGCGGCGGCGAGCTGCTGATCTGAGCGTGGCGCTGCTCGCCGTCCCCAACGTTTCGGAGGGGCGCGACGAGGCTTTGATCGAGGCGCTGGGCGCGTCTTTCGCCAGGGGCGTCTCGCTGCTGGACACCCACACCGACGCCGACCACGGCCGCACGGTCTTCACCCTGGCCGGCGCCGCGGGGCCGCTGCGCGAGGCGCTCGCCGCTGGCGCCGCCGAGGCGATCGAGACGATCGACATGACCGCCTACGTTGGAGTCCACCCGGCGGTCGGCGCCCTCGACGTCTGCCCGGTCGTCTGGCTTGACCCCGGCGATCGCGCCGCCGCCCGGGCCGAGGCGGTCGAGGTCGCCGCCCAGATCGGTGGCCTCGGCGTGCCGGTCTTCCTATACGGGGAGCTGGCGGCCAGTCCCGGCCACGTCGAGCGCGCCTACTTCCGCAACGGCGGCCTGGGCGAGCTTTGGCAGCGGATGGAGGGAGGCGGCCTGCGGCCCGACTTCGGCCCGGGCCTGCCGCATCGCAGCGCGGGGGCGACGCTGGTCACCGCCCGCCCGCCGCTCGCCGCCTTCAACGTCGAGCTCGACAGCGGCGATGTCGAGGTCGCCCGCTCTGTCGCCGCCAAGCTGCGCGAGTCCGGTGGCGGCCTGCCCGGGGTGAGGGCGATCGGGCTGGCGCTCTCGGGCGGGCGGGCGCAGGTCTCGACCAACATCCATGACCCCTTCGAGGTCCCGCTGGCCGTGGTCGTCGAGCGGGTGCGGGAGCTGGTGGCGCCGCTCGGCGCCCGCCCGGTCGCGGCCGAGTTGATCGGGCTGATCCCGGAGGGGGCGCTGGCCGGTTACCCCGAGGACGTGCCGATCCTCGGCTTCGACGCCTCCCAGCACACGATCGAGCGGCGGCTCGATGCCGCGAACGATTAGATTCCTGACATGGCTCAGACCAAGAAGAAGCGCCGCCGCAAGCACCGCGGCACCCAGGGCGGCCGCATCGACACCAACCGCCGTGCCGCCCGCCCGCGCAGCCGCGAGGAGGCCAAAGCCCGCGCCCGCGCCAACCGCAAACCTGGGGTCAAAGCCGATCTGCCGCCGACCTGGCGCAGCGCCATCACCCGCGGCGTCTTCGCCGCCGTCATCTTCCTCGTGATCCTGCTCCTGATCTTCAAAAAAACAGTCGGCGCATCGCTTGCCCTCTCCGCCTTCATGCTCGTCTTCTACATCCCGGCCGGCTACTTCATCGAGATGACGATGTGGCGCAAACGCGAGCGGGCGCGGATCCGCGCTGGGTCGTGAGCCTCGATGTCCGCATGCTCACGGTCGGCCAGATCGCCGAGAACTGCTTCCTGCTGCGCCGCGAGGGCTCCGACCGGGCGCTGATCGTCGATCCCGGCGAGGAGTCCGAGCGGATCCTCGCCGCCGTTGACGAGATGGGGGCGACGGTCGAGGCGATCCTCGTCACCCACTGCCATTTCGATCACATCGGAGCGGTCGCGCCGGTGGCCGCCGCGACCGGGGCACCGGTTTACTGCCCCAAGCTCGAGGTGCCGCTCCTCACCGACATCATGGCCTTCGTCCCATACCCGGGGTTCGGGCCGTACGAGAGCTACGACCCGGATGAGACCGTCGCCGGCGGCGAGGCCCTGGAGCTGGCCGGGCTCGAGCTCGACGTCATCTTCACTCCCGGCCACAGCCCCGGCCATGTCACCTACTCGGTGCGGGGCGAGGACGCGATCTTCTCCGGCGACGTCCTCTTCCAGGGCTCGGTCGGCCGGGTCGACCTGCCGGGCGGCGACGGCCCGACCCTGATGCGCTCGATCGAGACGCTGTTGGGCTCACACGGGCCCGACACGGTCGTCTATCCCGGCCACATGGGGACGACGACGCTGGGGGCCGAGCGCGCCTCCAACCCGTTCCTGGCCCAGCTCGCGCAGTAGCGGCCGCCCGGCGCCGGTAAGGTCGCGCCACCGTGGCCAGCAAGTACCGAGCACCCCGTGGGACCTTCGACGTCCTCCCCGAGCAGGCCCGCGCCCGCGCCCGCGTCGGCGACGCCGCCGCCGCGATCTTCAGCCGCGCCGGCTATGAGCCGATCGCGACCCCGGCCTTCGAGGAGACCGAGCTGTTCGAGCGCGGGGTCGGCAAATCGACCGACATCGTCCGCAAGGAGATGTTCACCTTCGAGGACAAGGGTGGGCGCAGCCTCACCCTGCGGCCCGAGGGCACCGCGCCGATCTGCCGCGCCTACGTCGAGCACGGCATGCACAAGCTGGCGCAGCCGGTCAAGCTCTCCTACCTCGGCCCGTTCTTCCGCCACGAGCGGCCGCAGGCGGGGCGCTACCGCCAGTTCCACCAGGTCGGCGCCGAGGCGATCGGGACCGACTCGCCGCTCGCCGACGCCGAGGTGATCATGCTGCTCTCCGACCTGCTCGGCGAGCTCGGGGTGCCGGGAGTCGAGCTGCGGCTGGGCAGCCTCGGCTCGCTCGATGCCCGGCGCGCCTACCTGGAGGAGCTGAAGGCCCATCTCCACGCCAACGAGGGCGAGCTGAGCGACGACGTGCGCGAGCGGATCGACATCAACCCGCTGCGCGCCTTCGACTCCGACCACGAGGGCACGCGGGGCGTGATGGCGAGCGCGCCGACGATCGTCGGCGCGCTGGAGGGGGAGGATGCCGATCACTTCGCGGAGGTGCGGGCGCTGCTTGACACGGCGGGGATCGACTACACGATCGATCCCACCCTGGTCCGCGGCATCGACTACTACACGCGGACGATCTTCTCCTTCGTCTGTGACGCGCTCGGCGCCCAGTCTGAGATCGGCGGCGGCGGCCGCTACGACGGCCTGATCGAGCAGCTCGGCGGCCCGGCGACGCCCGCGGTCGGCTGGGCGGCTGGGATCGAGCGGATCCTGCTGGCGCTCGACGAAGAGGGGGAGGCGCCCGGCCGCGACGCCTTCGTCGCCGTCGCCGAGGACGCCCAGCGCCCCCGGGCGATGGCGCTCGTCACCGAACTGCGGCACGCCGGGCTCTCGGCCGAGCTCGACCTCGCCGGCCGCAGCCTCAAGGGCCAGCTCAAACATGCCGACCGCATCGGCGCCCGCCGCCTGCTGATCCTCGAAGCCGACGGCACAGCGCAGTTGCGCGACATGGCATCGCGCGAGCAGCGCGCGGTCGACCCCGGCAAGCTGCTGGAGGAGTTGACGGCCTGAAAGACTGCTCGGCGTGACCGTGGCCGAGCAGATCCCCTCCCTGAGCCCCAACCGCTACCGCGACACCTGGTGTGGCCAGGTGCTCGGCGATCGGGTTGGCTCCGAGGTGCGGGTCGCTGGCTGGGTCCACCGCCGCCGCGACCACGGCGGCCTGATCTTCATCGACCTGCGCGACCGGACCGGGATCGTCCAGCTCGTCTTTCACCCCGACACCTCGGGCGAGTCGTTCCAGCTCGCCCATAAGCTGCGGGCCGAGGATGTGGTCAGCGCCGCCGGGTCGGTCGTGCAGCGCTCCGAGGAGACGGTCAACCGCGAGCTGCCGACCGGAGAGGTCGAGCTGGCGGTGAGCGGGGCTGAGCTGCTGGCCGACGCCGAGACGCCGCCGTTCCAGATCGAGGGGTTCGCCGGCGAGGTCGGCGAGGACGCCCGCCTCCGCCACCGCTACCTAGACCTGCGGCGCGAGCAGATGCGCGACGCGCTGCTGCTGCGTCACCGCGTCACCGCGGCGATGCGCGAGTTCCTCGACGGCGAGGGCTTCGTCGACATCGAGACGCCGGTGCTGACCCGCTCGACCCCGGAGGGCGCCCGCGACTTCCTCGTCCCCAGCCGCGGCCAGCCGGGCTCCTTCTACGCCCTGCCGCAGTCGCCGCAGCTGTTCAAGCAGATGCTGATGATCGCTGGCTTCGAGCGTTACTACCAGGTGGCTCGCTGCTTCCGCGACGAGGATCTGCGCGCCGACCGCCAGCCCGACTTCACCCAGCTCGACATCGAGATGTCGTTTGTCGACGTCGATGACGTGATCTCGGCCAACGAGCGGCTGCTCGCGCACCTGTTCGCCCGGGTCGATGGACCGGGGCTGAAGCTGCCGATGCAGCGCCTGCCCTATGACGAGGCGATCTCGCGTTTCGGCACCGACCGCCCCGACACCCGCTTCGGGCTGGAGCTGGTCGACCTGGCCGAGCCGCTGCGTGAGACCGAGTTCAAGGTCTTCCGCGGGGTGATCGACTCCGGTGGCGCCGTCCGCGGACTCAACGCCGGCAGGCGCGAGATGGCGCGCTCGGGCCTCGACGGCCTGATCTCCCGCGCCCAGGAGCTCGGCGCCAAGGGCCTGGTCTGGGCCTTCCGCGAGGGCGACGGCTGGCGCTCGCCGACCGCCAAGTTCCTCTCCGCCGCGGAGCTGACTGCGCTGAACGAGGCGCTAGGGGCCGAGGAGGGCGATCTGCTGCTGGTCGTCGCCGACAAGCCCAAGGTCGCCAACGCCGTCCTCGGCCAGCTTCGCCTCGACCTTGCTGCCGAGTTCGACCTGATCCCGGAGGGCGCGGACGAGTTGCTCTGGATCGTCGATTGGCCGCTGATGGAGTCCGATGACGAAGGCGGCTGGAACCCGCTGCACCACCCGTTTACGGCCCCCGCCGGCGACTTCGACTCCGCCAATCCCGGCGAGGCTCGCGCCCTTGCCTACGACGTGGTCTGGAACGGCCAGGAGATGGGCGGCGGCTCGATCCGCATCAGCGACTCCGGCCTGCAGCAGAAGGTGTTCGCGGCGCTCGGCATCGACGCCGAGGAAGCCGAGGCGCGCTTCGGCTTCCTGCTTGAGGCGCTGCGCTACGGGGCGCCGCCCCACGGCGGCATCGCCTACGGCGTCGACCGCATCGTCCAGCGCCTGGCCGGCGCCGACTCGATCCGCGACGTGATCGCCTTCCCCAAGACCGCCTCCGGCGCCGACCCGCTGACCAGCGCTCCCGCCCCGGTCGACGAGACCCAGCTGCGCGAGGTCGGCCTCCAGCTCCGAGCCAAGCGCCCGCCCGAGCGCCGATGAGCTTCCGGGACCGGCTCGCGCGCTTCGGGCGCCCGGCCCCGGGTCCCGGCAAGACGCCAGTCCACGTCAGCGATCCTCGCTTCGATAGCTGGGAGGTGGTGCGCGATTTCGGCGACGTCAAGACCGCCCGCGCCTGGCATCAGGCCCTGGAAGAGGCGGGTATCGACGCGGCGCTCACCGCCGATTGGCCGCTCGACCGCTTCGGCCACGGCGAAATCTCCCTGCGCGTGCCTGGTGAGCACTGGAGCGAGGCCGAGATGCTGCTCTCCAATCTGGACTGATCGGCAGTCGCCAGCGAGCCTGCGCGGTGGTACGGTTGCACCGAGGCTCGAACCCGTACGAGAGCCGTCTCACCGTTTGACCCAACACAAACGGCGCGGGAGCCGTACGTCTCCCGGTCCCGTGGGATCGGGAGCAGGCACCCACCTTCATTTGAAGGGATCAAAGCCAGAGGCGGCAACGGCGGGTTGGAGTCTCATTTCCGTTGCAAAGAATTGAAGTTTGGCGCGCCACTCGCGCGCCCATCTCCTCCAACATCGGCCACATGGCCGACGAGACCCACTTTGAGCACCCCACGGGTGTCAAAAGTCAGTTTCGTCGACCAGATCGGTTGATTTCGGAGCTCGCCGAACGTCAGCACGGGCTTGTGGCGAGGCGCCAGCTCTTCGCAGCTGGGATCCGTCGAGGAGCCATCAGGGCCAGGCTTGAGAGAGGGGCGCTGCACTCGGTGCATCGTGGTGTCTACGCGGTTGGCTACGCCAAGCTGACGATGGAAGGACGGTGGATGGCGGCGGTCCTCGCGGGTGGAGAGGGCACTGTGCTGAGCCATCGGTCTGCCGGGCAGCTATGGGGACTGATTCAGCGGTCGTCGTTGCTGCCAGAAGTGACCCGCCCCGAACAGTTCAAGCCTCGTTTGGGCATCGTTGGGCACCACGCGTCTCTCCCTGTGGACGAGATTGGGCAGGTTCTAGGGATTCCCGTCACTTCGGTTGCGCGGACGCAGTTCGACCTTGCTGCCGTGCTCTCGAAGCATCAGCTGGAGCGGGTGCTGAACGAGGCTGAGGTCCAGCGGCTCGCCGACCGGTTCTCCCTGTTCGACCTGATTGACCGCTATCCGCGGCATCGGGGCGTTGTCAACCTTCACGCCCTGCTCGACGCGAAGACGCCACGCGGCATCACCCGCAGCCGCCTTGAGGAGCGGTTTGTCGCCTTCCTCGACGCGCACGGCCTGCCCCGGCCACGGCTCAACGCCGACCTTGCCCTGCGCGGCCGCTTCTACGAGGTCGATTGCCTCTGGCAGTCGCGCCGGCTTGTGGTCGAGCTCGACAGCCGTGGCTTCCACGACACCGGACGGGCCTTCGAGAAGGACCGTGAGCGCGACCGGATCCTGCTCGCCGAGGGGTGGCGGGTGACCCGGATCACCTCGCGGCAGCTGGACGATGAAGCCGCCGCTGTGGCAGCCGATTTGGGCGAGCTGCTGCGGTTTGAGGCCGGGCGTCCTACCCTTAGCTGATGGAGCGGGAACTTTTTGAGCATTACCTGCGAGACGAGGCGCGGCTTGGGCCCGTCCCCGATGGCGCCTTCACCGGCGCCGCCGGCGGCGCGGCCTGCGGCGACGTCTCGCGGATCTCGCTCTCCTTGGACGGCGGCGAAGTGGCCTCAGCCAGCTTCGACAGCGAGGGCTGCGGGGCGATGCGCGCCGCCACCGCCGCCGCGGTCGACCTTGTCTGCGGCGAGCGGGTTCTCGACGCGGCCAAGGTCGGGATCGAGGAGATCGATGCCGCGCTCGGCGGCCTCGCCCCGGCCAAGCGCCACGCCGCCCAGCTCGCCGGCGATGCCCTGCACCGGGCGCTCGCGGCCGCCGCCTCCTCGGCCGAGGTGCTGGAGCAGCCCGCCGCCAAGCGGGTCGCGGTTGCGATGTCGGGCGGGGTCGACAGCGCCGTCGCCGCCCTGCTCGAGCGCGAGGGCGGGGCGGAGGTGGTCGGGGTCACGGTCAAGCTCTGGGCCGACCCGATGACCGACGGCGCCAAGGCCTGTTGCTCGCCCGAGGCCGTGCTCGGCGCCCGCGGGCTTGCCCACTCGCTCGGCATGCCCCACTTCACCCTCGACCTCGAGGAGGAATTCCGCCAGCGCGTCGTCGATCGCTTCATCAGCGGCTACGCCGAGGGCAACACCCCCAACCCCTGCATCCTCTGCAACGGGGAGGTGCGGATCGCGGCGATGGTCGACCTCGCCGAGCGGGTCGGCGCCACCCACCTGATCACCGGCCACTACGCCCGCATCGTCGACGATGGCGACGGCCCGCTGCTGGCCGCCGCCGCCGACGAGTCCAAGGACCAGAGCTACATGCTGGCGGCGATGCCGCTGGAGCTGCTGAAGCGGCTGCGTTTCCCGCTGACCGAGCTGACCAAGCCCGAAGTGCGGGCGATCGCCGCCCGCCACAATCTGACCGTCGCCCGCAAGCCCGAGAGCCAGGACCTCTGCTTCCTCGCTGGCCAGGGCAAGGAGCAGTTCCTGCGCCGCCACGGCGGCCTGCGCGACCGCGACGGCGCCCTGCTCGACCGCGCCGGGCGCACGATCGGCCGCCACGACGGCCACCACAACTTCACCGTCGGCCAGCGCCGCGGCATCGGCGTCTCTGCCCCGCAGCCGCTCTACGTGCTCTCGACTGACGCCGAGGCCAACACGGTCACGGTCGGCAGCCGCGAGGAGCTGGAGGCGCGGACCGTGCGCATCCGCAACGCCGTCCTCCACCGCGACGGCGCCAGCGTCGACGCGGTCCGCCTGCGCTACCACTCGCGCCTGATCCCGGCCGCGATCCCGGCGGCCGAGAGCGGCCGCCACGCCACGCTCGAGGTGGCGCTCGCAGAAGCGTTCACGGGCGTCTCCCCGGGCCAGACCGCGGTCCTGCTCGCCGGCGAGGCGATCGTCGGCCACGGCACGATCGCCGCCGCGGCCTGACGCCGCTCCCAGCGCTTAGGCTCTGCCACTTATGAAGGCGTCGGAAATCCGCGGCATCTACCTCTCCTTCTTCGAGCAGCGGGGACACAAGATCGTCCCCTCGGCCTCGCTCGTGCCCGCCTCGCACGACCCCTCGGTGCTGCTCACCACCGCCGGCATGCAGCCCTTCAAGCCCTACTTCCTCGGTCGCGAGCAGCCGCCCGCCCCGCGCATCACCGACGTTCAGAAATGCTTCCGCACCACCGACATCGAGGAGGTCGGCAACACCGCCCGCCACCTCACCTTCTTCGAGATGCTCGGCAACTGGAGCTTCGGCGACTACTTCAAGGCGGAGTCGATCCCCTGGGGCTGGGAGCTCTCGACCGAGGGCTTTGGGATGGACCCCGAGCGGATCTGGGTCACCGTCTTCGGCGGCGACGAGGAGCTCGGGCTGGGGCCGGACGAGGAGGCGATCGAGATCTGGCGCGGAGTCGGCGTCCCGGACGAGCGGATCGTCCGCCTCGGCCGCAAGGACAACTTCTGGCAGGCGGGGCCGACCGGCCCCTGCGGCCCCTGCTCGGAGCTCTACCTCGACCGCGGCGAGGAGTTCGGCGCCGCCGACGAGCGGCCGGGCGACGACACCGACCGCTTCCTCGAGTTCTGGAACCACGTCTTCATGAGCTACAACCTGGCCGAGGATGGCAGCCTGACCGAGCTGCCGATGAAAAACATCGACACCGGCATGGGGCTGGACCGGATGGCGGCGATTCTCCAGGACGTCCCCTCTGTCTTCGACACCGATCTGGTGCGGCCGCTGATCGACCTCGCCGAGGAGATGTCGGGCAGCACCTACGGCGCCGATCCGGCGACCACCCGGGCGATGCGGATCGTCGCCGACCACTCGCGCGGCGCCGCCTTCCTGATCGCCGACGGCGTCGTCCCCTCCAACGAGGACCGCGGCTACATCCTGCGGCGGATCATGCGGCGGGCGATCCAGCAGGGGCGGACGCTGGGCCTGGAGGCCCCCTGGCTGGGGCGTTTCGCCGAGCGCGCGATCGAGATCATGGGGGAGGCCTACCCGGAGTTGGCGGCCGAGCGGGCAACGATCGAGCGCTGGGTCGGCGACGAGGAGGAGAGCTTTGGCCGCACCCTCGAGCGCGGCACCGAGCTGCTGGAGCGGCTCGTCGTCGAGGCGAAGGAGTCGCAGACCTCCTGGATCGACGCTGCCGATGCCTTCAAGCTCCACGACACCTACGGCTTCCCCTACGACCTGACCAAGGAGCTGCTTGCCGAGCAGGGGCTCTCGGTCGATGACGGCGGCTTCGAGGAGCTGATGGAGGAGCAGCGCGCCCGCGCCCGGGTCGGCTCCGCCACAGCGCACGGCTCCGAGGACCACCATGAGCGCGTCCAGGGCTTCACCGCCGACGCGCCGCCGACCCGTTTCGTCGGCTACGAGACGCTGCGGGCGACGACCGGCCTCGCCGCCGTCTCGCCCGACGGCGGCCGGGTCCTGGTCAAGCTTGAGGAGAGTCCCTTCTATGCCGAGGGCGGGGGCCAGGTCGCCGACTCCGGCGTGCTGCGCTGGGCCGGGGAGGAGGCGCGGGTCGTCGACGTCTACCGGGTCGGCGAAGACCAGGCGCTGGAGGTCGAGCCGACCGGCGCGGCGATCGAGCCCGGCGTCGCGGTCGAAGCCGAGGTCGACCACGAGGCCCGTCACGCGACGATGCGAAACCACACTGCGACCCACCTCCTGCACGCGGCTCTGCGCGAGCGGCTCGGCGCCCACGTGCGTCAGGCCGGCTCGGCCGTGCGCCCGGACAAGCTGCGCTTCGACTTCACCCACGGCCAGGGCCTGAGCGCGGAGGATCTGCGCGCGGTCGAGGACCGCGTCAACGAGTGGGTCAAGGCGAGCCGCCCGGTGCGCTGGATCAACATGGAGCGGGCCGAGGCCGAAGGGCTGGGCGCGATGGCGCTCTTCGGCGAGAAATACGGCGAGTGGGTGCGGGTGGTCGAAGTCGACGAGGTCTCACGCGAGCTATGTGGCGGCACCCACGTCGCCAACACGGCTGAGGTCGGCATCTTCAAGATCACCACAGAGGGCTCCAGCGCCGCCAACGTGCGCCGGATTGAGGCGCTCAGCGGCCCGGCCGCGATCGATTGGTTCCGCGAGCGCGAGGCGCAGCTGCGCGAGGCGGGCGAGCTGCTCGGCGCGCCGCAGGACCCGCTCGGGGGAGCGCGTCGCGCCGCCGAGCGCCTGCGCGAGGCGGGCAAAGGCGCCGAGCAGGCTGCGAAGGAGCTCCTAGGCGAGGAGGCCGAGCGACTGGTCGGGGAGGCGACGGAGGTCGACGGCGTCAAGCTGGTCGCCTCGCGGGCGCCGCTGGCCGATCAGAAGCAGCTGCTCGACCTCGCCAACCGGGTCCAGTCCAAGCTCGGGGGCGACTCCGCAGTTGCCCTCGGCGGCGCCGAGGGCGGCAAGGTCGGGCTGGTGGTTTTGGTCTCGAAGGGGGCTGTGCAGCGCGGGCTCTCCGCCGCGGCGATCGTCCGCGAGGCGGCGGCTGTGGTCGGCGGCGGCGGCGGCGGCCGCGACGACATGGCCCAAGCCGGCGGCAAGGACGCCGAGAAGCTCGACGAGGCGATGGCGACGGCGCAGAGCGCGATCGAGAAAGCGATCGGCTGAGCGATGCGCGTGCTCGCCCTCGACCACGGCACCGCCCGGATCGGCTGCGCGATCTCCGACCCCAGCGGCACCCTGGCGACGCCGGTGCCGGTGATCGAGCCGCCGGAGCCGCGCGCGGTCGCCGAGCTGGTCGCCGAGCGCGAGGTCGAGCGGGTCGTCGTCGGCCTGCCCTTGCATCTCAGCGGCGAGGAGGGCAGCCAGGCGGCGCTGACCCGCAGCTTCTGCGCCGAACTTGAGGCGATCTTGGATGTGCCGGTCGAGACCTACGACGAGCGGCTGACGACGCGGATGGCCGATGCCAGCCGCCGCGCCGGCGCCTCGGCGGCGCCCGACTCGCTTGCCGCGGCCCACCTGCTCGAGGCTTATCTGGCGAGCATCAAACCCAGCAGCGAGGAGCGAGATGGCTGACGACTGGCTTCCCGAGGATCCCTTTGTCAATCCCGACGACCCTGCCGCCGCCGAGCGCGAGCGCCGCCGCCTCGAGCGCGAGGAGCGTCGCCGCCAGCGCGAAGAGGGCGGGGGAGACGCCGAGCCGAAGCAGTCGAAGCCGCGCCGCAAATGGGGCAAGCGCAAAGACGCGGACGAGCCGGTTGCCGATGCGCCGAAGCCGGTGCCAGCGCAGCCGGCGGAGGTGTCGCCGCCGGTCCAGCCCAAGGCTCCCGCGCCACCTCCTGTCCCTGATCCGGCGCCTCCCAAGCCGCCACCGCCACCACCCACACCGCCGGCCGTGCCCTTGTCTCCCGACGAGGAGTTCTGGGATGAGCCCCCTGCCTCGGCTGGCGAGGAGTCCGACGAATACGCCTTCACGGCCCCGAAAGCGTCGTCAGACGGCCCTTCCCGCGGTGGAGGCCGAGGCTTCTTCGCGGCGCTGCGGCGCCATCCGCTCCGGATCGTCGCCGCCGTCGCCGCGCTGGTCGTGCTCTGGTTCCTCTTCGCCCTCTTCCAGCCCTTCCACGGCGATGGCACTGGCACGGTCGTCGTCACCATTCCCAAAGGCGCCGGCGTCAGCGAGGTCGGCGACCTGCTCGACAGCAAGGGCGTCGTCTCCAGCTCGACCTTCTTCCAGCTCCGCGCCACGCTCTCCGGCAAGCGCTCCGACCTCTACGCGGGCCGCTTTGTCCTCGCCCACGACATGAGCTACAGCGCGGCGCTTGACAAGCTCTCGGTGCCGCCGGTGAAGAAGACGACTACGGTCACGATCCCCGAGGGCTACAGCCGCGAACTGGCTGCGCCCCTGGTCAAGGAAGACGGGCTCAGCGGCAGCTACATGAAGGAGACGGTGCGCTCCAAGTACCTCAAGCCCGCCGCCTACGGCGGCAAGGACGCCAAGAACCTGGAGGGCTTCCTCTTTCCCGACACCTTCGAACTGAAACCGGGGGCGCCCGCCGCCGACCTGGTCCAGCTGCAGCTGCAGGACTTCAAGCGCCGGATCAAGGGCGTCGACATGAGCTACGCCCGCTCCAAGAACCTGACCACCTATGACGTGTTGACGATCGCCTCGATGGTCGATCGTGAGGCCCAGCTCGAAAGCGAGCGGCCGCTGGTCGCCGCCGTCATCTACAACCGCCTGCACCAGGGGATCCCGCTCGGGATCGACGCGACGACCCGCTTCGCGGTCCACAACTACACCCGGCCGCTGACCGAATCGGAGCTGGCGACCCCCTCGTCGTACAACACGCGCACGCACCAGGGCTTGCCGCCGGGCCCGATCGACAGCCCCGGGCTCGCCTCGATCGAAGCCGCCGCCCACCCGGCCAAGGTCGGCTACCTCTACTACGTGGTCAAGCCGGGCGCCTGCGGCGAACTCTCCTTCTCCAAGACCAACGCCGAATTCGAAGCCGACGTCGAACGCTACAACTCGGCTCGCGCCGCCAACGGGGGCAACTCGCCGACCACCTGCGGGCAGTGAGCCGGCTCGCCGTCCTCGGCTACCCGGTCGCCCACTCGCGCTCGCCGGCGATGCAGAACGCGGCCCTGGCGGCGCTGGGGCTGGGGGACGATTGGAGCTACGAGGCGATCGAAGTGGCACCCGACGGCTTCGAGGAGCGGGTGCTCTCGATGGCGGCGGCCGGGTTCGCCGGCGCCAACGTCACCGTCCCGCACAAGGGGGCGGCGCTGGCGGTCGCCGACGAGCTCTCCGAGGTGGCGCGCGAGATCGGGGCCGCCAACACGCTGATCTTCTCCGGCGGCGAGATCCGCGCCGAGAACACCGACGCCCAGGGCCTGCTGAACGCGATGGCGGTCTCGCCCGCCGGCCGCCGGGCGCTGGTGCTGGGCGCCGGCGGCGCCGCCCGGGCGGTGGTCTGGGCGCTGATCCGCGAGGGAGCGAAGGTCGATATCTGGAACCGGACCGAGCGCCGCTCTCGCGACCTCAGCGCTGAGCTGGGAGGCAGCCCCGTCGTCGAGCCCGATCCGGGCGCGTATGAGCTGATCGTCAACTCAACCGCCGTCGGCCTGCGCGGCGAAGATCCCTTCCAGGGCCTGCCGCTCGCCGCCGACGGCTTCGTCCCCGGGCAGCTGATTGTCGACCTGGTCTACAACGCCGGGCCGACCAAGCTGCTGCAGGCAGCCACGGCGGCCGGCGCCGCCGTCGTCGACGGGATCGAGATCCTGGTCCAGCAGGGCGCCCTCTCGCTGCAGATCTGGACCGGCCGCGAGCCGCCGGTCGAGGCGATGCGCGCCGCGGCTTGCGGTTGAGCGTTTCACCGCTAGCCTTGTAGGAATGAATAGACCGCTGCGTTTCTCCCTGATCGGGGCGAGCTGTCTCGCCATCCTCGCGGTGCTTGTCCCGTCAGCGTTAGCGGCAGGCCCCTTCTACGCCTCGCCGACCGGCACTGGCTCGGCCTGCACGCAGCCGGCGCCCTGCTCGCTAAACGAAGCGGTGAGTAAAGGAAATGGCAGCCTGGGAAATGTTGTGGTCGGCCCCGGCACCTATGCGCTTTCGAGCATGCTGTTCCTCTCGGCGCCGATCGATGTCGGTGGCCAGCCTGGGTTGCCTGCCCCGGTGCTCCAGACCACGGTTGCGACCAGCATTTCCGTTTCCAGCGCCCACCTTCACGACTTGCATATCGAAGGCGGTGGCGAACTCTCCCTCTTCTCCGGGGTGGCCGACAGGATCTTCATTTCCTACACAGGGACTGGCGTGAACCACACGGCCTGCTTTCTCGGCTCGGGAGCGACCCTGCGCAACAGCGTCTGCTGGGCCCACGACGGCGCCAGCCTCAACTCGGCCCTTCGTGAGCAGTTCTTCTCTGGCACTGCCAACCCGGTAACGCTTCGCAATGACACGCTGATCACGACGGCGCCAGCTGCCCCCGCGATGCAGCTCGAAGTTGGGAACAGCGGCACCAAAGCGTCGATTGAAGGCAGCAACGTGATCGCTCGCGCCGTCAATCACGCTGACGTGGAAGCGCTCGTCGTCAGTGGCCCCGCCACGGCGACGATCGCGCTGAATCACTCGAATTACGGCACGGTGAGCCAGGTCGGGACAGGGGCCACGGTCACCGCCCCCGGCGCTAGCAGCAACCAGATCGTTTTCCCAGCCTTTGTCGGGCCGGCGACGGGTGACTTCCGCGAGGCCGCCGCCTCGTCGACGGTCGACGCCGGCATCGCCAGCGCGCTCGAAGACACGGTCGACCTGCTTGGCAATCCACGCTCCCAGGCACTCTGCATCGGCGGAACCCCGATCCCGGACATCGGTGCCTACGAGCTCGCCTCGGCCTCCTGCGCCGGCCCGGCCCCTGCTTCTCCGTCGAACAAGTTCAAGCTCGGCAAGCTGAAGCTGAACAAGAAAAAAGGCACGGCCACCCTCTCGGTCAAAGTGCCGGGCGCCGGCACGCTTACCCTCTCCGGCAAAGGCGTGAAGAAAGTCTCGCTTTCCAGCAAAGGCGCCGGAACCTTGAAACTCCACATTAAAGCGTCTGGCAAAGCCAAGAAAGGCTTGACCGGAACCGGCAAGGCCAAGCTGAAATTGAAGCTGACATTCGTTCCCAGCGGCGGCGTCGCCGCAACTCAGAGCGAGAAAGTGAAGCTGGTCAAGAACCTCCCCTAGCTGGGGGATGAGACGCGCCGCCCGTGGCTGATGTCGCGCCTATAGCCTTGTCGGCATGAGCACACCCCTGCGGTTCACGCTGATCTGGGCGAGTTTCGTCGCTGCCTTCGCGGCGCTTGCCCCGTTTGCGCTGGCGGGCGCCGGCACCTATTACGCGAGCCCGACAGGGAGCGGAGTCACCTGCGCACAGGCGACCCCATGCTCGTTGACGGAAGCTGTGTCACAGGCGGTCAACGAAGACAGCGTCTCGCTTGCGCCAGGCACCTACGTGCTTCCGGGCGGAGGGCTGGGCATCGCCAAAGAAATCGATATCGGCGGGCAGCCGGGCGCGGCGGCGGCAACCGTGCTCAACACGGCCGGGGGCAACGTCCACGTCAACACCATCGCCAAACCCACTCTTCATGACATGACGATTGAAGGAGCGGGTGGCGGCTTGGTCCTCAACTCCGGCATTGCCGAAAGGCTCTTTGTCTCTTACACCGGTCCGTCATCAAGCGCCTGCTCGCTTGCGGTCGGCACGGTCATGCGCGACAGCGTCTGCTGGACGCATGACGATGGCGAAAAAGGGTCGGCGGCTATCGAGGTCGGCGCGCCGGGCACGAATGGGACGGTGATCCTGCGCAACGTCACGGCGCTTGCCACCAACTCGGGTGGGAACGCGCTTCGCGTCAGCGCCACCGGCAGCCTCTCCAAAGCCGTGGTCGAAGGCACTGATGTGATCGCCCACTCCGACCACCATCCCGACATCCAGGTCGAACTCAACGGAGGCGGGCTGCCGGTGGTTGAAGTCAAGCTCGCCAATTCGAGCTTCGCGACCGTCAGCGGAGAACTTCCGCCCTTGGCAACCGTCACCGCGCCGGGGACGAACGGCAACCAGGTCGCCTCACCCAAATTCGTCAATGCCGCCAGCGGCGATCTTCGTGAGGCCGTCGGCGCGCCGACGATCGACGCAGGGGTCAACAATCCCTTGAACGGCTCGATCGACCTGGCCGGCAATTCGCGCTCGCTGGCGGCCTGCCTCGGCGGGGCACCGGTGACCGACATCGGCGCCTACGAGTTCTTGCCGGTCTCATGCGCGGCGCCGATGCCTCTCGCTCCCTCTCATAGCTTCACGGTGGGCAAGCTGAAGCGGAACAAGAAGAAGGGGACCGCGATTCTCCCCGTCACCGTTCCCGATGCAGGCAAGTTCACCCTCTCCGGCAAAGGGGTGAAGAAGGTCACGCGCTCCTCGGAGGGCGTGGCGACCCTGAAGCTTCCAGTCAAGCCCGTCGGCAGGACGAAGAAGAGCTTGATCGAAAAAGGCCACGCTGGGTTGAGCGTGATTCTGAGATTTATCCCCACGGGAGGCACCTTGGGAGAGAAAGAAACATCGTTCAAGTTGATCGAGAAACGCCCCTGACCTGATGACCAACTTCCGCTTCACAACCGCAGGCGAGTCGCACGGGCCAGGGCTGGTCGCGATCGTCGAGGGGATGCCGGCCGGGCTCGAGCTCGACCGCGAGGCGCTCGACCGCGACATGGCACGCCGCCAGCTCGGCCACGGCCGCGGCGGGCGGATGAGGATCGAGACCGACACGGTCGAGATCCGCTCCGGCGTCCGCCACGGGCGCACGCTTGGCAGCCCGATCGCCGCCCTGGTCGCCAACCGCGACTACAAGAACTGGGAGGAGCGGATGAACCCGTGGCCGGTCGAGGGCTTCGAGCCCGACGAGGTCCACCTGCCGCGTCCCGGCCACGCCGACCTCGTCGGCGCCCAGAAATACGGCCACTCCGACATCCGCAACATCCTCGAGCGCGCCAGCGCCCGCGAGACCGCTGCCCGCGTCGCCGCCGGCTCGCTCGCCCGCGGCTTCCTCAGCGCGCTTGGGGTCAGCGTCTTCAGCCACGTCACCCAGATCGCCTCGATCGTCGCCCCCGAGCAGGCTGACCTCGGCCCGGCCGATTTCGACGGGGTCGACGACGACCCGGTCCGCTGCCTCGACGCCGAGGCCAGCGCCGCGATGGTGGCCGAGATCAACCGCCTGCGCAAGGCCAACGAGAGCCTCGGCGGAACCTTTGAGGTGCTCACCTTTGGCCTCGTCCCCGGGCTCGGCTCCCACATCTCCTGGGAAGACCGCCTCGACGGCCGCCTCGCCGGCGCCGTCGCCTCGATCCAGTCGGTCAAGGGGGTCTCGATCGGCGAAGCCTGGGACGTCGCCGGCCGCCCCGGCTCCGAGGCCCACGACGAGATCTTCTGGTCGGAGAAGGACGGCTACTTCCGCGAAACCAACCACGCCGGTGGCCTCGAGGGCGGGATGACCAACGGCCAGCCGCTCAGCGTCCGCGCCGCGATCAAGCCGATCTCGACCCTGACCAAGCCGCTGCGCTCGGTCGACACCGAGACCAAGCAGCCGGCCCAGGCGCTGCGCGAGCGCACCGACTCGACCGTGGTCCCCGCGGCCGCCGTCGTCGCCGAGGCGATGGTCTGCCTGGCCCTGGCCCGCTGCTACCGCGAGAAGTTCGGCGGCGACCACATCGACGACGTGCTCGGCGCCGTCGAGGCATACAAGAAGCGCATCGACTTCCGCGGGTGACGCCGTGAGCGAACCGGCGCTGGTCTTCATCGGCTTCATGGGCGCCGGCAAGTCCTCGGCGCTGAAAGAGGCTCACGCGGCGGGGCTGGAGACGGTCGAGATCGACGCGTTGATGGAGGCCGAGCTGGGGATGCCGATCGCCGCTGCCTTCGAGCAGCACGGCGAGGAGGGCTTCCGGGCGCGCGAGGCCGAGCTGGTCGGGAAGCTGCTGGACGAGGCCGACGGCGGCGCGATCGCGCTCGGCGGCGGCAGCGTCCTCTCCGAGCGCATCCGCGAGGCGATGGAGCGCCACATCGTCGCCTGGCTCCAGGTCGACGCCAAGGAAGCCTGGCGGCGGATCGCCCACAGCGACCGCCCGCTGGCGACCAGCGCCGCCGATGTCGAGCGCCTGCTTGAGGAGCGGATGCCGCTCTACGAGGGGCTTGCCGACGCGATCGTGCCATCGGGCGACCGCAGGATGGTCGGCCGGGCGCTGCCCTCGATCCGCCGCCTCGCCGCAATGCCCGAGGGAACCCGGATGCTCTGGGCGGTCAGCTCCTCCGGCGAGTACCCGGTCTACGTTGGGCACGGGCTGCTTGACGCCGCAAGCGAGAGCTGGCCGCTGCCGAGCCGGCGCTTTTGCATCACAGACTCCGCGGTCGGGCCGCTCTACGCCGACCACGTCGGCCCGCTCGCCGCCACGGTCGCGGTCGAGCCGGGGGAGAGCGCGAAGACGATGGCCGAGGCCGAGCGGGTGCTGAGCGAGCTGGCCCGGGCCGAGATGACCCGCGAGGACCACGTCGTCGCCCTCGGCGGTGGCGTCGTTGGCGACCTCGCCGGCTTCTGCGCCCACACCTACCAGCGCGGCGTGCCGGTGATCCAGGTGCCGACCACGCTCGTCGCCCAGGTCGACTCGGCCTACGGCGGCAAGACCGGGGTCGACCTGCCCGAGGGAAAGAACTACGCCGGCGCCTACCACCTGCCGACCGCCGTCCTCACCGACACGGCGGCGCTGGAGACCCTTCCGCCTGCGGAGCTGGCTGCCGGCTTCGTCGAGGTCTTGAAGACCGGCCTGTTGGCCGGCGGCGAGCTCTGGGAGCGGGTGCGCGCGCTCGATGCGCTCGATCCCACGGCGCTCGACGACGTTGTCTTTGCCTGCGCCCGCTTCAAGTGCGAGCTGGTCGCCTCCGACGAGCGCGACACGGGCCGCCGCGCCGTCCTCAACCTCGGCCACACCGTCGGCCACGCGATCGAGGCGGCTAGCGGCTACCGGCTCTACCGCCATGGCGAGGCGGTCGGGCTCGGCCTGCTGGCGGCGCTGCGCCTCTCTGACGCGCCCGAGCTGCGCGACGAGGTCGAGGCGATCCTCGCCCGCCACGATTTGCCGGTGGCGCTTGCGTCCGAGGTCGACACCGAGGAGACGCTCGCCGCCCTGCAGCGCGACAAGAAGCGCACCGCCGAGGGTGTCGGCTTTGTCCTGCTCTCCACCCCCGGCGAGCCCCGCGAAGGCCAGCTGGTCGATCCGGATAGGGTCCGTGCCGCCGTGGAGGAGCTGAGGAGATGAGCACTGCCCACAACCGCGTCGCGGTCCTGCACGGGGTCAACTTCGACATCCTCGACCGCCGCGATCCGGCGATCTACGGCGGCCTCTCGCTCAACCAGCTGGAGACGAAGATCGCCGGCTTCGCCGGCGAGGTCGGGCTGGAGACGATCTTCTTCCAGACCAACGCCGAGGGCGAGTTCGTCGAGTACCTGCACCGGCTGCCGGAGATGGCCGACGCGGCGCTGGTCAACGCCGGCGCCTGGAGCCACTACAGCCGCGCGATCGCCGACGCGCTCGATGTCGCCCGGCTGCCCGCGGTCGAGGTCCACCTCTCCGATGTCGAGTCGCGCGACGACTGGCGCAGGGTCTCGGTCTTCGACGGCTTGGTGCTGGCCAAGATCTCCGGCAAAGGGCCAGACGGCTACCGCGACGCCCTTGCCATCGTCGCCCGCGAGCTCGGCGCCTCCGGCGACTGATGCGCGGCCGCGGCGATCGTCTCGCGGCCCTGGCAGCCGAGGCCGAGCTTGACCGGCTGCTGGTCACCGACCTCGTCAACGTCGGCTACCTGACCGGCTTCAGCGGCACCAACGGCGCCTGCATCTGCGGGCCCGACACCCGCCTCTTCTTCACCGACTTCCGCTACACCGAGCAGGCCGAGGCCGAGGTCGACGAGTGGGAGGTGATCACGCTGACGACCGACTGGCTCGCCGGCCTGGCCGAGCACCTTTCGGGGAAGGCCGGCTTCGAGGACGATCACGTCTCGGTGCGGACGTTGAAACGCCTGGGGGAGAAGCTGGCTGACGGGGTCGAGGCGGTTCCCGCCGGCGGCACGGTCGAGAAGCTGCGGCGGGTCAAGGACGCGGGGGAGATGTCGGCGATCGCCGCCGCCGCCGAGCTCTGCGACGAGATCTGGCGCTGGAGCCTCGAGCAGGGCCTAGTCGGCCGCACCGAGCGGGAGGTCGCCCGCGCCGCCGAAGCGCGGATGCGCGAGCTCGGCGCCGACCCGTCCTTCCCCGCGATCGTCGCCGCCGCCCGCAACGGCGCCCGCCCGCATGCCGAGCCGAGTGAGCGCGAGATCGGCGAAGGCGAGCTGGTCGTCTTCGACATGGGGGCGAAGCTCGACGGCTACTGCTCCGACGGCACCCGCACCTTTGCCACCGGCGAGCCCGGGGAGGAGGCGCGCGCCGTCTACGAGGTGGTGCGCGAGGCCCAGGCGGCGGCGCTCGACGCGGTCGTCGCCGGCGCGACCGGCAAAGCGGTCGACGCCGTCGCCCGCAAGATCATCGACGAGGCGGGACACGGCGAGCGCTTTGGCCACGGCCTCGGCCACGGCGTCGGCCTCGAGGTGCACGAGAGCCCCGGCGTCTCCCACCGCTCCGAGGACACGCTCGCGGCCGGAGAAGTGGTGACGGTCGAGCCCGGCATCTACCTGCCGGGCGAGTTCGGGGTCCGGATCGAGGACCTGGTGATCGTCACCGAGCAGGGCTGCCGCAATCTCAGCGGCCTGCCCAAAGAGCTGCAGCTGGTTTCATAGAATCCTCCCGTGGCTGACCTGGCAGAGCTGAAGTCGATGATCGAGGCGGCGCTTCCCGGCGCGGCGGTCGAGGTCAGCGACGAAACCGGGGCCGGCGACCACCTGCGGGCCGCCGTGGTCGCCGCCCAGTTCGAGGGCCTCTCGAGGATCGATCAGCACCGGCTGGTCAAGGCCGCGGTCAAGTCGCGCTTCGACGACGGGACCATCCACGCGCTCTCGGTCAAGACCGAGCTGCCCGGATAGCTAGTCTTTGGCCATGGCCGACCCAGAGCTGAAGTCCAAAGTCCAGGAGCTGATCGCCGCCAACCCGGTGCTGCTCTTCATGAAAGGCACGCCGGAGATGCCGCGCTGCGGCTTCTCGATGCGGGTCGTGCAGGTGCTCGACCAGATGGACGTCGAGTACGGCGCGATCGACGTGCTGCCAGCCCTGCAGCCGCTGCGCGAAGTCACGGCTGAGATCTCAGACTGGCAGACCTTTCCCCAGCTCTACGTCAATGGCGAGCTGCTCGGCGGCGCCGACATCGTCGAGGAGATGTTCGACTCCGGCGAGCTGGCCGAGGCCTTTGGCGTCGCGCAGCCCGAGGCTGAGCCCGCTGCTGCCGCGCCGACCGGGCTGCCGGCCCAGTCGCCCCCGCTGCAGATCGAATAGCTCGACGCCGGGTTTTTGCGCCGCCTGAAAGCGCGCGTTCGGGGCACGGACACCCAGGGTTTTCCAGCGCAAGTCTGGCGCGCCCTTACTGGCTATCGAATTCGCTCGCGGGAAATTTGCGGATCTTCATTGGGCCGCATATCCATAGCGAGTGATCTGTAATTCCTATGGGGAGGATGTGAGCTATGAGCAGGATTCGTTTGTCCATGCTCCTGTCGGCGGTTGTGGCCGTGTCGCTCATTGCGGCGCCCGCGCTGGCGCAGGCGGAGGAGGTTCAAATAGAAGGCGCGGCGTCCGAAGGCGGGACGATTCAAGCTGCGAGTTCAAACCTGGAATTCCAAGCAGGAGGAATCACTGTCTCGTGTCCGGAAGCTGATCTGAGTGTCTGGATGATCGGAAACGCCTTCGGGATTGTGACCGGTGGTGGTTTTAAAGGCAAAGGAGGAGGGGCCTGTGAAACGAGCGTTGGCGGGGCGGATGTAACGATCAATGCCACTTTCGAAGAACCATGGTTCGTGCAGTTTGAATCGTTTGGGTCGGGAGGCGCTGGCCTTATAGCAATGGCGGAAGAAGAAATATCTTTTATCGCCCAACTCCAAATGGGTGGAAGCTCGGTGATCACCTGCACATACTCAGCTGTATTTGCGAGCTTCACCTACAACACCGATGGAGAAGATCTCCAGATGAAAATTCCGAGTGCCGGCTTCACCACCCAGTCGCCGGGCTGCGGAGAAGGCGGTTTTCTCCATGGGGCCTTCAAAGTCACCTCGTCCGGCGGGCAAGTGACCGCGGACGCCTGAAGGCGCGGATGGATTTGAGCGCGAGGATGCAGATTTAAGTCGTTGGTTTGAGCGGGCCGATGAGGCGGTCGTGGAAGCGATTGCAGACACTTTCCGGCCCGCTCCTCCTCGCGCCAGGCGGCCGCTGACCGATGCCACCGGGCACTCAGCCGAGTCGCTGGCGGCGATCCGCGACGAAGCCCGTCGCGAGCGCCTGCTCGACATGGAGATGCGGGTGCGGCGCTACCGCACCGCCTGCTTTGCGATCCTCGCCTGCGCCCTGACCGCGATCGCGCCGGAAGTGGGCTGGTGGTGGCTCGCCCCGCTGGCGCTCGGCTTCGCGGGCTTCGCCGTCGCCGATCACTTCATGCACGCCAGCAAGCACCCGGCTGTCTGGATTGCCACGGCCTGGGGCATCCTTCCTCTTCTGCTCGCCGCCGCGGTGGTCTCCACCGGTGGCCCGGTCAGCCCGGTCCTGATGTGGTTCGCGCTGCCCGCCGTCACCCTCGGCGTCCGCTTCGAGCCGCGCGGGATGGTGATCGGCACCGGCTACATCCTCACCCTCTTCGTCGCCAGCACGGTCGCCCTCGACCCGGCCGCAGCCGCCGACCATCGCCAGACCCTGGTCGCCGCCGCCGCGCTGATCGTCAGCACCGTGATCCTCTCCGGCGCCCTGGTCGAGTCCGACCGCGCCCACCGGCGCAGCTCGACCCTCGACCCGCTGACCGGCCTCTTCAACCGCAACGCGCTGGAGCAGCGCCTGGCCGAGCTGGAGGGCCAGCCCTGCAGCCGCGAGGAGGGCCTCTCACACGCCCTGCTGCTCTGCGACCTCGATCACTTCAAGCGCGTCAACGACAAGCTCGGCCACGCCACCGGCGACGCCGTCCTGCAGGAGGTCGCCTACACGATGCGGTCCTCGCTGCGGGCCGGCGACTCGATCTACCGGGTCGGCGGCGAGGAGATCCTCGTCGTCCTGCCCGGCGCCACCGAGGAGGACGCGGTCGAGATCGCCGAGCGCCTGCGGCGGGCGGTGCGCGAGCGCCGTCCAGTCGGCGTCGGAGTCACCGTCAGCATCGGCGTCGCCGTCTCCGGCTCGGACAAGCTCAACACCGACGACCTCGTCGCCCGCGCCGACGCCGCCCTCTACACCGCTAAGGCGGGCGGGCGCGACACAGTGTCAGTCGACGACTTCGCCTCGGTCAACTAGCCGGGTCAGCGGCTGAGGTCGATGTCGCCGTCGAGCTTGGCGGCGAAGGCCGCGATCAGCTCGATCGTCGCCTCGACATCGCCGAGGTCGACCAGCTCGACCGGGGAGTGCATGTAGCGCAGGGGGATCGAGACCAGGCCGGTCGGGATGCCCGAGCGCGAGATCTGGATCACGTCGGCATCGGTGCTGGTGCCGCGGCCGCTGGCGCTGACCGAGTACTCGATGCCGGCCTCCTCGGCGGTCTTGACCAGCAGCTCGTGGACCTTGGGCGAGAGCGTCGAGCCGCGGCCGATCGCTGGGCCGGAGCCGAGCGGGTGGCTGCCGATCTCCTTCTCGTCGACTCCCGGCGCATCGGTGGCGTGGGTGACGTCGACCGCCAGGGCCAGGTCGGGGCGGACCTCGAAGACCGAGGTGCGGGCGCCGAAGAGCCCGATCTCCTCCTGCACGGCGGCGATCGCCGAGAAGCTGCCCTTCAGGCTCTTGCGCTCATCGCAGCGGCGCAGCGCCTCAAGGGCGACGTAGGCGCCGAGGCGGTTGTCCATCGAGCGTGAGATCAGGCGGTCGCCGGCCAGGCGCACCGGCTCGGCGGCGATCACGACCGGGTCGCCGACGCCGACCAGGCCGGCGGCCTCGTCGCGGTCGGCGGCGCCGATGTCGATGTGCAGGCCCTTCAGCTCGACCACTTTCTTGCGCTGGTCGGGCTCGAGCAGGTGGATCGGCTTGCGGCCGACGACGCCGGGGACGAGGCCGTCCTTGCCGCGCACCTCGACCCGCTGGCCGACCAGGATCTGGGGGTCCCAGCCGCCGATCGGGGCGAAGTAGAGGAAGCCCTTCTCGTCGATGTGGGTGAGGACGAGGCCGATCTCGTCGATGTGGCCGACGACGGCAAGCCGCGGCGCGCTCTCGCCGACGGTGGCGATCGAGGAGCCAAGCCCGTCTGTGGTCAGCTCGGCGAAGGACGCGGCGTCGCGCCAGACGGCGGCAGCAGGCGCCTCGTAACCCGAGGGCGCGCCTGTGCGAAGTAGTTGATCTAGAAGCTTTGGGGTGTCAGTCATGGCGGGCAGTATGTCGATTCATATATTTGTCGATGCTAAGACTTTAGGAAGCTTCGGCTGAGGGCTCCGCGCCCTGGTGTCGGACCCGGTGCCGGGCGTCGCCGTAGATACGGGTCTCGTAGGCGATCATCGCCCAGATCAGGATGTTGGCGATTGCCAGTGTGGCCAGCGCAGGCAGCTCGATCGCGACCGGGACGAGGAAGAAGAGGACGATCGCCAGCAGCAGCCGCTGGCGGTTGATGGTGTGGACGTGGCGGTAGCGGAAGGCGACGTGGCCGAGCAGGTAGATCGCGAGCCCGCCCAGCAGGGCGAAGGCCGGCACGGCGTGAAGGTGGGCGTCGACGTGGCCGATCGTCGTCTTCAGGCCGAGGGCGACAAGCACGATCCCGGCGACCATCGGCAGGTGCAGGTAGGAGTAGGAGTCGCGGGCCATCTCGTTGCGCTCGCGCCCCTCGGCGCTGTTGGCGAGGCGGCGGGCCGAGACCAGGGCGACGATGTCGAAATAGGTCCACCACATCGCCGCGGTCAGCGCCACCCCGAGCACCGCGGCGACGACGATGCCGGCGCTCATCTCCCCCGAGGCGCCGACTCCGATTGCGACGATCGACTCGCCGAGGGCGATGATCACGATCAGGCCGTGGCGCTCGGAGAAGTGCCCGGGGACGAGTTTCCAGCCCTCGGAGCCGAAGAAGTAGGGGCCGCCCATGTCGAGCAGCAGCGCCAGCGCCCAGAGCGCCCCCTGGGCGAGGCTGTCGAGCGCCGAGGCGGCGAGCAGCAGCCCGACCGCGATCACGGTGCTGGCGGCGAGGCCGAGGACCGAGTGGCGCAGGGCGTCGTCGTCGGGGCTGGCGAGCATGAAGAGGGCGATGTGGGCGGTGCGGACGACCCCGTAAGCGAGGGCGAAGAGCAGCGCCAGGTTGCCGAAGGACTCCGGCACGCAGAGCGAGACGATCAGCAGCCCCGCCATCGCCGCGAACATGACCAGCCGCACGGCCCCCTCCTCGGGGTCGATGACGCTGGTCAGCCAGGCGTAGCCGACCCAGGCCCACCACAGCATCCCCAGCACCAGCAGGCCCTGCGCCATCCCCGACCAGCTCGGGTGGTGTGACATCAACGCCGTGCACTGGGTGATGGCGAGGACGAAGACGAGGTCGAAGAAGAGCTCCAGCGGCGTCACCCGCTCGTCTTCGCGCAGGCGGGCGCCTCGTGATTCGCTCGATGCCTCCATCGTGCGCATCCTTGCAATAGCGTTGGACCGGTGAGCGCAGAGACAAAGGTGGCTTTGGTGACTGGGGCTTCGAGCGGGATCGGCGAGGCGACGGCGAAACGGCTCGCCCGCGAGCCCAACACCGAGCTGGTCCTCGTCGCCCGCCGGGCCGAGCTCTTGAGCGCGCTGGCCGACTCGCTGCCCTGCCGGGCCAGCTGGCTGGCCGCCGACCTCACCGACCCCGGCGCCCCCGATGCGGTCCGCGCCCACGTCGCCGAGCACCACGAGGGGCTCAACCTGCTCGTCAACAACGCCGGCGCCTCCTGGCGCGGCAGCTTCGCCGAGGCCGGCTACGCCAACGTCCAGCGTCACATGGAGCTCAACTTCGACGCCGTCGTCCGCCTCACCGAGGCGCTGCTGCCGCTGCTGCGGGCATCGGCGCCGAGCGCGATCGTCAACGTCGCCAGCACCGCTGGGCGCGTCTCCCGCGCCCGCACCGGCGCCTACTCGGCGAGCAAGTTCGCCCTGATCGGCTGGACCGACTCGCTCTACGCCGAGGAGCGTGAGCACGGCGTCCATGTCGGCATGGTCCTGCCGGGCTTTGTCGCCACCGAGGGCTTCCCGGCCGCTGAGCTGCGCCAGAAAGCGCTGACCCGCTGGATCGTTTCCAAGCCGGAGACCGTCGCCGAGGCGATCGTCGCCGCCGGCCCGGGCGGCAAGGCGGAGCGCTACGTGCCGCGCCCCTACGCGCTCGCGGCGGTGCTGCGGATCGTCGCCCCGAGCCTGGTCCGCCGCGTGCTCAGCGGCGGCGCGGCGGCGAACCTGACCACCAGCACCGCGGCCGAAACGGCCGACCCGCCTAGCTGAAGCGCGATTCGGTCAGCCGGCAGTAGCTGAAGCCGAGGTCGAAGATCACGTTGTTGGCGGCGTTGGCGCTGCCCCGCAGCTTCACCACTTCGTAGGTCGACTGCAGCTTGTTTTCTTCCTTCAGCGCCTTGGCGATATTGCGCAGATAGCCCTCGACGATCTTCAGGTGGCTGAACCACTTCCCCAGTTTCACTTCGTAGGCAGCCGGCCGCGGCACCGCTTCGAGCTGTTTGGTGCTGGCGGCGAAATTGCTGGCGGCGCGAGCGAACTGCTTGCCGGCGATCTTCAGCTTGCCGCTGTTCACTCGCTGGCGGGCGCCGGAGAGGATGTGGTGGCTGGCTTCGGTGTTGGCCTTGCAGATCGGCTCGATCTTGCCGACGTATTCCTGCATCACAGGGTCTTCGCTTGCGTCAGCCAACGCCGCGACAGGAAATGTCGCGAGTACGATCAAGGCGAGTGTCAGCAGTCTCCCGTTCAAGGCGTCCCGCAGGGCAGTCTATGAGCTGCGCCAACCTAGAACCCGAGCTATGTGGCATGGCTGCGGCCCGCCCTCTAGGGTTCAGGCAGTGATTTCCACCAACCAGTTTAAGAACGGCTCGCACATCGAGATCGACGGCAACGTCTTCCGGATCATCGACTTCCAGCACGTCAAGCCCGGCAAGGGCGGGGCCTTCGTGCGGACGAAACTGCGCAAGATCGCCGACGGCTCGGTCCAGGACAAAACCTTCAGGGCGGGGGAGAAGTTCCGCCCGGTGCGGACCGAGTCGCGCAAGATGCAGTTCCTCTACGACTCCGGCGAGGCGGCGGTCTTCATGGACAGCCGCGACTACGACCAGATCGAAATCCCGCGCGACTCACTCGGCGACTCGATGAAGTGGGTGCTGCCCAACGCCGATGTCGATGTCCTCTTCGTCGACGAAAGCCCGACCGAGGTCCAGGTCGCGAGCGCGCTCGACATGAAAATCGTCAAGACCGAGCCCGGCGTCAAGGGCGACACGGCCTCCGGCGGCGGCAGCAAGCCGGCGACGCTGGAGTCCGGGGTGGAAGTCCAGGTGCCGCTCTTCATCGAAGAGGGCGAGGTCATCCGGGTCGACACCCGCACCGGCGAATACGTTTCTCGCGCCTCCAACTGAGGTAAGCGCGAGAATAGGTCTGCATGCGTAGATCCGACCAACGCCGCGACGCCGTCTTCGCCTGCTACCAGCGCGACGTCACCGGGCGGCCGCTCGGCGAGCTGATCGCCGACTCGCGCTCGCTCACGCGCAAGATCGCCGAGGGGGTCGAGGCGCACCGCAGCGAGCTCGACGCGACGATTGGCCGCCTCGCCAAGGGCTGGGAGCTGGACCGGATCGCGCCGCTCGACCTCAACGTGATGCGGGTCGCCCTCTACGAGATGGACCACAGCGACGACGTGCCGACTGAGGTCGCGATCGACGAGGCGGTCGAGATCGCCAAGGCTTACTGCGGCGCCGACGCCCCCGGCTTCATCAACGGGGTGCTGGGCGCGGCGGCGCGCGAACGCGAGCCGGCCAAATGAACACCCGCCTGCACGAGATCGTCGAACGGCTGGGCCAGATCACGGCCGAGCTGGAGGCGGGGGAGGCCGACGACCCCCGCGCCGCCGAGCTCGCCCGCGAGGCCGCCGAGCTGGCCGCCGAGGCGGTCGAGGAGACCAACCGCCTGATGCGCGAAGCCGAGAGCGCAGCCGAGTGAGCGGCGTCTTCCGCTGTTGAACTACCCCGAGGATCTGCGTGCCTTGGTCGACTCCGCCCTGGAGCGGCTTCGCTTCTCCGCGGCGCCCCCCACCGACGGGCTGGAGGAGGCGATGCGCTACTCGTTGCTGGCCGGCGGCAAGCGGGTCCGCCCGGTGCTCGCCCTGGCAACAGCGCGGGCGCTCGGCGCCGATCCCGAGCCGCTGCTGCCGGTTGCCTGCGCCCTGGAGCTGATCCACACCTACTCGTTGATCCACGACGACCTGCCGGCGATGGACGACGACGTCCTGCGCCGCGGCCTGCCCACCTCCCACGTCAAGTACGGCGAGGACGTGGCGATCCTGGCCGGCGACGGGCTCTTCGCCGAGGCGGTGCGCCTCTTCTGCGAGCAGCCCGGCGACCCCGCCCGCGTCCTCGCCGCCCTGCGTGAGCTCTGCGCCGCGACCGGCGTTGACGGCATGGTCGGCGGCCAGTACGTCGATGTGGGCGGGCGCGAGAGCGACGCCGAGGGCCTGCGGGCGCTGCACGTGCTGAAGACCGGGCGGTTGATCGCCGCCAGCGTCGGCGTCGTATTGACCCTTGAGGGACTCGGAGAACCTGAGACAATGCCTTACCGTCAATTTGCCGACGAGCTCGGCGTGCTCTTTCAGATCGTCGACGACATCCTCGACGTGACCGAGAGCGACGAGCAGCTCGGCAAGCCCCATGGAAGCGACGAGCGACATGGAAAACTCACCTACGTCAGCCTCTTCGGACTCGACCGGGCCCGCGAGCTTGCCGCCGAGTCCCACGCCAAGGCGACCGCGGCGCTGGCCGGCGCCGGCGCCGAGACCGACGATCTGCGCCGGGTGGCCGATTACATCTTCATGAGGAACGAATGAGCGACAAGCACGAGGACAACGGGCAAGGCGAAGAAGCGCAGCCGCTGCTGGGGCAGATCGACGCCCCGGCCGACCTGCACGAGCTCGACGACGAGCAGCTGCAGCAGGTCGCGCAGGAGATGCGCACCTACATCATCGACACGATCGGCGCGATCGGCGGCCACTTTGGCGCCAACCTCGGCACCTGCGAGCTCGCCGTCGCCCTCCACAGCCTGCTCGACTCGCCCCGCGACAAGATCCTCTGGGACGTCGGCCACCAGGCCTACCCGCACAAGATCCTCACCGGCCGCCGCGACGGGCTGCCGACGATCCGCCAGTACGAGGGGCTGGCCCCGTTCTGCTCGATCGAGGAGTCCGAGCACGACATCATGGGCGCCGGCCACGCCTCGACCTCGATCGGCTACGCGGTCGGGCTGAAGGAGGCGATGCGCAAGGGGATTGGCGAGGACGGCAAGGTCGCCGCCGTGATCGGCGACGGCGCCCTCACCGGCGGCGTCGCCTACGAGGCGCTGCACGCGGCGGGGGGCTTGCAGACGCCGATCGTGATCGTCCTCAACGACAACGGGATGTCGATCTCACCCAATGTCGGCGCGCTCTCGCGCTACTTCAACCGGATCCGCCTCAACCGCCGCCTCTTCCACGCCCGCGAGGGGGTCGAGGACCGGCTGACCAAGCTGCCGCTCGGCCTCGGCAAGCGGATCGAGCGGCTCGGCCCGGAGATCAAGAGCGCGATCAAGGCCTACTGGGCGCCCGGCCTCTTCTTCGAGGAGCTCGACCTCGCCTACATGGGCGTTATCGACGGCCACGACGTGCACGCGCTGCGCGACGCCTTCCGCGAGGCCTTTGCCGCCGAGCGGCCGGTGGTCGTCCACATCCACACGGTCAAGGGCAAGGGCTTCACCCCGGCCGAAGAGGGCGGCCTCGAGTCGATGGAGAAATGGCACGCGGCCAAGCCCAACTCGATCGTCAACGGCGCCCCGGCCTCGAAGCCGGTGCCGGTCACGGAAACGGATTCGCCGGAGGGGATCGAGCGGCTGGAGAAGCCAGAGCCGGCCAGCGCACCGCCGCAGTACACCCAGGTCTTCGCCGACGCGATGGTCGCCGAGGCCGGCCGCGACAAGCGGGTGATCGGGATCACGGCGGCGATGGCGGGGGGGACCGGCCTGCAAAAGCTTGCCGACGAGGCGCCGGAGCAGTACTACGACGTCGGCATCGCCGAGCAGAACGCGGTCCTGCTCGCCTCGGGGCTGGCCCTGCAGGGGGCGAAGCCGGTCTGCGCGATCTACTCGACCTTCCTCCAGCGCGCTTTCGACCAGATCGTCCATGACGTCTGCCTGCAGGGCCTCGACGTCACCTTCGCGATGGACCGTGCCGGCCTCGTCGGCGACGACGGGCCGACCCACCACGGGGCCTTCGACATCTCTTACTTCCGCCCGATCCCCAACGTCGTCGTCATGGCCCCGCGCGACGAGGCGATGCTGGTCCACATGCTCCACACCGCGATCGCCCACGATGGCCCCGCCGCCCTGCGCTATCCGCGCGGCGCCGCCGAGGGGGCCGCGATCCCGGCCGAGCCGCAGGAGATCCCGATCGGGACCGGCGAGGTCCTGGCCAATGGCGAGCGGGTGGCGCTGCTCGGCTACGGCTACGGAGTCGCGGTCGCCCAGGAGGCAGCCGAGATCCTCGCCGCGCACGGCCTCAAGGCGACGGTCGCCGACGCCCGCTTCGCCAAGCCGCTCGACGGCGACCTGCTGGAGCGCCTCGCGCTCGGCCACGACCTGGTCGTGACGATTGAGGAGAACGTGCTGGCCGGCGGCTTCGGCTCCGGTGCGCTCGAGTACCTCGAGGACGCCTTCGCCGACCGCCAGGGCGAGCGGGCGACGGTGATGCGGGTCGGCCTGCCCGACCGCTACGTCACCCACGGCAAGCCCGCCCTGCTGCGCGAGGAGGCGGGCCTGACCGGCCAGTCCGTGGCCGACCGGGTGCTCGCCAGCCTGCGCTCAGGGGACCCGGTTCTCGGCTGAATCGGCGGTTCTCGCCGCCTAGTCATTTTTGGGATTGATCCAAACCGCGCAATCGTTTAGCCTGCGCAGGTCTCTCCGGTGAGGCATGAAGCTTTAGGGCTTCTGGGGTCGCCATAGGGAGGAGGGATGTGTACCTCTGTATATGCGTAGATCCGCCGGGCGAGAGCCCGCGGGTCGTCGCGCTCAACCCTCCTCGGAGAGGATCGAGTAGACCTTGCGCCGGGTCTCGTCGAGCAGCTCGCGCACGCGGCGCTGCTGATCGTCGTCGCCGGCGTGGAAGACCTGGCCGAAAGTGTGGTTGAGCTTTACCACCGCGTCGCGCAGCCGGATCGACTCCGGGTCGGCGCCGGCACGCACCGCATCCCAGGGCGTCTCCTCGCCGGCGCTGGCCTGCTGCTCGGCGACGCCCGCCTCGGTCAGGGAGAAGCGGCGCTTGCCGTCTGACTCCTCGCCGCGGATCAGGTCGGCCTCCTCCAGCATCTGCAGCGTCGGGTAGATCGAGCCGGCGCTCGGGGTCCAGGCCCCGCTGGTGCGCTCCTCGACCTCTTTGATCATCTCGTAGCCGTGCATCGGCCGCTCGGCCAGCAGGGCCAGCACCGCGGCGCGGACATCGCCGCGCCGGGCCCGTGGCCCACCGCGTCCCCGTCCCCTGCCGCGGCCGGGGTGGTGGCGGGCAAACTCCTCGCGCGGATTTGGCCTGCCATGTCGTGAAGTGTGTCTGTTGTGCATCAAAAAACCTTTCTATCGTGACTTAACGCGATATATCGTAACAGCTCGCAAAAGACAGCCGCCCTCTATAAATAGAAATATCTGATTAAAATCGCGCCCTCGTCCAGACCTGAGAAAAGGAGTGAGGCATGGCAATAGCAGGAAAAATCACCGCGCTGCCGCCGAAAGTGGCTAGTCCGGCCGCGGGAGGCGGAGCGGGAGGAGCGGGAGGAAACGCCGATACCAGCCTGCCGGACCCGACCAGCACGGCCAAGGGCTGGCTGATCGGGCTGCTGCTGCTCTCGGTGATCCTCTCCGTCGTCCTCAACGTCCTCGGGCTGACCAGCCGCGCCTTCGTTCCCTCCAGCGACAAGACAGCCGACTTTGCCCTCTTCGCCGGTTTCTACGTCGCCGCTCAGATCATCGAGCGCCTGCTCGAGGTGATTGCGCCGCTGCTGCCGTTCTGGACGCCTCCGGGCGAGGACGAAGCGGTCAAAGCCGCGCACACCAAGGCCGATCGGGCGACGCTGGTGATGGGGTTCGCGACGCTTGCCGGAGTGGCCGTCAGCTGTGGCTGCGGCCTTTACTTCCTGGCGGCAGTGGGCATGACCGCCGCCTCTCACACCGTCGACGCGATCGCCACCGGGCTGACGATCGGGGCCGGGACCAAGCCGTTGCACGACCTGATCACCAACATCCAGAACAAAAACAGTCCCACCACCGGGACCGGGGTGAGCTAGGCGCTACTTCTGGGCGGGCCAGGGATCGGGCACACGAACGCCGTCGCCGCCCTCGGGCTTGTCGCTGCCGACGGCGATCAGCTCGATTCCCTCGGGCCCCGCTTCGAAGCCGCGGACGACGCTGGGCGCGACGCGGACGATGTCCCAGCGCCGCAGCTCGAATACCTCGTCGTCAAGCCTGACCCGTCCGGATCCACCGACGACGATGTAGGCCTCCTCCTGCACCTCGTGTCGGTGGCCGCCTTCCGGCTTGAAGCCCGGCGCATAGCGGAAGTAGCTGACTCCGAGATGCTCGGAGTCGAGGTGCTTGCGGGCGAACCGAGCCTCGACCTCGTCCCCGTCAAAGGAGTCGTCGATCTCCATCAGGTTCTTGATCGCGTAATCGGACATCGCGACCAAGTCTAGGGAGGGGCCGAGGCCGGCTCGCGGGCTAGCGTTTGGTGACGTGCGCTTTCTTGGCTTCTTCGGGGCTGCGGGTCGACTCGAAGCCGATCAGGGCGACGGTGGCGGCAACCTCGTCCTTGTCAGCCTCGTCTTTCTCGACCAGACGGGCGCTCGACTCTGCCTGCAAGTCGAAGATCCGCTCCAGCATCTCGGCCAAGAGCGAGGAGAGGCCGGTCCAGCCCTGCTCGTCGAGGACCAGCGGGGTCCAGCTTGCGTGGCTGTCGCTGCGGCGGCCGAAGTTGCCCGCCTCCAGCGCCTGGCCGGAGTCGTCGAAGATCTCCTGCAGGATGCCGCCGGTGATGCCGTACTGAGTCGAGGGCGGCAGTTTTCCCCAGGCGTCTGAGGGAACCAGCGAGCGGCGGATCGCCCGGTAGAAGTGCTCGACCGCGCCGCGCCGGGGCTGGGTGTCGACCAGTTCGATGAACTCGCACTCGACCAGCACGCCGACGTGGTAGGAGACCTGGCTCAGGCCCTGGCCCAGTTCCTCGGAAAGCTCGCTGGGGCTGGCGGTCTTCTCGTTCAGGATCGAGAGGATGTGGGTGCGCAGGGGGTGGCCCAGCGCCCGGATCAGTTGTCGGTCGACGAGGGCGGGGGAGCCGGTCTTGGTCTTCGGCGGCTTCTTCTGCGGGGTCGGCGAAGTGGTTTCTTTCGGTGTCATAGAGCAGCCTCCAGGCGTCGTGTATCGGGGTGGGATCGACGACGTTGGACGGGAGCGCGCCGATGCTTAAGCGCTCATCTTAATCCGTTTAAGCGAGTTTCGCTGAACGTATGCAGGGTTTTTGCGTGATCCTCGTCCACCAAAGAAACATCTTTGATTGCTTTAAAGGTCTCAATCATTGACCTGTCAAAGCGGTCCGTGGGGCACACGGGCAAGGGGGAAGGTCGGGAGGGGGGTGATTCGACGTGAAGATCAGCAAGCAGTCTCAGGTGGTCCCGATGCTTTCGATCATGAAGCACGGCTAGGCAGGGATTGGGGCCGGCCCAAGGGTTCGGGTCGGCCCCAATTAATTAACTATTGGGGTCCGGCATCTCGATGCAGAGCATCGAGGCGGAAGCGCGGATTCCCTCGCCGTTCTCGTTGACCATCCGTTCGGCGCTGGCCGCCTGAACCTGCAGGATCGCCTCCAGCGCCTCGTTCTGAATCTGGCCAAGTTCCCGCCAGCCTTGCTCGTCCACGTATAGAGGCGTCCGGCTGGTGTGGGTGTCGCCGCGGGCGTTGAAGGTGCCGGCGTCGAGGGCCTCGGCCGCGTCGGCCAGGATCAGCTGCATGGTCCAGGCCGAGAAGCGCTGGCGTTCCTCGAGGCTGAGCTCGCTCCACTCCTCATCGCTCCAGATCGGTCGCATCACCGCCCGGTAGTAGTGCTCGACCGCGCCGCGGCGCCGCTCCTCTTTGACCAGCTCGATCAGGTCCATCTTCAGCAGCTCGCGGATGTGGTGGCTGACCGTGCTCAGCTTCTCTCGAAGCTCGATTGAGATTTCCTTCGGACTCGCCGTTCTTTCAACGAGAACGACAAGCGCCTTTACGCGCACAGGATGAGAGACGAGATGGACCAGCTGCTGGTCGATCCCCTTGTCCGATTTTGTTTTCGTTGTCAAGAGACGCCCCTTGAGTCGATTGATTGAGAGACACTAATCGATTCAATTGATGTTACTGAGCGTTTTAGAGGTCTTTTTCTTTCGCTCGCCTCGATTGATGGAACTGGCTCGACTAATCGACTGGTCAAAGTTGATGGTCCGACCATTTCTCCATCAAGGGGGTGATGCAAGTGACATTCGTGAAAGTCGAGCCGGTTATTCCGATGGTTTCGGTCCACAAGCCCGCTTAGGCGGCAGGGGCGGGGGTCGGCCGCAGATTCAGCTGCGGCCGACCCATTCGCCGCCAGATTCCCTCCCACTGGAGCCAGCTGCCGGCGCCGGGAGGGGTCCGCTCGGTCGCGCTGAGGCGAAGCTTGAGAACCGGGGCCAGCGATCCGAGCAGCCGCGCCAGCTCGGCCTCGGCGAAGAAGTGGATCGGGAGCCCGGCCTTCGGCCCCTCCAGGTACTCGACTGTGAAGCCGCCGTCCGCGTCGCGCTCGAGGACGCGGTGGCGATGCTGGATCTCGGTGCCGATGGCGTTGACGCGAAGGCAGAAGAGTCCGCCGGGAAGCAGGCGCCGCGCGGCTTCGGCGATGTGGGCGTGCGCCTCTGCCCGGACCCCGTGCTGGAAGACCTGGATGCCGACCACGATCGAGAAGGCTGCCTGCGGGGGGAGAGCGGAGAGGTCTCCCTGCCGCAGGTCGCCGGCCCGCTCGGGTGCGCGCTCGGCCAGCTGCTCGAGGGCGACGGCGGAGACGTCGAGCCCGACCAGGTCGAGGCCGCCGGCGACCAGCGGCAGGTAGTTGCGGCCGTTGCCGCAGCCGATGTAGAGGCCGCGCCCGGGAGGGAGGTCGGTCGCCTCAGCGCAGCGCAGGATGTCCTTGACGAACTCCAGCGGCGGATCGAGCTCGTATCTCCCGCCCCGGTACTCCGCGTCCCATCTCTCTGCCGCCAGGTCGGCGGCCGCCTTCGCCTCGTTATCCGGGTCGGGGGTCTTCACGCAGAGCAGGCGTCAGCCAGCTCGCGCCACGGCTCGATGTCCCAGGATCGTCGCGCGGCGCCCGAGGTTGATGGCAGCACCCAGACCTCGGCGCCGCCGATCTGCTCGTCCTGGGCGCCGTAGCTGACGTCGCGTTCGAGCGCGCCGCGGGCGGCGTTCTTGCCGTTGAAGGCCAGCCGGGCTGGTTCCACCTCGGCGATTCGTTCCTGCAGCCCCCCGACGTCGAACTCGACCGTGCCGACTTCCTCGTCGGAACCGTGCAGCACCTTGCAGATGTCGGTGAGGCCGATCCCGAACTCGGGCAGCCGCGCGAATTCGGCAGGCAGCAGCTGTTCCGGCGTCAGCCCGACGACGTAGAGGGTTTCCCAGAACGCGTTCCCCGGCCCCGCGTAATAGGCGCGGGCGCGGGCCGATGCCTTGCCCGCGGCGGTGCCGCAGAAGACGACCGTCAGGCCGGGGCGGAGGGTGTCGGGGAGAACGTCAGCCACTGCCGGGCAAAGTTATCGCCGTGGCGCTGGGGGTGGTCGCCCGTCTCCTTCAGGCGAGTGCAGGTATTGCCGAGCAGCGACGGTGCGCAAGGCTTCTTGCCAATGCTTCGTGGGGATTCGCGCGGCTATCAACGCCTCCGCCGCATCCCCTTTGGTGTCCTTCTTGGTCGGCGGGCGTTCTTGTGCGCTCAGGCGGCGACCGAGCTAACGAGCTCGGCCCCGATTTTCTCTACTACGGACTGCGTGGAAAGGCGAATCTGTCCGCGAGAGATGATCATTGCCGAGAAAGTGTAGCGCCCTCTCAAGTCCGCTCCCTGAGCCGTGCCGTCCATTGCGCATGGCGTCGCCGAAGCTCATCTTCATCGAGGTCGGCGCGGCCCAGCGGCAGGTAGTTCGGGACCCAGGACCCAACCGCGTCATCGGACCGAGCGACGGCCCAGGCGTCCCAAAGGCGCATCTCGCCGACTGCCTGGCCGGTCGCTGCTTCGTAGGCCGCAAGAAAGTCGTCGGCAATTTGCTCGTCGAACAGAAGGACGAGATCCAGCCGGCACCAGCCCAAGTCGAAGCCACGTGGCCCGCGTGCCCCGTCCGACCAGTCGACGATGCCCGTGAGCCTTCCGTCCCGCCAGACGACGTTGCCCGACCAGTAATCGCAGTGGGTGAGCACCTCCGGCGACCTAACAACCTGTGGCCAGCGAGAACGGACCTCCGCCGCCAGCGGGCCACCCAATATCTCCTGAGAGCCTCCGCTATGGTCGAACACGCTCGGCAGCTCTCCCAGCCGCGTGGTCGGAACCGTGTGCACCGCGGCGAGCGCGCGACCTAACTGGCGCGCCCACCCCCTGGGGCCGGTCGGAGCGATGTCCGGCTGACCGTCAAGCCAGCTGATCAAAGAGGTCGGGTGCTTCGACCATCGGCCCTTCAGGTCGCCGCCGAGCAGCACCGGGGCCAAACCGCCAAGTCCGTCGAGGGCTCGCAATACACGCTGCTCACGCAAAGGGGCCGGGTCGCCCACCGGAAACTGGCGGACGACAACGCTGGTCGCGGGATTATCGGTATCAACTCGCCAGGTGTCCGCATGCTGGCCGCCTTCGAGGCGCGCGGCGCCCCGGACCACGGCTGAGGCGCCCGCCAGGCGCCGGACTTCCTCCAGCGCTCCAGATGAAGGCAGAGCCTCGGATCGAGTCATCGCCGGAACTCTAAGTTGACGGCGCCACAACAGAAAACGCCCCTCCGGGGAGGAGGGGCGCTTCTGGGGTTACTACAGGGAGGAGAGATATGTATCTCTATATATGTGGATCGGTGGGAGGTAGGTGAGCTCGTTGATGTCGCGGGCGCCTATCGTGGGAAGCGATGGGGGCCATATTGCGACGCGGAACTCATCCAGGAAGTTTTTGGTCGTGCTCCTTGATCGACATCTCCTTGCGAATCCTTGAACAGCGTACGAACGTATGTGCGATTCGTGTGTGAGGGGGATCACACGAGCTCCCAGAACCCGGATTTATTAGATCGGAGGGGAGCGCAAATCCGGTTAAAAGAATGTTGCACGGCCGTTTTAAGCTCGGATAAACGGCCAGGGCGGAGGCCTCGCTGTACCGTTCCTGCGGTGAAGAAGGCCCGGATAGACGCGGTTTTGGCCGAGCAGGGCCTGTTCCCGTCGCGCTCGGCGGCGGCTGGGGCGGTGCGGGCCGGCGAGGTTCGCGTCGGCGTCGACGGGCCGGTGGCGCTGCGGCCGAGCCAGCTGGTCGAGCCGGGCGCGGCGCTGATCGTCGACGAGGGCCCGCGCTACGTCTCTCGCGGCGGGATCAAGCTCGAGAACGCGCTGGAGGCGCTCGGCATCGACGTTTCCGGCCGCTACTGCCTCGACGTCGGCGCCTCGACCGGCGGCTTCAGCGACTGCATGCTGCAGCGCGGGGCCGAGCGGGTGGCGGCGGTCGACGTCGCCTTCGGCCAGCTTGAGCTGAAGCTGCGCGAAGACGAGCGGATCGAGGTGGTCGAGCGGCTCAACGCCCGCGAGATGACGCCCGCCCACCTCTCCTTCACCCCCGACTTCGCCACTGTCGACGTCTCCTTCATCTCCCTGGCCAAGGTGCTGCCCGCCGTCTGCTGTTGCCTGGCGCCCGGCGGCGAAGTGCTGGCGATGGTCAAGCCGCAGTTCGAGCTGGGGAAGGCGCGGGTGGGCAGGGGCGTCGTCCATGACCCCGCCGACCGCCGCGAGGCGGTCCTCAGCGTGGCGACCGCCGCCCGCGACCTCGGCCTGCCGATCCGGGGCTTCGCCTACTCCGGCCTGCCCGGGCCCAAGGGCAACCGCGAGACCTTCGTCTGGTGCGGCGGCGAGGGCGAGCCGGTCGCCGACCTCGAGGCCGCGATCGTCGAGGTCGAGCCGTGAGCGCCGCCAAGACCGTCGTCCTCATCACCCACTCGCACCCGCCCGGGCCGACCGCGGCGATCGCGGCCGCGACCGCCGCCGCCCACGAGGCCGGCTGGCGGATCGTCGCCACCCCGGGCGAGCTGGCCAAGCACGGCGAGTTCTCGGCGGGGATCGAGATGGTGGAGCGGCTGCCTGGAGACCCCGACCTCTGCCTCGTGCTCGGCGGCGACGGCTCGATCCTGCACGCGCTGCGCCGCTTCGCCCGCACCGGCGTCCCCGTCTTCGGCGTCAACTTCGGCACCGTCGGCTTCCTCGCCGCGGTCGAGCGCGATCAGGCCGAGGAGGGGATCCGCCGCGCTTTCGCCGGCGAGGCCGAAGCGCTCGATCTGCCGGGCCTGGAGGTCGAGATCGACGGCCGCGGCCGGGTCGCCCTCAACGACGTCACCTTCAGCCGCCGCCCGCACGACCGCGTCGCCGAGCTCAGCTACAAGATCGCCGGCGAGGAGGTTGGCCATGTCCGCTGCGACGGCCTCGTCGCCGCGACCCCGGTTGGCTCGACCGGCTACAACCTCGCCAACCAGGGTCCGATCCTCGCCTGGGGGGTGGAGGGATACGTCGTCAGCTACATCGCGCCGCACTCGCTGACCGCGCGCGCCCTGGTCGTCGCCCCCGGCGACGTGCTCCACGTCGGCAACGCCGCCGGGCGCGAGCCGGTCGATATCGCGGTCGACGGCGAGCCGCTCGGCGAGCTCGCCCCGGGCGATGCCACCGAACTTCGCTTCAGCCCCGGCCTCGGCCGTCTCGCCCAGCTGCCGGGCGCCAGCTTCTACCAGCGCATCCGCGAGAAGTTCGGCCATCTGGCCGTCTAACTGCATCAACTTCTCTACCCGCTGGATCGAAAAGTTGATGCAGTTCAGCCGGTGAGTCGGGGTCTATAGCCTGCTCTTGGTCAACGACTTAGCTGGAGGTTGAAGTGGAGCGCAAGTGGTGGACCCTGGTCCTGGTCTCGATCGCGACGTTCATGTTGTTGCTCGACGTGACGGTCGTCAACGTCGCCCTGCCCGACATCCAGCGTGAACTCCACGCCAGCCTCTCCAGCCTGCAGTGGGTCGTCGACGCCTACTCGCTGACCCTCGCCGCCTTCCTGCTCACCGCCGGCTCGCTGGGCGACCGGCTGGGCCGCCGGCGCGTCTTCACGATCGGCTTCGGGATCTTCACCGCCGCTTCGTTCCTCTGCGGCATCGCCAACGACCCGACCCTGCTCAACCTGGCCCGCGGGCTGCAGGGCGTCGGCGGCGCCGGCATGTTCGCCACCTCGCTCGCCTTGATCGGCCAGGAGTTCCACGGCAAAGACCGGGCGACGGCCTTCGGCGTCTGGGGGGCGACCGTCGGCGGCGCCGTCGCGGTGGGGCCGCTGGTCGGCGGGGTCATCACCGAGAACCTTGGCTGGGAGTGGATCTTCTTTGTCAACGTGCCGATCGGGATCGGGGCGATGATCCTCACCGAGCGCAAAATCGCCAACGTTTTCGCCGAGCGCCCCGAGCCGATCGATTTCCCCGGGCTGGTCACTTTCTCGCTGGCCCTGTTCCTGCTGATCTTCGGCTTGATCCGGGGCAATCCCGAGGGCTGGGACAGCAGCCTGATCCTCTTCTGCCTGATCGGGGCGGCGCTCTTGCTGGCGGCCTTCATCGTGATCGAGCTCCGCAGCGAGCACCCGATGCTCGACCTCTCGCTGTTCCGAAAACCAGCCTTCAACGGGGTCTCCGCCGTCGCCTTCGGGCTCTCGGCGGGGATGTTCGCGATGTTCCTCTACCTCACCATCTACATGCAGGGGGTGCTCGACTACTCGCCGCTAGAGGCGGGCCTGCGCTTCCTGCCCTTGACCGTCCTCGGCTTCATCGTCGCTCCGATCTCCGGCGCCCTCTCCAACAAAATCCCGATCCGCTTCCTGCTTGGAGTCGGGCTCGCCACCGTCGGCGTCGGCCTCTTGCTGATGCACGGGGTCAGCGCTGACTCGGGCTGGACGACGTTGCTGGGCGGCTTCCTCGTTGCCGGCATCGGCATCGGCATCACCAACCCTGGGATCGGACAGGCGGCGATTGCCGTGGTGCCAGTGGAGAAATCCGGGATGGGATCGGGGATCAACACCACCTTCCGCCAGGTCGGGATCGCCACCGGCGTCGCCGGCCTCGGCGCCATCTTCCAGTCGCGGGTCGATTCGAAGCTCTCCGAGCTGCTGCCGCACGCGCCGAACGGCCTCGGCGAACTCGTCTCCTCGGGCGGCTCGCGCGCGGCCGCCGCGGTCACCCCGCCGGCCTTGAAACCCGAAGTGACCCACGCCGCCAACGTGGCCTTCGTCAGCGGCTTCAACGAGATCATCTTGATCGCCGGCGTCCTCTCCTTCGTCGGCGCCGCCCTTGGCCTCGCCCTCGTCCGCTCCAGCGACTTCGTGCAGCCGACGCAGGGCGAAGCGGCTGCAGAGGCGTAGGCGCTCGGCCGCGGGTCCTGTCGTGGGGGCAGGGTGGCCTCGCTTGCGCTGCGATCTGCTTCGGGCGAGGGGCCGGAAGCGCTCGCAGGGAAGAAGCCCTGCCCTCAGCAGACTCCGCGCGGCGGAGTCCACCCCCGCACCGACGCCACCCGGAGCGAAACGTCTACAGCGGCGAACTGCATCAACTTCTCTACCTGCCAGATCGAGAAGTTGATGCAGTTCGCCAATCGAGGCATCGGAGACGCGCGGAAGCTTCGAGCGGCTTGGGCCTCCGGGCGCTTCGACGCTTCCGCCGCTCAGCCGGGTCGGCTGCTCGCGTGGGTGGCGTCGGGATGGGGCGGACTCGCCGGCCCGAAGGCTGTGGAGGGCGAGGTTTGAACCCTGAGCGCGCTGTGCCCCTTCGCCCGGAGCAGCGCGAGAGGGCCGCCGAGGGCGCCCCATCGCGACGACAGGCCCCGCGCGCCCAGCGCCCCAAGGGGGGGAGAGTCGGTCCGCCCTCGTTGCTAGACAGAGACCATGCTTAGAGAGCTGAGAATCGAGAACCTGCTGCTGATCGAGCGGGCTGAATTGCGGCTTGGCGAGGGGCTGAACGCGATCACCGGCGAGACCGGCGCCGGCAAGACGGTGCTGGCGCATTCGCTCGACCTGCTGATGGGCGGCAAAGCGAAAGCGCAGATCGTTCGGCCGGGGGCTGAGGAGGCCTGGGTCGAGGGTGTCTTCGACCTGCCCGAGGGGCTGTTGGCCGAGCCGGAGATGGCTGAGATCGCCGAGCGGCTGCCCGAGGGGGCTGAGGAGGTCGTGCTGGGGCGGCGGGTTTCAGCAAGTGGGCGGACCAGTGCTTTTGTCGCAGGGCGAGCCGCGACAGCTGGCGACCTGAAACTGCTGGGCGGGCGGCTGCTCGCATTCTTCGGCCAGCACGAGCACCGCAAGCTGACGATCTCCTCGGCGCAGATGGAGGTGCTCGACGGCTTCGCCGGGGCGGATCATCTTGCGCTGCGGAACCGCTACCGCGACGCCCATCGTGAGTGCGGGCGGCTTGCCGCCGAGCTGGCCGAGCTGCGTGAGCGCGACGGCTCGCGTGAGCGCGACCTCGACCTCTTCCGCTACGAGCTCTCCGAGATCGAGGAGGTCGCGCCCGACCCCGCCGAGGAGGCCGAGCTGGCCGGCGAGCGCGAGCGCCTGCGCCACGCCGAGGGCCTGCGCGAAGCCGCCTCGGGCGCCCACGGCGGGATCGCCGGCGACGACGAGGATGGGGGAGGGGCGTCGCTTGCCCTCGCCCAGGCCGAAGCGCTGCTGCAGGGCGTCGCCGGGGTTGACACCGGGCTCGATGCGGTCTCCGCCCGGGTCGCCGCCCTCACGGTCGAGCTTGCCGACGTCTCGGCCGAGCTGCGCGACTACGTCGAGGGGATCGAGGCCGACCCCGCTCGCCTCGCCGCGGTCGAAGAGCGGCTGGAAGCGCTCGACAAGCTCAAGCGCAAGCACGGCGGCAGCGTCGAGTCGGTCCTCGCCCATGCCGAGCGCTGCCGCGGCGAGATCGACCGCCTGCAGAACGCCGAGGAGCGCGGGGCAGAGGCCGAGGCGGCGCTGGCGGCGGCCGAGGCGCAGCGCCAGAAGCTGGGCAAGAAGCTGAGCAAGGGACGCGCCGACGCCTCCGGCCCGCTGGAAAAGAGAGTCGCCAAAGAGCTGGAGGGGCTGGCGATGCCGGGTGCAACCCTGGAGGTCGTGCTGGCCCCGCACCCCGACGGCTTCGGCGCCGGCGGCCGCGAGTCGGTCGAGCTGCGGGTCGCTCCCAACCCTGGGATCGAGCCGGCGCCGCTGCGCGAGGCCGCTTCGGGCGGCGAGCTCTCGCGGGTGATGCTGGCGCTGAGCGGGCTCGGCGAGGGCGCAGGCGCGGGCACGCTGGTCTTCGACGAGATCGACGCCGGCATCGGCGGCAACACCGCCCGCGTCGTCGGCGAGCGGCTGCGGGCGCTCGGTGACGGGCGCCAGGTCGTCTGCATCACCCACCTGCCGCAGGTCGCCTCGCTGGCGGCAAGCCACTTCCGCCTGGAGAAGGACCTCAGCGGCGCGAAGGCGATCGCGACGGTGCAGCGGCTTGACGGCGAGGGCGTGGTCGAGGAGATCCGCCGCATGCTCGGCGGCGAGCGCTCCGACGAGGCCGCCACCCGCCACGCGCGCGAGCTTCTCGCCGCCGCGTAGCCCAGCGCCGCTCGCACGACGCATCCGATATTCACCCACCTTGGATGGGGTGAATGTCGGATGCGTCCCCGAGCTGCGGGTAATCTCACATCGTGGCAACCGCCAGTCGCCTCCGTTTTCCAGCGCTTCTTACGCGCCGTAACGGAGCGGCCGCCGACGAGACGATCCACGGCACGGCGCGCCTGGGGCGGCGGACCAAGCACCTGGTCAAGCGCCTGCGCCCCGGCGATATCGCCGTCATCGACCACGTCAACATCGACCGGATCGCGGCCGAGGAGCTGATCGCGACTGGCGTCCGCGCCGTCCTCAACGCCTCGGAGTCCTCCGACGGGCGCTACCCCAACGCCGGGCCGCTGATGTTGGCCCGGGCCGGGATCCGCCTGATCGACGCCCCCGGCGACGAACTCTTCGATCGGCTCAGCGACGGCGACCCGGTCGGCATCTGCGGCGGCGATGTCAGCGTCGCCGGCAAGGAGGTGCTGAGCGGGCGGCTGCTCGGGGCCGAGGAGCTGGAGCAGCGTCTGGCCGAGCAGCACGAGCGGGTCGACGAGGCGCTGACCGACTTCGTCGAGAACACGATGGCCCACGTCCGCCAGGAGACCGACCTGCTGACCGGCAGCATCGAGTTCCCGCCGACCCGCGCCTCCTTCCGCGACCGCCACGCGCTGATCGTCGTCCGCGGCGACCGCCACCGCCGCGATCTCAAAGCCCTGCGCGCCTACATCCGCGACGTCAAGCCGCTGGTCGTCTGCGTCGACGGCGGCGCCGACGGGGCGATCGAGGCGGGGTTGAAGCCCGACGTGATCCTCGGCGACATGGACTCGGCTAGTGATGCGGCGCTGCGTTGCGGGGCCGAGCTGATCGTCCACGCCTACCCCGATGGCACCGCCCCGGGGCGCGACCGCCTGCTGGAGATGGGCCTCGACCACATGACCGTCCCCGCCGCCGGCACCAGCGAGGACGTGGCGATGCTGATGGTCTACGAGAAGGGGGCGGCGCTGATCGTCAGCGTCGGCGCCCACTTCAACCTGATCGAGTTCCTCGACCGCAAGCGCGGCGGCATGTCCTCGACCTTCCTCACCCGGCTGCGGATCGGCGAGAAGCTGGTCGACGCCAAGGGGGTGAGCCGGCTCTACACGCCGAGCTCCGGGCTCGGCCCGCTGGCCGTCTTCGTCGCCGTCTTCGCGATCCTGCTGGCAATCCTGATCATCACCTCGCCGGCGCTCAACGACCTCTTCCAGCTGGTCTGGCTGAAGGTCAAGATTTGGCTCGGGCTGTAGCGCCCCCTTAGGCTTCCCCGCCGATGGGTTACAGCGCTCGCTACCACGCCACATCTCTGATCGCCGTCTTCTTGGCCCTGGCGGTCGGGATCCTGGTCGGGGCCGAGTTCGGCGGCAAGGTCGTCGACAGCACCCGCAAGGACCTCGAGAACAGCCTCACCGGCAACCTTCAGGACGCCCGCGACCGCGCCGACCAGCTCGGCGGCGAACTCGGCCGCTCCAACGAATTCGCCGACCGCGTCTTCCCGGTCCTGGCCCGCAACCAGCTGGCCGGCAAGCGGATCGGGATCGTCGCCCTCGGCGGCCTGCCCGGCGATCTCTCCTCGGCGATCGAGGCGACGCTGGGGCCGACCGGGGGGCGGCTGGTCGCGGTCGGGGTCGTGCGCGAGCCGGTCGACCTGCACTCGCTGGCGGGCGACCTCTCGGCGACCCGGCTCGCCGACCTCGCCCGCAACACCGACACCCAGACCGCCTTCGGGGTCGGGACCGGGCGGCAGCTGGTCAAAGGCGGCGACCTGCTCAACCGCGTCCGCAGCCAGCTCTTCTCGCGGGCGAGCGGCAACTTCCGCAACCTCGACGGGGTGATCGTCGTCCGCAGCCAGCCCGAAGACATGGGGCCGGTGCAGCGGGCGACCGCGGGGCGGCTGGAGTCGGGGCTGCTGAGCGGGATCACGGCGACGCGGACGCCGACGGTGGGGGTCGAGACGACGACCACCGAACCGTCGTCTATCGGCTTCTTCCAGGGCAACGACCTCTCCAGCGTCGATGACATCGACATGGTTGCCGGGCAGGTGGCGACGGTCTTCGCCCTGGCCGGCGCCGAGGGCAGCTTCGGGGTCAAGGGCAGCGCCGACCGCCTGCTGCCGGACCTGCTGGCGCCCGCCGGGCGCTGACGCCGTGTACTGGGTCGGCTTTCCGCTCTCGATCGCGCTGGCGCTGGCGATCGTCCCGGCCGGGATCCGCGGCCTGCTCGATGCCGGGCTGGTGCGCGAGAACTACCGCGGCGCCCGGCTCGCCTTCCCGCTCGGGGCGGTGCTGGCGACGACGGCGCTGGTCGCGCTGGCGCCGCTGGCGATCCTCAACGACCGGGTCGACCTCGACCTGCTCGAGCCGGAGCTGCGGCGCTGGATCCCTTATCTGCTCGGCGTCGCCTTCCTCGGCTTCCTCGACGACTCGCTCGGCCAGGGCGAGGCGGCTGACACGCCGCGCGGCTGGAGCGGCCATGCCCGGGCGCTGCGCGAGGGGCGGCTCTCGACCGGGGCGATCAAGGCGATCGGCGCCCTCGCCCTCGCCGCCTACGTCGTCTCCGGGCGCGGGCTCGAATCCTGGCGCTACGCCGCCGACGTGCTGCTGCTGATCCTCACTACTAACCTGGGCAACCTGCTCGACCTGCGGCCGGGGCGGGCGGAGAAGGGACTGGCGCTGCTCGGTGCCGGCCTCTGCCTCGGGGCCTGGACGCTGGGTCCGGTCGAACTGCTGGGGATCTTCGCCGGGCCGGTCCTGGTCGGCGCTTGGTTCACCCTGCGCGAGCGGGCGATGCTGGGCGACACCGGCTCCAACCTGGTCGGGGCGGTCGCCGGCGTCTGGCTGCTGACGACTTTGGGCGGCAACGGCCGGCTGGTCGCCCTCGCGATTGTCGCTTTACTCACCATTTACGGGGAACTTCGCTCGATCTCGGCGACCATCGACAGGGTTCCGCCACTGCGATGGCTAGACTCGCTCGGCAGAGAATGAGTCGGGCAAAACAAGGAGACACGCGCTTCATCTTCGTCACCGGCGGAGTGGTCTCGGCTCTCGGAAAGGGGATCGCCGCCGCTTCGATCGGCCGCCTCCTCGTCTCTCGCGGCTACCGGGTCCAGCTGCAGAAGTTCGATCCCTACATCAACGTCGACCCGGGGACGATGAGCCCGTTCCAGCACGGCGAGGTGTTCGTGACGGAGGACGGGGCCGAGACCGATCTCGACCTCGGCCACTACGAGCGCTTCACCGACGAAAACACTTCGCGGGCCTCCAACGTCACCGCCGGCTCGGTCTACAACTCGGTGATCAAACGCGAGCGCCGTGGCGATTACCTCGGCGCCACCGTGCAGGTGATCCCGCACATCACCGACGAGATCAAGAACCGGATCCTGATCGTCGCCGAGTCCCAGGCCGTCGACTTCGTGATCACCGAGATCGGCGGCACCGTCGGCGACATCGAGTCGCTGCCGTTCCTCGAGTCGATCCGCCAGCTCTACACCGACCTCGGCCCCAAGCGCTCGATGTTCATGCACCTGACCCTGGTGCCCTATGTCGGCCACGCCGGCGAACTGAAGACGAAGCCGACCCAGCACTCGGTCAACGAGCTGCGCCGGATCGGGATCCAGCCGCACGCGCTGGTCTGCCGCTCCGAAGGCCGCCTCGACCGTGAGATCCGCAGCAAGATCGCCCTCTTCGCCAGCCTTCCCGTCGACGCCGTGATCTCCGCCCACGACGTCGACAACATCTACAAGGTGCCGCTCGTCTTCCGCGCCGAAGGCGTCGACGACCTGGTGCTCGACCACTTCAGCATGGAGGCGCCCGCGCCCGACCTGACCGAGTGGGACGCGATGGTGCGCCGCGCCGACTCCGCCGAGGGCAAGGTGCGGATCGCCGTCGTCGGCAAGTACATCCAACTCGCCGACGCCTACAAGTCGGTGATCGAGGCCTGCGAGCACGGTGGCTTCCACCACGGCGTCGAGGTCGAGGTCGACCTGGTCGACTCCGAGAACCTCGATCCCGAGCAGCTCGAGGGCGCCGACGGCATCCTCATCCCTGGCGGCTTTGGCGAGCGCGGAATCGAGGGCAAGATCCAAGCCGCGCGGATCGCCCGCGAACGCTCGATTCCCTATCTCGGGATCTGCCTCGGGATGCAGATCGCGGTGGTTGAGTTCGCCCGCACCGTGGTCGGCATGGACGGCGCCAACTCGGCCGAGTTCGACCCCGAGACCCCGTACCCGGTGGTCGACCTGCTGCCCGAGCAGAAGGAGGTCTCCGAGATGGGCGGGACGATGCGCCTCGGCGCCGACCCGGTGAAACTGCACGAGGGCACGAAGGCGCGCGAGATCTATGGCGAGGCCGTGATCTACAAGCGCCACCGCCACCGTTACGAGGTCAACAACCAGCTGCGCCGCCGGCTCGAGGACGAGGGCTTGGTCTGTGGCGGCACCTCTCCCGACGAGCGCCTGGTCGAGATGGTCGAGCTGCCCGATCACCCATTCTTCGTCGCCTCCCAGTTCCACCCCGAGTTCAATTCCCGCCCCAACCGTCCCGAGCCGCTCTTCCGCGAGTTTGTTGGCGCCGCCGCCCGCCATGCGGGAGAGCGGCCGGTCGACGGTGGCGAGATCGAGTCCTCGGAAGGTGCCGAGGGCAGCGAAGTCGGCGTTCGCCAGTCGAGCTGACCGCCCGCCTGCGGTTCCCTCTTTAGCCTGTCCAGCGTGGAGAGGTTGCACGAGACGTTCGTTCGGCTCTGCGAGATTCGCAGCCCGACCGGCGAGGAGCGCGAGGTGGCCGACACGGCCGCCGCTGAGCTGCGCGCGCTCGGGCTCGAGGTCAGCGAGGACGACGCCGCTGGGCCAGCCGAAGCGGGCGCGGGCAATCTGATCGCGCGGCTGCCGGGCAAGAGCGATGAGTGGGTGATGTTCTGCGCCCACCTCGACACCGTCCCCCACAAGGGCCAGGTCGAGGTGGTGCTGAACGACGGGGTCTTCCGCAGCGCCGGCGACACCATCCTCGGCGCCGACAACAAGGCGGCGGTCGCGGTCTTCATGGAGCTGGTCGCCCGCCACACTGACGAGCCGCCGCCGATCGGGATCGAGCTGGTGCTGACTGTGGCCGAGGAGCAGGGGCTGCGTGGGGCGAAAGCCTTCGACACCTCGCTCCTGCGCTCGAAGAGCGGTTTTGTCCTTGATCACGCTGGCCCGGTCGGCGAGGTGATCGTCACCACCCCGACCCAGCAGAAGATCCTTGCCGACTTCGTCGGGGTCGAGGCCCACGCCGGGATCCGGCCCGAGGACGGCAGCAGCGCGATCGCTGCCGCCGCGGCCGCGATCTCGCGTATGGAGTTGGGACGGCTCGACCCCGAGACGACCGCCAACGTCGGCCTGATCTCCGGCGGCACCTCGGGCAACGTGGTCCCCGGCCACTGCTTCATCCACGCCGAGGCCCGCAGCCTCGATGCCAACCGCGCCGCCGAGGTCGCGACCTTGATCTCCGACGCCTGCGCCTGGGGCGCTACCGAGCACGGTTGCGATGTCGACGTGCGGATCGAAGAGTTGTTCCGCGGCTACAAGCTGCCGCCGGACTCGGCGGCGCTGGCCCTGGCCGAAGCGGGCCTGCGGAGCGCGGGCCTGGAGCCGCGGCGGGTTGCGATCGGTGGCGGCAGCGACGCCAACGCTCTGCGCCTCGACGGCTTCGACTGCGTCCTGCTCTCCAACGGCACCGACGCGGTCCACACCGCTCAGGAGCAGGTCTCGATCGAGAGCCTCGAGACGATGCTCGGGGTCTGCGAGGGGATCGTCGCCGCGGCAGCCGCGAGCGGGGCGTGAGCGGCGCGCTGAAGCTGCGGCGCGGAGTCGTCGTCGCCGCGGAGCCGCTGATGGTCGAGGTCGACGGCGAGCGCAGGCTCGCCTGGGCCGACGCGGTGCTGCTGGGGGAGATGCGCGAGGGCGACGAGGTGGTCGTCAACACGGTCGCGCTCGACCTTGGTCTCGGCTCGGGCGGATTCGATGTCGTCCACGTCAACCTCACCCATGGCCTCGACGGCGGGGGGAGGGAGGGCGAGCACGTGATCAAGCTCAACTACTCCTCGCTCCAGCATCCGGTCGAGCCGGTCGAGCGGGCAGTCGGCGAGAGCGGGGGGGCGCGCCTGGTTCCGGTCCTGGTGCTGCCGCTGCACGGGCACCTCGCGCCCGCGGCCTGGGCCGCGGCTCAGGCGAAGCCGGAGCTGAAGGTCGGCTACGTGCAGACGGGCGGCGGCGCGCTGCCGGGCGCCTTCTCTCGCGATGTTGTCGCCCTGCGCGAGCGCGAGTTGCTCTGTGGTCACATCACAGCCGGGCCTGCCTACGGCGGCGAACACGAGGCGCTGAGCGTCCCCGGCGCCCTCGACGCCGCCGCCAACCGCCTTGAGTGGGACGCGGTGATCGCCGGCCCGGGCCCGGGCATCATCGGCTCTGACACTCGCCTCGGCCACGGCGGCATGGCTGCTCTCGACACCGCCCACGCGGCACTCTCGTTGGAGATGCCCACCCTGATCTCCCCGCGCCTCTCTTCTGCGGACCCCCGTGAGCGCCACCAGGGAGTGAGCCATCACACGCTCACGGTCCTGGGGATGCTGCTGGGCAAAGTCGCGATCCCCGTCCCAAGCGAGGAGCCGGCGGCGGTCGCCCAGCTAGCGGTGGCCGCAGGCTGGCAGCACCGCCTCAGCGAGCAGCCGGTGGATCTGCCTGGCTATGCCGCTTCCGGATTGCCGACGCGCACGATGGGCCGCGGCTTGGAGGACGACCCCCTCTTCTTTGCGGCGGCGCTCGCCTCGGGCCGCGCCCTCGCCTTGTAGGCGTGGGCCGCTCGTTGCGGCACAAGGGTTGCCCCCGGCCGGGGAGAACCACCCCGGCATGGCGATCGCAGTCAAGCCCCCTCTGCCGCCGTCGCCGCCCGCCGGCCCCGGCGCGAGCGCGCGCTTCGAGGGCCTGGTCCTCGACTTCCTCTCCTACCTGGAGCTGGAGCGCGGCCTTTCGCGTAACACGCTCAACGCCTACCGCACCGACCTCCTGCAGTACGGCGAATTCCTCGCTGCCCATGAAAGCGACGCGCTCTCGGTTCGGCCCGGCGACATCGCCGAGTTCCTCGCCGACCTGGCGACCGGCAACGGCCGGCCGCCCTGCTCGGCCTCGACCATCCACCGCAAGGCCGCCTGCCTGCGCTCATTCTATAAGCACCTGCGCCGCGACGAGCTGATCGGCGACGACCCGACCGCCGCTCTGAGCGCGCCGCGGCGGGCGAAAAAGCTTCCCCAGGTCCTCAACTACTCCGAGGTGCAGCTGCTGCTGGCCTCGCCGCGCGGCGACGAGCCGACGGCGACGCGCGACCGGGCGCTGCTGGAGGTGATGTACGCCTGCGGGCTGCGCGCCTCGGAGACGATCGGGCTGGAGATCGCCGATCTCGACCTGCGGCAGGGCTTCCTGCGCGCCCGCGGCAAGGGCTCGAAGGAACGGATGGTGCCGCTCGGCCGCAAGGCGATCGCCGCGATCAGCGTCTACATGCGCAGCGGCCGCCCACAGCTGGTCGGCGATCGCCACGAGCCGAAGCTCTTCGTCAACTTCCGCGGTGGCCCGCTGACCCGCCAGGGCCTTTACAAGATCGTCCAGCGCCACGCCCGCGCCGCCGGATTGGAGGGGCAGATGAGCCCGCACACCCTGCGCCACAGCTTCGCCACCCACCTGCTCGCCGGCGGCTGCGACCTGCGCGCCGTGCAGGAGATGCTCGGCCACGCCGATATCTCCACCACCCAGATGTACACGCACCTCTCCGGGGACCAGCTCAAAGAGGTCTATTTCCGCGCCCATCCGCGCGCAGTCGCCGACTGAAGGCAAGCGCGTTCGAGTTTTTTCCCGCTATCCGGGAATAAGTGCGAACGCGCTTGGTAGAACTCGACGATGCCCGAGCTGCCTGAGGTCGAGACGGTTGCGCGCCAGCTCGATCCGGAGCTGGCCGGGCAGCGGATCGAGCGGCTGGAGATTCTCGATGGGCGCTGGTCGCGCCCCGGGGATCCGGTTGAGCTGGCCGCCGCAGTCAGCGGGCGGATGATCGAGGGCCTGGGACGGCGCGGCAAGTACCTGCTGTTGAGGCTGGAGGGCGCGCAGACGCTGGTCATGCACCTGCGGATGACCGGCAACCTGGTCCTGGTCGAGGGCGAGGAGGCGCTCGACCCCTCTGAGGGCCGCCGCCTCTACGAGGGCGAGCGCTCGACCTCCGAGCGCCACCTGCGGGCCCGCTTCACGCTCGAGGATGGGCGCGAGCTCTGGTTCACCGACCCGCGCCGCTTTGGCGAGGCCTTCCTGATCGACGACGACAAGCTCGACGAGCGCTTCGTCAAGCTCGGACCGGAGCCGCTCTCGGGCGAGTTCACCGCCGAAGCGCTGGCAGCGAGCGCGGCCGGGCGCACGGCGCCGCTGAAGTCGTTCCTGCTCGACCAGTCGCGGGTCGCCGGGGTCGGCAACATCTACGCCGACGAGGCGCTCTACCGGGCGCGGCTGCACCCGCTCTCGCCCGCCGGGTCGATGAAGCCTCAACACCACGAGGCGCTGCGCGAGGCGATCGTCGCCGCGCTGGAAGCCGGGCTCGACGCCGGCGGCTCCTCGATCGACGACTACCGCGACGGGCGCGGCGAGAAGGGCACGATGCAGGACGAGTTCCTGGTCCACACCCGCGAGGGCGAGCCCTGCCCGTCCTGCGGCGAGCCGATCGTGCGGATCGTCGTCGGCGGGCGCTCGACCTACTACTGCCCGAGCTGCCAGGTGCGGCTGCGACGCCGTCCGCGTCGCCGGTCAACGTAAGCGGGTCGTGGCTGGGACAACACTTAAGACCGAGGCGATCGTCCTGCGCAGCATCCGCTACGGCGAGGCCGATCGCATCCTCCACCTCTACTCGACCGCGCGGGGGCGGATCGGGGCGATCGCCAAGGGCGTGCGGAAACCGAAATCGCGCTTCGGGGGCCGGATGGAGCCTTTCTTCCGGCTCGACCTGCTGCTGCACGAAGGGCGCGGCGAGCTGCTCACCGTCAGCTCGGTCTCGACCCTTGACGGCTACCCGCGGCTGCGCTCCTCCGGGCCGGCGTTGACCGCCGGCGCCCGCGCCTGCGACGCGGTCTTGAGGCTGCTCGACTCGGCCGAGCCCAACCCGCCCGCCTACAACCTGCTGAGTCGCTACCTCTCGATCCTCGACGACCCGGAGCTGCCGCGGGGGGCGGGGCTGGAGACCGCGCTCTCCTTCCGCCTCAAGCTGGCGCTGGCCGCCGGCTTCTCTCCCGAACTGGCCTCCTGCGCCCGCTGCGGTGAGGCCGAGCACCTGGTCGGGTTCTCCGGCGCCGCCGGCGGGGTGGTCTGCGCCTCTTGCGAGGCGGGCGCCTTCGAGTTCTCCCCTGAGGCGCACCGCTTTATGGTCGAGGCGCTAGCCAATCCGCTGGCTGAGGCCCCGAGCGCGGGTGAGCCGGCGCTGCGCCAGGTCGAGCGGGCGATCACCGGGACCCTCGAGCACCACGCCCACGTCCAGCTCCGCTCCGCCGCCTAAAACACCGCCGACGGGCCTCAAACGGGCCTATATCTCCCGAAATAGGCCCATCGGCGGGGCTTAGAATCGTCGGGTGCCCGCTACCGCCACCCTTCAGGACCGCGTCGAGGCTTGGGAGGACGAGTTCCTCTCCGAGCGGGCGGCTCGCTCTTATCCCGCTCAGCGCAGGGTCGAGGAGCCCGACAGCCCGCTGCGGACGCCGTTTCAGCGCGACCGCGACCGCATCGTCCACTCCAAGGCCTTCCGCCGCCTCAAGCACAAGACCCAGGTCTTCATCGCCCCCGAGGGCGATCACTACCGGACCCGCCTCACCCACACGCTGGAGGCCTGTGGGATCGCCCGCACCGTCGCTCGCGCCCTCGGCCTCAACGAGGACCTGACCGAGGCGATCGGGCTTGGCCACGATCTCGGCCACCCGCCCTTCGGCCACACCGGCGAGGAGGCGCTCGACGCGGCGCTGCGCGAGCGCTGCGGCGGTGAGTTCAAGCACAACGCGCACTCGCTGCGGGTGGTCGACGTGCTCGAGCGCGACGGCCAGGGCCTGAACCTGACCGAGCCGGTCCGCGACGGCATCCTCAACCACACCGGCTCGACCAAGCCGGCGACGCTGGAGGGGCGGATCGTGAAGCTGGTCGACCGCGTCGCCTACATCAACCACGACATCGACGATGCCCTGCGGGCCGGGATCCTCGAGCACGCCGATCTGCCAACGGCCGAGATCGAGCTGCTCGGCCCGACCGGCTCGAAGCGGATCGACACCCTCGTCCGCGACATCGTCGAGAACTCGGCCGACGGCGACGACATCGTCCAGAGTCGCGAGATCGGCGGCGCGATGCTGCGCCTGCGCAAGTTCATGTTCGACCGCGTCTACCTGGGGCCGGCGGCGCAGGTCGAGAACGAGCGCGTGCACCGAACCCTGCGCGGCCTCTTCGACCACTACATCGAGCACCCCGGCGAGGTGCCGGAGTGGGAGCCGGGGGCGAGCGAGTGCCAGCGGGTCGCCGACTACGTGGCGGGGATGACCGACCGCTATTGCATCGCCCGTTTCACGGACTTAGCGATCCCCGAGTCGGGCAGGTTCTAGTCGGCTTGCGCCGGTCGCTACGGTGAGCCGATGGCACTGATTTCCCCCGAGAGCCTCGAGCGCGTCAAGCAGACGGCGGACATCGTCGAGGTCATCAATGCCCACACCGATCTGCGCCGCCAGGGCGCGCGCATGGTCGGCCTTTGCCCCTTCCACGAAGAGCGGACGCCCTCGTTCTCGGTCGACCCGCAGGAAAAGCTCTACCACTGCTTCGGCTGCGGGGTCGGCGGCGACGTGATCAAGTTCATCGAGGAGAAGGAGGGACTGGGCTTCGCCGAGGCGGTCGAGCTGCTCGCCGACCGCTACGGGGTCGAGCTCGAGCGCGAGAAAGAGGACCCGCGGGCGGAGGCCCGCCGCCAGCAGCGCCGCCGGCTTGAGCAGCTGCTCGACCGCACCGCTTCCTTCTACGGCACCTTCCTCTGGGACGCGGAGGAGGCGGCCAAGGCGCGCGAGTACATGGCCGAGCGTGGGCTGGGGGAGGAGATCCTGCGCGCCTTCGGCGTCGGCTACGCGCCGAGCGCCTGGGACAAGGTGCTGGTCCGCGGCCAGCAGGCCGGCTTCAACGTCAACGAGATGCGCGGCGTCGGCCTGGTCCAGCGCGGGCGGGGAGGGGGCGAGTACGACCGCTTCCGCTCGCGGATCATGTTCCCGATCCGCGACCGCCGCGGCCGTGTGCTCGGCTTCGGCGGCCGGGCGATGCGCTCCGACCAGGGTGCCAAGTACGTCAACACGGCCGAGACCGACTTCTTCCACAAGAGCCACATCCTCTACGGCATCGACATGGCCAAGGCGGCGATCGCCAAGGCGGGCCGGGCGGTTGTGGTCGAGGGCTACACCGACGTGCTTGCCCTGCACCAGGCCGGGGTCGAGGAGACCGTGGCGGTGATGGGGACGGCGATCACCGAGGAGCAGGTGGCGGCGCTCTCGGGCATGGTCGAGGAGGTGGTGCTGGCGCTCGACGCCGATTCGGCCGGCCAGGAGGCGATGCTGCGGGCGCAGCGGGTCGCGGCCGGGCGCAAGATGCGGCTGCGAGTGGCGGCGATGCCGGCGGGGGTCGACCCGGCCGAGATGGTGGCGGCCGAGGGCGGCGCTGAGCGTTTCCGGGCGCTGGTCGAGGGCGCGGTCGAGCTGGCGGCCTTCCAGGTCGGCCTGGTGCTGGACGCGACCGACGTCGGCTCGCCGGCCGAGCGCGACCGGGCGCTGACCGAGGTCGCGCCGGTGCTGGCCGGGATGGGGGAGACGGCGAGCCGTGATGACCTCGTGCGCCGGGTGGCCGAGCGGCTCGACCTGGAGCCGGCGATGGTGATGGGGCGGCTGGTGGCGGCGCGGCCGACAAGCGGCGGCAGCGGGCCGGACTCCGGTCAGGGCGCTCCCCAGGCGGCGCCGCGCCGTCCCGCCACCGAGCTGACCTCGCGCGAACGGCGCGAGCGGGCGCTGCTGGCGATGTGCATCGCGATGCCAAAGGAGGGCAAGGAGTACCTCGACCGGCTCAGCGACGCACACCTCTCGCCGACCGGCGCCCGCGCCCTCGCCTGGCTGCGCAAGCACCCCGAGGACGCCGCCTCGAACCTTCCTCACGATGACGACGAGCTGGCCGGCGTGATCGCCGAGCTGGTGATGCTGGCCGGCGACGAGCCCGCCTCGGCCGAGGCGATGGCGCTCAACTTCCTCCTGCTCGAGCAGCGCCGGCTGGAGGCCCAGATTGCCGCCGCGGGCGAGCAGGGCGACGCCGAGCGCCGCCACAAGCTCAGCCTCGAGCGCGCCGCCCTGGTCGAGCGCATCGCCCGCACCGAGCGCGTCGGTTAAATTCCTCCAGGTATTCCGGGGTAGCTCAATCGGTAGAGCACTCGACTGTTAATCGAGTTGTTGTGGGTTCGAGTCCCACCCCCGGAGCTAACTGCTTGCTGGCTGCTTGCGCCGGGCCAGATCCTCGACCAGCTCGGCGCCGCGCTCCGCGCCGTCGTGCTCCCGGCCCCAGGCCGCCAGCTCCGCCGCGCGATCGGCGTAGGAGCGGTCGCGCAGGAGCCGGCGCGCCGCCCAGAGCAGCGGCTCGGGCCGGCAGAGGCGCCAGGGGACCGAGAGCCCTACCTTGGCCCAGGCGACCCGCATCGCCGTCTCGCTCATGTCGCCGACGATCGGGCAGATCAGGACCGGGGTCCCGGCCCCAAGCGCCCGGGCGACGGTGCCGTGGCCACCGTGGGAGATGACCAGCGAGGCGGCGGGCATCAGCTGGCTGTAGCTGAGCCAGTCGACCAGGATCGCGTTGGCGGGGACCTCGATCGGGGTCTGGGGCGCGACTTTGTTGGTCGTCGCCACCACCCGCACCGGCTCCTCGGCCAGCGCCTTCAGCGCCGTTCGCACCAGGTGGTTGCGCGAGTCGTGGGCGGTGCTGGGGGCAACCAGGACCAGCGGCGCCTCGCCCGGCGGCAGCTCGATCTGCGGGTGCGGCTGCTCGAAGACCATCGGTCCCGTTACCTCGACTCCGGCCGGCCAGTCGCGCGGGTACTCGAGCTGGGGATAGGTGGCGACCAGCGCCAGGTCAGGGCTGATGCCGCCGTGGAAGCGCTGCAGTGGCTCAAGCCCGACCTTGGCTCGCTGCAGGTTGAGGTCGCGGCGGCCGTGCTCGAGGCCGATGTTGAGCGCCCGCATCCCGGCTCGCCAGACCCCCCGCCCAAGCGGCGTCCGCGGCGGCCGCAGCCCGATCGCGAAGAAGGGCAGGCCGGGCTCGACCACCGGGTAGATGTGGGGGATCAGCGTCGCCAGCGGCACCCCGGCGACCTCGGCGGCGAGCGCCGGGGCCAGGGTGAGGATGTCGCTGACGACGACGTGGGGCCGCATCTCCTCCAGCAGCGGCAGCAGCGCCCGCGCCGCCTCGGCCGCGTGGTCGCCCTCGGCCGAGTCGGGGTCGGGCGGCGGGAACATCGTGTATTCCTCGGCCGCGGTGAAGCCGAGCCCGGCGCCCTCGACCGCGCCGCGCCGTTCCTCCCAGGTCTCAAGCACGACCTCGTGCCCGCGCCCCGCCAGCGCCCGCCCGAGGGCGATCGCCGGAAAGACATGGCCGGCGTCGCCGAAGGCGGCGACGAGGATGCGCAGGCGTGGCGAGCTCACGCCTGGAAGCTACGGGGTATCGAGGCCCTCGCCGGGCCGGGTGAAGACGATCTCCGGAACGTGGCAGTTGGGGGAGGTGCGGAGCAGGAAGCGGACCGCCTCGCCGATGTCGGAGGGCTGGATCATCGCCTCAGCCGGGACCTGGCCCTTGGCGAACTCGGTCATCGGCGTGTCGACGAAGCCCGGCGCGAGCGCTGTGCACTGGATCCCCGAGCCACCGGTCTCGCGGTGGGTCGACTGGGTGAAGTTGATCACCGCGGCCTTGGTCGCGGCGTAGATCGAGAGCCAGGCCTGGCCGCCTTTGCCGGCGATCGAGGCGGTGTTGACGATCAGCGCCTTGCCGTGCTCGACGCCGGCCTCCTTCAACAGCGGCAGCCCCTCGCGGGTGCCGATGATCAGCGCCCGCAGGTTGACCGCGAGCTGCATGTCGAGGTGTTTGGACTGGATCTCCTCCATCGGCGCGCCGATCCCGACCCCGGCGTTGTTGACGAGGACGTCGAGCCGGCCGTAGGCCTCGCGGTGCTTGGCGAAGACGCCGACGATGTCCTCCTCCTCGGTCATGTTGGCGGCGACGCACTGGACCTCGATGCCGTCGTCGCGCAGCCCGGCGGTGGCTGTCTCGAGCTTCTCGGGCCGCCGCGCGGAGACGGTCAGGGCGTAGCCTTCCTCGCCCAGGACCCGGGCGATCGCCAGTCCGATCCCGCTCGATGCGCCCGTGATCAGCGCCGCTCTCTCCGCCATCTCGCTCTCCTTCTGCTCGCCGACAGTTGAGCGGACCCTATCTGCCACATAACGGTGACGCGCAAAGGGGCGCTATCCCTACCTTCCCCCGTCAATAAGATGCCGCGGATGCGCTTCCGCCAAGCCCTCGCCGCCTTCGCCTGCCTTCTTGCCGCGGCGGCGCTCGTGGCGGGCTGTGGCGGCGGCTCCGATTCGACCTCCACCTCTGGCAGCGGCAGCGCCGAAAGCCGCCCTGCCCCGCCGAAGAGCGAATTCCCCAGCGCCAAGGGCAAGACGCTTGGCGACGTGGTCAACTCGACCGAAGGCCCCTCGGAACTGGTCGTCTCACCGGCCGCCGAGGCTTTTAACACCGGGGAGAACCGCTATCCCTTCGGCGTCTTCGAACGCGACCGCAGCCAGGTCGCCGACGCCAAGGTCGCCCTCTACTTCGCCAAGGTCCCAAGCCTGAAACAGGCGGCCAAGGGCAAGGCAGCGCCGGCCAAGGGTGGCAGCGTGCTGGGCAAGGCTGAGGAAAAAGCGCTCGACCAGCCCGCGATCGGGCCCTTCCCGGCGGCGATCGAGAGCCTGCAGACGCAGCCGGCGTTCCGCGCCCAGACGACCGCTTCTGATCCCAATGCGGCGACCGTCGTCTACGCCACCGACATCAACTTCCCCAGCAACGGCGAGTGGCGGATCGCGGCGGTGATCAAGCAGGGCGGCAAGACGACCGGAACGCTGCTGCCGAGCGCCGAAGTCGGCGAGTTCCCGAAGGTGCCGCGGGTCGGCCAGAAGGCGCCCTTCATCCACACGCCGACGCCCGCCAGCGTCGGCGGCGACCTGGCGAAAATCACCACCCGCATCCCGCCGGACACGCAGAACGAAGTCGACTACGCCGACGTGCTCGGAAAAGAACCGATTGTGCTCTTGTTTGCGACCCCCCAGTTCTGCCAGAGTCGGGTTTGCGGGCCGGTGGTCGATGTGGCGGAGCAGGTCAAGCAGCTCTACGGGGACAAGGCGAAATTCATCCACATGGAGATCTACAACGAAAACAATCCGAGCAAGGGCGTGCGGCCACAGGTGAAGGCGTTCCACCTGCCGAGCGAGCCGTGGCTGTTCGTGATCGACCGTCAGGGCGTCATCCGCAAGGTGATCGAGGGTGCCTTCGGCGTCGACCAGCTGACCGAGGCCGTGAAGGGAGTGACCGGAGGATGAGCGACAAAGCCAAAGACACTCCGCCGGATCCAGCGCTGCTCGAATCGTTCGCGACCGAGGCGAAACGGCGCTGCGACGTGATCGCCGCCGGATTGGCGACGGAGACGAGCGACTTCGAGACGATGCGGGCCGAAGCCCACGCGCTGAAGGGCACCGCGGCCGTCGTCGGCCTGCGCCGCCTGGCCGAGCTGGCGGGCCTGATGGAGTCCGACCTGGCTGAAGCGAAGACCACCGGCAGCATCCGCGGCGGCCGCGCCCACCAGGTGGCCGATGCCGCCAAGGCGCTGGCCGAGGGCGCCGACGCCGCTGCCGCGGGCAAAGAAGAGCCGCCGGATGTGGGCCGCTCCCTCGCCCAGCTCTTCAGCGCCTAGCAGCGCGCCTGTGGCCGGCTTCACCCAGATCAACCTGCGAGAGGTTGAGGACCAGGCTTCGAAGTTCGGCCTCGCTCCGGGGCTGGAGGGCCGCTTTGCCACCAAGGACCTGGGGCTCGACAAGGCGGGGGTCAGCTACCAGCGCCTGGCGCCGGGCTTCCGCGTCCCCTTTGGCCACAAGCACGCGAAGCAGGAGGAGCTCTACGTGGTGGTCGAGGGCTCGGCCCGCCTCAAGCTCGACGACGAGATCCTCGACCTGGAGAAGTGGGATGCGGTCCGGGTTGAGCCGGAGCTGATGCGCTGCTTCGAGGGCGGGCCGGAGGGCGCCACGATCCTCGCCTTCGGGGCGCCGCACACGGGTCCGTCGGCGGCGCCGGACGTGGCGATGACGCCCAACTGGTGGCGCGATTAGAGATACGCCGAGTTTCCGATTGCACGGGTTCTGTCTGTAGACGCTTTGTCCGAGATCCCGGACCATTCCATCTGTGCAGCCTCAGGACCAGTTCGCGAAAAATCTGCAAACTCAGCGGCATCGCCGTCACCTCTCGCAGGAAGAACTCGGTGCCATTGCCTCAATGCACCGAACGGAGATCAGCCTGCTGGAGCGATCCGAACGCAATCCCCAGCTAGACACGATCGTCAAGCTGGCCCGCGCTCTGAAGATAAAGCCGGCAGAGCTACTGGCCGGAATCCATTGAGCCATAATCGCCCCTCCGGGGCGGTAGCTCAGTTGGTTAGAGCAGCGGACTCATAATCCGTCGGTCGAAGGTTCGAGTCCTTCCCGCCCCATCGGACGAACCGATGTCGCTTCTCGCGCGAAGCGGAACCCGGACTAGGACACGTAGGCCTCGCGCACCATGGCCGCCGTCCATCGTTTCGTTCCGTGAAACGCCGGGGTCTTCTTGCGGTTCAGCGTGTCGGCGATGTCTTCCAGTGATTCGCCTGCAAGAAGCAGTGCCCCGATCTGCTTCCGCCGCGTGTGGTCACGCTGATTGCACTCGATATGGGACAACCGAACGTTGTCGGCACGCAGCTTTCCACCGGCCGAACTGAGGATCGGGTAGTGGTCGCGCGAGGGCGCCCACAACCTGCGCTCCGTCGCGAGCGATTCGAACTTGTCGCGTCCGTTGGGGTGATAGCACTGCGGCATCTCGCACTTCAGCTCAAGAATCTGCCCACGTTCGGCCATCTGCACGAGGATGCCCTTCACGCCGAATCCGCGGAGTCGGTCCGCGACCGATTCATCTGCCATGCGGCGATCCTGACACAACTGCTTTCGCGTGAAAGGAATCGCTGCTTTTCGCGCAAAGTAATAGGGCCTTCAGCTTTAGGATTCCTAGACACCGAAACCTGACAATGCGGAGTGGAATGGCCGCGTTCAACGACAAGTGGACGTTCCAAGCGCTGACGCCTAGCCAGGTCGTCGCCCGTCCCATGGAGCCACCGCGAGGAGCTTCCACGGTAGCGAGCTAGTCTCTCTTGCTGAGGAGGTGCTTCGGACGAACTCAACCCGAACAACGAGGGGCGGATACTTCCCCTATTCCTTCCCCAGAAACCGCAGCAACTTCCTGCGGGCGTGCATCTTCTTTGACCAGGTCGAGCTGTGCCTCCCCAGCACGGTTGAGTTGCTGGTAGTTCCTACCTACGAGCGCAAGCACCTGAAAACCAACTGGGAGGCACTTAACGACTTTCTCCAAGAGATCGAGCCGCTTATCGCTGCAGATGTTGTGAGTCTTGTCGAGCCAGACCGTCCTGAGGGCGCCCTCAGCTTTCCTCACGGAGAGAAGTTCTGGTGGGAGCTCGGGGATCGCCCGTTCCGACAGGACCCGATCTCAGAGAAGGAACTCGTGGATCGCCTCGAGCATTGGTGGCCCGTCGTCGCGACGATGAATGCCAGGTCCGGACTGATTCCCTATACCGACGACCAAGGAGCATTCCGATGGTTTGCGAACAGGTTGTTGGCGGTTCGCGCCGAGGCCGTAGGTGTCGCAAATGAGTGGGCCGATTTAGCCGTCGGAAGCAGTTGGCTCGGCCTAGAGACCATGAGGATGGAAGCGCCGAACCTAGTCCCTCAATCGATCGAACACGTGATGGAGATTAGAGAGCGGCTTTCGTCGGAGCTACATGGGTTCCGCTTGGAGATGGCAAAGCTAGGAGCGAGGCTGGCCGCAACTCCTTGGGAGCCCAGCTTCAGTCGCGAGGTAGCACGCGTCATAACCGCCGACGTGTCGCCTGCCCTTCAGGAGCTCCGAGAAAGGAGCGACGACATACGCAAGGGGCTCAGATGGAAGGGCCTCAGCGCGGTGGTTCGGGCTACGCCCTTGCCAATGGTTACGACGGTACTGATCGGGCTTCCGATTGAGGTGGGCCTTGCCCTCGCGGCCGGGGTCGCACTCGGAGACGTCATGGCCGAATACAGGGAGGCACGAACTCAATTGGCGCGGAATGGACTCGCGTTGCTGCTGGCAGAGGCGTGAGCCAACAGCTTCGGTCCATTCGCCTAAGACAGGAGTCGGCCAGGACAGGTTCACCGGACCAAGAAATCGTCCGGTGTCCGGCTGCATCCCCCTCGGAAACTCTCCCGCTTCTCACGCAAAGCGGGAGAATGCTGCCGTGAGCGAAGGAATTGACTTAACCCCGAACCCCTGGCGGATTCGGGTGCGTGAACACCCAGCGCGCCGCGATAGCTCCGAATGGAGGGACGCCATAGGCGCCGCGGTGGAGGCCGCCTATCCGCAGGCGCCGTTCACCTCGCCTCACCTGAAGGCCGCCAGGTTCACCGTCGAGGTGACCTTCTGGATGACTCCTTTGGACCTGTCGAGGCCGGCCGTCGACCTCGACAACTTCGTCAAGCCTGTCCTCGACACACTCTTCACCTCGCAGAACGTCCGGAGACTCACCGGGGTCCTTCTCCCTAACGTGAACGACACGCGGGTGTTCCGACTCCTCATCGAGAAGGACGAAGTAGATAGTCCCGAGGACCAGGGGGCGGATATCACCATCTCCTGGGACCCTGCGACCACCCCGGGTCTCAGCGCCCCCTGACGCTCCTCGCGCGAAGCGATACCCACCAGCCATGCGGACGCAGCTCGGGCTGGAGCCTTATCCCCTGTCGTCCCCCTCGACATCCTCAAGGGGGTGCACTGCCTCCGCAGAAACCCAAAACCTGGCCCGGACCGTCTCCGACGCAGGATGGCTGACCTCGAGGACGACCTCGTGTTCGCCCGTATTTCGGAGGACCAGAGTCAGGTGAGTGTCCTCTGGTTGATCGGGTGGCAGATGCGCGATCCGCCAACTGAATTCTCGCGCCTCGACTGTCCCGCTCGGCTCTTGCAATGAGACCGACTCGGCGACACGCAGGTCCGGCCGCCCGCGGGTATCACCCCGCGGTCCGCATTCGAGAGGAACAACTCCTTTGGGGACCAGACATCGGACCAGGACCTGCTCTGCGACCTTGTCACCGCTATTGAGGAAACGGGCCCTGACGATCGTCGGCTCGACGCCTGTGATACATGCCCCGAGGCTCGGCTGCACCCCCATGTCGCGCAGCAGGCCGACGGTCAGTTGGCCCGGATCCAAGCGCCCAAGCCAACTCAGTGTCGGGGGCGAGAGGACTGGCCGCCGTCCGCGCTCTTGCTCCAATTCTGCGCGCGTCGCGCGTTCGATCTCTAGCTGCTCCTCAAGGCGCTTCACCATCTGTCGCGAAAGGCTCGCCTCTTCGGTGGCAGCCGTTGCGGTCTCCTCAGCTGCATCGGCGCTTCGGCTTGAGTCGTTTGCGCTTCGCCATGCAAAAACTGCGGCAATGGCAGCAAGCAGAAGTGATCCGAGGGCGCCGATCGCCTCTACGTAATCGAGCCAGTCTCTCGCGACTTCGATGACAGCCATGGCGTCATTGTTCCGATCTCAAGGTGCGAAGCGATAATCGACAGCGAATCACACCCGCGGTAGTCCAGAAGGCCAAACGTGGCTCGGTCCACGCGCTATGTTGATCCAACCTCGACGCCAAGCCGATCCTTAAGATACTCAACTGTGAGCGCAGCCTACGTAAGCGCGATCGTAGCTGGGATAGCCGTCGTCGTCGGTGGTGTCCTGCAGTATCTGACGCTTCGCAGGGCAAGAGAGAGCGCAGCCGATACCCTCGCCGCCACCGAACGAACCGCTCGGATGACTGCACTGTCGAGCGCGACGACCGTTTGGGAGCAAGGCCTGCGGGAGGATCTGGCAGAGTTTGCAACGCTTACCTATGAAGTCGAGACCGCATACAAGTGGGCGATGGATCGCAAATTGCCATGGCCGGGGGACGAGGCAGAGAATGTCGCGGCAGTGGAGACCATCTTCAACAGGATCTTGTTGCGCCTAGATCAGGACGTGTCGTCGGAGCGAGATCTAATCGGTGCCCTCGAAGCGATGAGGCATAACAAGAAGCAGCTATGGGTCGAGCGGCGAAAAAACCTCGTTGACGCAGCCCTTGCGACGTTCCGCGCCAGATGGAACGACATTCTCTCTAGTGAGCCTGAGGCACATAAGTCACGTCAGGGGTGACGTATCTCGATTCGTGAGGCCCAGCCAGCTCTCGGATTCGAGCGTACCAACGACTGACGGCTTGGTTATATGAGTACTTCGCTTCCTCAAGTCTCGGCTAGTTCTGCTTTCGCGTGAAAACGACAGCGTGGGATGTCGTGATCTTGGCCCGCCGAAAACTTGGTCCCGAAATTGGCCCCCAACTCCACCGAACTCGGCCGAACTCGCTGGACGTACTTCGTTCTACTAGGCCAGATTCGGCTCTATAGACAGCTTCCAGCGCGACTCATAATCCGTCGGTCGAAGGTTCGAGTCCTTCCCGCCCCACTATTCCGGGAGCAGTTTGTCGACTGCCGCGCGGAATGAGGTGGGGTCGATGGCGGGAAAGCGATATAGGTCGGGCTCGATCAGATCGAACTGGGCCCGGACATCTTTCGGATTCACCAGGCCGGTGGCGACCATCTCCTGCACATCACGAATGTCTTGGGCGTGTCCACGCTCGACCTTCGAAAGCGCCTGGGCAACCGGATCGAAGTGATGGAACGAGAGATTCCCCTCCTTGCGGATGAGTGGACTTCGATCCTCCCAGCCTTGTGGGAGGGGAATGAAATCTGAGGGTGCCGCGAGCTCGACGTTGAGGTCAAGCTCCTCCTTGAGACGGGGGATCTCACGGAGAATCTCGTCACGATCAGGAATGAGCTTGATGTCCACGTCGATGGTTGTTGCTCGCCAGCCATAGAGAACGGCGGTCGCGCCGCCCGTGAGGTAGACGCGACCCTCGACGCTGACAGCCCTGCCGAGCTCTCGCATGAATTGCTCGATGCGAGTTGAGTCGGCTAGCTGGCGCATGCGGCCGCTCGCTCGAAGCTGACGAGTCGGCGGATCAGCGAGTTGTAGGCGGAGTGTGCCGCGTTGCCCTTGTCCCTGGCGAGAAGGGCATAAAGCTTGTGCTCGGGGGATGCGATCGGCATAGAGAGATCAATGCCCACCGACCGCAAGCGTGGTGCGCCAATCGAGACGAGTAGTGCCTCGATTGATTCACGTCCAGCATCCAAGTCCGCGGTGCCTCGCTCAATGAGGCCGGCGCCGGGGAGGGTTTCTAGCGGGGCGAAGTTGGTCATTCCCGATCAGGGTAGCCGAGGGAAGTGACCTGCGCCGGTGCTGCTGGCCGGAGCCGAACTGGCCCGGTCAGCCGCGGCTGCCGTGGCGGCGGAACGGGTCTTCGAGGTCGGCGGCGGCAAAACCACCGGTCTCGGCGGCTCCGTTGGCGTAGCGGTAGAGGGCGACGGAGAAGACCTGCCGGGTGGCGAGGGAGAGGGCGGAGACCAGGAGGAATGCGCCGACGGCGATCGCGATCAGCGCCGCGCCGGCGGTCGCGTCCTGGTTCCTGACGGCGATTCCGACGCCTAAGAGGACCGCCACCGGAATCGTGGCGAAGACGGTCCAGGCGCCGATGCTGGCCAGGCCGGTGATTCCCTCGCCCCATTTGCTCTTGATCAGGTGGACTGACTCCTTGGCGGTCGCGAGCGGTCCGGCGCCCTCGAGCGCCAGCAGCGGCACGGCGAAGATCGTCGCCAGGCTCCAGGCGGCGCCGAGCAGCCAGGACGCGAGGCGCCCGGCGCCGGGGATCCGCGAGGCGAGCTGGTCCAGGACGAGGCCGACTCCCGCTGCCAGCAGGGACCACTGCGCGATCCGGCCGACTCGCCGCCAGGAGATGGCGAGCGCTTCGCGGACGCCGATCGGCCGGCCGTCGAAGCTGGCCGCGGCGGCGCCGGCCAGGGCGACGTTGAAGAAGACGCTGAGGAAGGTCAGCGGGTAGAGGGCGACGATCGCCACCAGCGCCAGGCTGCCCCGCGAGTTTGTCGGCGAGTTGAAGTAGCCGGAGAAATAGAGGATCGCGGCGGCGCCGGCCAACCCACAGCCCGCGCCTATCAGCGCGATCGCGACCATCGTCGGGTCCCGCCGGATCAGCGCCCAGGCAGCTTTCGTCAGGCGCCAGCCCCGCGCCATCTTCCCCTCGGCAGGGGCGCCGCCACCCTGCGCCTGTCCAGTCTCTGTGTCCACGGCAATCGGCAGGTTAGCGTGGCCGGGCAGGGTCGCCGCCGCCTCGGCCCTAATTCGCGACCGCGAGCAGCGCGTTGACGTCGATCGAGGGCTTCTGGACGCTGTCGTTTGGCTCCGGGACGGTGAAGTGATTCACCGCGCCGGGCTGGAAGACCAGGGCGAGGGTCGAGCCCCCGTAGCTGAAGCGGCCCAGTTCCTGTCCCTTCTTCACCACATCGCCCTTCTTGACGGCGAAGCTCACCGAGGAGATCTCGGTGATCCCGATCGGGATCACGCAGACGGCGCCGATCGTCGGGTCCTCGCTCGCCACGTAGACGAGCCCGCGGGTGTTGACGGAAGCCTCGTAGCCGAGCGATTCGGTGCCGGCCCCGGGGTCGTAGCCAGCCGCCTCGAGATCGCTGAACAGCAGCGCCTCCACCAATTCCACCTTGAGCACCACACCGTCGATCGGCGAGTGCCAGCGGTGGTAGTTGGCGCCGCTGAGGAACGACTGGAAGACGTCTCCGCCGGTGAACCGCCCCACGTTCTCCTCGTCGTTGTTGAGCATGTCGACGAGCGAGTACGGCTGGCCCTTGAGCCAGAACTGGTCGGAGGCTTTGACATCGCGGGCGATCTGCCAGATCGTCCCGTCGTTCGCCGAGACGATCGCCTTCGGATTCTCCGGTTCGGCGATCGGGCGCGCCGTGGGCTTGATCTCGCGGTGGAAGAAGCTGTTGTATGAGGTCCATCCCCAGTGCGCCGCCGATTTGTCCGGGATCACGAATTCATCCAGCTTGTTGAACGTGCAGGCCGGTTCCGAGAGCCACCCTTCTGCTCCCGTATTGAGCACGGAGGCGCTGTCGCTGCTGTCGAGGAATTCACACCATTCCTTGAGGATCGCCCGCAGCGCATCGTTGAACTGGGGCAGGCGGAAAGCGGTCTCGCCAGCCCCCGTCATCATCATGTAGACGAACAGGTTCGACATCGGGAAGGCGTGCGGGCCGTGTGGGGGAGGCGTGAACTTAGGCGCCGACCTGACGATCAGGTTCAGCGCTTCCAGCAGCTGCTGTGTGTTTTCGATCTGGTCGGGCATTTCCGGTTCGTGGCGGATTTCCAACGCCTGCTGGATCATCTGCGCCACGTACATGCGGACGATCCCGTCGCGGTCGATCAGCTCCGCCAGTTCTCCCACCGCCGGCCGCCAGTCCTCTGGCGTGGAGGCGTTCCCCAATGACAGGCGCAGCTGCGTGTGCCACTCGTCGACGGCCGCGCGGTCACGCGGCAGGTGGCCGGTGACGACCGGGGTGAGGCGCGCATAGCGCGCATCGAGCTGATCGCTTGAAAGTTTCAAATAAATCAGTCGAGATACTAGTGGCATCGTCCCCGCGAAGACGCCGCCCGCGGCCGAGAGTCAGCCGGCCAGCCCGACTGGGGTGAGCAGAGCCCGTCCCGCGAAGCCGATGACGTGGTCGTTCGCTGCTTCGTAGTCCTTGCGCAGGGAGGGCGCCTTGCGCAGGGACCAGATCACCTTGGCGCTCACCCAGGCGGCGTCGCGCGCCTTCTCCACATCCCAGACGGCGACGATGTCGTCGACCGGGTTGAAGACCTGGTCGAGCTCTTTCAGCAGCCCGGTCATCATCCACGCCTTCATCTTCTCCTCCACTTTCGCGATCAGGGCGTTGACCGACTGGTAGTCCTTGTGCTCGGCGCTGTCATCGCTCGGCTCGACTCCTCGCGCGGCGCAGGTGTCGCAGATGCCGATCGCCAGGTCGTGGTTGATGTGGGCGTTCATCCCGGCCAGCGCGAACTGGACCGGCGCGATCCCCTTCGAGAAGCGGGCCTCGAACAGCGGCTTCCAGGCGTGAAAGGGGTAGTCGGCCTGCAGCGCTCCGTTCCCGGCGGCGTCATAGGCGGTGAAGTAGAGGTTGCCGAAGGCGACATCGAGCGCCTCAAGGAAGCCGGGCGCCGCCTGGTGTCGTCTTGGCGCCGATGAGGCCACCTGCTGTGTCACTTCCAGGTAGAGCTTGTTGAACCACTTGACGCCGTCGCTTGGCGGCAGCGAGCTGTCGATTTCTTTCTGGCGCTCAAGCACCTCACTCACACTTGTCACCGCAGGCGGCATTTCAACGGAACCGTAGCAATAGGACAAAATTATTAGATCGGTTGTCTGTGGAGGCTGCCTCTGCCTCCTTGGCCCGGCTGGTTGAATAGGCGACGTGGTGGGGAGACCCAGAAAGAGACGGCAGTGGCTTGTGCTGGCGGCCTGCGCGCTCGCCTTGCTCCCAGCCACCGTCCCCGCTGCTGCCGCGCCTGTGCCGTCGAACGACACTGTGACCACCTACCCGCAGCCGCGAACCCTGCCGACGGGCGGGGCGGGCCCGTTTGCCTTCGGCCCTGAAGGGGACCTCTGGTTCACTCAGGTCTACGAAGAAATCTACGCTCCCGGCGAAGAACCCCATTACCTGCCGCGGATCGCGCGGATGGATGCGGCCGGGCAGATCGGGGTCGTTGCCGAACATCAGCGGGCCGAAGGCTTTGCCCTGACCGCAGACGGAAGCGTTTGGTTCACAGGTGGGTTTAACAGCATCGGCAAAGTTGAGCCCAATGGAGCGGTCGACTCGTTTTCCCTGCCAGAAACCGCAACGGAATTCACCTCCGCGGGCGGCCCGATCGTCGCTGGCGCCGACGGCAACGTTTGGTTCTCCGCCTACCGGTCGCCCAGGGCGGGAGTGCAGGGCAAGACGTTTGCGGCGATCGACCGAATCACTCCTGGCGGGAAAATCACGGAGTTCGTCCTGCCCGGCGCCGGCGGCTCTCCGACCCGCTTGGCGTTGGGTCCCGATGGAAACGTCTGGTTCACGGAACGCAACGAGGACAAGGCCGGCCGGATCTCACCCACAGGCCAGATCACCTCCTTCCCACTGCCGATGGGCACGCGTCCAGGCAACATCGTGGCGGGCCCCGACGGCGCTCTTTGGTTCACCGAGGAAAGCAACGGCGGGCCCAAGCTCGGACGCCTCAGCACCAGTGGGGAATTCCGGGAGTTTCCGTTTGGAGTCAAAGAAGATCTCTCTGCTGGGGCGCTTGCCGCCGGCCCGGACGGGCGACTCTGGCTCACACTCGAAGATGGTGCAATCCATCGCATGTCTCCAGAGGGGCGAATCTCACGGCTCCAGCTCCCGAATGCGACGGGCGTCACGCAGATCGTCACCGGCCCGGAAGGAAGCCTCTGGTACTCGGCCCTGGCGGGACCGCCGTGCGCGCCAGGGGACTCGGGCTGTGGGGCCGGGGGCTACTTTGAGGCCGGCATCATCGGCCGCATCCAGGCGGCGCCGCTCACGCTCACAATCGACGACGCCAAACCCGCGCGCCACGGGCGCTGGGTCAAGGTCAGGGTCAGCTGCCTCGACGGCATGGCGGAATCGGCCTGCGGTGGCAAGCTGCGCCTGCGCGCCGGGAGCGCCGTCGTCGCCAAGCGGAGCGTCAAATTGGGCACGGATCTGTCCCAGAGCTTCGGCCTAAGGCTCAGGCGCGACGCCGAGGCGAAGCTTCTCCGCAGAGGCCATCTGCGCATCGCCTGCAGGGCGACTCTCGCAGGCGGCGGCACTGAAACCCGGACGCTGCTTGTCAAGCTCCCGCGACGATCCTGAGTCCCTGACGCTGATTCGATCATCAGGGCCGGGGCGGAGAGGAAGACGCTGTGGGCCAGGAAGGTGTCGAGGAGGACGCCGAAGGCGACCACGATGCCGAGCTCGGTGGGGCAGAGGACGGTGCCGCGGCGTGAGATGATGGGCGTGTGCGATTGGGGCAGGCGAGCCAGGCGGGTCGAGGTTTCTTCGTCGTATTGGCGCTGGCTGTCCTCTTCTTGACGACGACATCGCCGTCGGCGCTGGCCCGCAATGCATACGTGACCAACCTGATGTCGAACAGCGTCTCGCTGCTCGACACCGGCGCCAACCAGGTGCTGGGAGCGCAGACGCCGGTTGGATTCGAACCACGGGCTATCGCCATCACCCCTGATGGCAAGTTCGCCTACGTCGTCAACGAATTCTCGAAAACCGTCTCGGTGATCAACGCCCAGACGAACCAGACGGTCGGTTCCCCGATCCCGGTGGGTTTGGCCCCCGCTGCGATCGCGATCAGCCCGGATGGGAAAACGGCATATGTGGTCAACCACAACTCGAAAACCGTCTCGGTGATCGATATCCAGGCCAACCAGGTCGTCGGCGTGCCGATCCCCGTCGGCGAAGGACCCGATGCGATCGCGATCAGCCCGGATGGGAAAACCGCGTACGTGGCGAATTTAGATTCGAACAATGTCTCGGTGATCGACACCCAGACGAATCAGGTGGTCGGTTCGCCGATCGCAGTTGAAAAACATCCACGGAGGATCTCCATCACTCCTGGCGGCAGGTTTATCTATGTCACCAACGGCGGCTCGGCCAGCGTTTCCGTGATCGACGCGGTCACCCACTTCGTCAGCCCGCCGATCGCAGTTGGGCCCACCCCCGATGCGATCGCGATCAGCCCAGATGGCAAGTCGGCCTATGTGACTAGCGACAGCTTGGGCAACGTCTCGGTGATCGACACCCAGGCCAACCAGGTCGTTGGTTCGCCGATCCCGGTCGGCAACGGTCCCGTTGCGGTGGCTAGCGCTCCCAACGGCAAGTTCGTCTACGTCGTCAACGAGGGCGCGAACAGCCTCTCGGTGATCGATGCCGCCACCCATTTCGTCAGCTCGCCGATCGCGGTTGGCAAATCCCCGACTGACATCGCGATTGTTCCCGACCAGGCGCCCCGCGCCTCTGTCGAAGCCGGTTCTTCGGCGCGCCCAGGGATGCCCGCCGGCTTCAATGCTTCCGCGTCGAGCGATCCCGATGGCTCGATCGCCCGCTATGACTGGACCTTCGGCGACGGAGCGACGGGGCCAAACGCCGGTCCCGTCGTAAGTCACGCCTATGCGACACCGGGCGTCTACCGCTGGACGCTGACGCTGACCGATGCGGAGGGATGCTCAACCTCGACCGTCTTCACCGGGCAGACCGCCTCCTGCAACGGATCGCCGCTGGCAAGCCAGTCCCAGACGATCACGGTCGCCTACCCCGGCGTCGGGCTCAAATGTCCGAAGAGGGCCAAGCCTCGGGGCTGCAAGTTCAAGCTCCACGCAGTGACCAAAAAGCGCAAAGGCAAGAGCGAGAGCAAGGTCGCCAAGGCCAAGGCAAAGGCGGGGCACTCAGTGGTCGTTTCGCTTGTGCCGAACAACGCGTTTGCCACCAAGCTCGATACGGCGACGAAGGTTCTGGTCAAGGAGACGGTGACCATCGACGGCTCCACTAAGAGCCTGTTCAGGAAATTGAAGATCGTTCAGTAGGGAGGGAAGCCAACGTGGATGCCGAGCCAGAGCAGTTCAACCAGGAGGGGTTCACCGCCTTCACGGCCCGCGCCGACGAGGATGGCCCAGTGGTGATGCTGAACCTGCTCGCCTTTCGGCCCGACGGCGGCAAAGAGCGCTACGCCGAATACGGCGATGCCGTCGCGCCGCTGTTGGAGAAGGCGGGCGGGCGGATCGTTTTCCTGGGCGATCCCGTCACGGCGCTGATCGGCGGCGACTCCTGGGACATGGTTGTCCTCGTCGAATACCCCAGCCGCCAGGCCTTCCTCGGAATGATCGGCTCCGACGAGTACAAAGCGATCGGGCATCTGCGCACCGAAGCGTTGGCCAAGGGCGAGCTTCACCCGATGGACCAGGCTGAAGACGCGTGAAGACGCGAGTTCTGGTTCTGGGCGCGGGGTTCGGCGGCCTTGAGCTGGCCACCTGCCTATCGGAGGGGCTTGGCGACGAGGTCGATGTGACCGTGATCGACAAGAGCGACTCCTTCGTCTTCGGCTTCTCGAAGCTCGACGTCATGTTCGGGCGCAAGACCGCCGAGGCGGTTCGCCTCCCTTACAGCGGCTTCGCCAAGCCGGGCGTGCGGCTGCTGCGGGAGACGGTTGTCTCGATCGATCCGACAGCGCGGTCGGTGGCCACCGACGCCGGCGTTCATGAGGCCGACTTCCTCGTCGTGGCGCTCGGCGCCGACTACGACATGGATGCGACCCCGGGGCTGGCCGAGGATGGCAACGAGTTCTACTCAGTCGCCGGCGCCGAACGGGTGGCCAGGCTGCTGCCGGAGTTCGCCGGGGGCCGGGTCGTGATCGGGGTCTGCGGAGCGCCCTTCAAGTGCCCGCCGGCGCCAAGCGAGGCCTCGTTGCTGATGCACGACTACCTCTCCGCCCGCAGCATCCGCGATGCCTCTGAGATCACCTTTCTGATGCCGCTCGGCAGCCCGGTGCCGCCGTCGCCCGAGACCTCGGCGGCGCTGATCACCGCCTTCGCCGAGCGCGAGATCGGCTTCGTTCCGGGAGCGCGGATCGGCTCTCTCGACCCAACCCGCAGCGTCGCCCTGCTTGAAGATGGCAGCGAGGTGCCATACGACCTCTTCCTCGGCGTGCCCAAGCACCGTGCGCCGGACGTGGTCGTGGCGAGTGGCATGACCGTCGACGGCTACGTGCCGGTTGATTCGAAGACGCTTGAGACGCAGCTCCCGGGCGTATACGCGGTTGGTGATGTGACCACGGTTGGGGTGCCGAAGGCCGGCGTCTTCGCCGAGGGAGCGGCCCGGGTCGCCGCCGCCGCGCTGATCGCACGCGTGCGTGGCGACCAGGCCCCCGATGGATATGACGGCCTCGGGTCTTGCTACATCGAGTTTGGGTCAGGCCGGGTCGGCCGGGTCGACGTCGACTTCCTCTCTGGGCCGAAACCGACCGGCGCCTTTCAGGCGCCTTCTGACGCGCTTGTCGCCGAGAAGGAGAGCTTCGGCTCAAGCCGCCGCGCCCGCTGGTTCGACGCCTGAACAGTCCTGATTCTGCGATGGACTAGGCTCGTCGGGCGCGGTTTCGCAGCGCTCAAACAATTGAGAGGTGGTCCCTTGGGTCCTGTCGGATATGAGCTATGCACTCCCGAAGGTGGCAAGGGCGGTGGCGTTCGTGCGACTCGTGGCTTTGAGATCGGCGAGACGGTGATGGTGGGGGAGCTCGAAGGCGAGGTTGCCTGCAACGACTCGCACGCGACCCAGGTAAGCCGCACCAAATGGGCCCGCCACGGTGGCCTCGGCCCCAAGGTCAACCACTCATGCAGTCCGAATTGCGGCGTCGAGCTGAACTCGACCGGCGCCTGTGACTTCGTTGCCCGGAGGTCGATCTCCGACGGAGAAGAGATCACCTTCGACTACGCGATGCGCAACTACTCGGTCGAGCATTTTCCAGGCGGCTGTCTCTGTGGAGCAAGCAACTGCCGCGGCTCGGTGACCGGCTGGAAGGACCTTCCCGAGGACCGTAAGGCTGCCTATGAGGGCTTGGTCGCGCCCTACCTGCTTGAGATTGATCGCGACTTGGCCAGCTCCTTCGCCTGAGCGTGCCCGATACATTGTTGTGCATATGAAGCTCTACGTATGTTGGGGAACGTTTCCGACCGTGGGTCATGAGCATGCGTGCCGCACCGCCCACCAGGCCCTGCTCGACTCGGGCTATGAGCCCGAGGTGGTCAAGGTCTACGGGCTCGGTGTCGGTCCCAGATTCCTCCACTGGACCACCGATGGCCGGCGCGAGGTCGAGGAGTTGAGCGGTCAGCGGGTGGTGCCGGTTCTGATCACCGATGACGGCGAGGTGGTCACCGAGTCGGCGCGGATCGCTGAGTGGGCGACCGCGCACCCCGTCGCCGCGGCGCCTGCTTCTTAGGGGCTCCTAGCCGACCAGCTCGCGCTCGATGATCGCGCCGAGCGCGTCCTTGACTCCGTCGCCAGGCGTGCTGGAGATTCGAGCGCCAGAGGCGACGCCGCGCACGTCTTCGGCGGCTCTGAGGGCGTGCCAGTGCGAATCGAAGGACTCCCCGGAGGTCGCCACCGTGCGGCCGTCGGCGGCGACAAGCCGCCAGCGCCACTTTCCAACCAGGTCTTCGTAGGCATCGAAATGAGGCATCTGTTCCTCCGTTGGTAGCAGGGGAACATATGTTCGCATTTGTCTCGGCGGCAAAAAGAGCGCGCAGTTTGGGCACGGTTTGCGCGCGCCCTTCGTGCCGCCTGGCGATATAGCCTGTCGCGCTCTGATTGTTCAAAGAACCTTGGCTCGGCAGGGCCGTTGTGAACGGAGGCGTTTTGAATCTGAGAGGGATTGGGGCAGTTCGAATCGGTGGCGTGGCCGCGGCGCTCATCATCAGCGCGCTTCTGCTGCTGCCGGCAATGGCATCGGCGGTGGCAACCGGGTCGATCAAAGGCAAAGTCATCGACGCGGTCAGCAAAGCCGGGATCGAAGGCATCGAAGTCTGCGCCTACGAGGCGCCCGAATATGAATTCACAGGCTGCGAAGAAACCGATGCAGCCGGCGAATACACCCTCTCCGGCCTTGCCACCGGCTCTTACCGGGTCGAATTCTGGGGCCGCAGCAACGGCCTCAACTATCTGACCCAGTACTACAACAACAAAACATCGTTCTCTCAGGCAACAGCCGTCGCTGTCACTGCGCCAGCCACGGTCTCCAACATCAACGCTGAAATGCACCCCGGTGGCCAGATCAAAGGCAAAGTGATCGATGCGGTCAGCAAAGCCGGAATCGAAGGGGTTGAAGTCTGCGCCTACGGATCAACCACATTCGGCGGCTGCACGGAAACCGACGCAAGTGGGGAATACAAACTGTTGGGATTGGCGACCGGCATCTATGAAGTCGAATTCTGGCCAGCCGGCCTCAACTACTTTGGGCAGCTTTATAACGGCAAATCTTTCTCCGAAACCGGAACCCCCGTTTCGGTGACCGCTGGCGCGGTCACGTCGGGCATCGGCGCCGAATTGACGCCGGGGGGGCAGATCAAAGGCAAAGTGACCGACGCCTTGAGCCATGGCGCGCTTGCCGGGATCGAAGTCTGCGCTCTCGAAGCCTCCACCGGCGAATACGCCAACTGCACCGAAACCGGCAGCAGCGGCGAATACGCGCTTTCGCGCCTGGGCACCGGCGCCTACAAGGTTGAATTCTGGGCCCCGGGAAGCCTCAATTACGTGACGCAGTACTACAACGACAAGCCATCGCTTGCCGCGGCTGATTCGGTCTCGGTCACCGCGGGAGCGACAACGTCGGGGATCGATGCCGCGATGCGCGTGGGGGGAAGGGTGAGCGGGTCGGTCACCAGGCTGACCACCGGCGTGCCGCTTGCCGAAATCTCAGTCTGCGCATACGAATTGAGCAGCGGTCAGTACGTGCGCTGTGTGCTCAGCAACGGAAGCGGCAAATACACCATCGGCGGCTTGGCCGGTGGTGCCTACAAGGTCGCTTTCTCGCTTGAATTTGAAGAAGAAGACGACGGCTACCAGCTCCAGTTCTATAACGACAAGCCGACTCTCGCGCAGGCCGATGCGATCACGGTGACCCCGCCGGGAACGGTCCCCTCCGTCGATGCGCACCTGCTCAAAACGGGAGAGGCGGCGCCAACCCCGCCCATCGTGGCCCCCGTCATCCCAGGCCCGGTGGTCAAACACGCTTCGCCGTCACCACATTGCCGAAAAGGCTTCCGGAAGACGACGAGGCACGGCAAGAAGGTCTGCGTGAGGATCAAAAAACATCACGCCAAACACAAACGCCGAGCCTAGGTTGAGCGCTTTTTCCGTTTCGCTTTGAGCTCGCGGCTCTTGACCTTGGCGTCCTCGTAGGAGGTCTCGACCAGTTCCTTGCCTCCTGACCAGCCGAAGACCCAGGAGACGATGATCACGGCGAAGAGGACGTCCCAGGTGGTGATGATCAGCTGCTGGCCGATCGAGTAGGCGGTGGCGTCGGCGGCGCTGGTCGAGCCGGAGAGGGCGGCGGAGTTCATCGCCTGGGTGACGCCGACGCCGCCGGGCGTGGCCGAGACGCTGTTGGAGATCGAGTTGGAGGCGGTGACGGTGGCGATGTTGTGGAAGGTCACCGGGATGCCGTAGGCGCCGAGGAAGACGCCGACGATCGCCAGCCGGGCTAGGTAGCTGCCGAGCTCGGGCAGGAAGAGCCGGGTGAAGGCTCGCCGCGGCGTGCGCAGGATCGCGCCGCCGGCGACCAGCTCCTTGCGCAGCTTCTCCAGCTTCGGCCAGAAGATGCGGATCAGGAGGCCGATCAGCACGACCGCGGCGATCGCGATCAGCACGACCAGTCCGGTGTGATCGGAGATGAAGCCGAGCTTGATCGAGAACGAGCCGCTGACGGTGAGGAAGAGGTAGAGGTAGAGCGCGATGTTGAAGATTGAGAAGGGGATCTTCTGGACGACGATCCCCGAGAGCACCATGGTGAAGGTCGCCCCCGCGATCAGCGCCGTGAACATCATCAGCATCACCCAGGTGCCGAGGTTTGCCGGCAGGAACCCGTTCAGCGCCACCGCCACCGCGTAGGCGCCGAGGACGAGGCGGTAGGAGGGCTTGGCGCGCGGGAGGGCGGCGCGCAGGATCCCGTACCAGGCGAGGGCGGCGAGGCTGGTCTGCGCGGTCTCCAGCAGGACTCCGGAGACGATCGCCCAGAGCGGCACCTCGGCGACTTTGTGCAGCAGTTCGCGGATCCAGTCCGAAGCCGGGATGCCAAGCAGGTTGAGGACGAAGAGGACGAGCGTGACGCCGCCGACCCAGATCGCGATCCGCAGCAGGCGCTGGGGCAGGGTCGGAGTGCGGTCGGGCACCAGTGCCCCTGCGATGGCGTTCACGCGCGCACCCTAGCCGACGGTTAGCGTTGCTCCGATGGAGAACGGGGAGGCCACGGGCAGCGTCGACACTGGCGACGGGCAGATCGCCTGGACCCGGCACGGCAAAGGCCCGCCGCTGCTGCTGATCAACGGCTACGCGGCGACGGGCGCCGACTGGGACCCGGCCTTTCTTGCCGCCCTCGGCGCGAACTTCAGCGTGCTCCGTCCCGACAACCGGGGAACCGGCGGGTCCGAGCTGGGAGCGGGGGAGATGACGATCTCCCGCCTGGCCGAGGACCTGGTCAGGCTGCTTGATGCGCTTGAGATCAAGCGGGCGAGCGTGGCCGGCTGGTCGATGGGTGGCTTCATCGCCCAGCAGCTGGCGGCTGGCCATCCCGGGCGAGTCAGCAGCCTCGCCCTGCTTGCCACCGACCCGGGTGGCCCGGAGTCTGTGCCTGCTGAGCCAAGCGCGACCGCTCGCCTCTATGACCACAGCGGGACGCCGCGCGATCAGGCCAGCCGCCTGATCGGCCTGCTCTTCCCGGCCGTCCTCGCCGCGCAGATCGACGCCGAATTCGGCGATGTCGTCGCGGCCGCCCGGGCCGCTCTCTCAGCGGCGACGCTGCTGGCGCAGGAGGAGGCGATGGGCCGCTGGCACGCCGGGCCCGGCGGCCCGCGCCTGGCTGCGGTCGAGGCGCCGACGCTGGTGATGGCAGGGGATGAAGACTTGGTGATCCCCTCCGCCAACGCCGGGCTGCTGTCTGCCGCGATCGCCGGTGCCCAGCTCGAGATCTTCCCTGGCGGCGGGCACGGGTTCATCGCCCAGGCGCCGGAGCGCGTGGCCGCGCTTATCGCCGCCATCGCCGCCTGCAGCTGAGCACGGTCGGCTACGGTCATTCGATGAAGGACCGCCGCGCTTGGCTCATCCTCCTGGTCGCACTCTCAGCCCTGCCGCTGCTGGCCTCGGACGCCGGCGCGGTCAAGCTCAACAGCTGCCAGCTCGGCACCCATAGGCCGCTGCTCTGCGGCCAGATCGAGGTCCCTTTCCGTCGCGCCGAGCCGGCGCTGGGGACCACCAAGGTCGCCTTCGCCGTGCGCCGACGCAGCGACCGCGGACACCCCTCGCTGGGGACGATCATGGCGATGGACGGCGGCCCGGGGTACGCCTCGACCGCCGCTCCCTACGCCCGCTCCCTGATCGCGGCGCTGGGGCCGCTGCTGCGCCGCCGCGACCTCGTCTTCTTCGACGAGCGCGGCACCGGGCGCTCGGACGCGATCAACTGCCCGGCTCTGCAGGGAGGCCTGGTCCCGGAAGCGATCGCCGTCGGTGAATGCGCGAATCAGCTCGGCCCCCGCTTCGCCGCCTACACCACTGCTGAAGCCGCCGCCGACCTCGACGCGGTGCGCCAGGCGCTGGGCTTGGGCAAGGTGTTCTTCTACGGCGACTCTTACGGGACGCTGTTCGGCCAGGCCTACGCGGTTCGGTACCAGTCACACCTCCGCGGCCTGATTCTCGACTCTGCCTACCCGGCTGACGATCCTTACTACCGCACCCTGCTGCCGGCGGCGCTGAACGGCTTAAGGGTGACTTGTCGGCTCGCCCCGGATTGCGCCGGCGACGCCGTCGGCCGCTTCAGCGCGGTGGTGGGAAAGTTCCATGCCAGGCGACGCCCGACCGATGGCCTGCTCGCTTTCCTCCTCGACGCCGGCACCCTGGCGCCGCGCTCCTACCTCAGCCTCGACGAAGGCGACCGCCGCTTCCTGCGGGGCGATCCCCGCCGCCTCAACCACCTGATCGCTCCCGGCCCCGCCGGGCACGGCAGCCTCGGCGAATTCTCCTACGGGCTGGAGATCGCGGTCGAGTGCAACGACTACCCGCTGCTGTGGAATCCGGCGGCGTCGATCGACGCGCGCATCGGCCAGCTCTCCGCCTCGGTTCGCCGCATCCCAAGGGGCTCTTTCGCTCCCTTCGGCCGCCGCGAGTACATCCTCTCGCCAGCCTCGCGGCTGACCAATTGCCTGACCTGGCCGGCGCCGCCGGCAGGCGGGCTGGAAACGCCGGTGCCGATCGGCTGGCGCGCGGCGGCTGGCCTCCCGACCCTGATCCTCGCCGGTCAGGTCGATGACGTCACCTCGGTCAAGGAGGCCGAGCAGGTAAAGGCCCGCTTTCCGCGCTCGCGCCTGTATGTGGTTCCCGATCGCGGTCACGTCTCCAGCCTCTACTTCCCGTTCCGCTCGCCCGCAGTGGGTGTGATTCGTGGCTTCATCCGCTCTCACTGAAATGAGTGTTGGTGTCATAGTTGGTGTGGTGCACTCGGGTGAGAGTTGTCAGCCGTGAGCCCGCAGGGGGTGATGGAGGAGCTGGTGCGCCAGACCCTGACCGGCGCTTACGTTTCCCGCGACGTATGGGAGGCGCGCTGGGAAGGTGACCCACCGCAGATCAGCGACGCCCAGCTCGAGTTCGAGAACTTCTTCGAGCTGATCCGGCGCCAGGGCCTGCTCACCGCCCAGCTCGCCTTCCTCGAACAGACCCGGGAGGAGCTCAGCGCAAGCCTCCCCGACGCGATCCAGCGGATGCCGGTGCGACTGCAGATGTCGGTCCACGGCCACGCGAAAACCTCGCCCGAGGAGCTGTTTCGTGACATCGCCGAGCTGCTGAGCGTTCACCGCCGGGCGATCGTCAGGGTCGTCGAGGAGCAGGTTGACGAGCAGGCCCCGATCGAAGACCTGCTTGAGGACGCGCCGGTGCCTGACCGCGAGGACGATGACGCGGCGCCGCTGGTTGGGCGCATCGTCCTCGCCCACTCCAGGGCGCTGATCCTGATTGCCGCCGACATCGATGCCTGGGTCGTCGAAGTCGAAGGCGACGAGGAGGGTTGAGCGCCGCGGTTACTTGCTGACTTTGCAGTCGCGGATCAGCCGTGGCGAGAGGGACTGGCCGTTGGTGAAGGTGAAGGTGCCTTTGGCAAAGAGGAAGATCGCCCCGGGAAAGCCGGCCGGCGCGGAGCAGCTGGCGCTGAGCAGGCTGTGGGTTTTGCCTTTGTAGTGGAACTGGCGGCCGATCGCAAAATCGACGCTGGTCACGTACCCCAGCCCGGCGGCGAGCTGCGGGATATTGGCCGAGATCACGGTCCCGTACGTGCCCGAGGCCTGCTGGGAGATCGTCATCGGCAGGACGAAGGTGTGCTGGACGGGGTTGGCGCCGTAGATATGGAGCAGGATCGCGGGTCGTCCCTTCACCTTGGCGTTGAAAGCCAGCAGCTTCCCTTCGGCCGGAAAAGGGACGAGGCTGGGGAAGGCGACGTTGGCTTCGAAGCTGCCGCTCCCGATCAGGGCCGGTCCGCAGAGTTCCCGCGCCTGTTCGGTTGTGGTCGACTCCAGCACGCCTGATTCGCAGGTCGGCAGGCCGCGAGTGTCGAGCTTGCCGTTGCGATTGAGCGCGAAGGAGATCTTCCGCAGCGCCGGCGGGGTGGCGCCGTCGTCGGTTTTGATCGCGCCGCTCACATGAACGGTGATCGGGGCGAGTTCGTCGCGCGGCAGCGCGTGCGGCGTGATCCTGCCCTGCAGGGAGACGATCAGGTTTTTGTTCTGGATCGACTCGCCGACGGCGATGCCGGCGCAGGCGCAGGCGATGATCGCCAGCACAATCAGAGCGGCAAGGGACCGCGATCTCGTCTCCCACAGATGCATAGGTTCATCGTCCCACAACGAATCCGCGAACTCATGGTTTTGGCGGCTGCCCTAATGGGAAGTTAAGAACCGAACCCACCCCAAAGGAGGCTCGATGGACGCGACGGCAAGCAACAGCAAGGGCATATTCGACGGCGCAAGCTCCGAGGTCAGGGCTGGAATCGTCGAGCTGCTGGAGCGGGCCTACTGGATGGAGATCGAGACCGTGATGAGCTATATGTCGGCCTCGGTCAACCTCGACGGGGTCCGGGCCCAGGAGATCAAGGAGTCGTTGGCGACCGATGTCGCCGAGGAGCTGGGCCACGCGAAACTGTTTGCGGCGCGGATCAAGGAGCTCTACGGGGTGGTGCCCGGGTCAGAAGGGTTCTCGGCCGAACAGTCCTTCCTGCAGCCCTCGGAGGAGCAGACTGACGTGGTCCACGTGATCCGTGGCGTGATCAAAGCCGAGACCGGCGCGATCGAGCACTACACCCGGATCATCGAGGAGACCGATCAGGTCGACCCGGTCACCCAGGACATGGTGATCACGATCCTGCGAGACGAGCAGGGGCATCGCCGCCTCTTCGAGGGTTTCCTGCGCGAGTACGAGCTGGAAGGGCTTGCCTAGGCAGCGTTTGCGCCAGCGGGCCGCTGCCCGGCTCGCTGGCTAGGGTTGGGCGATGGCCCAGGGTGACCGCTGGATCGAGCTGTCTGCGGGCGATGAGTTCGCCGGCTACCGGATCGAGCAGCGCCTGGGGCGAGGTGGGATGGGCGTTCTCTACCTGGCGATGGAGCCGGGGCTGGAGCGGCGGGTGGCGTTGAAGCTGATCGCCCCTGAGGCCGCCGCCGACGAGATCTTCGCCCAGCGCTTCGCCGAGGAGTCGAAGATCGCCGCCTCGATCGAGCACCCGAACGTGGTCCCGATCTACGCCGCGGGGGGAGAGGACGGCGTCCCCTTCATCGCGATGCGCTACGTCTCCGGCGCCGACCTCGGCAAGAAGCTCGCCCGCGAGGGGCGGCTCGATCCGCCCGCCGCCGCGGCGCTGATCACCCAGATCGGCAACGGCCTCGACGCGATCCACGCCGCCGGCCTAGTTCATCGCGACGTCAAGCCGGCCAACGTCCTGCTCAGCGGTGGCGAGGGGTCGGAGCACGCCTACATCACCGATTTCGGCGTCGCCCGCAACGTCGCCACCAACTCCGGCCTGACCCAGACCGGCCGCTTCGTCGGCACCCTCGACTACGTCGCCCCAGAGCAGATCTCGGGTGGTGAGATCGATGCCCGTGTCGACGTCTACGCCCTCGGCTGCCTGCTTTTCAAGCTGCTCACCGGCGAAGTCCCATTCCCCAAGGACGGCGAGGCGGCGCGCCTCTACGCCCATCTCAACGAGCCGCCCCCAGCGCCGTCGCTCTACGTGCCAGGGGTGCCGATGGCGCTCGACGACGTCGTGATCAGGGCGATGTCGAAGTCGCCCGAGGACCGCTATCCCTCGGCCGGCGATCTCGGCCGGGCGGCGCTGGCGGCGCTCGAGGGCGGTCCGGCAGCCCTGCCCGAGCGCACCGTCGCGACCGGCATGGCGGCGACGCGGACGGCGGAGACGGTGCAGCCGGATGCCCCACCGGCGGAGACCGCCGCGACCCGCCGCCTCGCTCCCGATCCCCCCGTGGCAGAGGTCAGGGCAAAAGGGCGCCGGCCGCTGCTTGCGGCTGGAGCGCTGGCTGTCATCACCGCGATCGTGGTCGCCGCAATCGCGCTCGGCGGTGGCGGTGGCGGCAGCTCAGGCGGCGGCACGGATGCGACAACTGAAGAAGCGCCCAAAGGCGGGGGGGAAGCGAAGGACAAGCCCAGCCCCAAGCCGCAGGCGCTCAGCCCGTCGGCGCTGGTCAAGGCGGGGGATGCGGTCTGCAGTCAGAGCCAGGAAACATTCACCAGCCTTACGCCAAGCTTTCCCTCCGGCGAGGAAGAACCAAACGCTGCCTACTCAAGGGTGCTGCTTGGCATCTCGACTCGGGCGGTCGACGAATTCAACAAGTTGACGCCGCCGCCCAGCCTGAGCAATGCATACGAGGCCTACGTGAAGGCCCAGGAAGAAGTCAAGAAGCTCGATGAAAAGGCGCTGAAGGCGGCCGAAAAGGGCCAGGCAACGCCTTACTTAAAGGCGCGGGAAAAACGGGACGCCGGGGTCGAAGAGCGCCACCAGCTGGCCCAGGCGGTCGGGTTCGAAGTCTGCAGCGCCGCCACAGGGTAAGTTGTCACTTACGTAAGTATCTGCTTAAATAGCTCTCGTGAGCACGAGCACGCCGACCAAGATTGACATCGACCGCGCCGCGCGGGCGATCGCCGAGCCGCGGCGGCGCGAGATCCTGGATCTGGTTCGCGAGCAGGAGCTGAGCGCGGGGGAGATCGCCGCTCGCTTCGACGTCTCGCGGCCGGCCATCTCCCAGCACCTGGCGGTGCTGCGCGAGGCCGGCCTGATCGACGGGCGTCGCCAGGGAACCAGCCGCCTCTACCGGGTCCGGCCCGAGGGCATGGCGGGGCTACGAGACTTCTTGAACGGATTCTGGAGCGATCGTCTCGAGCGGCTGAAGCTGGCCGCCGAGCTGGAGCAGCAAAGGAGGGACAAACGTGCCAAACGCAGAGACAAAGGCCGAGGCCGAGGTGGCAATTCGAATCGAGGCGAAGCCTGAGACAGTTTTCGACTTCTTCACCGACCCGGACAAGATGATCCAGTGGATGGGTCGCTCGGCCGAGCTTGATCCCCGAGCCGGCGGCCGCTTCTATCTCGACATCAACGGCGAAAACATCGCCAGTGGCGAGTACATCGAGCTCGACCCGCCGCGCAAGGTTGTCTTCAGCTGGGGCTGGGAGGGAGAGGACTCGGTCACGCCGCCCGGCTCCAGCACGGTGGAAATCCTGCTCGACGCCGATGGCGACGGCACCCAGATGCGGCTGATCCACCGCGACCTGCCGAACGCCGAATCAGCCGAGCGCCACAGCCACGGCTGGAACCACTACGCCGAGCGACTCTCTGCCGCCGCATCCGGCGGCAACCCCGGACCGGACCCCTGGGGCACCCCAGGGGGCCCCGACGGCAGCAGCAAATAACTCACACACATCTACGAAAGGACTCACCGATGGGCAATCCGACAATGTGGTTCGAGGTCGCGGGCAAGGACCGCGAGGCGCTGAAAAGCTTCTATGGGAGCCTCTTCGACTGGCAGCTGACCGATATGGACGCGATGCCGTACACGATGGTCGACGCCGGCGGCGAAGGCATCCCCGGTGGCATCGGCCAGGCGCCCGAGGGCGATGACGGCCACGTCACCTTCTACGTGCAGGTCGAGGACATCGCGGCGGCGCTGAGCAAGGCAGAAGGCCTGGGGGCGACAAAGATCATGGATCCGATGGACATCCCCAGCGGCCAGATCGCGATGATTGCCGACCCCGAGGGCCACCGGGTCGGCTTGATGACGCAGACGGGCTGAGCGGCGCCGGGAGCGCTCCGCAGGCAGGGGCGCTCCCGCATCGCACTGGCTGATCCCGTTGGTCAAGATGGCCCGGCGGAGAACCTGGCTATCCGACTTGAGGGGTCGATCGTGACCCTGGAGCCGCTGGCCGCCGAGCATGCGGACGAGCTTTGGCGGGCGGCGCAGGCGCCGGAGATCTGGGAGTGGCTCGCCCACATCGGCGACAGCCGCGAGTACTTCGACCGCTGGATGGCGATCTCGCTGGCAGCGATGGAGGACGGGAGCGAGGGTGTCTTCGCAACCTGCGACCGGCGCAGCGGCGCGCTCGTCGGCAGCACCCGTTACCTGAGCGTCCGTCCCGACGACCGGGTGGTCGAGATCGGTTGGACCTGGCTCAACCCGGGCGCCTGGGGCAGCGGCGCCAACATCGAGACGAAGCTGCTGATGCTGGCCCATGCTTTCGACACCCTTAACTGCCTGCGGGTCGAGTTCAAGACCGACGCCCGCAACACCCGCTCGCGGGCGGCGCTGGAGGCGATCCCCGCGCAGTTCGAGGGCATCCTGCGCAAGCACAAGATCATGCCTGACGTCGGTGTCCGCGACTCGGCCTACTTCAGCGTCATCGACGAGGAGTGGCCCGCGGTGCGGGACAACCTCAAGCGTCGGCTCGCTGGGCGCTGAGCAGCTCGAGCGTTCCCCAGCCGGTGCGCAGCCGGTCGTTGCGCTGGACCGGTCCGAAGCCGGCCTCTTCGACAAAGCCCGGCAGCCTGCCGGCGACGTGGTCGCGGGTGCCGTCGAAGCCGTCGATCAACTGCAGGACGAAGAAGGTCGAGCGCATCAGCGGGTCCTGGGCCTTGCCCCAGTCGGCGATGTGGATGCGGCCGTCGGGGCGGAGCACGCGGCAGGCCTCGGCCAGTGCCGCCCGCTTGGCCGCGGCGTCGAGGTGGTGCAGGAGCAGCGACATGACGACGCGGTCGCAGCTCCGGTCCTCCAGCGGCAGCCGGTCGCCGAACCCGGCCAGCCACTCGACCTCGCCGGCGCCCTTCTTGCCCTTGGCGATCGCCTGGACCTCAGGGTCGGGGTCGACCGCGACCACCGTCGCTCCCTGCGCCGCCGCAGCGAGGGCGATCGCCAGCGTCCCGGTCCCGGCGCCGACGTCGCAGATCCGGGCGTCATCGGGCAGGTCGGCCAGGACCTGGTCGGCGAGGCGGCCGCGAAAGAGCGACTCGCGCATCGTCAGCGCGATCGTCGCGTCGTAGAAACGGGTCAAGCCCCGGCGGCCCGCAGCCGGGACGAAGCGCTTCTCTTCTGCGGCGCCGGTCACTCCGGCTCTCCCTCGAAGTAGTCGAGCTGGGGCTCGGTCGCGAGCATGTAGGCGATCGCCTCCGGCGTTCCCCACTCTCCGCCCTGGGCGGAGATCCTGCCGCTGTCGGGGTACTCGATCACGTCGGCCAAGGCCTTCGAGCTGAGGATCAGGAAGCGGGCGACAGCGTCGCCGCGATTGATCAGCTGGTGGGCGCCGGCGCGGCCGGGCGGGCAGGCGATGACCTCGCCCGCGGCCAGCTCGCGCTCGCCGTCGGGGCTGCGCAGGGTGGGCGTGCCCGCGATCACGACGACAACCTCTTCGATCCCGAAATGGGCGTGGTAGGGCATGTTCTTCTTGCCGGGGTCGAGCTCGTAGACCGTGAGGCCGATCTGCTTCGTCCCGGCTGCCGCGCCGACCCGGGTGCCGCGCACGGCGAAGCCCTTGTGCTCAACCGAGCGCTCCCACTCCTCTGTGTAGATGTTCGGACGTGTCCCTTCGCTCATGGCTCCTCCTCGCTCGTTAGTCGTTCTTTTTCGGTTTCTCGCCGAGGTGGGTGACGCGTTCGGCCTGATGGCGCGCTTCTTCGGTCGCCTCGCGGGTCGCCGCCATCGCCTCGTCGCGGGCCGCGGCCAGCCCCTCACTCGGCTTGCCGCCGACGATGTCGCGGAAGGCGTTCTTGAAGCGGTCGGTGCGGCGGTCAGAGGGGAAGCGGCCGGCCGACTTCTCCTGCTTCTTGGGACGCCGCTCGCCGTAGCGGCGCCGCGCCCAGGGCGAGTTCGGCTTGCCGATCCGCCAGGCGCCGTAGATCGCGATCGGCAGGAAGAAGAAGCCGATCGCCCCGTGCAGGAGGCGCTGCTTGGCGAAGCAGATCGCGACCATGACGAAGACGAAGAGCGCCCCGAGCAGGCTGCCGATCACCTGCTGCGGCGAGCTGGTGTCGAAGCTGAAGGGGGTGAAGCCGAGCAGGAGCAGCAGCATCGCGGCGGCGGCGATCACGGTCGCGTCGATCGAGCTGCGGCCCTCCTCAGCCCAGTAGACGTCGTCGAGGTAGACCCAGAGCGCGAACTCGTCGATCGTCAGCCCGGCGCCGACGCCGAAGCCGAAGGCGCAGATCTCCACATAGGGGCTGTGGCCGAGCGCGCCGAAGCCGAGCGCGCCGAAGATCATCATCGTCACGATCCCGAAGACGAGGTGGTGGACGTGGACGCCGCTCTCGCTGACCACGCTGCCCGGCCACCACTCGAACCTGGGGCTGCGCATCATCCGCGTGCTCATCCGGATGAAGGCAAAGGAGAGGATGAAGCCGGCGAGGACGAGGAAGAGCCCCTGCTCGTCGTGTTCGACCAGTTTGTCCCAGAACCCGGAGGCGAAGTTGGCGCTGATCATGCCTGCGCCGGCTCTGCGTGTGGGGCTGGGGCAGAGGCGTCCTTTTCGGCGGCGAGGTCGAGCATCAGCAGCACCGCGGCCACCGCGTAGAGCGGGGTCAGGATGATGTTCGAGACCGACTCCGAGAACCACTCGGCTGGCAGCGAGTTGCCGAGCAGGTTGTGGGCCAGCGTGGCTGCGAGGTTGGACAAGCCGTCGCCGGCGACCTCGACCGGGACCAGGATCCAGAAGACGAACCAGAAGCGGCCGCGGACCAGGCGCAGGCTGCGGGCGAAGGCGGACCTGACGCTGCGCCCCTCGATCTCGACCAGCGGCCCGGCGACGCCGAGCCAGACGAAGGCGGCCGCCCCGGGAACGACGAAGAGGATGAGGCCGACCGCGACGACCAGCGTGTAGAGCAAGTCGACAGCGATCAGGCGCCTGTATTTGAGGCGGACGGCGATCTCGCGCAGCGACGGCGGCTTGCCCTCGTGCGGGTGGGTCAAGGCAACGGCCACCGCGCCGCTGTAGAAGACCTCGCCGAGCAGGCCGGTGCCGGCCAGGGCCAGGGTGGCGGTGATGATGGCGATGACCTCGACGCTGTTGTCGACGGTCACGGAGCGCAGGTCGAGATGGACGGCGATCGCGTCGATCAGGCCGAGCGGGACGAAGACGATCGCGCCCAGCAGCAGGAGGAAGGGCGCCCATCGCGCGTAGGTGCGGCCGATCCGCAGGTAGAAGGCGGCGAGGGTCTTGACGCGCTCGATCACTGCCGGCGCCGGCGTCCGGGCTTGCTGCGGCCACGGGCTTCCAGCTTCGTTTGCGTCGATTCCGAGGGCGGTACCCGGCGCAGGCCCAAGAGCTGGGGGAGCAGCAGCTCCTCGATGCACTGCCGGTGCCAGTGGTGGTGGTCGGTGCCGCCGACGCGGCGCACGTACTGGACGATCACGTGGTCGGTGCCGATCTCCAGATCCCCGTGGCAGCCGGGGCAGCGGTAGAGCTTCTGGGAGATGCCGCGGATCAGCCAGGCCTCGTCGCCCTCGTCGGTGCGACCGCTCAGGCTCCAGCGGGTGCTGGGGAGCCCGGCGAACTGGCTCATCGGCTCAGCGCCTCGACAGCCAGGCGAAGCCGGCGGCCATTCCGACGTTGGCGAGGCCTGCAAGACGCAGCCCAAGCTTGGCGCCGGGCCGGCTCACCGCTGGCGACTCCGACCAGAGCGCATCGGTCGCGATCTCGGTCCCGCGCAGCCAGGCCAGCGCCCACCAGTCGCGCGGCTCGCCGCGATGGGCGGCGACCGCGTGGGCGGCGGCGAAGGTGAGCCAGATCGGCCCGCAGCGCCGAAAGAGGTGCGCCGCGTCGGGCGAGGGCTCGTCGTGGCCGAGGAGCTTGAGGGTCGCCTCGGGGGCGGCGATCGCCGCCGTGCCCAGAGCCAAGTCGAAGGCGACCATGTTGCGATTGGTGAGGCGCAGCGCCTGTTCGAGTGTCATCGCTGGGTCAATCCAACCAGATTGCCTGAAGGGAAACCTGGCGACTCGGCGAAATGTGCCGCCGTGACCAAGACTGCGACGAAATCAACCCCACAGCTCAAAAGCCTTTCCGAGTACATCCAGGAGCGCTTCGAAGAGTTCTCGCGCTCGCAGAAAGACGTAGCCCGCTACATCGTCGACCATCTCGACGAGGCAGCCTTCCTCACAGCCGAGGAGCTGGCCCGGAGAGCGAGCACCTCGTCATCGACGGTGGTGCGCTTCTCCCAGGCCCTCGGCTTCGAGGGCTATCCGGAGCTGCAGCAGGCGGCGATCGAGGAGTACCGCAACTCGATTGCCGGCGCTAGCACCGGCTCGGCCAGCACCGGCGCCCTCTTCTCCTTCGATCACTCTGAGCTGGAGGGTTCGCTCGGGGCCGATTACGCCAATCTCGAGGAAACCGCGCGCAACCTGACCCGCGAGCAGGTCGACACTTCCGTCGCCGCCCTCGCCAACGCGCACCGCGTCGTCATCGTCGGCGTCGACCAGATGGCCTTCTTCGCCAGCTACCTGCGCCACATGTTGAGCTTGCTCGACATCCGCGCCGAAATCGTCGCCAGCACCGGCGGCGAGTCGCTGCAGCGACTCGGCCGGATCGACGAAAACACACTTGTCATCGCCCTTTCCGCCGGACGCGCCCACCCGCTCCTGCTGCGGGCGATGAAGCTGGCGCTGCACCGCCGCGCCCGCACCCTGGCGATCTCCGACGCCTCGCTGTCCGAGGTTGGGGAGCACGCTGAGATGACGCTCTACTACTCGTCTAACAGTCCTTCGTTTGCCCGGTCTAACACGGCGCTGATGGCGCTGGTGCAGGCTCTTGCTCACGGTTTGTATGCGCGTGACGAGGCTGCTCACAAAGACCGGATTCGGGCTTACAAACTTAAGTAGGGCGGGCGTTTCCGGGCGCGGGCCCTGACGCCGCCGCGGGGGTACCCTCCTTGCGCTGCGATCTGCTTCGGGCGAAGGGATGAAAGCGCGCTGCAGGGTTGCGGCCTCGCCCTCAGCAGACTCCGCGCGGCGGAGTCCACCCCCGCACCGACGCCACCCGCGCGCGCCACGAGCCCGGCTGAGCGGAAAACGCTGGAGATCAAAGCTGAGGGTCTGCCGAGCAAGCGCCTGAGGGGTAGAAGCCTCCACATGCTTGGAAAGCTTCGGGCCGTTTTGAAGTTCGCGAGGCGGCTTCGAAGCTCCGAATCTCGAACTGCATCAAATTATCGATCTGGCAGGTAGAGAATTTGGCAACTAGGTAGTCAAAGCACGTATTGAATTGCACTCCGAAGACCCCCTACCGAAGGGGGTACCCGTGGGTAGTGGCAGGGTCTTCTTGAAGTCATGCACCAGTCCGTCTGATAGAGCCTGCTAGTCTGAGCCGCATGAGTGGAGTCGAGATCACCCCAGAGCGAGTAAGCACGCGAATCAAGGATCTCCGAGCCAAAGTTGAGGCGAAGGAAGAGGAACTTGATTCGCTCAAAGACGAGTTGACCTGGTGGGAGTCCGGGCGGCGGTTCTTCGGCTTTAGCGAGGACGAGCCCGACGAGGCGCGCAGCGGTGCGAACGAGGCTCAGGAAGAGCTTTCGATCAGCGCCAACGGCTCTACGCCGACCCTCCGGGAGGGAGTCATTCGCATCATGCGGCAGAAGCCCCGAAAGACCTGGCTTTCGCAGGAGGTCTTAGACGGCTTACGGGCAAATGGCTGGATCTCGGACGCGAAAACGGCCGACCACCATGCCCGCTCCAAAATCAGCGAGATGTTCCGAAAAGGAGAACTTCGGAGGGTCAAGCGGGGCCACTACCGGCTCCCGCCCTCTTTGCAGGAGTGATGAAAATAAAAGAAGCGGGTCCCGGCGATAACCCTGTCAGGCACCTACCGGGACCCACAACTATGAGTTGAGTCGGGTGAAAGATCTGCTGAGTGGTGCCCAGTAGATCTCGCCCTATCGAGAAAACCGGGGCTGGTCTCTGGTCGAGCGCGGTTGGACTTAGGACCCGGCCGCGAGGGTTCAATCCCCTCCAGCTCCATCGTTCTCTGGTAATGACCATACCACCTAGGCCGGAAGCGAATACCGGCATTTTGTGCCTGCAAAATCTTCCGGCGAACTTCGATACGTGTGTCTGGTATTATTTTCGCATGGCAGCAAGGAGCCGCAACTCAGTAGCGCCATCGCCGTCGAGCGAATCGCAGATGACCTACTCGCGGTTCATGGAGCTGTTCCCGGACAACGACGCCTGCCTGGAGCACCTGAAGGGCCGCTTCTTCTCCGACGGGACCGAGTGCCCGAAGTGCGGCAAGGCGAGCAAGTTCCACCGCATCAGGGGCCGTTCGGCCTACTCCTGCCAGTTCTGCGGGAACCACGTCTACCCGACCGCTGGCACCATCTTCCACAAGAGCACGGTGAGCCTTCAGCTCTGGTTCTTCGCCATCTACCTGATGAGCAGTACCCGCTGCGGAATCAGCGCCAAGCAGTTGGAGCGCGAGATCGGCGTCACCTACAAGACGGCCCACCGGATGTTCAAGCAGATTCGGACCCTGCTCTCTGATGACAGCGACGATCCATTGAGCGGTGAGGTCGAGGTTGACGAGACCTTGATCGGCGGCAAGCCGCGTGCTGCTGAGAAACGCAACGGGAACGGCTTCCTGCGGCGCAAATACAAGCCGAGCGTCCTCGGGATGGTCGAGCGGGGTGGGCGCGTCCGCGCTCGCGTCATCCCGGACCGGACCAAAGTGACCCTCGACAAGGCAGTCAACGAACACGTCCTGCCGGAGTCGATGATCTTCACCGACGAGTGGCCGCCATACGACCACGTCGGCAAAGGCTTCAAGGGCCACCGCCGGATCAAGCACAAGGCGATGGTCTACGTGGATGGCGACATTTACACGAACACGATCGAGGGCTTCTTCGGCCTCTTCAAAACCGGCGTCCGTGGCGTCTACCACGCGATCAGCGCCGAGTACCTTCAGAACTACCTAGACGAGTACGCCTTCCGCTACAACCGGCGCCACTCGAAAGAGCCGATGTTCTGGGCGATGCTCAACCGCGTGCAGCAGGCAGCCCGAGCTTTTTCCTAGCCCGGTTTGAGGTCGCCTTCTCTAGATCGCGAAAGAAGTCGGTCTCGTTGTGCTCTGGATCCTGCTTCACGTCGCGCTCTGGCGGCGTGGGGGTGGTCTTATTTGGGCGCTTGCGAGCGGGGCTCATGGGCATGCTCCTCTTTGCAGCTTAAAGCGTGAAGCGGTAGTGCCGCGGAAGATCGTCAAAGGGAGGAGCGCGCCACCAAGAACGGTGAGCAGCCAAACGCGGGCCTGGATGTTTAGACAGTCATTTCGTCAAGCTCAATTCGTTTATGCCTCTTCAATTCTAATCGTCTCTTGCAAGGCCCTGCTTCCCCGCGAGAAGATTTGCAAACCGATCGTCCTTTCTGAGATCGGCAAAAACTGGCCAGCTCTTGAGCTGCTCCAACTGAATTCCGCCGTTCTCAAGAACCTCGGGGGCGACTTGAAAGAACGGATCGGCCTTATCTAGTAAAGCTAGCTGAACAAGCTGAAACTGCGCCCCAAGTGCGGAGGTATCCCACTGGTCTCCGATTTCCTCCGCAATATCACTCAAGCCGTCAAGATGCTTGATAGACAGCCACTCGTTGACCTTGAAGACCTGGTGCTGTAGATCAACCGAGGCGATCTTCTTGCCAACCGAGCAGATCTGCCGAAGAGCTGGCCACCTGCCTTCAAAGAGCAACTGCTCCATCCGATTTGAGAGCACTGAGACTGCTCGACCTTCGGCAGTGGGATCCTCCTTTGACCAGACCCCGACGCCGACCAGATTACCTGCGCTATCTAGGTGGTCAAGAGCCTTCCTCAGGTATGTCTCGCTGACCGATAGATATGTGCCAATGTCGGGAGGCTCGCCGCCAAACTGCACGCGGTCAAGGTACTGGGCAGAGACTGCGCCTCCATTGTGAACAATGACGTGGCGCCTCTGGATGATCTCGCCTAGCTCATCGAAGTTAATGGCGAGATTCTTGAGCTTGACTCCCAGTCCCGAGCCCTTATCGAGCCATGTAGCCCAGTCCTCAAGGGGAGCCTGTAAAAGCTGGTAGACGCGATGTGCGATAGCAGCGTCCTGAACATCATCAAGAGAATTAAACTCCGATATTTCTGGCAGTGAAAACCGTTTATCGGTGCCGAGTCCGCCTGGATGCAGCTCATAGTGACGTGCGGCTAGACCACCCAGCAAGACCTCGAAACTAGACATCGCCATTGTGAGCAACGACGAGCGCAGAAGCATCTCTCGGTTTGGTGCCAGCATGGCTCGCTGAAGCATCAACTGAGCCTGATCTATTGCAGCTGGGTTATCTACAAAGATTTCGCGTAGCGCAGACTGGTCGTCTTGAGGAGATTTCTGATCCTCGCCGTCGTCGTCCGATTTGTTAAACCGAGATTCAAGCCATTCCTTGAACTTCTGCCGACGCTCGGGATCCAGGCTTTTAACTGCTGAGAGCCCTTCGGGGCCAGTGTGCTTTCGGTCCAGCTCTGCGGCATGAACGCAGACCTCATCGTGAAGCTGGCGAATAGCGTCGATTGTCTCCTGAAACCGAAAAAGAGAAACCACAAATGGCGGCTGCCGGGGTCTGTCCGCATGACTACCGTTATCTGATCCGCCATTGTCAGACGCCTTTGCCAAGGGACGAGAGCGTACACGTACTAGCTCACTGAATCCTCAAGCCTGAGCGCAGGGCAATTATGGGCTGGCGTCAAGCACTTCACAGGAGCGCAGCGCCGCCCGCGTGGGCAGCACAAGCCCTTCACAGCGGAACAGCAGCCCGACCCTCACGAGTTCGTTCACGGCCCGTTCGATCCGGTCCTGCTCGGCAAAGTCTGGCCCTTCAACCAGCTCGCGCACGAGATCGGAGCGCCGGAAGTGGCTTGGATACTGCGTGACGATGTAGACCAAGACCGTGCCCTGATCGCTGCGGTCCTGCTCGGCGTTGGTTCGCTCCTCGCCGCCTGACGTAGGATTTTCCTGCATCGGAAGGTCCTGCCTTTCGGTGCCAGGCCGGGGGCTGTTAGCGCAGCGCCCCGGCCGCTTTTCGGTTGACGCCGAAAACCTTAGGCCGGAAGGGGTGCAGAAATGTACGTGCTGTGCCTACCTAGTTGCCGAGAATTTGATGCAGTTCGCTGCTGTAGGCGTCTCGACCGCGGGTGGCGTGGGGTTGGGTGGTGTCGTGCAGTCGCGGAGTCTGCGAAGGGCGAGGTTTCAAGCCTGCAAGCGAAGACATTCCGTCGCCCGAGAGCAGATCGCAGCGCAAGCGAGGCCACCCAGCCCCCACGACAGGACCCGCGGCCGGGCGCCCCGCGTAGTATTGGCTCCAATGACTGAGCGAGCTTCTTTTCGGTTGAAAACCGGCCTGGCCGAGATGTTGAAGGGCGGCGTCATCATGGATGTCGTCGACCCTGAGCAGGCGGTCGTTGCTGAGCAGGCGGGGGCCTGTGCGGTGATGGCTCTGGAGCGGGTTCCTTCTGATATTCGGCGGGATGGGGGAGTCGCTCGTATGTCTGACCCGGCGATGATCAAGGGGATCCAGGAGGCGGTGACGATTCCGGTCATGGCCAAGGCCCGGATCGGCCATTTCGCCGAGGCCCAGGTCCTGCAGTCGCTTGAGGTCGACTACATCGACGAGTCGGAGGTCTTGACCCCGGCCGACGAGAGCAATCACATCGACAAGTACGCCTTCGACGTTCCCTTCGTCTGCGGCGCGACCAACCTTGGCGAGGCCCTGCGCCGGCTCGGCGAGGGGGCGGCGATGATCCGCTCCAAGGGCGAGGCCGGCACCGGCAACATCGTCGAGGCGGTCCGCCACATGCGCGAGATCACTTCTGGAATCAAGCGCCTGGCCCAGCTAGGGCCGGAGGAGCTGGCCGGCGCCGCCAAGGAGCACCAGTCGCCGCTGGAGGTCGTCCGCGAGGTCGCCGCCGCCGGCAAGCTGCCGGTGCCGCTCTTCTGCGCCGGTGGCATCGCCACCCCAGCTGATGCGGCGCTGATGATGCAGCTCGGCGCCGAGGGCAACTTCGTCGGCTCCGGCATCTTCAAGAGCTCCGACCCCGAGCGCCGCGCCCGCGCGATCGTCGAGGCGACCACGCACTTCAACGACCCCGAGCGGGTCGCAGCCGCGTCGATCGGCCTCGGCGAGGCGATGCCGGGCCTGGAGATCGCCGACCTGGCCGCCGCCGACGCCCTGCTGCAGGGCCGGGGTGCCTGAGCTGCGCGTCGGCGTTCTTGCTGTCCAGGGCGATTTCGAGGCCCACTCCCAGATGCTGCGCCGCCTTGGGGCCGAGGTCAGCGAGGTGCGGATTCCCAAGGATCTTGAGGGGCTCGATGGATTGGTCATGCCCGGTGGCGAGAGCACGGCGATCGTGCTCGGCCTCGAGTCGGCCGGGCTGGGGCCGGCGATCCGCGCCTGCCACGAGGCCGGCAAGCCGATCTTCGGCACCTGCGCCGGGATGATCGTCTGCGACGACGCCCATCTCGGCCTGATCGACGCCACCGCCAGGCGCAACGCCTTCGGCCGCCAGCTGCAGAGCTTCGAGGCCGACCTGGAGCTGGCCGGGATCGGCGACGAGCCGCTGCACGCGGTCTTCATCCGCGCGCCCTGGATCGAGCGCTGCGGGCCCGGCGTCGAGGTGCTCGCCTCCCACGGCGGCCACCCGGTGGCGATCCGCGACGGCAGCGTCCTCGCCTGCGCCTTCCACCCGGAGCTGACCGACGATTCGCGGCTGCACGCGCTCTTCATGGCAATGACGACGGGCGCGCGCGAGCGCGCCGGCGAGGAGGCACTGAGTTGAGAGATCCACGAGCGGAAGCCCTGGCCAAGATCCTGGTCGGCTACTCGACCGAAGTGAAGGAGGGCGAGGTCGTCTCGATCGACGGCGAGACGGCGGCGGCGCCGTTGCTGCTCGCGGTCTACGAGGAGGTCCTGCAAGCCGGCGCGCACGCGGTGATGAACGTCGCCCTCGAGGGCCAGATCGCCGCCTACTTCAAGCACGCGACCGATAACCAGCTCGAATGGATCTCCCCCTTCGCCGAGTGGATGGTCGACAACGCCGACGTGCGGATCGCGATCGGCGCCTCGACCAACACGCGCGAGCTCTCCGGCGTCCCGCCCGAGCGCCAGACCCTGCGCCAGACCGCCACCGGCGACCTGATGGCGCGGGCGATGGAGCGCAGTGCCAAGGGCGATTTCCGCTGGTGCTACACGCTCTACCCGACCAGCGCCTACGCCTCCGAGGCGGAGATGAGCCTGGTCGACTACGAAGACTTCTACTACGGCGCCTGCCTGGCGGCCGACGGCGATCCGCTGACCGCCTGGCAACGCGCTTCGGCCGAGACCAAGCGCCTGGCGGAGTGGATCGAGGGGCACAAGGAGGTCCGCGTCACCGCGCCGGGCACCGACATCACGCTCGGCATCGAGGGCCGCAAGTTCATCCCCTGCGATGGCAAGCACAACATGCCCGACGGCGAGTTCTTCACCGGGCCGATCGAGGACTCGGTCGAGGGCGAGGTGACCTTCCACCTGCCGGCGGTGATCGGCGGCCGCGAGGTCTCCGGCGTCCGCCTCCGCTTCGAGGCGGGGGTGGTCGTCGACGCCAGCGCAGAGCGCGGCGAGGAGTTCCTGATCAAGCTGCTCGACACCGACGACGGCGCCCGCCGCCTCGGTGAGCTCGGGATCGGCACCAACTACGGGATCGACCGCGGCACCCGCGAGGTCCTGCTCGACGAGAAGATCGGCGGCACCGTCCATATGGCGGTCGGCCGCAGCTATCCCGAGTCAGGCGGCGAGAACGAGTCCGCGGTCCACACCGACCTGGTCTGCGACCTGCGCCTCGGCGGCAAGCTAGAAGTCGACGGCGTGGTGATGCAGGAAGACGGGAAGTTCGTCGTCTGAGGCCGCTTACTGATTCGGGATCGGCGAGCCCGCCAGCAGGAAGAACCAGGTGGTGAGCGCGACCGCGGCGAGGATCACCGAGCCCATCAAGACCGCCTCGACCACCGTCGTCGAGCTGCCGGCTGGCGAGGTGTCGCGCATGCTCTTGAGCCAGCCCGGGCGCATCGGCTCGAGCCGGTTGGTGCCGGTGATCCTTATATAGAGGTCGTTGAGCCGCCCGATCAGCCAGGCGACGAAGATGACCGAGGCGACGATCCCGACCGCGACGACCATGTAGGGGCCGCCGCTGGGGAACTGGGTGTGGGAGACCTTGGAGCCGATGTAGATCCAGCTCAGCGGGATCGCCGTCCAGAGGGCCAGCGCGGCAAGCAGCATCGCGACGAAGACGGCGCTTGCCGCCAGCGCCCGAGCCGGGTTGTGGCTGTGCGTTTCAGCGGTCATCCCTGTGCTCATAGAATGACAGGCAATGTCCGGGCACTCAAAGTGGTCATCGATCAAACACAAGAAGGCCGCGACCGACGCCAAGCGCGGCCAGGCCTTCGCCAAGCTGGCGCGGGCGATCACGGTTGCCGCCCGTGAGGGCGGGGGAGACCCCGACGCAAACCCCTCGCTGACGACCGCGATCCAGAAGGCGCGCGACGCCTCGATGCCGAAGGACAACATCCAGCGGGCGGTCGACCGCGGGACCGGCGCCGGCGCCGACGCCGACGCGATCGAACGGATCCTCTTCGAGGGCTACGGCCCCGGTGGCGCCGCGGTCCTGGTCGAGGCGTTGACCGACAACCGCAACCGCGCCAGCGCCGACGTCCGCTTCGCCTTCACCAAGCACAACGGCAGCCTCGGCGAGCCCGGCTCGGTCTCCTGGATCTTCGAGAAAAGAGGTGTCGTCGTCGTCGATGGCACCCGCTATGGCGAGGACGATGTGATCACCGCGATCGACGCCGGCGCCGAGGACGTGCAGGAGGACGGCGGCCTGCTGCGGATCCTCTCCGAGCCGACAAACCTGAACGCGGTGCGGGCGGCGCTGGAGGGGGCCGGGGTCGAGGTCCAGTCCTCAGACCTGGTGATGGAGCCGAAAAACACGGTCGAAGTCAAGGGCGACGAGGCAAAATGGCTGCTGGAACTGGTCGATGACCTCGAAGAGCACGACGATGTCAGCGAGGTCCACGCCAATTTCGACATCCCGGCCGATGTGCTCGAGCGCCTAGCCGCGTAGCGCCGCCCCGCAAGAGGCATCCGGCCCTCGGGCCAGAATCACTACCCATGCAGGTAGTGATGGGGATCGACCCCGGTCCCGCCAACCTTGGCTTCGGCATCGTCCGTATCGAGGGCAACCACATGGTCGCCCTCGACGGCGGCGTGGTTGAAACGACGGCTGAGCAGCCGATGGAGCGCCGCCTGGAGCGGATCCACCGGGCGCTGGCTGAGTTGATCGCCTGGCATGAGCCCAAGGCGATGGCGATCGAGGACATCTACTTCGGCAAAAACGTGCACTCGGCGATGGCCGTCGGCAAAGCCAGCGGCGTCGCGATGCTGGCCGCCGCCCAGAGCGGGGTCAGCTGCTTTGCCTACACCCCGCAGGCGATCAAGATGGCCGTCTGCGGCTCCGGCGCCGCCGGCAAGAAGCAGGTCCAGCGCATGGTCGGGACTCTGCTCGGCCTGCCTGAGCCGCCAAGCCCCGATCACGCTGCCGACGCGCTCGCGGTGGCGATCTGCCACGGCGGCACCACTGGCCGAACGGCGGCGATCGAGTCGCTCGACCGGGCGGCGAGCAAGCAGCTGCCGGAGACCCTGGCCGGATGATCGCCGCCGTTCGAGGCGAGGTGATGGTGCGTCGTCCCGATCACGTCGTGATCGACGCCGGCGGCGTCGGCTACCGCCTGGCCGTCTCCTCGGAGACGCTGAAAGCGGTGCCGGCGACTGGCCGCGACGCCTTCCTCCACGCCGAGCTGATCGCCCGCGACGACTCGCTCGCCCTCTACGGCTTCTCCTCCGAGGAGGAGCGCGACCTCTTCCGCGAGCTGATCTCGGTCAGCGGCATCGGCCCCAAAGTCGCGATCGCGACGCTCTCCGGCGGCGCTGCCCGTGAGCTGCAGCGGGCGATCGCGGCCGGCGACGCCAAACGTTTCCAGGCGGTGCCGGGGATCGGCAAACGGACCTCAGAGCGGATCATCGTCGAGCTGCGGGAGAAGGTCGCCGGCGCTCTGGAGGAAGAGATCGTGCTCGCCGGCGGTGAGACTGATGCCCGCTCGCTGGCCCGCGACGGCCTCGTCAACCTCGGCTACGCGCCGCTGGAGGCGGAGCAGCTGCTTGATGGGATCGAGAGCGACGATCCGCAGGAGCTGATCGCGACTGCGTTGCGCAAGGCCGGGACCTCGAAGAGCAAAGCCGCGTGACCGACTCACCCGACATCGGCGCCAACCGCATCCGCACCCCCGGCATCGGCGATGAGCCGGTGCCGATCGACGCCGAGGTGCGCGTCCACGATGCCCGCGCCGACATCCCCGACGACGACCTCGACCGCTCGCTGCGGCCACCGACCCTGGCCGACTTCGTCAACCAGGAGCAGGTCACCGCCCAGCTGGCGATCTTCATCGAGGCGGCGCTCGGCCGCGGCGAGCCACTCGACCACGTCCTGCTGGCCGGGCCGCCCGGCCTCGGCAAGACCTCGCTGGCCCACATCGTCGCCGCCGAGATGGGCGTGCCGATGGTCCAGACCGCCGGCCCGGCGCTCGAGCGCAAGGCCGATGTCGCCTCTTTCTTGACCGCCTTGGAGCCGGGAAGCGTCTTTTTCATCGACGAGATCCACCGTCTCGGCCGCGCCGTCGAGGAGACGCTTTACCCGGCGATGGAGGATGGAGAGCTTCCGGTCGTCCTCGGCCAGGGCGCCGGCGCGCGCACCGTGACGCTGCCGCTGCCGCCCTTCACATTGGTTGGCGCGACGACCCGCAGCGGCCTGCTGACGACGCCGCTGCGAGACCGCTTCGGCGTCTGCCACCGGCTCGAGCACTACAACCCAGAGCACCTCGCTTTGATCATCGAGCGCTCGGCGAAGATCCTCGACGTCGAGATCGACTCAGAGGGGGCGCGGACGATCGCCGGACGCTCTCGCGGCACCCCCCGCGTCGCCAACCGGTTGCTGAAGAGGGTCCGAGATTTCGCTCAGGTAAAGGGTTCTGGAGCAATCAGCCCCGATGTAGCCGAGGCAGCGCTGGCGATGCTCGAGGTCGACGAGGGCGGCCTCGATCGCAGCGATCGTGCCCTGCTCGACACGGTCGCGACCAAGTTTTCCGGCGGCCCCGTGGGGCTCTCGACCCTGGCCGTGGCGATCGGCGAGGAGCAGGACACGATCGAGGATGTGCTCGAGCCGTACCTGCTCCAGCAGGGTCTGCTCAAGCGCACGCCGCGGGGCCGGGTTTTGACCGAGCGGGCCTACCAGCACCTCGGGCTGCCGATGCCCGAAGGGGCGGCGAGCCTCTTCTAATCGCGCACACTTGTAGCCTGTTGCCTATGCCGTTCTTTATCTGTCCCAACTGCGGCCACAGGGAGGTCGGAAGCGACCGCACCGCCGGCTTCAGCACCCGTCCCAAAGGGTGCTCCAAGTGTGGCTTCGGTTTTGTCTTCGAGTTGCTCGACGATTACTACCCTGCGCCCAACGCCGCCTTCTTCGTCTGCGACCGCCAGGCGCGCGTGATCGACGCCGGCAAGGGCAGCTTCGAGCTGACCGGCCTGACCGACGAAGACGTGATCGGGCGGCCGGTCCAGGAGGTGCTGGGCCTGCGCTGGCTGCAGCCCGGTGAAGGCGGCGAGAGCGCAGACACCAACGGCGACGGTGAGACCGACCCGCTGGAGACCTCGCTCGAGTGGGGCGTGCGCTCACTCGGCAAGAAAGTCTCGGTCAACGCCGAAGGCGATCTTCCCGCCGCCGCGGTTGCCGATGTCTTCCCCGCCTACGACGACGACGGCGGCCTGCTGATCGTGCTCACCCCGGACGCCTGAGAAGAGCATGGGGACCAGACGCGGGCACATCTTCGTTCTGCTCTTCGTGCTCGCTTTGATCGGCCTCTCGCTGCTGGTCGTCGCGACCAAGGAAACCCACCTCGGGCTCGACCTCAAGGGCGGGGTCGAGCTGGTCTACCAGGGCGAGCCGACCGGCCAGGTGAAGACGGTCAGCGGCGAAGACATCGAACGCTCGATCGAGATCATCCGCGAACGGATCGACAAGCTCGGCGTCTCCGAGCCCGAGGTCTCCCGCCTCGGCACCTCCGAGATCTCGGTCAGCCTGCCGGCGGTGACCGACGCCCAGCGGGCGATCGACCAGGTCGGGACCACCGCCCAGCTCTACTTCTTCGACTGGGAACCGAACCTGATCGGCCCCGAGTTCGCGATCGGCGGCCATCCCGGCAAAGAACCATCTTCCGGCGCGTTGAAAAACGCGGAAAAAGAATGGAAAGCGGCCGGCCGTGACCCGAAAAGCGCCGAGAACCAGCAGCTGGTCTTCGCCGGCGCCTTCCCCGAAGCCTATGGCGCGGTCAAACTTGCCTCCGAACAGAAGCCAGTCGAGGACTGCGAAAACTGCTCCGCCGGCAAGCCGCGCTACTACCTCTTCGACGAAAAGGCGCCGCATGAGCTGCTGGCCGGCCCCGAGCTCTCCGAAAAGGACCTCTACATCAGCCCGACCGGCAAAAAACGGCCCCACAAGGGGATCGTGCTCGAAGTCCCAGTCGGGGCGATCGTCGTCTCCGAATTCCCCACCGACAACAGCGGCAAATCGGACGAGACCGCGAAACCGGGCTGGTTCGCGCTCAAAGACAACCCATCGCTTTCGGGCACAGACATCACCAATCCGGAAGCAAAAACCGATGAATTGGGCCAGCCCAACGTCACCTTTGAATTCACCGACAAGGGTCGCGAAGCCTTCCAGGAAGTGACCCGCAGGATCGCCCAGCGCGGGCAGGCCTCGGCGATCGGGCCGGTCAGCGCCCAGCAGGCGGGGGCTCTCTCCGGCCACTTCGCGGTGATCCTCGACAACGAAGTCAAAACCCGGCCGATCATCAACTTCGCCGAAAACCCGGACGGGATCGACGGTCGCACCGGGGCCCAGATCTCCGGCGGCTTCCAGAGTGAAACCGAGGCCCAGGACCTGGCGACGGTGCTGCAGATCGGCGCCCTGCCGATCGACCTCAAACTGATCAGCCAGACGCAGGTCTCGGCGACGCTGGGCACCCAGGCCCTGCACGAAGGGATCAAGGCCGGGATCATCGGCCTCGCCCTCGTCGTCCTCTTCCTGCTGCTCTTCTACCGCTTCCTCGGCCTGATCGCGACGGTTGCCCTCGGCGCCTACGGGGTACTCCTCTTCGCCCTGGTCAAACTGATCCCGATCACCCTGACCCTGCCAGGCATCGCCGGGTTGGTGTTGACGATCGGGGTGGCGGCCGACTCCAACATCGTCATCTTCGAGCGAATAAAGGAGGAGGTCCGGGCTGGTCGCTCGATGTCGAGCGCGATCGCCGCTGGCTACAAACGCGGGATCGCGACGATCGTCGACGCCAACGTCGTCACCCTGCTGACCGCCTTCATCCTCTTCGTGTTGGCGACGGCAGGGGTCAAGGGCTTCGCCTTCGTCCTCGGTGTCGGCACGATCGCCTCGCTGCTGACCGCGGTCGTCTTCACCCAGGCGCTGCTCGGCAGCATGAGCCGCTCCCGCTTCCTGCGCTCGCCGCGGGTCCTCGGCGCCTCGCGCCAGGGGATGCGCTGGCACTTCGACTTCATGGGCGCCAGCCGCTGGTTCTTCACGATGTCGGGGATCATCCTCCTGGTCGGAGCGCTGGCGCTGGCGACCAAGCAGCTCAACTTTGGGATCGACTTCGAGTCCGGCACCCGGGTCAAGGTCGCCCTGGTCAAGCCGACCGACGAGGAAGGCGTGCGCTCGGCCCTGGATCAGACCGGGATCAGCGGCGAGGAGATCCAGCAGGTCTCCGATCCGGTCTTTGGCGACAACGTCTTCCAGATCCAGACCCGCGAGCTTGGGCCGGACCGGGTCAAGGAGGCGGAAGCGGCGCTGGTCTCCGAATTCGGCGTCGTCGAAAACGGCTTCGACAGCACCAGCGTCGGGCCGACCTTCGGCCAGCAGGTGGCGAACAGCGCGCTCAAGGCATTGATCTTCTCGCTGCTGGTGATCTGCGGCTACATCGCGATCCGGTTCGACCCGAAATTCGCCGTGCCGGTGCTGATCGCGCTCTTCCACGACATCTTGATCACGGCGGGCATCTACTCCTTGACCGGCAGGGAGGTGACGAGCGGTACGGTCGCCGCGTTCTTGACCATTTTGGGCTACTCGCTCTACGACACGATCATCGTGTTCGACCGCATCAGAGAGAACATGCCGCGGATGCCGCGTGCCGCTTTCTCCCAGATAGTCAACCGCTCGATGAGCGAGGTGCTGACGCGGTCGCTGGCGACCAGCTTCACGACCCTGCTGGCGGTCGTCTCGCTGCTGATCTTCGGTGGCGCGACGCTGCAGGACTTCGCCTTCGCGATGCTGATCGGGATCGCCTCGGGCACCTACTCGTCGATCTTCATCGCTTCGCCGGTGCTGACGGCCTGGAAGGAACGCGAACCCGGGTTCATCCGCCGCCGCACCAGGATCGCGGAGGTCGAGGGCAGCGTGCCGGCCTTCGCCGATGAGATCGCCCTGGCCCAGCTCGGCGACGACAGCGAGGCCGAAGCGGATACCGCGACGACAGCTGTCTCGGAGCGGGAGGCGCAGCCCAGGGCCGGCGCGGTCGCAACCGCCGAGCCGGAGGCCGGCGCCGAGGGTCCGAAGCAGAAGTCAAACGGCGAGCTCGACTCGGCGGAGGCGGCAAGCTCCGAGCGCCGCGCCCGCAACGAGGAGCGCCGCGCCCGCCGCCAGGCGCGCCGCAAGCACGGGAGGAACCGCTAAGCGATGGCACTTCTGGTCTGGTTCACAATGGGCATCGCCCTCTGGCACTTCACGGTCTTCCTGCCCGACCATTTCTGGCAGGGCATCGTCGGCGCCTTCGTCGGCTCGGTCCTCGGCGCGGTCATCTTCGGCACGATCGTCGAGCTGATCAGCGGTCGTGGGCTGGGCGACACGGACCTGTTGACGGCGCTGACCGCCGTGCCAGGAGTGGCGATCGGGCTCGGCATCGTCTACATGATCGGCCTCCGCAGCGAAGAGTCCGTTTAGGGGCATTTTCCCCTGCATTTTGCGGTAGTCCGACGCCCTGAATCCGCCGCCTTCGCCCGTAGCCTGAGTATGTGCCAGAAGCCCTGAAGGCCTACGAGGCCGCACCCTACTCCTACCCGGAGGCACGCGCCCTCGCCGAGGAGCTTGGGCTCAGCGACCCCGTTGCCGTCACCCTCGTCCGCCGCGGCTACCGCACCCCTGACGAGGCTCGGGCTTTCCTCGATGCCGACGAGGCCCATGGGCCGGAGGAGTTCGATTCGATGGCGGGCATCGTCGAGCGGGTGCGGGCGGCGATCGAGGCGGGGGAGAGGATCACCGTCCACGGCGATTTCGACGTCGACGGCGTCTGCGCGACGACGATCATGGTCTCCGCCCTGCGCGAGCTGGGCGCGGACTGCGACTGGCTGATCCCCGACCGCCTCACCGACGGCTACGGCCTGACCGCGCCCAACGTCGAGCGCCTGGCCCAGCGCGGCACCGCTTTGATCATCACCGTCGATTGCGGAATCACCGCCGTCGAGGAGGTGCGCCTAGCCCGCGAGCTGGGCATGGACGTGGTGGTCACCGACCACCATCAGCCTGGCGAGGAGCTGCCGGACTGCCAGATCCTTCACCCCACTTTGAGTGGCTACCCATTCGCCGAGCTCTGTGGGACGGCTGTTGCCTGGAAGCTGGCCTGTGCTCTCGGGACCGACGCTGGTGCCGATCTCGATCTGGTGGCGCTGGCGACCGTCGCCGATGTGGTGCCTTTGATCGGCGAGAACAGATCCTTGGTGCGGCGTGGCTTGGAGGTCATGCGGCGGGGAGAGCGGGTTGGCCTGCGAGCCTTGATCGCTGCATCGAAAGTCGACCTGGCCCAGCTCAACGAGAGCGACCTTGGCTTCAAGCTGGGGCCGCGGATCAACGCCGCCGGCCGCCTCTATCGCGCCGACGCCGGCGTCGAGCTTTTCCTCAGCGACGAGGAGGAGCGGGCGAATGAGATCGCGATCGAGCTAAACCGGGCCAACGGCGAGCGGCGCAAGACCGAGCGCGAGGTTGACGGCGCCGCCGAGGCGGCCCGGCGCGAACTCCCCGATCAGCTGCGCGAAGCTCGCGGCCTCGTCCTCTCCGGGGACGGCTGGCACCCTGGTGTGATCGGGATCGTCGCCTCGCGGCTGGTCGAGCGCCACTACCGGCCAGTGGTGATGATCTCCCTCGATGGCGAGGGGGGAGGGCGCGGCTCCGGGCGCAGCATCCCTGGCTTCGACCTGCTTGCCGCGCTTGAGGCCTGCTCCGAGCACCTGGTCAGCTTCGGTGGCCATCGCGCCGCCGCCGGCCTGCAGCTGCGGGCCGAGGACGTCGACGCCTTCCGCGCCGCCTTCGCCGCCCATGCTGACGAGGCCCTTGCCCCCGAGGACCTGCGCCGGACCGAGCGGATCGACGCGATGGTCGGCGGCGCCGGGCTCGGCCTCGACCTGGCCGAGGAGCTGGGGCGGCTGGCCCCGTTCGGGATGGGCAATCCGGGGGTGCGCTTGCTCGTCCCCTCGGCGACTGTCAGCGACGTGCGGACGATGGGGGAAGGCAAGCACTCCCGCTTCAACCTCAACAGCGGCTCGCACCGGGCGCTCGGGGTCGCCTTCGGCAAATCGAGCCTCGGCGTCGGCGACGGCGAGACGATCGACGCCGCCGTGCGGCTGGAGATCAACCACTGGAACGGCTCGGTCGAGCCCCGCATCGTCCTCCGCGAGCTGTTCCCGCGCAACGGCGAGCAGGCTGCTGATGAGCCCGAGGAAAAGGAGCGCTGGTGGCAGCGCTTCGAGGCCGAGCTGGCAGCTGATCCCGCTGCTGTCTCATCCCTGCCTGAGGCTGATGGCGGGCATCCGCGGGGAGTCGTCCTCAGCACCCAGTCGCCGGCCGCCGTCCTCGGGGAGCTTGTCTCCAGCGGCGACAGCGTGCTCGCGATCGGCGCCGATGCCGCCGCCAGGGCGCCGCTCGACCGGCCCGGCCTGACCCTGGCTGACTACTCCGAGCTGCAGCGCGATCCCGGCCTGGCCCTTGGCTTTGCCCACGTGGTCCTGGTCGACCCGCCGCCCTCCTCCCAGATGGAGAGCTTGGCTGGGCGCGCGGCCGCCCCCGGCGGCTATCTGCACCCGGTCTGGGGCGAGGCCGAGCAGCGCTTCTCACTCTCGGCCCTCGCCGCTGAATGCGCCCAGCGCGAGGAGGTCGCGGCGGTCTTTCGCGGGCTCCGCGACGCCGGCGAGGCGAGTGGGGAGGAGCTGCGATCGGCGCTGGCCGGCGCCGCCGCCCTGCCGCGCCGCCCGGAGGTCGCTGCCCGCTGCTTCCGCATCCTCGCCGAGCTTGGCTTGGTGCACGGCGCCCCCGATCGTGGCGACGGAGTCGTCGGGGTCGTATCCTCGGAGGGGACAGATTTGGAGCGCTCGCCGGCATTCCGCGCCTACAGCGCCCGTTTCAAGGAAGGCAAGCAATACCTCGAAGGACGCAAACACCCGTAGAGCACCAGGAGCTGCTCGCCGATCTCTTCGCCGTGGTGGAGGAGTTCGACGCTCCGCACGTGCCCGCGAGCGACGGCAACGGCGCCCCGGCGCTGGCGGTCGCCACGATCGACCGTGCCGCGCTTGAGCGCGCCTTTGATTTCGCCTGTGACCGCCACGCCGACCAGATGCGGCGCTCCGGCGACGAATTCATCACCCACCCGGTCGGGGTGGCACAGGTCTGCGCCGGGATGCGGCTCGACACCGCGACCCTCTGCGCCGCCCTCCTGCACGACACGGTCGAGGACACGACCGCCAGCCTGGAGGAGATCCGGGACGAGTTCGGCGACGAGATCGCCGCCCTGGTCGACGGCGTCACCAAGCTGACCGGGATCACCTTCGAGAGCCGCGACGAGCGCCAGGCCGAGAACTACCGCAAGATGATGGTGGCGATGGCGACTGACGTCAGGGTGATCCTGATCAAGCTCGCCGACCGCCTTCACAACATGCGCACGCTCGGCGCGCTGCCGAAGCAGAAGCAGATGGCAAAGTCGCGGGAGACGCTGGAGATCTACGCGCCGCTCGCCCACCGGCTCGGAATCCACGCGATCAAGTGGGAGCTGGAGGACCTCGCTTTCGCCACCCTGCACCCGCGCAAGTACGCCGAGATCAAGCAGCTCGTCTCGCAGCAGCGCGACGAGCGCGAGAGCTACGTCAACGACGCCGGCAGCTTCCTCTCCGAAGAGCTGGCGCAGCTTGACATCGAGGCCGAGATCTCCGGCCGGGCCAAGCACTTCTACTCGATCTACACGAAGATGACGAAGAAGGGGCGCGAGTTCAACGAGATCTTCGACCTGACCGCGATGCGGGTTATCGTCGGCTCGGTCGGCGACTGCTACGGGGCGATCGGCGTCATCCACTCGCTCTGGAAGCCGCTGCCCGGGCGCTTCAAGGACTTCGTCGCGATGCCGAAGGCCAACATGTACCAGGCCCTGCACACGACCGTGATCGGCCCCGAAGGCAAGCCGCTGGAGATCCAGATCCGGACCGAGGAGATGCACAAGCTGGCCGAGTACGGGATCGCCGCCCACGTCGCCTACAAAGAGGGCGGCGGCGATGACCCGCGGCGGGAGAAGATGACCTGGCTGCGGCAGCTGGTCGAGGCCGAGGGCGAGCAGGACCCGGCCGAGTTCCTCGAGTCGCTGAAGGTCGACCTCTTCGAAGACGAGGTCTTCGTCTTCACGCCCAAGGGCGAGGTCAAGAGCCTCTCCGCCGGCTCGACCCCGCTTGACTTCGCCTACGCCGTCCACACCGACGTCGGCCACCGCTGCGTCGGGGCCAAGGTCAACGGCAACATCGTGCCCCTGCATTACCAGCTGCGCTCGGGCGACATCGTCGAGGTGCTGACCGCGAAGCAGAAGCGCGGCCCCTCGCGCGACTGGCTGAAGCTGGTGCGGACCAACCGCGCCCGCAACAAGATCCGGGCCTGGTTCAAAGAGGAAGGCCGCGACGATGCCGAGCGGACCGGCCGCGACGGCCTCGAAGAGGCGCTGCGCAAGCGCGGGCTGCCGATGCAGAAGGTGGCCGGATCGCCGCTGCTCGCCGACGTGATCCGCGAGATGGGGTACCACAAGGCAACCGAGTTCTACATCGCCCTCGGCCAGGGCAAGGTCTCCACAAAGACCGTCGCCAACAAGCTGATGCTGAGGCTGAAAGCGGGCGAGGCCGTCGCCGAGGAGCCGCCGGGGGAGATCGGCGGCCGCGAGGACGACGCCCGCCGGACCAAGGACGCCTCCAACTACGGGATCAGCGTCAAGGGGGTCGACAACGTCGCCGTGCGGCTGGCCAAGTGCTGCCGGCCGGTGCCCGGCGACGAGATCGCCGGCTACGTCTCGCTCGGCCGCGGGATCACGATCCACCGCACCGACTGCAAGAACGTGAAGGCGCTGAAGAAGGCGCCAGAACGCTTCGTCGACGTCAGCTGGGACGGCGACAACGAGGCTTCCTACCGGGTCGAGCTGCAGATCGACGCCTACGATCGCACTCGCCTGCTCGAGGACCTCTCGCGCACCTTCTCGGAGGCCGGCATCAACATCCTCGGGGCGACATGCACGACCAACCACCCGATGGTGAAAAACACTTTCGTGATCGAGGTTGGCGACACCGAGCAGCTCAAACATTGCATCACGCGGCTGCGCAATGTGGAGTCGGTCTTCGACGCCTACCGGATCACTCCGGCTGCGGCTAAGTCTTCAAGCGACGAGGGTTAGCCTCGAGGCGCGCTGGGCGCGCGGGGCCTGTCGCCGCGATGGGGCACCCTCGGCGGCCCTCTCGCGCTGCTCCGGGCGCTGGGACACCGCGCTCTTAGGGCTCGAGCCTTGCCCTCCACAGCCTTCGGGCCGGCGAGTCCGCCCCATCCCGACGCCACCCACGCGACCAACGAACCCGGCTGAGCGGCACAGCTTCGAAGCGTCTCCGACGCTCCGCCAGGCGAACTGCATCAACTTCTCGATCTGGCAGGTAGAGAAGTTGATGCAGTTCGGGTCAAGGGCGAGACGCGGCCGGGACGGCTAGTCCCTAGGCCACAACGGTCAAAGCGCCCGGCGCAGCCTTCAGCTCGACCCTTGTCTTCTCGCCTATGTAGTCGCCGTCTACCTGGATTGGGAAGGGGCGGAGATCGCCTTGCTTGTCCTTGGAGATCGAGGTGACGGTTGCCTCAGTTACGTCGTCGAAGCTTTCGATCTGGCGGTGATGTGACGCTGGGCGGGTGTCGCTGAAGAGGCGGGATATGAGGGTTGGGGTGTCGCGCTGGGTGGCGCGCTTGAGGACGCCCAGGGCCAGGGTGCCGTCGTCGATCTCGATCCCCTCGCAGACCCGGATCGGGCGCTCGGCGAAGTAGGTGAAGGGGTCGGAGTTCTGGGCCAGGGCGGTGACTCCCTCGGCCTCGCTGCCGTTGACCTGGATCCGCATCCGCACGGGGTTGTGGAGGTAGCTGCGGTAGAAGGCCGAGACTGCGGCCCAGGTGTAGTAATAGGGGCCAGCTTTGGACTTCAGCCGCGGGTGGGCGTCGACCCGCTTGACCACGGTGGCGTCGATCCCGACCCCGCAGGAGAAGACAAAGTGGCGGCCGTCGACCTTGCCGAGGTCGATCTTGCGCGGTTTCCAATCATCGACCAGCGCCAGCAGGTGCTCGGTCGCGTCGACGACGTCATTTGGGATGCCGAGCGTGCGGCAGACGACGTTGGTCGAGCCGCCCGGCAGCATCGAGACCGGCACGTCGGTGCCCGCTAGCCCGTTGGCGACCTCGTTCAGCGTCCCGTCGCCACCGAAGGCGACGACGATGTCGTAGCCATGGTCGCGAACCTCGCGCCCGATCTCGGTCGCGTGGTTTTGCGACTCGGTCGAGACCGCTTCGACCTCGAACCGCCCCTGCAGCGCATAGACAACGAGATTCTTGAGCCGATCGGAGACCGTCGTCGCATACGGGTTGACGATCAGCAGCATCCGCTTCTTCGCGGAGCGCCTCGGCTTCCTGGTGCGGATCTTGGCCGTCATTTGGTGAATTCGGGTGCCGCGCTCCGGTGCAGGTCCGCCAGCGCACTGAGGTAGCGATCGTCTGTCCCCCGAATCCATTCGATCAGCTCCTCGCCCTCTCGCCAGATGCCGACCGCCACGAAAACCAGCCCTTTGGCGGCCTGGCGGTCGAGGAACCCGGCGTTGTACTCGGTCGCGACCTCCTCGTAGAAGTTGAGGACTGTCTGGCTCGCCACCTGCTCGGAGGTTGTGACCTTTTCCCAGGTCGCTTCGCTGGCGCCTTCCGCTTTGAAGCGCTGAAAGGCGGATAGCGCCTCCGCGGTCATCTCTGTGAATTCACGGCTGTTGAGGACTGCCAGGTGGTCATATGCCCGTCGACGTTCATCGATCATGCGCTGCTGTTCGATCTGGAGTTCGACACCGCGGCCAGCCTCCCTAAAGGCCTTTTCCGCGGTTCGGCCCGCCCATACGGCCGCGAAAAAGAGCAGAACCGTCGCGGCGCCGGCGACGACGACGGACACATTGGCGAGATCCTCCAGGGTTGTCGCGAGGGGAAAAATCACAGTTCAGGACCGCCTTGACTGTATGATCGGTCAAGCAATGGCTCCGCTTCCGCTCCCCAAAAGGCCCCAGCTTCCCGAAGCGCCGCAGTAGGCCGGCTTGGCTTCCGGCGCTTACCCGGCCGCCGCATAGCGGACCACCTCGCCCTCCTCGACTTCCTCTACGCGGCCTTCGTTGACCAGCAGGTCGGTGTGGCCGATCACCTCTGAGAGGGTGAGGAAGGCCTGGGTGACGGCGACGTTGCCCCAGATTGACTGGGCCAGCTCGTAGCCGGTCCGCGGCTGCTCGGCGATCAGCTTGTAGATCTTTTCTTTGCGACGGTCGTGTTTGCGCAGGCGGTCGTCGATCAGGGCGGCGTGCTCGGTGATCGGGTCGCCGTGGCCGGAGAGGACGATCTCGGCCGGCATCTCGCGCGTCTTCTTCATCGACTCGATGTAGGTGACCAGGGCCTGGGTGCGCTGCGGCGAGCCGTCGAGCGGGCGGGTGATCAGCGGGTTGGAGGAGATGTGGGCGATCAGGTGGTCGGCGGCGATCAGGATCTTGCGCTCCTCATCCCAGAAGACGGTGTCGGAGGGGCTGTGGCCGGGCCGGTGCAGGACTTCGAGCTTGCGGTCGCGGAACTGCATCAGCTCGCCGTCGGCTAGAGGCCTGGTCACCTCGACCTTTGAGCCCCAGCCGCGGAAGCTGCGCGAGACGCTTTGCAGTGCGAAGGCGACCTCCTCGGGGATGCCGTTGCGCAGCATCAGGTCGACGGCGAAGCTGTCCTCGCCCTCGGCGTCCTCGCTGAAGTTCGCCAGCCGCTCGGCGGCGAGGCCGAGCGCCGCCACCTCGGCGCCGGAGTGCTCGGCGACGATCTCAACCAGGCCGAGGTGGTCGATGTGCTGGTGGGTGACGATGATCAGCTCGAGGTCGTCGATCGAATGGCCGCGGGCGACGAGCTGGGCCTGCAGCTCGTCCAGCGCTTTGCCCGAGTTGGGGCCGGTGTCAATCAGGGTCAGCGGCTCGTCCTCGAGCAGGTAGCAGTTGACCCGCCCGACTGCGAACGGGGTCGGGATGCGGAGGCAGTGGATGCCGGCCAGCGCCGCCTGCTCAAGCGCCTGCTCGGGGGAGAGCGTCACGCTCTGATCAGCCCGAGGACCTGGTCGCGCTTGGCCTCCATGTCCTGCGGCGAGACCAGCGACTCGAGGTTGAGCCGCAGCAGCGGCTCGGTGTTGGAGGGGCGGACGTTGAAGTGCCAATCGGGGTAGTCGACCGAGATCCCGTCGAGGTGGGTCTGCTCGCCGTCGCTGAAGCGCTCGGCGATCTCGGCCATCTTCGCCTCGGGGTCGGCGACCTCGGAGTTGATCTCGCCGGAGATGAAGTACTTGGAGCGGAACTCGTCGATCAGCTCGGCCAGGGTGCGGCCGTCGAGCGAGAGCAGCTCCAGCATCAGCAGGGCCGGGATCGTGCCCGAGTCGGCGTTCCAGAAGTCGCGAAAGTAGTAGTGGCCAGAGACCTCGCCACCGAAGGCCGCGCCCTCCTCGCGCATCCGCGCCTTGAAGAAAGCGTGGCCGACGCGGGAGAGGTCGGAGCGGCCGCCCTCGACGGCGACCAGGTCCGGCACCGCGCGGCTGGAGCGGGGGTCGTAGAGGATCGTCGCGCCGGGATTCTTGGCCAGGGCGGCGCGGGCCAGCAGGGCGCAGATGAAGTCGCCGTCGCAGAACTCGCCCTTGCCGTCGATGAAGAAGCAGCGGTCGGCGTCGCCGTCCCAGGCGATGCCGAGGTCGGCGCCGCTGGAGCGCACGCGGTCGATAATCATCAGCCGGTTCTTCTCCAACAGCGGGTTGGGCTCGTGGTCGGGGAACTCGCCGTCAGGCTCGAAGTACATCTCCTCCAGCTCAAGCGGCAGCTTGCCGAGGATCGGGCCGACCATCGGCCCGGCCATGCCGTTGCCGCCGTCGACGACCACCTTCATCGGCTTCACGTTGGCGGGGTCGATGAAGGAGAGGGCGTGGGCGCGGTACTCCTCCCAGATGTCGATCTCCTCGAAGGCGCCGCCGCCGGGGGCGTGGCCGAGGCCGGCGGCGATCTCGTCGCGGACGTCGCCGATGCCGGCGTCGCCGGAGAGCGGCAGCGCCCCCTCGCGGACCAGCTTCACCCCGGTGTAGGCCTTGGGGTTGTGCGAGGCGGTCACCATCGCGCCGCCGTCGAGCTCCCGCGAGCCGACCAGGTGGTAGAGCATCTCGGTCGCGACCATGCCGGCGTCGAGCACGGTCGCGCCCTCGAAGATCAGGCCGTCGCGCAACTCCGCCGCCATCGCCGGCGCGGTCAGCCTCATGTCGCGGCCGAGCCCGACCCGCAGCTCGCCCGGCTGCTTGCCGCGCAGGCGGCCAAGGACGCGGGCGAAGGCGCGGCCGATCGCGTGCGCGGTGCTCTCGTCCATCTCGCTGCCGTAGAGGCCACGGATGTCGTAGGCCTTGAAGATCCCGGCCGGGGCCAGGGGCGCCTGCTCGCTCAAAATGCTCCCTTCAGCGCCGCGTAGCTCTGCTCGATCGTCTGCGGCATCACTTTGGTGTCGGCGATCACCGGCATGAAGTTGTTGTCGCCGGCCCAGCGGGGGACGACGTGCATGTGGATGTGGTGCTCGACCCCGGCGCCGGCGCTCCGGCCCTGGTTGAGGCCGACGTTGAAGCCGTGCGGCTGGTAGATGTCCTCGAGCCGGCTCATCGCCTGCTGCGCCAGCGCCATCATCTCCGCCGTCGCCTCAGCCGGGATCTCCTGCAGGCGGCCGATGTGCGCGTACGGCGCCACCATCAGGTGCCCGTTTGTGTACGGGTAGAGGTTGAGGATCACGAAGCAGTGCTCGCCGCGGTGGACGATCAGGTTCGCCTCGTCGTCATCTTCGGCGCTCTTGACGCAGAAGATGCAGCCCTCCTCGATGTCCTTTGACGCGTCCTTCACGTAGGCGAGGCGCCAGGGCGCCCAGATGCGGAAATTTGCCACTCGCGGCAGGCTATAGCCAGTTGCGCTTGCGGAAGTAGGCGACCATGCCGAGCAGGATCGCGAACATGCAGCCGATCACGACCCAGAACGCCCCGATGTTGTCCTGGCCGGGCACCCGCACGTTCATGCCCCAGATGCTGGCGATCAGGGTCAGCGGCAGGACGATGACGCTGATCGAGGTGAGGACGCGGAGGATGTCGTTGACGTTGTGGGAGATCACCGACTCGTTGGTCTCGGCCAGGGCCTCGGCCACCTCCTTGTAGTTCTCGAGCATGTCCCAGATCCGCTCGTGGGCGTCGACGATGTCGTCGAAGTAGATCTCGAGGTCGAGGTCGTTGGCGAGGTAGCGCTGCTTGACTTTCTCGAGGTCGCGGAGGACCGGGCGCTGCGGGCGGATCACCTTGCGGAAGTTGATGATCTCCTGCTTGACGTTGGAGATGTCGCGCACGACCTCCTCGGAGCGGCCCTCGAAGATGTCGTCCTCGAGCGCGTCGAGCTTGTTGCCGATCTTGCGCAGCATCGGGAAGCAGTAGTCGAAGCTGTCGTCGACGAGCCGGTAGAGCAGGTAGCCGGAGCCGCGCGAGAAGAGCTGTTCGCGCAGCTCCGGCTTGCTGCGGCAGCGCTCGAACAGGTACTCGACCGGCTGCAGCGGCTGGTTCGGGATCGTGACCACGTAGCCGGGCCCGACGAAGAGGTCGAGCTCGCCGGTGCCGAGCCGGCCCGCAGCCCGGTCGAAGACGGGGAAGTGGAGGACGATGAAGAGGTAGTCGTCGTAGACGTCAATCTTCGGCCGCTGGTTGCGGGAGAGGACATCCTCGATGTCGAGGGCGTGGAAGTCGAAGTTCTGCTCCAGCCAGGCGCGCTCCAAGGGGCCGGGGCGCTCGATGTTGACCCAGCGCAGGCCGGACGAGTCGATCTGCTCGACGTCAGCGGTCTTCGGCTCAGCCTGCGGAGCGGGCGAGGCCAGGTCGCCGCCGCGTGCTGCCCGACGCAGCCTTGGTTTCGGAAGGTTCGGCATCGCTCGGGCTCAGCATCTCTTCGGTCTGGTCGGGCATCGCGCCCTAGGTTAGTCGCCCAGGGGCTCGCGCACTGAATGAAACTTCCCCTCTGGCAGCCCCTGGTAAGGTTCTCTACACATAAGCGCCACATCTAGAGGGGTGGAGGGACTGGCCCAGTGAAGCCCCGGCA
>CAYOAP010000005.1:105359-203191 GCA_964401995.1 uncultured Conexibacteraceae bacterium | reverse complement strand
CGATCGTGATGCGCGAGCTGGAGGGCCTCAGCCACGAGGAGATCGCGGCGGCGCTCGGCGTCAGCGGTGGGGCCGCCCGCCAGGTGATCTACCGGGCGCGGGTGGCGCTGCGCGACGGCTTCGGGATGCTGGTGCCGCTGCCGCTGCTGCGGCTCCTGATCGACCACGGGGCGGAGACCGCGGCGGCGGGCGCGGGCGGCGGCGCGGCGGTTGCCACCGCCGCCAGCCTCGGCGGGGCTGGGGCCGGCGGCGCGCTCAAAATCGGCACCGCGGCGGTGCTGGTCGCCGGCTCAATCGGGGCCGGCGTCGCGATCCATGGCGGCGGCCATCGCAACGGCCGCGCCGACGCGGCGGAGGCGGCTCAGGTATCGATCGGCGGCAGCGCAACGACCGCGAGAGCCAGCTCGGCCGCGGGCACGGCCGAGACCTCGACGGCAAGCCCTGCCCAGCCTCAGTCGATCGGAGGCAACCAGGGCGCGTCGGAATCCAAGGGCAACGGCGAGCAGGGGTCGGGCTCGGGTGCCCACTCTGGGAGCTTCGGCGGGTCTCAGTCCGGCTCGGGCGCTGACGAGGGCCATCCGCCGACCGGGCCGCCATCCTCAAGCCCGCCTCATCACGGTCCCGGCTCGGACGGCGGCCCCGGCGCCCAGCACGGGCCCGGCGATGGCGATCAGGGCGGGGGCGGCAGCGGCCACGGCGGCCCGGGGCCAAACGGAGGCTTCAACCCAGGGGCCGTGCCGGACGGCCACGGCGGCGCGCCGGGCGGCGGAGGCGGCCATGGTCCGGGCGGAGGCTCGGGGTCCAATGGCGGCCCAGAGCCAAGCGAACCGCCACCTCCCGCAAGCCCGCCCCCCGGCGACGGGGGGTCCGGCGATGGCGACTCCGGGTCAGGCTCGGGGGACTCGGGCGCCTCGGGGGGCTCTGGCGACGCGACCGGCTCGGCGGTCGAACCTCCTCCGTGATCTTCAGGGCCGGCTCGGGTTGTCGGGAGTGAAGGTGTCTTCGCTCAACCAAGGAGGAAGCATGAGAAACCGCAACCGCACCCGAGCCGCAGGCCTGCTGCTCGCGGCAGTCGGCGTGCTCGCGATTCTGGCCCTGCCGGGCGTCGCCGCCGCCAAGGACCGCAACCACGACCGCATCCCGGATCGCTGGGAGAAGCGGCATCACCTCTCGCTCTCGGTCAACCAGGCCAATCGCGACCAGGATGCCGACCATCTCGCCAACGTCGGCGAGTTCCAGGCTGGGGACAACCCGCGCAACGACGACAGCGACGGCGACGGCGTGATGGACGGGGCCGAGAACGCGGGCACGATCGCCTCGTTCGACCCGGCCACCGGCAAATTGACGATCACCCTCTTCAACGGCGACACCGTCAGCGGGCTGGTCACCGAAAACACCCGGATCGAGTGTGGCCACGAATGCCACAAAGGCGACAGCCCAGCCGACTCGCGGCCAGGCGAGGGCGGCGATCATTCCGGGCCGGCGACGGGTCCTCCCGGGCAGGGGGATGACGAAAACGACAACCCCCCCGGCCATGACGGCACGCCTCCGGGCGCCAGCGAGGGCCCTGGACAGGGCGCCGAGCACAGCGCCGACTGCACGACAGCGGCGCTGGTAGCGGGCGCGACGGTGACGGAGGCCGAGCTGGAGATCAGCAACAGCGGCGCCACCTTCGACAAGGTCGAGCTGGCCAAGTAGCTGGCAGCGGCCGCAAAGGGCCGCCGTGCGATCACCGCGCGGCGGCCCTTCCCATTTGACAGCCGGACGTTTGGTCGAGGGCGAGGTGTGGGCGGCTTGGCCCCGGGTACTCAGTTTTACGTAAGACCGAAACCACCCTCCAAGGAGGACCCAATGACCGCCCAGCCATTCGCGCGACCTCGCACGTTGCTGGTCGCCGCCATCGCCGCACTGCTCGCGCTGGCCGCCTTCGCGGGCCCGGCGGCCGCACATCACCACGGACACCACCACCACGACCGCCATCTCCACCACATCGGCGGCGACAGCGGCGGCGCGGCCGGGACGATCTCCTCATTCGATCCGGCAAGCGGCAAGCTGGTGATCAACCTCGCCGAAAGCGACACCGCCAGCGGCCTCGTCACCGAGTTCACCCACATCGACTGCGGTTGCGGCCACGGCTCGCCCCCATCGGACGGGCGCCAGGCTCTCCACTTCGGCTCAGGCGACGATCACGGCTGGGGCGACCCCCACGGCAGCAGCTGCGACAGCAGCGATCTCGTCGCCGGCGCGGCCGTCAAGGACGCGCTCGTGGTGCTGAAGGACGGACACGCTTATTTCGCGATGATCGAGCTGGACCACTGACCTAGCTACTTGGCGCCGAGCCAATCGGCGCCGATCCCGATATCGACCTCGAGCGGCGGGTCGAGCTGGTAGGCGGCGCACATCTCGCGCCGCACCAGCTCGGCCAGGGCCTCGATCTCCTCTGGCGGCCCCTCGAAGAGGAGCTCGTCGTGGATCTGCAAGACCAGCCGCGTCTTCGTCCCGGCATCGGCCAGCGCCTTGTGGCAGCGCACCATCGCCACCTTGATGATGTCGGCCGCGGTGCCCTGGATCACGGTGTTGACGGCAAGCCGCTCGCCGAGGCGGCGCGTGTTGCCGTTGCCAGAGCGCAGCTCGGGGATCGGCCGGCGGCGGCCCATCAGGGTCGTCACGTAGCCCTCCTCCCCAGCCTGCTCGACGATCCGCTCGCGAAAGGCGCGCACGGCTGGGAACCGCTCCAGGTAGCGGGCGACGAATTCCTCGCCCTCCTTGCGGGGGATGTTGAGACGGTCGGCGAGGCCGAACCCGGTCAGGCCGTAGACGATGCCGAAGTTGACCATCTTCGCCTTCGAGCGCTGGCCGACGTCGACCTCCTCGCGGGAGATCTCGAAGACCTCGGCGGCGGTGGCGGCGTGGACGTCTTCTTCGGCCCGGAAGACGTCTTTGAGCACGGTCTCGTCGGCGACGTGGGCGAGCACCCGCAGCTCGACCTGGCTGTAGTCGGCGGAGAGCAGGCGGGATCCGGGCTCGGCGATGAAGCAGGCGCGGACTGGGCGGCCGATCTCGGTCCGGATCGGGATGTTCTGCAGGTTCGGGTTGGTGCTGGAGAGGCGGCCGGTGGTCGTCGCCGCCTGGTTGAAGGTGGTGTGGACGCGGCCGGTCCCGGGGTCGATCAGGTCGGGCAGCGAGTCGAGGTAGGTGTTCTTCAGCTTGGTCAGCTCGCGCCAGGACTCGATCTTCTCGACGATCGGGTGCTCGTCGCGGATCTGGGCGAGGACGCGGGCGTCGGTCGAGAAGCCGGTTTTGCCCCGGCGCTTGCGGGTCAGCTCGAGCTTCTCGAAGAGGACGCGGCCGACCTGCTGCGGCGAGCCGATCGTGAATTCCTCCTCGGCCAGCTCGAAGATCTCCCGCTCCAGGGTCTCGATCCGCTCGCCGAAGCCGGCGCCGACCGCGGCCAGGCGCTCGGCGTCGAGCTTCAGCCCCTCGCGCTCCATCGCCGCCAGCACATGGACGAGCGGCAGCTCGACCTCGGTCAGCAGGTCGCGCAGGCCCAGCTCGTCGATGCGGGGGCGCTGCGCCTCGGCCAGGGCCGCGACCAGGCGCGCCTCCTCGGCCGGGTCGAGCCCGGCCTCGCCCCCCTCATCGCCGAGCGAAAGCTGGCCATCGTCGGGGGCGGCCGCGCCGGCGCCCTCGGCGAGCCCGATCCCGGCGTCAGCGGCCAGCTCGGTCAGCTCGTAGGTGCGGCGCTGGGGCTCCAGCAGGTAGGCGGCGACCATCGTGTCGTGCTCAAGCGCGATCTCGACTCCCTCGCGGGCGGCGGCGGCAAGCAGGCCGTGGCGGCCGCCGCCGAGTGACTTGGCGTCGTGAGCGGCCAGCGGCTTGCCGGCCAGGGCGACGGCCAGCTCGTCAAGCGTCAGCTCGCCGGTGACCACCTGCTCGCCGTCGGCGCCGGCCCAGCGGCCCTCGGCGATCGCCAGCGCGACCGGCCCCTTGCCGAGATCCGCCGGGGCGCCCTCGACCGGCTTGACCTCGAGCTCGGTCTCGACGCTGCGGCCGGGCACCGCCTCGCCCTCGGAGAGCGCCTCTTCGAGCCGCTCGAGCACGGCCCGCAGCTCGAACTCGCGCATGAAGTCACGCAGGGCGCCGCGGTCGGGCTCGGCATCCATCGCCGCCGCCAGGTCGACCCCGGTCTCGATCTCGTACTGCAGCGTCGCCAGCTGCTTCGACATGCGGGCGTCGTCGGCGTGGTCGGTCAGGTTCTGCTTGCGTTTGGCGCCGGAGATCTCCTCGACGTTGGCCAGCACCTGCTCCAGCGAGCCGAACCGCTGCAGCAGCTGCGAGGCGGTTTTCTCGCCGATCCCGGGGACGCCGGGGATGTTGTCGGAGGTGTCGCCGCGCAGGCCCATCAGGTCGGTGACCAGCTCCGGCGCCACCCCGTAGCGCTCGAGCACGGCGTCGCTGTCGTAGATCTTGGTTTCGGTGATCCCGCGCGAGGTGCTCATCACCCGCACCCCGTCGCCTACCAGCTGGTAGGCGTCACGGTCGCCGGTGACGACCATCACCGGGATCTTGGCCTCGCGCGCCTGGCGCACGAGCGAGGCGATCACGTCGTCGGCCTCGAAGCCCTCGACCTTGACGTTGGTGTAGCCGAAGGCCTCGACCAGCGGCATCAGGTGGGGCCACTGCTCGCGCAGCAGGTCGGGCCGCGAGGGCCGCTGCGCCTTGTAGAGGTCGTAGACGACCTCCCGCCCCGACATCCCCGCATCCCAGGCAACCACGACCCCGGCGGGACGATGCTCGGTGATCACCTTGACCAGCATCGAGGCCAGCCCGTAGATCGCGTTGGTCGGCCGCCCGTCCGAGGTCCCGATCGACTCCGGCAGCGCGAAGAAGGCCCGGTAGGCGAGCGAGTTGCCGTCGATCAGGAAGAGCTCGGGGGCGTCGTCAGCCATCGGTCGCCAACTCTAAGGCGCAGGGTGGCGCGACTAGAGCGAGCCCTTCGGAGCGATCCACTCGCAGGGCTGGCCGGTGACGCTGGCGATCAGGTCGAAGTCCTTGTCGTAGTGGAGGACGGTGAGGCCGGCGCGCTCGGCGGCGACGGCGATCATCGCGTCCGGCATCGACGGGGCGCGATGGAGGGAACCGCCGCGTTCGGCCAGCTCCTGGCAGATGTCTAGCGCGCGCTCCCAGTCAGCATTGGAGAACGGCGCCTGGTCAAGAGCCGCGAGATCTTCCCTCAGCGCCTTGAACTGGGCGGCGTTCCTGCTGCTGTGCAGCAGCTCCCACATCACGGGCCCGCAGGTGGCGATCTCTCCGGCCGTTAGCAACCCGGCAAACGACCGCCGCAGCTCTTCGGGCGCGCCCTTGCGACGTGCAACGCCCCAAGCACTGGTGTCGGGCAGGAATGCGGCCATGCCTCAGTCGAAGTCGAATGACCTGGGTTCGCGCATGCGCTGGAGCTTCTCCATGAAGTCATCGGGCAGGTCCAGTTCCGCCAGACGATCGAGATGCTGCTGACGGACGACCCGTTTGAGCGACTCCCGGACCGTGGCCGTAGGGCCACTTGTTCCAAGCACGCGCGCCGCATCTTCTAGAAGTGCAGGCTCCACGATCAGCGATGTGCGCTTTCCCATGAGGAAAAGATACCGCACAGCTCAGATAGAGCGTACATATTCTGCTCAGAAAAAGTGCATATACCAAGGGTATCCACCCTCTCCTAAGTCCCGGGAAGGCAAAGTTCTCCCCCCTCCCCTGGGTAAATCCAAACAGCCGGAGCTAACTTCCGCCGGGGTGGAATTCGGCCGGGGCGAGCTTGGCCTTGAAGCCGCTGCCCGCGAGGGGGAGATCCGAGCGGCCCGGCAGATCGACCGAGAGGTCGCCGAGCCAGCTATTGGTCCCGCCGGCTCCACGCTGGAAGATCGCCGTGCCGGAGAAAGGCTCAGGCAGGCTGACGATTGCCTTGCTGAGCGAGTTGTCGTAGTCGAATGCGCTCGATTTGGCCGTTCCTCCCGCCGCCCTATAGATCAGCGTCGGGCCGCGCTTTTCGCGGACGACGGCGCCGTAGTAGGTGGGGTTGTCCGGGCCGTTCTTGATCGCCTCGAAGCCGAAGCCGGACTTCTGCCCGCGCGGCTCGACGCTGAGGTCAGCGCCCGGCCCCCTGCCGACTGACTTCAACGATCCCGGGCAGAGCGCCCCGAGGAAGAAGCGGAGGTCGGCTTTGGCCCGGCGCGCGGTCAATCCCGTGTAGCCCTCCTCGCCATGGAAGACGATGCTGCCGGCGTAAAAGCCGGAGCGGAAGATGATTTTCTGGCGCTCACAAGGCGGCTGCTCCAGCGCGAATTTCCCGGACGGGTGAAACCGCATCGCGACCCGGCCGAGCTTGCCGAAGCTCGCCCACATCCCTGCCCTGGTAACGCGAGCTGGCTTTGAGTAGATCGCCAGCTGGCCAGGCCGCGAGACGTACATCGTCACCCGCGCCGGCCTCTTCCCTTTGGCCCGCGCGCCGAGGACGACAATCGAGTAGCCGTTGCTCGAGTTAACCGTGAAGACGCCCGGAGCGGCGAGTTCGCTCGGATGTTTGACCAGGGCGTCGGCAGGGGCAGCGCCGACGCCGAGCCCGATCGCCAGAGCGGCGAGTGGCATGACGAAAAAACACCTCGATTTGCCCGCGCCATGTCCCATTGCCCGGCGGACCCTACGCAACCGGCAGGTCGGCGAAAGGGGGCCTGGACGTGCATTGCGCCGGGCCGGGGGCAGGCTCGCGAGTCGAATCTGATTCGATAGCCATCTATGGCCGTCAGCGCTCAGTACAGCGTCACGATCCGGGTCGAGCTAGATGCGCGGCAGGAGCCCCTGGGCAAACTGACCGCCTCGATCGCCGAGGCCGGTGGCCAGCTGCAGGGCGTCGACCTCGTCCCCGGCGCCGGCAGCGAGGGCAAACGGGTGCGCGAGTTCACGATCGACGCCCAGGACCAGGAGCACTGGGAGAAGATCCTGCGGGCGATCGGCTCGACCCGCGGCGCGAAAGTGCTCGAGTACACCGACCGCACGATGCAGATGCACCGCGGCGGCAAGATCGAGATCCACAACAAGTACCCGCTGAAGACGCGCGACGACCTCTCGATGGCCTACACCCCAGGCGTCGCCCGGGTCTGCCAGGACATCCACGACGACCGCAGCAAGGCCTTCGAGTACACGATCAAGAAGAACATGGTCGCCGTCGTCTCCGACGGCAGCGCCGTGCTCGGGCTCGGCAACATCGGCCCCGAGGCGGCGATGCCGGTGATGGAGGGCAAGGCGATGCTGTTCAAGGAGTTCGCCGACGTCGACGCCTTCCCGATCTGCCTCGACACCCAGGACCCGGAGGAGATCATCAAGGCGGTCGAGCTGATGGCGCCGACCTTCGGCGGCATCAACCTCGAGGACATCTCCGCCCCGCGCTGCTTCGAGATCGAGGACCGGCTGAAGGAGTCGCTCGACATCCCCGTCTTCCACGACGACCAGCACGGCACCGCGGTGGTGACGATGGCGGCGCTGTTCAACGCGCTGAAGATCGTCGACAAGCCGATCCAGGACCTGCGGGTGCTGGTGGTTGGGCTTGGCGCCGCCGGGGTAGCGGTGACCAAGATGATGCTCGCCTCCGGAGTCACCCACGTCGTCGGCTGCGACCGCCAAGGCGCGCTCTCGACCACCCGCGCCGACTACGAAGCGGGCGAGATGAGCGGGATCAAGCGCTGGTATGCCGAGAACTCCAACCCCGAGAAGCTGCTCGGCCAGCCCGCCGACGTGATCGAGGGCATGGACATCTTCGTCGGCCTCTCTGGCCCCGGGATCATCGAGGCCGACGCGCTCGGCAAGATGAACCGCGACGCGATCGTCTTCGCGATGGCCAACCCCACCCCCGAGGTGATGCCCGAGGACGCCGCCCCATACGTGCGGATCATGGCCACCGGCCGCTCGGACTACCCGAACCAGATCAACAACGTGCTCTGCTTCCCCGGCATCTTCCGCGGCGCCCTCGACGCCGGCGCGCCCCGCATCACCGAGGAGATGAAGCTGGCCGCTGCCCAGGGGATCGCCGAAGTCGTGACCGAAGAGGACCTGGCCGAGGACTACATCATTCCCAGCGTCTTCAACCGCGAAGTCGCGCCCAAGGTCGCCGCCGCGGTGGTCGAGGAGGCGCGCCGGGCCGGCATCGCCCGGCTCAGCGAGGAGACCGGGACCTTCTCCACCCTGGAGGTCGCGCCGCCGTCGTGAAGGTCCTCGTCACCGGAGCCAGCGGGTTCATCGGGTCGGCCGTCTGCGACGCGCTGCTGGCGAGGGGCGACCAGGTTGTTGGCCTGACCCGCGACCCAAAGCAGGGGCGGAAAAGCAACCCAAACGTGATCTGGCACGCCTGGGCGCCGACCCTGGAACGGCCGCCCAAGCAAGCCTTCGAGGGAGTCGACGGGGTGATCAACCTGCTCGGCGAGAAGATCAACCAGCGCTGGACCGAGGACTCAAAGCGGCGGATCATGGAGAGCCGCCGCACCAGCACCCACAACCTGGTCGGGACGATCGCCGGGCTGGAGAAGAAGCCGAAGGTGCTGGTCAGCCAGTCGGCGATCGGCTTCTACGGCGACCGCGGCGATGCTCTCGTCGACGAGTCGAGCGATTCCGGCAGCGGCTTCGACGCTGAGGTCGTGCGCGAGTGGGAGAAGGCAGCGCGCGAGGTCGAGGGCGCCGGCGTGCGGCTGGTCATCGTCCGCACCGGCCACGTCCTCGACCCCAGTGGCGGGCTGCTCGGCCAGCTCCTCCCCCCTTTCAAGCTCGGCGCAGGCGGCCCGATCGCCGGCGGCGACCAGTACATGTCGTGGATCCACATCGAGGACGAGGTCGGGATCTTGCTCTGGGCGCTGGAGAGCGAGAAGGTCAGCGGCATCGTCAACTTGACCGCGCCCAACCCGGTGACCAACCGCGAGTTCTCGAAGGCGATCGGCCGCGCATTGCACCGGCCAGCGCTGGTGCCGGTGCCCGGCTTTGCCCTGAGCCTGATGTTCGGCAGCGAGTTCGCCCAGGTGCTCAAGGGCGGGCAGCGGGTGATGCCGCGGCGGGCTCTCGACCTTGGCTACGAGTTCCGGCACCCGGATCTCGACGAGGCGCTTGCGGACTTGCTCTGAGAGTTCAGCCTTCCGAGAGTTCGTCGGCGACGGCTTCGCGTAGTGAGCTGCTGTCGCCCGCGCCGCGCAGGGCGCTGAGCAGGCGGGTCATAGCTGCGCTGCCCGACTGGTTCGCCAGCTGGGGGATTCCAGCCGCTTCTAGGATCGGCTGTGAGAACTCCGAGGCGGCCGGGGTAGGGTCGCCGATGTAGGCGATTGACGAGGAGTCCTCCACCGCGCGGCGGGCATTGGCGCCTATCGCCGCCAGGTCGAGTCCGTTGCGGCTGCGCGTGTTGTCGAGGCAGATGACGCGGAGGCGCACAGAGTCGACCCGGGGGCCTTCCCGCTCAAGCTGCTTCGTCGCGCCTGCGCAAAGCGGGGCGCTGGCGTAGACGTTGAGGGTCGCGTTCTTGTCTACGCCTTCACCGCCGCCGCAACCGCTGGCCAGGAGCGCCACGGCAGCGGCTGCCGCCAGCGCCTGCTTACCCAAAGAAGACCTCAGCCTCGGCAAAGAGCGACTCGGGGACTGTCTTCAGCTCTGCCGTCGCCTCGCTCAACTGGACCAGCTCGATGTCGGTGCCGCGCAGCGCCGTCATCGTCCCCCAGCTGCGGGCGTCGGCGGCGTCGATCGCGTGCAGGCCGAAGCGGGTCGCGAGGACTCGGTCAAAGCCGGTCGGGGTGCCGCCGCGCTGGACGTGGCCGAGCACGGTCGCCCGCGTCTCCTTGCCGGTGCGGCGCTCGATCTCGCCCTCCAGCCAGTGGGCGATGCCACCGAGCCGGGCATGGCCGAAGGCGTCCGTCTCCTCGCTGGCATCGGGCATGCCGCCCTTCGGCGCTGCCCCCTCGGCGACGACGATGATCGGCGCGTAGTGGCTCTCGAAACGGCGGCCGACCAGCTCGCAGACACGCTCGATGTCGAAGGGCTGCTCGGGGATGAGGATCACGTTGGCGCCGCCGGCAAGGCCGGCGTGGAAGGCGATCCAGCCGGCGTGGCGGCCCATCACCTCGACGATCAGGACCCGATGGTGGCTGTCGGCCGTGGTGTGGAGGCGGTCGATCGCCTCCATCGCGATGTTGACCGCGGTGTCGAAGCCGAAGGTGTAATCGGTTGCGCCGAGGTCGTTGTCGATCGTCTTCGGCACACCGACGACGTTGACCACGCCCTCGTCGTGCAGCCTGGAGGCAGCGCCGAGCGTGTCCTCGCCGCCGATCGCGATCAGCCCCTCGACGCCGGCAGCAGCCAGGTTCTCGGCGATCCGGGCCGGCCCTCCCTGCTCGGCGAAGGGGTTGGTCCGTGAGGAGCCGAGGATGGTGCCGCCGCGAGGCAGGATGCCGCGCACCTCGGGAATGCCGAGCGGGCGGCTGTCGTTCTCCAGCGGGCCGCGCCAGCCGTCGCGGTAGCCGACGAACTCGTGCCCGTAGTGGCCTGCCCCTTTGCGGACGATCGCCCGGATCACGGCGTTCAGCCCTGGGCAGTCCCCGCCACCCGTCAGTACGCCGATTCGCATGAACCTCAGGTTAGAACCTGACGCGGGCGGGGTGAGGCGATAGGTTCGATTCAAACCTTCGAAGGGAGTGGAGATGAGCGAGCTCGACGCAATCAGGCAGGCCCAGCAGAAGACCTGGTCGGAGGGCGACTTCTCGATGGTCGCCGGGCTGGTGATGATGGTCGCCGAGGAACTGGTCGAATCGCTCGAGATCGTTCCCGACGAGCGGGTGCTCGACGTCGCCTGTGGCAGCGGCAACGGCGCGCTCGCCGCGGCGAGGCGGTCCTGGGGCGGCGTGACCGGCGTCGACTTCGTCCCCGCCCTGCTCGAGCGTGGCCGCGAGCGCGCCGCCGTCGAACGGCTCGACATCGAGTTCGTCGAGGGCGATGCTGCTGAGCTTCCCTTCGAGGATGCGTCTTTCGACGTCGTCACCTCGATCTTCGGCGCGATGTTCGCACCCGACCAGCAGCAGGCTGCCGCGGAAATACTGCGGGTCTGCAAACCGGGCGGGCGGATCGGGATGGCCAACTGGGTGCCCGACGGACCGATCAGCAGCATGTTCATGGTCGTCGCCAAATACACGCCGCCCCCACCCCCCGGCTTCGTGCCGCCGGTGCTCTGGGGAACCGAGGAGCGGGTGCGGGAGCTGTTCGGCGACGGCATCGCCAACCTGCGGACCGAGCGCCGTGGCTCACGCCAGGCATTCCGCTCGGCCGACCACTACCTCGACTTCTTCCGCGCCTACTTCGGCCCGATCAAGCAGGCATTCGAACGGGCTGGGCCGGAGAACGAAGAGGCACTGACGGCAGAACTGCGAGCTCACCTCGACAAAAACAACTTGGGCGGAGACAGGGCTCTGGTCCTCGAACCCGAGTACCTGCAGGTGGTCGCGACCCGCGCCTGAGGGCGCTAGGACTTGGGCTGCATGACGCGGATCGCCGCGCCGATGAAGAGGACCGTGAGGAAGACGAGGCCCGCGACAGGGCCGCCCTGCCCGAGGGCATAGGAAACGGTCATCGCCGCGAGCGCCAGGAAGAAGCTGACTACCAGTCCCATAAGGCGCTGATCCTATCCAGCGAGGGCGACGCGCGTCTGCTTGAGAAACGCTCCGGCAGCCTCGGCTGCGCTGGCGGGGCTCCCGGCCTCGCCAGCGGCGCGGACCAGGCGGCTGCCGATGATCACGCCGTCGGCGATGCGGCCGACCTCGGCCGCCTGCTCCGGAGTGCCGATCCCGAAGCCGACCGCGACCGGGATCTCGGCATCGGCCTTGGCCGCGGCGACCAGGTCGACCAGGGTGGCAGGGATCTCGGCCCGCTCGCCAGTGGTGCCGACGCTGGAGACGACATAGACGAAGCCGCGGGCGACGGCGCAGATCGCCGCCCTGCGCTCGGGCGGCGTGGTCGGCGCGACCAGCGGCACCAGGGCCAGCCCGGCGGCGGCGAACGCCTCGCGGATGTCCTCGGCCTCGCCCAGGGGGAGGTCAGGGATGATCGCCCCACAGGCGCCGGCGGCAGCTGCCCGGCGGGCAAACTCAGCGACGCCGCCGTGGGCGATGACCATGTTGGCGTAGACCATGAAGACGACTGGGACCTTGTCCGAGACCGCTTCGCAAACTTCAAGGGCCGAGGCCAGCGTGGCGCCGGCGGCGAGGGCATCGGTCGCGGCAGCATGGATCGTCGGCCCGTCGGCAAGCGGATCGGAAAACGGCACCCCGAGCTCGATCAGGTCGGCGCCGGAGTCGGCGTAGGCGGCGGCGACCGCGAGTGAGGACTCGTGGTCGGGGTAGCCGGCCATCATGTAGGGCATCAGCGCGGCGCGGCCCTCAGCCCGAGCGGCCTCAAAGGCGCCGGCGATGCGATCGGCCCCCACCGCCGTCACCTCAGCCACCCGTGTGCTCCATCACCTCGGCGAGATCCTTATCCCCGCGGCCAGAGAGGCAGACGACGTCGAAGCCCGCCGGGGCCGGGTTCTTCAACAGCCAGGCAAGCGCGTGCGAGGACTCAAGCGCGGGAATGATCCCCTCCAGCCGGCAGAGATCGGCGAAGGCGGCAAGCGCTTCGGAGTCGGTGACGGCGAAGTACTTGGCGCGGCCGCTGTCGCGCAGGTAGGCGTGCTCGGGGCCGACGCCCGGGTAGTCGAGGCCGGCGGAGATCGAGTGGGCCTCGAGGATCTGACCCTCCTCGTCGGCGATGATCGAGGAGAGGGAGCCGTGCAGGACGCCGGTGCGTCCCGCCTGCAGCGAAGCGCCGTGGCGGGGCGTGTCCAACCCCTCCCCCGCCGCCTCGATCCCGATCAGCTCGACCTCGTCGTCGAGGAAGGGGGTGAAGATGCCGATCGAGTTGGAGCCGCCGCCGACGCAGGCGATCACCCGGCCCGGCAGCGCCCCCTCGGCGGCAAGCGCCTGCTCGCGGGCCTCTTCGCCGATCACCCGCTGCAGGTCGCGGACCAAGGCCGGGAACGGCGCCGGGCCGACGGCGGAGCCGATCACGTAGTGGGTGGTCTCGACGTTGGCGACCCAGTCGCGGATCGCGGCGCTGACCGCCTCCTTCAGGGTGCGGGCGCCGGCCTCGACCGCCACCACCTCGGCCCCGAGCAGGCCCATCCGCTCGACGTTGGGCTTCTGGCGGCGGATGTCCTCGCTGCCCATGTAGACAACGCACTCGAGGTCGAGCAGGGCGCAGGCGGTCGCGGTGGCGACGCCGTGCTGGCCGGCGCCGGTCTCGGCGATAACCCGCGGCTTGCCCATCCGCTGGGCAAGCAGGGCCTGGCCGATCGCGTTGTTGATCTTGTGGGCGCCGGTGTGGGCGAGGTCCTCGCGCTTGAGATAGACGGTGCTGCCGACCCGCTCGGAGAGACGGTCGGCCCGGTAGAGCGGCGTCGGCCGGCCGATGAAGTCGCGGTGCAACAGCGCCAGGCGCTGGCGGAAGCCCTCGTCGTCGCGCGCCTCCTCCCAGGCAGCGGTCAGCTCGTCGAGCGCCGCGATCAGCGTCTCCGGCACGTAGCGCCCCCCGTAGGGGCCGAATCGCTCCTCGACCGCGCTCACGATGCGGTCGCGCCAGTCGGCTCGGCGGCGTGGAAGAACTCCTCCAGCAGGCGGTGGTCCTTGCGGCCAGGCTCGGCCTCGACCCCGCTGGCGACATCGACGGCGAAAGGGTGGGCGACGGCGATCGCCTCGGCGACGTTGTCGGGCCGCAGGCCGCCGGCGAGGATCGCGGGCACGGCCGAGCGGTGCTCGGCCAGCAGGTTCCAGTCGAAGCTCTCCCCCGTCCCGCCCCAGAGCCCTTTGCCGCGGCGGTCGAAGAGGTGGTAATCGGTGCGAAAGGTCTCAGCGGCATGGACGTCGGCGGCGCTGGCGACGTGGATCGCCTTGATTACCTTGACCCCGGTCCGGCGCGCGACCTCGCCGCAGAAGGAGGGGCCCTCGTTGCCGTTCAGCTGCACCATCGTCAGCCCGGCGTTCTCGACCGCCTTGTGAACTTCGTCCAGCTCCGGGTTGACGAAGACGCCGACGACCTCGCACTTGCGGCGGAAAGCAGCGCCGATCGCGGCCGCGTCGGCGGGCTTGCAGCGGCGCGGGCTGCGCCTGTAGTGGACGAGGCCGATGGCCCAGGCGCCGAGGCGCACCGCCTCGGCGGCGTCATCCAGGTTGGTGATCCCGCAGATCTTGACTCGCATACCCCCCAGGGTAAGGGAGCGGGAAGGCGAGCTACTGGCCGGAGGGCGGGCCGACCGGGCCGGCCTGGGAATCACGCACGGATGCAGGGCGATCGCCGAGGGTGACGGTGACGGTCTTGGTCGAGCCGTCGCGCAGAATCGTGACGTCGAGCGTTTCGCCCGGCTTGGCGGAGTTGACGATCGCGACGACTTCGTCCATCGAGTTGATCGCCTTGCCGTTGATCTTGGTGATGATGTCGCCGCCGAGGGTGACGTTGGCGCCTTCGATCGTCGCCGAGGTGTTGCCGCCTTCGATCCCGGCCTTGTCGGCGGGGCCGCCTTTGACCACGGTGGCGACCAGCACCCCCTGCTTGACCGGCAGGTTGACGGCGCGGGCGAGGTCTGGAGTGATGCTGCCGCCTTCGATCCCGAAGTAGGCGTGCTCGACCTTGCCGCTGTTCTCAAGCTGGGTGACGACGTCGCGGGCGGTGTTGATCGGGATCGCGAAGCCGATGCCGACGTTGCCGTTGCTGCCGCCGCCGGTCTCGATCTGGGAGTTGATCCCGACCACGTCGCCGGAGGAGTCGATCAGCGGGCCGCCGGAGTTGCCGGGGTTGATCGCCGCGTCGGTCTGGATCACGTTCGAGATCGAGAAGCCGTTGGGGGCCTGGATCTGGCGCTGCAGGGCGGAGACGATGCCACTGGTGACGGTGCGGTCGAGGCCGAAGGGGTTGCCGATCGCGACCACCGAGTCGCCGACCTGAAGCTTGGAGGAGTCGCCGAGGTTGAGCGGGTGCAGCTGATCGGTGGGGGCGTTGACCTTGAGCAGCGCCAGGTCGGTGGCGGGGTCGGTGCCGACCACCTGGGCGCCGTAGGTGGTGTCGGAGGCGCCGAGCTTGACCGAGATGCGGTTAGCCCCTTCGACCACGTGGTTGTTGGTGAGGATGTGGCCTTCGGGGTCGATCACGAAGCCGGAGCCGGTCGCGGTGCCGCCGCCCTGGGATTCTTCTTCGCCGAAGGGGCTGAGGCCAGACGATTCCTGCGGGGGCTCGTCGGCCTGGATGAAGGCCACTCCGCCGCCGTCATGGCGGTAGATCGCGTTGACCGTGTTGCCACCTTCTTTGTCGCTGGAGGTGACGATCGGCGCGGCCGCGGGCGCGGCGATAGTCGTCGTCGTGCCGCCCTGGGAATCGATCCAGCCGGCGGAAATAGCGATCGCGCCGAAAACAGCGACAACGGCGCCGCCAACAATGGCGGCGCCGAATGACGTGCGAAAGAAGTTCCTGACCTTGCTCATGCGATGAGGATGGCAACCGTCAGTAAGGAATAACTAAACGGTGCCCAAAGAATCCTGAAAACCCGTCAGCTCACGCGTCTTCGCCTCAGGATCTGGGGCCTCCATCAGGGCGCCGCCGATCAGGACGGCATCTACTCCGACCCGTTCCAGCTCCTCCAGCTCGGCCCGGCTTGAGATGCCGCTCTCGGCGACCACCGTCTTGCCGGCTGGGACATCGGGCATCAGCTCATAGGTGGTGGCGACGTCGACCGTGCCCTCGTCGAGGTTGCGATTGTTGATCCCGATCACCTCGGCGTCGAGGGCCAGGGCCCGCTCCAGCTCCTCGGCGTCGTGGACCTCGACCAGGACGTCGAGGTCGATCGCGCGCGCCTCGTTGTGCATCAGGGCGAGGTCGTGGTCGTCGAGGGCGCGGACGATCAAGAGCACCGCGTCGGCGCCGTGGACCGCTGCCTCGTAAAGCTGGTAGGGATCGACGATGAAGTCCTTGCGGATGATCGGCAGGTCGCAGGCGGCGCGAGCGGCGCGCAGGTCATCGAGCGAGCCGCCGAAGTGCGATTCGTCGGTGAGGACCGAGAGAGCCGCGGCGCCCCCGCGCTCGTAGGCGCCGACCTGGTCGGCGATAACCGCGTCGACGGCGATCTCACCGGCGCTCGGCGAGCGGCGCTTGAACTCAGCGATCAGCGACAGGCCGGGCCGGACCAGCGCCTCGCTGAAGGGGCGATCCTCGCCGCGCCCGGACAGGTGCGACTCAAGGTCCGCCTGCGGAACTTCGCGGCGACGGCGGTCCACGCCCTCCTGGGCCCCTGAGATGAGCTGCTCGATCATTCCCACTTGACTTAAAGAGCCTAGTCGCCGAGCTCTGCGGTTGTTGCAATCAGCCTGTCGAGCAGATCGCGGGCGGCGCCGGAATCGACGGCCGCGGTCGCCTTGGTGACTCCTTCGTCGAGGCTGGAGGCAAGGCCGCCGACGTAGATCGTCGCGCCGGCGTTGAGCAAGACCAGGTCGCGCCGGGGGCCGGCCTCGCCACCGAGGATCGCGCGGGAAGCGGCGGCGTTCTCGGTCGGCGAGCCGCCGGCCACATCCTCCAGCGCCGCCTCGGCGAGGCCGAAGAGGCCGGGCTCGGCAAACCACTCCTTGGTGCTGCCGTCAGCGACCTCGATCACCCGCGTCCGGGCGGAGATCGAGAACTCGTCTATCCCGTCCTCGGCGCTGACGACCATCGCCTTGACGCTGCCGAGGCCGAGCAGCGCCTCGGCGATCGTCTCCTGGTAGTGGCGGTCGGCGACGCCCAGCAGCTGGCGCTCGGCGCCGGCCGGGTTGGTCAGCGGGCCGAGGAAGTTGAAGATCGTCCGCACCCCGAGCTCTTTGCGGACCGGAATGACGTGGGCCATTGCGGCGTGATGGCGGGGAGCGAACATGAAGCCGAAGCCGACCTCGTCAATGCAGCGCCCGACCTGCTCGGCGTCGAGCTCGATGTTGACCCCGAGCGCCTCCAAGAGGTCGGCGGAGCCGCATTTGCTGGTGTTGGAGCGGTTGCCGTGCTTGGCCACCGCGCAGCCGGCGCCGGCTGCGACCAGGGCGGCGGTGGTCGAGACGTTGAAGGTCGAGGGGCCGCCGCCGGTGCCGGCGGTGTCGACCAGATCGGTGCGCGTCGTCGTCACCGGCGCCGCCAGCGAGCGCATCGTCCGCGCCAGCCCGACCAGCTCCGGGACCGTCTCCCCCTTCGCCCGCAGCGCGATCAGGAAGGCCCCGGTCTGGACCGGGTCGCAGCGCCCCTCCATGACCTCGCTGAGCACGGCCGAGGCGTGGTCGGCGGTGAGGTGGTCGCCCGCGCAGACGGCGTCGATCGCGCGGCTGACGACGTCGTTCGGCATCAGCCCTCCCCGAGGAAGTTCTTCAGCAGGTGCTTGCCCTGCGGCGTCAGCACCGACTCGGGGTGGAACTGGACGCCCTCGGCCGGCAGCTCGCGGTGGCGCGCGCCCATCACGATCTCGCCGTAGGTGGCGGTCACCTCGAGCTCGTCGGGAAGGTCGGGGTCGGCGATCAGCGAGTGGTAGCGGCCGGCGACGAGCGGGCTCGGCAGCCCCTCGAAGATCGTGCGGCCGTCGTGATCGACCTCGGCGTCCTTGCCGTGGATCGGCTCGCCCTGGACCACCTTGCCGCCGAAGGCCTGGACCAGCGACTGGTGGCCGAGGCAGACGCCGAGCACCGGCGTTCCCGCCTCGGCGAAGGCGCGGACCGCCTCGACCGAGATCCCGGCCTCGTTCGGCGTGCAGGGGCCGGGCGAGACGACGAGGCGGTCGGCGCCCCGCTCGAGCAGCTCGGGCACGGTCGCCTTGTCGTTGCGCACGACTTCGATCTCCGCCCCAAGCTCGCCCAGGTACTGGACCAGGTTGTAGGTGAAGCTGTCGTAGTTGTCGATCACGAGCGCCTTCATGGCCAGTCCGGCTGCTCGCAGGCCAGCTCGACGGCGCGGAAGACCGCCTTCGCCTTGTTGACCGACTCGTTGTACTCGTAGGCGGGTTTGGCGTCGGCGACGGTGCCACCGCCCGCCTGCACGTGGAGCTGGCCGTCCTTGGCGACGACGGTGCGAATGTGGATCGCGGTGTCGAGGTCGCCGTTCCAGGAGAGGTAGCCGATCGCGCCGCCGTAGGAGCAGCGCTTGACCTTCTCCAGCTCGTCGATGATCTGCATCGCCCGCACCTTCGGCGCTCCGGAGAGAGTGCCGGCGGGGAGCGCCGAGCGCAACACGTCCATCGCGCTCACCCCCTCGCGCAGCGTCCCCGTCACCTGGCTGACGATGTGGAGGACGTGGGAGTAGGTCTCGACCACCATCAGCTCGTCGACGCTGACGCTGCCGTACTCGCAGACGCGGCCGAGGTCGTTGCGGCCGAGGTCGACCAGCATCACGTGCTCGGCCCGCTCCTTGGCGTCGTTGACAAGGCGCTCGGCGAGGCGGCGGTCCTCCTCCTCATTGGCCCCGCGCGGGTAGGTGCCGGCGATCGGCCGGGTCTCGACCTGGCGGCCAGTGACCTTGACCAGCGGCTCCGGCGAGGCGCCGGCGATCTGGAAGTCGCCGAACTCGAGGAAGTACATATAGGGAGAGGGATTGACCGCCCGCAGCCCCCGATAGACCGAGAAGGCCTCGACCGGGGCGGGAGCGGAGAAGCGTTGGGAGGGGACGACCTGGAAGGCGTCGCCGGCGTGGACGTACTCGACAATCCGCTCGACCGCGCCTTCGAACTCCTCCCGCTTCATGTTGGAGCTGAACTGGGGTGGCTCGGAGATGGCGGGGTTCTCGGGGACAGGCACCGCGCCGCGCATGCGCTGGCGGACATCGGCGATCGCCTCGGCCGCGCGGGCGTAGGCGGCGTCGATCCCGCCCTCGTCGTCGGCAAAGGCGCAGGAGAGGATCGTCAGCTCGTGTTTGAGGTGGTCGAAGACAAGCAGGACGTCGGTCACCATCAACGCCATGTCGGGCAGGCCAAGTGGGTCGGGATTGGGCTCGCCCAGCGGCTCGACCGTGCGGACCAGGTCGTAGCCGAAGAAGCCGACCGCCCCGCCGGTGAAGGGCGGCAGGCCCTCGATCTCGACCGGCTTGAACCGCTCCAGGTACTCGGCGACTGCCGCGTAGGGGTCGGCGACCTCGATGGTGCTGTCAGGGTCGCCGCCGACAGCGGCAGCGTCGCCGCTCCACTCCGAGAGCACGCCGTCGCTCCAGCGCAGCAGCGAGCGCGGGCGGAAGCCGACGAAGGAGTAGCGGCCGACCTGGCCCTGCTCGGCCGACTCCAGCAGGAAGCAGGGCGCTCCCTCGGGCTCGCCGGCGCGCAGCTTGAGGAAGGCCGAGACCGGCGTCTCGCAGTCGTCGACCAAGCGGGCGCGGACGGGGACGACGTTGCCCTGCCCGGCCAGCTCGCGCGCCTGCTCGAGGCTCGGCTCCAGCCTCAGCTCGGCCTCAGCCACGACGGCCATTGAGCACTTCCATCACCGCGGACTGGGGAACATCGCGTGAGGCCAGCAGGACGCTGAGGTGGTAGAGGACGTCGGCGGCCTCTTCGGCGACCCGCTCGGCCGTCTCCTCGCGGGCGGCCCGCGCCACCTCCTCGGCCTCCTCTTCGACCTTCTCGCCGATCAATTTCGGGTTGTCGAGCAGCTCGACGGTGTAGCTGCCCTCGGGCCGCTCGGCGACACGGCTGCGCAGGGTCCGCTCCAGCACCGCAAGCGCCTCGCTCGGCGTCGGCAGCGGCTCCCCGGACGCGGCGGGAGCGTCCTTCTCCGGCGAAGCCGTCCCTCCGACCTCACGATAGAAGCAGCTGCGCTCTCCTGTGTGGCAGGCCGGGCCGGTCGGCTCGACCAGCGCCACCAAGGCGTCGCCGTCGCAGTCGTAGCGCAGCCCGCGCAGGCGCAGGAAATTGCCCGAGGTTTCGCCCTTGCGCCAGATCTCCTGGCGCGAGCGGCTGAAGAAGTGAAGGTCGCCGGTCTCCATCGTCTGCGCCAGCGACTCGGCGCTGACGTAGGCGAGGGTCAGCACCTCGCCGGTCGCGAAGTCCTGGGCCACGCATGGGACCAGGCCATTTTCGTCGTAGTGGATCTCCGGAAACATCAGAGCATCCTAGCCCCGGCACGGCATCAGCCGAGAATCCCCAACTGCATCAACTTCTCTACCTGCTGGATCGAAAAGTTGATGCAGTTCGGCTATTCGATGCCCAAGCGGTCGAGCAGGTCCTCGTCGCGGCGCCAGTGGCGGCGGACCTGGACCTGGAGGTCGAGGTGGACCTTGGCCTCGAGCTCAGCTTCCAGCGAGCGCCGGGCGGCGGTGCCGATCTCGCTGATCTTGGCCCCGTTCTTGCCGATCAGGATCCCCTTCTGCGACTCGGTCTCGGCCCAGACCTGGGCCTGGACGGTGACCAGGCCGTCCTCGCGGGGGGTGATCTCCTTGACCGAGACCTCGACCGAGTGCGGGATCTCCTGGCGGGTCCGGTTGAGCACCTGCTCGCGGATCAGCTCGGCCAGCAGCACCTCGCTCGACTGGTCGCTGTGGTCCTCCGGCGGGTACATGTACGGCCCCTCGGGCAGCAGCTCGCCGAGCCGCTCGATCAGCACGTCCAGCCCCTCGCCGCTGCGGGCGCTGATCGGGAAGACCTCGTCGACCCCGCCCAGGTTGGCGGCATCGGCGAGCACCGGGACGATCTCGTTGGGGCCGAGGATGTCGGCCTTGTTGACGGCGCAGATCACCGGCAGCTTGGCGCCTGCTTTGAGCAGGGCGCGGGCGATGAAGCGGTCTCCCGGCCCCACCCCCTCCTCGCCGTTGATCACGATCAGGGCCACGTCGGAGTCGGCCAGCTCGCGCTCGACCCGTTTCTGCATCCGCTCGGTGAGGATGTCGCGCGGGCGCTGCACCCCGGGCAGATCGACCAGGATCATCTGCCGCTCCGCCTCAAGGTCGGTGGCGACGCCGCGGATCGCGCGGCGCGTCGTCTGCGGCCGCATCGAGACGATCGCGACGTGCGAGCCGACGATCGCGTTGACCAGGGTCGACTTGCCGACGTTTGGGCGCCCGGCGAGGCCGATGAAGCCGGAGCGGGTCATCGCAGCGCCGCCATCACTCGCGCCTGCAGCGCCAGCATCTCGCCCTCGTCGACCTCGTGGTCGTAGCCGCAGAGGTGGAGGGCGCCGTGGACGGCGGCTTCGGTCAGGTCGGAGCAGTGCTCGGGACAGATCACGACGTCGCCGAGCTCGCGCGGGCCGGCCGTCGCCCCGAGTTCGTCGATCGGGAAGGCGAGCACGTCGGTCGGCGCATCCACGCCGCGGTGCTCGCGGTTGAGCTCATGGATCCGCCCGGCGTCGACGATCTCGACCGCGAGGTGCCCGTCGGCGACGCCGGCGGCGTCAAGCGCGGCGGTGACGGGCTCGCGCAGCTCGGCCGGGACATCGGAGAGGTCGACGCTCAAGCGCCGTCGCGCCGGTTGCGGCTCGCCTCGCGCTCGGCGTGCTCCCCGTAAGCGGCGACGATCCGCTGGACCAGCTTGTGGCGGACCACGTCCTCGCCGCCGAACTGGACGAAGGAGATGTCCTGGACCTCGTCGAGGATGTCTTTGACGACGACGAGGCCGGAGCGCTGGTCGCTCGGCAGATCGATCTGGGTGACGTCGCCGGTGACCACCATCCGCGAGTTGAAGCCGAGCCTGGTCAGGAACATCTTCATCTGCTCAGGGCTCGTGTTCTGGGCCTCGTCGAGGATGACGAAGGAGTCATTGAGGGTGCGGCCACGCATAAATGCCAGGGGCGCGACCTCGATCACGCCGCGCTCGAAGTAGCCGTTGACGCGGTCGGGGTCGAGCATGTCGAAGAGGGCGTCGAAGAGCGGCCGCAGGTAGGGGTCGACCTTGGCCTGGATGTCGCCGGGCAGGAAGCCGAGCCGCTCGCCGGCCTCGACCGCGGGCCGGGTGAGGATGATCCGCTGGACTTTGCGTTCGGCCAGCGCCGCCGCGGCCATCGCCACCGCGAGGAAGGTCTTGCCGGTGCCGGCGGGGCCGATCCCGAAGGTGATCGTGTGGCAGCGGATCGAGTCGACGTAGCGTTTCTGGTTGAGCGTCTTCGGCGCGACCTTGGTGTTGCGGTGGTGCCAGACAACGTCGTCGAGGATTTCGGTCGGGCTCTCTTCGGCGTCGAGCGCCCCGGTCACGGCCTCGATCGTCCCCGGCGCCACATCGTGGCCCTGCTCGATCAGCTCGACCATCTCATCGACGACGGTCGCCGCGGTCTGCACATCGTCGGAGTCGCCATCAAGGGTGAGGACGTTGCCGCGCAGGTGGATCTCGCAGTCGAGCCGTCCGCGCAGCGCTCGCAGCACCGCGTCCTCGGAACCCGCCAGCTCGGCGGCGACCGTGTTGTCGAGGGTTAGCTGCCTACGCGCCAAGTTTCGCCTGCACCGCTGCGCTGACCCGCTTGCCGTCGGCCCGCCCGCCGAGCTTCGGCATCAGCGCCGCCATCACCTGGCCCATCTGCTTCTGCTCGGTCGCGCCGGTCTCGGCGACCGCGGCATCGACCAGCTCTGTCAGCTCCTCGTCGGAGAGCTGCTTCGGCAGATAGGCCTCGATCAGCTCGCCCTCGAACTTCTCGGCGGCCGCCTGCTCGCTGCGATCGGCGTCGCGGTAGGCATCGGCGGCTTCGAGCCGTTTCTTGCGCTCGCGCTGCAGCACAGCGACCTCGTCGCCCTTGCCGAGCTTGGCGTCCTTCTGCAGCGAGTCGACGATCAGCCTCAAGGCGCCCGCCTTCTCGCGTTCGCCGGCTTTCATCGCCGTCCTCACATCTGCCTGAACCTGCTCCAAGACGCTCATCGCTCTAAGGGTAGTGACCGCCGGGCACGTCAACCGGGCCGACGTCCCCCAGCGGCATCTGCAGGAAGCGGGTGCCGAGGTCGCAGAAGGAGTCGACATCGCCGGTGCAGAGGAAGCTGTAGTCGCCCTCGCCGTCGCGGGCGCGGGCGAGGCCGCGCGACTCCAGGGTCCGCTGGACGGCGGCCGCCACCGCGTGGCCACCGCTGACCAGGCGCACGTCGCGGCCGAGAATGCGCTGCAGCATCGGCGCGACCAGCGGGTAGTGGGTGCAACCGAGGATCAGGGTGTCGACGTCGGCCTGGCGCAGCGGCGCGCAGTAGGAACGGGCCATCGCCAGCACGCTCTCGTCGAAGGGCGAGCCGTCCTGGATGAAGGGCGCCAGGTCCGGGGCCTCGACTTCGGTCACCTCAAGCGCCCGGCCTTGGCTTTCCAGCGCCCGCCGGTAGGCGCCGCTCTCAACCGTGTTCGGCGTCGCCAGCACGCCGACCCGGCCGCTGTCGGTGATCGCGGCGGCGATCTCGGCCTGGGGCGCGACCACCGGCACCACTTCCACCCCGCGCCGGCCGGCGACCTCGCGGGCGACGTCCTCGCCGATCGAGGTCGCCGTGTTGCAGGCGATCACCAGCAGCTTCGCGCCACGGTCGAGCAGCAGGTCGGCGATCCGCCCGATCCGTTCCCGCAGGCGATCCGGGTCACGGGTCCCGTAGGGGAACATCGCCGTGTCGCCGAGGTAGATGAAGTCCTCCTCCGGCAGCGAGACTAGGCACTCGTGCAGAACGGTGAGCCCGCCGACCCCGGAGTCGAACATGGCGATCGGGAGCGAGGAGTCGAGCTGGGGCGTGGCCGAGGACAGGGGCGTCAGGGTTTGACGACCATGAAGAAGATCGTGATCGCGACGATCGCGCCGGCGATTTTGCCCCCGGTGGCGATCGTCTTCGAGACCGCTTCGTATTCGGGGCTGAGCGTGTCGCCGGCGGCGAGGTCGCGCTCGGCCAGGTCGAGCGCCTTCTGCGCATTGGGCCGGAAGAAAGCGTGCGCCATGCCAAAGAGGACGATGATCGCGAGGAAGCCGACGCCGACCCAGGATTCGCTGGCGCTGATGTTCGCCTTCGATAGCAAGTAGATGCCGGCCAGCAGGACGACGACCATGCCCGGGGTGACGAGCAGGCGGTCGGCCCGCTGGATCGCCCGCAGCACCGTGGGAACGCTGTGGGGCGCGTTGTTCTCGGCCGTCGAGATGAAGATCGCGTAGCCGTAGGTCGGTCCGAACGCCAGCACCACGGCGAGGACGTGGATGAAGAGGCCGATGCTGAAGGCGGTGATGGTCCCGGACATCGCGGGAAACATACCTATGGGCGCGGACTCAAGCCGGCGCGCGCAGCAGCAGCGCCGACCAGTCGCCGTCGTGGCGGCGGTCCTTCTCTACAAGGCCCGCAGGGGCGAAGGCGGCAACAACATCGTCTAGCTCGGTTGGGAGCAGGCCTGAGCAGACGAGGGTGGCGGGGGCTGAGGTCAGCTGGGCGGCGACCTCGCGCAGGACCGGGGCCGTCAGGTTGGCTACGGTCGTGGTGGCCAGCGGGGGAAGGCCCTCGCGGAGGTTGAGGTTCTCCAGGTCGACCGCGATGCCGTTGATCTCGGCGTTTGCTGCTGCCGCCTCGATCGCCGGGGCCTCGTGGTCGTAGCCACGCACCGGGCTCCAGCCGAGCTTCGCCGCGGCGATCGCCAAGACTCCCGAGCCGGTGCCTAGGTCGGTGAGTGGGCCGGATGCCTCGCCAGCCTCGGACAACTCCACCAGCAACTCGAGGCAGAGGCGGGTGGTCGGGTGGGCGCCGGTGCCGAAGGCGCGGCCGGGGTCGACGACGATGTCGATCGCGCCCTCGCGCGGCGCCTCCCAGGAGGGCCGCAGCCAGAGGCGGCCACCGACCAGCAGCGGTTTGTGGAAGTCCTGCCAGCGGTCAGCCCAGTCGTCGGGGATCTCGGTCGAGACCACCTCGACCAGGCCGTCGCCGGCCGCCGCCTCGAGTTCCCCCAGCTCGGGCAGCTCGCCCTCGCCGCCGTAGATCGCGTACTCGACGTAGCCGGGGCCGCGCTCCTCCTCGACCCCGTTCGGGGCCAGAACGGTTAGCTCGGCGAGGACGATCTCCGCCTGCTCGGGCGAGCAGCGGACCGCGAGCCGGATCAACCGAAGGCTTTGCGGACGCGGCTGAAGAAGCCCTCGCCGCTGGAGGGGTTGAGGTTGCTCTCCTCGATCGTGTCGTCGAGCTTCTGGGCCAGCTCACGCTGCTCCTCGGAGAGGTTGGCGGGGACGATCACGTTGAAGATCACCCGCTGGTTGCCGCGGCGGCCGCCGCCGAGCCGGGGCAGGCCGTCGCCGCGCAGGATCTGCTGGGAGCCGGGCTGGGTGCCGGCCGGAACCTCGAGCTCGCGCTCGCCGTCGAGGGTCGGGACCGAGACCGTCGTGCCCAGCATCGCCTCGGTGGCGGGCAGGGCAATGACGCTGACCAGGTCGTCGCCGTCGCGCTGGAAGCGCTCGTCCTCGGCCACCCGGACCTCGACGTAGAGGTCGCCGGGGCGGCCGCCGGGCTCGCCGGGGCGGCCTGCGCCCGCGACCCGCATCGTCTGGCGGTCGCCGATCCCGGCCGGGATCTCGACCCGCATCGGATCGGCGCCGCCGGGGATCCCCCCGACCTCGCGGCTGGTGCCGCCCAGCACCTCCTCGTAGGTGACCTCGACCGCGACGCCGATGTCGGCCCCGCGGGCAGGGCCGCGGCGGCCGCCGAAGCCGAAGCCGCCCCCGCCGGCGCCGAAGAAGGCCTGGAGGATGTCCTCGATCGAGCCGAGGTCGCCCTGCGGCGCGAACCCGCCCGAGCGCAGTCCTTCGTGCCCGTAGGCGTCGTAGGTCTGGCGGCGAGAGGGGTCGGAGAGCACCTCGTAGGCCTCAGCCGCGGCCTTGAACTTTTCCTCGGCTTCGGGATCGTGGTCATTGACATCGGGATGTAGCTCGCGGGCGAGGCCGCGGAAGGCTTTCTTCACCTCGGTCTCGGATGCGTCCCGGCTGACGCCGAGAACCTCGTAGTAGTCGCGCGGCATGGCCTAGGCGTCGTAGACGGTCTCGAAGTAACGAGAGAGCTCGCGGGCGGCGCCGCGGACCGAGGCGATCGCGGTCGCGTAGTCCATCCGCAGCGGGCCGACGACGCCGACCGAGCCGAGGTTGCGATGCCCGAGCCCGTAGTTGGCGCCGACGACGCTGACCGAGCGCAGCTCCGGCTGCGGGTTCTCGCCGCCGATCCAACAGAAGACCGAGCGCTCCTCCAGGGCCGAGTGCAGCATCCGCAACACCCCTGCCCGGCCCTCCAGCGCGCCCATCAGCTCGTCGACCCGGGGTAGGTCGGAGAAGTGCGCCTCCGAGAGCAGGCGCGAGGCGCCGTCCATGTAGAGCGTGTCGACCGAGTCGTCCTCAAGCTCGGTGAATGCAGCAGAGAGGATCGAGATGAACTCAGCCTCGGCCGGACCGAGCTCGGGATCGGCAAGCCGCCCAGAGATCATCCGCGCGCCGACACCCATCCCGGCCAGCGACTCGTTCAGGTAGCTGGAGGCCCAGGCGACCAGCCCAGAATCGACAGGACCACCGAAGTCAAAGGTCCGCTTCGTCACGCCCCCGGTCGAGGTGATCACCACGACCATCACCTTGTTGGCCTGCAGCCGCAGCGCCTCGACCCGGTGGATCGTGGCCGAGCCAAGCGGCGGCGCGGTGACAAGCGCCATCAGATCGGTCACCTGCGCCAGCGCCATCGACGTCTCGCGCATGGCGTCGTCAACCTCGCGCCGCAACCGAGAAATCTCCAAATCAACCCGAGGCTCAGCAAGAGCTGGCCCCGCATCGACCAAAAGATCCACGTACCGGCGATAGCCAGCATCAGTGGGAACCCGCCCAGCCGACGTATGCGGATGGGTCAGATACCCAAGGTCCTCAAGAGCCGCAAACTCAGCTCGAACCGTGGAGGGACCGCACTCAACCTCAGGCTTATCGGCCACCTCTTTCGACGAAACGGGCCGTGCCGACGCGAGGTACGCATCGACAACTAAGCCAAGAATCAGTTCCTGCCGCGGAGAGAGCATCTGTTGAAGTCTAGAAGCGGAGCCGGGTGGGCTCCGGCCTTGCCTACGAGAGCTCTATCTCAGCCTCAGCGTTCTTGATGATCTGGGTCTCACCCTGAGCGGCAACCGTGTCGACAACCACCCGATTCCCGTCAACCGACTTGACGGTCCCGGAAACGAGGATCTCCTGCTCGGGCATCCCCATCCCCCGGAACTGGACCGAGAGCCGCTTGAGGGCGCGAGGGTCGCCGCCGGCAAGCGCCGCATTGGCGCGAGCGACGAGGCCCATCGAGTAGAGCCCGTGGAGGATGTTGCTGGGCAGCCCGACCATTTTCGCGAACTCGGGATCGATGTGGATCGGGTTGAAGTCCCCCGAGGCCCCCGCGTAGCGGTGCGGCAGGTACTTGTCAGGGGTGACGCTCAGATCCGGCGCCTTGTCTCCGACGTTCATGCTCAGACCCCCCTGACGATGTTGGTCCAGACGGCGCGCACAACCTGCTGCCCGTCCTGGTTCACGGACACTGACTCGAAGATGTAGAAGCCCTTGCCGTCTTTCTCGTAGATCTCGAGGCATTTCGGCGTCGTCGTGATCTCGTCGCCGGAGCAGACCGGCTCGCCCCACTCGAACTCCTGGCCGCCGTGCACCATCGCCGCGAAGTTCATTTCGACCTCGGGGTCGAACAGCACCGGGGCCAGCGCCGGGCCGCTGTAGACGACGGCGAACATCGGCGGCGCTGGCACGTCGCGGAAGCCCGCGGCCTTCGCCGCCTCAACATCGAAGTGCACCGGGTTGTCGATCCCGAGCGCGTTCGCGTACTCCTTGATCTTCTCCCGCCCCACCTGGTAGGTGGTGCCGGGCCAAACCTTGCCTACTGCGTCAGTTTTCAGTGTCATGGTTGCCGCATTCTAGGGATTGGGCGCCCCTGCGAACGTCTTGCACTTTCGCGAAGCGAAAGTTAAGTGAGCAGGGGTGCTCAATCCACCGCTATTCGTCGATCTGCAGGACCGCCAGGAAGGCCTCCTGGGGGACTTCGACCCGGCCCACCTGCTTCAGCCGTTTCTTGCCCGCTTTCTGCTTCTTCAGCAGCTTCTGCTTGCGGGTGACGTCGCCGCCGTAGAGCTTGGCGGTGACGTCCTTGCGGACCGCCTTGACCGTCTCGCGGGCGAGCACCTGGGAGCCGATCGCGGCCTGCACCGGGACGTCGAACTGCTGGCGCGGGATCGTCTTGCGCAGGCGCTCGACCAGCCGTTTGCCCTGCTCGTAGGAGAAGTCGCGGTGGACGATGATCGAGAGCGCATCGACCTTCTCACCGGCGAGCAGGATGTCGACCTTGACCAGGTTGGAGGCCTGGTTGCCGATCGGCTCGTAGTCGAGCGAGGCGTAGCCCTTGGTCGAGGACTTGAGCAGGTCGAAGAAGTCGAGGACGATCTCGCCGAGCGGCATGTCGTAGCGGATCTGCACCCGCTGCGGACTCAGGTAATGCATGTCGACGTGGGTGCCGCGGCGGGTCTGGCAGAGCTCCATCACCGCGCCGACCTGGTCGGAGGGGGCGATGATCGTGGCCCGGATGTAGGGCTCTTCGATCGAGTCGAAGGTGCCGGGGTCGGGCAGGTGGGTGGGGCTGTTGACCTCGACCGTGTCGCCGTTGGTCATGTGGACCAGGTAGCGCACGTTCGGCGTCGTCGCCAGCAGGTCGAGCCCGTACTCGCGCTCCAGCCGCTCGCGCACGATCTCCATGTGGAGCAGGCCGAGGAAGCCGCAGCGGAAGCCGAAGCCGAGCGCCTCGGAGGTCTCCGGCTCCCAGGAGAGGGCGGCGTCGTTGAGGGCCAGCTTCTCGAGCGCGTCGCGCAGGTCTTCGTAGCGGTCGGTGTCGATCGGGAAGATCCCGCAGAAGACCATCGGCCGCACCTCGCGGTAGCCCTCTAGCGGCTCGGTCGCGGGGCGCTCCTGCCCAGTCAGGGTGTCGCCGACACGCAGCTTGGCGACGTCCTTGATCCCGGTGATCAGATAGCCGACGTCGCCGGCGTCCATCCCCTGGACGCCGGTCATCGCCGGGCGGAAGAAGCCGATGTCGTCGATGTCGGCTTCGGTCCCGTTCTGCATCGCCAGCAAGCGCTGGTGCTTGCGGAAGGAGCCGTCGACGATCCGGATGTAGGCGATCACGCCGCGGTACTGGTCGAACTCGGAGTCGAAGATCAGGGCCCGGGTCGGCGCCTCGGGCTCGCCGGCAGGCGCCGGGATGCGGGCGACGATCGCCTCCAGCACCTCGACCACCCCCTGCCCAGTCTTGGCCGAGATGTGGAGGGCATCGCCGGGGTCGCTGCCCAGCAGGTCGGCGATTTCCTCGGCGACCCGCTCCGGCTCGGCCCCCGGAAGGTCGACCTTGTTGATCACGGGAATCAGCTCCAGCCCGTTCTCGATCGCCAGATAGGTGTTGGCGACGGTCTGGGCCTCGACGCCCTGGGCGGCATCGACAACCAGCAGCGCGCCCTCGCAGGCGGCGAGGCTGCGCGAGACCTCGTAGGAGAAGTCGACGTGGCCGGGCGTGTCGATCAGGTGCAGGTGGTAGGTCTCGCCGTCGGCGGCCTTGTACTCGACCCGCACGGCCTGGGCCTTGATCGTGATCCCGCGCTCGCGCTCGAGGTCCATCGAGTCGAGCATCTGGGCCTGCATTTTTTTCGGATCGACGGCGCCGGTTACCTCGAGGATGCGGTCGGCCAGGGTTGACTTGCCGTGGTCTATGTGGGCGATGATCGAAAAATTACGGATGTGGTCCATGGGGTGCCGGAGTATGGCGCTCGGCGCGCGGGTCCTGTCGTGGGGGTGGGGTGGCCTCGCTTGGGCTGCGATCTGCTTCGGGCGACGGGATGGCTTCCCTAGAAGGGACGAAGCCTTGCCCTGCGCAGACTCCGCCCTGCGCGACACCACCCCACCCCCACGCCACCCGCGCGACAGCGTCAGCTAGGGCACGCCGATGGATCCAGGGGTTTCCTTAGCCGAAAAACAACCGTGGGCTCACGGCGCAAGATGACTCTTGCGCCGTGACCTTCGGTCCAGGTTGCCTGCGGTGGGTATGGAGGTTTGCCCGGTTCTATGCGGTCGCGGCTGGCTACTACGTAGTCGTAATGGCCTTCGTTCAGGGCTCGGCGCCAGGCACGGCAGGTGGTTGGGGCTTCGAAGCCGCCGTGGGGGCGCTCTTTGCCTATGTAGTCGACCTGGTTGGAGAGGTCGGTGCCGAAGAGGGGGTACTGACGGGTGCTGGTTGTGGCTATGCGGGCATTGGAGATCGTGCTGGCCCACTTGAAGGCGGTGTTCAGACCCGGTGTGGTGAAGCTGGGGTTGGAGTAGCGGCTCTGCAGGTAGTGGCGCTGGACCGGATAGCCGATCAATGCCACCGACAGCACTGAGGCTACGGCGAGCGCGAGAGGCCATCGAGCGCGAACGCCATTTGTCCCGCTATCCGGGACCAATGGCGTTCGCGCCGACCTGAAACGAGCGAGCCAGGCGCGTGCCGGCGGTGTCGCCGGCAGCAGCGCCATGCCGAGAACGAGGGCCGGGGCCAGATAGCGCAGGCCGGATTCGAACCCGTGCGGCATCCCGTCGGGGCCGGACGCCGAGGCCGGCGCGATCAGCCAGGCGAGAGCGGCCGCGAGGCCGGCGGCGCCTGCCACGCGCAGGATCGGGCTTGCTCGGCCAACCAGGCAGAGCACGAGCCCGGCCAGCGCCATCGCTCCCAGCAGCGGCCAGATCGGCCAGAGGCCGTGGTGCAGGCCCGGCAGGAACCAGTTCGACCAGACTGAGCCGTCGGTCAGGTACCCGATGACGCTGTGGGCTTCGCGCCCTCCCAGCCCCTGGCCCGGAGATGGCAGCGAGATCGGCCCGAGGTGATGGATCCACGGCAGCGGGTTGCCGGTGTGGACGAGATTCCGCAGGTACCAGTAGCCACCGCCAGCGAGGGCCCCCAAGCCGCCGACCCAGAGCGCCCGCCAGCGCGCTCCAGCGGGAGCGACCAGGCCCAATCCCAGCACGATGACACCCGCCGGCAGCAGGAAGTTCAGCTTCGTCCCGGCAGCCAGGCCTGCCGCGAGGCCGACGACCGCGATCGCTCCGGTCGACAACTTCCGCTCCGAGCGCGCCTCCCAGGCGTTGACGGCAATCGCAACGGCAGCAAGTAGGAAGAAAATCCCGACGATGTCGTTTCGCGCCTCCCCCGCCTGGTCGGCGAGGGCGGGGACGCTCAGCGCGACGGCGGCGAGGCCGAGCGAGAACGGCGCTGCCCGGTAGGGCCGCCCGATGCACCAGGCGGCTGCCAGGCAGCCGACAAACCAGCCGAGGTTGAGCAGCGGCGAAAGGATGTCGCGGCCGAAAGCCGCCATCCCAACCGCGTGGAAGACCTCCGAGTTGGCCGGGTAGAGCCAGGCCAGGAACTGGGGCGCGATGAAGTGGAAATTCCAGGTGTCGCCGCTCTGGAAAAACCCGGCAGCGAACGGCCCGTGGTACCAGGTGGAGTCGAAGCCGGTCATTCCGGTACTGAGCCTGAGCCGCACTCCCGTCGCGAAATGGACTACCGCGATCGCCGCGATGGCCAGGGCGATCAGCGTCGCGGCATCGACGCTCCGAGCGCGGGGTCTGCTCGGCCGCGTGGGCTTGGGGCCGAGCGCCCAGAGCCCGCCGCCGGCCAGCGCCACGACGACCAGATACGGCCCGGCCTTGAACAGGCCCAAGGTCCCAAGCAGCTCGGCCGCCCAGAGCAAGAGGGCAAGCGCGAGCACCCCAGTGGCCAGGTGCGCCGGCGCTCCCTCGATCTCGGGCAGCAGGCGGGCGCGGACGCGCGAGGCGCCGATCCCGGCGAAGCCGACGAGCACGCCGATCTCGGCGACCCCCAGCAGGTATCGCCCCGCGCCCAGCATCGCTATCTGCGCCGCAGCAGCCGCATGATCTGCTCCAGCTCGGCGATGCGGAGCAGGCGCGCCACGCCGAGGTAGACGACCGCGCCGACCGCGAGTCCCGCCCCCAGGGAGATGATCTGGGCGGCAAGGCCACGGCCAAGCGCCGAGTCGAGCAGATGCCAGACGCCGTAGCTGGCGGCGGCCAGGGCCAGGGAGCCGATCGTGATCCTGATCGTGGTCGAGAGCAGCCGGCCCAGCTCCAAGCCACCCAGCTCGCGCCGCAGGACCACCGCCTGGGCGACGGCGGCCGCGGTGGTGCCGATTCCCGTGCCGGCGACGATGCCGCCGGTCCCGAACGGCTTGTAGAGCGCCCAGGCCGCCAGGGTCGAGACGACCAGGTCCATCCCAGCCAGGCCGGTCGCCATCCAGGGGCGCTGGAGGCTGAAGAAGGTCCGGGTCTGCAGCAGGTAGAGCCCGTTGGTCGGCAGCGAGAAGGCGAACCAGAAGAGCGCCGTCGCGACCAGGGTGGTCTCGGCCGCATCGAAGGCGCCGCGCTGGTAGACGATCCGGATCATCGGCTCCGAGAGCGCCAGCACGGCGGCGGCGGCGGGCAGCAGGACGAAGAGGATCTGGCGCATGCCGTTGGCCAGGGTCGCCCGCAGGTCGTCGATCGCGCCGCGGCTGGCGTAGCGGGCCAGAGTCGGGAAGAGGACCGTCGCGATCGCGACCGAGAAGATCCCCTGCGGCAGCTGGTAGATCCGGAACGCCTTGTCGATCGCCGCTGGCGCTTCATCGCTGACGAGGCTGCCGAAGAAGCTATTGATCAGCAGGTTGAAGTTGATCAGGCCGAGGCTGATCGTCACCGGCAGCATCAGCAGCAGCACCCGCCGCACCCCCGGGTGGCGCCACTCGAAGCTCCAGCTGAACTTGAACGGCGTGTTGCGGAGGTCGAAGACGGGGATCAGCAGCTGGACCAGGGTGCCAGCGAGGATGCCGATCGCATAGGCGTAGATCCGGTTCTGGCCGTGGAAGAGCGGCTCGACGAAGACCAGCACGGCGATGATCGTCAGGTTCCAGAACAGCGGCGCGATCGCAAAGGCGCCGAAGCGGTCGTAGCTGTTGAGGATGCCGACGACGATGCCGCTCATCCCGAGCAGGATCAGGATCGGGAAGAGGACCTGGGAGAGGGTGATCGTGAGGTCGAGGAGCTGGGGCTGGTCCTTGAAGCCCGGAGCGAAGAGCGGCATCACGACCGAGGCGCCGAGGACGAACAGGGCGGTGATCGCACCCAGGACCATGGTCACGATCAGCAGCAGGGTCGAGGCGAGGCGGAACGCCTCGCGGTAGTTCTTCTGCTCGAGCTGCTCGGTGAAGACGGGGACGAAGGCGGGCTGAAGGGCGGCGTCGGCGAAGAGGCTGCGGACCAGGTTGGGAACCTGGAAGGCGATCGTGAAGGCCGACATCGGGCCGCTGATCCCGTAGTAGCTGGCGGCGACGATCTCGCGCACGAGGCCGGCGATCCGCGAGGCGGCGGTGGCGATCGAGAAGAACGCGGTCGAGCGCGCGATCCGCCCCGCCTGGCGGCCGGGAGAGGGCTCCGCCGACAGTTCCTCGCCCGGATCGAAGGCCTCGGCAGCGCGCACGGCCGCATCGGCGGCGATTCCGCTGCGGTCCTCCGCGGTGGTGTCAGATGCCTTGGGCGTCTCCAAGCTCGATCTCAGTCGCTATAGTCGGCGGCCGCCAAGGGCCGGCACAAGCTCGCCCAGGCACACGACCATGGCCAACATAGCCTCACAGAAGAAGCGGATCCTACGCAGCGAGCGCGAGCGCTCGGAGAACCGGCTGCTCAGCAGCACGGTGAAGACGCATTTCCGCCGCCTGGAGAGTGCAGCCGAGGCCGGCGATGCCAGCGCGATCGAGGCCGAGCACCGCACGCTCGTCTCGAAGATCGACAAGGCCGTGCAGAAGGGCGCTTTGCATAAGAACACAGGCGCTCGCAAGAAGGCGAAAGCCTCTCGCATCGCCAGCGGTTCCGTCGCCGCTTCCTAGCCGTTGACCTAGACCGCAACGCCCGCTGCTCGCCGCAGCGCCAGCGTCAGCGCCAGCTCGTCGCCGTAGTCGGCGCCGCCGCGGCACCAGACCTCGAGGTCGGCCAGCACTTCGGTCGCCTCGCGCAGCTCGCCAAGGCTGGTGTTGCTGAGGCGGCCGACCAACAGCTTCGCCGCGTAGGGGTGCATGCCCAGCTTCGACTCGACCTGCTTGGCCGGCACCCCCTCCTCGATCAGCGCCAGCGCGCTCTGGGCTTTGCGCAAGCGCGAGGCGAGGCCGTAGATCAGGCCGGTGACGTTCTCGCCCTGGGAGATCAGGCGCTCGCCGATTTCCAGCGCCTTCGCCGGGTCCCGGTCCAGCAACGCGTCGGAGAGCGACCAAACCGCCGATTCGGAAGTGTCGGCGATCATCTCGTCGAGGTCGGCAGCGCTGACCTCGTGGCTGTCGCCGGCCCACAGCGCCAGCCGTTCGAGCTCCCGCGCCAGGCGCACCGGGCTAGCGCCCATCCGCTCGACCAGCATCCGGGCGGCAGCCGGATCGAGTCGGAACCCGAGCCGTTTGGCGTCGGCGACCAGCGTCCGCGGCATCTCACGCGCTTTCGGCGCCTCGAACTCGTAGATCTCCCCTTCCGCTTTCTTCACGGCCTGGACGAGCTTGGCCGGCGCTTTGGCGCGGGCGATCAAGACCACGCTGAGATCGGGCGGAAGGTCGGCGAGCGCCGCGGCGACGGCATCAAGCTGACGATCGCGCCAGCGGTCGACCCCGTCGGCGAGCAGGTAGCGACGCGACTCGGTCAGCGACATCGCCGGGATTGCGGCCAGCAACGCCTCGTGGTCGGGCGAGCCCTTGCCCTCGCTCGCCTCGAAGACCTCAAGCGCCACGGTGCCCCCATCGCCCTCGGCCCGAGCCCGCAGCCGCGCCCGGGTAGCGTCGATTTTCGCCTGGTCGGTGCCGGCGATCAGATACAGCGGCTTCATCTCTTCGGCCACGCGGCGAGTCTAGTCGCGGCGTTGGCCGTCTCCCCTCAACCGCTGCCCACCTCAACCGAGCCGCGATGCACTTCGATGGTCACCGTGCCATCGAGGTCGGTGCGGAGGGTGCGGATACGGTGGGCGGCGAGCGTTGCCAGGGTGGCGGCAGTCGGGTGGCCGTAAGGATTGTCCTCGCCGACCGAGATCACCGCCAGCTTCGGATCGGTGCGGTCGAGCAGGGCATCGAGGCCGGCATCTTCGCTGCCGTGGTGGGCGACCTTGAGCACGTCGATCGGGCCGGGGTCGACTGGGACGGCTTCGGCCTCGGCGTCGGCTGTGAGCAGCATTGAGAAACGGCGCCAGCGGGCGAGGATCACCAGCGCCCGTTCGTTGGGATCGGCGCCGTCGAGTGGATCGGAGAGCAGCGCCCGCGGCGGCCAGAGGACTTCGAGGCTGAGGCCTCCCGTGCGCAGCACGCTGCCCTCGGCGACTCGCTCAGGGCTCGCGCCAGCGCCCCGCGCCTGCGAGAGCAGGTCCCGGCCGACGAAGGCGTAGACGAAGCGATCAACCGGCACCTGCCCGAGCAGTTCGACGATGCCGCCGGCGTGATCGGACTGGTCGTGAGTGACGATCGCCGCTCCCAGCGCATCAATGCCCTCTGCCCTCAGCTTCGAGACAAGCCCGTCGCCAGGAGGGCCGCCGTCGACCAGCACCGGCGCCGCGCCCGCCGGCTGCAGCAGGATCGAATCGCCCTGGCCGACATCGAGCACCTCGATCCGCAGCCCCGAGGCAGGCGGCGCAGCCGACCCTGCCCCACCCCAGGCCGACGCCACGGCCACAAGGCAGGCCCCAACCACAGCGAGGGCCCAAAAAGCCCGCCGACGGGCCGAAAACCCGTCTATATCAGCGGAAACAGGCCCGTCGACCGGGGAGTGGCGGAGGGACGCGAGGTGGCGGAGGCGCGCCAGGCGCATCGTGGCCACCGTGCCGCCCGCGAGCGCTAGATAGGAGGCGACCAGCTCCGACGCGCTCAGGTGCAGATGGATGACGGCCCAGCTTGGCCGCCCACACCAGGCCGCGACCTGGGCGATGTAGGCGAGCAGGAGGGCGTTGATCGAGTTGACGAGCTCGACCGGGAAGCCCGGCGCCTGGCCGGCCGCCGCCGAGATCATCCCCAGCCACATCGCCGGCGCGACCGCGGGCAGGGCCAGCAGGTTCGCGAACAGCGTCGTCGTCGAGAGTTCTTCGAAGTGGAAGGCAATCAGCGGCGCGGTCGCCAGCGTCGCCGCAATGGTCACCGCGGCGCCCTCGGCCAGGGCCCGCCGCCAGCCGCGCGAGCCGAGCCTGCCCTCGATCGCCTCCCGCAGGGGGCTCGCCAGCAGCAGGATCCCGAGGACAGCAGCGAAGCTGAGCTGCCAGCCGACGTCACCGGCCACAGCGGGGTCGATGGCAAGCGTCACCCCGGCGGCTATGAGCAGGGCGTAAAAGCGCGAGGCGCGGCGTCCCGCCAGCGTCGCCATCACCCCGAGCGCTCCCATCACCCCCGCCCGCTGAATCGACGGTCCCGCCCCGGCGATCGGCACGTAGATCGCGATCAGCCCCAGCACCCAGACCAACCGGGTCCGCAGCGGAATCCCGAAGGCGGCGAGCAGCGGCATCGCCAGCAGCGCCAGGAGGACGACGTTCTGGCCCGAGACGGCGAGCAGGTGACTCAAGCCGGCCCGGCGGAAGTCTTCGACCGTGCCGGGGTCGATCCGATCGTCTTCGCCGATCACGAAGCCGCGCGCCAGCTCAGCCTCACGGGCGGGCATGCCGCGGCCGAGCGCAGCCGAGGCGCGCTCGCGCATCTGCTCGGCACGCGGCAGCGCCACGGCGACCAGGGCGACGATGCCGAGCACGACAAGCAGCGATGGGCGTCGCTCCCGCACCGCGCTCGCTCAAGGCTGCAGCCGCGCCCGCAGCGACTCCATCGTCGCCGGCCCGATGCCGCTGACCTGGTCGAGCTGGTCGATCGAGGAGAGGCCGCCGTGTTCTTCGCGGAAGTCGATGATGTCCTGGGCGGTGACCGGGCCGATGCCGTCGATCGTGTCGAGCTGCTCGACCGTGGCAGAGCCAAGGCTGATCGGCCCTTCTTCCGCGCTCGCTCCGCCGGCGGCGATCGGCGCCCCCGCCGGCCCTTCCTCTGGGACCACGATCTGCTGGCCGTCGGCCAGATGGGCGGCGAGGTTGATCGCTTCGACCTGGGCCTCGCCGGTCGCCCCTCCCGCCCGCTGCACCGCATCGGTAACCCGCGCCCCGGCTGGCAGCCGGTAGACGCCGGGTCGGCGCACTGCGCCGGTCACGTCGACGACGACGTCAGAGCCCTGGCCGCTGTCGCTGAGGCTGAAGCCGCCGCTTGGGGAAGAAGACGAGGACGAGGAGGAGTCGCCTGACGATGCCGGCGCATACGACGACCCGCCACTCCCCTCGGCCCGGATCGCCCGCGCGCCGACCAGCAGCAGCGCCACCGCAACGGCGCCGTAGACAACCACCTGAGAGCGAGAGAACTCGGGCACGCACCGAAACGTGACCGAACCGAACGCGCGCGTGGCGCGCTAAATCAAAAAAAACTCAGGCTTCGTCGTCTTCGTCGTAGCCGGCCACCTCAGCCAGCTGGTCGCTGTAGAGCTCGGCGGCGGCGACGGCGGGTGACTGGACGGAGACGATCGCCAGGGCGCTGTCGTTGTTATTGGCGACGACGTGGTCGGTGGCGGGTGGGACCAAGATCAGGTCCCCCTCTCCCACTGGCTGGGTATCGCCAGCGACAGACATCGTGCCATTGCCGCGAACGACCACGTAGACCTGCTCGGCCTCTTCATGTGAGTGCAGCGTCTGCTCAGCTCCGGCAGGGACCTCCAGCCAAGTCACGGACATATGGCGGGAGCCCATCTCGCCCGCGTCCATAAGGACGTGTGAGCGAAGCCGGTGCCACTCCTGAACGGGTGCTGCCTCAAGGCGCCTGACGAGCATTCGGCGCGCTTTGTACCAAAAGCTGGGGTCAGCCGGGGATGCGGCCGGTTAACGCGCGACCAGGTTGACGAGCTTGCCAGGCACGACGATCTCCTTGACGACCTCTTTGCCGTCGAGGAAATTGCTCACCTTCTCGCTCGCCCGCGCCAGCCGCAGGAGCTCGTCCTGGGGCGCGTCGGCCGGCGCCTCGATCCGGTCGCGCAGCTTGCCGTTGACCTGGACGATCAGGGTCACCGTGTCGCTGACGAGCAGGGCCGGGTCGGCCTGCGGCCAGGGCTGCTCCCAGACCCGCGAGCCTTCCAGCCGCTCCCAGACCTCGGCCCCGAGGTGGGGGGCGAAGGGGAAGATCAGCGAGGCGGCAGTCGCCGCCGCGAAACGCACCGCGGCGGTCCCGGCCGGATCGGCGTAGAGGCCATCCTTGAGCCGGTAGCTGTCGTTGACCAGCTCCATCACGGCGGCGATCACGGTGTTGAACTGGAAGCCGCGCTCGAAGTCGCTGGTCGCCTTCTCGATCGCCCAGTGCGCCTTGGCGTAGAGGGCGCGGGCGTCGCCACTGGCCTCGGCTGCGTCGCCCTCGGCTGCCTCCCTGCCTTCCAGCTCCTCGCAGAGGCGCCAAAGGCGGGAGAGGAAGCGGCCGACGCCCTCCAGCCCCTCGTCGGACCAGTCGGCGCCGCGCTCGGGCGGGCCCATGAAGCAGATGTAGGTGCGGGCGGTGTCGGCGCCGTGGCGCTCGACGTACTCGCCGGGGCTGACCGTGTTGCCCCTCGACTTCGACATCTTCGCCCCGTCGCGGGTGATCATCCCCTGGGCGAAGAGGTTGGCGAACGGCTCCTGCACGCCGAGATGGCCAAGATCGGCCAGCGCCTTGGTCAAGAAGCGCGCGTACATCAGGTGCAGGATCGCGTGCTCGACCCCGCCGATGTACTGGTCGACCGGGAGCCAGTTGTCAGCGGCAGCGCGGTCCCAGGCCGCCTCGCTGTTCTGCGAGTCGAGGTAACGGATGAAGTACCAGGAGGAGTCGACGAAGGTGTCCATCGTGTCGGTCTCGCGACGGGCCGGGCCGTTGCAGCGCGGGCACTCGGTCGCGACCCAGTCCTCGGCGGCTGCCAGCGGGCTCTTGCCCTGCGGCGCGTAGTCCTCGATGTCGGGCAGCTCGACCGGGAGCTGGTCGCCGGGCACCGGGACCATGCCGCACCCGTCGCAGTAGACGATCGGGATCGGGGCGCCCCAGTAGCGCTGGCGCGAGACCAGCCAGTCGCGCAGGCGGTAGTTGATCGCGGTCTTGCCGCGGCCCTCGGCCGCCAGCCACTCGACGATCTCCTCGTAGGCGGCACGATTGCCTTTGCCGTCGAAGCGGCCGGAGTTGACCATCGCCCCGTCGCCCGGGTAGGGCAGGCCCTCCCCGTCACGGGCGACCTCGGGGTCGTTGCCCTCGATCACCCGCACGACCGGGAGAACGAATTTTTGAGCGAACTCGTAGTCGCGGGTGTCGTGGCCCGGCACGGCCATGATCGCCCCGGTCCCGTACTCCATCAGCACGTAGTCGGCGACGAACATCGGGATCTCCTCGCCGTTGACCGGGTTGACGACGCTGCGCCCCAGCGCCATGCCGGTCTTCTCGCGGTCCTCGTCGCCACGCTCCTCGGCCGACTCACGGCCGACCTTGTTGACGTACTCGCGCACCGCCTCCTCGGCGGGCGTGCCGGCGACCAGGCGCGCCAGCTCGGGGTGCTCGGGGGCGAGGACGAAGAAGGTCGCGCCGAACAGCGTGTCGGGGCGGGTGGTGAAGACCGGGAAGTCGAGGTCCATCTCCTCGCAGCGGAAGACGACCTCAGCCCCCTCGGAGCGGCCGATCCAGTTGCGCTGCATCGTGATCACGTGCTCGGGCCAGGACTCGAGCAGCTCGAAGTCGGCAAGCAGGCGCTCGGCGTACTCGGTGATGCCGAAGAACCACTGCTTGAGGCTGCGCTGGATCACCTCGGTCCCGCAGCGCTCGCAACGGCCGTCGACGACCTGCTCGTTGGCGAGCACGGTCGCGTCCTTGGGGCACCACTGGACCGCCGCTTCGGTCCGGTAGGCGAGGCCCTTCTCGAACAGCTGCAGGAAGATCCACTGGGTCCAGCGGTAGTACTCGGGGGTGTGGGTGCCGAGCTCACGCGACCAGTCGATCGAGATCCCCCACTCGCGGAACTGGCGGCGGAAGGAGGCGATCGAGCGCTCGGTCGCCTCGCGCGGGTGCTCCCCGGTTTTGATCGCGTTGTTCTCGGCCGGCAGGCCGAAGGCGTCGTAGCCCATCGGGTGGATCACCTCGTAGCCGTGGCGGCGGCGGAAGTGGGCGATCGCGTCGCCGACGGCGTAGCACTTGAGATGGCCGACGTGGGGCTCGCCAGAGGGGTAGGGCAGCATCTCCAGGACGTAGGACTTCGGCTTCGAGCCATCGAAGCCGGGCTGGCCGGGGTTGGCTACCTCCCAGGTCTTCTCCTCGGCCCAGACCGCCTGCCACTTCTTCTCGATCGCCTTGGGGTCGTAGCCGCTCATGAGAGCGGCGATCTTACGTCGCGCGGGCGTGGAACCTATGCCACGGGCGAGAGGGCGCGCAGGATGTGGGGCCAGACGTAGACCTCGATCGTCGCCGAGACGATCAGGGTGGGGATCGCCAGGGCGACTGTGATCGCGGTCGCCGCCAGCAGCTGGTTCCACTCACCGCGGCGGCTGGCGATCAGCCAGGCTGCGAGCGGGAGGAAGAGGGCCGTCAGCTCGGGGATCGCGTGGGGCAGGACCGAAAGGATCAGGGCGGCCCGGGTCAGGTGGAACTGGAAGGCCAGGGTCGAGCCCTGGAAGCCCAGGTAGAAGGACTGGGTGGCAAGGGAGAAGATGGTCACCGCGCTGACGAAGAGGATCGCCAGCTCGCCCGCTTTGACGTGGATCCAGCGCGAGATACCAGTCCGCTGGGCGGCGGCGATCGGCATCGAAGCGCCAGCGATGAAGCCGGCGATGCAGGCCGTCGCGTGCAGGGCGAGCACGGTCGCGTTGCGCTCGAGGATCGGGATCAGATCGCCCGGCTCCGAAGGCGAGGTGATCCCAGGGAGATGGACAGGCGTCAGGTCCGGCGTCAGCAGCCCGGCGACGAACCAGACCGAGACCAGCAGGGCTAGGGCGATCGCGATGCTGAGGGCGAGCCAGCCACGCAGGACGGTCCAGAGCCTCCCGTTCCAGGCATCAAACGTCTCCCGCGTGTCCCGCAGCCCATGCGAGAACACGTGCTGATTCGCGCTCATCACTGCCTCATCGGCAGACAGCGGCCGACCTTTGAGCGATGCAAGCCCGTTTATTTAGGCCGGCAGGCAGGCGTTCCTCCGGGCAACCGATAGCGGTTGTCCGCGACCAACCGGTAGACCTTCGCCGCCACCCACGAGATCCCCGGCAACAGGACGATGCGACCGACGATCCCCCAGATCTGCCCAGCGCTGCTCAGCGCTGCTGCGATCGCCTCATGTCCTGAGCGGACCGTGCCGTCGATCTGAACCCACTGCACAGCATCGGCAGCCTGCTCCTCGGTCAATCCAAGCGCAGTCAGATCGGTGAACTGCCAGGCGACGATCTCCGCATCCGGCCCGATCCTCTCCAGGAAGCGCGCACAACTGCTGCAGAACGCGCAATCCCCGTCGTAGACGAGGACAGGGCGCTCTCGACGGCTCACGCGGCCCCCGAGTTCCACGACTCGCTGAGCAGTCGATCGACCGCGAGCGTCAGCACCTGGGACCGGGTCTTGTCACCGTGCTGTGTTGCGATGAAGTAGCTGCCGATCAGCAACGAGTAGGCCAGCATGCTGCGGGCCTCGATGTCGTCCGCATCCACGCAGAACTGCCCGAACAGCGAGCGCAGATACCCCATGCGCCGATTGTCGACCCGGTGCAGCCGCTTGGCGACGTCAGTGTCGCGGCGCGACCAGTCCCGCAGCGCCAACTCAACGGCGAAGTCGGCCGACGGGCTCAGCTCGAAGAGTTCTCGCAGCTTGGCTCGCGGGTCGGCGGCCTGGCTGTCGACGCGGGCGATCACGTCCTCGGTCCCGGCCTTCTCCCAGCTATCGAGCATCTCCTCGAGCAGGGCCTGGCGATCGGTGAAGTGCCAGTAGAAGCCGCCCTTGGACACTCCCAGGCCCGTCGCCAGCGCCTCCACCCGCACGGCATCTGGCCCTCCTGCCGCCAGAGCCCGCAGCGCCGCGTCGATCCATGCGCCGCGTGGAGTCCGGACGTTGGCCATTGGCATATCTATACGGCACCGTATTGACAGACGCAAGCAATCCGCCTAGCATCCATACGATGTCGTATGGATCAAGCACCGGCAGGAGGCTCCCGAACTCAGCACATGAGTCTCACCCCTGGCGCATCCGCGAAATCGCGTCCGACTTCACTGTGGAGGATGTCTGGGCCCTTCCCGTCCACGGCAGCGCAGAGGACTTCCAGGCGCTGCTCGAGCTGATGGCTGCCAGCGATCCGGCCAATGCGGATTCCCTCCCAGCTCGCGTCCTCTGGCGTCTCCGCGATCGCCTCGGCAAATGGCTCGACCTCGGCAGGATCTCAACCCCAGCCGAGAGCGATGATGGCGGCGGCAAACTGCCGATCCCGGGCACGAACGAAACCTCGCTGGCCGAGCGGCTGCCAGACGATCTGCGCGACACGGCGGCGGACCTGGATTTTGCCGCCCTGCCCTTCGTGCCCCTCTACCGCACCGATGTCGAGTTTGCCGCGGAGATATCGAACCAGACCGTGCACGGCGTGATGCACCTGGCCTGGGTCGACCAGGGCGACGGCCGCTACCAGGGACAGATGGCCGTCTACGTCAAGCCACGCGGTCGCTTCGGCAAGGCGTACATGGCGCTGATCGCACCGTTCCGCCATTGGATCGTCTACCCGGCCCTGATGCGACAGACCGAACGAACCTGGAATACACGAACAACCGGGTGATGGAGCTGAGGGGGCTCGAACCCCTGACCTTCGCGCTGCCAGCGCGACGCTCTTCCAGCTGAGCTACAGCCCCAGTGCCGCTGAGTTTAAAGGTTGAGGCCCTGGACGGGCGGGGCTAGGCGGCCTGCTGGCCGGGGTTCTGATCCTCGTCGATGTCGAGGATCAGGTTGTCGGCCTCGGTATGGCGGACGTGGAAGTCGAGGGCGGAGTGCTGCTCGAGCTCGCGCAGCAGCTCGACCGGCTCGTCGAGCCGCATCGAGAGGGTCGCGCGACCCTCGGAGAAGCGCTCGACTTTGATCTCGGAGGCGCCGATCTGGCCTGCTGCGTCCTCGAAGCCGACGAGCTGGGAGAAGTCGCCGAGCGGGCCGATCTCAACCTTGACCAGCCCTTCGAAGATTCCTTCGAGCGCGCGCTCCATGTCGCCGCTGGACGGCGGCCCGGCCGGGGCCTCGGCTGCCTCGGACAGCTCCTGCACCCGGCGGCTGACCTCGACCGCCTCGCTCAAAGCCTTCATCCGGATCCTCGTCGCCTGGCCACGCGCCTGGGACTGGATCTCCTCCAGCCGCGCCGTCACCTTCGCCAGCGAGGCGATGTTGCGGTCATGGCGTTCGTTGGCCTCCTGCAGGCGCTCGCCGAGGCTGCGAATCTCACGCTCGCGCTCGATCACCATCTCCGAGAGGCCCGAGAGCTCGGCTTCGACCGCGGCCACGGCACCGGCCTCGCGCCGCTCCAGCGTCTTGATCTGTGTGTCCCGCTTGGCTAGGGCCGCATCAACGTCGCTGCGACGGTAGCCGAGGAGAACCCGCTTGAAACCAGCCATGCGCCGCACCGTAGGGCCGCGCCCGGACGGCATTTTGTGACATTCGTTTCCAGCGCGAACGGGTGTTCGGAGCCGTCCGAGGAGCGCCTGTCAGGCGCTGGCGGCACCGGAGGGCTCGGGCGCCTCGAGGGCCAGCTCCAGGCGAGGAGCATCGCGCCAGAGATCCTCGAGCTGGTAGCGCTCGCGTTCCTCGGCGGTGAAGACGTGCATCACGCAGTCGAGGTAGTCGAGGACGATCCAGCCGTCGGCCCCCTCCCCCTCCATGCCGCTGGGCATCCGGCCCAGCTCGCCCTTTACCTGCAGCTTCACGTCCTCGACGATCGCCCGCGTGTGACGTTCGTTGCGGGCGGTGCAGATGACGAGGAAGTCGGTGTAGGAGACGAGCTTGCGCATATCGAGCACAAGAACCTCGTCGCCCTGTTTGGCGTCGGCCAGCGCGGCCACACGACGAGCCAGCTCCTCAGATCCGATCTCACTCATGAGTACACCCCCTTCTCTTCGATGAACCGGGCCACCGGCTCGGGCACCAGATAACGCAACGGCCGGCCGGCGGCGGCGCGCTCGCGCACAGCCGAGGAGGAGACGCCGAACTGCGGCATCTCCAGCATCGTCGCCCGCCCCTCGGCGCCGAGGCTGCGCAGCACCGCCGCGACATCCGCCTCGGAAACTCCGGCCCGGCGGGCAACACCGATCCGGGCCAGCTCGACGACCCGCTCCGGCTCGCGCCAGCTCTCAAGGCCGACGGCGGCATCTGCCCCCATTACGAAAACCAGCTCTGAGTCGCCTTTGTCGCGTGCAAGCAGTTCCAAAGTCTCATACGTGTAGGACGGCCCCTCGCGCTCGACCTCAAGCGTGGAGACAGTGAAGCGCGAGTCGTCGGCGGCGGCGAGCCGCGTCATCGCCAGCCGCAGCTCCCGCCCGGGGTCGTCGGCGATCCGCTTGTGCGGCGCCTCGCCGGTCGGGACCAGGATCACTTCGCTCAGCCCCAGCTGCCAGAGCGCCTCCTGGGCGAGCGCGAGATGTCCGAGGTGCGGCGGGTTGAAGGCCGAGCCGAGGACGCCGATGCCGGCCGGCTCGCCGTTACTCACGTATCTGGCCGTCGCCGCGGGCGACGTACTTGAAGGTAGTCAGCTCGCGCAGCCCGATCGGGCCACGGGCGTGCAACTTCTGGGTCGAGTTGCCGATCTCGGCGCCCATCCCGTACTCGAAGCCGTCGGTGAAACGGGTCGAGGCGTTGACGTAGGCAGCGGCGGCGTCGACCCCGCCCGCAAACCGCTCGGCCGCATCCTCAGAGCCGGTGACGATCGCCTCCGAGTGGCCGGTGCCGTGGGTGTTGATGTGCTCGACCGCGTCGTCGACCGAATCGACGACGGCGACCGCCATCTTCAGGTCGAGGTACTCGGTGTCCCAGTCCTGATCGATGGCAGCAGCGATCTCAGCCCCGCCGGCAAGCTCAAGCGCCCGCTCGTCGCCGACCAGCTCGACCCCGGCGCCGCGCAGGTCACCGAGCACCAGCGGCAGGAACTCCGCGGCGACGGCCGCGTCGACCAGCAGCGTCTCGGCCGCGTTGCAGACGCCGGGCCGCTGCGTCTTGGCGTTGACCGCGATCCGCCGCGCCATCTCAAAGTCGGCGTCCGCGTGCACGTAGACGTGGCAGTTCCCCGCCGCCGCGTACATGACCGGCACCGTCGCAACGTCCTTGAGCGCCGCCTTCAGGCCCTCTCCCCCGCGCGGAATCAGAAGATCGATCAACCCGTCCTGGGTGGCAAGCTCGGCCAAGTCCTCGCGGCCGCCACCGGCCAGCAACAGCACCGCGTCCTCGGGCAGCCCGGCCTCGGCAAGCGCCTCGCGCACGACCGCAGCCAACCCGGCGTTGGACCGCTCGGCATAGCTGGACCCGCGCAAGACGATCGCGTTGCCGCTCTTGATCGTCAGCGCCGCGCAGTCGATCGTCACATTTGGCCGCGCCTCGTAGACGACGGCAACCACGCCCAGCGGCACCCGGACCTTGCGCAGATCCAACCCGCTGGCCAAGGTCTTGTGCTCAAGCTCCTCGCCCACGGGATCGGGCAGTCCGGCCACAGCGCGAACCCCATCGGCCATCGCCGCAACCCGATCTGCGCTGAGCGTCAACCGATCCCGCAGCGCGTCCGTGAGCCCCTGAGCCCGCGCGTCAGCCAGATCCGCAGCATTAGCCTCAAGGATCTCGCCAGTCCGCTCCCCAAGCAGCCGAGCAGTCGCCTCCAACGCCAAATTCTTCGCATCGGTAGGAGCGCTCGCAAGCTCCCGCGCAGCCGTCTTAGCGGCTTCGCAGGTCTCAGCGACGGTCGCAGTGATGATCGCCATGTCGGCTAAGGGTAGCTGGGGGGAGTCGGGGGCCTCTCGCGGGCGCGGCGCTCTCTTTTTCGCACAGACCACTCAGCGAGAGCCACAGCGCGCCAGGCGAAAAAGTCAGCGCCCGCGAGAGGCCCCCGACTCCCCCTCCCCCTCTAAACCAACACAAACCGATCGCGATTAATCACCTCATCAGCCGCCCCAGGCAGCTCATGCCGCACCTGCGCCGTCTTCATCCCAACCACCCGCGCCAGATCTCGCGCAGAGAAATCAGAAATGCCTTTGCCGATGACCTGGCCGTCAAGAGCCACATCCACCGCATCGCCCGCCTCGAAATCGCCACCGATCTCAACCACTCCGACCGGCAACAGGCTGGAGCCGCGCTCACGCAGCACGCGCGCCGCCCCTTCGTCGACGACGACCCGCCCCCGAGCCGGCTTCGCGTATTTGAGCCAGAGCTTGAAGCTGGAGGTCTTGCTCGGCTGCGGCGCGAAGCTGGTCCCAGCACGCTCGCCCGCGGCAGCCGCCGCCAGCGTCCCCGCCTTGGTCCCGTTGCAGATCACCGCCGGGATCCCGGCCTCGCTCGCCATCTCGGCCGCCGCCACCTTGCTGCGCATGCCGCCGGAGCCGAAGACCGAGGTGCGATCGCCGATCTGCAGCGCCTCTAGCTCGGCGAAATCGGTCACCTCGGAGATCAGCTTCGCCTCCGGATTGCTCCGCGGGTCGGCGTTGTGGAGGCCGTCGGTGTCGGTCAGCAGGACCAAGAGCCTGGCGTCGAGCAGCAGCGCCACCTGGGCGGCGAGAAAATCGTTGTCGCCGAAGCTGATCTCATCGGTGGCCGTGGTGTCGTTCTCGTTGACGACCGGCACCACCCCCCACTCGATCAGGCGCCGCAGGGTCTGGCGCGCGTTGAGGTAATTGGTGCGGGCGGCGATGTCCGACGCCGTCAGCAGAACCTGGGCGGCCCGCGTCCCCTGGGCAGCCAACCGGCTCTGGTAGGCGCGAAAGAGATCGCCCTGTCCAACCGCGGAGGCGGCCTGCAGCTCGTCCATCGCCCGCGGCCGCTTCGGCAGCTCCATCAACCGCATCCCCCGCGCGATTGCCCCCGAGGTGACCATCACCACCCGCTCACCGCCGCGCTCAAGGGCGCTGACCTGCTCGCAGACCGTGTCGAGCACATCGACCCGCAGCTCACCGTCGTCGGCGGCGACGATCGAAGATCCCAGCTTGACGATGAGGGTCATGGCTCCGTCACTTTATGGAGAGGCAATTTGTCGCGCACGCCGCGCGAGAGTCTCAGCGCTCGTGCTTCGGGGGCATCGCCCAAAAGCGCTCGCGATCGGTCAGGCTCACGAGCATGAGCGCGACAAAAATGGAGCACAAGTAGCCGAGATCACCCAAACCCAGCGCGACATTTACAGCAGCCAGCGCGAAGCAGACGATCAACAGCACGAACACTGTCCAGAGCAAGCGCAGCATCAACCCAATAGTAGCCGGACGCCAAGGCTGAGAGCAGTGGCTACAGCCGCACCGAAGCCAATCCACCTTAGGTCCAGCTGGCGCACACGCCGAGCCGGAATTTCGCCCCGGTGACGCTCAACGCGATGCACGATGAATTTACCCACGATCGCTCCGAGGCCTGCCCCCACCAAGGTGTCGTTGACCAGTGGTAGCGACTCCAGAACAGCGAAGAGTTCGTTGGCCGCGGGACCTGTGAAAGGAATGTGCATCCCCCCATAAGGGCGGAGAGCGCAAAACTCTCCCCCTAGGGATGCAACTCGAACTCGTGCTCGCCGACGCGGATGTCGTCGCCGGGCTCGAAACCGGCCCGGTCGAGGGCGGCGATCACGCCGATCTCTTTGAGGCGGCGCTCGAGGTAGCCGAGAGCTTCCTCGTTTTTGAGGTCGTGGCGCTCGAAGAGCAGCTCGACGCCGCGGCCGATGACGCGAAAGACGCCGTCGCCCTCGCGCTCGACCCGGTAGCCGCCCTCGCCGGCCGGGCGGTAGACGCGGTGCTCGACCTCGAATTCCCCGGCGAGCTCGGCGCCTGGCTCGACCCGAGCGGCGACGGGGGTCTGCGGCAGCTCGGCGAGGATCTGCCGGCGCAACTCGTCGAGTCCCTCCCCGGTCGCTGAAGAAGCGGCGAGGACGGCAACGGAGCGCCCCCCCAGCCGCGCCTGCCAGTCCGCGACCGCGGCCTCGACATCGCCCGCTGCGAGCAGGTCGCGCTTGGAGAGCAGGATCAGCTCCGGCAGCTGGTCGAGCCCGGCGCCGTAGGAGACAAGCTCCTCGCGCACGGCCGCGTAGTTGGACTCGGGATCGCCATCGGGCGGCGCCAGGTCGACCAGATGGACCAGCATCGCGCAGCGCTCGACATGGGCGAGGAACTCGTGTCCGAGCCCGGCGCCGTCGGCGGCGCCTTCGATCAAGCCGGGGATGTCGGCAACCACAGCCTGCCGCTCCTCCCCTTCGATCGTCCCCAGCACAGGAGAGAGCGTCGTGAACGGGTAGTCCCCCACCTTCGGCGCTGCCCGCGTCAGCCGCCCCAGCAAGGAGGACTTGCCGGCGTTCGGCAAACCGATCAGCCCAACATCGGCCAACAGCTTCAGCCGCAGCTCGATCCATCCAGATTCCCCGTTGGTGCCCTGCTCGGCAAACCGAGGCGCCTGCCGGGTGGAGGTCGCAAAGCGCTTGTTCCCATGCCCCCCACGTCCGCCGTTCGCCACAACGGCCTGCTGCCCAACCTCGACAAGGTCGATCAAGCTCCCATCGACAGCTTCGGCCTGAGTGCCGGCAGCAACAGGGATAACCCGATCCTCTCCCCGAGCCCCATGCCGGTTGGACCCTTCCCCATGCCGCCCCCGCTGAGCCCGAAAGTGCTTGCTGCCCCTAAGCGCGCCCAGGTCCCGGCGAGACGAATCGCAGACGAGGATGACGTTTCCACCGTGCCCTCCGTCCCCACCGTCAGGCCCGCCCTGCGGGACATGCGCCTCCCTGCGGAAGCTCACACAGCCCTTCCCCCCAGCGCCGCCCTCAACCCAGATTTTCGCCTTGTCGTACATGAGCTAATGAGGTTAAGGCTCGCGCTTTGCGACTAGCCAGAGCCAAGGACCCTGGGAAGAGGCGGTCGGGGGCCTCTCTCTGGGCGCGGCGCTCTCTTTTTCGCAGAGCCCACTCAGCGAGAGCAGCAACGCGCAAGGCGAAAAAGTCAGCGCCCAGGGAGAGGCCCCCGACCGCCTCCCGGCTGAAGTCCTAGGCGTCCTGGATAACGCGAATCGTGCGACCGCGGCGCGTCGGTTTGAAGTCCACGATGCCCGCCTGCGTTGCAAAGATCGTGTGGTCCCGGCCAAGGCCAGTCCCGTCGCCAGGCCAGAACCGGGTCCCGCGCTGGCGCACGATGATCTCGCCCCCGGTGACTTTCTGACCGGCAAACACCTTGACCCCAAGCATCTTGGGGTTGGATTCGCGCCCGTTGCGACTGGAGCCGAGTCCCTTCTTATGAGCCATCGGAATCCTCCTTCGCAGCGGGTTTTTTGGCCGCAGGTTTTTTCTCAGCAGCCGCTTTTTTCTCGGCCGCAGGTTTTTTCGCCAGCAGTTTGATCTCGGTCACCTCGAGTTTGGTCAACTCGGAGCGGTGGCCGGCGCGGCGGCGGTAGCCCTTCTTCGCCTTGTATTTGAAGACCTTGATCTTGGGACCGCGAAGGTGCTCGGAGACGGTCGCCTCGACTTTGACCTTCTCCAGCTCTTTCGGCTCCGCCAGAACCTCTTTGTCGCGGAACATCACCGCGCGCAGAGCGACTTTGTCGCCCTCGCCCGCGCTGAGGCGATCGACGAGCAGGGACGTGCCCTTCTCGACCTTGTACTGCTTGCCACCGGTTTCGACTACTGCGTACATGCTTATTCGTCCTTGCTGCTCTGGTTTGCGCGCGAACGCCCGCGACCGCCCCTGCGGCCACGACTACGCCCACGCGAGGCGGAGGAGTCTAGCTTGGACCCGCCTTCCTCGTCTCCGCCAGCGCCGTTGACCGCCTCGACCCCCGGCATCGAGGCGACCGCCGCGGACCTCGCGACCTCCTCGATCCGGACCAGCTTGCGCTCGCCGACGAAGCGGCCGCCGCCGGTGACGCTGACGATGTAGGAGTCGACGTGGGCGACCGCGTCGTGCTGGTTGTACATGTGCGGCTCGTCGAGCTTGACCAGCACCTCCTCGCCAACTTTGAACGGCAATGCCCTCTCCTCGATCTCCTCGCGGCTGCCGGACTCGACCATGTCGAAGGTGTCGATCGGCAGCGCCTCGCCGCCCTCGAAGTGGAACTGCTTGCCGGTCTCGGCCTCGAGCTCGGACAGCCCGGTCTCGGGCTTGGTCAGCTCGGCCGCCACTTTCGGGTTGACCCGCATCAGGAAGGCCTCGGGCTCGGCGTGCTCGGCGGCGATTTCGCGCAGCTTGCGCAGGCCCTCCAGCGCCACCGTCTCGGCCGAGAGGACGACGCCCTCGCCGGCGCAGGTCGGACAGGCCTCGGTCAGGATCTCGCGCACGCCGTCGGTCACGTTCTGGCGCGTCATCTCGACCAGGCCCAGCGGTGAGACCTCGACCACGTAGCTCTTCGACTTGTCGGTGTCGAGCGCTTTGCGCAGCGTTTTCAGGACTTTGTCGCGGTTGCGGGCGCGGGCCATGTCGATGAAGTCGATGACGATGATGCCGCCGATGTCGCGCAGCCTCAGCTGGCGCACGACCTCGTCGGCGGCCTCGGTGTTGACTTTGGTGATCGTCTCCTCGAGCCCGCCTTTGCCGCGGCCGGTGAAGCTGCCGCTGTTGACGTCGATCACGGTCAGCGCCTCGGCGTAATCGATGATCAGGTAGCCGCCGGAGGGGAGGTCGACGCGGCGGTTGAGGGTCGACTCGATTTCCTTGTCGATCGACCATTTCTCGAACAGCGGCTTTTTGCCGTCATAGAGCTCGACGCCCTCGACCAGCTCCGGCGCCGTGCGCTGGAAGAAGCTGGTCACCCGCTCGAACTGCTTCGGCGAGTCGATGATCGCCGTTTCGAAGTCGCTGAGGAAGATGTCGCGGAGGACGCGGACCGGCAGGTCTGCCTCCTGGAAGACGAGGTTGGGCGCCTTGGTTTTGTCGATCCGGCGCTCAAGCACCTCGTTGAGGCGGTGCAGGTAGCCGACCTCGCGCACGAAGTCGGCTTTTTTGGCGCCGTGGGCGGCGGTGCGGACGATCAGCCCGCCCGGGCCTTTGTAGGTGCGGTCGACCATCTTGCGCAGGCGGTCGCGCTCGGAGTCGGCCAGCCGGCGGCTGACGCCGACGCCGCTGCCCTGCGGCGCGTAGACGAGGTAGCGGCCGGCGATCGAGACGTTCATCGAGAGCCGCGCGCCCTTCGTCTTCAGCGGGTCCTTGACCACCTGGACGAGGATCTCCTGGCCCGGTTTGATCAGCTCGTTGATCCGGCGTCCAGAACCGCGGCCGCGCTTGGGCGCCTGCTCGCCGCCCGGCAGGACGATCTCGTCGACGTGGAGGAAGCCGTTGCGCTCGAGGCCGATGTCGACGAAGGCGGCCTCCATGCCGGGCAGGACGTTGTCGACCTTGCCCTTGTAGATGTTGCCCACGATCGAGCGCCGTCCGCGGCGCTCGATGTAGAGCTCGGCGACGTCGCGCTTGCCGCCTTTTGTCTTCGACTCGAGGACGGCGACACGGGTCTCGCCACGATCGGCGGCGACCAAAATTGTCTTTTTCATTGAGTTAGCTCAGTTCAGATTCGGTACGCAGACTGGGTCCCCATCGGGGATCACCAGGCGAACCTGCTCCGCTGGCTGAGCCGCGCTTGCATGTGAATGCTCTGAAGCACTCCAACCGCCAGGAAAGTCGCGAGCACGGAGGATCCTCCGTAGCTCATCAGCGGTAAGGGAATCCCGGTGATCGGCATGATCCCCAGGTTCATTCCCACGTTGACGAAAACCTGGAAAAGAAGCATGCCGGCGATGCCGCCGGCGACCAGGGTCCCGTATGAGTTCTTCGAGAGCGTCACAATCCGCAGCGCCCGCCAGAGAAGCAGGGCGTAAAGGGATAGGACGAACGCGGCTCCGATGAATCCGTAGCGCTCACCGATCACCGCAAAGATGAAATCGGTGTGCCGCTCAGGGACAAAGTCGAGCCGCGTCTGGGTGGCGTTGTCGCCACGGCCGGTCACCTGACCGGAACCGATGGCGACCTGGCCCTGATGCTGCTGGTAGCCCGCGTCGCTTGCGTCTTCGCTGGGATGCAGGAAAGAGGTCAACCTCTGCTCCTGGTAGCCCTTCAGCAGGGGCACCCCTAATGCGGGCGCCACCACCAGAACGATGCTTATAAGTGCGACGAGAGCTGCGCCGATCACGGCGAAGTGCGTCCAGGGGACGCCCCCCACGTACATGACGGCGAGAGTCACGGCCGCGAACACCAATGCGGTGCCGAGGTCGGGCTGCAGAAAAACGAGTGCAGCCGGTGCCAGGCCGAGGCAGAGGTAGCGCACGGTGCGCTGCCGAGCCGAACCGCGCCTGGCGCCATCGATGACAAACCCGGCAAGCGCAAGCACAAGCAGGAGCTTGCCGAGCTCCGATGGCTGAAAGCTGAAAAACGGGAGTTCGAAGGAGCGCCGTGAGCCGCGCGCCGCAAAGCCGAACACGAAAACGAGAGAGATGCTCACGCAGAGGAAGGTGTAGATGCCCACCCGTAGCTCGCGGAAGCGCGAATAGTCGATCCGAGTGAGTGCCAACATGCCCACGATACCGAGCAGACCGTAGATCGCCTGTCGGTCGGTGTAGTAGTTGGGGTTGCCAGGCACGTCGTGGGAGGTCGCCTGGCCGAGCGTGAAGACGCTGAATGCGACGAGGACGGCGGCCGAAAGCGCCAGCGGCGCGTCCATGTAGGGCAGGCCGAGCCGCTCGGCGATGCCGGGCCTGGTCGTGAACGGCTCCGTGCGGGCGCGCCGGGCGCGGGCGACTTCCATCAGCCCGGGCTGCCGCCGTTGGCGCCGGAAGTCCCGGTCGCGTGCTTGTTGAAATAGGCCTCGAGGATCTGCAGCGCCGCGGGCGCTGCAGATTCGGCGCCGAATCCGCCCTGCTCAATCGTCACAGCAGTGACGATACGCGGGTTGGGGTACGGTGCCAGCACCACGTACCAGGACTGGTCGGGATTTGGCGGCCGCTGGACGGTCCCCGTCTTGCCTGCGACCGGCACCGGAAAGCCGCTGAAGACGCCGTAGGACGTCCCTCCCGGCGACTGCGCCGCCTCGTGCAGCCCTTCCAGGATCGCGGCCCGGTATTCAGGATCGACGTGGACGTGGCGGCGCGGCGGCGGGTCGATTTCCTGCAGCACCCGGCCGGCGCTGTCGTCGACTTCCATGCCGACGTGCGGGGTGACGACGGTGCCACTGTTGGCCACCGTCGCGTAGGCGATCGCCATCTGCAGCGGGTTGGTCTGCAGGTCGCCCTGGCCGGTCGCCAGCTGCACGTTGTCGCCGGCCGACCAGGGGCGGTCGGTTTCGCCTTCGCGGTAGAGCTTGTTGCGCCAGGCCTTGCTCGGCAGCAGCCCGTCGGTCTGCTCGGGAAGGTCGATCCCGGTCGGGCGGCCGATCCCCAGCAGGTGGGCCCAGTGCTGCAGGGCGCCGGTGTTCCACATCTTCAGCCCGAGCTCGTAGAAGTAGACATCGGAGGAGACGCGCAGAGCGTTGACCAGGTCGACCGGGCCGAAGGCCGCGCCGCCCGCGTTCTGAAATGTCTGTTCGCCGATCTTGATCGAGCCGGTGTCGTCGATCGTCGTCGACGGCGTGGAAACCCCGCTGTTGAGGGCCGCCATCGCGGTGATGACCTTGAAGGTCGAGCCCGTCGGATAGAGGCCCTGGGTGGCGCGGTTGGTGAGCGGCGCCAAGACCGGGTCGCGGTAAAGGGCATTGACCTGGCTCTGGGTCATCCGCTTGGTCAAGACCGTCGGGTCGTAGGTCGGGAAGGAGCCCAAGCCAAGGATCTGGCCGTTGTTGACGTTCATCGTGACGAAGGCGCCCGGCAGGCCGCGCGCTGCCAGCGCCCCTTCCCCCGCCTCCTGCACTTCGGAGTCGATCGAGAGCTTGAGGCTGTCGCCGGGGGTCGGCGGCTGCTTCAGCAGCGCCCCCCCCGGGGTCGGCTGGCCGAGCGCGTTGACCTGGATCCGGGTCGTCCCCGGGGTCCCGCGCAGGACGCTGTCGTAGCTGTCCTCGACCCCGCCATTGCCTACCTCGTCGCCCGGCTCCAGGTTGCGGTAGCGCCGTTCTTTCAGGTCTTCTTCGGTGACCTCGCCAACGCTGCCGAGCACGTGTGCCGCCAGCGACCCGTGCGGGTAGCGGCGGACGAAGACCGGTTCGACGGCAACCCCGGGGAAGAGATCCTGGTTTTCCTGCAGGTAGTAGACGAGGTCGTGTTCGACGTCGTGGCGCAGGGTGACCGGCGCCCCAGCCGCGATTTTGAGCTGTTCGTGCATGGTCCGGCGCACGCGCTGCAGAGACATATGGGCGAGGGCGCCGAGCTTGCTCAGCTCTGCGCCGCGTTCGGCAGGGTCTTCGGGCAGTTTGGCCGGGTTGACCTGGAGGGCGAGGCTGGTCCGGTTCTCGACCAGCACATTGCCGTTGCGGTCGAGGACTTTGCCGCGCGGCGCGGCCACTCGGAATTCGCGGGTGCGGTTGTTCTGCGCCTCGGCCAGGTACTTGTCGCCGGAGACCACCTGCAGGTACCAGAGGCGGAGGAAGAGGATCGCGAAGAGGACCACCGCCGCCCCGATGAAGATCGCGATTCGCAGCGACAGCCGTTTGCTCATCCGCGGCCCACCACCATCGGCGTCGAGGTACATCGCACTAGGCCCCGATCGCGGCCGACTGCTCGCGGCGGCGCAGTGACGACTCCTCGACCAGCGCCGGGCGCAGCGCCCGCCGCATCCCGAGGTAGATCGGCCAGCCGAGGAAGAAGGCGTAGATGCTCTTCAACAGCATGTCGCCGATGACCATGCTGCTGATCGAGGCGTCGATCCCCAGCATCACCTGGACCGCGCCGAAGCCGAGCTCGGCGAACAGGGTCAGGCCCATGCAGAGCAGGGGCGGCACCAGGGCGCTGTGGATCTCGAAGCGCTCGCGGAACATGCCGGCCAGGTAGCCGGTCGTGAGCAGAACCAGCGAGCCGGCGCCGAGCGTCTCGATCAGCAGGCAATCGACGAGGAATCCGACCGAAAAGCCGGTGACGACGCCGGTCATCGTACCGCCGAGCAGGCCGAAACAGACGACCAGCGCCGGCAGGATGTCGGGGCTGACGTGGAAGAGCGTCACCCGCGAGAAGAAGGAGAGCTGCAGGAGCACGGCGACGATCACGATCGCGACGATGCGGGCGAGGATCTTCGAGGTGACGATCACCCGCGCGAGCCCCCGGTCAGCACCTGCAGCAGGTCGAGGTTGGCGAGGTCGGCGAAGGGGCGCAGTTCGACCTGCTGGATCGCTTCCTGATCGAGGATCGAGGCGCGGGTGATTTCGCCGACCGGGAGGTTCGGCGGGTAGAGGGAGGAGCGCCCTTCCGAGCGCCAGCCAGAGGTGACCACCGGCTCGCCGCGATGGACGCGCTTGCTGGAGTCGATGAAGTCGAGGATGAGCTGTTCGGGGTTGCCGATTTCGGGCTTGACCACGCCCTGGGTCCCGTCGGGGACGACCTTGGCCGCGACGGCACTTTCGTGATCGGTGAGCAGCGTCACCTGGGCCGAGTCGGGGGTCACTGCGGAAACCTGCCCAACCAGCCCGTAGCCGCTGATCACCGGGTCGTCGACGGAGACGCCATCGCCGCTGCCTGCCCCAACCGTCACGCTCGACTGCCAGACGGTCGGCGAGCGGGCGGTGACGCGGGTGGTGACCGGGTCATACCCAGATGGGACGACATTGCGGTCGAGCGAGAGCAGCTTGCGCAGCTGGTCGTTTTCCTGGATCGCGACATCGCTGTCGACAGCTTCCTTGCGCACCTTCGCCAGTTCGGTCTTCAATTTCCCGTTTTCGCCACGGGCGTCGAAGGTCTTGTCGAACCAGTTGACGAGGTCGCGGGCGGGCTTCAGGGCCCGGTCGGAAACGCTCTGCAGAGGGCTGAAAATCGTGCTGACACCACGCTGCAGCCCGTTCGACTTCTGCCCATAGGTGAGCGTCAGCAACACGAAGGAGCCGATGACGAGGAGGGCGAGAACCGCCCTGCGGCGGCGTACTTGCTTTCGGTACACGATCGACGTCGAATCTTGGCAGACAGGTTTAAGCCAGCGTCAAGCCTGGTCGAAAAGCTGCGGCGCGAGCTCCAGCAGCAGCCCCACGGGCAGCCCGACGACATTGGAGACGCTGCCCTCAATCCGCTCCACAAGCGAAGAACCGAGGGTCTGGATCGCATAACCCCCCGACCGTCCCCGCCACTCGCCAAAGCGCACATACCGCTCCTTGGCCGCCTCGTCGAGCTGCTTGAAGACCACAGTGGTCCGATCCAGCCCACTCCGCTCCTCACCCCCAGAAAGCACCACAAGGCCGCTCAGAACCTCGTGAGAGCGCCCAGACATGCGATCTAAGTACGACCGCGCCTGATCGGCGTCAGCGGGCTTGCCGAGGGCCTTGCCGTCGAGAACAACATCGGTGTCACATGCGATCACCAGGCCCGCGGGTCCCGGCGCGCGAGCTACGGCATAGGCCTTGAGACGAGCGTTCTCGACGACCTCGAATTCCGGATCCCCACCGGAAAGCTCATCGACCCCGGGGACGACGATCTCGAACTCAACGCCGAGCTTCTGCAGAAGCTCGCGTCGCTGAGGGGATCCCGATGCCAGCACTACGCTCATGGCGCGGGTGTGGGTAGGGGTGGAGCGTCTTGCACTTTTTCGCCGCTCCCAATCTCGGACGGCAGGTGACGCTCCACGAAAAAGTTAAGCGGAACCCCTACCCACACCCGCGCTACGAACTCAGCTCTGGGAACCAGATCGAGATCTCACGCGCCGCGGACTCGTCGGAGTCGGAGCCGTGGACCATGTTGAAGGTCATCTCCAGTGCGAAGTCGCCACGGATCGAGCCGGGGGCGGCGTCGACCGGGTTGGTCGCGCCGATCATCTGGCGCGCGGCCGGAACCGCTTCGGCTCCGCTCAGGACCATTGCCACCAGCGGGCCGCCGGTGATGAAGGAGACGAGCTCGCCGAAGAAGGGCTTCTCGGAGTGCTCGGCGTAGTGCTGGTTGGCGATCTCCTCGGTCGCCTGCATCGTCTTCAGCGCCTCGATCCGCAATCCCTTGCGCTCGAAGCGGGCGATCACCTCGCCGGTCAGGGCGCGCTCGAAGGCGTCAGGCTTTACGAGGATCAGCGTCCGGCTCACGAGCGGGGGTCCTTTCGGTTGGTTTGGTGTCCGATGCCTCTTTCGAGGCGGCGCGAGCCGGCTCTTTCTTGGCAGCAGAAGCAGAAGATTTTTTGCGCGATGAAGGCTGGCGTTTGGCCGGGCGCTCCTCGCGCGCCTTGGACCGCTCTTCGCGCGGCGGGGCCTTGCTGCGTCCCTCGGGCCTCGACTTCTGGCGCCGCGCCCGCTCCGGCAGCGCCGTCTCGCAGTAAGGGCAGAGCGCCCAGCGCGGGTCGACCGGCTTGTGGCAGCTCGGGCACGGGTCCTTGAGGCGGCGCTGGCACTGCGGGCAGCGCAGGTAGTTCTTCTCGACCGGGTACTCGCAGTTGGGGCAGGACTGCTCGGTCAGCTGGCGCACCTTCAGCTCCGCCGCTTTGATCTCCAGCTCGCGCTCGTGGGCATCCTCGAGGAACTCCGGCGGGCGCACGATCACGTAGACGGCGGTGCCGATGTAAGGGAAGAAAGAGGCGATCGTCGCGCAGGCGATCAGGAAGGGATCGGAGATGCGGCGCTTGGCGTCGAGGTAGGTGTAGACGATCAGCGCCAGCCAGAGCACGACAAGCATCAGCACAAAGAGGCTGGCAGCCAGATTCAGGCCGCTGTTGTTGATGCCGAAGATCGCTAGTGACATGGGTAATTAAGGGCGCGCCGGGTAAGGGAGCGGGCAGTCTACTTCTCCGCCGAGCTCGCGAACCCTGTCGCGCCGACGGGACGGTTTGTCAGAGGAACAGCCTGCCGAACAGATAGCCGACGCCGAAGAAGATCAGGATCACCGCGGCGACGACAGCGGCGACCAGGCCCATCATCGAAAGCAGTTCTGAGCCGGCGCCCCGTTTCATCGCCGAATCCTCGCACAGTCGGCCGCCAGATCAGGCTGGCGATGCCGATTGCAGCGCCGCCCGAGCAGGGGCCAGCACGTAGTGCGAGCCACTCACCAGCAGCGCCCCGGCTTGTGCCTCGCCTGCCAGCTCGCGGCTGCGCCGCAGGGCGGCGCCGAAGTCAGGCTCGGCCTCGGCCCTGAGGCCGGCGGCGGCGCAGATCGACGCCAGCTCGGCAGCCGGACGGGAGGCGGCGCCGGGGCGGCCCTGCGATTCAAGCGCTGCCGCCGGCAGCTCGGTGCAGACCACGCTGTCGATCGCCGGGGCCAGCGCCGCGACCATCGCCTCGGCGTCCTTGTCGGCAAGGATCGCCAGGCAGGCGACGACCGGGCCGCCCGCGGCGACCTGCGGCAGGGACTCGGCCAGCGCCGCCGCCCCGTCCGGGTTATGGGCGGCGTCGATGTAGGTCGGCGGGTCATCGGCGATCCGCTCGAGGCGGCCGGGGATCAAGATATCGGCCGCCACCTCGGCGACCAGATCGGGGTCGAGCTGGCCGAGAAAAGCCTCGGCGGCGGTTTTGGCGAGGGCGAAGTTGCGGCGCTGAAACCCGCCTGCAGCGCGCAATTTCAGCCCGGCGCCGGGGTCCTCGAGGGCTCGCACGAGCTTGGCCCCGCGCTCGGCGGCGGTGCGCTCGGCCAGCTCCGCGACGGCCGGGCTGACCTGCCCCAGGACCAGGGTCGTCTGGTCGCGCAGCACCGCCAGCTTCTCGGCCGCGATCTCGAGCTCGGTCTCCCCCAGCCACTCGGTGTGATCGAGACCGATCGAGGTCAGCACCGTCACCCGCGAGGGGATCGTGTTGGTCGCGTCCAACCTCCCCCCCAGTCCCGCCTCGATCACCCCGACCTTGACCCGCGCCTTCGCCAGGGCGACGAAGGCAGCAGCGGTTGCCAGCTCGAACTGGGTCACCGCCTCGCCCTCCTCGAGGGTGCGGTTGACGACCGCGGCGCCCGCGGCCGCCTGCTCGACCGCGGCGGCGAACTCGGCCTCGCCGATCTGGGCGCCGGCGACGCGGGTGCGCTCGGCCCAGCGCGAGGCATGGGGCGAGATGCAGGCGCCAGCCTTGATCCCGTGCGCCTGCAGCAGGGCCGCCGTCATCAGGGTCACCGACGACTTGCCGTTGGTGCCGACGACGTGGATCGAGGCGAAGCGGTTCTGCGGCATCCCCAGCACCGCGTTGAGGCGGTTCATCCGTTCGAGGCCGAGCTTCCAGCCGATCGGCTCCAGCGAGTCGAGGTAAGACTGCGGGTCTATTCGGAGAGCTCCTCGAGCTCGGCCCGGTAGCGCTCGAGCTTGCCGCGCTCCTCCTCGATCACCTCGGCCGGGGCCTTGGCGACGAAGCCCTCGTTGCCGAGTTTGCGCTCGGCCCGCTCGACCTCCGAGCGCAGCTCCTCGCGCCGCTTGTCGAGCCTGGCGGCGACCGCCTCGGCGTCGAGGTCGGCCGAGGCCAGCACCCGGACCGGGCCGACCGAGGCGACCGGGTCACCGCCGTCCTGGCCGAATCCGAAGCGGGCGAGGCGGCCGACGAACTCGGGCGGGTCGACGCCTTCGACCCGGGCCTCGAGCACCGCCGCCACCGGCACCTCGACCAGGTCGCGCCAGGCGCGCAGGCTCTGGGTCAGGGCGATCCCGCCCTCGACGTCGGCCTCAGCCGCGTCGTCGAAGAGCGACTCGTCGGACTGCGGGAAGGGGTGGACGACGAGATGGCCCTGGCGGGCCGGGTGGTAGGACCAGATCTCCTCGGTCACGAAGGGCATCGTCGGGTGCAGCAGGGCCAGCACCCGCTCCAGCGCCCAGAGCAGCGTCGCCGAGACATCCTCCTCACCGTCATAGAGGCGCGGCTTGGCGATCTCCAGGTACCAGTCGCAGAGGTCGCGCCAGAAGAACGAGTAGGCCTCCTGGACCGCGTGGGCGAAGTCGTATGTCTCCAGCTTCTGGGTGACCGAGGCGATCGTCCGCTCCAGCCGCGAGAGGATCCAGCGATCCTCGACGTGCAGCGGCCGCGGCGCCGGCTCGACCTCGGCCGCGTTGAGCAGGATCAGCCGGCTCGCGTTCCAGAGCTTGTTGGAGAGGTCTGCCCCCTGCTGAACCTTGGCATCGGAATAGCGCACGTCCTGGGTCGAGGACATCGCCAGCAGGCCGAAGCGCAGGGCATCGGCGCCGTGGACGTCGATCTCATCCAGCGGGTCGATCCCGGTGCCGAGGCTCTTCGACATCCGCCGCCCGTCGCGGGCCTGGATCACCGAGTGCACGTAGACATCGCGGAAGGGGATGTCGCCAGCGAACTCGATCCCGGTCATGATCATCCGCGCCACCCAGAGGAAGAGGATCTCGCGGGCCGTGGTCAGGAAGCTGGTCGGGTAGAAGGCGCGCAGCTCGGCGGTGTCGTCGGGCCATCCGAGGGTGGCGAAGGGCCAGATCGCCGAGCTGAACCAGGTGTCGAGCACGTCTTCCTCCTGGCGCAGCTCGCCGCCACAGCCGCCACAGCGCTCCGGCGCCTGCTCGGCGACGATCGTTTCCTCGCAGGGATCGCAGTACCAGACCGGGATCCGGTGCCCCCACCAGAGCTGGCGCGAGATGCACCAGGGGCGGATCTCCTTCATCCAGTCGAGGTAGACCCGCTTCCACTGGCCGGGGGCGATCTTGACCAGGTCGTTTTCGACCGCCGCGATCGCCGGCTTCGCCAGCTCGTCCATGCGGCAGAACCACTGCAATGAGATCAGCGGCTCGATCCTCTCGCCGGAGCGGTGTGAGAAGGGGACCGAGTGCAGGTAAGGCTCCTCGGCGCGGAGCCGGCCCTCGGCGCGGAGCGCTTCGACCACGGCGACCTGGGCGTCGGCCGCCGTCATCCCCTCGAAGCGGCCCGCCTCCCCGGTCATCCGCCCGTCGGGGCCGATCGCGCCGATCTCCTCCAAGCCATGCTTGCGGCCGATCTCGAAGTCGTTGGGGTCGTGGCCTGGGGTGATCTTCAGCGCTCCCGTCCCGAACTCGGGATCGACGTGGTCGTCGGCGATGATCGGCAGCAGGCGGCCGACCAGCGGCAGCAGGCAGTTCTTGCCGACCAGGTCGGCGTAGCGCTCGTCGTCGGGATTGACGGCGACGGCGGTGTCGGCCAGCATCGTCTCCGGCCGCACGGTGGCGACGGTCAGCACCTGGTCTGTGCCCTCAACCGGGTAGTCGATCGAGTAGAGCGTGTCCTCGACCTCGCGGTTCTCGACCTCGAGGTCGGAGATCGCCGAGTGCGAGCCCGGGTCCCAGTTGACCATGTAGTTGTCGCGGTAGATGTAGCCCTTGTCGAAGAGCCGCTTGAAGACGCGGTAGACGGCGCGGACGTAGCCCTGGTCGAGGGTGAAGCGCTCGCGCTCGTAGTCGCAGGAGGCGCCGAGCCGCTTGTACTGCTCGACGATCCGCGAGCCGTACTCCTCCTTCCAGGCCCAGACCCGCTCGACGAACTCCTCGCGGCCGAGGTCGTGGCGGGACTTGCCTTCGGCCCGCAGCCCTTTCTCGACCACCGACTGGGTGGCGATGCCGGCGTGGTCGGTGCCGAGGATCCAGAGCGAGTTGCGGCCGCGCATCCGGTTCATCCGCACCAGCGCGTCCTGCATCGAGCCGTTGAGCGCGTGGCCCATGTGCAGGGCACCGGTCACGTTGGGCGGCGGGATCGCGACCGAGAAGTTCTCCTCCGCCGTGCCCACAGCGTCGGGGTGGAAGTAACCGCCCTCGATCCACTCGGCGAAGATCCGCCGCTCAACCTCAGCGGGTTCGTACCGCGTCTTCTCCTGCAGCTGCTTGGCCCGCCCGTCGCTCATCGAATGCGAGTCTAGTGACGCAAACCGCCCGCCGACGGGCCTCAAACGTGCCTATATCTCCCGTTTGAGGCCCGTCGGCCCCGGGTTAGGCCGATTCCTCGCTTAGGCCCTCGTCGGCGGCGCCGATGTCCTGGTGCGCCGCCTCGGTGACGAGGGTCGGGCGACGGCCCTGGGAGATCGTCTCCTTGGTGACCACGCACTTGGTCACGTCGCGGCGCGAAGGCAGCTCGAACTGGACGTCGAGCAGCGTCTCCTCGAGGATCGAGCGCAGGCCGCGGGCGCCGGTCTCGCGCTCCAGGGCTTTGTCGGCGATCGCCTCGAGGCTGTCCTCGGCGAAGACCAGCTCGATGTCGTCGAACTCGAAGAAGCGCTGGAACTGCTTGGTCAGCGCGTGGCGCGGCTCGGTCAGGATCGTGATCAGGTCGTCGCGGCTGAGCTGGTGGATCGCCGTCACCACCGGCAGGCGGCCGATGAACTCGGGGATCAGGCCGTATTCCATCAGGTCCTCGGGCAGCACCTGCTCGAACCACTCCCCCGTGTCCTTGTGCTGCTTGGAGGTGATCGCGGCGCCGAAGCCCATGCCGTTGTCGCCGACCCGGCGCTCGATCACCTTGTCGAGTTCGGCGAAGGAGCCGCCGCAGATGAAGAGGATGTTGGTGGTGTCGATCGTCAGGAACTCCTGGTGCGGGTGCTTGCGCCCGCCCTGCGGCGGCACCGAGGCGGTCGTCCCCTCGAGGATCTTCAGCAGCGCCTGCTGCACGCCCTCGCCGGAGACGTCGCGGGTGATCGACGGGTTGTCGGCCTTGCGCGCGATCTTGTCGATCTCGTCGATGTAGATGATTCCGGTTTCGGCTTTTTTGACGTCGAAGTCGGCGGCCTGGATCAGCTTCAGGAGGATGTTCTCGACGTCCTCGCCGACGTAGCCGGCCTCGGTCAGCGCCGTCGCGTCGGCGATCGCGAAGGGGACGTTGAGGATCCGGGCCAGGGTCTGGGCGAGCAGCGTCTTGCCGCAGCCGGTCGGGCCCAGCATCATGATGTTCGACTTCTGCAGCTCGACGTCGGGGGCGTCCTCGGCCTGGGCGATCTGAACCCGCTTGTAGTGGTTGTAGACGGCGACGGCAAGGGTCCGCTTGGCCTCATCCTGGCCGACCACGTACTCCTGCAGCACCTCGTGGATCTCACGCGGTTTCGGCAGGTTCTCCAGCTCGAAAGCCGGCGGCGCGGTCAGCTCCTCGTCGATGATCTCGTTGCAGAGGTCGATGCACTCATCGCAGATGTAGACGCCGGGGCCGGCGATCAGCTTTTTGACCTGGCGCTGCGACTTGCCGCAGAAGCTGCAGAGGAGCTGCTCATTTGAGTCTGTGGGACGTGCCAGCGGAATCCCCTCCTTGCGGGGCCGAAGTTGCCTAGCGGCGTCGCGTCCCCAAGCTTAGACGGGGAGGCAAGCCGTGTCTGTCGGGTCGTTTACTTCGCGCTCGCTCGCGTCCCTTCCCGTGATCGTTGCCTTGCGCCGGGCGGGCGGTACGGTGAGCAGGTGCCCGTCGAGGTCAAAGTCGAGCCGATCGCCGCCTCGCAGCTCAAGACGCTGCTGCCGCTGATCGCCGCCTACCAGCGCTTTTACGAGGTCGAGGAGATCGACGACGAGCGCAACCGCGCCTTCTTCAGCCGCTTCCTCGAGCCCAGCGACGACGGCATGTTGCTCGGCGCCTGGGCCGACGAGCAGCTGGTCGGCTACGCCTGCCTCTACTGGCACTTCACCTCGCTGGCCCCGGCCGAGACGGTGCTGATGAACGACCTCTTCGTCGCCCCGGACACCCGCGGCCAGGGAGTCGGCCGGGCCCTGATCGGCGCCAGCGCCGACGTCGCCCGCAAACGAGGCGCCCGCCACCTGGAATGGGCAACGGCCCCCGACAACCACACCGCCCAGCGCCTCTACGACTCGACCGGCGCCGAGCGCACAACCTGGATCGAGTACGAGCTGGGACTCTAACCCGAACTGCATCAAATTCTCCACCTGCCAGATCGAGAATTTGATGCAGTTCGGGGCTCGGGTCAGCTGTAGCGGTCCCAGCGGCGCAGTTCGGGCTCGGGGTCGATCGGGACTCCGCGGACGTGGATCTCGAAGTGGAGGTGGCAGCCGACGGTGATCGCGTTGCCGGTCTCGCCGACCTCGCCGACCGGCTCCCCGGTCCAGACCTTCTCGCCCTTGTGGACCAGGGCCGGGCGCGGCATGTGGGCGTAGAAGTAGCTGCGGTGCTCGCCTTCGCCGTGGATCAGCAGGTAGTTGCCGTAGAGAACCGGGTCGTAGCCCGTGCGCAGAACCCGGCCGTTGCGGACAGCGACTAGTTCGGTCCCGCAGGCGGCGACGATGTCGAAGCCCTCGTGGGTGCGGCCGCCGTCGCGGGGGGCGCCGAATTCACCGATCGCGCCGCGGGTGCCGTGCGGGCCCTGGACCGGGAAGACGTGGGCGTAGTAGGCGGGTGCCCCGTCGGGGCTGGAGAGACGGGCAGATGCCTGGGGGGCGGCGAAGGCCGCGAAGAGGGAGAGCGCTAGGAGGGCTAGGCGCTTCAGTGGTGTTCGATGACGCGGTCGACGAGGTTGTACTCCTTCGCCTCTTCCGCGCTCATGAAGTAGTCGCGATCGGTGTCTTTCGTGACCTTCTCGAAGGACTGGCCGGTGTGCTTGGCGAGGATCTCGTCGAGGCGCTTGCGGACGTCGATGATCTCTTTGGCGTGGATCTCGATGTCGGTCGCCTGGCCCTGGAAGCCGGAAGAAACCTGGTGAATGAGGATTTTCGAGTTGGGCAGCGACATCCGCTTGCCGGCGGCGCCGCCGGAGAGCAGCAGCGCGCCCATGCTCATCGCGATGCCGACGCAGATCGTCTGCACGTCGGGCTTGATGAACTGCATCGTGTCGTAGATCGCCAGCCCGGCGTAGACGGAGCCGCCGGGCGAGTTGATGTAGAGGCTGATGTCCTTGTCCGGGTCCTCGGACTCCAGGTGCAGGAGCTGGGCCACGATCAGGTTGGCGATGTCCTGGGTGACCTCGGTGCCGAGGAAGATGATGCGCTCGTTGAGCAGGCGGGAATAGATGTCGAAGGAGCGCTCGCCGCGCGAGGTCTGCTCGACAACCATGGGGACAAGTGGGCTCATACGCGGCACTCTATAGAAGGCGTCAGGCGTGCCTGCACCAGGCCTGGAAACTGGGAGATAACCGTCACTCCGAGCCCGGCGTCCAGAGGCTGCCAGCCGCCTCCCGCTCCTTCTCCGGGGTCCAGAGTTTCTCGCGGGCCTCGGCCTGCTCCATCGCGATCGGGGTCGCCGCATCGGCGACCAGGTCGATCGCTTTGCGGACCTGGATGTCATCGCGGACCATCGCGTCGCGGCCGTTGTCGCGCAGCCGCTCCAGCAGTTTCTCCGGCGTCGTCCGCTCGTGGCCGGCGGTGTGCTCCAGCGCCTCGATCATCTCCTCGTCGCCGACCTCAATCGCCTCGGCCTCGGCGATCGCCGCCAGCACCGCCTCGCGCTTCAGCTCCAGCGCCGCGTCGGGTTTGGACTCCTCGATGATCTCCTCGCGGGTTTTGCCCTGCATCTGCAGGTAGGCGTTGGGGTCCATGCCGCGGCCGGCGAGCTGGCGCTCGACCCGCTCCCAGCGCTCGGCAGCACGGGCGACGGTGAGCTCGTCGGGCAGCTCGACGGTCGCGTTCTCGACCGCGGCGTCGATCGCGGCGACGCGGAAGTCCTGCTCGATCCGCTCGCCGGCCGCCTCGCCGAGTTTGGCGTCGATATCAGCGCGCAGCTCCTCCAGCGTGTCGAACTCGGAGGCGTCGGAGGCGAAGTCGTCGTCGAGCTCGGGCAGCACTTTCTCCCGCACCTCTTTGACCGCGACCGCGAAGGTCGCGTCTTTGCCGGCCAGCTGCTCGGCGTGGTAATCGTCGGGGAAGGTGACCTTGACCTCGCGGTCCTCGCCGGCGCCGGCGCCCTCGAGCTGCTCCTCGAAGCCCTCGATCAGCTGCCCGCCGCCCAGCTCCAAGAGGTAGTCGGAAGCCTTGCCGCCCTCGAAGGGCTCGCCGTCGATCGACCCCTCGAAATCGACCAGGAGGGCGTCGCCGGAGGCGGCCACGCGCTCGACCGGCTCAAGTTTGGCGAAGCTCTGCTGCATGCGCTCGATCTCGCGGTCGACGATGTCGGCGGGCACCTCGGGCTCGGCCTTGCCGATCTCGAGCCCTTTGTACTCGCCGAGCTTGGCCTTGGGCCGGACCCCGACCTCGAACTTGAAAGTCAGCGGCTCGCCCTCGCCCTCGGGGGCGGTGACGATCTCGACATCGGGATTGCCGACCGGGCTGATCGCCGAATCGAGCAGCGCCCGCTCGTACCACTCGGGCAGCGAGTCGCGGATCGCCTCCTCCAGGACCGGGCCGAACCCGACCCGCTGGATCACCAGCGAAGCCGGCGCCTTGCCCTTGCGAAAGCCGGGCATCCGCATCTCTTTGGCGAAGCCGCGGGCGGCGCGGGCGATTCCGCGCTGGACATCAGCGGCATCGACCTCGGCGTCAACCTGGACACGCGAGTTGGGCAGCTCTTTGACGGTGGTCTTCATCGGCGCATGACCCTAAAGGAATCGGCGCGCGGGCTATCCGCGGCGCTGGGCGAGGCCGCGGCGCAGCGCTGCCGCGAAGTCGATCGCGAAGGAGAGGCCGCGCCCAACCGGCCCGGTGACGACCCAGGCCTTGGCTCTATCGAGCGGCGACACCCGGCTCCTTGCCGGCGGCCGGCGCCTGCTCGGCCCGGATCCGCTCCTCCAGCCGCGCCCCGTGGCCGGCGGCGACCGCCCGCTGGGCGCGCTCGTCGTCGAGCGCCACCCCGTGGTCGTGGGCGAGGTCGAGCAGACGCTGCTTCTCGCTCCCCTCCCGCGCCACCTCGAAGAAAACCCAGGCCAGCAGGCCGAGGGCGAGGAAGGTCCCCTCGACCATCATGATCACGCCGGCGGTGCTCTGGTCGGCCAGCGGCGAGAGGCCCCATTCGCGCTCGCCGGGCGCGTAGACGGTGTAGAGCACAGAGCCGGACCACATCAGGACGTTGCCGAGGATCGCCCCGGCGAAGCGGACCGCGATCACGTAGCCGACTTTCCAGCCGGCGGTGAACCACTTCGGGGTCGGCAGCGGGCCGAAGACCGGCATCCACATCAGGCAGCCGAAGAAGATGAAGGTGGCGTGCTCGAGCGCGTGCAGCGGCGCGCCCCCGTAGGCCGCGTCGTAGAGGGCCGGGATATGCCAGAAGTAGAAGTTGAGCACCCAGAGCGGGAAGGCGATCGCCGGATTGGCGAGGACGCGGAGGCGGTCGAAGACCGGGATCGCCAGGATCGGCTGCAGCAGCGGCCCGGTCAGGCCGAGGACCAGCAGCAGGGTGGCGATATCGCCCAGCATCAGGTGCTCGACCATGTGGGCGATGACCAGCTGCTCGGCGACATCGCTGATCGGCGAGATCAGCGCCGCGACGATGACCAGCAGGCCCGCGGCGAAGCAGATCTGACGCCAGAGCGGCACCGGGCGGCCCTTGGCGGAGAGGGTCGCCGCCCGCTTCGCGTAGAGCACCGCGGCGATCAGCATCGGCGCCAGCTCCAAGGGGCCGTAGATGCCTGAGACGTGGGCGATCGGCAGCGTCACGCGAGTCAGCGTAGCGCCGCATTCGAGTTAGCCACGCCCGCTGCCGCTGCTAGCTTGGCTTCGCCTTGGGAGCCGCCAACAACCGTTTTCCACCGATCGGCAGCTACGGCTTTCTCTCCGACTGCCACACCGCCGCCCTCGTCTCCTACGACGGCTCGGTCGAGTGGCTCTGCCTGCCCCGCTTCGACTCCGCCAGCGCCTTCGCCGCCCTGCTCGACCGCGGCGCCGGCCACTTCAAGCTCTCCCCCCGCGGCGTCGTCGTCCCGATCAGCCGCCGCTATGAGCCGGGCACCCTGGTGATCGAGACGACCTGGGTCACCGAGACCGGCTGGGTCGTGATCCACGACGCGCTGACGATCGCCGAGTGGAGCACCTCCGACGGCAAGGGCAGCCGCCCCGACACCGAGCACGAGTCCGACCACTCGCTGCTGCGGACGATGACCTGCATCGACGGCGAGGTCGAGATGGAGATGGAGTGCCTGCCGCGCTTCGGCTACGGGATCGAGGCGGCCGAGTGGAGCGGCGGCGATCTCGGCGAAGCGGTCGCCCGCGGCAGCGACGGGACCGAGCTGAGGATGACCACTGACATGGAGCTGACGATCGAGGACGGCGCCGCCCGCGGGACGCTGAAGCTGCGCGAGGACGAGAGCGGCTTCTGCGCCCTGACCTGGGGCGACAGCGACCTCGGCGGGCCGCGCAGCGCCCCGGAGGCGCTGGAGCGGCTCGACTCGACCGAAGAGTTCTGGCGCGATTGGCTGCGCGACGGCAAGTTCCCCGACCACCCCTGGCGGATCCACCTGCAGCGCTCGGCGCTGGTGCTCAAGGGCCTCACCTACACCCCGACCGGGGCGATCCTCGCCGCCCCCACCACCTCGCTGCCGGAGACCCCGGGCGGCGAGCGCAACTGGGATTACCGCTTCAGCTGGATCCGCGACTCGACCTTCAGCCTCTGGGCGCTGCACACGCTCGGCTTCGACCAGGAGGCACGCGACTTCATGCGCTTCATCGTCGACGTCTGCCGCGAGGAACCGGACCTGCAGATCATGTACGGAATCGGCGGCGAGAAGAAGCTGACCGAGCAGACCCTCGACCACCTCGACGGCTACCTTGGCTCGAAGCCGGTGCGGATCGGCAACGGCGCCTACGACCAGCGCCAGAACGACGTCTGGGGAGCGCTGCTGGACTCGATCTACCTGCACAGCAAAGCCCTGCGCGGCAGCGGCACTCCAGCCGATCGCCAGCTGATCCGCTACCAGGTGGAAGCGGCGATCGATGCCTGGCCCAACCCCGACCAGGGGATCTGGGAGTCGCGCGGAGAGCCGCAGCACTACGTCTCCTCGAAGCTGATGATCTGGGTCGCGGTCGACCGCGGCGCCCGCCTCGCCCGCGAGATCGGCTTCGGGGATGTCGCCGAGGAGTGGGAAGGCAAAGCCGCCGAGATCAAGGACGAGATCCTCGAGAACGGGGTCCGCGACGGCGTCTTCCGCCAGCACTACGAGACCGACGCCCTCGACGCCTCGACCCTGCTGATCCCGCTGCTGCGCTTCCTGCCGCCCGACGACCCACGGGTCTGCGCCACGGTCGACGCGATCGCCGACGAGCTGACCGAACACGGCCTCGTCCTCCGCTACAAGGTCGAAGAGACCGACGACGGCCTCAGCGGCGCGGAGGGGACCTTCCTGATCTGCTCCTTCTGGCTGGTCTCGGCGCTCTCGGAGATCGGCGAGCCGCGGCGGGCGCGGGCGCTCTGCGAGCGGCTGCTGGAGGCGGCTGGCTGGCTCGACCTCTACGCCGAGGAGCTGGAGGCCGAGAGCGGCCGCCACCTCGGCAACTTCCCCCAGGCCTTCACCCACCTGGCGCTGATCAACGCCGTCTCCCACGTGATCGCCGACGAGACGCGCGAAGCCGACGGGACCACCGCGGTCTTCAGCGAAATGGGCGGCGTCCGCGAGGACGCCTGAGGCGAGCCGCGCCTATTTGCGCGGCGCGGTGATCTTGTAGCTGGTCGACTTCGTCTGCCAGGCGATGCCCACGCAGAGGTCGTCGGGGCGGACATCGAGAGCGCCGCAGAGCTTGACGATCGTCCCCAGCCGTGGCTCGCGGCCACCACGCTCCAGCAGCGAGACCTCGGTCCGGTGCAACGAGCACTGGAAGCCGAGCTCCTCCTGGGAGATGCCCTTGGCCAGACGGGCCTTGCGGAGGTTGATGGCGAAGCGCTCGCGCGGTGTCATTTCTGCATCTTCTGTGCCTGAAGACAGTACCTCTACAGACAAAACGTTTCGTTTGTTCTATATTGGCGCTCGATATGGAAAAACACGAGCGTTCTAACACACACAATCTGCTGGTCGCTTTGAAGCACCCGCTGCGCAGGGAGATCCTGAAAACCATGGCGGCCGGCGAAACCAGCCCCCGCGACCTGGCCAAGACCCTCGACCGGCCGCTCAGCAACGTGAGCTACCACGTCAGGGTCCTGCTCGATTGCGGCGTCCTCGAACTGGTGAGGACGAGGCAAGTGCGGGGGTCGATGCAGCACTTCTACAAGTCGCTGGTCGAAGAGGATTGGGCGCGGCACATCCTCGGGCTCAGCGGCACGACAACACCACCGGTTTAGCCGCTGGGGGGAAGAGTTCTGCCCGCTGGCGACTTATGTATCCGTGGACCACAACGATGACACCCGAACCCCCGCCCGCGAAGACGCCGAAGTCGAGGCCGCTGTCCTGCGTCATCTGCTGGCGATCCACCCGACCCAGATAACGATCGACGAGCTGGCCCGCGAGATCGACGAGCGCCCGGAGGACTTCGCCCGGCGCGACGCGATCGAGCGGGCCGTTCGTGACCTGGCTGGGGTGGGGCTCCTGCACCGGCGCGACGACTTCGTCCTGCCGAGCCACGCCGCGATCCGCTTCGACCAGCTGCTCGACGGCTAGCCCGATGCGGCCCTCAGCCGCTGGCGGGCTCAAGCACGAGGTGGTGGAACTCAGCCTGCAGCCGTGACCCCAGCTCGGCCGCGGCGGCGGTGCCGGCCTCGTCCTCCCCAGCGCTGCCGGTTGCCAGGATCACCGCGCTCGCCGGAAAGGTCTGGAGCTGATCCTCGACCGCCTGGACCAGGTCCTCGTCGCCGACCCGGGCCTCGGCGGCGATGCCCGCCTTGGCCAACGAGGCGACGGTGAGGACGAGGTTCTGCTGGGCCTGGCGCCGGGCCGACTCGAGGTCCGAGGCCCAGCGATCGAAGAAGCCGATGCTGGCCGGGGCCAGCACAAGCACCTCCGCCCCGGCCTGCTCGCCCTCGACCCCGGCGGCGCGGGCGATCCGCCGCACCTCGGCCGGATCCTCGACCGGGCGGCCGACGACAAGCAGGATGTGGCGGCGGGAATCGGCCGCGGCTGCCGAGACAATCGGCCCGCGGGGGCGCTGGACGGCAGCGGCAACGACGATCGCGACACCGGCGAAAGCGCCAACGGCGCCGCCGACCCCGGGCCCGGCGAGGGCAAAGGCGAGCGCGACCGGCGCGGCGATCGCGGCAACGATCAGTGGCAGCTTCCAGGGAGTCACCGTCTAAGCCTGCCATTAAGGTGCGCGCCGGGTTGCGGGAACACACAACTGGAGGAGCCATTTTGTCCACGAAGAGCAAGGAAGTGATCGATCCGAAGCTGGCGAAGGCGCTGGCGCATCCGCTGCGCGTGCAGCTGCTGAACGTCCTCAACGAACGGGTCTCAAGTCCGAACCAGCTCTCCAAGGAGCTGGGAGAACCGCTCGGCAACGTCAGCTACCACGTCAAAGTCCTGCTCGACTACGACTGCGTCGAGCTGGTCAAACGGGAGCCGCGGCGAGGCGCGATCGAGCACTTCTACCGCGCCACCAAACGCCCTTTCTTCAACGACCCGGAATGGATGACGCTGCCGAGCTCGGCCCAGCGCGGCATCTCCAACACGATCCTGCGGGCGATCGGCGAGGACGTCGCCCAGGCGCTGGCGGCCGGCACAGTCACCGAACGCGAGGACTCACACCTGAGCCGGACGCCGATGGTCGTCGACGAACGCGGCTGGGAAGACGTCACCGACCTGCTCAAAGAGACCCTTGACCGCATCCTGGAGATCCAGGCGGAGGCGACGGAGCGGCTCGGGGCCGACGGCGAGGGCATCCACACCAAGGTCGAGCTGATGCACTTCCAGTCGCCGCAGCCGGGCTGAGCAGGGCCGCTACTGCTTGCGGCTCTCGACGAAGACCTCGAACTGTTTGTCGTTGGGCATCCGCGCCTTGCCGCCACCGCGGAAGGCCCTCTCCACGGAGACCCCGAACGGCTCGAAGATCTCGCGGGCTTCGTCGATCGAGTAGAGGCGCTGCCGGAACGGGATCGGCGTCCGCCCCTCGAAGACCTCGCCGATTCGGACGGGAGTGGTCGTCCCCTGCATGTATTTGGTCTCTTCGTCCCACTCGTACTCCCAGAGCTCGACCATCGAGGAGCTCTCCATCCAGGTCTTCTCCGGGTAGTTTTTCTGCGCGTAGAGGATGTTCGGGATCTGCATCAGGTGGCGGCCGCCAGGTTTGAGGACCTTGGCGATGACCTCGAAGGTGCGCAGGTTCTCCTCCTCGGTCTCGAAGTAACCGATCGCGCCGTCGTTGAGGCTGAGCACGAGATCGAACTCCTCCTCGAAGTCCATCTCGCGCAGGTCGGCTTCGACGAAGCTGACGTCCAGGTCCCCCGGCTCTTCGGCGGCGGTGGTCCGGGCGATCTCCAGCAGTTCGGGGGCGAGGTCGACGCCGACGACGGAGAAGCCGCGGCGGGCCATCTCGATCGAGTGCGGCCCGGAGCCGCAGGCGAGGTCGAGCACGCGCTCGTTCCCCTCCGGCTTCAGCATCGCCAGGACCCGGTCGATTTCACCGGCCTGGTTCTCGCCCCAGTGCATTTCCGTGTTGACCCGCGTGAACGCGGAGCGGTACCACTCCGGCTCTATGTCCAAGACGCCGCTGCTGCCCATCGATCGCTACCTCCCGTGCTCGAAATCGCTGAGAAAGGTAACACAATCAAATTAATTTGAGCGTGTCTCGAGCGGCTGGCGGGAGACTGGGGCTCTAGTGCGCTGCGACGCCGCCGGCGACACCGCCGACCTGCGGAGGCGGCGAGGGGGAAGGCGCCGGGGCAGGGCTCGGCGTCGGTTCTGGCGCCGTTTCCTTTTCCTTTTCTGCCGGCTTCTTTTCCTTCTTTTCCGATTCTTCTTCTTCCGGTTCTTCTTCGGAGGGCTGCGTCGTCACGGCCGAGGAGGAGGTGTGGTCGCTGTGCAGGCCGGAGAGGGTCGGGAGGTCGGTTGGGACTTCGAATTCGGGGCATTCGCCGCCCTGGGCCGCTTCCATGTAGGAGCGCCAGATCGGGCCCGCCGTCGGCCCACCAAAGCCGGTCGCTTCGCGCGACTCGGGGTGGCCGACCCAGACAGCGGTCGAGTACATCGGCGTGTAGCCGGCAAACCAAGCGTCGGACAGTTCCTCGGAGGTGCCGGTCTTGCCGGCCTCTGAGCCGCAGCCCATGTAGGTGTAGCCGGCGCCGGTGCCCTGGGTGATCACGCCCTCCAGCAGTTTCGTCACTTCATAGGCCTGCCCCTCGGTCAGCACCCGGTCACCTGTTTCAGGAGTGGCTTCCTCGGTCTTGCCGCCCGGGAACTCGACTTTGCCGATCGCGGTCGCATCGTGGTGGACGCCGCCGCTGGCGAGGGTGCCGTAGGCGTCCGCCATTTCCAGCGGCGTGACGCCGATGCGAAGGCCGCCAATCGCCTCCGCCGGCACCGATTCCAGCGGCGCGGTGATCCCCATCTGGTGGGCGGTGTGGGTCACATTTTCGGGCCCGACGTCGAGGTCGAGCTGGGCGAAGACAACGTTGACCGAGTTCCAGGTCGCCTCGGCCAGGGACATCGTCCCCAGGCCGGTCTCGGCGTTGTTGACGGTCCAGGTGCCGCCGCCGGGAATTTCAAGCGTCTTCGGCGAGGTGCCGTCGTAGTAGGTGCTGTAGGGGTCGATCCCCTGCTTGATCGCGGTCGCAAGGACGAAGGTCTTGAACGAGGAGCCGGGCTGGCGATGGGCCTGCCAGGCGTAGTTGAACTGGCTCTCGGCCGTGTGTTCCTGGGTCGAGGCGAGGGCGACGATCTCGCCCGTTTTCGGGTCGACCGAGGCGAGCGCGGCCGCCGGGCCACCTTCGGGATAACAAACGGCGCAGGAGTCGACCGCCGCCTGCGCGTCTTCCTGCAGCTGCGGATCGATCGTCGTGTAGGCCTTGAGGCCGCCATAGCGGACCGTGTTGACCCCGTATTTGTCGATCAGCTCCTGCTGGACGAGGTCAAAAAGGAAGGGGTCGCTGATCACCTGGTACTTGTGGCCGGGGCTGAGCCCGAGCCCTTCGTGCAGGGCTTCCTGGTATTCGGCGGAGTCGATGTAGTCCTGTTCCTCCATCACGCCGAGCACCTCGTTACGGCGCTGCAGCGCCGCCTTCGGGTCGATGAAGGGGTTGTACTGGGAGGGCGCCTGGGGCAAGCCGGCGATCATCGCCGCCTCGGTCAGGGTCAGGTCGCGGGCGGGCTTGCCGTAGTAGGTCTCGGCGGCGGCCTGGGCGCCGACCGCGGTCTCGCCTTCGACGGTGCCGTAGGGCGCGGTGTTGAGGTAGGCGGTGAGGATCCAGTTCTTGGAGTGGGCTTCCTCCTCGTCTTCGGCCAGATGGGCCTCGATCAGCTTTCGCTTGATCGTCTCTTCCGGGTCGGTGATGTAAAGGTCGCGGACCAGCTGCTGGGTGATCGTCGAAGCGCCCTGGACCGGCTTGCCGCCAGCCTGCAGATCCTTCCAGGCGGCGCGAACGATCCCGCTCGGATCGACCCCGCCATGGTGGTAGAAGTTCTTGTCCTCGATCGCGATCGTCGCGTCCTTGAGGCTCTGGGGAAGCGCCTCAGAGGAGACGGGCTGGCGGATGTTGCTGGAGCGGATGAAGCCGATCAGGCTGCCGTCGGCGGCGTAGATCGCCGAGGAGCGGCCCTTCTGGACCGGCTTCAGGCTAGAGAGCGGCGGCGCCGAGTCATATACCTTGACCGCCCAGCCGGCAGCGATCGTCCCGGCGATCGCCAGCATCGCGCCGAGAACTGCCGCAACCAGCAGCAGCTTCTTCCAAATCGAGGGCCGCGGCTTGCGGCGGCGGCGGCGAATCCGAGTTGCCATCCGCTCAGGATTGCATTTCGCCCCGGCAAACCCTCCTCCTGGGCACGATCAGCACCGGTTCTCCCAGCTTCGGGAGGCGGAGCTAGAGCCTCCCCAACAGCAGCAAGACCAGGAGGATGATGGCGATCAAGCCGAGAATCCCACCGGCCACGGCCACCTTCAAGAGCAGCAGCACGATCGCCACCACAACCAGCAAACCGATCACGTAGCCAACCATAAATTCCCTCCATCCGGGTCAACATTGCCTGCTCCCTGCCTGTACCCGCAACGAGCGCTCGGCAATCCGCCCCCAACCCCGAACTGCATCAAATTCTCTACCTGCCAGAGGGAGAATTTGATGCAGTTCGCCGGATCGCCGGCTTTGACGCCACTCCATACGGGTACAACGCCTGAATGAAGAGAACTCTTTCGACCCTGAAGCGAACCTGGACCGAGTTCCAGGACGACAACCTCAGCGACTGGGCTGCAGCGCTCACCTACTACGGGCTGCTGGCGCTCTTTCCCGCCCTGATCGCGCTGGTCTCGATCCTCGGCCTGGTCGGCGATCCCAAATCCACCACCGAGACCCTGACCGAAGTGATCGTCGGGATCGGGCCGCAGTCGGCCGCCCAGACCTTTGCCGGGCCGATCGAATCGATCGCCACCAGCCAGAGCACGGCGGGCTTCGCCTTCGTCGCCGGGTTGGCGCTTGCGCTGTGGTCGGCTTCTGGCTACGTCGGCGCCTTCATCCGCGCCTCCAACGTGATCTACGAGACCAAGGAGGGGCGGCGGTTCTGGCAGCTGCGGCCGCTGCAGATCGCGATCACCCTGCTGACGATCGTGCTGATGGCCCTGCTTGCCGTTGGCCTGGTCCTGACTGGCCCGGTGGTCGAAGCGATCGCCGAACCGCTCGGCATCGGCGACACCGCGGTCACGATCTGGGACATCGCCAAGTGGCCGGTGATGGCAGCGGCCTTCGTCCTCATGGTCGGCGTCCTCTACTACGCCTCGCCCAACGCCAAGATCCGTGGCTTCAGATGGGTCACGCCCGGCAGCCTGGTCGCGATCGTCGCCTGGGGGCTGGCCTCGGCTGCCTTCGCTTTCTACGTCGCCAACTTCGCCTCCTACGACAAGACCTACGGCACCCTCGGCGGCCTGGTCATCCTTCTGATCTGGTTCTGGATCACCAACCTGGCGATCCTCTTCGGCCACGAGCTCAACGCCGAGATCGAGCGCAGCGCAGAGATCGAGGAAGGCCAGCCCGGGGCCGAGCGGGAAATCCAGCTCGAGCCGCGGGTCGAGGCCAAGCCCTAGCCCAAAGCGGCGCTACTCGTCGGCCGGGATCGCCTGATCGGCCTCGCCGCGCTCGGCCTGCTCACGCTCCTCTGGAGGCGTCGCATCGCGGTCGGGGAAGCGGTGCTGATCACCGTGGCTGGCGTTTTCCTCGAGCGCGCGCTCGGCCAGCTCGAAGCCCTCGGACTCGCCCTCGCCCGCCTCTGTCAGCGGTCGCTGGGCAGGGTCGTCGCCGTCGTCGGGAATCGCTCCCCCGATCTTCGCCGCCTCGGCGGCAGCCTCCGCGGCTTCGCGCTCTGCCAACTGGTCGCTTCGATCCTCCATGCTGCTCCTCTCGGTTTAAGCGGCTCGCCGGCCCGAACGCCTCCGCCGGATTGGCATGGCGGTTGGCTCCGGGCTGGCGAGCCTAACCCAGTCAGACGCCACGTCTGAACTGTGAGGCTCGGGTTCCCCGAAGCCGTCCCGCTTAAACCCGGCGACAACGGGTAGCTGCAACGCTAGGCGGGCGGCTGTAGAGGTCGGCTCGAGGATTGGCAATGGCTGTTAAGCGGCAAGACAACGAGCAAACCCACCCCACAGGCCCTGGGCCGCGCGAGCAGCTGACCAGCGAGGCGCGCTTGTGGAGCCGGTTTGCCGAAACCCACGATCCCGCGATCCGCGAGGAGCTAGTCCGTCGCTACCTTCCCTTCGCGAAGAACCTGACCCTGCGCTACCGCAGCGCCAGCGAGTCCTTTGACGATCTGCTCCAGGTCGCCAGCCTGGGCCTGGTCAACGCGGTCGACCGCTTCGACCCCGAGCGCGGCATCCCCTTCCCCGCCTTTGCCTCGCCGACCATCCTCGGCGAGCTCAAGCGCCACTTTCGCGACCGCGCCTGGACGGTGCGGGTGCCGCGCGGCCTCCACGACCGGATGTCGGCGGTCGACAAAGCGATCAGCGAGCTGACCAAAGACCTGCAGCGCTCGCCCTCGGTCGCCGAGATCGCCGAGCGGATCGGGGTCGAGCCGACCGACGTGCTCGAAGTGCTCGAGGCCAACCAGAACCGCCGCCCGCTCTCGCTCGACCGGCCGACCAGCAGCGAGGACGGCGACGAGACGCCCGCCTCGGATTGGATCGGCGCCGAGGACGCTGGGTTCGAGCTGGCCGAGGACAAAATCGCGCTCGACGCCGCCCTCCCCCACCTCGACGAGCGCGAGCGCCTGGTCCTGCGGCTGCGCTTTGTCGAGGACATGACCCAGTCGCAGATCGCCGAGCAGATCGGGCACTCGCAGATGCACGTCTCGCGGATCTTGCGCCGCACGCTGGAGCGCATCCGCGCGCAGGTTGACGATGGCGGCGAAGCCGGCGCGTTGGATTAGCCGGCGACGGCGGCGAAGCGAATCACCAGATACTCGCCGCCCTCGCCCTGCTCGACCCGGATCTCGTCGGCGAGGGTCTCCAACGATCCGCCGACCTCGGGAACGGCGAGGCCTTCGCGCAGGGTCTTGCTGGCGCCAGGGGCAACCGGGCCGACCCGTAGGTCAATCCCCTCTTTCTGGTCGGAGACGCTGAAACTGAAGTGGCCGTCGGTAAAGGCGTCGGGCGCCCGCTCGGAGACCGCATCGGTGAGCAGGGCAGCGTCGCTGAGCCGGTCGACCGTGATCTGATGGCGCGCAGCCAAGGCGCCGATCACGCGACCGAGCACGGGAGCGATCAGCTTCGAATCGCCGATCGTCAGCTTGGCGGCCTCGGAGATCTCAAATTCGGGCTGGGCAGCGGCAGCGGTGCGATCCTCGCTGGCAAAGGGGATGTGCATCCTGATTTCGGTGCCCCGGTTGAGCCCGCCGGAGATCTCGAAGCTGCTGGAGAGAGCCGCGATCAAGGTCAGGCCGATGCGCAGGCTGGGACGTTCGACATCGGGGCGCGGCCGGATCCCGCCGCCGAAGTCGCGCACGACCACAGTCAGGCCGCGCTCCTCCGGAATCGCGTGGATCTGAAGTGGACCAGGTCCTTCGTCGTAGGCGTGGACGACGACGTTCATGCAGGCCTCGGTGACGACGGTCTTGAGATCGCCGACGCCGATCTCCTCCATGCCGAGCTGCTCGGCCAAGCCGGCGACGGCGTGGCGGACCACGGCGACGTTCTCGGCCCGAGCGGGAAGAGTGATCAAAAGGCCGGTGGGATCGTCGCTCATCTGGGGTCGCGCTTCCTGTCCTGCGCCCGTGTTCGGCGCCAGTGGATCACCACGCCGTAGTGGGGATTTGGCGGTCTGGATGTCTTCCGTTACCCGTGCTCAAGGGCCTGAAACTTATCCAGGGATGTGATCGCGTCAGGAACTTCCGCGGCAGCCAACTCGGCGAATCGCCGCGCTGCCTGCAGAGGATCGGCGAAAACCTCACCGCGGACGAGGAGATTGTCGCGGGTGTCCCAGATCCAGGCGGCAGGCATATCTCGGATTCCCAGTTCGCGATTACGCAGATAGACCCTGCCACGGACGAGCATCCGCTCCCCCTCCGACTCGATCCGGGCGGGCGTGATCAGCAGCTCCTCCCAGACCCCGCCGATGTCTCCCATGTATTCGCGCAGGCCATCGGGGCCGACGTAGGGCTCTGAGCGCCCCATTTTGGCGGCGGTCACCGGGAAGAACTGCATCTCCTCGTGGCAGACATCGACGATGCCGACGGCGTCGCGGCGATTGAAGGCATCGAAGAGACGCTCGACCAGCGCCTGGTGCGTGCCTCCCCCCTCCCCGGCCCTGATTGCAGTCGGGGCGATCGTCAGGATCGCGGCGTCGTCGTCGAGACCGCCGTCGGCAAAAGCGTGGAGCGCCTCCTCCAATCCCTGGACGGTGAGCGACGGGCTGCCGGCCCCCGCCAGCTCGGCACGCAGCCGCTGCTCGCCGAAGCGCCCGTCCGGGCCGCTGGCCTCGGTGATCCCGTCGGTGATCACGACCAGCTGCTGCCCCGGTTCCAGCTGGACGTGCTCGATCTCCCAGCGGGCATCGGGGGTGGCGCCCAGCACCGGGCCGGCATGCGCCGCCTCGGTCACCGAGCCGCCGTCGATCAGCAGCGGCGGCGGGTGGCCGGCGACCGCGATCCGCGCCGGCTGCAGCGGGTTGTCGCTGAGGGCGATCGCGGCGACGCTGCAGAGCGCCGAGTCGCGCCGCGCCAGCAGGGCGCGATTGAGAGTCGCCAGCGCCACCAGGGGATCCCCGGTCAGCGTCGCGGCGGTGCGCAGCGTGTAGCGGGCCTGGGCGGTGATCGAAGCGGCCCGGGCGCCGCGGCCGGTGATGTCGCCGATCACCAGCATCCAGCCGCCGACAACCGGGAAGGCGTCGTAGAAGTCGCCACCGACCTCGTTCTCGGCCCCCGCCGGCCGGTACATCGCCGCCATCGACCAGCCGGGAACGTGTGGGAGCGGCGGCGGCAACAGGCCACGCTGCAGCGTCTCGGCGATCTCGGCCCGCGCCCGCTCGGCCCGCTCGAGGTCAGAGAAGAGGCCGGCGTTGTCGAGCGAAAGCGCCACCCGGCCAGAGAGAACCTTGGCGAAGTCAGCCTGCTCCTTGCCGTAGCGCCGACCCGACCAGGCGACCCCGGCGGTGAGGGCGCCGGTGAGCTTGCCGCGCGCCCGCAACGCCACGGTTATCGCCGAGCGCATCCCGAGCCCGCGGAGGAAATCGAGGTCCTTGGGATCGTGGGCAAGTTCACGGAGGTTGGCCTCCGTCATCCGCTCGAAGAAGCGAGGGGTGAGGGTGGCCGGCGGCGAATCCGCGGTCATGTGCTCCGGCAGCGATGGCTTGCGCTCGGCCAGGCCCCGCTCGAAGTCAGGGTCGCCGCCGGGACCCACCCGGACAGCCGCCCTTTCGACGCCATCGTCACCGATCACATCGATCATGCAGAAGTCGGCAAACTCCGGGACGAGGATGTCGCAGATCGCATCGAGGGTCCCGGGAAGCGAATCGCCGGCATCAGAGGCTTCGGCGATTTCGGTCAAAACCTGAAAGCGCCTCACTGTTCGGCGCGCCCTCAGAAAGTAGCGGGCCAATGCCAGGGCAAACGCCGCTAGAACGAGCACCAAGGCGACGATTACGAAACTGTCCATCTCTCCTTCCGGTTCGGCCCTCTCTACTTAAAAAAGAGTACCGCCTCCTGCGATAGCATCGCTCAGCGCCGCAAATCCGCCGGAGAAAGCGATCGCGTAACCCACGATGAGGATGCCACAGTGAACCCAGCGCCTTTCAAGGTGCAGAGCGAGACCTTGGACGGGGTGCGGATCATCGCCGTTCGCGGCGAGCTCGACCTCAACACCGCGCCCGAGCTGGAGCAGCCGCTGGAGGCGGCTCTCAACGGCGACGGTGGCGCCCTTGTCATCGATCTCTCCGGCTGCGAGTTCATCGACTCGACCGGCATCGCCCTGATAGTGAGGGCTTGGCAGCAGCTCGGCCACGAGTCCAACGGCAGCGCCGGCGGCGGCTTCGCCCTCTGCTGCGTCAACGATCAGGTTCAGCGCCTGCTCGACATCACCGGCTTGGAGTCGACGATCCCGACCCACTCCACTCGCGACGAGGCTCTGACCGAACTTCGCGCCTGAGTCGCAGCGCGATTCAGCCCCAGGCCAGGCGGCGGCGGATTCGCTGCCAAAGACTCTGGCCCCCGCCCCCCTCGGCAGCGGCGGGCTTGCGCCCCGGGCCCGCACGCTTGACGTCGGCGAGATGTGGCTCGCCGCTCTCCTCGTGCCTGACCACGACCATCCGCACGGCGGGATAGAGCTGCTCCTGGGCGCGATCGAAGAGGCCGTCTTCGAACCAGCGTTTCTGCTCTTCGGAGTGGGCGACGATCAGCACCTCGTCTGCCGGGTAGAGCCTGAGAGCGTCCTCCGCCGCGACGATCGGGTCGGCGTCGCCGACATGGCCCAGGGCCGAATAGCCGCGGGTGCGCAACTCCTCCAATGAGTTTTCGAGTCGACGCTGCGCCTCACGGGTGGCGGTGTCGATGTCGCCAAGAGCGTGATGGAGGGGAGTCTTCTCCACGGCCGGCGCGACGACCATGATCCGGTCCCGCTCGCTCGGCAGCTGGCGCTGCAGCTGGTCGATCAGTCCTGGCTCCGTCAGCTCGTCGGTGAGCACGACCAGGACTTGCCGAGGCGCCTCCTGGCCAGAATCATCTTCGTTTTTCTTCGTGTCTAACTGCATGCTTTCGGCTACCCCTGGCGATTTGAGTCAAACATCTAGCGGCGCCGACGCCGAGCGTTTGCCCTCACGCCCGGCTGGGTACTCGACCAGCGTGAAGCTGGTCTTTGCCCCGCTTGGAATCGTCGCCGGCCTGCTGGCGGGATTCGCCGCCCAGAAGGGGTTCGAACGGGTCTGGGCGCTCGTCGACGACGAGGATCCGCCCGAGGCAGATCAGCGCGGTGTTCCCCTGCCAAAGCTGATCGCGGCCCTGGCCTTGGAGGGAGCGATCTTTCGCTTGACGAAAGGCATCGTCGACCACGGCGCCCGCGGTGGGTTCGCGAAGGCGACCGGACACTGGCCGGGGGACGAGAGTCCCGAAGGCAGCGCCTGACAATCAGTCGCTGTGGTGGGCTAGGCGTCGCGCGGGGTGATGCGGAAGATCGAGACGACCTCGGCCTGGTGCGCCTCGGGGTGGGCGACGTAGGCGCTGGGGCCACCGCCGAACCAGCCGGAGGCTTCGTTGTCGCCAACGAAGATGCCGGGATGGTGCTTGCCGTCGCCGTCCTCGACCCAGACGGTGTCGCCCTCCTTGAAGCCGTGAATCTCTTCTTCGCTCATCGCGGCCAGCCTAGCCGCTGGCCCTTGCCGCCGCTCGGCGGCCCAACGACTCAGCGGTTGACGGTCGACATGTCGGCGTAACGCTCGCCGGCGGTGCTGCCGTGTGGGGCCGCCTCGTCGATCTGGCGCAGCTCCTCCGCGCTGAGCTCGACCTCGGCAGCGGCGATGTTCTGCTCAAGGTAGTCGCGGTGCTTGGTGCCAGGGATTGGGACGACGTCGTCGCCCTGGGCCATCACCCAGGCGAGCGCCAACTGCCCCGCCGTGACGCCCTTCTCCGCCGCGATCTGCTCGACCTTGGCCAGCAGCTCCAGGTTGCGATCGAAGTTCTCGCCCTGGAAGCGGGGGCTGTGGCGGCGGTAGTCGTCCTCGGGCAGGTCGTCGAGGGTGCGGAAGCGGCCGGTGAGGAAGCCGCGGCCGAGCGGGCTGTAGGCGACGAAGCCGATCCCCAGCTCACGCACGAGCGGCAGGATCTCGTCCTCGGGGTCGCGGCTCCAGAGCGAGTACTCGGTCTGCAGCGCCGCGATCGGGTGGGTCGCGGCAGCGCGGCGGATCGTCTCCGGCGCGGCCTCGGAGAGCCCGAGGTGGGCGACCTTGCCCTGTTCAACCAGCTCCGCCATCGCCCCCACCGTCTCCTCGATCGGCACCTTCGGGTCGACCCGGTGCTGGTAGTAGAGGTCGATCCGCTCGACGCCGAGCCGCCGCAGCGAGGCCTCGCAGCACTCGCGCACGTAGCCGGGGTCGCCACGGACGCCGAGGAACTCACCGTTCTCGCCGCGCGAGTTGCCGAACTTGGTCGCCAGCACGACCTTGTCGCGGCGGCCGGCGATCGCCTCGCCGACCAGCTTCTCGTTCGTGAACGGCCCGTACATGTCGGCGGTGTCGATGAAGTCGACGCCGAGGTCGAGCGCCCGGCCGATCACTTCCTTGGCCTCGACCTGGTCGGCCGAGCCGTAGAACTCCGACATGCCCATGCAGCCGAGGCCCTCGGCCGAGACCTCAAGTCCGGCCGCGCCCAAAGTCTTCTTGTCCATTGCTGCTCCTTCTCGATTTGCCCTACCCGGGGACGGGTGAGGTGCGGCCGGCTATCCAGCCTGCCATACCGCCGGCCAGGCAGCCGAGGCTAAGCAGCGTCGCCGCGCGCAGCGGTTCACGCCGGGCCTTGGAAAGGGCACCGTGAGCCGAGTGCTTGGCAGTGGTCTTGATCGCCTTGCGGGCGACCGTCTTCTTGATCGCTGGAGTTTTCATGCAGTGCCTTTACCCGGCAGCTGCGTGCCTAACCCCGCTCTAGCTGACCTCGGAATAGGCCGGCTCGGGCTCAGGCGACTCCGGCGGGGATACGGCGCCCGCCTCCCCCGCCACCTCGGCCTCGGCCTGTTTCTCCGGCTGCAGCACAGTCAGGGCGATGCCGAGTGCGGCGAGCACCAGGCCAGCGCCGATCAGGAAGGCGAGGTGGTAGCCGCTGGTCAGGGCGGAGATGGTCGAGTGCCCTTCGGCGATCAGGTTGTCGCTGCGGGTCGATGAGAGCGTGGCGAGAACCGCCAGCCCGAGCGCGCCGCCGACCTGAGCCGAGGTGTTGACCAGGCCAGAAGCCAGGCCGGCGTCTTCTTTGGTCGCGCCCGACATCGCCAGCGTCATCAGCGACGGGAACGAGACGCCGATCCCGACGCCGAAGAGCAGCATCACCGGCAGGACATCGGTCACGTAGCTGCCGCCGACCGGGGCGCGGGCGAAGAGGGCGATGCCGGCGGCGATCAGGATCAAGCCGGGACGCAGCATCGTCCTCGCCCCGAAGCGCATGATCAGTTTTTCGGAGTAGCGCAGCGAGAGCACGCCCATCAGGACCGTCGCCGGCAGGAAGGCGAAGCCGATCTGCAGGGCGTCGTAGCCGAGCACCCGCTCCATATAGAGGGAGCCGAGGAAGAAGACGCTGAACATCCCGGCGACAAGCAGCGCCTGGACCGTGTTCGCGCCCGACACGTTGCGCGAGCGGAAGATCCGCAGCGGCATCAGCGGGTTGGCGGCGCGATGCTGGCGGACGATGAAGCCGACCAGCAAGGCCAGCGAGAGGGCGCCGAGCCCGAGCGTGCGGCCCGCGGTCCAGCCGAGATCGGCGGCGGGCTTGACGATCGTGTAGACGCCGAGCATCAGCGAGCTGGTGATCAGGACCGCTCCTGGGATGTCGGCGCCTGCGCCGAAGCCGATCCCCTTGTCGCGCTCCAGCAGCCGCACCGCGAGGACGGCGGTGACGATCCCGATCGGGATGTTGATGAAGAAGATCCAGTGCCAGTTGATCGACTGGGTGAGGACGCCGCCGGCGAGCAGGCCGATCGAGCCGCCCGCCGAGGCGACGAAGGCGTAGACGCCGATCGCCTTCGCCTGGTCGGCCGGCTTCGGGAACATGGTCACGATCATTCCCAGGATCACGGCCGAGGTCATCGCCCCTCCCAGGCCCTGGATGAAGCGGGCAGCGACCAGCACCTCCTGGCTCTGGGCGAGCCCGCAGGCGAGCGAGGCGGTGGTGAAAACGGCGAGGCCGGCCATGAAGATCGTCTTGCGGCCGATCAGGTCGCCGAAGCGCCCGGCCAGCAGCAGCAGGCCGCCGAAGGCGATCAGGTAGGCGTTGACGACCCAGGCCAGGCTTGACTGCGAGAAGCCGAGGTCGTCCTGGATCGTGGGCAGGGCGACGTTGACGACAGTGGCGTCGAGAACGATCATCAGCATCCCCACGCAAAGCACGTAGAGAGCGATCCAGCGATTGCGGTCACTCATATGGCTAGCCCTTCAGCGTTGTTTCCAAGTTGTCCAGCAGGACTCTCGTCCCGTGCTCGCGGCTCTCGACCGAATCGCCGCCGTCGAAGAAGGCGTCCTGCTCGGTGTAAATGAGGCGCGTGCCCTCGCCTGAGGGCTTGAACTCCACAGTAGCCAATGAGACCGATATGCGCGTTCCGTCGGCGGTCATGTCGTAGGCGTAGGCGATGCGCTCGCCGTCGACGATCTCGTAGATGTGGGCCTCGTAGACGTAGACCGCGCCGCCGGGAGGGCCGCCGCGGTTGACCTCGCGGCCGCCGATCCGGAAATCGAGCTCATGGGCGCTGCCGTCGCCGGCGCCGAACCAGGTCGCTTTGGCGGCGGGATCCGACCAGGCTGCGAAGACCTGCTGCGGCGCGGCCTCGTAATTGCGGTCGATGACGAAGGTCGCGTGTTCTGCGCTGCGCTCACTCATTTCTTTGCTCCTTTGTTTGGCTTCTTGCCCTCGCCGAGGTAATCGGCGAGGCGGTCGAGGCGGCCTTCCCATTCGGCCCTGCGCTCGGCGACCCAGTCCTCGACCGTGCGCAGCGCCGCCGGTTCGATCCGGCAGGTGCGGACGCGGCCGACCTTCTCGCTGAGGACCAGGCCACTGCTTTCCAGCACGGTCAGGTGCTGAACCACGGCCGAGAGGCTCATGTTGAAGGGCTGCGCCAGCTCGCTGACCGAGGCCGGCCCGAGGGTCAGGCGGTTGACCATCCCCCTCCGGGTCGAGTCCGAGAGGGCGTGGAAGACGGGGTCGAGGCTGGCACTTTGGTTAAGCATCTACTTAAGTATTGCAAACTTGACATGTGACCTATCAGTCACCTATTGTTTCCGGCCATGGACGAGGTGTTCAAGGCCCTGGCCGACCCGACGCGCCGCAGCCTGCTCGACGAGCTGTTCAAGCAGGATGGGCAGTCCCTGAGCGCGCTCGAGCAGCGGTTGCCGATGACGCGCTTCGGTGTGATGAAGCACCTGAAAGTGCTCGAGGCGGCCGGCCTGGTGACGACGAAGCGTCGTGGCCGCGAGAAGCTGCATTTCCTCAACCCCGTCCCGATCAGGCTCGTCCACGACCGCTGGGTGAGCAAATACGCAGAGCCCTGGGCCAGTGCGCTCAGTGAGCTGAAAAGAGACATCGAGGAGGCCGACTGATGGAGAAAGTGTTCGAGATCTACATCAAGACGACGCCGGAGCGGCTCTGGGAGGCGATCACCGATCCCAAGACCCGCCGCAAGTACACCTTCGGCGCCCCACCCCCGGCCGAGAGCAGCGTCGTCGAGTCAGACCCGCCCAAGCGCAGGGTCGAAACGATGGTCGCCCTCTGGAGCGAGGAGGTCAAAGCCGAAGGCCAGTCCCGGATCACCTGGGAGATCGAGCCGGTCGGCACCTCCTGCTGCCTCACCGTCACCCACGACGAACTGCGCGAGGGCGCCAACGCCCAGCTCTACGGCGGCTGGCCGATGATCCTCTCCGGCCTGAAGACGCTGCTGGAGACGGGCGAGCTGCTCGACACGCCGGGGTCGCTGATGTACGCGAAATACGCCGAGGAGGCCTGATCTCAGCGGGGGCCGCGCGCTGCGCGGCCCCCTGCTCGCCCAGCTCAGGGGCGCGAAGAGGTGTCCCGCGGCTTCCCCTGGTAGCCCTTGGCGTAGGCGCAGCGGAAGTTCTCGGCAGCGCCGACCGGCTTGCCGCCGGCGAAGCCGCCGATGTTGTGGTTGTCATAGACGGTGACGTAGTCGAGGCTGTCTGGCAGCGGGTCGGCAGGGGCCGGCACCGGGTCGGGTTCGCCAGTGCTGCCGACGCCTTTGGAGCCGGCAGTCACGCCCTCCGAGCCGGCAGCGCTGCCGCCGGCGGCAGTCGTGAAGAGGTCGCCGCTCATCTCGCGCTGGTCCTTGATCCCGTTTTTGGCTTCGGGGAATTCGGTGTTGGCGGAGGTCGCCGGGCTGTCGTCGATCGTGCTCGCCAGGGCGACCTTGGGGGCGGCGCCGATCAGCTGCGCCGCGCTCGGCAGCCAGCCGCCTTCGGCGACGCATTTCTGGGCCGCGTAGAGGTAGTTGTTCTTGCCGGTGTCGGTAATCGGCACATGGAACGGCGTGCTTTCCAGGCACCAGGTGCCGAGGTCGACGGCGTTGGAGACGGCGCAGCGGGCGTCGAGCTTGGCGAGCTTTGCGCCGAGATGGCTCTTGGCGTGTTTGTGGTGCTTTGCCTGGCGGGCGGGCGCCAGGCCGCCCATCGAGAAGACCAGGGCGAGCAGGGAGACGAGCAGCGCCGCGCTGGAGAGCAGGCGCGGGCTCGGGCCGCGGTGCGGCGTGGCGGGGATCATCGTCGGGGCCTCCTGGGGGTTGTTGGCAGCTCATAGGCAAGGTCGGGATGGGAGCGGCGGCGAGAGGTCGAGAGGCCGGCACCTGTCACTGCGGCGAGCAGGACCAAGGCGGGCATCCAGGCGATCGGGTCTACGCCTCCCCCTCCCGAGTGGGCGCCACCGAGGAAATGCGCTCGTGGACCTGACGGCCGGTGCGCCGCCATGTGGTGGACGAGGTCGAAGGCCGCCTCCGGCTCTTCCTCCGGCTCCGGCGAGACCGCTGGCTGGGTCACCGGAGAGGTGCCCGACGGCGGCGTCGGCTGGGCCGCCGGCGGCGGGGCCGGAGGAACAATCGGGACAACCGGCGTCAGCGCCGGGGCGGCGGCGAAGAAGGGCGGCGGCAGGGGTGCCGGAACCGGATGGTGCACTGGTGTCGGCGCAGGGGCTGGCGTCGGCGCGGGCGCCGGCGGCGGCGCAGGGGGCGGCAGCGACGTCGGAGCGCTGGTGAAAGCCGGAGTCGGGGCGGGCGCGGGTGGCGGGGGCGCCGCAAGCGCCGGCTGGTGAGTCGACTGGTTGCGCAACGGCGTCGTCCCGCAGGGACGCTGGACGCTTCCGGGCTGCACGGTCACCCTCTGCGAGTAGGCGAGGCCGCCAGTTTCGACTGTGACCGTCGTCGTCCCTGCGTTGAACGCGCAGAGCAGGCCCGAGGTCGAGTCGAGGATCGGCTTGTCGTTTTTGCCAAGCAGGACGTGGCGGGGGTTGGCCGAGGCCGGATCTGGCTCGACGAAGTCGGCGATGTCGGGGCTGGAAGAAACGAAGCGGTACTCCGGGAAGATGCCCGACGCGCACTTGGCGCCCTGACACTGAGTGGGGATCGGGGTATAGGGATCGGGGGCGTTTTCCCCGCAGTTGCCGGGGTTCGGCGCCAAACACTGCCTCCCCGACCTCGGAATACGAGCAAGGGCATCGAACAGAGCCGGCTGACTGCGGCGCAGCAGAGTGCCATCGGTGGCATCGATCGCCAGTTCGCCAACGTTGGGAATCAGGCGGGCGCTGACCGGGGCAACGTTGGTGGTCGGACTGCGCTGAGCGACGTTGATTGCAGCGAGCAAGAACCCGCGGGCGCCGACGAAATCGGTTTCCTTCGCTCCGGCGACCGAGCCGGTGAAGCCGAGAGTGCCGCTGCCAAAGGCCGGGATCGAGTGGCCGCCGGAGGTGAGCCGATAGGTGCGGTTCTGTCCGGGGAAATCGAAGAAATAGGCCGAGGCGCCGCCGTTGACGAGGATCGGGACGACGGTGGCGGCGTCCCCGGCGCGAGCGGCGGCTGGCGCCTGGGCGCCGAGGTCGCGGTTGCCGACCACGATCGCGGGCTCCTTGGCGGTCTTTGCCGCTGCGAGCTGTTCCTGCAGCCATGAGCGCTGGGCGAGGCTGAGCGCAGACAGGGAGTAGTCGAGCACGATCACTCGCACCGGCCCTCCCTGCCCGGCGGAGTCGAAGGAGTAGTAGCCCTGGGAAGGGCCGGCCGGGGAGAGCGGTGTTATCCCCAGACCCGGTGAGGCGGTTCCCAGAGGGGCCCCAAAACCGGAGAAAGAGGCGGAGAAGGTCGCCAGCGAACTCGAGCCATCGAGATCAGAGGCGGCCGGGGCAACGTAGACAGGCAAAGCGCCCGCCGCCGCCGAGAGGCGAGCGGCATAGCGACGGCTCTCGCGACCGTAGGCCTGGGCGCTGAGGGTTTTGCCAAGCCCTTCGGCGACGCCGGGACCTGTGTAGAGGAAGGCCCCCACGCCCGCGATCCCACTCGCCCTGGAAACCGCTGCCGGCACCCAGACATCGGGGCCGATGCCAGTGCCGACGAGATCGGCGCAGGCAACGTCGCACTGTGCCTCGCCTCCTATCGCCAGCGTCGTCGATCCCGGGGTCGCGGCGATCGGCGCCTGGGCGGCTTCGGGTGGCCCGGCATCGGCTGGATAGCGCATCACGCCGGCGGTCTGCAGGGCCTGGGCAACGCTCGGAGATGCGATTGACGATCCCGTCTCTCCGCCGACGGCCCACCCTCCGCTGCCGTCGGGATTCTGCAACAGCGCAAGCACCGGGTCGCTGCGCAATGGCATGTCATAGATGCTTCCACCGCTTGCCGGCAACGGCAGCGGGTGCTCCTCGTCACGCCAGCCTGTTGCCGTCTGTCGCAGCAGATAACCCGTGCGAGGCAGCAGGTAGGGATCGGTCAGCAGCGGCGCCTGCCCAGGAGGGGGCTGGTTGAACACCTGGTCGGAGTCGATTTCCCAGTCGGCGGCCGTCGTCGTGCTGAGGCCACTGAGCGTCTCGACCGAGAGGATCGCCCGCACCTGGCCGCCTTCGCGAACCGCTGCGAGGGCTGCGGGGTAGCCTCGATTTTCGCCAGAGGCCAACGCCCAGGGCGCGCCGGGGCCGTCGCGCTCGATCACGGCGCCGGCATCACTGGCGACAACCGCACCGCCGTCCGGCAGGCCGGCGGCGAGCTCGGGAACGCCTCCAAACGAGCCCAGCGCTGTCGTCGCGGCCTGATCCACCCGCCAGCCGGAACCGTCGTTGAGGAGCAGCCCGCCGCTGTAGTGGCCATCGCTGAGCGGGAACCTGTAGGCAGCCAGCGCTTCCTGGCCGGCAAAGGCGACCGAGGTGAAGTTGACTTCCGGGTTGAGCCCCGCTGGAAGCTGATCCTGGGTCCACTGCTTCCCGTAGCTCAGCAGCACCCCCTGCTTTCCAACCGCGTAGCCGCGGGTCGGGTCGGAGGGGTCGAAGGCAATCCCTGTGAAGTTGGCGCGAATCAGGTTGGGTGGCTTTGCCGGGTCCGGTTCCCAGAGCCCGGTCGCACCTCGCCAGAGCCACATTTCCGCGTGGTCGCCGACCGCATAGGCGCGGCCCGGCTCGGGCCAGGCGACCCCACGCAGGCGCGGCTTCGCCCGCGCTCCAGAGGAGCTCAGCAGCGATTCCGGCGTCCAGCCCTGCCCGGGGGCATAGCGCGCGACCTCACCCTGGTCGCCGACGGCGAGCGCCTGCGAGGTGATCGCGCCGACAGGCACACCGGGCTGGGGGGCGATCGAGGTCAGCGGGCGACGGAAAGGAACCGGCCAGGACAGCAGCTTGCCAGGCGCCGGCTGCTGCGTGAGGTGGACCGGAAATTCGCTGGATCCCAGCCACCCCTCCCCTGGAGCGCTGAACGCGGCGCCGTTTGCGGCGCCGGCGTTGCCGCCGATCAGCGGCATCCGCGTGAACGCCGTCCCTTCCAGCGAGAGGATCGCGCCCTGCCCCACCCCGGTGACGACGCGGCGCCCAAACGGATTGACGGGATCGCCTCCGGGCCAGGCGAAGCTGCGGCCTTCGCCGGCAGGAAGTTCAGAGCCCAGCGGATAGGCGCAGAGCGCCGCGGCCGCGGCGGGCACGTCGCACCAGCTCCCGCTCACCTGGCCGGCGCCGCCGGAGGCGTCGGGCGCGTAGAAGAGGGTCGCGTCAGCTTTGGCGCCCTGAATCGTCAGCTGGACATCGACCCAGGCGCCCTGGCTGGTGACGGCCAGGGGCTGGCCGAGGGTGCGAGCCGCGACTTTGACCGTCACCCCGGGCGCCACGCTCGGCGAGGCCTGCGAGTAAAGCGCGCCGAGGCTGCCGCCAAGGGAGCGCTGTCGCCACTGCCCGCGCGCGACATCGCGGGAGAAGAGGGCTATTCCTTCCGCCGCGGAGGGGCCTTTTGCCAGCAGCCAGGCGTTGCCGGGATCGCCGGCGTCTATCGCCAGGGCCTTGAAGCCCGCGGCCGGCGCCTGGCAGGCGGGCGAGGCCCAGGCGCCGAGGCAGATCGATTCCCGCGACCAAGAGCCGCCATCGAAGTGGAGGATTGAGGTCTGCACGGCCGAGCCGGTGACGGCGGGGACGACAAAGGCGCCGGTGCGGGCGCCCGGCTCGTCGGTCGCTGCCAGGAGCGCCCGGGGGCTGCCGCTGCTCGCGAAGAGGGACTCGCCCGCCAGCAGCTGGGCCGCCGGGCTGGGGGCGGCGCGAAACGGCCCGCCGGGGTCGCGCAGGACGAGGCTCTGGGCCGAGCCGGCCTGGGCGGCGGCGGCGACCCCGCCGGCCGCTGTCACGCGGCCGGAGAGGGCGCCGGTGATGACGCCATCGCCGATCGGGGCTGCCACCGGCTGCCAGCCGTCGGCGTCGGTGTAGCGGTAGATGCTTTTTTCCTTCACTCCCCAAACCTCACCCGGCGCCTCTAACGGCGAGGCCCCCAGCAGGCGCACTCCCTTCGGAGCGTCGAGCGCCAGCTGGGCAGAGGGCGAAGCGGCCGCGGTCGCGGCCGCAGGGAGAGGCGACCCGACCGAATCGGTGACAGCTCCACCGTCGCGCATCGCCACCGGAACCGCCAGCGCCCGCAACATTGCCCTTGCCGCAGCATGCTGCGCGCTGGACTTCACAATCGCGTGGGCCTGCAGGTCGAGGCTGGTCGGCCAGCTCTTGGGATCGAGGCGCAGGCGCAGGTGGCGGCGGCCCCTGGCCATCGTGTGGCGCGGGGTCTGGGCGACCACTTTCCTGCGGCGCTTGGCCCGCAGCCGCACATGAGCCTTGGCCCGCAAGGTGAAGGTCAGCTCCAAGATCGTGCCGTGGATCAGGCTCTGATGAACTCCGGTCACCAAGGCGCGGGCTCGATGCTGGTGCGGGAATCCCTCTTCCAACGGCAACGGCGCCTGGTCGGCCGAGGGTTCGGCGCCGGAGTCGTCAACAGGAAGTTCGTCCGGGGGGAGGGCCGGCAGGCCGTCATCGGGCGGGCGGTAGGTGATCAGCTGGTGCATCGCCGGATCGCTGTCCTGGAGAAGCGACCCACCAAGGTGAAAAAGCCAGCCTTTTTCAGTTGCCATCCAGCACTGTTCGGTCCCGGGGCAGGCGATCGGCCCGGCAGAGCCCTTGCGGCCGATGCCGTCTTCGCTGCTCGGCAGCTGCACTTCTCCATCGGCGGCGCCATCGATGTGAATCCGGGCCAACCGCGCCGCCGGCATCACCCCGTCGCCGCTGTGCTTGAACGAGACCCAGACATCGTCGGCCCCCGGTTCGGCGGCGACTCCCGCGACGCTGTCAGCCGTGTTGAAGGGGCCCGGGACTTTGATCGGAATCTGGGTAAAGCCGCCGAGTTCGAGATGGAGCGCGGTCACCTTCGCTTTGCTGCCGATCGCCCCGGCGACGGCCCAGAGCTGCCCACCGCCCTCGGCGAAGCGGAAGGCGCCGAGTTCGCTGGCCTGCGCGCCCGCTCCGTATTCGAGCGGCCCCGTTGTGAAGAGGGGGACGAATGGATTTGAGCTGCCCTCGACGACTTCGTGCAAAAACGATGGCTGCGAGGACTCATTCGGGGCAAGATCGCCCTGCTGAACCTGCACGCTCTCGTAGAGACGCCCCTGGTCGAAAGCGAGATCCTTGACACTTCGCCCCGGATCGCCAAGTGCGGGTTCTTCGAACTCGCTCAGCGACGGGATCGCGCTCAGGGACTGCCCGTCCCAGTGCAAGTGGAAGGCGCCGACATTGTTGGTGCCGGGAAGGCGTTCGCCACCGAACCAGCAGTCGTTGGGCCCATCGCAGGCGGCGGCGTTGATCGGTTCGTAGGAAGTCGAGGCGCCGATCGGCTCTGCGTAGGAAGCGATCACCTGCCCGTCCTTGAAATGACAGAGCGAGCGGTGGTAGAGCTGTTTTTCGGTGACCCCTCCTCCCGTCAGTTCCTGCCCCTTCTGCTGGTCGGAGACGGTCCAGAACTCGTCCGGGCCCGCCCAGGCGATCTGCCCTTCGTGGCCGCCGCAGACGGTCGAGTAGAGATGCCAGCCGCTGCCGTCATAGGCGTAGAGCCCCGCCGGCATCGCGTCGTTGCCCTGGGTGATCAACAGACAGCGATTCGTGGCCCAACAGGCAATGTCACCAACCGGGCCGAGCGATGCCGGCACGCCGATCCCTGCCGCAACCGGCTGCTCCGAGTGCCAGCCGGCAGCGCGGGCGCGGGGCGCAGCCAGAGACGACAGGACCGCGGCGAAAACGATGAGCGCGATCGCTCGCCTCATCGAGTGCCTTTTCCGTGCTTCCCGCCGCTCGCGTGGAAGCGAACTTCAAGCGTGTCTTTCAGCGGCTTGCCGCCGGGGCCGGAGAAGAAGACGTGCAAGGTCGCGTCAATTCCCGCCTTGGAGTGGGACAGGCGTCGAAACCGGGGCGCCGGATTCAACTCAAGCGCCAGCGGCCCGTCGGCAGAGGCGTGGCCGCGGGCAGCCGCGACAGAGCGCATCCGAAGGCGAGGACCGACGGCGGCGCCGGCTCGCGCCCGCAGAGTCCCTGCTCCGGGAACCACAGCCGCAAGGCGCAGGCTGCCGTCCGCCTGCGAGATGGCGCTCACCGCCAATCGCCACCTGGGCTTGAGCCGCAGAGGAGGCGGCGGCGCCGAGACGCTTGCGCTGCCCGGCAGGTCGAGGAAACTCTCGTCAGAGACGACGAACACGTCACTTTCGCCATTGGCGTCGCCGCCGACCAGATTCGACGCCTGCGAGGCGAAGGCAAGCGTGTGGCCATCGGCGCCAAACGACGGGGAGAAGGCGCCGGCGGCGCCGGGACCGCCTCCCTGGCGTAGCGACGGCGTGCCGTTCGGCCCGCCGGTGATTCGCTCCAGCGTCTCGCTGCCGAGGTCGATCCGGTACAGCTCTGTGAGCCCCAGCGCCGAGGGAGCGCTCCCGATCAAGTTCGGGGGGGCCAGGGGAAACTGCTGCCGGGCAGTGACAAAGGCGATCCGCCCGCCGTCGGGGGAGATCGCCAGATCGAGAACATCGCCGGCGATCGCGATGCTTTCCGATGAGGAGCTGACGACGCAAGAATTCGCGTTCTGAAGCGGCACCTCTCGGGTCAGCTGCCGCAGCGCCTGGAGACGGCTCAATCCGCTGTCCATGTCGACCGCAAAGACATTTGCGAATCCATCGGGCTGCTCGCCGATCAACGCCACCGTGCGGCCGTCGGCGCTCAGCTGCGGCACATGATCGGCGGCCGGCAGATCCCTGTTGAACCAGCCGGTCTGGCTTTCGCAGCCTCCCCCCAGCGTCTTCGTCATTTCGAGAAAGGGGCCCTGGCAGGCGACAACCGCGAGGGTCCCGCCGGGCGGGCAGCCGGGCGCCAGGGGGTCGCCACCGCCGATGATCCGCCGGGTCGGCGCGGCAGGCCCGTCGGCGACGCGACGCCAGAGCGGCTCGTCGTAGGGAGTGAAGCCGCCGTTGTCTTCCCGGGTAATCGCCTGCGCCTCGTCTGAGAGCAGGGGGACCTGGGCCGGCAGGTGAACGCCGAGCCAGGCGACCGTGGTGCCGTCGGCGCTCAACGCCGCGCCCGCTGGAGAGCTGACGGCGCCGCCGGGAACCGGCTGCGGGGCGCCGCCAAGCGATGACATCGTCTGACTGACAATCGTCGTCCGCTGTGCGTCGAGGTCGCGCAGGACAACCTGCCCTTTCGGCGTCCCGCCCGCCGCGCCGGTCAGATTTGCAGCTGCAGTGGTGACGAAGACGACCTTGCGCCCGTTGCCGCTGAGCGAGACCCGTCCCGAAGCCACCGCGCCGCCGCTGCCCGTGTAGGTGAGGCCATGCTGGGATCCGTCAATGGCAGAGGCCAGCTCATAACTGGGCGGCGAGGCGCCCATGTCGGCGACGTAGACGTCGCTCGACGTCGCCTGGAGGTCATTCGTCGGGTCGAGTCGCGAGCTGGTGGTGAAGCTGACGTAGCGTCCGTCGGCGGAGATCGAGGGGGCCTTTGCGTCGGCGCCCGTGGCCCCCGGGGCATAGGCGTCTCCAGCGACCACCGCCCTCAACGACCCCGTCTCGAGTTCCTTGCGAAAGACGCCTTTCAGCCCGCCTATCGTGGCCTGGAAGACGACGAAGCGCCCGTCGGCGGAGATTGCCGGTTCTGTAGCCGAGTCCGCCTGCTCGGTCGCGCTCTTGGAGACGAGCTGGATCGGCCCCAGCTCGGCCTGAGCCGGAGCCACGTCAAGGCCGGCGAGGCAAAGGGCAACCAGCACGCCGATCGCGGTCTTGCGCAAATCCCTCATCGGACCCTGACCGCCAGCCGCCGCACGGTGTGGTTGCCGACCTTGTCGCCGGCGCGGACGACGATCGCATAGCGCCCGGCCCGCGCATAGATATGCCGACAGACGGCTCGGCCCCGGACCGGCGGAGTCCCGTCCCCGAACGAGCAACTGGCCGCGCGCACGCCCGACTCGGGATCGCGCAGCCGCACCACGACCAGGCGCGAACGCACCCCGCGACGAGCGGCGCCGGAGCGCCCGCTGCCCCGCCGCTCGGCCGGCGCGAGAATCGCGCTCGGAGGCCGCGCGTCGATCCGCAGCTTCGCCGAGCGGCTGAGGGTCTGCTCGCCGAGCGCGTCCGTCGCCAGGATCTGGACGCGGCGGATGCCGTCGCCGAGCAGGCCAGGCGCGGGGGTGAAGCGGCGGCGCACCAGTCCGCTCTTCGCCACTCGACCGTCAAGCACAAGAGCGTAGGTAAGCCCGCCGGTCGCGCTCGGCGCAACGTCCCAGCGAAGCTTCGCCCGCGGAGGGCGCACCCAACCTGAAGGGCGGTGGATGGAGAATTCGGCCGGGGGCGTGCTGACCCTCTCGGCGACGACCTCGAAGTGGCCGGCTTCGCCCTGGCGAAAAGCGAACAACGCGTCGCCGCTGTCGGCGCGGCCGACCGACAGCTCTGAGACCGGGCCCGACTGGGCGCCCGAAATCAGCCCCGTCTGCGCGAAGCCGGAGGCAAAGTCCTGGCGCACGGCGACCACGGGTCGGCCCTGGGCGTCAGAGGAGGGCCAGGCCGCGATACCGCCGCCTTCAGGGCTGACCGCCGCCAAGGCGGGGGCGCCGGCGGCCGCTCCTGGCCCGGACGGCCCCGCTAAGGCGATGACCTTGCCGCTGTCGTCGACCCCCGCCTGCCGGATCGCGCCGCCAGAGCTAAAGGCGAGGCGGGCCGACCCCTGGTCGGCGCCGTGGTCGTTGGCGGCGATGCTGGGGGTGCCGAGGGCCCCCGGCAGGGGCACAGCGCCCGAGCCGTCGGCGATCACCGCGCCGGCGAGGGCGCCTGCCGTCAGCGAGAAGCCAGGCGGCAGGGTGTTGAGGAAAATCCTCGGGCCGCCCAACGCCGTGCCGGGGCCGCCCCCAACCCGCATCGCCACCCGTGCCTGGCCGAGATCGGTGACGTCGAGAGAAAAGGCATCGGAGTCGTCCGTGACCGGCTTTCCACCCCAGCTGGTCGGGCTCGCCTCCAAGACCGAGCCCAAGACCGTGCCGAACACCCGCCGCATCCAGATCCGCGCCGTCCCGCCCTGATCCGGCTCCTGCCAGGCGACGACGGCGTTGCCGTCGGCGCCAATGCCGACCTCGGGGCCGTTGGCCGGCCCCGGCGGGCGCATCGAAGCAGCGGGGTTGCGATTGATCGCCCCGATTCGCGACCAGCGATCGGCGCTGAGCCGGGCCAGCCTTATATCGGCCATGACGTCGCCGGAGCGAAGCTGTACAGCGGTGGTCCCCAACGGGTTGGCAAAGTCCTCGGTGACCACCCGGTAGGCGACGATCGCCCGGCCGGGTTCAGTCCCGGCGAGGGAGGGAGCGATGCCGGTCCCGTCGCCCACATTTGGGTCGACGAGCAGCGCGGGGCCAAACGATGCGGCGCCCGGGCCCAGTGAAGCCGAAAACAGCCCGCGCTGGATCTGCGAGTGGACCGTTGCCACCTGAGTCACCCAGACGACGAGAAGCCGGCCATGTTCCCCGGCCGCGATGCGAGGCGAGCTCGCATCGAAGGGCTGGTCGGCGTCGACTCGGATCGGCGGGCTCCAATGGCCTTCGCTGTAGCGGCAGGCAAACACATGCGGAACACCCGCGACGGATTTGACGTAGACAAGGCCACCGGTCCCGTCGGGAGCTATCGCCACGCCGCCGAAATCGAGGATGTCGGAGGAGGGCCCGTCGACGGTCACCGGGGAGCCGACGATCGCCTGCGCGGTGGGAACCCCATATGCGCAGGAGCCAACAATCGCCGCCACCGTCGCGATCAGGCGGACAGGGCGAATATGGCGGCGCCGACGCGCTACTCCGAGTTTGCCGCCTTCGGACACCTGGCGATGTTTCCCTTTGCAGGTCGCCGAGATGTGAACATAATGAAAACTCTCAACCGAAGCCGTGGCAATCTGCGCAAACGCTTTAAGGCACCCGCCAGTTCCAGCTTGTCGACATCAGAAAGAGGCGACCGTAGCTACGGCTCTCGTGCGCTTTCTTGCCGTGTTTCTTCACTTTTACGCACTTGGCCTTGCCGTGAGCCACCAGCTTCTTAAAGCCCTTCTTGCACTTGACGGGGGGCTTGGTGGGCTTGCTTTCTTCATGAGGCGGGGGGCAGAGCGCCGGATCGGTGGCGCAGGTTGCCGGAGGCGGATTGGAATTGAAGGTAGCCGTCAGGGTGGTGTCGGCATTCAAGGTCACCGCGCAAGCGCCGGCGCCGGAGCAGCCGCCGCCGGACCAGCCTGTGAAGGTCGAGCCGGAACTCGCCGACGCGACCAAGGTCAGGGCGGTGCCCGCGCTGTAACTGGGAGCGCAAGCACCGCCATTGCAGGTAATCGCGCCTGAGCCCGTTCCGGCTTTGACGACAGCGAGAGTGTGCGCGGGGACGTCGTAGGCGTAGTGGTCGGCGCCGCTCGCGGCCGAGGTGCCGCCGG
>CAYOAP010000005.1:0-105259 GCA_964401995.1 uncultured Conexibacteraceae bacterium | reverse complement strand
TGACCGTGACCGAGGTCCCGCCGGCGGCGGGGCCGTGGGACGGGCTGACGCCGGTGACGGCCGGGGCGGGGACGTCGTAGGCGTAGTGGTCGGCGCCGCTCGCGGCCGAGGTGCCGCCGGGGGTGGTGGCGGTGACGTCGACGGTCGAGCCGGCGGCCCCGGCGGGGCTGGTGGCGGTCAGGGTGGTCGCGTTGACGACGCTGACGGCGGTGGCGGCGCTGGCGCCGAACTTGACTTCGGTGGCGCCGGACAAGTTGGCGCCGGTGACCGTGACCGAGGTCCCGCCGGCGGCGGGGCCGTGGGACGGGCTGACGCCGGTCACGGCCGGGGCGCCAGGGCCTTCCGCCTGCACGGAGACGATGTGGCTGACCGGGGAGCTGACGACTTCGTCGTTACTGGTGACGGTCAAAGACACGGCCCGATCGATCGCAGAGCCGGTGGCGTTGGCAAAGGCATGTTCGATCGTTGGGCTGGAGGTGCTTTCAACCGTCCCGTCTCCGAAATCCCAGCGATAGGTTTTGAGGCCATTTGGCACTCCAGAGCCGTTCAGCTTGTCGGAGCCTTTGCTTGAGCTGCAGCCTGTCGCTTCGAGACATTCTCCGCCGGTCGGATCTTCGGAAGCGCCTGCATCGAAGCTCACCGCAGCTCCCGCCGCCGGAGTGGATGTCGAGGGCGAGAACACGGCGGTGGGCGTGGCGCCTTTGACTACCACCGTTTTCGTCGGCGCCGCGAATATTTCACCGTAGCCCTGGGTGGTGGGCGTCACTTTCATCCTCAAATCGACCACGTAGGAACCGGCTTTGAGGAAGCGGTGGCTCAAGGTCGTTTCAGCCGGTGTCCCGGTTACCGATTTGCTCAACGGTTCCGGGCCGCTCGCCGTCCATTTCAATTCCGTCGGCGAAAACGTGGCGGAGCGCAAATCGGATCCAGAGGCATCGAGGCCAACCGCGCTCCCTTTCTGCACGATCACCGAGACTTCGGAGGAGCCTCCAACTTTGAACGACGCGCTCGGCGCCGGGCAACCTTCGCCGCCAGCGCCAAACTTCAGCACATGGTCGCCGAAGTTTGGTTTCGTGGCGAGCGAGTTGCCACGATCGAGCGCGAACAGTGCTCCGGTGTTGTCGGCGACAAGGGGTGAGTTAAAGAAGGTGATCTGACAGCTGCCGTCTGTTTCGGCCGTGCCGAGAACACCGCCGTAGACCACCTCGGTCGCTCCATCCGATGCCGAGACGCCCCGCACGAGGTAGTTGCCCACAACCGTATTGGTGCCAGCCTTGAGCGTCTCGGTGAAGTAAAGGGTGCCGCCGTCTGGCGAAATGGCAAGCTGCGGCCCGGGGTTCCCCACCACCGCTGCGGTCCCACCGGCGCCGGCGCTTTTGGTGCCGACAATGCTGGTGAGTTTTTCAACCCCGTTGGGCGTCAGCGGCGTAGGCAGTTTGAAAATCCCGCCCCCATTCAGGCCGTTGCCGAGTTTCTGATTGGTGGAGCTGACCGAGAAGTAGACGCTCCCATTGACCGGGGAGACGATCAGCCCGGACTCGGAGGGCGTGGCGAGGCTCACCTTGCCTTCTGTGTCTTCAAAGCGTGGTGTGACCGGCGTGCCGTCCGCATGAAAGCGGGCGACGACCACACGTTCGGGGCTTGCCTTCTTGGCGAGGATGAGCAGATCGTGCGTGGTTGGGTCGAGCGCCAGAGCCGCCGGAGTGTCAAGGGAGGATTCGACTTCTGAGGGCAGGGGAAGCGCCAGCGTCCCCGAGGGCAGATCGGCCGGGGCATGAAGGACACCGACGCCTTCTGTGATCGGGTTGCCGTCTTTGTCGGTCCTGTCGTCGGTCGAGTAGACGACGATCTTCTGAGCTGCTTCCAGGGTCGCGTGTGCAGCGTCATAGCCCTTCAGGCTCTGCAGGAGGTAGATGCGGCCCGACGCGTGATCGACAGCGATGCCGTTGAGGTTCGGACGATTGGTGCCGCTTTCCTGGGGCCGGGGAATAGTCGTCGCAGCCAGCAACGTTCCCGTCGCGGAGAACTTCTGCAGGCGGTAGACGCTCTGTTCACCGTTGGAATCGAGCAGATAGACGCTGTCGTCAACCGGATCGACGCCGAAGGCGGTCGGCCGATAGGGCCGGTTGAAGGCCGAGAATTCGGCCGCGGTTGGAACCGGTTCGGGGTATTTGCCCCAGGAGGAGAGCTGCCCGAAGGCGTCGGCGCCGGCGCCAGATGCAGCCGCGATGGCGATGGTCGTCGCGGTCACAGCCATTGCCAGCACGATCGCCATCGCGCGAGGCATAGCAATCAGTCTTCCAAACGACTTCCCGAAACTCATGCGTCTCCTTGCTTGTCGCAGCGGCCGTGGATGGCGGTGATGCTGGCGACTTTGTCTCGCAAGGATGTGAACATAAAGAGAACTCTTTGTGACCACCCTTTAAACGCACCGAGGGGCGGCCCGGGCTGCAAATCGCCCGACCGCCCCTCGCGCCGGCCCGAAGGCCTAGCTATTGCCGGCTCTACTCAAAGCCGACTTCTCAACCGCTAGTGAATCGTCGCCACAGCTGCTTCAGCTGCTTCTGCGACTTCCCCTGGCAGCGCGGCGTAGAAATTGCCGCTGACATCCGCCTGACCACCGGCTTCGGCGATCACATAGGTGAGGTACCCCTTGACCGATGCTGCGGTCCCTGCGCTAAATACCGCGGTGGAGTTCACCGCCGCGACATCCCACGTGAGCGTGCAGATCGGGTAGGTCGTGCCCCCCACTTCGGGATTTGACCCGTAGACCTGCGACCAGTCGGCATTTTCGGCGCCTACCGGCAATTCGCCATACGACGCTCCGGCGCAGTTGGCATTACCGCCGGCAGCCGGGGAGACCGGTTCAACGCCGTTGTCGACTTCCTCCACCCACGTTGACGCTTTCGCCTCTGCGTCGGGCAGGGCCGCGTAGCCGATCGTCCCTTCGTTCGCGTTGACGAAAGTCGCCAGTCCGCCGCCTCCTTCGACCTTTTCAACACTGCTCAACCCACAGCCTTCAGGCCAGGTCGTGTTCGGGTTTGGCGTGCCACTGTTCGGCTGCAATCCTGCCCACGAACCGCCGATGCAGGGCAATGCGCCGCCGCTGCCCGCCGTCCGGACCGTGTCGAGGAAGTGCTTGAGCTGGTAGCTCGTGCCGGATCCGTCTTTGCGGACAACGCGAGTGATCGGGGCTTTACATGCACCTTTTGGTATTTCGACGATATTTGCCAGCTGATCCCAGGAGGTGATTTCACCGCTGAGTATCTTCTCGAGCTCTGCAGGTGTGATGAAGAGCACGGTGCAGCCCGTCGGCGGATGAGCCATGATCGCGATCGCGGTCTGGGTGACCGGGACCACCGCCACATTGGAGCCGATCGCGCCCGTCATTTCGTTGAGCTGCGTGCCCGCTGTGCCCGCTGGGCCGAACGGAGCGTCGTCGGTGCCAATGAACTGGTCGGTTGCATTGTTGAACGTCCCTCCGTTGGCCCCCCACGCTTTCAGCCCGGCGCCGCTGCCGCTCGAGGTGTAGGTGACCGCGCAGCCTTCCGCCGTTTCTCCGAATTTTGGATTCCAGACGCTGATCTGCGCTGTTTTCTGCAGCGAAGAACCCTCGCCATGGACTGCGGTGCTGCAGGCGCTAGCGCTGCTCGCGCCGAGGCCGCCAAGCGCGATCGCGCCAACTGTGGCACCGGCCAGGACCGCGGCGCGAAGGCCCGTCCTGCCCGACTTCTCCTTGAAACCAAACATGGTTCCTCCTATGGATTTGATTTCCCCGCGGCCCATCCGCGGGACACGGTTGGTCATCCTCATCGCTCCATAGGGTCAGAATGTGAACATAAAGGAAACTCTGAGTAAACACATTGCAACAAAGGCTCTTTCTTGAGTCTGTAAGCGGCCGTTCACGACTGGGCTACCTGGAAAAGTCGATGCCTGCTTAATCTTGAGCAATGCGGCGGGAGTCGACGCTTGGACGGACTTTGTGGCTGGCGCTGCTCGTCCTGCTCTGCGGCTACGTGGTCGCCGACTTCGTCCGCTCCCCGTTTGTGGCTTCGAGCGGATCCGCCGCTGTGCGGCCTGCCCAGTTGACGCTCTGGGTGGTCGGCGCCGAGGCCGGAGGCGACGCCGGGACCGTCGCCCAGCAGGCCGCCGCGAGCCTGGAGCTGGCCGGGCACACGACGGTCGTCAAGAGCCTCGACGGCGGCACCTCCCAGGCGGTCGCCGACTTCCTCGCGCGGCGGTCGGGTTCAGACGGCGCCAACCTGCTCGTCGTCACCGGCGCGACCCTCGCCGACCTTGCCCATGACCGCGCCGACCGCCTCGTCCCTGGCGCCTCCGAGCAGGCGGCCGTCGCCCAGGCGCTGCTGGCCAGAGCCGAGCCGGTCGGCGCGCTTGCATCCAGCCCGCTGGCGCTCGGTGTCCCGGCCGGCTCAACAGTCGACAGCGGGCCTTCGCTGCTGGCGGCGATGCGAACGACGCCCTGGGACAGGCTGGTCGCAATCGCCGACGACACCTGGTCGCGGGTGCAGCTCGCAGCCCTGGTCGCCCACGTCGGGGTCAGCGGACACACTCGCTTCAGCGTCTTCCCCTCTGCCGCAGACGCCGTCCAGGGGGCGGAGATCGGGGAGGCGAACATGGTGATGGCCAGCCGTGGCGCCGTCCGGGGCGAGGCGCGCAGCGGCCAGCTGCGGACGATTCCCTGGCCCCACGACGCCGGCCCAACCCCTCGCGATTGGGTTGCGCTGGTGTCGGCGCCAAGCGCGGCGCCGGAAAGCCTCGCCGCATCGAGCAGCTGGATCGGGACGCTTTCTCGCGACACAAGCTGGCACCGGGCCTTGCGCCGCGAAGGCCGCGACCCGTTGGTTGCCCAGGGACGGCAGCTGACGGCGTTGCTGCGCGGCTGGTCCGACCAGGCCGCCCGGCTTGAGCGCCTCTCTCAGCTGGTCGAGAGCCGCTAAACACCGAGCGTTATCAGTCTGTTTACACGGCCGGGCTCGAAAACAGAAATCGTTCTCCACTTGCCTTTGACCCGCCCAGCCTGAGGAGGCGCCCGCCTGTGTCGAACCCCCGTCTCGCATCGAGCCGCAGCAAATCGTCTCCCTTCCGGGAGTTCGCCAGCCGCGCGGGGGAGCTGCTGCAGCCGATCTGGCGGTTCCTGCGCAAGGACCCTCTCTCCACCTTCCTGCTGGCCGCCTCGATCGCGCTGGTGATCATCTTCTTCTCCCTGCTCGGCTCACTCGGGCCCCAGGGCGAAGGGCAGAAGGTGCCGCTCTCGACGCTGACCAGGCTTGGCGACGCCCAGCGCCTGCGCACCGCGACCCTGCTCGACTACGACGCCCAGATCGTCGCTGCCACCGACACCGGGATCGAGCTCTACGCCGACTACCCCTCCTCCGACGCGGCGACGCTGGAGATCTTCCGCACCCTGACCAAGGGCGGCGCCCGGGTCCAGATCAACCCCCAGGCAAACAAGCCGGCGCGGGCGATCGTGATCCAGTTCCTGGTCCCGATCCTGCTGCTGGTCTGCCTCTTCGCCTTCTTCATGCGGCAGTCGAGCGGCGACTCCGGCGGCATCGGCGCCTTCTCTGGGTTCCGCGGCAAAGGCAAACGCCGCAAGAAGGGTGAGAAGGCGCCGATCACCTTCGACTCGGTCGCCGGCGCCGGCGAAGCGCTGGCCGAGCTGCGCGAGATCCGCGACTTCCTCGACGATCCGACCAAATACCTGGCGATGGGCGCCGCGGCGCCGAAGGGCGTGCTCCTGGTCGGCCCTCCCGGGACCGGCAAGACGCTGCTGGCCCGCGCCACCGCCGGCGAGGCCGACGCCGCCTTCTTCAGCGCCTCCGGAGCCGAGTTCGTCGAGTCGCTGGTTGGAGTCGGCGCGGCCCGGATCCGCGACCTCTTCGCCAAAGCCCGCAAGATGGCGCCGGCGATCGTCTTCATCGACGAGCTCGACGCCGCTGGGCGCAAGCGCGGCGCCGGGGTCGGCCAGGGCAATGACGAGCGCGAGCAGACGCTGAACCAGCTCCTGGTCGAGATGGACGGCTTCGGCGGCGATGCCGGCGTCGTCGTCATGGGCGCGACCAACCGGCCCGACATCCTCGATCCCGCCCTGCTCCGCCCCGGCCGCTTCGACCGCCAGGTCGTGATCGACGTGCCGGACGCCCACGGCCGCTACGAAATCCTCGAGCTGCACGCCAAAGGGCGCACCTTCGCTCCGGACGTCGACCTCAGCGAGATCGCCAAGCTCTGCCCGGGCTTCTCCGGGGCCGAGCTCGCCAACCTCGTCAACGAGGCGGCGCTGCTGAGCGTGCGCGAGGGTTTTTCCGAGATCGACCAGAAGACGCTGGAGGAGGCGATCGACCGCGTCGTCGCCGGGCCGGCGAAGAAGTCGCATGTGCTGACCGAGGCCGAGCGCTGGACGATCGCGATCCACGAGTCGGGCCACGCCGTGGCGACCCGCTCGATCGGCCAGGTCGTCAGCGCCCAGAAGCTCTCGATCGTCGCCCGCGGCCGCCAGCTCGGCACCGCAGCGCACATGCTGACTGACCGCGACGCCGTTATGCACGTCCAGTCCGACCTCGAGCGCCACCTGGTCGCGATCCTCGCCGGCACCGCCGCCGAGTGGACGGAGTTCGGCGAGGGATCGACCGGCGCGATGGACGACCTGCACGCGGCGACCAAACTGGCGCGCCAGATGGTGACCAGCTACGGGATGAGCCCTCGGCTCGGCTCGGTCACGATCGGCGAGGCGGGCGGCGAGGTCTTCCTCGGCGCCTCGCTGCAGGACCTCGGCTCGGTCGGCCCCCACACCCTCGACGTGATCGACGAAGAGACCGAGCGGATGGTCGAGGAGGCAAAGACGCGCGCGATCCACGTGCTCCGCGCCAACTGGCCCGCGGTCCAGGAGGCGGCCAACGCGCTGATGGAGCACGAGACCCTCTCCGGCCTGGCGCTGGACGCGGTCCTCTCCACGGTCGAGCCGATCGAGATGGGCGAGATCCCGCTGCTGGAGCGCGAGGCGCGTCCGAGCACGGAGACGTGAGGCAATGCTGGGCGGGGCGGCGCTCCTCCCGCCTACATCCTGCCCGATGACGGTCGGGTATGAGGCGCTCACCCGCCTCTACCAACGTCACGCGAAGGCGTTGCTCACCCACTTCCAGCGTCGCGTCCAGGACCCAGAGCTCGCCACCGATCTGATGGCGGACACCTTCACCAAGGCGCTGGAGCGGCGCCTGCAGTTCCGCGGCAGCACCGAGAGCGAGCTCTCGGGCTGGCTCTGGCGGATCGCCCAGAGCGTCCTGCGCGACTGGGAACGGCGCGACCAGACTGCGCGCCAAGGAGCGCAGCGCCTCGGCCGCGAGCGACGAGCCCTCAGCGACCACGAGATCGAACGGATCGAGGAGCTGGCCGGCTCCGAACGCTTGCGCGAAGCGGTGAACCGAAGCCTGGACCGGCTGCCGGCCGACCAACGCGACGCGGTCCGCTTGCGCGTGATCGAGGGCCTCTCCTACGACGAGATCGCCGAGCGGCTCGGGATCACCGCCTCGGGAACGCGGACGCGGGTGACGCGGGCGATGCGGGACCTGCGCGGAATGCTGGAGCGCGACTTCAACCGCGAAGAAGGACCCTTCAGATGACTATCGGCGACCCAGATCTGCCGATCCTCGACGAGCTCGAAGTCGAGTACCGGGCGCTGGTCGCGGCCGAGCTGCGCCATGGCGAAGGACGGGCGCGGCTGCCAAGCCCTGCCGTCGCCGGAGGGCGACGGGAACGACAGGCTCGCCGCATCGCCCGGCGGGCGACGATCGTGCTGGTCCTGCTCTGTCTCGTCGGCGGGGTGGCGTTCGCCGCCCATTTCAGCAGCGGAGGCGGCGCGCGCAAGGCCGACACCGCACCGGCGCCGCTCGGCCGCGGCATGGCCGAAGGATGGCGGCTCTCCGGCTATCGCCACGAGGGATGGCTCTGCCTGCTCTTCTCGACGAAGGGAGACATGACCAGCGAATGCGGAACGGTCGCCGGCGACGGAGAAATACTGGTGACGAGCTTCCCGGGCCCGGGCCACAGGTTCGTGATCGGCTTGGCCGGCCCAGAGGTGTCAAAGGTCGGGATCACCGTCGGCGAAATGAGAGTTCTGGCAGCCACGCATCCCGTTGTCGATCACGAATCCGCGGTGCAGGCCGGGGTTCCCAAAGGCGAGCGCTGGTTCGTGGCCCGCTTCGACGACTCCTCAGACGCTGTCGCGACGCCGCTCCCGGCCCGGATCGTGCCGCTTGACAACACCCGTCGTGCGCTTGGCAGGGCAACGTTCGATTGCAGCCTCGGCGTCGTCGGCCCCGCCTGCGAGCGGGCGGCGCAGGCACGGGCTCGCGCCGCCCTGCGATAGCTGCTTCCGCAAATTCGACGGTGTCGAAAGAACGGCAGTGGTTTCCCTGTGTTTATCTGGTGAACTCTTGAAGCATTCTTCCGACTCATGCCTCATACTTGCGCTGAGCACTGATGAGTCCGGCAGTCGAGCAGATCCGAAGCACCGTCGAGGCGCGTATCCGCGAGCTACGCCCGGCAATTGCCGAGTTTGAGCAGCTACAGGGAATCCTCACCCTCCTCGACACGCCCGGCGCCGAAATCCCCAGCTCGGCGCTGACGGGCAGCGCCCCGGCCGAGCCACTGTTGCGCCGCGGCCGCAGGGGAACGAAGCCTGGACGCGATGGACGCGCGCCCCAGGGGGCAAACAAGCAGAAGATCATCAAGGCGGTCTTGGCCAGCCCCGGCATCAGCGCTCCCGAGATCGCCGAGAAGACTGGCCTCAAGCGCACCGTCGTCTCGGCGACGATCAACCGCCTCAAGCACAGCGGCGAGTTGGAGCCCCACGGCGAAGGCGTCCGCGTCCCGCTCGTGCCCAGCGCCGCCGCGACGGCCTGACCCGGCACTCAGGCGCCGCGGCCTGGCGGGGCGGTTGCCCCCGGCGTCCATCCATCAACGCGAGCAGGGCATCCCCGAAATACGCGGGGGATCAGCTGGCCCGAGAGCCCCCGGCGCCGAAATGGCGGCCGAGCCAGCCACGCGCGCCCGACGCCGTGGCTGGCAGGTCGTCGAGGTCGTGATCGACGAGGCGGGCAGCGTTGCGCAGAGTCGCCTCCCCTAGCTGTGAGACGTACTCCCTGGCGTGCTCCTTGCGCTTGGCCAGCAGCAGCCCCGCATCGGGCGCGTCGCCGAAGGCCTCCCGCTTCTCCTCTGGGGTCGGCGGTGGCTGGGTCGGAACCGCGAGCGCCTCGACCGTGGGCCTGTCGATGCGGGGCTCGGCCTGGTTGAAGGCGACCTCAAGCGAGGGCGCCGCCGCGTCGCGGCGGGTCAGCGCCGGGCCGAGGTCGAAGCGATCGCGCAGCGTGCGCAGGACCGAAGTCGTGTGAAAGGTGTCGGAGATCACGGTGCCGCGCTGGGTGTATGGGGAGACGACGATCGCCGGCACGCGGACGCCGAAGCGATCGAAGGCGAAGCCCTGCTCGCCGGGAGAGTCGTCGGGGATCGGCGCCGCGGGCGGCGGCACATGGTCGTAGCAGCCCCCGTGCTCATCGAAGAGGACCAGCAGCGCCGTCGACTCCCACTGCGGCGACTGCCGCACCGCGTCGTAGATCCGCGCCAGCAGCTGCTCGCCGGCGCGGATGTCGGTCGGCGGGTGGTAGTCGTCAAGCTCGCCGAACATCAACTTCGGCTCGACCCATGAGTAGGCGGGCAGCGTGCCGGCGGCGGCGTCGGTGAAGAACTGCTCGCGATCGACCGAATGCGTCTTCCACATCTCGATGTGGCGCAGGCCAGCGACGTTGATCGCGCAGTCGGCGACAACCTGAGAGTGGTCGTAATAGACCCGCCAGGGCACCCCTTTGTCGGCGAGCAACTCGAACAGGTTCGGCATCTCCTGGTCCCAGGCGTAATTGAGGATCGCCTCGTTGTCGAGCTTCCCGAGGCTGGTCGCGCCGTGGTAGAAGGAGCGATTGGGGAAGGTGCAGGTAGGCGCCTCGCAAAACCAGCGGGTGAAGACCGCGTACTCCTGCGCCAGGGTGTTGATCACCGGCGCGGTCCGCGGCTCGAAGACGCGGCCGATCGTCAGCATCTCCTCAGCCGTCGGCTCACGCTCCTTCTCCCAGCGGAAGTTGCCGTAGAAGTCGAGCGCGAAGCCATCCATGCCCGGCGCCCGCGGCTCGGCGGGAGCATTGAAGGGAGCCTCCATGAAATCGGGGAAGAGCGGGTAGGCGGCACGGCCCAGGTTCGAGGCCGGCTCGTAGGCGCCGAAGAGCTGGACGTTGACGTTGCCGAACCCCTCGCCCGGGTCGGGCAGCGGCTCATGCGGCGCGGCCGTCGGCAAGACCGGCACCGTGCCGCCCGGATAGGCCAGCTCGATCTCACGGCCGCGAAGCCCGTCAGCGGCGTCGATGTGCGGCAGATGCCCCAGCAACGAGTCGAACGAGCGGTTCTCGAACATCACCACGACCCATTGCTTGATCCGCTCCACGAGGAGGCGATGCTATGGGAGTCCCACTTGAAGCGGAAAGCTAGTAGCCCACCACCCGAAAGCCGTGGCGATCGAAGCCGGGGGGAACGGATCCATGCAGGACGTAGCGGAGGATCGAGTAGATCCGTCTGTCGGGGCCGTCTTCGACCAGGAAGCCGAGCCGCACCGAGGCCCGCGGGTTCCATTTCCGCTTGCCTTTGCGGATCTCGGCCCTCCCGGCCGCATACGCCTTGCGACCGCCGAAGCTCCGCCACTTGAGGTCATAGAAAGAGAGGGCGCCGTGCTTGCCGAGGACGATTTCACTCGGACGCTTGGCGATGTGGCCGGTGTTCGCGTTCTGCACCGCGAACACCTGAGGCTTAACGTGCGGCGGCACTTCGCCGGGCGCGGCGACGAAGGTGGCCTGCGTGCGAGGACAGCCCGGCAGCTCGCGTTCGACCGCGACCACCGTGCCTTCGGCCCGGTCCGGGGCGACGAAAGTGGCTTCGATCGTCTGCCCTCTCGAATCTTCGAAGCTCCAGTGGCCGTTGGCGTCGATCGGGTCGGTGTTGGGGAGGTGCGATTCATAGGTGCCGCAAAAGCCCCACTTGAAGCGGAAGTGGGCGTTGAGGACATTGCCTCCCTTGACTTCGAAGCTGACCGGCAGGCCGGCCGAGGTGGTCGCCACCCAGCCGCCTTCGACCGGCACGATGCCTTCCGCCTTGGCCCCGGAGGCGCCGCAGGCGAGGACGAGCAGGCACAGCATCGCGGCGCACGCAGTGGCCGACACCTTGGCCTGCCACTTTCGTCTGAAGCTCATAGGAGTGTTCCCTTCGCCTCGTCGGTAAGTCCAAACTCAACTCTCTCAGAGCGGAGGCGTATTGCCAACGTCTATTCGGCCTCCGACCCGCCTTCGTGTTTCTCCCGCCACTCCCGTCGGATCTTGCGCGGGGTGCGCGTGTCGGCACCCCAACCGGGCGGCTCGCCCTGGCCCCAGTAGCGCATGCGCGTGGGCGTCTCGAGGTCGATGTACCAACCGTTAGGCCGGTCCTGGTCGGAGTAGCCCCTCGGATCCCACGACTGCCTGACCATTGATGAGGAGCCTCCGGAGGGCCCGGCATCCCCAGCAGGCGCCGCTGCTGCCGAGGATTCAAGGCGCCCGCGGAGATCGAAGTAAAGGAGCGCCGCCCCCAGGGCGCCGAAGGAGCGGGTGAGGATCGCGACGATCACTCCGACCGAAAAGGATGCCGCGGTGGTGGAGTCGTGCCCAAAAGCAAGGCCGACCAGAAGCGCGGGCGCCACCACGATCACGCCGACGTAGATGCCGAAGACAAAGATGTGGCCATAGTGCCCCGCGGTCAGCTGAGCGCTGCGGCGCAACGCAGGCAGCCAGCCTTCGTGCTCGATCGCCGCCTCCTGGGCGACGACGTTCCACCGGAGGATCAAGATGATCCCCGGGACGACCAGCGCCACAAGGCCTAGCCCGATCGCGAGTCCGGAGATGATCGATGCCGCGGCGACGACCGGCAGGACACTCAGCCCGCGGCGGGAGACAGGTCCGAGCTGTGGTTCGCGGCCAGCGCCTGCCTCGGCAACCGCGTGGACGTGCAGGGCGGAGATCAAGGGACCGATAAGGACCCAATCGACCACAGTCAAGAGAGTCCCGGTGCCGAACCCGAGCGACCCCTGCGCCAGGGGGCCTGCGCCAGTGAAGGCGAAAACGATCGCCTGGTAGGGCACGATCACCCCCGCCGCAAGGATCAGGAAGAGCAGCGGATAGCGACGATAGAGCCCAAAGGTCGCGATCACCAGCCGGTGGGCTGGGCGCGGGGCGCCGTAGGTGTTCGTCACGATTCAGCCATCAGACGCAGACGACGCCTCAGAAGAAGCCTTCCGCGCTTGTCGTCCGGTAAAGCAACTGGCCCGATGGGCTGAGCAGCGAAACGGTGGTGACGAAGCCTTCAGGAAGGTAGTACTGGACGAAGTAGCGGACGTTCCGCAGCCAGACGACGTGGCGACGCAGCTGCGCAGAAGGCGACTTGGGCCGGATTGCCAGGTGCTTTCCGTTGCTCAAGGTGGCGATGACTTTCGCCACGTTGCCGCCGACGGTCCCGCTGAAGACGCGCTCCGAGCCGTCTTCCTGGAGGTGGTCGGAGGCCTCCATCGTGAAGTCCTGGGAGAGATGCCCGCCAGGCGGGATACCAGTTACCCAACCCCAATTCCCGACACCTGGAAGTTCGAACTCCATCCCGAAGAGCCACTCGCGGCAGCTGCCGTTATTGCCGATCGTCCCTGCCACCGTCCAGGGCGACCCGCCTGGGCTCGTCCCGCTGGCGATCGGGACGCTGTGCCTTTCGATGCATCTGGCAGCGGCTGAGGGGACAAAGGTGAAAAGCGCACCGATGGCAACAAGCACCAGGATTGAGCGCCCCCGCATCGACGAGATATTACCCCCGCGTCCGGCCTTATAGACCGACGTTGTTTTTATATAAGCTCGCCCGATGAGGCGGGGGCGCTACCTTTCGATCGCGTTGGTCGCGCTGTCCTGCTGCCTCTCCCCCACCCAGGCTGGCGCCACCGATCACAGCGTCAGCGCCCCGGCAGAAGAACCGGAAGCCAGGGTCCTCACCGACGGCCACCTTCGAGTCGGTCACTTCGAGACCATTCGAGTCAGGGGCTTTCCCGGCAAGGGCAGAACCGAGGTCGACTTCTTCCCGACCGCGATCTGTGGAGAAAGCTGCGGGGCAGCGGCGCGCCGAGGAGCGAAGACGAACGCCCGTGGCGCCGCGAAGTTCAGGGTTCGGATCCCAGGGACGTTCTTTGATCACAGGAACAGACACACCTACTTCCGCGACGGCGAACGGCTCGAACTCGAGGTCCTCTGGTACGGACCGGAACGCAGCTTCGCTGTCGGCAGCAGCTACCCGGATCCCATCCTCGTGCGGGCACACGGGTCTCGACATGGCTGAGGCGGGGGCCGCAGGGCAGCTGCGCGCAGCCATGCTTGCCACATTGCTGGCCTGCGGGATCGTTGCACCCAGCCTCCAGACGAGCCTCGCCCGCGCCTCGACGGCGGCCGGATTTGAAGCGACTGAGAGCAAGGCCCTTCCGATTCCAGGCTCATTTCGATTGCAGGCCAGCAACGGCTATTCCTTTCTCGTCGTGAGCGCGCCGCCCCGGGCGGGAAGACCCGGAGCAGTCGAGATCTTTGTCAGCGGAAAACACGAGGGAGTCAGCTATTCGGCCCCCGCGACGGTCACCGAAACCTCGATTCAGGCCAGCCTCGGCGAACTCGGGGAAATCGCGGTCACGTTCCACCCGTCGGGCCAGCCGACGACCGTCCGCCCCCCCTGCGGGGGCGGAAAGCCCGTGTCATTTGACTCCGGCTACTACGAAGGAAAGATCGACTTCCACGGCGAGGAGGGCTATACCGAAGTAGACGCCACGAGCGCTCCGGGCAACATCGACTTCTGGCTCAGCGTGCTCTGCGGCAGCGTTGGAGGCGGGGGCGGCAGTGGACCCTCTCTCCCCGGCGCGGAACTGCATATCCGCAATCCACAGCTCGGCCCAGAACTCACGGCGATCAAGAGCCGGCCCAACGCGCCAGCACTGTTCTACGTCCATGTATCCGAATATCGAAGTGGAATCTCGATCAGTAGAGAGGCAGCCATACGGATGCCAGCGAGCGCTTTCCGTTACGACCAGCGCCTTCAGACCGCCACGCTCAGCCCTCCGGCGCCTTTTTCCGGCAGCGGCCTGTTCAAACGCAGCAGGGAGGCCGGCCAGCGCTGGAGTGGAGACCTGAGCATCGACATGCCTGGGCGAGAAGACGTGCCCCTCACCGGAAGCGCCCTTCGGGCCACGCTCGTCCCTGCCGAGTAAGAACCAGATTGCGCCCGGAGGGATCGAACCTACTGGCGGGCCATCGCGACCCGCATGCGCTCCTCCGGTGAGATCAGGTGGTCGGGGTCCTCAGCAGCCTCGTCAACGTCGACCTGCACCCACTCGATCTTGCCGGTGAAGGCGCAATCGGCTGAGACATAGTCGTCGCTGACGGGAGTCCCGGTGTCGGTGCCGAGGTCGGTCGTCTCGTCGCCGGAGAAGATCAGCGGCATCGTCGCCTCGACCCGGCCCTCGCCGACCTTGGCCCCGTCTACATAGAGGGTGACGCCGCCGCCTTTGCCGAGGCCACCGCCGTCGTAGGCGAACTCCATCCGCACCTGGCGCTCGCCGGCGGCCAGCGGCTCGCCGCTTGAAACTTTGAACTGCTGAACGCCGAGCAGGTTGTAGCAATAGGTCGGCCGCCCGTCCTTGAGGTACAGGCTCCAGCCGCCGAAGGCGCCGCCCTGGGCGATGATCACGCCCTCCGCCCCACCCTCGGGGACGACGATCTGCGCGGTGACCGAGTGGGAGCGGTTCTTGATGACGATCATCGAGTTTTCCGTGATCCGCTTCATGCCGCCGTAGAGGATCTGCGAGTTGCCCTCGACCAGCGTCGGCCGCCCGGCGATGCGGGGTTCGAAGCGCTCGACCCGGCGATCGTCGAGCGGCAGCACTCCGTACCTGACCGCCTCGATCAGGAACAGCCGCTGCAGCTCGTGCAGCTTCTCGGGGTTCTCGGCGGAGACGTCATTGGCCTGGGTCCAGTCGCCCGGTTCGTAGAGCTCCCAGACGTCGTCGTCGAGCGCCGGCAGCTCGGCCCCGACCAGCCACGGGACGCTGTGCCGGGTCGCCGCGGTCCAGCCCTGGTGGTAGACGCCGCGGTTGACAAACATCTCGAAGTACTGGGTCTCGCGGTGCTCGGGCGCCTCGGCGTCGGCGAAGCTCGGCAGCATGCTCTTGCCGTGCAGCGGCATCTGCTGGACGCCGTGCACGAAGGTGGGGTGCGGCAGCCCGGCGGCATCGAGAACCGTCGCGGCGATGTCGATCACGTGGCTGAACTGGTTGCGGATCTCGCCCTTGGCCTCGATCCCGGCGGGCCAGTGGACGATGGTGCCGTTGCGCGTCCCGCCCCAGTGGGAGCCGACCTGCTTGGTCCATTTGTAGGGCGTGTCCATCGCGTGCGCCCAGCCGACCGCGTAGTGGTTGTTGGCCGATGGGGTCCCCAGCTCGTCGATCTTCGCCGCCAGCATCTCCGGCGTCTCCAGCGCGTTGGCGGCGTTGAAGGTGAAGGACTCGTTGAAGGTGCCGTTGACGGTGCCCTCGGCGGAGGCCCCGTTGTCGCCGATCACGTAGTAGACGAGCGTGTCCTCGAGGACGCCCAGGTCGCGGATCGAGTCGATCAGCCGGCCGACGTGGTGGTCGGTGTGCTCCATGAAGCCCGCATAGACCTCCATCTGCCGCGCCAGCACCGGCCGCAGCTCCTCGGGCATCTGATCCCAGGCCGGGATCTCCTCCGGGCGCTCGGTCAGGACTGCGTCCTCGGGCACGACGCCCAGCTCCTTCTGGCGCACGAGCGTCTCTTCGCGCAGCGCGTCCCAGCCGGCGTCGAAGCGGCCCTTGTATTTGTCCGACCACTCCACCGGGGCGTGGTGCGGCGCGTGGGTGGCGCCCGGCGCGAAGTACATGAAGAAGGGCTTGTCCGGCGTCAGCGACTTCTGCTCGCGGACCCACCCGATCGCCCGGTCGGCCAGATCCTCGGTCAGGTGGTAGCCCTCCTCAGGGGTGCGGTCGGGCTCCACCGGCGTCGTCCCCTCGTACAGCGCCGGGTAGTACTGGTTGGTCTCACCGGCGACGAAGCCGTAGAAGTGCTCGAAGCCTCCGCCGCCGGATGGCCAGCTGTCGAAGGGGCCCATTGAGCTGGTCTCCCAGACCGGGACCTCATGGCACTTGCCGAACTGCGAGGTCGAGAAGCCGTTCAGCTTCAGCGTCTCGGCCAAGGGCGCCGCGGTGTTGGGACGGATCGAGGTGTAGCCCGGTGCCGAAGTGGCGATCTCGGTGATACCGCCCATCCCCACCGAGTGGTGGTTGCGGCCGCTGAGCAGGGCGGCGCGGGTGGGGGAACAGAGCGCCGTGGTGTGGAAGCGCGTGTACTTGAGCCCCTCGCCGGCGAGGGCCTCGGCGGTCGGGGTCTGGCAGGGGCCGCCGAAGGCGCTGGAAGCCGCGAAGCCGACGTCGTCGAGCAGGACGACGAGGACGTTGGGGGCCTTTGCGGGCGGGCGCAGCGGCTCGATCGGAGGAAAGGCGGTGTCGGGATCCTTCGCGTCGTAGGTGATCAGGCCCTCGTAGGGCTGATCGGGGATCGGCAGGACGTCGCGCTTGGTCCGATCGTTCTCGCTGCTCAATTTCGCTCCCCGGTAGTGGCTTCGCCTCGGCGAGCCAACTCTAGCCGGGACGTACGCCCGGCTCGGTATCTCGGGCGCACCGAAACCCGGTGTTGCCGGTCGAGGTGTCCGCGGTGTTGGAGCTTCGAGCCGCGACCCGGTAGCGGTTGCAATACGAGTCGTGGCAGAGGTAGGAGCCCCCGCGAGTGGCACGCGCCTCCGCCCCCGCGGGATTGGCCGGCTGGGACGACCCGGCGCCATCGGCGTCGAAAAGGTCGTCGCACCATTCCCAGACGTTCCCGCTCGTGTTGTGAAGGCCGTAGCCGTTGGCGGGGAAGGCATCGACCGGACAGGTGCCGAGGAACCCGTCCTCGAGTGTGTTCTGTGATGGGAAGACGCCCTGCCAGACGTTCATCCGGTGCTCGCCGTCCGGCTCCCGCTCATCGCCCCAGGGAAAGCGCTTCTGGACCAGGCCGCCGCGGGCGGCGTACTCCCACTCGGCCTCGGTCGGCAGCCTCGCGCCGCTCCAGCCACAGAAGGCCTCGGCATCGCGCCAGGAGACATGGACGACCGGATGGTCGAGGCGGTCGTCGATCGAAGAATGCGGCCCCTCGGGGTGGCGCCACCAGGCGCCGTAGACCTGCCGCCACCACGGCGCCTGGATGGCGCCGCGGGTGTCCGGGAACTCGTCCGGGAGCAGGCCGCCGAAGACGAACGACCAGCCGTAGCGCTCGGCGTCCGTCAGGTAACCGGTCGCATCGGCGAACGTCGCGAACCGGCGGTTCGAGACGGCGCAAGGGTCGATAGAGAAAGGGCTGACCTCGACCTCGCGAACCGGCCCCTCGCGATCGCCGGGGACGCAGTCCGGGCCTTCGGCGCCCATCAGGAAGACGCCTCCGTCCAGCGACACTATCTCCGGCAGCTTCGAGATGCGCCTTGAATCCGCAGCCAGTGGCTCTGGCGCCAGGCCGCCACCCTCCGCGGCGACTCCAGCTGGAAGGGAGTCGGCCCGCGAGGGACCGCAGCACGAACCAGGTTCGGTCCTCATCGACCGTCGAAGATACTGCCCAAGCTTGCTTAGGAAGGCGCTCTAGGCTTTCTCGATGCCATCGAATGCCGAGCAGGCGAAAGAGGCGATCGAAGTTGTCTGCCCCGGTGGGCTCGACCGGATGGAGGAGTTCTACCGCCCGGACTTTCACGATCACGTCAACGCGATGGAGTTCCACGGCTTCGACGGCGCCAGGGAATCGGTCGCCCTCTACAGGCGGCTGTTCGCAGACCTGAAAATTGCCGTCGACAAAACTGTGTCGGAGGGCGACTACGTGGCGACGCATTGGACCTTGACCGGCACCAACCGGGGCAGAGCGGTCACGCTTACCGGGAACACGCTCAGCCGTTTCGAGGACGGCTTGATCGCCGAGGACTGGGGATCGACCGACACGATCGAGCTTGCCCGCCAGCTCGGGGTCTGGCGGACGCTGCTCATGGCCGTCACCGAGTGGCGGCTGCTTCTAGAGCTGGCGCGGCACTAGAAGGGCTGCTCGCGGGTGACCCACGCCCATGACCACCATTCCCACGACGGCCATGGGCACTCACACGGCCTGGTGGACGAGAGCATCAAACGCTCGCGCGAGGGAGTGCGGGCGGTTGGCCTATCCCTGGCCGTCCTGGCGCTGGCCGCTGGCGCCCAGCTCACCATCTTCATCGCCAGCGGCAGCGTCGCCCTGCTCGCCGACCTGATCCACAACTTTGGTGACGCCAGCACCGCGATCCCGCTCGGCGCCGCCTTCCTGCTTCGCTCGGCTCGGGCCGAGCGCTGGGCGGGCCTGTTCGTCGTCGCCACGATCTTTGCCTCCGCCTGCGTTGCCGGGGTCGAGGCCATTTCGCGGCTGATCCATCCGCAGGCGCCCACCCACCTTCTTGCCCTGGCTGCCGCCGGGCTGATCGGATTTGGCGGCAACTGGATCGCCGCTCAGATCCGCACCCGCGCCGGCAACCGCCTCGACAGTCCGGCTCTGATCGCTGACGGCAACCATGCCCGCGCCGACTCCTATGTCAGCCTGGCCGTGATCGCCACCGCAGTCGTCGTCGCGCTCGGCCTGCCAATTGCCGACCCGCTGATCGGCCTCGCGATCACGGCCGTCATCCTCAGGATCACCTGGGACTCCTGGCGCACGGTCAGGGGCCACAGCCATTGATACCGGGCTGACACCCAAGGGCACCCGGAACTGCTCCCTGGCGGGGCGATGGTGGCGTCATGCCTCCCTCCCGCCCCACCCTCCGCAATATCCACAGCTCCGGCGCACTGGTCACCGCGAACTCCGAGAACGGCGTCGCGATCTACACCGGCGCCGACCTCCGCCGCTTCGGCATTCGCAGCGGCAAAGTCACGGTCGCCAATCTCAGCCCCTTTGCCGCCCGGTTCAAGCTCTTCGAGGTCGACGCCTCCAACAGCTTCGCCCCCGGCAGCCTGACGATGGTGATCGACGACATCAGCGGTGAGGATCTGGTCTCGGTCTACCGCGGAGACATTGGCGGCCTGCCCGCCGAGGGCATCGACCTTGGCAGCTTCGCGCCGAGCGAATCCCGGACCTACCGCTTCATCGTCGTCCTCGCGGTCGACTCCCCGGCCGCCGACCGCGCCGGCGAGGCCGGCGCGGCCTACGAGTGGGTCTAGATACGCGATCGATACCGGCAGGCCAGCCGGATCGATTCGGCCGCCCCGCAGAGTGATTGGACCAACCCCAATCACTCAAGAAGGAGCACCCAGATGCGCTTTCTCACCCGCAATCCACGCCGTTCGCTCGCCGCCATCCTCACCGCTCTGATGGCGACGGCGGTGGCGGTCGGCTCGGGAGCTGACTTCAGCTCCCACAGCGCCAACCCGGCCAACACGTTCAGCTCGGGCACGCTGGTCCAGTCCAACTCGAAGAGCGGCGTCGCCATCGTCACCGGCTCGAACCTCAAGCCCGGCGACGTGCGCAGCGGCGAGGTCACGATCACCAACACCGGGTCGCTGGCCGGCAGCTTCAAGCTCGCCGAGTCCAGCGCCTCCAACGGCTTCGGCGCCGGCGACATGACGCTGAAGATCGAAGACGTGACCGGGTCGAAAACGACCGACATCTACAGCGGCGACATCGGCAAGGTCCCGGCCGGGGGCATCGCGCTCGGCAGCTACGCCGCCGGCGAAGCCCGCACCTACCGCTTCACCACGACGTTCGCCGAAGGCTCCCCCAACAGCGACCAGGGCAAGGTCGCGAAAGCGGATTACGAATGGGACGCGACACCCACCCATTGACGGCCCTGAAGGCACTGCGGACGGTGGCGATCACAGCGATCGCCGCCGTCTGCCTCGCCCTCGGCGCCGCAACCATCATCCCGGCCGCGCTCGGCCTCCAGCACTACGTGATCGTCGGCGGCTCGATGACCGGCACGATCGACCGCGGCTCGGTCGTCTTCGACGAAGCGGTCCCGGTCGCCAGCCTCCGGGTCGGTGACGTGATCACCTACACACCCCCGGCCAAGGCCGACTCGACCCCGTTCGTCACCCACCGGATCGCCTCGATCAAGAAGGCCCGCGGCGGCGAACGCCTCTTCCACACCAAGGGCGACGCCAACAACGCCCCCGACCCCTGGAGCTTCACCCTCGACCAGCCGACCCAGGCCAAGGTCGTCGGCCACGTCCCCTACCTGGGATATGCCTTCGCCGCGCTTGAGATCCGCTGGGTGCGGATGCTCTTGATCGGCATCCCCGCCCTGCTGATCGCGATCTCGGTGATCGCCGGCTTTATCCGCGACGCGCGGGACGAAGAGCTGCGCGAATACGAAGCGGAAACGGCGCCCGAAAACCTCTGATGAGGCGACGCCGCCGGACACCTGGCTTTCCCGCCAGCCGCCTGCTGCTGGCGGCGTCGCTGCTCGTCGCCCTGCTCACCTCCGGCAGCGCCCTCTCCGGGGCCAACTTCAGCGCAGCCTCGGCCAACCGCCAGACCCAGGTCTCCAGCGCCGCCGACTGGGTGCCGCCAGTCGTGGCCCTCGCCGACCCCGGCGCCGCGATCCGCGGCAGCGTCACCCTGACCACAAGCGCCAGCGATGCCTATGGCACCGGCGTCGTCTCGGTCAAGGTTCAGCGCGCCCTGGCGGGGACAGAAACCTGGACCGACATCTGCACGGTGGCCACGGCGCCGTATAGCTGCGGCCTCGACACGACCAGGCTCGCCAACGACTACTACGACTTCCGCGCTGTCGCCACCGACGGCGCCGGGTTTACCACGACGAGCGCCGCTATCGAAGTCCAGGTCGACAACCGCGAACCCTCGGTGACGATGGTCGACCCCGGGGCGACGCTGAGCGGCGTCGTCACCCTCAGCGCGGAAGCCAGCGACGAAGACTCCGGCGTCGCCTCGGTCACGATCCAGCGCTCGCCGGCCGGGAAAAACAGCTGGAGCGAAATCTGCACGATCGCGGCCCTCCCCTACTCCTGCCGCTTCGACACCCGCACCGTCGCCGAAGGCTCATACGACTTCCGCGCGGTCGCCACCGACATCGCCGGCAACAGCAAGGTCTCCTCGATCGTCGGCGGGCGCAAGATCGACAACACCGTTAACTCGATCTCACTTGAAGACCCGGGCGCCTACCTGCACGGCAAGGTAGGCCTGACGGCCAATGCCTCCTCCTCTGCTGGCGTCGCCTCGGTCACGATCCAGCGCTCGCCGGCCGGGAAAAACAGCTGGAGCGAAATCTGCCGCGTCACCACCTCCCCCTATAGCTGCGTCTTCGACACCGCCACAGTGGCCGACGGCAGCTACGACCTGCGAGCGCAGATGACCACCGCGGTCGGCGCCCAGTACACCTCGGCCACGGTCGCCGCCCGCCAGGTCGACAACACCGCGATCCGCGGCACCGACGTGCAGACCGCAAACCGCAGCGGCGGCAGCGCAGGCAAGATCGAAGCAGGCGACTCGATCTCCCTTTACTACAGCGAGCTGATGAGCCCGGCCTCGATCGTCGCCGGCTGGAGCGGCAGCGCCGCGACCCCGATCTATATGCGGCTGCGGGACGGAAACCTGGTCGGGACCGGCAGCTCCGGCGACACTGTCTCCTTCTCAACCGACTCTTCCGGCGCCAAGCCGATCGCCCTCGGCAGCGTCAACCTGCACGGTGGCTTCGTCAAGTCGAACAAGACGGTGGCCTTCCAGGCAACACTCGCCGCCTCGACTCGGGCCGTCGCCGGCGGGACCGCCTCGACCCTGACCGTGACCGTCGGGTCGATCGTCTCCGGCAGCGGCTCGCTGCAGACGTCGACGGCTCTGGCGCAGATGGTCTGGACACCTTCATCGCTCGCGACCGACCTCGCCGGCAACCCCTGCTCGACCTCCCCGGTCACCGAGACGGGCGTCAGCGACCGCGACTTCTGAGTCAGCCGGCGGCAGGCGGCCGGTAGCGGTAACCGAAGCCGCGCACGGTCTCGATCGCCTCGGCCTCGCCGAGCTTGCGACGCAGGCGGCTGACGTAGAGCTTGACCTGCTCGGGCTGGACCAGAGGGTCGCGCCAGGCGATCTCGATCAGCTGGTCGGAGCTGAGCACCTGGCCGGGGTGGCGGACGAAGGCGGCGAGCAGGCGGAACTCAAGCGGCGTCAACCGCAGCTCCTCCTCGCCGAGGCGGACCAGGCGCTGCTCGTGATCAACGCTGAGCCGGCCGTCGGCGTAAACCTGGCTCAGCCGCTCGACTTCCTCCGGCTTCGACCTCCTGGCTCGCCGGATCAGCGCCTCGACCCGCGCCGGCAGCTCCTCGCGGCCAAAGGGCTTGGTCAGGTAGTCGTCGGCGCCGCCGCGCAGCGCCCGGACCTTGTCCAGCTCCTGGCCCTTCGCCGTCAGCATCAGGATCGGCATCTCCCCCAGCTCGCGGATCCGGCCCAGCAGCTGCCAGCCGTCCATGCTCGGCAGGTCGATGTCGAGGACGACAAGGTCGGGGCGCTTGGAGAAGACAAGGCGCAGCCCCTCGGCGCCGTCGGCGGCCCCGATCACCGCCACCCCCCAGCTCCCGAGCACACGCTCGACCAACTCGCGGACGATCGGGTCGTCGTCGATGACCAGCACCTTCACGCCGCTGAGAACGCCCGGCGATGTCATCCCTGCTCCTCGAGGATGCGGTCGATCTCCATCGGCAGCGCCATTGGGTCGAACGGCTTCGCGATCACGCCCGCCGCGCCCAGCGCCTGCAAACGGGCCCGGTCGGCGGGCTGCAGCTTGGCGGTGAGGAAGATCGCCGGCACGGCTGACGGCAGCGGCCCGCGCAGCCGGCTCAGGGTGGTCGGCCCGTCGATGCCCGGCATCATCACGTCGAGCACAACTGCGTCGAAGACGCCGCCGGCTGCGACGATCTCGATCGCCTCGCCACCGCTGGCGGCGGCGACCACCTCCCAGCCGCCGACCCGTTCGAGGCTGATCTGGGCGATCTCGCGGATCGAGTCGTCATCGTCGACCAAGAGCAGGCGGCGGCTCACTGCGACGCCCCGTTTGACGACAGCGTGAAGAAGAAGCTGGCGCCCTCGCCCTCGACGCTCTCGGCCCAGATCCGGCCGCCATGGTGCTCAACGATGCTGCGCGAGATCGCCAGCCCGAGCCCGGTGCCGCCCTTCTCGCGGGCGTCGGAGGCGTCGACCTGGCTGAAGCGCTCGAAGATCGAGTCGAGCTGGCCAAGCGGAATGCCGCGTCCCTGGTCGCGGACTGAGAAAAGGGCGTGGCCGCCGTCTCCCGCGACCCCGACGGTGACCGCCCCACCCCGCTGGGAGAACTTGATCGCGTTGCCGATCAGATTGGTCAGCGCCTGGACTATGCGGTCGGCGTCAGCGGCGACCGTGAGCGGCTCGACCTCGGTCCGGATCTCCACCCCGGCCTCGGCCGCGACCGCGTCGAGCGCCTGGACCGACTGCCCGACGAGCTCGGTCGCCGCTGTTGGTGCCAGATCGACCCCGGCGCGGCCGGAGTCGATCCGCTCGATGTCAAGGATGTCGTTGATCAGCCGCACCAGGCGGTCGGTGTTGGAGACGGCGGTGGCAAGCATGTGGCTGGCCTCGGCGGGCAGCTCGCCCATCACCCCTCCCTCGAGCAGCCCAAGCGAGCCGCGGATCGAGGTCAGCGGCGTCCGCAGCTCGTGGCCGACGACGGAGACGAACTCGTCCTTGACCCGCTCGGCTTCTTTGCGCGCGGTCATATCGGCCAGCATCCCGATCGCGAAGCGGGGGGCGCCCGAGCCGTCGCGCAGGATCGAGACGGTCAGCAAAGCCCAGAAGGTCGAGCCGTCCTTGCGCCGGCAGCGGGGCTCACGGGCGATCGAATCCTCGCCAGCCGCCACCGCCGCCCCGATCTCGACCAGATCGCCAATGTCATCGGGGTGGGTGATCAGCGAGAAGTCGTCGCCCCGCAGCTCCTCCGCCGGGTAGCCCGTCATCCGTGTGAAGGCCTCGTTGACTTCGGCGATCCGCGGCGCGCCGTCCTCGAACTGGCTAAAGGCGATGCCAATCCCGGCGTTGTCGAAGATCCCGTGGAAGCGGCGCTCGCTCTCCTTCAGCGCCGCCTCGGACTCAACTCGCTCGCTGACGTCCTGGCCGATCGAGATCAGGACCCGCTCGCCGTCGAGCACCGCTTCGGTGACCACGATTTCGGCCGGGAAGGTCGAGCTGTCGCGGCGGCGGCCGGTGAATTTCAGATGCTGGCCGATCACCGGGCCGGGGGTGCCTTCAACCCCGACCAATGGCACCATCTCATCCCAGTCGATCCCTTCGAAGAGGGTGTCGACGGGCTCGTTGTCGAGCTCACCGGGTCCGGCCCCGAAGTAGGCCTCACCCGCCGGGTTGGCCCAGATGATCCGCCCCGCCTCGCTGAAGGTGATGATCCCCTCGGCGACGCTGTCGATGATCGTCTGCACCCGCCCCCGCAGCTGGATCAGCTCAGCCTGGCCAACGTACTGGCGGATCGCTGCCAAGGCCGCGAGGGCGATCGCGAAGAGCAGCAAGCTGAGGTCGGGAAAGAACTTGTCGTGCCACTGGGTGGCGAGCAGGAGCCCGAAGCCACCCACCATCGCCAGCAGCGGCAGCCGTGCCGCCCGCAGGCTCGACTCCAAGCGCGGCGGCGTGAGGGTCCGCTCATCCCCGGCCCCGAGCCGCTCCTGCGCCGCCGCGGCGAGCACGAAGAAAACCGCCAGCAGCACGTAGAGCGAGTCGACCGGATCGCCAGGCGAATAGCTGCTATGCAGCTGCCCATAGCCATAGATCGTGTCAGCGAGGATCAGCAGCCCGAGGCCGACGGCGATCCACCGCAGCGGAATCCGGATCGCCTCGGGGCTGGGGCGGACCAGGACCATGCCCAGGGCCCCAAGCAGGATCAGGTCGGCCACGGGGTAAGCGATCGAGACCGCCGTCGCCAGTGACGCGGGGGCCCCTTCGGTGACTGTCGGGCCAAGCACTAAGTACCAGATAACCGCCGCCGCGCCGACGACGATCGTGGCGCAGTCAAGGGCCAGGCGCAGCCGCTGGGAACGGCTGGCGGCAGCGGTGGGCACCTGCAGCAGAGCGGCCAGCAACAGCGGGTAGAAGGCGAGGAAGAAGAGGTCGGCGACAGAGGGGAAGGTCGGGTCGTCGAAGACGATGTCGTAAATGGCAAGGCTGAGGTCGGCCCCGAGCTCAGCCAGCCAGCCAGCCATGAACAACAGCCACAGGGCGCGCAGCCAGGGTGTCTCGGCGCAGCGCTGGGCGGCGCGCCAGCAGGAGTAGATGACGAGCGCGTCGACTGGGGCGAGAAAGAGAATCTGCAGGCTCCGGTCAGCGCCAGGGATCCAGCCAAGCGCCAGCCAGCTGAGATAGACAACGAGGAAGGCGGCGAGCACGCCGAGCTCGGGACGGTCTCGGATCCCGCCGACGCCGAGCGCTTCCTGGCTGAGCCGTCTAGCGCGGCTCATACTGTGGGCAATGGCTGAGAGGGAACGGGTCCGCTCCGATTTCGCTGACATCTGGCAGCGGTCGCGACCGGAAATCGAGAGCCGGCTTGCCGCCATCGAAAAAGCCATCGCCGCGCCGGGGGATGGCGATGCCGACGCCCGGCAGGAAGCCGCGATCGTCGCCGCCCACAAGCTGGCGGGTGTGCTCGGCACCTTCGGCCTGCACCGGGGCAGCGAGCTCGCGAGCCGGATCGAGGCCGAGCTTGAGGCCGGCGCCGACCCTGCTCCGCTCAAGCCAGCCGCGGCCGAGCTCGCCAGTTTGGTGGCCGAAGCCGAGATCGACGCCTAGCCGGTCTTCCCGCGCGCTCACGCTCGTCGCCCTACGGATACACCGAGCGCAGCCGCGCCGCTTCGGCGACCCGCTCGATCGCGACCGCCTGGCCGGCCTCGCGCCAGGGCACCTCGTAGCGCTCAGCCGCGTCGGCGATCCGCTCCATCGCCGCCTCCAGGTGGTGGCGCAGGCGCGCCGTTATCTCCTCCTCCTGCCAGGAGTAGCGCTGCTGGTCCTGGGCCCACTCGAAGTAGCTGACGGTGACGCCGCCGGCGTTGGCAAGCACATCGGGCACGATCGGGATCCCGCGTTCAGCGAGGATCGCGTCGGCCTCGGGCGTGGTCGGCCCGTTGGCGGCCTCGACGATCAGCTCGCAGTCGAGGCGGCCCGCGTTCTCGGCTGTGATCTGGCACTCCAGCGCCGCCGGGATCAGGATCTCGCAGGGGACCTCCAGCATCCCCTCCCGAGTCGCTTCGACGCCCCCGGGGAAACCGCGCAGGAAGCGGTTCTCGGCGACCCAGGCGAGCGCTTCGCCGACATCGATCCCATCCGGGTTGACGATCCCGCCGGTGACGTCGCAGAGGGCGACGATGCTCGCGCCGCGCTCGGCCATCTCCTTGGCGATGACGGCGCCGACGTTGCCGAAGCCCTGGATCGCGACCCGCGAGCCCGGCACCCCGCGGCCCAGCCGCGCCATCATCGCCTCGGCGCAGATCGTCGCCCCGAGCCCGGTCGCCGCCTTGCGCCCGGCGGTGCCGCCGAGCACGATCGGCTTGCCGGTGACGACACCCGGCGAGGGCTGGCCGACCTGCTGAGAGTAAGTGTCCATGAACCACGACATCTCGCGCTCGCCGGTGGCCATGTCGGGGGCGGGGATGTCGCGGTCGGGGCCGATCACGGGAACGAGTTCGCTGGCGAAGCGCCGCGTCACCCGCTCCATCTCGGCGACCGAGAGGCGGTTGGGGTCGCAGCGGACGCCGCCCTTGGCGCCGCCGAAAGGCAGGCCCAGCAGCGCGCACTTGAGGCTCATCCAGAGCGCCAGCGCCGCGCACTCGCCAAGCGAGACCCCGGGCGCGTAGCGGACGCCGCCCTTGGTCGGCCCGAGGGCGAAGGTGTGCTGGACGCGGTAGCCGGTCAGGCTCTGGATCTCGCCGCTGTCGCGGCGGATCGGGAAGTTGAGGACGATCGCCCGGCGCGGCTCCAGCAGGCGGGCGCGGGCATCAGCCTCGAGGTTGAGCAGGTTGGCGGCCTGGCTGAACTGGGTGACGGCGACCCGCCACAGCTCCGAGCGCCACTCGCCGCCCGGGGAGACCTCATATGCCTCGGTCTCGAGGACGCTGTCCCAGCCACCGCTGCCGCGGCGCTCGGCCCCGATGGCGCCATCGGTCAGGTCAGCCACGACAGGAAAGCACCTCCTCGACGTGGCGCAGAAGGAGATCGGCGATCTGCGGGTCGAAGTGTGTGCCCTTGCCCTCGCGGATCGTCGCGACCGCCTCGGCGACACTCATCGCCGGCCGGTAGCAGCGGTCGCTGAGCAGGGCGTCGAAGACATCGGCGACAGCGGCGATCCGGCCCTCGAGCGGGATCTCCTCGCCGCTAAGCCCCTGCGGATAGCCGCTGCCGTCCCAGTGCTCGTGGTGGCTGAGGGCGATCACCGCCGCCATCTGCAGCAGCTCGCTGTCGGAGCCAGCGAGGATCTCGTGGCCGACCACTGTGTGGCGCTCCATCTCGCGCCGCTCCTCCAGCGTCAGCGCGCCTGGCTTCCGCAGGACATCGTCCGGAGTGGCGATCTTGCCGACGTCGTGCATCGGCGCCGCCGCCCGCAGCAGCAGCACCCGCTCGCGCTCCAAGCCCAGCTGGGCGCCGAGGTAGGCGGCGATCGACGCCATCCGGTTGACGTGCTCGCCGGTCTCCTCGTCGCGCATCTCGATCGCCCTGGCGAGGCGTTCGACCGTCTCCTGGCGCGAGGCGCGCAGCTCCTCGATCGCCTTCGCCTGCGCCGTGGAAAGCTCTGCCCGCAGGGCTTCAGCCTGCTTTTTCGCGGTCACGTCGGTCGATATCCCTGAGATCCCGGCGATTGCGCCGCTGTCGTCGACATATGGGAACTTGACCGTGAAAAAGGTCCGCTCCTCCTCGTCGACGACAAGCGTTTCCTCCGCCTCATAGGTGTCGCCCTGGTCGAGGATCCTGCGATCGGTCACCTCGACGTAGCGCTCGGCGGCGGGCGACATGATGTCTTTGTCGGTGAGCCCGACCAGCTCGTTCGGCGCCAATCCAGCCACTTCGTGGGCGACCCGGTTGGCGATCACGTAGCGGCGCTCTGCGTCCTTGATGTAGATCGGCACCGGCGCCCGGTCCATCAGCGTCTGCAGGCGCTCCTCAAGCGCGCGGTTGTGGGCCCTTTGAGCCAGTTCCAAGTCGCGATTGCGCAGCGCGTTGGCGGCCGTGATCAGCAGCTGGCCGGGCCAGAAGGGCTTGACCAGATAGCCGTGGGCGCCGAGCTGGAAGGTGCGCTCGGCGACGTCCGGATCATCGACCCCGGTGACGAGGACGATCGCCATGTCGGGGAGCTCTTTGGCTGCCTCCTCGACCAGGATCAAGCCCGACTCGCCCGGCATCTGGATGTCGCAGAGGAGGAGCTCGAACTCAGCCGCCGCCAGCTTCGACCGCGCCTCCTTGACGCTATTGGCGAACTCGCACTCGTACTGCCCGCTGAGCGAGCGCTCTATCAGGCGCAGAACCTCGGGCCGGTCGTCGGTGGCGAGGATCCGCGGCCTAGCGCTGCTCGTCATCGACCGACTCCTTGTCGAGCAGGCCGTGAACCGCCCGCAACAGCTCGCTGGCGCTGAACGGCTTCTCGATGAAGGAGCTGCCGCCGTTCTCGGCAAGCGCCCCCGGCGCCAGCACCTCGTGGCTGTAGCCGGACATGAAGATGACCGGCAGCTCGGGTCGCAGCGCCTTGACCTGCCCGACCAGCTCGGTGCCGAGCATTCCCGGCATGATCACGTCGGTCAGCAGCAGGTGAATCGGCTGATCGGCCTTGCCGCAGACCTTGAGCGCTTCGTCGCCGCTGCTGGTGGCGATCACCGAGTAGCCGCCTTTGCTGAGGATGCGTTCGGCCATCCGCCGCACGTCGGGCTCGTCCTCGACGACCAGCACCACCTCGCCGCCGCCGGCCGGGCGCTCATCGCTCTTGGCCTCTCCCTGGCGCGGCGCCTTGGCGCTGGCGGGCAGATGGACCTTGACCGTCGTCCCCATCCCCGGCTCCGAATAGATGTCGATGCGGCCGCCGGCGCCGGTCACGATCCCGTAGACGGTGGCGAGGCCGAGGCCGGTCCCTTCGCCTTTGCCCTTGGTCGTGAAGAACGGCTCGAAGGCCTTGCTGATCGTCTCCTCGTCCATCCCGACGCCGGTGTCGCTCACCTTCAGCCGCACGTAGGTGCCGGCCTCGGTGTCGGGGTGCATGTAGGCGTACTCCTCGTCGAGGTCGGTCCGGTCGACCTCGATTACCAGCCGCCCCCCGTCGGGCATCGCGTCGCGGGCGTTGACGGCGAGGTTGACCAGGACCTGCTCGATCTGGCCAGGATCGGCCTCGACCGGGCAGCGATCCTCGCCGAAGCGAGTGATCAGCTCGACCCGCTCCCCCAGCGCCCGCCGCAACAGGTTCTCCAGCTCGGTGACGACGTCGCGCAGATAGAGCAGCTCCGGCTTGACCACCTCGCGGCGGCTGAAGATCAAGAGCTGGCGGGTCAGCGCCGCGGCGCGCTCGGCGGCGCGGCGGATCTCATCCACATCCTGGCGCGCCTGGGAATCGGCGTCGAGCTCGTCGGCGACGAACTCGGCGTAGTTCATGATCACGCCGAGGATGTTGTTGAAGTCATGGGCGATGCCGCCGGCGAGCTGGCCGACGCTCTCCAGCCGCCGCGCCTGGTTCAGCTGCTCAAGCAGGGCGCGCTCGCGCTCGCCTTCGGTGCGGTCGCTGATGTCGCGGACGGCGGCCGTGGCGAGGATTCCATCCGGGGTCTCGATGCTGGAGAGGCTGATCTCAACCGGGAACTCGGTCCCGTCCTTGCGCACGGCGTAGAGCTCGACGCCAGCGCCCATCGGCCGCGTCCGCGGCTCGACGAAGTAGCCGGTCCGGTGGCCCGGATGGGCCTCGCGGAAGCGTTCCGGGACAAGCGCCTCGACCAGCTTGCCGACCAGCTCCTCACGCGGGTAGCCGAAGAGCGTCTCGGCCTGCTGATTTACGAGCACGATCTGCCCACTGCTGTCGACGCCAACGATCGCGTCGGGAGCGAACTCGAGAAACTGCTCAAACTTCCTTTCCGCCGCCCTGCTGATCGTCACATCGCGAATCGCGGCGGTCGCCAGGCGCCCTTTCTCGGTCTCGATCGAGGAGAGAGATATCTCGGCCGGAAACTCACTGCCGTCGCGGCGACGGCCATAAAGTTCGAGTCCGGCGCCCATCGGACGGGTCCGCGGCTCGGCGAAGTAGCTGTCGCGAAAGCCCGGGTGCTTCTCGCGGAAGCGCTCGGGGACGAGCACCTCGATCAACTCGCCGATCAGATCCTCGCGCCGGTAGCCGAACAGAGCCTCGGTCTGGCTGTTGACGAGGATGATCTTGCCCTCGTCGTCGACCCCGACGATCGCGTCGGGCGCGGCCTCGAGCAGCTGCTCGAAGGTTGAACCTGTGCCGGACGAGGCTCGACTTCCCTTGGCTTCCATCGGCACCTCCTCAAGGCTGAGCCGATTGATCAAGCATTCCCGGTTAGATCCCAGGCCGTCCTAAGAACATAAACGTTTTCAGCTGGAAAGACGAGGAATTAGTCAACTCTCCTTGAGCGGAGGCGCCCCTGTCCTTCAGCCGGCGCGATGCCTAGGTCGCGCTTCGCGATGCCTGGCCCAGCACTTCGCGAAGCCGACGAGAAACAAGCGTGCGCAGGCGTGGGGACTGGATTCGGCCGACCCATTTCTTCACCTGAGCCTGATCGAAATCCGCCGGCAGGGAGAGCTCGGGGAAGAAAGCCCGGCTACCGGTGGCCGCACGGACATAGACGGTGTCAAAGAGAGCCTTGTCTGGGGAGGCCAGGTATCCGGTCTCCTCGGAACCGCCATAGCCGCCAAAGAGATCAGGGGCAAGATGGTGGACCTCGTAGATCCCAATAGTGGTCGTGATGCGCCGAGTCCGATCGAGCGACGCCACCGAGACCTGCCGCGGAATCTGTTCGATCATCTCGTGACGAGACAGGGCCGACCAAAACGACACATAGGCCGGAAACGGCGCTGTCAGAAAGGGTGCGACGACGAACGGCGCGATATTACGATCAAGCGCCCACAGGCCCCGACGCAGCCGGCGGACAAGCCCAGCCTCCTCCATCGCACGCAGGCGCCGGCCAGCAGTGCCCTGGGCGGTCTGCCAGAGCGCGGCCGCCTCGCCCGTTGTTATGGCCGCGCGATTCATGCTCACCAACTCGGCGTAGGCCGTAACTGGCTTCACCGTGCTGCCTCCAGCCCTTCGGCGACGAAAGTCTGCATCTGCACCCAGGCCTCTTCGCCCTGATAAAGCTCAACCGCCTCCGGCTCAAGGAAAGGAAGGACCTGATCGCGAAAAGCGGCGTACGGCAGCTGCAGGGCCCGCTCGGCGGCTTCGGTCAGAACGTCGGGGTCAAGCGAGCCCGATGGCAAGGGGCGATGTCGAAGCAAGAGCTCGAGATCGAACACATCGCGCGCCTGGGTCTCGGAGCGCCCGGCGAGAGCAAGGGCCTTCTGTTCAAGCGGAGTGTCACCGACATAGTGCTGAACAACCGGTGGGCGCAGCGCATAAGGCGCGACCACCTGGCCGGGTATCGGCTCCAAGCGATACTGACCCTGGCCCTCCCGGTAGCTGAACTCAATCTTGGTTCGAATCAGCTCAGAGTGGCCCGGAGCCTCGACCGCCACCTTCCAATGCTGGGTGGTCTCGGTGTGCTTTGGGTTGGAAGACTCGGCAACCCGCAGACCGGACGCGCGCAGCAAGACCTGCATCGGGACAGAAGAAAGGGCACTCCCGACCTTCTCGGCAAGACGCCACGCGGGCACGCCGGCAACATCAAGGTCAATGTCCTCCGAGTAGCGCACGCTGCCCAGGAAGTAGCGCAGGTTCGCGCCTCCCTTCAGCACATAGCGGGTCGGGTCAAGGCGCTTTGACAACAGCTCGAGAAAAGCGACGTGAAATAGCTCGGTTACCTGCGGGCGTGTAAGGACTTTCATGCCTCAAGAATACATATTAAGAGCGTTTTTAGCCTTTAATCTGTTGTCTTGTGGCCACTTACTAGCCTCTGAGCTCCATTGCTCTGCCCGGCTCGATGTCCTAGGCTCGCTCAGGTGGTCTCGCGATTCGCAACACCACTGGCTGTCGCAGCTTTGCTCACCTTGGCCCTGAACCTGACTGGCGGCCATGCGACCAACGCGCGAGGCGCCCCAATCGCAACTGCCAGCGCGAAGCGTTGCGGATCATTTGAGATGCCCGGGCTCTTGACCAAGGTGCGAGTCAGGGTCACCAAGGGACCGGTTGGATGCACGCAGGCCTACCAGGTGATGAAGAAGCTCTTTGACCGCGGCCCCGGCTCTGAACCCGAGGGGTGGAATTGCATTGGGCCTCAGACGGGATATGCCCGCTGCAGCAAGAGCGACCCTCGCCGCGTAATCGTTGCCCACTTCTAAGGCGAGCCTCGCACCGCGGGATCCGCTCTGGGCCGGGAAGACCCCGGCATCCCTGGGAAGGGATGGAATGCGCCCGGAGGGAATCGAACCCTCGACCTTCGGTTGGAAAGACCGACGCTCTTTGGAACCCGTGAAGGTCCCGTTGACCACTGAGCTACGGGCGCTCGCTGTTCCCAAATAATCCGGGGGGATTCTGACGCAACTGGGCGTTGGATGGCGTGCGGTCTGGCGGGGCTGCCGAGGCACGCGATCAAGGCCGGCCTCTGGCTCGTGGTAGAAGTGGCTGATGACCGCTCCTTCTCCCTCGACCAATCTGCCCACTCGTCGGCTCGGCGGGTCCGAGCTTGAGGTCTCGGTCGTCGGCCTTGGCTGCAACAACTTCGGCAAGCGGCTTGACCTGGAGGGCACCGCGGCTGTGCTGGGGGCGGCGCTCGATGCCGGGGTGACACTGTTCGACACCGCCGACATCTACGGCGGCGATGGGGCCAGCGAGCGGCTGATGGGCGAGGCGCTGGAGGGCCGGCGGGACGAGTTTGTGATCGCGACCAAGTTTGGCTGGGGGTGGAGCGACGGCGCCGATGTGCCCGACGCCGCGCGCGGCTCCCGCGAGTACATCCGCTGGGCGATCGAGGGCTCGCTGCGGCGGCTGCGGGTCGAGCGGATCGACCTCTACCAGTACCACAAGCCCGACGGGGTCACGCCGATCGCGGAGACGCTGGCGGCGCTCGATGAGCTCGTCAGAGAGGGCCTGGTCGGCGCGATCGGCTGCTCCAACTTCAGCGCCGCCGAACTTGAAGAGGCCGAGCGGATCGCCGGCGATCAGGGCCTGGCCCGCTTTGCCACCCTGCAGAACCAGTACAGCCTGCTCGAGCGCGGGATCGAGGCGGAGGTCGCCCCGGCCTGCGAGCGGCTCGGCGTCTCGATCCTCCCTTACTTCCCCCTCGCCAGCGGCCTGCTCAGCGGCAAGTACCGGCGCGGCGAGCCCGGCCCGGCGGGAAGCCGACTTGCTTCGGGAGGGCCAGCCGGCAGCGACGAGCAGTTCGCTGCGGTCGAGGCGCTGGAAGCCTTCGCGGCCGAGCGCGGCATCGGCGTCCTCGATGTCGCGATCGCCGGCCTCGCGGCTCAGCCCGCGGTCGGCTCGGTGATCGCCGGGGCGACGAAGCCCGAGCAGATCGCCGCCAACGTCGCCGCCCTCAGCTGGACGCCAAGCCCAGAGGACCTCGCCGAGCTCGACCGCATCGCCCCCGCCTAAGCGGCGAAGCGCTGGGCAGAACGAGCGCGGGCTTTCGCCGCCTCAACGTCGCGGTTTTTAGCCGGCGCCGAGGTGACGAGCCTGTCAAGCAGGCGCCGGGACACCTCGGCGACAGCCTCGACCGCTTCCTCGAATGCCTCGGCATTCGCCTGCGAGGGCTTGGTCGAGCCGCTGATCTTGCGCACATACTGCAGCGCCGCGGACCGCACCTCGTCCTCATTCGCGGGGGGATCGAAGTTGTGGAGAGTTTTGATGTTTCTACACATGCCCCGATCTTAAATGGCGCCCTCAGCGCTTTGTCACTTCCAGTGACAAATCAGCTGCTAGCCGCAGGGCACTTCGAGCTTCGCCTGGCGCTTGCTGAGCTTGCCGTTCTGGGCAGTCAGTGATGCGGTCGACACCGAGGAAGCCGCGCAGAGGTTACGGTTGTTGACGAAGAGGCCCCTGCGCCCTCCGCGGGTGGTCAGGGTCAGCTTCGAGACCGGGACGTCGGGAAGGGAGCCGAGGTCGACGCTGAGGCGACCGTCGACGAAGCCGATCTTGGCCTCGAGGTTGAGGTCGAGCTTGCCGCTCAGGGCCGCGACCAGATCGGGCAGCTTGTGGCTCGAGGAGCGCATGTAGAGCGGGCCCGCCAGAGGGGTGTCGAAGAGCGGGGTGGCGATCTTGGCGTAGCCGTAGATCGAGTCCTTCGGGCAGGCGTGGGCGGCGAATTCGCTCTCTTTGCAGACGCTGCGAATGTGGGCGGGGTCCAGCTGCTCGGAGTCGGGGAAGACGATCGAGGCCCGCTTGATGTTGGCGCTTCCCGCCGGCAGCTTCAGCACGGTCCTGATCGCCGGGTGGCCGATGTGCCTGGTGGCCGAGGCCTTCCCGAGCACCTTCATCCGCAGCGAGGGGTTGAAGCGCAGCGAGGCGCAGCCGAGCACCTGGAACGGCGAGGAGACGCTTGCCGTCGCTCCCCCGTCGCCTTCGATCAGGGCGTCGACCGAGCTCGGGCGGCAGTTGGTGGGATTGGTGATGAAGCCCGGCCGATCGATGTTCAGCGTCATCTGCCGCAGGTTGAGGCGGACGCCGTTCTGGGCCGACGGGAGCTGGGTTTTCATCGCCAGGCGCCCGCTGCCCGGATCGACTTTCAGCGGCAGCCTCATCGCGATCGTGCCGAGGTCGATCGGGCCGGCGGTGCCGGGAAGGATGACCACGAGGCTGAACCCGGCGCCTTCGTAAGGGCCGGCCAGGTAGACCCTGCCCGACTTCATGTAGAAGGGTTCGCTGCCGGCCCCGACGGCGGCGATCGCCGCGCCGACCCGCGATCCCGAGGGACAGCTTGGATCGGCCGCCTCCGCGGCGCCTTCGCGCCCTGCCGCCGCCGCGATCGCGGCATCGGGACAGGTTGGGACGCTGCCCAGCGAGGCCGATATGCCCGGTGGGAACGACATTTCCAGCCCGCTCAGTTCCTGTTCGCCGTCTTCGCGGGTCAATTTGATGGTGAGGGCGCTGGAGGCGCCGGCGACGGGACTGGTGGACCCGGCCCGGAACCCCGGCTTGAAGGGCCGGTTCCGCGAGTCGCTCACGCAGGGCCCGCCATGGGCGCCCGAGGTGATCGCGAAGGCGTCGCTCGCATCGACCGCGCCCGTCCCCGACCAGGGGGTGAAGCGAGCGCTCGCCACATAGCTGCCGCAGGTGCCGGGGTTGACGAAGGGCGCTCGCTCGCCACCGAAGAAGTGGAGCCCGATGCGTTCGATCGGGATCTGCGGGCTTTCGCCGAAACGGGCGGTCAGATGGCCGCCTTTGTCGACCGCCACGTCGGCGAAGAGCTTGATCGCCATCCCGCCTTCGCCGGCGACGATGTAGGCGGGCAGCGTCGCCGCGCCCTGGCCCGGGCCTCGTTCGGCATCGAAGATCGACCCGGTCAGGGGGCCGCCCAGAAGTGGGCTCACGATTTCCACCGTCCCCAGCTTCGACGAGTCGGGGCAGTCGGTCAGGCCGCTCGCGTCGAGCTCCGCCTGGGCCGGCGTGCAGGCGGTGAGGCCGTTGGCGACCGAGGGGTTCAGCGACAGCCCCGCCGGCAGCGTCGTCACCGCTTCCTCGAGGTCGGATTCGGAGACCGCTCCGGCTTCGTCCAGGCCCTGCTGCGGGAGTTTCATCTCGATGTCGAGCCCGGTCGGTCCGCCGGCCATCTGGCTTGTCGGTCCCACCGTCAGCGAGGGGTTGAAAGGCGTCTGCCCGCAACCGGTGAAACCCCGTGGCGATCCCCACTGTTCAGCCGCCAGGCCCGGGTACGGCGCCGGGTAGGCGCCGCCCGCCGTGGGATCACCGATCAGCCCGGGAGAAGCGTGGGTGAGGATCGAGCCTTCCTGGAAGCTGCCGGGATGGGGCCACGAGTCGAGCTTGACCGAGAGGTTCGCCGGCACGCCGCACGAGGTTGGCAGCCTGAGGAAAGGCCGCGGCGGCAGCGTCGCCGCACAGGCCGGCCCGACCCCGCCGAGGGGGTTCCCGGTCGGCGGCACCTGCCCCGGGCAGGCTCGCTTCGGGGTGTGGGCCGGATCGCCCGGGACGCCCCAGAGGGCCACCCTCATGCCGGCTATCGGCGTGGTCTCGTTCATCCGCGTCAGGTCGATCGAGAGCTGACCGTCGCCGCCGGGGCTGATCTTGCCCTCGAATGTGACCGGGCTCCCAGACTGGTTGAAGCCGAAGCGGGCTGGGACACCCGGCGGGGCGATCATCCGGTAGAAGGGGATTTCCGCCGAGAAAAGCCCACTTATGACACCAGGAGAAAAGACGGTCAGGATTCCGACCTGGGAGTCCGCCGGGCAGTTGGAGTTTCCGTTGGCCCCGGCCAGCTGTTCCAGGCTGCAGGGAGGCACGGCCGGCGGGTCGGCGACAAGGCCCGGCGGCAGCTGCACGAAGAGATCCTTGACCGCTTCCTGCGGCCAGTATTCGCCGAAAACGGGGTCGCTTGCCGCAGGCGCGTTCAGGATGATCGAGGAGATCACTTCGTAGGGATGCCCGCCCGCCTGGAAGTAATCCGGCGCCGCATTGCCGACGATAGGAGCGTCCGCGATGCGGAGGTCGAGGCAACCCGGAGAGAGGCCGAACTGGTGCTGGTTGCTCGCGTCGCATCCCAGCGCCGGAGTCGCGCCGGCGCCAAGCAAGACCGAACCGACGAGCAGGGTGAGCCCCCAGCGCACTGCATGCCGCTTAGCCATGCCGCTTGCCCGCCTTGCTGTGCCGCCGGTGGCGCCTGTGCTTCTTCGCCCTGTGCCCGCGAGGAGGCTGCCGGTCGGCGGTGGCCCAGGCGGCGGCGGTGGCCGGGTCGAGATCGGCAGGCGGCGTGCTCGTCGCGGGCCGGCACTCATCTCCCGAGTCGCAGGGAGGCGCCGCTGGGGGGGGCTCGCTGAAGCCGCCGCCGACGCGGGCGTCATAAACATCCATGTTCTGATCGCCGTCGCGCCCCAGCAACTGGCCGCGCGTCGCGAAGAAGACATCGTCGCCGTCGCTGGACGCGTCGAGGAAGAAGGCAGCGACATCCGGCCGGCCGCCAGAGAGCATCTGCGTCAAGCCGGTCGTGGTGTCGAACTCGTATACGTCCGCGCTTTCGTTTTCGTCGTAGGGGGAGAGCCGTTCTTCGCTCGTGAAGAAGACGAACTTCCCGTCTGGCGAGAGCGCACGGTTCAGGTAGGCGTCGCCGGCGGCGAAGCTGAGGATCAGGCTGCCTTCGTCGTGGATGTTGAAATCGGCATCCCTGGTCGCTTTCTGACCGTTGGGGTTACACGACGCGCACTGCAGGCGTTCGTCCCCTTCCGCGTCCGCCGCGGAATAGACGTAGACCTCTTTGCACTGGGTGGAGGTGCCGGTCGGACAGGTGCTCCCGTGTTCGTACCCAGTCAGTTCCGACGTCCCCTCGGTGACGAACAGGAGGTGCTTGCCGTCGGGAGAAACCCGTGACCACTTTCCGCCGTTCTTCCAGCCCGTGCTGCCGAGGATTCGCTGCAGCTCGGTGCCGCTGTTGATCGCGGCGACCTGGTGGATGGCCCCTTCGTGCCAGACGAAGATCCGCGGCGTGCTCCCGGTCGGCCTGCCGGCGACCAGCTGGTTCGGGCCGACGAAGTAGACGTAGGAGCCGTCGTCCGAGACCCCGGCCACCCCTTCCGCGGCATCGGCGATCCCGTCGGCGGGGTTGTGATCGACCGAGAGCAGGGTCAGGTGGTGGCCGCTCGGTGCGCTCAGTTCGTAGCGATAGAGCTTGGAGACGCCTGGCTCGTCGGTCGGAGCATCTTCGGTCAGAGCCTCGGTGCTGGTGAAGAAGACCTGCGAGAGGTCGGCCGACGCGTTCCAGAAGGTGGCGGGCTGAGCGCCCAGAGGGTCGCCGCCGCCGGGACCGCCGCCGTTGGTCTTCTCGGAGGCGTTGATTTTGACCGTGGTGTCGTCGGAGGTTGTGGCTGTTTCCCGGTCGTCGCGCAAGTAGAGGCGTCCATTGGTCGCGGTGTTGCCACTGAGTGGGACCATGAACATCACCCTCGAGCCGTTGGTCGAGACCGCGTGGGGCGAGTAGTTCTTCGCTCCCTGGCCAATTTTGGAGATCGTGGGACCGCCGCCCTCGGCCAGGGGGAGCACGCCGACCAGCCGCACTTCCCCGTCCGCCCACTCGTACAGCCTCGGGCCCTGGGCCAGCGTCGCCGCGCTCGCGGTCAGGTTGCGCGTCGATTCGAAGACGACGTGGCTGAGGTCGGCCGAGACGCCGGCGATATCCGGAAGTTCGGTGTCTGGACCGGTGGTCTGCCCAACCGGATGCGGACTCTGCAGGCTGGATGCGTCACTCCGCAACCGGTAGGCGCCGGGGCCGGGAGAGAGCAGGTCTTCGCGCAGGTAGAGGTTGGTGATTTCCTGGACGTTCGGCCCTTCTCCGTTCAGCGCCGACGTCGAGCGGAAGACGGCTTTTGACAGGTCCGGGGCAAATTCCCCCTCGTAGTGGGATTCCCGTTCGTTCAGCACCGACCCGGCCGGCGTCGGCGGCTCGGGTGGAGTGATGCCGTGGACCGCCCAGCCGCTCACAGGGTTGCGTACGGACATGTATTCGGCTGTGAACGGAAGCCCACCGATGTCGCCGGCGCCGGCGAAGGAGGAGAACTGGAAGGCGCCGCCACCCGTCGCCGCCCGGATCCTCTCGGTGTTGACCAGGACGTCGGCGCCGTTGCGTTCCGCCGGCGCAAACGAGCTGACCAGCTCGTAGGCGCGGCAGTCGGGCAGGTACCCCGCCTGCTGTGCGACCCGCAGTGATTCGTTCGCGCAGGCCGAGCCGGGCGCCGCTTTCGGAGTCGTCAGCGTCCCGTCGGGGCCGAAAGTGGTCCCGGCCGCGTTCGTCGCCACCAGCCGGTAGTGGTAGGTCGTGGACGCCTGCAGACCCGAGAGGACCTGGGAGACCGCGACCGGGCCGATGCCTTTCGCGACCGCCGCGTCTTGCGTGGCGGGCACGCTCACGCAAGCCCCGACGGCGCAGTCGGCCGGGCCGTACTCGAAGTAGTAGGTGGCGGCGGCCCCGCCGCCGTCGACGTACCCGGAAACGCGCGCGCGGCTGGGAAGCGGCGTGGCCAGCCCGGGCGTGACCACCGGTTTCACCGGGGGCGCCAGCGGCCCGTAGACGTAGACCTTGCCGGTCGAGCTGTCGGAGACGTAGACCCGCGAGCGCGGCCCGTCCGCCGCCACACCGCCAACGGTGGTGAGCTGGCTGGGGCCGAAGGCGCCGATCGACGCAGGGGCGACCGCACCCGATGCGTCGTACTCGGCGACTTCGGCGCCCGTCGCCAAGAAGACATGGCCAGTGGACGGGTCAACCGCCACGCCCCGGCCGACCGCGCTCGAGAGCTGGTACTGCAGCGCCCCGGCGCCGTTGAGTTTCGTAACCACACCGTTCTTTTTGCTGACGAAAAGAGAACCCGCCGTCGGCCCCGCTCCCGCCGCCAGCTCGCAGGGCTGCGGAGAGGTGAAGTCGGCGCTGAAATCGGCGTTGGTCGGCGGGCCCGTCGTCGGCACGAACTTGTGGACTTTGCCTTTGGTCGCGTCACCGATATAGACGGCGCCGCTCGGGTCGACCGCCACCCCACAGGTTTCGCCAAAGACGGCGCCGCCACTGCCGCTGCTGGTCAGCTGGCCGAGATAGGCGCCGGTCGGGGCAAAGATCGCGACGACGTGGTGGGTCGAGTCGGCGACGTAGATGTCGCCGTTGGTCAGCGGGCTGCCAGAGTTGTCAATCGCGACCTGCGCCGCGGCCGGAGTGGAGAAGGAGAACCCGTTGAACGGCGTCTGGTCGCAGTTAGGGGACGCGACACCGGTACAGAGCGTGGTGGCAGCGCCGTCGATGACGTTGGTGTTGAGCGCGGAGAATTTCTTCGCGGCGAGGTTGCTGTCGAACCTGCTGATCGTTTTGGCGCCTACGTCAAGCACGTAGACGTCTCCGTTGGACTGGTCGACGGCGATGTTCTGGGGATTCTGGAAGCTCCCGAAGCTGGCGATCGGCAGATGGGCCAGCGGCGGTTCCGCTGCCGCCAGCGCCGGCAGCGCCGACGCGACAGACACGAACAGGGCCAAGACCGAGAGGAGCCGCCTCATCATTTCCTCACGCTGCAACCGCGGGTCGCGGTCGCGGTCACGCTGTGGCCGCCGGCAAAGCTGTAGGTGGCCTGCGCCAGCGGAAAGACGATCGCCGTGAAGCCCCGCGGCACTGCACAGCTTGCTTCGAGGTAGCTGCGCTCCTCGCCCCGGTATCGGAAGCGCCGCTCCAGCGTCAGGTCGAAGTGGGTGACGTGGACCAGGCCGCCCGCGGCCCGCGGCAGCTTCGCCACCAGCTTCGTGTCCCCCGCGGCGGCCTTGTCGATCACGAACGGCATCACGAACGACACCGGCGGGGCCTTGCTGTGGACATCGGCGAGGGCGGCGACGTGGCCGTTGGCCAGCCTGCCGTTGAAGGTCAGGATCCGGCCATCGAAGTCGAACGGCGCCTGGCCGGGGATGCTGATCTGGCCGCTCAGGTGCCCGTGGCCGACCAGGGCAGAGCCGCAAGCCTCCAGCGCCTCGTCCAGATTCGTCGCCCGGATCCGGACCGAGCGGCAGATCGGCAGGCCCTGGTAGCCGAGCTGGCCCCGTTTGCCGACGTCGATCGAGATCTGCCGCAGCTGCGGCAGGCGGCTCCCGTCCGCCGTCGAGAAGTCGCTGCTGAGGCTGATCGCGACCGGCACCGCCCTGGTGCGGGGCAGGAAGTGCGGCGTTATTTCACCCTGGAGCGAGGCGATCAGGTTGCCCGACTGGGCGCGCTCGCCACTCGCGCCGGCGACGCCTAAGGCCATCGACGCCACGGCGACGCAGACAGCCACTCTGATCGACCTCTCGCGCACGCCTATTTGAAGTGGTTGTTGAAGAGGCAGTATTTGAAGCCGAAGCCGAGCACCAGGTCGTTGGCGCGGTTGCCGCTGTGGACGAAGCGGGAGAGCAGCCCCTGGGCCTTCACCCGGTGGGCTTCGCTGAGCGCCTTGCCGGTCTTCCTGAGGAAGAAGTTCTGGATCTTGAGCCGGGCCAGCCAGGCGGTGAGCACATCGGCATCAGCTTGCGGCTTCGGGATCGTCAGCAACCGCGCCCGGGCGGTGTCATAGAAGCCGGCGCCCCTGACGAACTTGGGGCCAGCGAGGGTGACCTTGTTTTTTTTGAACTCGGCGAGGCCGTCGCTGAGCATCGGCGTCGCCTTGGTCGTGCCGGCTTTGCAGATTTCCTCGGCCCGATCGACGTATTCGGATTTGGTCAGTTCAGCGCCAAGAGCCGGCGCGGCGGACACGAGAGCCGCGATCGCCGCCAGCGCAAAGCACAAGAGCCTCCCCCGGAGTTCCATGCGGCGAGAAGTTAGACAGTCGAGGCAGCGAACTCAAAAATCGACCGGCTAGCGCGGCTCGAGCTCGGGCAGGATCCGGGCCAGCGGCGCCGGCAGCCACCAGACCCGGTCGCCGACGAGCAGCATTAGCGCCGGCAGCAGGACGATCCTGATCACGGTCGCGTCGAGCAGGACGGCCACCGCCAGGCCGGCGCCGATCTGGCTCATCATCGCCAGCGGCGCGCTGGCATAGGCCATGAACACCGCGCCCATCACGACCGCGGCGCCGGTCACCACCCGGGCCGTCTTTTCCAGGCCGACGTAGATCGCCCGGGCGTGATCGCCGTCCTCGCGGTAGATCTCGCGCATCCGGGTGACGAGGAAAACGGCGTAATCGATCGAGAGGCTGAAGGCGACGGTGAAGATCGACATCGCGGCGCCGACGTCGAGCACCGGGTTGCCACCCAGCGGCCAGCCCTGGGGGACGTGGCCGATCAGCGAAAGGACGCCAAAGGAGACGGCGACGGTGACGAGGTTGAGCGAGACCGCGATCGCGGGCAGGAGAAGGGAGCGGAGGAAGACGACCAGCATCAGGAAGGTGGTCACGGTCACCATCAGGATCAGCAGCGGCAGCCGGCCGCTGGCGAAACGGCCGTAGTCGATCAGCTGGGCGCTGCCGCCCCCGACCGCGACGTCAACGTGGGCGCTGCGGGCGAGGCCGCCGGCCCGCTGTCGGAGGGTGGCGTAGAGGTCGGCGGCACCGGAGGAGTTGAGCTGGCTGTCGCCGATCACGAGCAGGCGGGCAGCCTTGCCCCCCGCCGCGATGTCAATCACCTGCTCGACGTTTTCGCGGCTGCTGGGCGAGCCCCCGTCGAGGACCGAGAGCGCGAAGTAGCCGGAGTCGAACATCCCCGGCGAGTTCTCGCGCAGCTGGCTGACGTTGCCGTTCAGTTCGCTGCTTTCGGCGCCGAGTTTGACGCTCGACTTCCGCAGTTCGCTCTGCAGCGGCAACGAGCTGTGGAAGCCTTCGGCGAGTTTGCGCTGCAGTTCCCCGGCGCCGCCGCCCAACCGCGAGACCCCCGCCGCCAGCTGTTCGGATCCTCCGCCCAGGTTCTTCAGGCCGCCGCCCAGATTCTGCGACGCCTGCGAGAGGCGGTCGACCCCGTTCTGCAGTTCGGTGCCACCGCTGGCCAGGGTGCTGAGGTTGTCGTAGAGCGTGGCCGAGACTTTGCGCAGGCGTTTGATCTCGCGCTTGGCCCGGGCGAACTGGAGAGCCAGATGGGCGGCCCGGTCGGCGTCTTCCTGCAGTTCCGGCGCGCTCGCGGCGCGGCGGGCGAGGTCGGCCTGCAGCGGGCGGGCGCTGCCCAGCCCTCCCTTGGCGACCTCGGGCAGCAGTTCGGTCAGGGCGAGTTTGAGCTGCAGAGCGCTGAAGCGGACCGAGCGCTGGCCGGAGACCAGGCGATCGGTGCCAGCGGAGACCTGTTCGATCGCGCCCACCGCTTTGTCCCCTCCGGCGGCGGCTTTGTCGAGGCCGGCAACGATCGCGAGGGCGCCCTTCTCCGCCCGTTCGGAGCCGGCGCCGAGCAGGCCGGCGCCGGCAGAGCCCTGGGCCAGCCCCGAGCGCAGCCGCGAGACACCGCTTGCCGCCCTGCCCAGGCCACTGCCCACCTTCTGCGTGCCGGCCAGCTTCGAGTTCGGCCCGCCGGCGATCAGTTCGTTGCCTTCTTCGCGCAGTGGCCCGACTTTGCGGGCGATCTGGCCCGGCCCAACCACGGCCTCCACGCCCGGCACCTTGGCGACCTGGCGCTGCCAGCGCTCGAGCGCTTCAAGCCGGGGCTGAGCCCCGATCGAGCCCTTCGTGGTCGAAGCGACGACAACGAACGGCGCCCCCCACCCCGGTCCGACCACGCGGTTGATCAGGTCGGCGTCGCGGCGCACGTGGCTGTCCGGCGGCAGCTGTTCCAGCCCGGAGGAGCCGACCGCCAGCGACAGGGTCGGGATCGCCACCACCAGCATCAGCGCCGTGATCGCGATCGCGGTCGGCCCCGGCCTCTTCAGCGCCCCCCGGACCAGGACCATCAGGCGCGCCCGGGGCGCCGCCTTGCTCCCGATTCGCCAGCGGTTGACGTTCTTGCCGAGCAGGGTGAGAACGGCAGGGCCGACCGTCCAGGCCATCAGGACGCTGAGCGCGGTGGCGAGGACGACGGCGCCGTTGAGGGAGGTGAAGACCCCTTTCGGTATCGCCAGGAAGGCGACCAGGAGGGAACAAAGCAGGGTGCTGCCGGCAATCAGGATCGTGCGACCAGCGGTCCGCCGGGTCTCGGCCGCGGCCAGCGCCGGCGAAGCCGCCACTTCAAGCTCCTCGCGGAACCTCGAGACCATCAGCAGCGCGTAGTCGACCCCCAGGGCCAGGCCCATCATCGAGGAGACCGGCGGCGCGACCGGGTCGATGTTGATCCAGCGGCTGAGGATCGCGATCACGCCGCGCGAGGCGACCACGGTGGCGACGCCGAAGACGATCGGGACGACGGCCGCGACCGGCGAGCGGAAGACGAGCAGCAGCACGACCAGCAGGATCGGCAGGGCGATCAGCTCGCCCCGCTGCCCGGCTTCGTCGGCCGCTTCTTTGGTGCCGGCGAGGAAGCTGGCGATGCCGGTCGCGGTCGCGGTCACCGGCGACGAGATGTGCGCCCGCACCAGTTCGTCGAGATGGGGAGCGGTCTGACCGACCGCCTCGCTGATCCCGACGTGGAAGTCGACGATGATCAGCGCCGCCCGCGGACTCGGCCGCAGGCCGTGGATGAAGTTCTGGTCCCAGGGCGAGAGCGTCGTCACCTTGGGGTCGCGCTGCAGCTCGCGGATCAGCCTCGGGCCCTGGCGGTCGAGTTCGGCCGCCGGCCCGCGCAGGAGGACGGCGAAGGGCGCGGAGTCGCCGAAGTGGGCCTTGAGCTGGGCTTCGGCCCGGGCCGATTCCGTGCCCGGCATGTCGACCGCGCCCGGGACCAGCCTGCTCTCGACGTCTTTGCCGAGGGCGCCGAAGATGACGAAGAGGGCGATCGCGACGATCACCACCCGGCGCGGATGCCGCAGCAGCGCCGCCCTCAAGCCGCCGGCTCCAGGAAGCGCTCGATCGCGGCGAGCGTCTCTTGCGGCGACTCCCAGAGCAGGTTGTGGCCGTTGGGGACCTCGACCAAGGTCAGCAGCTCGCCGAGCGCCTCTTCGTAGCGGGCCTGCAGGTGGGGTTCGACGTGGGAGGACGCGGCCCGCACGATCAGCGTCGGGCAGCCGGCGATCGCCGGCGCCGGCCGCGTCATCTCACTCCAGGCGACCACCGCCGCGGCGGGCGAGAAGCGGAAGCGATAGCGGCCGTCGGGGCCCTTGCGGACGTCGTCTTCGACGTAGGCGGCGACCACCTCGCGCGGCGAGGCGACCGTCGTCGGGCTGGAGAGGATCGCCTGGATCGCGCCCTCGATCGTGGCGAAGCTCCAGTCGAGCCGTTCGGTTTCGGCCGACCGCAGCGCCTGCGCCGGGGGGATTTCCAGGCCAGGGTCGAGCAGGGCCAGGCGCGCGGTGCGCTGGCCGTGCCGAGCCGCGGCCGCGGCCGCGATCCGGCCCCCGAAGCTATGGCCGATCCAGCTCGCGCGCTCGACGCCGAGGACGTCGAGCGTCTCCAGCAGGTCGCCGACGTGGGACTCCTCATCCCAGGGGGGCTCGAAGCCGGACTCGCCGTGGCCGCGCAGGTCGACCGCGACCACGAAGCGGCCCGGCGCCGCCAGGCGCCGGGCCAGGGCGTCGAAGACGCCTCCGTGTTGGGTGAGGCCGTGGACGCAGACCACGCAGTCGGCATCCGCCGCGCCCCAGCGGCGAGTTTTGAGCACCATCCGATCGGCCTTTGGCGGAGTCGCCGAGCCCTATCCGAACTTGCGGAACAGTTCGATCTTGGACTCGCCGATCTGCTCGCGCCGCTCGCGGTCTTCGACCCCTAGCCCCTCTTCGGGCGCCTGGCAGAGGACGCCGATCTTGCCGACGTGGCGGTTGAGATCGGTCTCGTAAGCCGCCTCGACGACGTCGTCGAGGGCAACCGTCTTCGCCAGCGTCGGCTGGATCTTGCCCAGGTCGACGAGGCGATTGAACTCCAACGCCTCCTGCAGGGTCGAGCCGTGGCTGCCGATGATCCGCTTCGCCTTCATCCACAGGTAGCGGTTGTCGAAGCTGTGCTCATAGCCGGTGCTGGAACCGCAGGTGACCACCCGCCCACCCGGCCTGACCAGGTACACGGAGGCCGGGAAGGTTGCCGCTCCCACGTGCTCGAAGACGACGTGTGGATCTTCTCCCAGCTCGCGCCGGACGATGATGCGCATGCCTTTGCCGAGCGCCTTGCCGGTCAGCCCCTCCAGGCCCTCCTCGTCGCGGCGGATGATCAGGTCGCAGCCGAGCTCTTCCAAGACCCGGGCCTTGCTCTCGGAGTTGACGACGCCGACAGCGATGCCGCCGCCGTTGCGGACGAGCTGCACCGCGTAGCTGCCGAGACCGCCGGCGGCGCCCCAGATGAAGACGATGTCGCCCTGCTTGAAGGGGGCGCCATGGGGGCTGACCAGCATCCGGTAGGCGGTCATCCCGCAGAGCGTGTTGCAGGCCGCCTCCTCCCAGGTCAGGTGGCGCGGCTTCGGCATCAGCTGGGTGTTTTTGACGATCGCGTAGTTGGCGAGACCGCCGAAGTTGGTCTCGTAGCCCCAGGCCAGGCTCTGCGTGCCAAGCACGGCGTCATCCAAGGCCATCACCTGCTCGGCGTCGCCCCAACCCGGCCAGACGACGACGCTATCGCCGGGCGAGTGATGCCTGTCGCCATCGCCGGTAGCGACGACGATGCCGGCCGCATCGGAGCCGAGCACGTGGTGGGGCTGGTCGTGACGCTCGTTCCAACCCCCCGATTTCGCCAGGTGGTTGAGGAAGACGAAGGTCGGGATCGGCTCGAACCGCGCCGACCAGACGGTGTTGTAGTTCATCGCGCTGGCCATCACCGCGACCAGCACCTCGTCCGGGGCCAGCTCCGGCATCGGCACATCGCCGACCTTCAGGGTCTCGCGGATGTCCTTCTCCGGTTTGTCCCAGAGCCGGGCGGCGTCGTCGCGCTCGACATAAGCCGCCTTGTAGGTGTCCGGTATACCCCCGGCCAGAAGCTCCTCGACCATCGTGTCGGCAACGGCTGCGCTGGAAAGACTCACTGTAATCCCCCTGTTTCGAACGTTTGTTTCTCAAGCCAGTCGGCAACTGCCCCCGCGGTCGATTCGGCGAAAGCATCCATCATCGTCAGGTGGTTCCCGGCCACCTCCACGGTCTCGTGATCCAGATCCCAGTCCGGCTGCCAGTCGGGCTCAGTCGGCTCGCCGCCGATCGGCTCGGCGGCGCGGACGAGCAGGGTCGGGCAGGCGATCGGCGCCGGCTCGAACCCGGCGGCGAGCTGCAGGTAGGCGGCCATCGCGGTCAGGCGGACGTCGTCGATGACCACGCCCGACTCCTCGATCTTGAGCAGGTCGGTGAGGATCCCGAGGCCGATCGAGCTGCTGATCTCGCTCTGCGCCGGGTGGTAGCTGTCGACCAGCACGACCGCCGCCGCCGGGCGGCCGAGGTCCTCGAGCCGGCGGGCCAGCCCCTGGGCGAAGATGCCGCCGGTCGAGTGGCCGAGGAGGGCGACGGGGGCGCTGTCCACCGCTTCGGCGATCGCCAGCGCCTGCAGCTCCAGCGCCGCCGCCGCGGTCTCTGGCAGCGGCTCCATCGCGGCGAAGCCGGGCCAGCGCAGGGCGATCACGTCGCGCCCGCCCTGGAAGCCACGGGCGAACCGGGCGTACTCCTGGGGCCCGGAGATCGGCGCCGCCGAGGGCACGCAGACCAGCTTCGGGCTCGCCGGCCCCTGGGCCAGGCGCAGCGAGTAGGTCTCCGCCTCCTCCTTCCCCAGGGTCGCGAACTTGGGCCGGAAATCAGCGGCGCCGCGCAGGACCTCGGCGAACTCGGCGGTCCGGCCCTGGCCATGGGCGCTGCGCAGCAGCGACGTCAGGACCTCCGATGACGGTGAGTCGGAAGCTGACCCAGGGTCCTCGATCAAGCCGGTCAGATGCTCGGCCAGGGCCTCGGACGTCGGGTGGTCGAAGGCGATGCTCGGCGCCAGCCGCAGCTCGGTCGCGGCGGCGAGGCGGTTGCGGAAATCGAGCGCGGTCAGGGAGTCGAAGCCGAGCTCGAGGAAGGGCATCCGCGGGTCGATCGCGGCGGCGGAGTCGTGACCGAGCACGTCGGCGATCTGGCCGCGGACGAAGTCGAGGGTGACCGCCGCCCGCTCCTCGGCCGGGACCGCCGCCAGGCGCCGGGCCAGGGACTCGCCGGCCGCACCGGCGGCCTTGCGGCCGGCGGGAACCCGGACCAGCTCGCGCATGATCGGCGCCACCCCGGCCTTCCTCCCCTCCGCCCGCAGGACCGGGAAGTCGAACCCGATCGGCGCCAGCGCCGGCCGGCCGTGGGCGAGGGCGGCGTCGAACAACTCCATCCCCTGCTCGTCGCTGATCGGCGCCAGGCCCGAACGGGCGAGCCGCGAGAGGTCGCTGTCGCGCATGATCGCCTCGCCGCGCTTGACCGTCCTCTCCCAGAGGCCCCAGCCCAGCGAGGTCGCCGCCAGCCCGCGCGCCGCGCGGTAGGCGGCGAGCCCGTCGAGGAAGGCGTTGGCGGCGGCGTAGTTGGCCTGGCCTGGGTTGCCCAGCGTCGCCGCGCCCGAGGAGAAGAGGACGAAGGCGGCGAGCTCCGTTCCCGCGGTCAGCTCATGCAGATGCCAGGCGGCGTTTGCCTTGGCGGCGAGCACCCGCTGCAGCCGCTCTGGAGTGAGCGAGCCGAGTACTCCGTCATCGAGCGTCGCAGCGCTGTGGACCACTGCCACCAGCGGATGCTCGGCGTCGATCGAGTCGAGCAACATCGCCACCTGCTCGCGGTCGGCGACGTCGCAGGAGGCGATCGTGACCTCCGCCCCGAGGCCCTCCAGCTCCGCACGCAACCGCTCTGCCCCCGGCGCGCTGGCGCCGCCGCGGCTGACGAGCAGGAGGTGGCGGGCGCCGTGCGCGGCGACCAGGTGGCGGGCGAAAAAGCCGCCGAGGTCGCCGGTGCCGCCAGTTATGAGGACCGTCCCCCGCTGCCCGCCGAGGCTCCAGTCGCTGCCACCCTCGGCCTCCGCCGCGGCGCCGGCGCCGGCCCGCCTCAGACGCGCTGCCAGCACCTTCCCCTCCCGGATCGCGAGGCTCGGCTCCGGCAGGGAAAGAGCGGGGCCGAGCGCGGGCCAGGAGGAATCGGCGCGATCGATGTCGACCAGGGCGAAGCGCCCGGGGTTCTCGGTCTGGGCGGAGCGGATCAGTCCCCAGACCGGCGACTGCGCCAGCCCGGCGACCGGGTCCTCGGCGGTGGCGGCAACCGCGCCGACGGTGAGGAAGGCGAGCCGCGCGGCGGAGAAGCGCTCATCGAGAAGCCAGGCCTGCGCGGTTCGCAACGCCTCCTGGCTCGAAGCGATCGCCCGCTCAAGCAGATCGTCGCCCGCGGGCGCCTCGGGATCGGCGACGGCGACGAGCACGACCTCTGGCGCCGGGGCGCCGCCGTCGATTGCGGCCCCCAGGGCCTCGAGATCGGCAAAGGCCCGCTCGGCGCCGACCTTCTCGGCTGCCAGGCCATCGCCGATCACAGCGATCGGGGCGCTGGGCGCTGGCGGAGTCGAGTCCACCGGGCGCCAGTCGAGAGCGAACAGCGAATCCCGCGTCTCGCTTTGCGAATCGACGTAGGCGCTGGGCACGGGCCGCGTCGTGAACGACCCGATCGAGGCGACCGGCGCCCCAGTCTCATCGGCCATCTGGACCGTCGTCGCGCCGTCCTCGCCGGGCGAGAGCCGCACCCGCAGCCGCGACGCGCCCGTCGCCCGCAGGCTGATGTCGTTGAAGGAGAAGGGAAGGCTCAGGCCGCCGCCGGCGGCCCCCTGCTCGTCGTCGAGCAGCGCCGTCGCGGTCGAGTGCAGAGCCGCGTCGAGCAGCGCCGGGTGCAGGCAGAAGGAGTCGGCAGTCGCCTCGTCGCCCGCCTGCAGGGCGACCTCGGCGAAGATCTCCTCACCCTGGCGCCAGGCCGCGGTCAGCCCCTGGAAGGCCGCCCCGTATTCGACCCCGATGCTCGCGACCTTGTCGTAGAAGCCGTCGAGATCGACGGCAATCGCCCCGGCCGGGGGCCAGTTTTCGAGGCCGAGGTCGGCCTCGGCGGGAACATCGGCCGCGGCGAGCACCCCGGCGGCGTTGCGGGTCCAGCCGTCCTCGCCGGCGTCGTCCTCGCGCTGCGGGCGGGAGTGGATTGCGAGCGAGCGCTGCCCCCCCTCGTCGGGCCCGGAGACCGAGAGCTGGATCTGCACCGCCCCCTGCTCAGGCAGCAGCAGCGGCGCCTCCAGGGTCAGCTCGCGCAGCAGGGAGCAGCCGAGCCGCTCGCCGGCGTAAAGGGCCAGCTCGATGAAGGCCGTCCCCGGCAGCAGGACGACGCCGAGGCCGCCGTGGTCGGCGAGCCAGGGATGGGTCTCGAGCGAGAGCCGGCCCGTGAACAGGCGGCCCTCGCCGTCGGCCAGGTCGAGCGCCGCCCCCAGCAGCGGATGATCGGCCGGCGCCTGACCGGTCGCGGTCGGGTCGCCGGCATCGATCGCCGAGGACTGGAGCCAGAAACGCTCGCGCTGGAAGGGGTAGGTCGGAAGCGGAACCCGCTTCCCCCCGGCCCCCGGCAGGGCGGCCGCCCAGTCGACCTCGATCCCGCTCGCCCAGGCCGCTCCGACCGAGCGCATAAAGCCGTCGACGCCGGCGTCCTCGCGATTCAGGGAGGCGGTGAAGGTCGCCTCAGCCGCCGCGTCGCCGGCCTCGGCGAACGCTTCCTGCAGCGGCACCGCGAGGACAGGGTGCGGGCTGACCTCGACGAAGCGGCGGTAGCCCTGGCTGATCACGCGCTGCACAGCCGGGCCGAAGCGGACCGTTTCGCGGGCGTTGCGATACCAGTACTCGGCGTCGAGCTTGCTCATATCGACCGGCCCCGCCTCGACCGACGAGTAGAAGGGCACTTCCCCCGCCAGCGGGGAGATCGCGGCGGCTGATTCCAACAACTGCTCGCGGGCCTCCGCCACGGTCGGCGAGTGGCCCGGGCCGACGGCGGCCCGCACCCGGTGGGTCCAGATGCCCTCGGCCTCACAGCGCGCGAGCAGCTCGTCGAGGGGCTCGTCGGCGGCCGAGACGACGATCGAGGAGGGCCCGTTGATCGCCGCCAGCGAGACCTGCTCCCGCCAGGAGGGGATCCGCGCGGTCAGCTCGTCGACCCCAATCGCCAGCATCGCCATGCCACCCCGCCCCGTCCCCTGCGTGAGGACGAGGCTGCGCAGCGCGACCAGGCGCGCGGCATCCTCAAGCGAGAGCCCGCCGGCGACGTGGACGGCGGCGATCTCACCCTGGGAGTGGCCGACGACCGCGGCGGGCTCGACCCCGTGCGAGCGCCAGAGGGCCGCCAGCGAGACCATCACCGCGAACAGCGCCGGCTGGACAACGTCGATCCGGCTCAACCTGGGCGCGTCCTCCTCGACCCGCAGGACCGACTCCAGGGACCAGTCGACGTGCGGGGAGAGCGCTTCCTCGCACTCGGCCATCGCCCGCGCGAAGACCGGCGCGGCCTCGATCAGCTCGACCGTCATCCCCCGCCACTGCGAGCCCTGGCCGGGAAAGAGGAGGACCGGCCCGGCGTCGCCGCTGTGGCCGCGGGCCACCCCGGAGACCACCGTCGCCGCCCCCTCGCCGCGGGCGACGGCGTCGAGGCCGCCGAGCAGCTCGTCGCGCCCGCTCGCGGTCACCACCGCCCGGTGCCCGAGGCGCGAGACGCCGCCCGCCAGCGATCCGGCGACGTCGGCGATCTCTAAATGCGGACGCTCAATCAGATGAGAGCGCAGCGCCTGCGCCCTCGCCCGCAGGGCCGTCTCGCCTTTGGCCGAGAGCACGAATGCCGCCGGCGCCTCGGCTGGGCGCGGGGAGGCGCCGATCTCGATCGCGGGCGCCTCCTCGACGATCACGTGGGCGTTGGTGCCGCTGGCGCCGAAGGCGGATACGCCAGCCCGGCGCGGGTGGCCGTTGCGCTCCCACGCCTGAGGGTCGGTCAGCAGCTCGACGCCCCCGGCCGACCAGTCGACCTGCGAGGTCGGCGCGTCGACGTGCAGGGTCGGAGGCAGGACGCCATTGCGCAGCGCCATCGCCATCTTGATCACGCCAGCGACGCCGGCCGCCGCCTGGGTGTGGCCGAAGTTGGACTTGATCGAGCCGAGCCAGAGGGGGGCGTCCTGGTGGCCGCGCCCGTAGGTGGCGAGCAGCGCCCGCGCCTCGATCGGGTCGCCCAGCGGGGTGCCGGTGCCGTGGGCCTCGACCGCGTCGACCTCGGATGGGCCCAGCCTGGCGTCGGCGAGCGCCTGGCGGATCACCCGTTCCTGGGCGGGGCCGCTGGGGGCCATCAGGCCGTTGGAGGCGCCGTCCTGGTTGACGGCGCTGCCGCGCAGCAAGGCCAGCACCTCGTGGCCGTCGCGGCGGGCGTCGGAGAGCCGCTGCAGGAGCAGGAGGCCGGCGCCCTCGGACCAGCCGACCCCGTCGGCGGCCTCGGCGAAGGACTTGCAGCGGCCGTCGCGGGCCAGCGCCCGGGCACGGCTCATGGCGACGAAGAGGTCCGGTGAGGAGATCACGGTGGCGCCGCCGGCGAGCGCCAGCGAGCACTCGCCGCGCCGCAGCGCCTGCGAGGCAAGGTGCATCGCCACCAGCGAAGAGGAGCAGGCCGTGTCGACCGAGACCGCCGGGCCCTCAAGCCCGAGCGAGTAGGCGACGTGGCCGGAGAGCAGGCTGCCTTCGCCGCCCGGCGGCTGCACCCCTTTGGCGCCGGGCCGGCGCCCGTAGTCGTACTGCATGACGCCGGCGAAGACGCCGGTGCGGCTGCCGCGCAGATCGGCCGGATCGAGGCCGGCGCCTTCGATCGCCTCCCAGGCGCCTTCGAGCAGCAGCCGCAGCTGCGGGTCCATCTCCTCCGCTTCGCGCGGGCGGATGCCGAAGAAGGAGGCGTCGAAGTCGGCGACGTCGGGCAGGAACGCGCCCTCGCTGACGTAGCTGGTGCCGGGGTTGTCCGGATCGGGGTCGAAGAGCCGGTCGAGCCGCCAGCCACGGTCGGCGGGAAAATCCGAGGTCGCGTCGCCGCGCCCGGAGACCAGCTGCCAGAGGTCGTCGGGAGAGGCGACCCCGCCGGGGTAGCGGCAGCTCATGCCGACGATCGCGATCGGCTCGCTCTCGCGGTCTTCGAGCTCGCGCAGGCGCTCGCGGGTTCCGCGCAGCTCGATCGTCACCTGCTTCAGCGAATCGAGGAGTTGGCCTTCCTCGGTCATCGCGCGCCTATCTCCTCGTTGACAATTTCAAGAATCTCCTCAGCTGTGGCGGACTGGATCCGGTCGACCGCCGCAGCGCCGTCGCCCCCCATGTCCCGTCGGGTCAGCAGCGAACGCAGCCGTCCATCGGCCTGCTCGCGCTGATCCGCCGCGAGAGCTTCCAGCATCGACTCGAGCTTGTCGATTTGCCGGTCGACCGAGGCGCCGTCGCTACCGCCGCCGCCGCCGACCTCGCCACGGATGAACTCGGCCACCGCGGCCGTGGTCGGGTAGTCGAAGACCAGCGTCGTCGGCAGTTGCATCGCGGTCGCTCCGCTGAGGCGGTTGCGCAGCTCAACCGCGCCGAGCGAGTCGAAGCCGAGGTCTTTGAACGGGGCTTGGGGGTCGATCGCCATCGCCGAGGCATGGCCGAGAACGGTGGCGACGTGGCCGCGGACCAGGGCCAGGATCGCCGCGTCCCACTCAGCCTCCGGCATCGTCGACAACCGCTGCGCCAAGGGCTCGCCGCCGTCGGCCCCCTTGCCTGCGGGAACCCGGACCAGGCCGCTGAACAGGGGCGAGAGGGCACCGGCCCGCGCCGCGGCCCTGAGGCCGCCGCGGTTGAGCGCGACCGGCAGCAGCTGGGCGCGATCGAAGCCCGGGGCGCGATCGAAATGGGCCAGGCCCTGCTCCTCGGAGAGGACGGCGATGCCGGTGCGGCCGAGCCGGGCCAGATCGCCGGCGTCGATGCCCTCCGACATCCCGGTGGCCCGATTCCAGGCGCCCCAGCCGAGGGCGACTGCGGGCAGACCCTCGGCCCGGCGGTAGTGGGCGAGCCCGTCGAGGAAGGCGTTGGCGGCGGCGTAGTTGCCCTGGCCCGGGTTGTTGAAGCTGGCGGCGGCGGAGGAGAAGAGGACGAAATGGGAGAGGTCAGCCCCCGCGGTCAGCTCGTGCAGGTGCCAGGCGCCGCCGGCCTTGGCGGACATCGTCCGCCCCAGACGCTCGCGGTCGAGCCGCTCGATCGTGCCGTCGTCGACGACCCCGGCGGCATGGATCACGGCGCCGAGCGGGTGCTGCTCGGGGATCGAGCCGAGCAGCTCGGCCAGGGCCTTGCGGTCGGAGACGTCGCAGGCGGCGATCTCGACCTCGGCGCCCAGCTCGGTCAGCTCCTCCCGCAGTTCGGCGGCCCCATCCGCCTTGGGACCACGACGGCCGACGAGGAGCAGGTGGCGGACACCGCGCTCAGCGGCTAGGTGGCGGGCGAGCAGGGCGCCAAGGCCGCCGGTGCCGCCGGTGACCAGGACCGTCGCCTCGGGGCCGAAGGGCGCGGCCTCCTCCGGCTCGACGGTGAGCGGGGTGAGGCGGGGGGCGCTGAGCGCCCCCTCACGGATCGCCAGCTGCGGCTCGTCCTCGACCGCGAGCGCCGCAGCGAGAGCGGCCGTGGAAGCCTCCACCCGATCGCTGTCGATCAGGCTGAAGCGGCCGGGGTGCTCGGCCTGGGCGGAGCGGACCAGGCCCCAGACCGATGCCGCGGCCGGATCGACCGACTCCCCCTCCCCCAGCGCCTGGGCGCCGCGGGTGAGGAAGGCGAGGCGCTTTTCGCCCGCGATCGCGCCCTGCAGAGCCTCCAGCACCTCGGCGCAGAGGGCCTGCGCGGCAGCGACGAGGTCGAGAGCCGGGTCGGGCACACACTCGAAGACCTCGACCTCGTGCTCGGCGACGGTCGGCGCCGGGACCTCTTGCCACTCGATCGTGAAGAGGGAGTTCGAGGCGGTCGAAGTGTGGGCCCCCAGCTGAGCCGGATCGATCGCGCGGGTGGCGACCGAGTCGACCGCGATCACCGGCGCGCCGGTCTCGTCGGCGAGGACGAATCCGGACTCCTCGACGCCGGTGTCGAGCCGGACCCGCAGCGAAGAGGCGCCGGCGCGGTGCAGACTCACGCCCCGCCAGCCGAACGGCACCCTTGGCCCGCCGTCCTCGTCGCCGCCCAGCTCCAGCGAGGCCACGTGCAACGCCGCGTCGAGCAGCGCCGGGTGGATGCCGTAGCCGCCGGCTTCCGAGCTCTGCCGCTCGGGCAGCTGGGCTTCGGCAAACAACTCCGAACCCTGGCGCCAGGCGGCCTTCACCCCTTCGAAGGCAGGCCCGTAGTCGACACCCAGCTCGACCATGCGGTCGTAGATCTCCTCGACCTCGATCGGCTCGGCGCCCGGCGGCGGCCACTGGCCGAGATCGGCGGCCGGGCAGGCGCGCTCGAGCCCGAGGGAACCAGAGGCGTTGAGGGACCACTCCTCTGCTTCCGCGTCCACCTCGACTTCGAGCCGGGAGTGGATCGTGATCGCGCGCCGGCCTGTGTCATCGGAGGGGCCGACCTTGACCTGCAGCTGCACCGCCCCCTGCTCGGGCAGGGCCAGCGGCGCCTCCAGGGCCAGCTCCTCGATCGTCTCGGCCCCGGCCTCCTCCCCGGCCCGCAGCGCCAGCTCGACGAAGGCGGTGCCCGGCAGGATCGCGCTGCCGTGGATGACATGGTCGGCGAGCCAAGCGTGGGTCTTGAGTGAGATGCGGCCGCTGAGCAGGGTCTGCTCCTCGCCGGCCAGCGAGGTGACCGCGCCGAGCAGCGGATGATCGGCCGAGGCCTGCCCGATCGAGGCCGCGTCGCCGGCGCCGGCGAGGGGCTCGACCCAGTAGCGGCTGCGCTGGAAGGCGTAGGTGGGAAGGTCGACCCGGCTGGGCGCGTAAGGCGCGAAGAAGTCAGCCCAGTCGATGGAAACGCCACTGGAGTGGGCAGCAGCCAGAGCGCCGACCAGGGCCTCGGAGTCGGGCCGGCCCTTGCGCAGCAGCGGCGCCAAGGTGGCCTCGGCGTCGGCATCGAGGCAGCCCTGGGCCATCGCGCAGAGGACGCCATCGGGGCCTAGCTCCAGATAAGAGGTGACTCCCTGCTCATGCAGACAGGCGACCCCGTCCATGAAGCGCACCGCCTCGCGCACCTGGCGGGCCCAGTACTCAGGCGAGGCGGCCTGCTCGGCCGTCAGCAGATCCCCTGTCAGGTTGGAGACGATCGGGATCTGGGGGTCGTTGAAGGAGAGCTCCGCGGCGACGCTGGCGAACTCCTCCAGCATCGGCTCCATCAGCTCGGAGTGGAAGGCGTGGCTGACCTTGAGGCGGGTCGCCTTGCGACCTTTGTCCTTCCAGGCCTGCAGCAGCGCCAGCGCGGCCTCTTCCCCGCCGGAGACGACGACCGAGCCGGGGTCGTTGACGCCGGCGATCGAGAGGCCCCCGGGGAGAGTCCCTGCCACTTCTTCCTCGGAGGCCTCGATCGCGACCATCGCCCCGCCCTCGGGCAGCGCTCCCATCAGGCGGCCCCTCGCGGCGACGAGCTTGCAGGCGTCCGGGAGCGAGAGGACGCCGGAGACATGGGCGGCGGCCAGCTCGCCGATCGAGTGGCCGATCAGGAAGTCTGGCCTCAGGCCCCAGCTCTCGACCAGCCTGAAAAGGGCGACCTCAGTGGCGAAGAGGGCAGGCTGGGTCAGCTCGGTGCGGTTGAGCAGCTCGGCCTCGGGGGTTCCCTCCGCGGCGAAGAGGTGCTCCTTGAGCGAGAGGTCGAGGTGGGGGTCGAGCTCGGCGCAGGCCTTGTCGAGGGCCTCGGCATAGGCGGGGAAGCCCTCGTGGAGGCCCCTGCCCATGCCGGGGCGCTGGGCGCCCTGGCCGGTGAACATGAAGGCTGTTTTGCCTGGGGTGGCCTTGCCCTGGACGACCCCCGGGTGCGGCTCTCCCTCGGCCAACGCCCCGAGGCCCCGCAGCAGCTCCTCGCGATCGGCGCCAATCGCGGCGGCCCGATGCGGCAATGCCGCCCTGGCGGTGGCGAGGGAGAAGGCGATGTCCGTCGGGTCGAGGTCCGGGCTCGCCTCCAGGTGCGAGCGGAGCCGCCCAGCCTGTGCGCTCAACGCCTCCTCGCTCTTGGCCGAGAGCAGGAAGGGGACCGCGTCCAAGGGCGGATCATCTCGCTCGGGCTCGACCACAGGCTCATCCGCGGGCGCCTCCTCGAGGATCACGTGGGCGTTGGTGCCCGTCATCCCGAAAGCCGAGACGCCGGCGCGGCGGGGCCGGTCGTTGCGCTCCCAAGCCAGCGGCTCGACGAGCAGCTCGATTTCCCCCGCCTCCCAGTCGACGTGCGGGGTCGGCTCGTCTATATGGAGCGTCTGCGGCAGCACCTCGTGGCGCATCGCCATCACCGTCTTGATCACGCCCGCCACCCCGGCCGCCGCCTGGGCGTGGCCGATGTTGGACTTGATCGAGCCAAGGCGGAGCGGCCGCCCCTGCTCGCGCCCCTGCCCATAGGTGGCAAGCAATGCCTGGGCCTCGATCGGGTCGCCGAGGGTGGTGCCGGTGCCGTGGGCCTCGACCGCGTCGACGTCGGCCGCGGCGAGGCCGGCGGCGGCGAGCGCCTGCTGGACCATCCGCTCCTGGGCGGGGCCGTTGGGGGCGGCGAACCCGTTCGAGGCGCCGTCCTGGTTGATCGCGCTGCCGAGCATCGTCGCCAGCACCCGGTGGCCGTTGCGGCGCGCGTCGGAGAGCCGCTCCAACACCAGCAGGCCGACCCCCTCGGAGAGGCCGGTGCCATCGGCGGCGGCGGCGAAGGCTTTGCAGCGGCCATCGGCCGAGAGCGCGCGTTTCTGGCTGAAGTCGAGCAGCATCCCCGGGGTGACAACGGCGGTCACCCCGCCGGCCAGCGCCAGCGAGCACTCGCCTCCCCGCAGCGCCTGGCCGGCCATGTGCATCGCCACCAGCGAGGAGGAGCAGGCGGTGTCGACCGAGATCGCCGGGCCCTCGAGCCCGAAGGTGTAGGCGACCCGGCCGGAGACAACGCTGCCGGTCGCGCTCGGGGGGAAGCCGCCGGCTTCGGCCAGGCCGGAGAGGCCGAGCCCGTAGTCGTGGGGCATCACCCCGGCGAAGACGCCGGTGTCGGTCCCTCCCAGCGAGTCCGGATCGACCCCGGCGTCCTCGAAGGCCTCCCAGGCGGCTTCGAGCAGCAGCCGCTGCTGGGGGTCCATCAGCAGCGCCTCGCGCGGGCTGATGCCGAAGAAGCCGGCGTCGAAGCCGGCGATGTCGTCGAGGAAGCCGCCCGAGCGGGTGTAGACGGTGCCGACGCTCTCGGGGTCGGGATCGTAGAGGCGGTCGAGGTCCCAGCCGCGGTCCTCGGGGAAGCCGGAGATCGCGTCCGAGCCGGTGGCGACCAGCCGCCAGAGATCCTCGGGGGAGGCAACCCCGCCGGCGTAGCGGCAGCTCATGCCGACAATCGCAATCGGCTCCTCGGTCCGCACCGGCGCCCTCACCCTGACCGCGGCGCCGAGCCCGGCGCCTTCGGCCTGGGATCGCAGATAGCCGGCCAACGCCCGCGGGTTGGGATAGTCGAAGACCAGCGTGGTCGAGAGCGTCAACCCGGTGACCAGGCTGAGGCTGTTGCGCAGCTCGACCGCGCCGAGCGAGTCGAAGCCGGCGTCCTTGAAGGCGCGCTCGGGCGCCAGCGCCTCGCCGGAGGCGTGGCCGAGGACGGCGGCGGCCTGAGCGCGGACCAGCTCCAGCACCAGGGCCTCCCGCTCCGGCTCGGCAACCTCAGCGAGGCGACGGGAGAGCGATCCGGAAGGGCCGGAGGGACGGCGGTTGGAGACGCGCACCAGGCCCGAGAGCAGCGGCGAGAGCGTTCCCGAGCGGGCCAGCGAGCGCAGCGCCGCGCTGTCGAGCTCGGCGGCGACGACGAAGGGAGCATCGAGGGCGCGGGCTCGGTCGAAGAGCTCCAGGCCCTGGGCGGCCGCCATCGCCACGAACCCGTCGCGGCTGAGCCGCGCCTGGTCCAGCTCGCCGAGGCGCTCGTCGCCGCCGGCCTTGCCGCGCTCCCACAGGCCCCAGGCGATCGAGTTGCCGGCGAGGCCCTGGCGGCGGCGGTGCTGGACGAGGCCGTCGAGGAAGGCGTTGGCGGCGGCGTAGTTGCCCTGGCCAGCATTGTTGAAGGTTCCGGCGACGGAGGAGAAGACGACGAAGGTCGAGAGCTCCATCGCCTCGGTCAGCTCGTGCAGGTGCCAGGCGCCCGCGGCCTTCACCGCCAGCACGGTGCGCATGCGCTCGGGGTCCAACGACTCGATCAGGCCGTTGTCGAACGCCGTCGCGCAATGGATGACGCCGCCGAGCGGGTGCTCGGCCGGAATCGAGGCGAGCAGCCCGGCCAGTGCCTCGCGGTCGGAGACGTCGCAGGCGGCGATCTCGACCTCAGCCCCGAGCTCGCTCAGCTCATCCCTCAGTTCGGCGGCCCCCTCGGCCTCGGCGCCGCGGCGGCTGGCCAGCAGCAGGTGGCGGGCGCCGTGCTCGACGACGAGATGGCGGGCCAGCAGGGCGCCGATGCCGCCGGTGCCGCCGGTGATCAGGACGGTCGAGTTGGGGTCGAGGGGCGGCGGCGCCTCCTCCGCCGGCTGGGCCGCGACGGGCGCCAGCCGCGGCGCCAGCAGCACTCCCTCGCGGATCGCCAGCTGAGGCTCGCCCTCGACCGCGAGGGCCGCGGCGAGCGCCTGGCGGGAGGCCTCGGCGCCGTCGCTGTCGATCAGCAGGAAGCGGCCAGGGTGCTCGGCCTGGGCCGAGCGGACCAGGCCGGCGGCAGCGGCGGCGGCGGGATCGGAGGGCTCCCCCTCGCTCAGGACCCGGGCGCCGTGGGTGAGGAAGGCCACTCGCCGCTCGTCCGCGATCGCCCCCTGTAGCTCCTCCAGCACCTCGGCGCAGAGGGCCTGGGCGGCAGCGGCGGGATCGAGGCCCTCGTCGCGCCCGCACTCGAAGGGCTCGAACAGGGGCTCAGGCCCCGCCGGCGGCGCCAGCTCTTTCCAGTCGAGGCCGAAGAGGGAATCCTGGCGAGCGGCGCCGGCCGCCGCGCCGAGCTGGGCAGTGTCGATCGGCCGGGTCGCGACCGAAGCGATCGAGACCACGGCGGCGCCAGTCTCGTCGCTGACGGTCAGCCCGGCCCGGTTCAGCTTCGGGCTCATCCGCGCCCGCAGCCTGGTGGCCCCGGTCCGGTGCAGGCGGACGCCGCTCCAGGAGAAGGGGACCGCCGTCTCGCCCTCGGCCGCCGGCTCGCCGTCGAGCAGGGCCGAGTGCAGGGCGGCGTCCAACAGGGCCGGGTGGATCGCGAAGAGCCCCGCCTCGGCCAGCTGCTCCCGCGGCAGCTCGGCCTCCGCGAACAGCTCCTCACCCCTGCGCCAGGCGGCCTGCACCCCCTGGAAGGCAGGGCCGTAGTCGACGCCGATCGCGGCGATCTCGCGATAGAGGAGATCGACCTCGATCGGCTCGGCGCCGGCGGGGGGCCACTCGCCGCGATCGGCGGGCTCGGGGACGCCCTCGGCCTGGCGACAGAGGATGCCAACGGCGTTTTTGCTCCACTCGCGATCGGGCCCGTCGCGGTCCTCCGGGCGCGAGTGGATCTCCAGCTCACGCCTTCCCGCCGGATCCGCTGGCCCCACCCTGACCTGGATCTGAACCGCGCCCCGCTCCGGGATCACCAGCGGCGCCTCCAGGGTCAGCTCCTCGACCTCTTCGGCGCCGACCTCCTCGCCGGCGCGAAGCGCCAGCTCGAGAAAGCCGGTGCCGGGCAGGATCGCGGCGCCGAGGACGACGTGATCGGCAAGCCAGGGGTGGGTCCCGAGGGCGATGCGGCCGCTGAGCACGGTCTGCTCCTCGTTGGCGAGGGAGAGGACGGCGCCGAGGAAGGGATGGTCGGCGGCGGCCTGGCCAAGCCAGCCGGCATCGCCCGCGCCGTCCCCGGACCGCAGCCAGTAGCGGCTGCGCTGGAAGGCGTAGGTGGGCAGGTCGACCCACGCGGGCGAATGGGGCGCGAAGAAGGCGGGCCAGTCGACGGCGACCCCGTGGGTGTGGGCGGCGGCGAGCGAGGCGGCGAAGCGGCCAAGGCCCCCTTCACCCCGGCGCAGCGAGCCGATCGTGGCGATCGAGGCGGGGTCCGGGGCGCAGGCCTCGGCCGTCTCCCCCAGCGCCATCGTCAGGACCGGGTGGGCGCTGATCTCGACGAAGGCGCCGGCGCCGGCGGCGATGAGGGCGCGGGTCACCTGCTCGAAGCGGACCGGCTCGCGCAGGTTGCGGTACCAGTAGCCGGCGTCGAGCTCGGCGCCATCGACCTGCTCGCCGGTGACCGTGGAGTAGAAGGGGACCTCGCCGCCACGGGGCCGGATCGGAGCGAGCACCTTGAGGACCTCCTCGCGCAGCTCCTCGACGTGGCGGGAGTGCGAGGGGATCGTCGCCGCCACCTCGCGGGCGCGGATGCCGTCGCGCTCGCACTCGGCCAGCAGGCCGGCGATCTGCTCCTGGCCGCAGGCGACGGCAACCGAGGAGGGGCTGTTGATCGCGGCCAGCTCGACCCCCTCCCCCCAGCCCTGCAGGCGGGTCATGACCTCCTCGGCGGGCAGCCCAATCGAGACCATCGCCCCCTGCCCGACCAGCTTGGCGATCACCTGGCTGCGCAGGGCGGTGAGGCGGGCAGCGTCCTCGAGCGAGAGCGCGCCGGCGACACAGGCGGCGGCGATCTCGCCCTGGGAGTGGCCGACGACTGCGCTCGGCCGGACACCGTAGGAGCGCCAGAGCTCGGCCAGCGCAACAGCGACGGCGAAGAGCACCGGCTGCACGACCTCGATCCGCTCCAGCGACGGCGCCTCCGGCGTCGCTTCGATCGCGTCCATCAGCGGCCAGTCCAGGTGCGGCGAGAGCGCCTCGGCGCACTCGCGCAGGCTGCGCTCGAAGACCGGCGAGGAGGCCAGCAGCTCCGTCGCCATCCCCTGCCACTGCGAGCCCTGGCCGGGGAAGACGAAGGCGGTCTTGGCCGAGCCGGCCCTGCCCCGGACCAGGGCCGGATGGGGCCGGCCCTCGGCGAGGGCCCGCAGGCCCTCGAGCCGCTCGGCGCGATCGGCGCCGGTGACCGCGGCCCGGTGCTCCAGGGCCGCCCGCCCAGTGGCGAGGGAGAAGCCGACGTCGAACCGATCGAGGTCGGGGTTCCGCTCAAGATGGGCTCGCAGCCGCCCGGCCTGGGCGCCCAACGCCTCCTCGCTCTTGGCCGAGAGCAGGAAGGGGACCGCATTGAGCGCCGGTGCCACCTTGGCGGGCGGCTCGCCTCCCTCCGCCGGCGCCGCCGGCGGCGCCTCCTCGACGATCAGGTGGGCGTTGGTGCCGCTGGCGCCGAAGGAGGAGACGCCGGCCCGGCGGGGACGACCGTTCGCCTCCCAGGGAAGCGCCTCGGCGAGCAGCTCGACCTCTCCCGCGTCCCACTCGACGTGGGGCGTCGGCTGGTCGAGGTGCAGGGTCTTGGGCAGGACGCCCTCTTGCATCGCCATCACCGTCTTGATCACCCCGGCTGCCCCGGCCGCCGCCTGGGCGTGGCCGATGTTGGACTTGAGCGAGCCGAGCAGCAGAGGGCGGCCGGCGGGCCGCCCCTGCCCGTAGGTGGCGAGCAGCGCCTGGGCCTCGATCGGGTCGCCGAGGGTGGTGCCGGTGCCGTGGGCCTCAACCGCGTCGATCTCGGCTGGCGTCAGGCCGGCGTTGGCCAGGGCCTGGCGGATCACCCGCTCCTGGGCGGGGCCGTTGGGCGCGGTCAGGCCATTGCTCGCGCCGTCCTGGTTGGTGGCCGAGCCGCGGATCGTCGCCAGCACCCGGTGGCCGTTGCGCCTGGCGTCGGAGAGCCGCTCCAGGAGCACCAGGGCGACGCCCTCCGAGAAGCCCGCGCCATCGGCAGCCGCGGCGAACGGCTTGCAGCGCCCGTCGGGGGCGAGGCCGCGCTGGCGGCTCATCTCGATGAACGACGCGGGGCCGGCCATAACGGTCACCCCGCCGGCCAGCGCCAGCGAGCACTCCTCCGAGCGCAGCGCCTGGGCGGCGAGGTGCATCGCCACCAGCGAGGAGGAGCAGGCGGTGTCGACGGCAACCGCCGGACCCTCCAGCCCGAGCGTGTAGGCAACCCGGCCGGGGACGAAGCTTCCGGTCGAGTCCAGTGCCTGGTGGCCGTCGACCGCCGGCGCCGAGCCGATGCCGTAGTCGTGGTACATCACCCCGGCGAAAATCCCAGTCGGGCTGCCGCGCAGGCGCCCAGGGTCGATCCCGGCGTCCTCCAGCGCCTCCCACGACGCTTCCAGCAGCAGCCGCTGCTGGGGGTCCATCACCAACGCTTCGCGCGGAGCGATGCCGAAGAACTCGGCGTCGAACTCGCCTGCCTCGGCGAGGAAGCCGCCCTCGCGGGTGTGGCTGGTCCCGGGGTTGTCGGGGTCGGGGTCGTAGAGGCGGTCGAGGTCCCAGCCGCGGTCCTCGGGGAAACCGGAGATCGCGTCGCCGCCGGCGGCGACCAGGTCCCAGAGCTGCCGCGGCGAACTCACCCCGCCGGGGAGGCGGCAGCTCATGCCGACGATCGCGATCGGCTCGCGGTCGCGCTGCTCCAGCTGCCCAACCCGGGCGTTCGCTTTGCGAAGCTCGCCGGTGACCTTTCTCAAGTACTTGCTGAGTGTCTCGCGATCGGTCATCTGCTCACCGGCAGCGAGTAGGTATCACCGCGTCGTTCGACGGCAAAATTCTCGGAGATCAGCATCGCCGGAAACCCACCCGTGGTGACCCGGTAGAGCCGCGTGAGGACGTCGGCGGCCACCTCGGCGCCCGCGCCCGGGGCCCACTCCGGCGCTTCGCCGAGCCCAAACCAGAGCAGTTCGCGCCAGCTCTCGAGCCTCATCTGCTGCAGCGACTCGCCGATGCCGTCGGGAGCGCCGTCCAGCAGCCTGAGGAAGGCCGGGGGCAGCCGGCCGGGAACGATGTGGGACTCGGCCGAGAGCACCGGGGCCACCGCCGAGCCGACGCCGATCCTGACCCGCCGCTGCAGCGAGTCCAGCCCGGCGTCGGCTTCCAGGCAGCTCGCCGCCGCCGCCGGCAACGGCAATCGCTCCTGGTCGATGACCTCGACCCGGACCGGCAGCAGCATCTGCACGCTGATCGCGCGCGTCACCGTGCCGTCGCTGAAGAGGAGGCTGCGGAGGAAGGGGTCGAGGGCGCCGATCTCGATGCCGCGAAGATCGGCCGGCCGCTCGGCCTGCATGGCGAAATGGCGCTCGACCAGATCGCGGTCGGCAGCGCTCGCCGTCTCGACGGTGTCGAAGCCGCGGCTCACGCGCCGATCTCCTCGTCGATCAGGCGCAGGAGATCGTCGTCGGAGATCGCTTCCAGCCGCTCGATCTCGTCGTCTGCGACCGGCTGCTCCAAGGTCCCGTCAATCTGCGCCAGCAGGAAGGCGGCCAGGGCCAGCGGGTTCGGATAGTCGAAGATCAAACTCGCCGGCAGCCGCAGGCCGGTGGCCCCGCCGAGGCGGTTGCGCAGCTCGACCGCGCCGAGCGAGTCGAAGCCGGAGTCTTTGAAGGAGCGCTCGGGCGGCAGGGCCGCTGGCGAGGCGTGGCCGAGGACAGCCGCTGCCTCGGCCCGGACCAGCTCCACGACGACCCCCTCCCGCTCCGCCTGCGGCACGCCGTCGAGAGTTGCGGCGAGGGACCCGGGGCCGGCGCGGCGGGCGCGGACGCGGACCAGGCCCGAGAGCAGAGGCGGCAGCTCGGCGGCGGCGCGCAGGGCAGCGCTGTCGAAGCCCACCGGCAGCAGCTGCGGGCGGTCGAGCGCCAGCGAGCGGTCGAAGAGGCCGAGGCCGGCGGCGGCCGAGAGGCTGGCGACGCCGGAGCGGGCGACCCGGGCCCGGTCGGCGCCGCCGAGCTCAGCCGTCATCCCACCCTCCTCGCCCCAGGCCCCCCAGCCGAGCGAGATCGCGGGCAGGCCTTCGGCGCGGCGGCGATGGGCGAGCGCATCGAGGAAGGCGTTGGCGGCGGCGTAGTTGCCCTGGCCGGGGCTGCCGAGGGTGGCGGCGATCGAGGAGTAGAGGACGAAGCAGGCGAGGTCGGCCCCCGCTGTCAGCTCGTGCAGGTGCCAGGCGGCATCGGCCTTGGGGCCCATCGTCGTGCGCAGGCGCTCGCCGTCGAGGGCCTCGATCGTGCCGTCGTCGAGCACCCCGGCGGCGTGGATCACGGTCCCCAGCGGGTGCTCGGCCGGGATCGAGCCGAGCAGCTCGGCCAGCGCCTCGCGGTCGGCGACGTCGCAGGCCGCGATCGTCACCTCCGCTCCCAGCCCGGCCAGCTCCTGCTCCAGCTCGGCGGCGCCCTCGGCCCCGGGGCCGCGGCGGCTGGCTAGCAGCAGATGGCGGGCGCCGTGCTCGGCGGCGAGGTGGCGGGCGAGCAGGGCGCCGAGGCCGGAGAGCCCCCCGGTGATGAGGACGGTCGCCTCGGGGTCGAGCGCCGTCGGCTCGGCGACCTCGCCCGCGACCGACCTCAGGCGGGGGGCGCTGAAGGCGCCCTCGCGGATCGCCAGCTGCGGCTCGGTCTCGACCGCGAGGGCGAGGTCGAGGGCCTCGACCGAGGCCTCGGCGCCGTCGCTGTCGATCAGGACGAAGCGGCCGGGATGCTCGGACTGGGCGGAGCGGACCAGGCCCCAGGCCGCGGCGGCAGCGGGGTCGGGGGACTCATCCTCGGCGAGGGCCTGGGCGCCGTGGGTGAGGAAGGCCAGCTGCCTCTCCTCGGCGATCGCCCCCTGCAGAGCCTCGAGAACCTGGCCGCAGAGAGCCTGGGCGGCGGCGGCGGGGTCGAGCCTCGGGTCGGGGACGCAGCCGAAGACCCTGTGCTCGCGCTCGGCGCCCCCGGTCGCCGCGACCTCGACCCAGTCGACCCGGTAGAGCGAGTCGCGTCCGGCGGCGCGGGCCGCGCCGAGCTGGGCGGGATCGATCTGCCGCAGCGCCAGCGACTCGACGAAGGCGACCGGCGCCCCCGTGGCGTCACCCGCCGCCAGCGAGAACGCGTCTTTGCCAGCCGGCGCGAGCCGGACCCGCAGCGAGGAGGCGCCGCCGCGATGCAGCCGGACCCCGCCCCAGGCGAAGGGAACCTTGGCCTGGGAGGCATCGGAGTCGGACAGGGCCAGAGACTGCAGGCCGGCATCCAGCAGCGCCGGGTGGATGCCATAGCGCCCGGCGTCGTCGAGACCCTCGGGCAACTCGACCTCGGCGAAGATCTCCTCGCCCTGGCGCCAGGCGCGGCTGACCCCCTGGAAGGCGAGGCCATAGTCGAGCCCGAGCCCCGCCATGCGGTCGTAGATCGCCTCGACCTCGACTGGCTCGGCGTCCGGCGGCGGCCAGGCGCCGAGGTCGATGACCGCGGGGTCGGCCTCCGAGCCGAGCAGGCCCGAAGCGTTGCGGTTCCACTCCTCGGCCTCCCCCTCGAGCCGCGAGTGGATCTCAATCTCGCGCCGTCCTCTCTCATCGGGTGGCCCGACCTTTGCCTGCAGCTGCACCGCCCCCTGCTCGGGCAGTACCAGCGGCGCCTCCAGCGTCAGCTCCTCGACTACCTCGGCTCCGACCTCCTCCCCGGCCCGCAGCGCCATCTCCAGGAAAGCCGTCCCGGGCAGGATCACGGCGCCGTGGACGGCGTGGTCGGCGAGCCAGGGGTGGGTCTTGAGCGAGAGTCGGCCGCTGAGCAGCGTCTGCTCCTCTCCCGCGACGGAAGTGGCGGCGCCGAGCAGCGGGTGATCGGTCGAGGCCTGCCCGATCGATGTCGCGTCGCCGGTTGCGTCGGAGGCCTCAAGCCAGAACCGGCTGCGCTGGAAGGCGTAGGTGGGCAGGTCGACCCGCTCGGGCGCATGGGGCGCGAAGAAGGCGGCCCAGTCGATGGGAACGCCACTGGAGTGGGCAGTGGAAAGCGCGCCGATCAGAGCCTCGGAGTCCGCCCGACCCTTGCGCAGCAGCGGCACCAGGGTGGCCTCGTCCTCGAGGCTCCCCTGGGCCATCGCGCAGAGCACCCCATCGGGACCAAGCTCCATATAAGAGGTGACTCCCTGCTCATGCAGGTAGGTGACGCCGTCCATGAAGCGCACCGCCTCGCGCACCTGGCGGGCCCAGTACTCAGGCGAGGCAGCCTGCTCCGCCGTCAGGACCTCGCCGGTGAGGTTGGAGACAATCGGGATCTGGGGATCGCTGAAGCCGAGACTCTCGGCGATGCTGGCGAACTCCTCCAGCATCGGCTCCATCAGGTGGGAGTGGAAGGCATGGCTGACCTTGAGCCGGGTCGCCTTTCGGCCCTTCTCCTTCCAGGCCCCCAGCAGCGCCAGCGCGGCCTCCTCCCCGCCGGAGACGACAACTGAGCCGGGGTCATTGACGCCGGCGATCGAGAGGCCATCGATGCCCTCAAGGCTCTCGGCGGCCTCCTCCTCGGAGGCCTCGATCGCGACCATCGCCCCGCCCTCCGGCAGCGCTCCCATCAGGCGGCCCCTCGCGGCGACCAGCTCGCAGGCGTCGGGAAGCGAAAGGACTCCCGAGACATGGGCGGCGGCAAGCTCGCCGATCGAATGGCCGATCAGGAAGTCGGGCTTGAGGCCCCAGGCCTCCACGAGGCGGTAGAGCGCGACCTCGGTCGCGAAGAGCGCCGGCTGGGTCAGCTCGGTGCGGTTAAGCAGCTCGGCCTCGGCCGAGCCCTCCGCGGCGAAGAGGTGCTCCTTGAGTGAGAGCCCGAGGTGAGGATCAAGCTCAGCGCAGGCCTCGTCGAGGGCATCGGCGTAGGCCGGGAAGCCCTCGTGGAGGCCCTTGCCCATGCCCGGGCGCTGGGCGCCCTGGCCGGTGAACATGAAGGCGGCCTTGCCCGAGGCGGCCTTCGCTTGCACCAACCCGGCGTGGGGCCCTCCTTTGGCCAGGGCATCGAGTCCCGCCAGCAGCTCAGCACGGTCGCCCCCGACCACCGCGGCCCGGTGCTCCAGGGCGGCGCGGCCCGTAGCCAGCGAGAAGGCGACGTCGACGGGGTCGAGGTCCGGGCTCGCCTCCAGGTGGGAGCGAAGGCGTTCGGCCTGGGCACTCAACGCCTCCTCGCTCTTGGCCGAGAGCAGGAAGGGGGCGAGGTCGAGGGGCAGGCCGGCCTTGACCACGGGCTCCTCCCTCGGTGCCTCTTCGAGGATCAGATGCGCGTTGGTGCCGCTGATGCCGAAGGAGGAGACCCCGGCGCGACGGGGACGTCCGTTCGGCTTCCAGGGGTGGGGCTCTTTGAGCAGCTCGATTTCCCCCGCCTCCCAGTCGACGTGCGGGGTCGGCTCGTCGATGTGGAGCGACTGAGGCAGCAGCTCGTGGCGCATCGCCATCACCGTCTTGATCACGCCCGCGACTCCCGCCGCCGCCTGGGCGTGGCCGATGTTGGACTTGATCGAGCCGAGGCGGAGCGGATTTCCCTCGCGCCCCTGCCCGTAGGTGGCAAGCAGGGCCTGGGCCTCGATCGGGTCGCCGAGGGTGGTGCCGGTGCCGTGGGCCTCGACCGCGTCGACGTCGGCCGCGGCGAGGCCGGAGTTGGCCAGCGCCTGGCGGATCACCCGCTCCTGCGAAGGCCCGTTGGGAGCGGTGAGGCCGTTGCTCGCTCCGTCCTGGTTGGTAGCCGAGCCCAGGACCGTCGCCAGCACCCGGCGCCCGTTCTTGCGTGCCTCCGAAAGGCGCTCCAGCACCAGCAGGCCAGCGCCCTCCGAGAAGCCCGCCCCGTCGGCGGCCGCCGCGAACGGCTTGCAGCGCCCGTCGGGGGCGAGGCCGCGCTGGCGGCTCATCTCGACAAAGACCGTCGGGCTGGATGCCACCGTCACCCCGCCGGCCAGGGCCAGCGAGCACTCGCCCGAGCGCAGCGCCTGGGCGGCCAGGTGCATCGCCACCAGCGAGGAGGAGCAGGCAGTGTCGACCGAGACCGCCGGGCCCTCGAGGCCGAGGGCGTAGGCGATGCGGCCGGAAGTGACGCTGCCGGCGTTGCCGGTCAGGCCGTAGCCCTCCAGCCCCTGGGGAAGGGCGCCTCCACCCGCGTAGATCGGCGACATCGCGCCGGCAAAGACCCCAGCCGCGCTGCCGCGGACCGCAGCTGGGTCGATCCCGGCGTCCTCGAACGCCTCCCAGGCGGCTTCCAGCAACAGCCGCTGCTGCGGGTCCATCGCCAGCGCCTCACGCGGGGAGATCCCGAAGAACTCGGCATCGAACTCAGCGGCGTCGTAGACGAAGCCGCCGTCGCGCGCGTGGCTGCTGCCGGCCCGCTCGGGGTCGGGGTCGTGGAGGCTCTCCAGGTCCCAGCCACGGTCCTCGGGGAAGGCGGAGATCGCGTCGCCGCCGGCGGCGACCAAGTCCCAGAGCTGCTCGGCTGAGCCGACCCCGCCGGGGAAGCGGCAGCCGATGCCAACGATCGCGATCGGCTCCTCGCTGCCTGCCGAGAGCCGCCGCGGGGCCGCAACCGCGAGCCGGGCGCCTTCGGCCTCTGCCCGCAGGAACTCGGCCAGGGCGACCGGGGTCGGATAGTCGAAGATGAGGCTGGCGGGCAGGGTCAGCCCTGTCGCCTGGGCAAGGCGGTTGCGCATCTCCACAGCTCCCAGGGAGTCGAAGCCGGCGTCCTTGAACGAGCGCTCGGGCTCGACCGCCTGGGCGGAGGCGTGGCCGAGGACGGCAGCGGCCTGGGCCCGGACAAGGTCGACGGCGATCGCCCCGCGCTCGGCCTCGGGCGCCTCGGCGAGGCGGCGCGCCAGGGAGCCGGCCGCACGGCGACGGCGGGACGGCGTCCGCACCAGGCCCGAGAGCAGCGGCGCCAGAGTTCCCGAGCCCGCCAGCGAGCGCAGGGCGGCGCTGTCCAGCGGCGAGGCCAGGAGGAAGGGGGCGTCGAGGCCGCCGGCGCGATCGAACAGCTCCAGCCCAGTGGCGCTGGACATCGAGACGAAGCCGCCGCGGGCGATCCGCGCCCGCTCGGCGTTGCTGAGCTCGGCGGTCATCCCCCGCTCCTGCTCCCAGGCGCCCCAGCCAAGCGAGAGGCCGGCCAGCCCTTCGGCCCGGCGCCGGTGGGCGAGGCTGTCGAGGAAGGCGTTGGCGGCGGCGTAGTTGCCCTGGCCGGGGCTGCCAATCGTGGCGGCGATCGAGGAGAAGAGGACGAAGTGGGTGAGGTCGGCCCCTGCTGTCAGCTCGTGCAGGTGCCAGGCTGCGCTTGCCTTCGGCGCCAACACCCGGCCGAGGCGCGCCGGGTCGAGGCCCTCGATCGTGCCGTCGTCGAGCACCCCGGCGGCGTGGATCACGGCGCCGAGCGGGTGCTGCTCGGGGATCGAGGCGAGCAGCTCGGCCAGCGCCTCGCGGTCGGAGATATCGCAGGCCGCGATCGTCACCTCCACTCCCAGCTCGCCCAGCTCCTCCTTCAGCTCCGCGGCACCCTCGGCCTCCATCCCCCGGCGGCTGGCCAGCAGCAGGTGGCGGGCTCCGTGCTCGGCGGCCAGGTGGCGGGCGAGCTGGGCGCCGAGGCCGCCGGTGCCGCCGGTGATCAGGACGGTGGCGTCGGGGTCGAGCGAGGCCGGCTCGCCGGCCTCGGCCGCGACCGGCGTCAGGCGTGGGGCCAGCAGCGCCCCATCGCGGATCGCCAGCTGGGACTCCTCCTCGATGCCGAGCGCTGCCGCCAACACCTGGCCGGAGGCCTCGGCGCCGTCGCTGTCGATCAAGACGAAGCGGCCGGGGTGCTCGGACTGGGCCGAGCGGACCAGGCCCCAGGCCGCCGCCGCAACCGGATCGGGCGCCTCGCCCTCGCTCAGCGCCTGGGCGCCCCGGGTGAGGAAGCCGAGGCGCCGATCGTCGGCGATCGCCCCCTGCAGCGCCCCCAGCACCTCGGCGCAGAGCGCCTGAACGGCGGTGGCAGGGTCGAGGTCGGCGGCGGGGACGCACTCGAAGACCTCGACTTCGTGCTCGGCGACAGCCGGGGCCGGCAGCTCGGCCCACTCGATTGCGAAGAGCGCGTTCGAAGAGCTGGGCGCGACCCGCAGCTTGGCCGGGTCGATCGCCCGGGCGACGAGCGAGGCAACCGAGAGGACCGGCTCGCCGGACTGATCGAAGACGACCAGGGAGGTCGTGCCCCCGCTTGGCTCAAGCCGGGCCCGCAGCGTCGACGCGCCCTCCTGGCGCAGGCTTGCCCCGCGCCAGCCGAACGGCACCCGGGGGCCGCTCTCGGACTCCCCCTCGTCGAGGAAGCCGACCTGGAGCGCAGCGTCCAGCAGCGCCGGATGGATCGCGAACCCGCCCGCGCCCTGGGACTGGTCGTCGGGCATACGCGCTTCGGCGAAGAGCTCCTCGCCGCGGCGCCAGACGGCGCTTACTCCTTGGAAGGCGGGGCCGTATTCGACGCCGAGCCCGGCGGCGCGCTCGTAGAGCAGCTCGACATCGACCGGCTCGGCCCCGGGCGGAGGCCACTCGCCTAAGCCCTCGGGCTCAGCCGGGGCGTCGAGGCCAAGCGCCCCGCCGGCGTGCCGGACCCACTCCCCCGCCGCGTCCTCTGCCCGCGAGTGGATCTCCAGCTCCCGCCCTCCGCCTTCTCCGGCGGCGCCGACCTTGACCTGCAGCCGCACCGCCCCCCGCTCGGGCAGCACCAGCGGGGCCTCCAGGGTCAGCTCCTCAATCGTTCCGGCGCCGACCTCGGCGCCCGCCCTCAGCGCCATCTCGAGGAAGGCGGTGCCGGGCAGGATCACGACACCCCCGAGGGCGTGATCGGCGAGCCAGGGGTGGGTCTCGAGCGAGAGGCGGCCGGTCAGGAGCCATTCGTCGCGGTCGGCGAGGGGCGTCGCGGCGCCCAGCAGCGGGTGATCGGCGCGGTCGAGGCCAGCGGCGCCGACGTTACCGGCCCCCGGCTCGGGCCGCAGCCAGTAGCGGCTGCGCTGGAAGGCGTAGGTGGGCAGGTCGACCCGCTCGGCGGCGGCGCCGGCGAAGAGCTTCGGCCAATCGACCTCGGCGCCGTGGACGTGGGCCTCGGCGAGCGAGGTGACGAAGCGGCCGAGGCCCCCTTCGCTCCGCCGCAGCGAGCCAATCGCCGCGACCGGGCCGGCGCCCTCGCAAGCCTCGGCGGTCTCCGCCACCGTCGTCGCCAGGACCGGGTGGGCGCTGGCCTCGACAAAGACGTCGAAGCCGTCGGCGACGAGGGCGCGGGTGACCTGCTCGAAGCGGACCGGCTCGCGCAGGTTGCGGTACCAGTAGCCGGCGTCGAGCTCGGCGCCATCGACCTGCTCGCCGGTGACCGTGGAGTAGAAGGGGACCTCGCCGCCACGGGGCCGGATCGGAGCGAGCACCTTGAGGACCTCCTCGCGCAGCTCCTCGACGTGGCGGGAGTGCGAGGGGATCGTCGCCGCCACCTCGCGGGCGCGGATGCCCTCGCGCTCGCACTCGGCCAGCAGGCCAGCGATCGCCTCGGCCGGGCAGGCGAGCGTGACCGCCGCCGGCCCGTTGATCGCGGCCAGCTCGACCCCGTCGCCCCAGCCCTCCAGCCGCGCCGTCGCCGCCTCCGCCCCGAGGGCGAGCGAGACCATCGATCCCCGCCCCGCCAGCTTCGCAATCGCCTGGCTGCGCAGCGCCGCCAGCCGGGCGGCGTCCTCGAGCGAGAGCGCGCCGGCGACGCAAGCGGCGGCGATCTCCCCCTGGGAGTGGCCGACGACCGCGCCCGGCTCGACCCCGAGCGAGCGCCAGAGCTCGGCCAACGAGACGGCGACGGCGAAGAGGACCGGCTGCACAACCTCGATCCGCTCCAGCGAAGGAGCGTCCGGCCCACCTTCGATCGCGGCCAACGGCGACCAGTCGAGGTGAGGGAAGAGCGCGTCGGCGCACTCGCGCAGGCGTCGCTCGAAGACCGGCGAGGAGGCGAGCAGCTCTGTCGCCATCCCTTGCCACTGCGAGCCCTGGCCGGAGAAGACGAAGGCGGTCTTGCCGGCGCCGGCCCTGCCCTGCGCCAGGCCGGCGTGGGGCTGTCCCTTGCCGAGAGCCTCCAGCCCCTGCAGCAGCTCCTCGCGATCGGCGCCGACCAGAGCGGCGCGATGCGACAGGGCGGCGCGGGAGGTCGCCAGCGAGAAGCCGACGTCGACCGGGTCGAGGCCGGGGTTCTGCCGCAGGTGCGAGGCGAGCCGTTCGGCCTGGGCGCCAAGCGCCTCCTCGCTCTTGGCCGAGAGCAGCAACGGCACAGCGTCGAGGTCTCGGAGCTCGTGGTCGCCCGCTCCCAGCTGGCTCGGCGCCGCGGCGGGCGCCTCCTCGAGGATCACGTGCGCGTTGGTGCCGCTGATGCCGAAGGAGGAGACCCCGGCGCGGCGCGGCCGGCCGTCGGCCTCCCAGGGCGAGGACTCCCGCAGCAGCTCGATTTCGCCGGCCTGCCAATCGACGTGCGGGGTCGGCTCGTCGATATGGAGCGATGGCGGCAGCACCCCGTGGCGCATCGCCATCACCGTCTTGATCACTCCCGCCACCCCGGCCGCCGCTTGGGCGTGGCCGATGTTGGACTTGATCGAGCCGAGGCGGAGCGGGTTCCCCTCGCGCCCCTGCCCATAGGTGGCGAGCAGCGCCTGCGCCTCGATCGGGTCGCCCAGGGTGGTGCCAGTGCCGTGGGCCTCAACCGCGTCGACTTCCGTCGCGGCAAGGCCGGCGTTGGCCAGCGCCTGGCGGATCACTCGTTCCTGCGAAGGGCCATGGGGGGCGGTGAGGCCGTTGGAGGCGCCGTCCTGGTTGGTGGCCGAGCCGCGGATCGTCGCCAGCACCCGGTGGCCGTTGCGCCGCGCGTCGGAGAGCCGCTCCATCGCCAACAGGCCGGCGCCCTCCGAGAAGCCCGCCCCGTCGGCGGCGGCGGCGAACGGCTTGCAGCGGCCGTCGGGAGAGAGGCCGCGCTGGCGGCTCAGCTCGACGAAGGAAGCGGGCCCGGCCATCACCGCCACTCCGCCGGCAAGCGCCAGCGAGCACTCGCCCGAGCGCAGCGCCTGGGCGGCGAGGTGCATCGCGACCAGCGAGGAGGAGCAGGCGGTGTCGACCGAGACCGCCGGGCCCTCCAGGCCGAGGGCGTAGGCGACGCGGCCGGAGACGACGCTGCCAGCCGGTTCCGGCGCCCGATGGCCATCGCCACCCGCCGCCGAGCCACGGCCGTAGTCGTGGTACATCACCCCGGTGAAGACCCCGGTCGGGCTGCCGCGCAGCAGCCCCGGGTCGATCCCGGCGTCCTCGAACGCCTCCCAGGCCGCTTCCAGCAGCAGCCGCTGCTGTGGGTCTATCGCCAGCGCCTCGCGCGGGCCGATCCCAAAGAACTCGGCGTCGAAGTCAGCGGCGTCATGGACGAAGCCGCCTTCGCGCGTGTAGCTGGTGCCGGGATTCTCGGGATCGGGGTGGTAAATGCGGTCGAGATCCCAGCCGCGGTCCTCGGGGAAGCCGGAGATCGCGTCGCCGCCGGCGGCGACCAGGTCCCAGAGCTGCTCGGGAGAGCCGACGCCGCCGGGGAAGCGGCAGCTCATGCCGACGATCGCGATCGGCTCCTCGGAGCGGACGGCCGCCCCGCCCGGCACCGCGGCGGAGAGCAGCGAGCCCTCTGCCTCGGCCCGCAGGAACCCGGCCAGGGCGGCCGGGCTCGGGTAATCGAAGACAAGGGTCGCGGGCAGCATCAGCCCCGTCTCCTGGGTGAGGCGGTTGCGCAGCTCGACCGCGGCCAGCGAGTCGAAGCCGGCGTCCTTGAAGGCGCGCTCGGGCTCGACGGCCTGGGCAGAGGTGTGGCCGAGGACGGCCGCGGTCTGGGCGCGGACCAGCTCCAGCGCAATCGCCCCGCGCTCGGCCTCAGCAGCGGCGGCGAGGCGATCGGCGAGGGCGCCACCCTCCTGCCGGGAACGACGGGCGGAGACGCGGACCAGGCCCGAGAGCAACGGCGCCAGCACCCCTGCCCGCGCCAGCGCGCGCAGGGCGCCGCCGTCCAGCGGCGAGGCAAAGAGGAAGGGGGCCTCGAGGGCAGCGGCGCGGTCGAAGAGCCCGAGCCCGGCGGCGTTGGAGATCGGGACGAAGCCACTGCGGGCGATCCGCGCCCGGTTGGCCTCGCCGAGCTCGGCGGCCATGCCGCCGGCCTGCTCCCAGGCCCCCCAGGCGAGCGAGGTGGCCGCCAGCCCCTGGCCGCGGCGGAGCTGGGCCAGCCCGTCGAGGAAGGCGTTGGCGGCGGCGTAGTTGCCCTGGCCGGGGCTGCCGACGGTGGCGGCGATCGAGGAGAAGAGGACGAAGTGGGTGAGCTCGAGCCCGGCGGTGAGCTCGTGCAGATGCCAGGCGGCGTCGGCCTTGGGGGCCAGGACCCGGTCGATGCGCGCCGGGTCGAGGGCCTCGACCGTGCCGTCGTCGAGCACCCCGGCGGCGTGGATCACGGCGCCGAGGGGGTGCTCGGCCGGGATCGATCCGAGCAGCTCGGCCAGCGCCTCGCGGTCGGCGGCGTCGCAGGCCGCGATTGTTGCCTCCGCTCCCAGCTCGCTCAGCTCCTCCTTCAGCTCCTCGGCCCCCTCCGCCTCCATCCCGCGGCGGCTGGCCAGCAGCAGGTGGCGGACGCCGTGCTCGGCGGCCAGATGGCGGGCGAGCAGGGCGCCGATGCCGCCGGTGCCGCCGGTGATCAGGACCGTGGATTCGGGGTCGAGCGCCGGCGCCTCGCCGGCCTCGGCCGCGACCGGCTTCAGCCGAGGAGCGCTGAACGCGCCCTTGCGGATCGCCAGCTGCGGCTCGTCCGGGCCGCCAGCGGCAACGGCAAGAGCCCCGGCCGAGGCCTCCGTCCCGTCGCTGTCGATCAAGATGAAACGACCAGGGTGCTCGGACTGGGCCGAGCGGACCAAGCCCCAGGCCGCGGCGGCGGCGGGGTCAGTGGGCCCGTCTCCCCCCAGGGCCTGGGCGCCCCTGGTGACGAAGGCGAGACGCTCATCGCCGGCGATCGCCCCCTGCAACGCCTCCAACACCTCGGCGCAGAGGGCGTGGGCAGCGGCGGCGGGATCGAGCTCGGCGCTCGGCAGGCACTTGAAGAGCTCGATCCCGGGCCCGGCCGGCGGCGGGTCCGGGACCTCTGCCCACTCGATCGCGAAAAGGGAGTCGGAGGCAGCCGGGGCCTGGGCCCGCAGCTGGGCGGGATCGGGCGCCCGCAGCGCCAGCGACTCGACCCGGGCGACGGGCGCTCCCAGGTCATCGCCGACCGTGAGTGAGATCGCGTCGGGGCCGGCCGGCGAAAGATGGACCCGCAGCGACGCGGGAGCGGCGCGGAGCAGGCGGACCCCGCTCCAGATGAAGGGAACCCTTGCGCCGGCATCGGGATCGGCGAGAACCGCCGCGTGCAGCGCCGCATCGAGCAGGGCCGGATGGATGCCGTAGCGCCCGGCCTCGGCGAGCTCCTCGACAAGGTCGACCTCGGCAAACAGCTCCGAGCCGTCGCGCCAGGCCGCCCTCACCCCTTCGAAGGCCGGCCCATACTCGATCCCCAGCTCGGCCATGCGGTCGTAGATCGCCTCGACCTCGACCGGCTCGGCGCCCGGCGGCGGCCACGAGGTGAGCGGCTCGGCTTCCACGGGGGCGGCGTCGGGCCCGAGGGCGCCGGCGGCGTTGCGAGCCCACTCCTCAGGCTCGGCGCCCCCCACCACCTCGGGCCGCGAGTAGACCTCGACCTGTCGCCGGCCCGACCCTTCAGGAGCGCAGACCTTGACCTGCAGCTGCACCGCCCCCCGTTCGGGCAGCAGCAGCGGCGCCTCCAAGGCCAGCTCCTCGATCTTCGTGGCCCCAACCTCCTCGCCGGCCCGCAGCGCCAGCTCGACAAAGGCGGTTCCCGGCAGAATCACGGCGCCGTGGACGGCGTGGTCGGCGAGCCAAGGGTGGGTCTTGAGCGAGACGCGGCCGCTGAGCATGGCTTCTTCGCCACCGGCGAGCGAGGTGGCAGCGCTCAGCAGCGGATGGTCGACATTGCTGAGTCCGGCCGCGCCGACATCCCCTGCCCCGGCCTCGGATGACAGCCAGAAGTGGCGGCGTTGGAAGGCGTAGGTGGGCAGGTCAACCCGCTTGGGGCTATGGGGGGCAAAGAATCTCGCCCAGTCGATCGCGACTCCGCTGGAGTGGGCGGCGGCCAGAGCGCCGACCAGGGCCTCGGAGTCGGGCCGGCCCTTCCGCAGCAGCGGCGCCAGGGTCGCGTCGGCGTCGGGGCCAAGGCTGCCTTGGGCCATCGCGCAGAGGACGCCGTCAGGGCCAAGCTCCAGATAAGAGGTGACTCCCTCCCCCTCCAGGCAGCGGACGCCGTCCATGAACCGCACCGCCCCCCGCACCTGGCGGGCCCAGTCCCGGGGCGATGTCGCCTGCTCCGGGGTGAGCACCTCGCCGGTGAGGTTGGAGACGATCGGGATCTGGGGGCTGTTGAAGTCGAGCCCCTCGGCCACTTTCGTGAACTCCTCCAGCATCGGCTCCATCAAGTGGGAGTGGAAGGCGTGGCTGACCTTGAGCCGGGTCGCCTTGCGGCCCTTCTGCTTCCAGGCCTCCAGCAGCGCCAGCGCGGCCTCTTCATCGCCGGAGACGACGACTGAGCCGGGGTCATTGACGCCGGCGATCGAGAGGCCGTCAGGAAGGTCCTCGGCGATCTCATCCTCCGAGGCCTCGATCGCGACCATCGCCCCGCCCTCGGGCAGCGCTCCCATCAGGCGGCCCCTCGCGGCGACCAGCTTGCAGGCGTCCGGGAGCGAGAGGACTCCGGAGATATGGGCCGCCGCCAGCTCGCCGATCGAGTGGCCGATCAGGAAGTCGGGCTTGAGGCCCCAGCTCTCGACGAGGCGGTAGAGCGCGACCTCGGTGGCGAACAGCGCCGGCTGGGTCAGCTCGGTGCGGTCGAGCAGCTCTGCCTCGGGGCTTCCCTCCTCAGCGAAGAGATGCTCCTTCAGCGACAGCCCAAGATGCGGGTCCAGCTCCGCGCAGGCCTTGTCCAAAGCCTCGGCGTAAGCCGGGAAGCCCTCGTGGAGGCCCCTGCCCATGCCGGGGCGCTGGGCGCCCTGGCCGGTGAGCATGAAGGCGGTCTTGCCTGGGGTCACGATGCCCGAGACCAGGCTAGGGTGAGGCCGGCCCTCACCGAGAGCCCCCAGGCCGTCGAGCAGCTCGGCGCGGTCGGCGCCGACCACCGCGGCCCGGTGCTCCAGGGCGGCGCGCGAGGTGGCGAGCGAGAAGGCGACATCCATCGAGTCGAACTCGGGGCTCTCTTCGAGCTGAGCCACGAGCCTCTTCGCCTGGGCGGCGAGCGCCTCCTTGCTCTTGGCCGAAAGCAGCAGCGGCACCGCCCCCGGCGCCGGCGCCGGAACGCCATCCGCCTCAGGCGCTGGAGCCGCGGCGGGCGCCTCCTCCAGGATCACGTGGGCGTTTGTGCCGCTGATGCCGAAGGAGGAGACGCCGGCGCGGCGGGGCCGCCCATTGACCTCCCACGGAGATGCCTCCCGCAGCAGCTCGATTTCCCCCGCCTCCCAGTCGACGTGCGGGGTCGGCTCGTCGATGTGGAGCGACTGTGGCAGCAGCCCGTGGCGCATCGCCATCACGGTCTTGATCACTCCCCCGACCCCGGCCGCCGCCTGGGCATGGCCGATGTTGGACTTGAGCGAGCCCACTCTCAGCGGCCTGCCGTCCTCGCGCCCCTGCCCGTAGGTGGCGAGCAGCGCCTGGGCCTCGATCGGGTCTCCCAAGGTGGTACCGGTGCCGTGGGCCTCGACCGCGTCGACGTCGGCCGGCGTCAGGCCGGAGTTGGCCAGGGCCTGGCGGATAACCCGCTCCTGCGAGGGGCCGTTGGGGGCGGTCAGCCCATTCGAGGCGCCGTCCTGGTTGATCGCGCTGCCCCGCACCGTCGCCAGCACCCGGTGGCCGTTGCGGCGCGCGTCGGAGAGCCGCTCCAGCACCAGCAGGCCGACCCCCTCCGACCAGCCCGCGCCGTCGGCGGCGGCGGCAAACGGCTTGCAGCGCCCGTCGGGGGCGAGGCCGCGCTGGCGGCTGAACTCGATGAACGCCGACGGGGTCGACATCACGGCGACGCCACCGGCAAGCGCCAGGTCCGACTCGCCGGCGCGGAGGGCCTGCCCCGCCAGGTGCATCGCGACCAGCGAGGAGGAGCAGGCGGTGTCGACCGAGACCGCGGGGCCCTCCAGGCCGAGGGCGTAGGCGACGCGGCCGGAGACGACGCTGCCGGCCGGCTCCGGCGCCGGGTAGCCGTCGCTCGTCGGCGCCGAGCCACGCCCGTAGTCGTGGTACATCACCCCGGCGAAGACCCCGGTCGGGCTGCCGCGCAGCAGCGCCGGGTCGATCCCCGCGTCCTCCAGCGCCTCCCAGGCGGCTTCCAGCAAGAGGCGCTGCTGGGGATCGGTCGCCAGCGCCTCGCGCGGGCCGATCCCGAAGAACTCGGCGTCGAACTCGGCGGCGTCGCGGACGAAGCCCCCCTGGCTCGTGTAGCTAGTGCCGACGCTCTCGGGGTCGGGGTCGTAGAGGCGGTCGAGATCCCAGCCGCGGTCCTCGGGGAAGCCGGAGATCGCGTCGCCGCCGGCGGCGACCAGGTCCCAGAGTTGTCGCGCCGACCTCACCCCGCCCGGGTAGCGGCAGCTCATGCCGACGATCGCGATCGGCTCCTCAGGGCGGGCCGCCGCCCGCCGTGGCGCCGCGGCCGAACGCCGCGAGCCTTCGGCCTCGGTCCGCAGGAACCCCGCCAGGACAGCCGGGCTCGGGTAATCGAAGACAAGGGTCGCGGGAAGCGTCAGCCCGGTCGCCTCGGCGAGGCGGTTGCGCAGCTCAACCGCGGCCAGCGAGTCGAAGCCGGCGTCCTTGAAGGCGCGCTCGGGCTCGACCGCCTGGGCGGAGACATGGCCGAGGGCGGCGGCGGCCTGGGCGCGGACCAGCTCCAGCGCCAGCCCCTCGCGCTCGCCCTCCGGCACCGCCGCGAGCCGGTCCGCGAGCGCGCCCGCACCCTGGCGAACGCGCCGCGCCGGCACTCGCACCAGGCCCGACAACAACGCCGGCAACGCCCCGGAGCGCGCCGCGGCGCGAAGCGCGTTCGCGTCGAACGCCGCCGGCAGCAGCTGGGGACGGTCGAGCCCCAGCGAGCGGTCGAACAGGCCCATCCCCTCCTCGGTGGAGAGGGTGGCGATGCCTGAGCGGGCGATCCGGGCCCGGTCGGTGGCGCTGAGCTCGGCGGTCATCCCCCGCTCCTGCTCCCAGGCGCCCCAGCCGAGCGCAAGGGCGGGCAGGCCTTCGGCGCGGCGGCGATGGGCGAGCGCGTCGAGGAAGGCGTTGGCGGCGGCGTAGTTGCCCTGGCCGGGACTGGCGATGGTGGCCGCGGTCGAGGAGAAGAGAATGAAGTGGGTGAGGCCGAGCTCGGCGGTCAGCTCGTGCAGATGCAAGGCGGCGTCGGCCTTGGGGGCCATCGTCGCCCGCAGACGGCCGCGGTCAAGCGCCTCGACTGTGCCGTCGTCGAGCACCCCGGCGGCGTGGATCACGGCGCCGAGCGGATGCTCGGCCGGGATCGAGGCGAGCAGCCCGGCCAGCGCCTCGCGGTCGGCGACGTCGCAGGCGGCGATCTCGGCCTCGGCCCCAAGCTCGCCCAACTCCTCCCGCAGCTCTGCGGCGCCCTCGGCCTCGGGGCCGCGGCGGCTGGCCAGCAGCAGGTGGCGGGCGCCGTGCTCGACGACGAGATGGCGGGCGAGGGCGGCGCCGATGCCGCCGGTGCCGCCGGTGATCAGGACCGTGGAGTCGGGGTCGAACGCCGCCGCCTCACCGGCCTCAGCCGCGACCGGCTTCAGACGGGGCGCCCGGGCCGCTCCCTCGCGGAGCGCCAGCTGCGGCTCGGCCTCGACCGCAAGCGCCGCGTCGAGGACCCGCGCTGAAGCCTCGGCCCCATCGCTGTCGACCAGGGCGAAGCGGCCGGGATGCTCGAACTGGGCCGAGCGGACCAGGCCCCAGGCCGCGGCGGCGGCGGGGTCGGTGGGCCCATCTCCCTCCAGGGCCTGGGCGCCGTGAGTGATGAAAGCGAGGCGGCGTTCCGCGGCGATCGCGCCCTGCAGCGCCTCCAGCACCTCGGCGCAGAGCGCCTCAGCGGCGGCGGGGTCGAGGTCGAAGCTCGACGCGCACCGGAAGAGCTCGAACTCGTGCCCAGCCGAGTTCTCGGTCGCGACCTCGGCCCACTCGAGCTCGAAGAGCGAACGCGAGGCTGAGGAAGCGGTCTGCAGCTGAGCCGGGTCGATCGGCCTCAGCGCCAACGCCTCGACCGAGGCAACCGGCGCCCCCGTCTCGTCGCCAACCGACAGCGCGACCGCCCCCTCTTCCAGCGGCAAGAGCCGCACCCTCAGCGAAGAGGCGCCGCCGCGGTGCAGCCGGACCCCGCTCCAGGCAAAGGGCACCTTGGCCCCGGCGGCGCTGGGCTCGGCCAGGGCCAGCGCGTGCAGCCCAGCGTCGAGCAGGGCCGGGTGGAGGCCGAAGCGCCCGGCCTCGGTCAGCTGCTCCGGCGGCTCGACCTCGGCAAACAGCTCCTCGCCCCGGCGCCAGGCGCGAACGACTCCCTGGAAGGAGGGGCCGTAGCCGAGCCCCAGCTCCAGCGCCCGGTCATAGACCTCCTCGGCCTCGATCGGCTCGGCGCCGGCGGGCGGCCACTCGCCGAGTGGCTCGGGCTCGACGGCGCCCTCCGCCGCGAGGACGCCGGCGGCGTGGCGGACCCACTCCTCGGCTTCGTCATCAGCGCCGGCCTCCGGCCTCGAATAGATCTCAATCGCGTGGCCGCCGGCCTCGTCGGGCGCAGCGACCCTGACCTGCAGCTGCACCGCCCCCCGCTCGGGCAGCAGCAGCGGCGACTCCAGGGCCAGCTCCTCGACTGTCGGAGCCCCGACCTCCTCGCCGGCCCGCAGCGCCAGCTCGACGAAGGCGGCCCCGGGCAGGATCGCGACCTCGTGGACGAGGTGGTCGGCGAGCCAGGGGTGGGTCTTGAGCGAGAGGCGGCCGCTGAGCAGCGTCTGCTCATCGCCGGCGAGGGAGACGGCGGCGGCGAGCAGCGGGTGGTCGGTAGCGGTCTGCCCGATCGAGCCCGCGTCGCCGCCGCTGGCGGCGCGCTCGAGCCAGAAACGGCGGCGCTGGAAGGCGTAGGTCGGGAGGTCGACGCGCTTGGGATCGTGGGGGGCGAAGAAGGCCGGCCAGTCGACCGCCACCCCGTGGGTGTGAGCCCGGGCGAGCGACTCGACGAAGCGGTCCGGCCCCCCTTCGTCGCGGCGCAGGGAGCCGATCGCCGCGATCGCGCCGGGGTCCGCGGCGCAGGCCTCGGCGGTCTCCTCCACCGCCATCGTCAGGACCGGGTGGGCGCTGGCCTCGATGAAGACGTCGAAGCCGTCTTCGATCAAGGCGCGGGTGGCCCCCTCGAAGAGGACCGGCTCGCGCAGGCTGCGGTACCAGTAGCCGGGCCCGAGCTCGGCGCTGTCGATCGCCGCTGCGCTCATCGCCGAGTAGAACGGGATCCGGGCAGCGCCCGGTTGGATCGGGGCCAGGTCGCTCAGCAGCCGCTGCTCGATCGCCTCGACCTGGACCGAGTGCGAGGCGTAGTCGACGGCGATCTGGCGAGCGCGGACACCCTCGCCCGCGCAGCTCGAGAGCAGCTCCAGCAGGGCCCCGGGATCGCCGGAGACGACGGTTGCGACGGGGCTGTTCAAGGCCGCCAGGGAGATGTCCTCGCCCCAGGGCTCGATCAGCTCGCCCGCCCGCTCGGCGCCGACGGCGAGGGAGGCCATGCCGCCCTTGCCCGAGAGCTCGGCCAGCGCCTGGCTGCGAAGCGCGACCACCCGGGCGGCGTCCTCGAGCGAGAGCGCGCCGGCAACGCAGGCAGCGGCGATCTCCCCCTGGGAGTGGCCGACGACCGCCGCGGGCTCGACTCCGTGCGAGCGCCAGAGCCCCGCCAGCGAGACCATCACCGCGAAGAGCGCCGGCTGCACGACATCGACCCGCTCGAAAGGCGGTGCCCCCTCCACCCCGCTCAGCACGTCTTTGACCGAGAACTCGAGGAAGGGCGAGAGCGCCCGCTCGCAGGCATCCATCTGCGCGGCGAAGACCGGCGATCGATCCCAGAGCTCGCCCGCCATCCCCTGCCACTGCGAGCCCTGCCCCGGGAAGACGAAGGCGGTCCTGCCCGCCGTCGCCCTGCCCCGCGCCAGGGCCGCGTCGGGCTCGCCCTTGCCGAGAGCGGCCAGCCCCCGCAGCAGCTCGGAGCGATCGGCGCCGACCAGCGCCGCCCGGTGCTCCAGGGAAGCCCTGCCGGCAGCTAGCGAGAAGCCGACGTCGACGAGGTCAAGGTCGGGGCTCCGCTCAAGCTGGGCGCCGAGCCGCTCGGCCTGGGCCTCGAGCGCCTCCCTGCTCTTGGCCGAGAGCAGGAGGGGAACCGCGCCCGGCGGCGCCTTCTCAGCAGGCGCCTCGGCCGGCGGCGCCTCGGCGGGCGCCTCCTCCAGGATCACGTGCGCATTGGTGCCGCTGATGCCGAAGGAGGAGACGCCGGCGCGGCGGGGGTGCCCGTTGGCCTCCCACGGAGATGCCTCCCGCAGCAACTCGACCTCCCCTGCCTCCCAGTCGACGTGCGGGCTCGGCTCGTCGACGTGAAGCGTCTTCGGCAGCTCCCCGTGGCGCATCGCCATCACCGTCTTGATCACTCCCGCCACCCCGGCCGCCGCCTGGGCGTGGCCGATGTTGGACTTCAACGAGCCGAGGCGAAGCGGCTTCCCCGCCCCCCGCCCCTGGCCATAGGTGGCGAGCAGCGCCTGCGCCTCGATCGGGTCGCCGAGGGTGGTGCCGGTGCCGTGGGCCTCGACCGCGTCGACGTCGGCGGGACCGAGGCCGGCGTTGGCCAGCGCCTGGCAGATCACCCGCTCCTGCGAGGGGCCGTTGGGCGCAGTGAGGCCGTTGCTCGCGCCGTCCTGGTTGGTGGCCGAGCCGCGGATCGTCGCCAGCACCCGGTGGCCGTTGCGCTGCGCGTCGGAGAGCCGCTCCAGCACCAGCAGGCCGACGCCCTCCGACCAGCCGGTGCCGTCGGCGGCGGCGGCGAAGGGCTTGCAGCGCCCGTCGGGGGCGAGGCCGCGCTGGCGGCTGAACTCGACAAAGAGCGAGGGCCCGGAGAGGATCGTCACCCCGCCGGCCAGCGCCAGCGAGCACTCGCCCTCCTTCAGCGCCTGGCGGGCGAGGTGCATCGCCACCAGCGAGGAGGAGCAGGCGGTGTCGACCGAGACCGCGGGCCCCTCCAATCCCAGGGCATAGGCGACCCGGCCCGAGGCAACGCTGGCGGCGCCGCCGGTGAGGCCGTAGCCCTCAAGCTCTGACGGCAGCCGTCCGCCATCTTCGTGGGGCGCGGAGACGGCGCCGGCGAAAACCCCGGTCGCGCTGCCGCGCAGCGACGCAGGGTCGATCCCCCCGTGCTCGAAGGCCTCCCAGGCGGTTTCGAGCAGCAGCCGCTGCTGCGGGTCCATCGCCAATGCCTCGCGCGGGGCGATGCCGAAGAACTCGGCGTCGAAGTCGGCGACCCGGTCGAGGAAGCCGCCCATCCGGGTGTAGGTGGCGCCGGGGGCCTCGGGGTCGGGGTCGTAGAGGCGGTCGAGATCCCAGCCCCGGTCCTCGGGGAAGGCGGAGATCGCATCGCCGCCGGCGGCGACCAGGTCCCAGAGCTGCTCGGGCGAGCCGATCCCGCCGGGGAAGCGGCAGCTCATGCCGACGATCGCAATTGGCTCCTCGGCGCTCCGTGCCCGCGCGATCGGCGCGATCGAGCGTTGGGACCCTTCCGCCTGGTCCTGCAGGTAACGGGCCAGGGCGACCGGGGTCGGGTGGTCGAAGACGACGGTCGACGGCAGCCGCAGCCCGGTCAGCCGGCCGAGGCGGTTGCGCAGCTCGACCGCCGCCAGCGAGTCAAAGCCGGAGTCTTTGAAGGCGCGCTCGGGCGCCAGCTCCGCGGCCGAGGAGTGGCCCAGCACGGCGGCCCCCTGGGCGCGGACCAGCTCCAGCACCAGCCCCTCGCGCTTGGCCTCTGGGGCCTGGGCGAGGCGGGCCGCGAGCGAGCCGCCGGCCTGGCGCGAGCGGCGAGCGGGTGCCCGGACCAGCCCGGAGAGGAGCGGCGCCAGCGCCCCATCGCGGGCGCGGGCGCGGAGCGCGCCGGCGTCGAATGAGACCGGCAGGGACTGGGCGAGGTCGAGGCCGAGGGCGGAGTCGAACAGCTCAAGCCCCACCTGAGGGGAGAACCCGACGATGCCCGAGCGGGCGATCCGCGCCCGGTCGGCCTCGCCGAGCTCGGCGGCCATGCCGCCCTCGCCGGCCCAGGCGCCCCAGCCAAAGGAGGCGCCCGGCAACCCTTCGGCCCGGCGCCGGTGGGCCAGGCCGTCGAGGAAGGCGTTGGCGGCGGCGTAGTTGCCCTGGCCGGGGCTGCCAATCGTGGCGGCGATCGAGGAGAAGAGGACGAAGTGGGTGAGGCCGAGCCCGGCGGTCAGCTCGTGCAGGTGCCAGGCGGCATCGGCCTTGGGGCCCAACACCCGGTCGAGGCGCGCCGGGTCGAGCGCCTCGACCGTGCCGTCGTCGAGCACCCCGGCGGCGTGGATCACGGCGCCGAGGGGGTTCTCATCTGGGATCGAGGCAAGGAGCCCGGCCAGCGCCTCACGGTCAGCGACGTCGCAGGCGGCGATCGCCACCTCCGCTCCCAGCGCGGTCAGCTCCCCCTTCAGCTCGGCGGCCCCCTCCGCCTCCATCCCCCGGCGGCTGGCCAGCAGCAGGCGGCGGGCGCCGTGCTCGGCGGCGAGGTGGCGGGCGAGGGCGGCGCCGATGCCGCCGGTGCCGCCGGTGATCAGGACGGTGGCGCCGGGGTCGAGCGGCCGCGGGATCGTCAGCACGACCTTGCCGACGTGCCGGGCCTCCCGCAGATGACGAAAGGCCGCCGGCGCCCGGCGCACGTCCCAGGTCTCGATCGGGGCGTGGCGCAGGATCCCGCTCTCGAGCAGAGCCAGGACCGCGGCGAGGATCTCGCCCAGGCGCTCGGGCCCCGCATCCTGCAGGTCGAAGGCCCGATAAAGGACGCCGGTCCCCTCGGCCGCTACCCGCCCGGGATCGCGCAGGTCGGTCTTGCCCATCTCGACGAAGCGGCCACCTTCGCCCAACAGGCCCAGCGAGGCATCGACGAACTCCCCGGCCAGCGAGTTGAGGACGATGTCGATCCCCTCGCCGGCGAACTTCTCGGCGAAGTCGAGGTCGCGCGAGGAGGCAATCCGCTCCTCGGGGATGCCGAGCGAACGCAACGCCTCCCACTTGTCGGGATGGGCGGTGGCGAAGACCTTGGCCCCGAGGTACTGGGCCAGCTGCACCGCCGCCATGCCGACACCGCCGGCGGCGGCGTGGATCAGGACCTTCTCCCCGGGCCGGAGGTCGGCGAGGTCGACCAGGCCGTAGTGGGCGGTGCTGAAGACGACCGGCACCGAGGCGGCCTCGATGAACGACCAGCCCGAGGGGATCGGCGCCAGAGTGGCGGCATCGGCCACCGCCAGCGGCCCGAAGGCGCCTGGGACCAGGCCCATCACCCGGTCGCCGGGGGCGATGTGGGTGACCTCGGGACCGACCTCCACGACCACGCCGGCGCCCTCGCCGCCGATCGCGGCCTCGCCCGGGTAGAGGCCGAGGGCGAGCATCACTTCGCGGAAGTTGAGCCCGGCGGCGTGGACGGCGAGTCGCGCCTGCCCCGGCGCCAGCGGCTCGCGGGCGGCTGGGTTGGGAACGAGGGCAAGGTCGTCGAGGGTGTCGCGGCGATGCGAATCCAGCCGCCATATGACCTCGCCCGCGGGCGGCGCCAGCGCCTCGCCCGAACTCGCCGGCGCCAGGCGCGGAGCGCTGAGCGCTCCCTCGCGGATCGCCAGCTGCGGCTCGCCCTCCACCCCGAGGGCGGACCCCAGCGCTGCCGCCGACGCCTCGGCGCCGTCGCTGTCGATCAGGACGAAGAGACCCGGGTGCTCGGCCTGAGCCGAGCGCACCATGCCCCAGATCGAGGCGGCGGCCGGGTCCGGCGACTCGTCCTCGCCCAGCGCCATCGCCCCACGCGTGAGGAAGGCGAGCCGCCGCTCCTCGGCGATCGCGCCCTGCAGCGCCGCCAGGATCTCGGCGCCGATCCGGTGCGCGGCGGCAGCCGGGTCGAGGCCGATGTCGGTGGCGCACTCGAAGACCTCGATCTCATCCTCAGTGCCCTGCGGCGGCGTGATCTCAACCCAGTCGACCCGGTAGAGCGAGTCGCTTCCGGCGGCCGGCGCCACCCCAAGCCGGGCCCGATCGATCGCGCGGGTCGCGAGCGAGGCGACCGAGAGCACCGGCGCCCCGGTCTCGTCGCCGACGATCAGCGAGATCGCTCCGTCGCCCGCCGGCGAGAGCCAGACCCGGAGCGCGGAGGCGCCCGAACTCCCAAGGCAGACACCGCTCCAGGAGAACGGAACCCTCAGCTCGGCGCCCTGCTCTCGCAGGACGTTGGGATGAAGCGCCGCGTCGAGCAGCGCCGGGTGGATGCCATAACGCCCGGCCTCGCCGAGCTCGTCGGGCAGATCGACCGCGGCGAACAACTCCTCACCCCGGCGCCATGCCGACGTCACCCCCTGGAAGGCCGGGCCGTATTCGAGGCCGAGGGCGGCCGCCTGGTCGTAGAGGGCGTCGGCCTCGATCGGCTCGGCGCCCTCTGGTGGCCACACGGTGAGCGGCTCGGCTTCCGCGGGGGCAGTGTCGGGCCCGAGGGCGCCGGTGGCATTGCGAGCCCACTCCCCGGCCTCGGCGTCGGCCTCGGCTTCAAGCCGGGAGTGGATCTCGATCTCGCGCCTTCCCGTGCCATCAGGTGGCCCGACCTTGATCTGCAGCTGCACGGCGCCATCGTTCGGCAAGACCAGCGGCGCCTCCAGGGCCAGCTCCTCGACCATCTCGGCCCCGGCCTCCTCGCCGGCCCGCAGCGCCAGCTCGACGAAGGCGGCGCCGGGCAGGATCGCGCTGCCGTGGACGGCGTGGTCGGCCAGCCAGGCATGGGTCTTGAGCGAGATGCGGCCGCTGAGCAGGGTCTGCTCCTCGCCGGCCAGCGAGGTGACCGCGCCAAGCAGTGGGTGATCGGCGCCCTGGAGGCCGGCAGCCGAGACATCCCCTGCCCCGGCCTTGGGCTCAAGCCAGTAGCGGCTGCGCTGGAAGGCGTAGGTGGGGAGGTCAACCCGGCTGGGCGCGTGAGGCGCGAAGAAGGCGGCCCAGTCGACGGGAGCGCCAGCGGAGTGGGCTGTGGCCAGGGCGCTGACCAGGGCCTCGGCATCCGCGCGCCCCTTGCGCAGCAGCGGCGCCAAGGTGGGCTCGGCGTCGGCATCGAGGCAGCCCTGGGCCATCGCGCAGAGGACGCCGTCGGGACCGAGCTCCAGGTAGGAGGTGACTCCCTGGCCCTCCAGGCAGCGGACCCCGTCCATGAAGCGCACCGCCTCGCGCACCTGGCGGGCCCAGTACTCGGGGGAGGCAGCCTGCTCCGCTGTCAGCAAATCCCCTGTCAGGTTGGAGACGATTGGGATCTGGGGATCGCTGAATGAGAGCCCCCCGGCGATGCTGGCGAACTCCTCCAGCATCGGCTCCATCAGGTGGGAGTGGAAGGCGTGGCTGACCTTGAGCCGTGTCGCCTTGCGGCCTTTCTGCTTCCAGGCCTCCAGCAGGGCAAGCGCTGCCTCTTCCCCGCCGGAGACGACAACCGAGCCGGGGTCGTTGACGCCGGCGATCGAGAGGCCGTCGGGCAGGTCCTCAATGACCTCTGTCTCAGAGGCCTCGATCGCCACCATCGCCCCGCCCTCCGGCAGCGCGCCCATCAGGCGGCCGCGGGCCGCGACCAGCTCGCAGGCGTCGGGAAGCGAAAGAACTCCAGAGACGTGGGCGGCGGCCAGCTCGCCGATCGAGTGGCCGATCAGGAAGTCGGGCTTCAAGCCCCAGCTCTCGACCAGCCTGAAAAGGGCCACCTCGGTCGCAAACAGCGCCGGCTGGGTCAGCTGGGTTCGGTTGAGAAGCTCTGCCTCGGTCGAGCCCTCCTCGGCGAAGAGGTGCTCCTTGAGCGAGAGGCCGAGGTGGGGGTCCAGCTCCGCGCAGACCTTGTCGAGGGCATCGGCATAGCTAGGGAAGCTCTCGCAGAGGCCCACACCCATGCCCGGGCGCTGGGCGCCCTGGCCGGTGAACATGAAGGCGGTTTTGCCGGCGGTGGCGGCGCACGAGACCAGGCTTGGGTGAGGCTGGCCCTCGCCGAGAGCCCCCAGGCCGTCGAGCAGCTCGGAGCGATCGGCGCCGACCACCGCAGCCCGGTGCTCCAGGGCGGCGCGCGAAGTCGCGAGGGAGAAGGCGACGTCTGCCAGGTCGAGGTCTGGGTTCGCCTCCAGGTGGGTGCGGAGGCGTTCGGCCTGGGCCGCGAGCGACTCCTCGCTCTTGGCCGAGAGCAGAAAGGGGGCGAGGTCGAGAGGCAGGCCGGCCTCAGTCGCGGGCTCCTCCCCCGGCGCCTCCTCGAGGATCACGTGGGCGTTGGTGCCGCCGATGCCGAACGAGGAGACCCCGGCGCGGCGGGGGCGCCCTTCGTCTTCCCAGGGGGTCGCCTCGGCAAGCAGCTCGACCCCGCCGGACGCCCAGTCGACGTGCGGGGTCGGCTCGTCTATATGGAGCGAGCGCGGCAGCACCCCGTGGCGGAGCGCCATCGTCATCTTGATCACGCCGGCGACGCCGGCGGCGGCCAACGGGTGCCCCAGGTTCGACTTGATCGAGCCCAGCCGCAACGGCCGGCCCTGCTCGCGCCCCTGCCCATAGGTGGCGAGCAGCGCCCGTGCCTCGATCGGGTCGCCGAGCGTGGTGCCGGTGCCGTGGGCCTCGACCGCGTCGACATCGCCCGTGCCAAGCCCTGCGTTTGCCAGGGCCTGCAAGATCACGCGCTCCTGGGAAGGCCCGTTGGGAGCGGTAAGTCCGTTGGAGGCGCCGTCCTGGTTGACCGCGGACCCGCGCATCGTCGCCAGCACCCGGTGGCCGTTGCGGCGCGCGTCGGAGAGCCGCTCCAAAAGAACCAGGCCGACTCCCTCCGACCAGCCAGTGCCGTCGGCGGCGGCGGCAAAGGGCTTGCAGCGCCCGTCGGGGGCGAGGCCGCGCTGGCGGCTGAACTCGACGAATTGCGACGGGGTCGCCATCACCGTCACCCCGCCGGCCAGGACCAGCGAGCACTCGCCCTGGCCCAGCGCCTGCCGCGCCAGGTGCATCGCCACCAGCGAGGAGGAACAGGCGGTGTTGACGGTCACCGCCGGCCCCTCCAGGCCAAGCGCGTAGGCGACGCGGCCGGTGATGACCCCGCCGGCGAGGCCAGTGGTCAGATAGCCCTCCGCCGTCTCGGGCAGCGAGCCGGCCTCGCCGTAGTCATGGGTCATCACCCCGGCGAAGACACCGGCGTCGGTCCCTCTCAGCGACGCCGGGTCGATCCCCGCGTCCTCGAAGGCTTCCCAGGCGGCTTCCAGCAGCAGCCGCTGCTGCGGGTCCATCGCCAGCGCCTCGCGGGGGCTGATGCCGAAGAAGCCGGCGTCGAAGTCGGCGGCGCCCTCGAGAAAGCCGCCTTCGCTGACGTAGCTGGCGCCAAGCTGCTCGGGGTCGGGGTCGAAGAGGCGGTCGAGGTCCCAGCCGCGGTCCTCGGGGAAGGCGGAGATCGCGTCGCCGCCTGAGGCGACCAGGTCCCAGAGCTGCTCGGGCGACCCGACCCCGCCAGGGAAGCGGCAGCTCATGCCGACGATCGCGATCGGCTCGTCGCCCCGCGTAGCGCCGACGGCGATCGCCGGCCCCTCGCGGGCGGCCCCTTCAGCCTCGGCCCGCAGGAACCGCGCCAGCGCGACCGGCGTCGGGTGATCGAAGACAGTCGTGATCGGCAACTGGACCCCGGTCGCGCTGGTCAACCGCTCGCAGAGCTCGACCGCGGCCAGGGAGTCGAAGCCGAGTTCCTTGAAGGCCAGCTCGGGATCGATCTCCTCCGTCGAGGAGTGGCCGAGGGCGACGATCGCCGCGGCGGCACGGACCAGCTCGAGCACCACCTCGTCGCGCTCGCCGTCGGGGAGCCCTTCGAGGCGACGGCCGAGGGTCGAGTCTGCGACGGAACTCTCCCTCGCCTCGGCTGCGTCGGCGGCATCGGCGCTCTCGAGGTCGGCGATCAGATTGCCGAGCCGCACCTTGCCGGTCAGGGTGCGGGGGATCTCTTCCACCCGCACGAACCGCCGCGGCAGCTTGTGGGGCGACAACCGCGCCGCCAGCTGCGCCCGGATCGCGCCGTCGGCAGCGGCCGCGCCGTCGGCCTGGACGAAGGCCACCACCTGCTCGCCCTCAGAGCCCTCGATCCTCGCGACCGCGCAATCCTCGACCCCCTCGCAGGAGGCAAGGACCTGTTCGACCTCGGCCGGGTCGACCTTCTTGCCGGCGACGTTGATCCGCCTGTCGGCACGACCGGTGATGTGGAGGTTGCCATCCTCATCGAGGTAACCGAGGTCGCCCGTCTCACACCAACCCTCGGGGTCGGCCGGCCGGCCGATGATCCTGTGGGCGGCCGCTCCCGGGCGACGAACCCGGACCGCGCCATCACTACGTAGTTGTACTTCCACTCCCGCCAGCGGGCGGCCGACGCCATCGTCCCCGTCGCCCGAGGCGAGCGTGATCTGCCCGCCCTCGGTAAGCCCATAGTGCGAGAGCAGGCTGACCCCGCTCGCCTTCCTCCAGGCGGCGATCAGGTCCGGCGCAACCGCCTCACCGGCGGCGATGCAGGAGCGGACGCTCCAGGATTCGGCGAGGCCCGGCTCCCCGATCAGCATCATCAGATAACGACGGAAGAGGAACGGGATCGAGAGCAGGAAAGTCGGCGCCTGCTCGGTCGCCATGCGGCTGAACTCCTCGGGGTCGAGCATCCCCAGGGTGAGGAGGATCGTGGCGCCGTGCAGCAGGCCACCGATCACACCGGCCCCCAGGCAGTACAGGTGTGCGAGCGGTGTGGTGCACCAGACGACGTCGCCCTCGCCGTAACGGGCCGCATCGCCAAAGGCGCCGGCGTTGTAAATCACACCCTCCCAGTCCAGTTCGACCACCTTCGGCAAGCCGCTGCTGCCCGAAGTGCACAGGCCGAGGACAACACCATCCAGACCCTCGCCCGAGCCCTCTACAAAGATCGCCTCGGCCCGCTCGACCTCGGCCGCCGTCGATTTGGAGTCCAGCAGCAGCAGGCTGACCCCTTCGAACGCTTTGCCGAGGATCAGTTCGACGTCGCGCAGGGATCCACCGACAACCAACACCTCCCGGCCGATCTCACCGTGAACGTCCGTGACCTCGGCCAGCCTCGCCAGCTCACCGTACGTCCGCGTCTCATGCCCATCGGTGAGCGCAACCCGATCGGGATCGCACTGTGCCGCATTTTCGATCGCCATCCGCAACCCGGACAGCGAGCCATGCCCGACCATCGTTCCCCCAAACATCACACTGCGCTGGGCCCCTCCACCTCGGCGCCGGACCCTAGTGCGAGTGTTTGTCCCCGGTCAAAATCCGGCCGCGGTCAGCCGCGACGGCGATCGCCGCCAACACGAGCCCGTCGCGCACCAGCCAGTTGCCCGAAAACGTCGTCAGCTCACCGTCTCTCAACCGCGGCCCGGGAACCAGAAGGGACGCGGAAAACGTCCCGCCCTCACGATCGAGCGTGATCGCCGCGTCTTCGAACCCCAGCCACTTCCCGGTCAGCGGGAACCAGGCCTTGTAGACGGCCTCCTTGAGGCTGAAGAGCAACCGGTCCCACCGCACCTCCGGCGCCTCGCCCGTCAGCTCCCGCACCCGGCCCCGCTCCTGGGGCAACGCGATCTCGGCGATCAGGCCATCGGGCAGGGGATCATTCGGCTCGGCGTCGATGCCTAGCGTCAGCAGGTCGTGAGAGTGGGCCACGGCGCAGGCGCGGTAGCCGTCGCAGTGGGTGATGCTGCCGACGACTCCGCTCGGCCAGACGGGAGCGCCGGCCGCCCCGGTCGGGATCGGGCCGGGCAGCAGGCCCAGTCGGCCCAGGGCCCGGCGCGCGCAGGCTCGGCCCGTCGTGAACTCGCGGCGCCGCTTCTCCACCGCCCGCTCGACGATCGCCGCCTCAGCCGGAAACAGGCCCTGGTCGAGGATCTCCTCCCGCGTCTCCACCGCCGCCGCGCAGGCGGGCAGGATCTCCTCAAGCATCGCCCACCGGCAGGATCTGGCGCGGGCCGAACGGCGCCGCCGGCCAGCGCCGCCGCTCACGCGGGTAGCCGAGCGACACCTCCTCGAAGCGGACTCCGTCCTGGCGGCTCGTGCGGGGAATGTGGAGATGCCCGTAGACGACCGCGGTCGCCCGAAAGCGCCGGTGCCAGTTCGCCGTGCGGACCGTCCCGCACCACTGCGCGAACTCGGGGTTGCGCAGCATCCGCGTCGGCTCCGAAACCAGCGGGAAGTGGTTGGCCAGGACCGTCGGGGTCGAGGCGTCGAGGGCTTCCAGGCGCCGCTCGGTCTCACGCACACGGGCATGGCACCAGGCTTGTCGGCTGGGGTAGGGATCCGGATCCAGGAGGAACTCGTCGACACAGACCACGCCGGCTTCATAGGCCCGCTCCAGCGCCTCCTGTTGGGTCCAGCCGGCGGCGGTCCTGCCGAAGCTGTAGTCGTAGAGGAGGAAGAGAGGGGCAACCCGCACCGGTCCTCCCTCTCCCTCCCAGAGCGGATACGGATCCTCCGGTGTCACTACATCCAGCGCACGGCAGAGGCGGACGAGGTGGCGGTAGCGGCGCACCCCCCGCAACCCGGAGGTGTCGTCGCGGTGCGTCAACAGCTCATGGTTCCCCGGCGCCCAGATCACCTTGGCGAAGCGCTCGCGCAGCGATGCCAGGGCCCACTCGACATCCTCCGGCAGATCCGCGACGTCGCCGCAGACGATCAACCAGTCGGCGTCGGACTCCGGCCTCAGCCGCTCGACCAGATCCCGGTTCTCAGGATGATCGACGTGGATATCGCTGACCGCGAAGAGTGTCCCGTTACTCGGCAACCTGGATCATCTTGTGTCCACAGTGAGGACACACCATCGTCGGCGCGCGATCCAACTCATCCGCCGGCCCCTCGTCGACGACGGACACCTCAACGGATCCCCGATGGGATCGCAACTCGATTCGGAGATCGGCCACCGATAGCCTCTCTTCGCTCGCCCGATCGAGCCAGTGGCGCTGTTCGTCAGGCTCCAACGGGGCTAAAAGAACATGGTGACTCCAGGTCAAATTGTCACTACGTAGTGACAAATCGAACTGCGACGCCACCCATGCCATGTTGCGCAGGCTGGCCACGTCATAACCGGTGACACGGGCCGCTTCGGCATATTTTTCACCCCACTTGGAGGTCCCGTACCGGATCCAGTCCCCAATCCACCATTGGCTGCAGCGTCCAATCGCCCCCAGCCGGCGACCGGCGGCGATCCACTCGGCGTGCCCCATCTCGCCACGCGGGATCCAGGCAACTTTCGAGACGGTGCCGGAGGCACGCTTCCCCCCCACCGCAACTGCGCTTGCCGAACCATTGCCGCTCAGGACAGCCGCAGAAGCACCACCTTGACCCACATCTGAAGACTCCTTCATATAAGCGCGCCCCCCGCGCCAAACAGTAAGAGTTCCCGAAAATAGAAGCCAGTCCAGGCTTCACTCAGATGTCTATCAGCGGACGCCCTTCTGATAGTGCACCAATGTGGTGCGCCCAAATATCCGTCCTGGGCCATCGTGTCCCATCCGGCCGAGAAATCGAGTACCAGGGCTCTTAGGAAACCGAAACCGGGTCGCCAGTATTCGCCACGCCGCCGACCTCCTCCAGCCTCAGCGCCACCTCGAGCTCGGCATGGCAGTCGCTGAGCAATCGGCCCAGGGCCTCCTCGACCTTGCGCAGGCGCCGTTGGACCGTGTGGCGATCCACCGCCAGCGCGGCTGCCGCCGTGGCGGCGTTGCGACCCGCGGCGAGATACGCGCGCAGAGTTTCTCGGAGCACGGGGCCGGAGTCGCCATGTTCGTCGAGGGGCGCCAGGTATGTCTTCAGCAGAGATTTGGCGAGGGCGCTGTCGCGCAAGATCGCGGCCAGAAGCAACGTCTCGCTGCCCCGCACCAGCCGTTCCGGCCGCAGCAGCAGGATCTGAAATCCAGCCTGTGCCTCCTGGTGGCTGAGGCGCCAGCCGTCGAGACCATGACGCGGCTCGCCGATCGCCAGCGAGACCCCGGCCAGGCCACCGCGATCGAGAATGCACTCGACCTCGGCCACGTCGGCCCGGCTGGGCCTTCCCAGCCAGGCCCAGGCCGTCCGCGTTCCGCGCGGCACGATCAGGGCCCTGCAATTGAGATCGCCGGCAACGAGGCGCACCGCCGCCTCGGCTTTCTCGCCGGTGACGATCATCCCGATATGCCAGGAGTCGAACTTGTAGTCCAGGTCGCCGGCATCGCCGCCGGCATCGCCGGCCAGCAGCCGTTCGACTATTTCTGCCCGACGCTGCTCCGGCGAGCGGGTCAGGCGCTCCAGCTCGCGCATGTAGTGGGTCGCCGCGTGAGCCATCAGCTGGTCGACCAAGGGCCCACGCGCTTTCATCACCTGGCCGACGATCTGGCCGGGAAATTTGTCCGCCTCCTCGACGATGAACTCGCCGACGATCCGGTCGCCGGCGGCGTAGCGCCGCAACACGGTGTCGAGGCTGACTCCCGCGCGGGCCGCGCGCTGGGCCTGGATCGCTACCGCCGGGGGGGCGGGCGGAGTCCATTCGGCGCCGAGCTCGATGCTGGTGATGCCGAAGTCCACCGCTTCCCTGACCGCCTGGCGCAACCCCTCCAGGTACTCGGGATCGACGCTTTCGGCGGGGTCGGAGAGGGCGTGGATGCGGGCGAAGATCGCCTCCACCATCTCCGGCGCCCGCGCCCGCAGGCGCGCGCCCAGCTCCGACCGGATTCTCTTGATTGTGGGCAGTCGGTCGGCCGGCCGGCTACGGCCCGGCGACCTCGCCGCTGGCGAATCCTCCGCGATCTCTGACGACTGGCCATTCACCAAAAACAGGGCCCTCCCGTGCCCGAACCGCCGCCCACGTTAGACCCAGGCCCAATCGATGTCAACGCTGGTACGCAACTGTCCCAAACTTTTTCCTCTGCTTGTAATTCTCGATTAATAGAGAGATTTCATACATACGGAGACGACGGTCAAGGCGTCGAGACGGTTAGGCTCGCGAGCGCGGCGCCCGGCAAATGGGGGAAGGGGAGAAGCGTGAAACTGGTGATCGGCATCGTCCGGCCCGAGAAGGCCAATGACGTCTTGGAGTCGCTTTACCGCGCCGAGGTGCGCGGGGTTTCGATCAGCCGGGTGCAGGGCCACGGGGGCGAGCTGAACCGGGTCGAGACCTACCGCGGCACCACCGTGCAGATGGGGCTCTCGGAGAAGGTCCGCTTCGAGATCGCGGTCTCCGACGAGTTCGTCCAGCCGACCGTCGACGCCCTCTGCGAGGGCGCCCGCACCGGCGATGTCGGCGACGGCAAGATCTTCGTCGTGCCCTTGGAGCAGGCGGTGCGGATCCGCACCGGCGACACCGACATGGGCGCCGTGACGCCAGTCGACAAGTGAGCGGCGCGACGGTCCTCGCCGCAGTGGCCCAGGTCGACACGGGCGACACCGCCTGGATGCTGATCGCGACGGCGCTGGTGCTGATGATGACCCCGGCGCTGGGGCTCTTCTACGCCGGCCTGGTGCGCTCGAAGAACACGCTCAACACCTTCATGATGTGCGTGGCGGCAATCGCGGTCGCGATGGTCACCTGGGCGGCGATCGGCTACTCGCTCGCCTTCGACGGCGACGGCAGCCTCGTCGGCGGCCTCGGCAACGCCTTCCTCAACGGCGTCGACTTCGCGCCTCGGACCGGGATGACGATCCCCGAGCTCGTCTTCTTCGCCTTCCAGGCGACCTTCTGCATCATCACCGTCGCCCTCGTCTCCGGCGCCGTGGTCGAGCGGATGCGGTTCGGGCCCTTCCTCGTCTTCGCCGCGCTCTGGTCGGTGCTGGTCTACGCGGTGCTCGCCCACTGGGCCTTCGGCGGCGGCTGGCTGCAGGCCGGCGGCACCCTCGACTTCGCCGGCGGCGTCCCGGTCGAGATGGGCTCCGGCTTCTCCGCCCTGGCGGCGGCGCTGGTGGTCGGCGCCCGCAAGGACTACGGCCGCCAGGCGATGCTCCCCCACAACGCGATGTTCGTCCTGCTCGGGGCCGGCCTGCTCTGGTTCGGCTGGTTCGGCTTCAATGGCGGCAGCGGCTTCTCAACCGGCAACGCCAGCGTCCTCGCCTTCACCAACACGCTGCTGACCCCGGCCTGCACCCTGATCGTCTGGTTCGCGCTGGACCTGATCCGCGGCCGCAAAGTGACCGCGATCGGGGCGGCGACGGCGATCGTCGTCGGCTGCGTCGCGATCACTCCGGCCGGCGGCTTCATCAGCCCCGGCTGGGCGATGCTGCTGGGAGCCCTGGCGGCCCTGCCCAGCTACGCGATCATCGTCTGGCGCACGCGGACCAGGGTCGACGAGACCCTCGACGTGCTCGCCGCCCACGGCCTCGCCGGCTTCACCGGCATCCTCTTCATCGGCTTCTTCGCCGAGGCGGCCTGGAACGGCGTCTCTGACGGGCTCTTCTACGGCAATGCCGCCCAGCTCGGGCACCAGGCCCTGGCGGCGGTGGCAGCCCCCGCCTACGCCTTCGCCGCCACCTTCGTCCTCTTGAAGCTGATCGGCCTGGTGATGCCGCTGCGGGCGAGCGAACACGACGAGGCGATCGGCATGGACGTCACCCAGCACGGCGAGGAGGCATACGTCACCGGCGAGGGCGCGATCCTGATCGCGCCGGAGACCGATGCCGAGCCTGAGCTGCCGGTGCCCCAGCCCGCCTAGCTGAGAGGGCTAAGAAGCCTTCGGCCGCACAGCAAGGATGCAGAGATCGTCTTTGACGGGGCAGTCGGTCCACTCCAGGATCGCCGCCTGGATCTCCTTGACGAGAGCCCGGGCCGGCAGCCCCGCGTGCGGGGAAAGCAGGCCCAGCAGTCCCTCCTCTCCCAAGACCTCGCCGTCCCTGCGCACGTCGGTGGCGCCGTCGGTGTAGACCAAGACCCCATCGCTCTCGCCCAGCGGCGCCTTCGTGGTCTGCAATGAGAGGTCGGCTTCGACGCCAAGCGGCAGGGTCGAGCCATCGACCTGCAGCGCTTTCAGCGTCGGCAGGTGCAGTGGCGGCGGGTGGCCGGCGATCGCCCAGGAGACCGTCGAGTCCTCGACCCCCATCCGCAGGCAGACGGCGCTGACCAGCTCCTCCCCCCTGCCCGGACGGTCGATCAGAGCCGCGTTGGCAAGTTCGAGGATCTCGCCGGGATCGGTGGTGTTCGCGGCGAGGGCGGCGAGGCGAGCCCTGACGAACGTCGCCAGCCGGGCCGCCTTGGGCCCATGCCCGACGACATCGCCGACGACGACGATGGTCGATCCATCGGGCCCGTTGGTGAGCAGGTAGAAGTCGCCAGAGACGCCCAGCTCCGAAGGGACGAAGGCGGCGGCGGCATCGACGTCGGCCAGGTCCGGCAGGGTCGGCGGGGTGAGCGCGGCCCGGATCGCTTCCAGTTCCTCGGCGGAGTGCTCGAGGATGATCATTCTCTCCCTCAAGACCGAGACCACAACCGCGACACCGACGAAGACAACAAGGCGAGTCGCGAGCGCGACCCCGAAATAAGGGACCGGGTGCAGCGCCGCCCCGATCGCGTAGAGCGCCGAGCAGCCCAGCACCGCTGCCGCTCCCCCCTTCCAGCCAAACCACCAGGTCGCGAGGCCAACCGGGATCGCGTAGAAGAAGCCGATCCCGACCTGGCCGCTGGAGCCGATCAAGAGCCAGGCGACGAAGACCAGCAGCGCCGCGGCGCAGGACCAGGAGATACGAGCATTGCGCGAGAGGGCCACGATGAGCTAGTGAGCGGCAGTGGCGAGAATGACCTCGCAATTGCCGAACGCGAGCGAGGTTGATGCGAGCGCGTTCTTCTTGGGCAGCTTCGCCTCTTTGCCCCGGGGGCGAATGTCGATCATCAGCTCGATGCCAAGGCCACCGGCGACACGCATCAGCCTCTCAACGCTTGGATTGTGCTCGCCGAGCTCCATGCGAGCCACGTCAGACTGGTGGACCCCAAGACGCTCTGCGAGCTGACGCTGGGAGAGGCCGCGCTCCGCTCGAAAGTGCGCCACCTCGACCGCGAGCCAGCGGGCGACCGCCGTCCGCTCCCACTTCTCTCGGAACACAGGGTCGCGGAGATCCTCGGCGAGAACCTCCTCGTTGGCGATCAATCGATCGGAAGCCATCTCCTCAGACGATAACACTTTTGTAATCATCAATTCATTCCGACGATCCGCTGCCCAACCGCTTGAGCCTCTCTTGAGCCATTCGAACAGACCTGCCATAACCAGCCCCATCGATGCCCGCCTCGGGTCCAATCGCGAGGACGGCGATCACCCGTCGTCCCACCCTGCGATAGATCGGCCGCCAACGGCTACGGCCTCGCCTCGGGCGCAACTCGCGTAGGCCTGAGCCGTCCTTGCCCATCACTGCGCTCTGATGCGGGTAAGCGAGCGCCGGCCCATCGACTTCGCGCTTCTCGATCACGCTGGCGATCGCGGCCCGCTCGTCGACGTCTCCGATCGCCCGCCGCTCCTCAATCGCAAGCGGGTGCCACTTGACCAACCATCGAGCCGGCGTCCTCGTTGCGAGGATCGCCCGGGAGCGACCATGTTGCCGTGCTCGCGTTCCACCCATCCCTGTATAAGGGCGTGAGCGACACAATTCTCCCCCGGCAACTCATTCCACCTGCCGAGAGACCAGCAGGGCGACGCCGCCCAGGCGCAGGCTGAGCGAGCCGTCGGGGTGGACCATCGCATCGCGGAAGAGCTCGCGGTTGAGGCTGAGGGCGGCGGGCGAGTCGCCCGACTCGAGGCGGATGTAGATCGACTCTCCCGCGCTAGGCTCGCCTCCCGTCATCGAGTGGCCGGCGCGCAGCAGGCCGCCGAACGTCGCCACCAGCTGCGGATTCGGGCCGGAGTCGAGGACATCTATCCCGACCCGCTGCCCAACCATCGCCAGCAGCGCCGCGAGAGCCTCGTCAAAGGTCAAAGACGATCGCTTCTCACGCGACGTCCTCGAGGAACTTCGCCAGCTCCCCGGTCAGCCGCTCCGGGTGGAAGCGCCACTCGAAGATCGAGCTGGCCTCGACCAGCTGCGCGCTCTCCAGCTCTTCGGCCAGCATCCCCGAGTCGCTGAACGGGTGCAGCGGGTCGCGCGGGTGGCCGACGATCAGCGCCGGTTTCTTGATCTTGCGCCGCTCCTCGCGGTGGGGCGCGGTCTCCCCCAGCAGCAGCCCCTCGAGCACGGCGCCGGAGGGGCCGGGGCGCTGGCGGATCCAATCGAGGCCGATGTCGACCAGGTGGTGGGTGCGGGGGATGACCGAGGTGAAGCGGGAGGTCGCCTCGAAGGCCGGCCGGCCCCAGCGCAGGCCGAGCAGGACAGGGGTGAAGGTGGCGGCGACCGCAGGCAGGGCGTTGTCGAGCACCGGCATCTCGATGAAGAGGCCGCGAACACGTTTCGGGTCCCGCACCGCCAGCTCCAGGGCGACGTTGGCGCCGAGCGAGGTGCCTCCGACCACGGCGGAGGGGCGTTTCAGGTGGTCGAGCAGCGCCGCCACCTGGCGGGCGAAGAGCGGCATCGAGTAGAGCCGTAGATCCTCGGGGCGGTCGGAGCGCCCGTGGCCGAGCAGATCGACGCAGATCACCCGGAAGCCATGCTCGGCCAGCTCCGGCCCCAAGCGCTCGAACATGCGGCGGTTCATCAGCAGGCCGTGGATCAGGACGACGACCCGTTTGCCCTCGCCGTAGGAGTCGTACTCGATCCGGTGGCCCTCGTAGTGGAACTCGCCCATCGGGTGATCTTGACAGCGACGCGCAGTGACCGAATCTTGACGCGGTCTTTACCCAGTTTTCACCTGCGGCCAAGCTGAGAGGCCGACACTCCCCCTGGGGAACACCGACGAAGAGGAGACACCATGCCCCAGATACTCGTAGTGACCGATTCGCACGACGCAAGCGGCGGCGATGTTGTCTACCGGGAGCGGCTCAACTTAAGGGACTTCGAGTCAGACCACTTCTCCGGCCAGTTCGCCGAGCGCGTCGGCTGGGCGGTCCTCGATGCCAATCAGATCGAGCAGAAAGAGAGCAAAGACAGAAGCTTCGACTAGAGGCCGAGTCGCACGAGCCAGGTTTTGATGCGGCCCGGCAGATCGCTGCCAAGAAGCGCCTCAAACTCCTCAATCGCCTCGTGTACCTCGTCGGCGGTTACTTCACCGTAGATGTGCGCGACGCCATTTCGAGTGCGGTTGATTGTGGTCAGAGCCCGTCGCTCGGCGGGACGCAAGATCCCAGCCTGCTCAAGCGCTTTGTAGTGACTGGGCGCCTGCGTCTTCCTCAGGGCGGGACTCATCAGGCCATCGAGCACAGCGCCAATCTGAAGCGCTGTGTTGAGCTCGCCGATGCCGACGACAAAGGCAAGGAGCGCCGTGTCGCACTGATTGCGCCTGGGCACAGAAGCATCAAATGCCTCTCGCCAATCCGCCTTGTCGAAGTCGGGCGGAAACAGACCCATCCCGTGTCGCAAGCTCGCCACCTGTTCCTGCAGGTCCCCCAGCGCAGTCCGTGCCTCGTCGAGCAAGGATTCGCGCTGGACGCCATCAATGGGCGGCGCCTGCCCCGCGTCGTCGCCGCGTCGTCCGCTCATCCGGCCGGCGCTCCTAGCGAGTCAAGCGCGGCGCGTGCGGCCTGGCTCTGTTCGGCGCGCCTCGCAATGGCCTGCTTTCTCAACCGTCCTCGATGCCCTCCAACCCTCGCCCAGCTGCCATCACGGTCGACTAGGGGCCGGCCTTCTTCGAGGATCGTGAGGAGGAAGGTGGGCTTGGCCTTGGCCTCCGCCCAACGGACGACCTGGATCTCGCGGCCAAGCCGCAGCCCAAGCCGAGCCTCGAGTCCGGCTGCCGCAGCGATCGAGTCATCGTCGAACTTGACCAACAAGTCGAGGTCGGACTCTTCGGTCTCAGTGCCGCGGGCCACGGAGCCAAACAGAACTGCGGTTCGAACATTCGGCTCAGTGCGCAAAGCAGCCCGAAGCGCCGAAAGCGTCGACCAATGACTGCGCAGATAGTCCTTCTCGGCCTCGCTGATCTCAATGCGTCGCGGGCTGGGACGCTGAAAACGCAAGACACCAACCTCAACCGCGCGACGCAGGCTTCGCTCGTCCGCTTGCAGCTCCATTGCCAGCATCTGCAGATTTCCAACTCCCCGAGGCATGCTCTCAGTCTAATGCCTCGTGTGACCGTTATGGCTTATTTCATATGTCCGTTATAAATTCGCACTCAGTTTCCCGAGACGGCCGCGGCGAGGTTGTCGAGCGCCATCCCCCAGCCCCGCCCGACGTTTTCGACGATCTGCGGCATCGCCTTATAGAGAGCGTCGAGACGCTCGTGGACGAGGGTCAGCTCGGTCTCGCCTTCCGGCGCCTCGGCGAAGGTGATCGTCAGGACGGAGTCGTGGCTTGGGTCGGCTACGCGGTCGGGGCCGACGAAGCGCCAGCGGAAGACGATCCGCCGGTTCGGGACCAGCTCCAGCAGCTCGCAGTCGAAGCCGCCGGACGCGCCGTCGGGGCCGACCTGCCAGGTGCGGTGATGGCCGCCGACCCGCTCGTCGACCTCGACCCGCTCGACCGAGAACGAGGCGGGGGCGAGCCAGAGGCGCAGCAGCTCGGGGTCGAGCCAGGCGCGGTAGACCCGCTCGGGCGGGGCCGCGATCGTGCGGCTGAGGCGGACGACGTGCTGCTCGGCAGCTTCGGGATTCATCTTTTCTCCTCCTTGGAGTCCAGTTCGGATCGAAAAAGCGTGTTGAGGGCGTCGAGCCGGTCGGCCCAGAAGCCCTCGTAGAAGCGCAGCCAGGTCGCGGCCGAGACCAGTGGCCCCGGCTCCAGCTGGCAGACGTGCCGCCGTCCCTCGACCGTGCGCCGGACCAGCCCCGCCCGCTCCAGCACCTTGACGTGCTTCGAAGCGGCGGCCAGCGACATTTCCAGCGGCTCGGCCAGCTCGCCGACAGTCAGCTCTCCCCCGGCCAGCCGCCCGACCATTTCACGCCGCGCCCCGTGGGCCAGCGCCTGGAAGACGGCGTCCATCTCGACTGTTTGTTCAACCATTTGGTTGAGCGTAGGTTGCCTATGCCCATTTGTCAACCTTTTGGTTGAATATCACTTCGTGAAGACGCGTCGAGCTTGGCCAGGCGCCCTTATTTGACGATCGTGAAAGCGAGCGGCTTGGACTTCGACTGGACTCCGCCCGAGTTCGTCGCGGTGGCGGTGACCGTGTAGCGGCCCGGTTTGAGCTTCGAGGACGGCGTGCGGCCCTGGAAATAGACCTTGTTCGTGCCGACATGGCCGGTCCAGCTGAGCCTCCCTCGAACCACGGCGCGCCCGCATGCCTTCTTGCCCTCGTTCTTCGCGACCGGAGGCACGCACTTGCCTTTTACCTTGCGGCCGGGCAGCTTCTGGGCGAAGGCGAGGACGACCCGTCCCTGCGGGTCTAGCCCGAACGAGAACGTCGTGCCCAGCGGCGCCTTGTGGGCCGGGCTGCTCGAGATAACCGCGAGCTTGCTGCCGGCGCGCCAGGTGCGGTGAGACTGGCTGAAGCCGGAGATGGTGATCGGCGGATCCACGTAGACGAACAGGTCGGCGGCGACGATCGGGCTGCTGCCCGCCGCGTTGACCGCGTGCACCTCAGCCGCGCCGATCGGATGCGCTGGCGCCGTCGCCCGCACTTCGGTTTCGGAGACGGGAACGACTCCGGTCGCGGGGACGCCGCCGAACGTCACGCCGGTCACGTCGGCGAGCCGGGTCCCAGTGATCGTCACCACGGCCCCACCGCTGGTTGAGCCGGAAGCGGGAGAGATGGAGGTGATCGCCGGCACGCCGACCAGGTCGGCGTTGAACAACTCCTCCTCCCCCGGAATCTGGTTGGTGGGCCCGGCCGTTTTCCCATCCGCAAGCATCGGGTTGAAGAAAGCGAAGGTGGAGCCCGGTTTGGCGGCATTATTGGCGGGGCTGGGCGCGCCCGCCGGGCAATCGACCGCGACAATGTCGCCAGCCTGGATCGGAAGCGGTGTGGGCAGGGTGAGCAGGTTGACCCCCGCGGCCAGCGCGGGCTGGGCTGGACCAGTCCCGGCGCCGATGTAGGAGGCCCCACCCGCAGGATGCAGAACTCGCAGCTTGTAGCCGAGGATGCCGCTGGGGGCGCCGACATCCACCCGCCAGCGCGTCAGAACCCCATCAAAGGGCGCTTTCAGCGTCCCGGAACTGAGCGCGAGATTGGTGAAGGTGGCCGCGCCGCAGGTGCTCATTTTTTCGGGCGTCAGCAAGAGCGGGCTCCCGATCGTCGTCGTCGCGCTTGCCTCGGCAACAGGGGCCAGAATCGCGGCTGCTGCCGCGGCAACCACAAGTAGGACAAGGCGCGATCTCACCAGCCCAACCTACAGAGAGCCGAGAGCGCATCCCGTCTCCCCATGTGGGCTTGGCGGCGCATCCGACATTCACCACACTGGGGTGGGGTCAATGTCGGATGCGCGTGCCTTCGGCCTACTGAATCGAGCAGTACCTGTAGAGAGATCAGCTGAACTCGATGACGCTGCGGATCCCGTCCTGGGCCTCCATCAGCTCGAAGCCGCGGTTGACTTCGTCGAGGCTGATGCGGTGGGAGATGAAGGGCTCGACGTCGATCTCGCCGTTGAGCGCGCGGTCGATCAGGAGGGGGACCTGGTCGCGGCCCTTGACGCCGCCGAAGGAGGAGCCGGCGACGCGGCGGCCGGTGATCAGGAGCCGGGGCACGATGTCGAGGGTCTCCCCCTTGCCAGCCACGCCGGCGACCGTGCAGAGGCCCCAGGCCATGCGCGCCGCTTCGACCGCCTGGCGCATGACGGCGACGTTGCCGGTCGCCTCGAAGGTGTAGTCGGCGCCGAAGCCGCCGGTC
>CAYOAP010000004.1:0-207768 GCA_964401995.1 uncultured Conexibacteraceae bacterium | reverse complement strand
TCTCTGGGGGACCGGCCGCCGATCAGCCGCGTTCACAACGTCCGTGGGTAGGACAACTAGTGCCCAAAATGGAGGGGATATGAGGGGGTGGTTTGATTTTCCCCCGCGAAGGCCAGGATGCCGAAGTGCAGGGGAATCGAAGCGAAGCGGCTGAAGAGATTCGAACTCTCGACCTTCTGCATGGCAAGCAGACGCTCTAGCCAGCTGAGCTACAGCCGCGTAAAGCAGGATTCTAGCTTCCCGGCGGGGGGTCCTGCATTCGCCGCTAAGAGAGATTCATCGATAGGCCTCTAGCCAGACAGACTCAAGTCAGATGACGCGGACAAAAAGACGCGTCTTTCGCTCGCTTCACAGGCTTCGCTACCGTCTCTAGGGCGAGACCTAGGGCCAGTGACTTTCATCGGCTCCCTGGACTTCGCAAACGACCCGCCTCGGCGGGTCGTTTGCTTGAGCGGGCCTCTCGGACGCCCGGAAACTCGTTGATGCCTTCAGTTTGACTCTCCATAGTTTTGGGTAGGGCCATGCCGTCCTGCCCGACAGGGCGAACGATCAACGCAATGCAGAGGGAGGCTCCAATGAGTCGATTGAGGATCGCGGTAATCGCCGCCGCCCTGGCAGCTTTAACTGCCGTGGCGGCCCCAAGTGCGGCATCGGCCTGGGCGCCGGCGGCACAGGCGACCGTCCATCCGGGCGTGCAGACCTTCACCGCAGGCGCTCAGTGCACGTCGAACTTCGTCTTCGAGGAAGGCTCGACCGTCTATCTCGGACAGGCAGCGCACTGCTCCGGCACCGGCGGCCAGACCGAAACCGACGGCTGCACCAGCGGCTCGCTGCCGCTCGGCACGGCGATCGAAGTCAAAGGCGCGAGCAAACCCGGCAAGCTCGTCTACAACTCGTGGCTGACGATGCAGGCCAAGGGCGAGACCGACCCCGACACCTGCGCCTACAACGACCTGGCGCTGATCGAACTTGACCCGGCCGATGTCGCCAAGGTCAACCCATCGGTTCCCGGCTTCGGCGGGCCGACCGGCGTCGGCACGGTCGGCGATCTCGGCTCGACCGTCTACTCCTACGGCAACTCCGAGCTTCGTGGCGGGGTCACCAAATTGAGCCCGAAGCAGGGCATCGTGCTCCAGAACGAAGGCAACGGCTGGAGCCATAACGTCTCCACCCTGACGCCCGGCATTCCCGGCGACTCAGGCAGTGGCTTCATGAACGAAAGCGGCGAAGCGATCGGGATCCTCAGCACCCTGCAGTTGGCGCCGATCGCCGGTTCCAACGGAGTTGGGGACCTCGGCAAAGAGCTCGCCTACCTGCACGCCAACACATCGCTCAGCGGCGTGCAGCTGGTCCCTGGGACAGAGGCGTTCAAGCCAAACCTGGTCGGCGCGATCCTCGCTGGCTAACGGTCCAGCTCAGCAAGCAGGCCGGGGAGGTCGAGGGGGGCGGTCGCCATCGCGACCCCCTCCTCCCCGCCTTGCGGCCGTGGCCACTGCTCGCGCGGCCGGTCCCAGTAGAGCTCGATCCCGTTGCCGTCGGGATCGTTCAGGTAGAGCGCCTCGCTGACGCCGTGGTCGGAGGCGCCGTCGATCCGGACACCCGCGTCGACCAGCCGCTGCAGGGCGTCGGCGAGCGCGCGGCGGCTCGGGTAGCGGATCGCGACGTGGAAGAGGCCGGTGCTGGTCGGCGGCGGCGGCGAGCCGCCCTTGGAGTGCCAGCTGTTGAGGCCGATGTGGTGGTGGTAGCCGCCGGCGGAGACGAAGGCGGCGTCGGCGCCGTAGCGCTGCTGCAACTCGAAGCCGAGCACCCCGCAGTAGAACTCCAGCGCCCGGTCGACGTCCGCGACTTTGAGGTGGACGTGGCCGATGTCCACCCCGGGATCGATCGGCCCGTGCGCGTCAGGCGCCATCGAGGGCCTCGTTGACGAGGCGATCGGCCTCGGCGTTGTGCTCGCGGCGGACGTGGCGGATCGACCAGCTCTCGAAGCCGGCCAGGGCTCTCTTCACCTCGGCATGAAGTTCTTTCATCGTCGCGTCCTTGACCTTGTATTCGCCCATGACCTGGCGCACGATCAGCTCCGAGTCTCCCACCAGCTCGACCTCGGTCGCGCCTTGGGCGGCAGCCATCTCGATCCCCAGCAGCAGCGCCCGGTACTCGGCGACGTTGTTGGTGGCGCGGCCGATCGTCTCGCCACGCTCGTCGACCACCTCCCCCCCTGGCTCGCGCAGAACCGCGGCGATCGCCGCCGGGCCTGGGTTGCCGCGGGCGCCGCCGTCGACGTTGACCACGAGCTTGCCCATGGCGCTAGCGGGCGCGGCGCGGCGCGCCGAGGACGAGCTTGCCATCGACCGCAGTCGCGTTCCACTGCCGGGCCGAGCCGTCGAGCTGCCCCAGCTCGAACCCTTTGGCGAGCAGGAAGGCCGGCTTGGACTCGTCGCGGAGGTCGATTCCCCACTGGTACCAGGTCAGGTCCCAGGCGACGGTAATCCGGACAACCGAGGATGAGCCGGCCGAAGCGCCGATCGCCACCCAGGGAATGCCAAGCGTCTTGGTCAGGCCGGCGACGGTCTTCGCCTCGGCGCCGGCATTGAAGCGCTGCACCGCTTGGCCGAGCCGCGCCTGGGGAGATCCGATCGAGGGACGGCGGCGGCCAACCGTCGCTCCTCTTGCCGCCGGGTCGACCGGCTTCAGCGTCCTCAATCTCACTCGGCCAAATTACCAGCGGCGCCGCGCCTGGATAGGCAGCCGGAGTGACTGCAGGTTTAGTCCCGGTTTCAGCCGGCTGACTAGCCGCGCAGCTCGCCGCTCGGGCCGAGGATGAACTGCTCCTGCGGCGCCGGCACCCCGAACTGGACGCCGGTGCGAAGCGAGACCCGGACGTTCTCGAGCAGGATCAGCGAGTCGAAGTAGATCGAGCGATGCTTGAGGTAGAAGAGGTCGTGGCAGAGCTTCCAGCCGGTGCCCTCGGCCGAGCCGCCGTAGCCGCAGCGCGCCTGCGCCCAGCCGGCAAGGCCGGGCTTGACCAGGTGGCGGCGGTCGTAGTAGGCGAGGTTGACTTCGAGCTCGCTGATCAGCTCACGACGCTCCGGCCGCGGCCCGACAATCGTCATCTCGCCGCGCAGCACGTTCCACAGCTGCGGCATCTCGTCGATATGGAGGCGGCGCATGACGGCGCCGACGGCAGTCACCCGCTCATCTTCGTCCTCGGCCCACTTGGCCCCCTCCTGCTCGGAGGCGACCCGCATCGAGCGCAGCTTGATCATCCAGAATTCGCGGCCGCGCTCGCCGACGCGGCGCTGGCGATAGAAGACCGGGCCGCCGTCGGTGAGCTTGACGGCGATGGCGAAGGCGACCAGGACCGGCGCCAACACGATCAGCATCGCGCTGCCGATGACCAGGTCAAAGGCGCGCTTGGAGAGCGGCGAGCCAGCCCGGTAGCGCGGGTGCAGCAGGTACTGGAACCAGGCCGAGTTGGACTGGCCGAGCGGCACGTGGCCGAGCAGGTCCTCATAGAGCTGGCTTGCCTCGATCAGCCGCACCGGCAGGTCGAGGCAGTCGGCGGCGACGCGCTCGAACAGCTCCAGGCGCGGGCGGCGCGGGGCGTCGTCATCGGTCGACGGGGCGCTGGAGTGGACCAGCAGGTCGACCGAGTGGGACTTGACGACCTCGCGAACCTGGTCGAGCGAGCCAAGCCGGCGCGGGCCACCGCCACCGGGCTCGGTGGTCGGGCGCTTGTCGTCAAGCCAGCCGACCACGGTGTAGCCGCGGATGTTGGCGTTGCGAAGCTCATGGGCGAGGCCGAGGGCGAGGCTGGAGGAGCCGATCATCGCCACCCGCACCTGGCGCGAGGATTCGAAGCGGAAGCTGGTCCAGGTCGCAAACGCGGTCACCACCCAGGCGCCGAGCACCGGGGCGACCATCGCCCCTGCCGACTCAGGCGAGCCCGAAAGGGCGAATACCGCCAGGGCCAGAGCCACCCCGACGACGGGGGTCAGCGCCCGCACGACAAAGGCGGCGAGCGGCATCAGGTGCAGCGGGTAACGGCCGTGGCCCAGCGCCCAGCTGGCGACCAAGACGCCGACAAAGACCAGCGCGCCGCGGCCGGGGCTGTCGAGGTGGCCACCGGCCATCAAGCCGGCGGCCAAGGCGGGAGCGACGCCGAAAGCGCAAATCCCCAGCAGGCGCTGTGCGCGCAGCGCCGTCAGGTGGGGGAATTTGCTCTCGCCGTCGCTCATTTGCTTAGGCCTTGCGGTTGCCGGTGTTCGAGATCCGGCGCAGGGCCAGGCCTGTGCCAGTAAGAACCGCCGCAGCGGCAATCAGAGCGGCCAGGTCCAAACCGGTGAAAGGCAGTGAGCCGCTTGCAGCCGGCGTCGAGCTTTCAGAGGCGGCTTCGACTTCGGACGAAGGTTCGGGGGAAGAGGTCGTTTCTTCGTGGACGACGACTTCTTCGGAGCAGTACTGGGCCGCAGTCGGGTCGGACTGGGAGCAACTGGCGGCGGAAGCGCTTGCTGGAAGCGCGAAAGCGGCCGCAAGCATCGCGATCGCGATCGCCGCGCGCACGCCGATCTTTATTTCCTTGTTTGCGATCACTGCTGTGTGTCTCCTTTTTGTTCTGCCATTGCCAAAATCAGGTCTGCCGGGACATCCGCGCCGAGATCTGGGTGGAACTCGCCGAAGTGGAGCCGGGTCAACTCGACCAACTGTTTCTCTCCATGCGCTAACACGATCGTTCCGCACTCGCATCGGAGGGTTAGTTGTGAACCTTGAGTGTCGAGGGTTAAGTTGCCGGCCATCGTGGCCGATCTTGCTCTCAACGTGTTGCCCCATCGTGAAGACAACGTTTCCGTATCGTTTCCGTCCATGCCCACTTCCGAGGCGGGCTCGACGCGCATCCAGCTCTGCGGGCGCCTCAAGGTCGATTTCGAGGGACGCCATGTGACGCCGGCCCTGCGCGGCCGCCAGGGCCGCGTCCTGCTCGCCTACCTCGTCCTCAACCGCGGCCGCTCGGTCAGCCGCGACGAGTTGATCGAGGCGATCTGGCCCGAGACCTCCCCCGCTGACCCCCCTGCCGCCCTGCGCACTCAGCTCTCACGCCTGCGCAGCGCGCTCGGCGCCGACGCCGTCGCTGGCCGCGACACGGTCGAGCTGCGCTTGCCGGAGAACACCTGGATCGACGTCGAGGCGGCCGAGCGCGCGATCCGCGTCGCCGACTCCGCGCTCAAGGCCAGCGACTGGAAGGACGCCTGGGCCCACGCCCACATCGCCCTCAACATCGCCGGCCGCCCCTTCCTGGCCGGCTTCGAGGCGCCGTGGGTGGAAGAGGTGCGGCGCGAGCTGGAGGAGCTGGAGCTGCGCTCGCGCGAGGTCATCGCCCGCGCCGGCATCGGCCTCGGCGGCTCCGAGCTGGCCGGGGCCGAGCGCTCCGCCCGCGCCCTGATCCGGGCGGCGCCCTTCCGCGAGTCCGGCTACCTCAACCTGATGCGGACGCTGGTCGCCTCCGGCAACACCGCCGAGGCGCTGCGCACCTATGACGACCTGCGCAAGCTGCTCGCCCGCGAGCTTGGCAGCGCTCCCGGGGTCGAGATCCAGGCGCTGCACCGCAAACTGCTCGGCGGCGCCTCCGTCCACCCCTCCGTTCAGCTCGAGGGCGAAGAGACGGCGCCTAACGAGGCATCCGGGGATGCGGACCCGGCCGGCGCCCTTCCCCTGCCCACCTGGCTGCAGCCGCGCCAGGGGCACCCTTTCGTCGGTCGCGGCGAGGAGCTGGGGCGGCTTTCCCAGCTTTGGATCGAGACCCGCCGCGGCAGCCGCCACATCGCCCTGGTCGGCGGCGAGCCCGGCGTTGGCAAGACCCGGCTGATCACCGAGTTCGCCCAGCGCGTCCACGTCTCCGGCGCCACCGTCCTGCACGGCCGCGCCGACGAGGAGGCCACCCTCACCTACCAGCCCTTCATCGAGGCGCTGCGGCACTGGGCGGCCAGCGCGCCCCTGGCCGAGCTGGAGCAGGATCTGGGCGCCAACGCCGAGACGCTGGCGGCGCTGGCGCCCGAGATCAGCGAGCGCCTCGCGGCGCCGCGGCCGCCGGCGATCAAGGACCTCTCCCGCGACCGCCTCTTCGAAGCGGTCACCGCCACCTTGGAGGCGATCGCCGCCCGCCGCCCGCTGCTGCTGGTGATCGACGATCTGCACTGGGCCGACCCGGCCTCGGTCCTGATGCTGCGCCACATCGCCCGCTCCCGCGGCGAGCGCTCCGTGATGGTGCTTGCCGCCTACCGGCCGACGGAGCCGAGCCCGGTGCTGACCGAGGCGCTGGCCGACCTTGGCCGCGAAAAGCTTTTCGAGCGGATCGGCCTGGCCGGCCTCGGCGCCGCCGACGTGACCGAGATGGTCGCGGCGATCCGCGGCGCTGGGCCGGAGCCCGACCTCGCCGAGGCGATCCACGAGGACACTGGCGGCAACCCCTTCCTAGTCGAGGCGCTCGTCAACAACATGCCGCCGGGCGACGGGCGACGGATCCTCAACGGCCGTCGCCGCGAGCAGATCTACGCCCGCGGGATTCCCGAGCTGGTCGACGAGGCGGTTGCCCACCGGATCACCGAGCTCGGGCCAGCTGCCGCCGACACGCTCGAGGCCGCGGCGGCGATCGGCCGCGAGTTCGACTCCGATCTGGTGGTTGAGGTCAGCGAGCTCGACGCCGACGAGGTGCTCGCCTCGCTGGAGGCCGCGGTCGCGGCCGGGCTGCTGACCGAGGTGCTGGGCGCCTTTGACCGCTACGCCTTCTCCCATGCCCTCTTCCGCCAGACGGTCTACGCCGCGACCGCCAAGCGCCAGCGGGCCGGCTTCCACGGCCGCATCGCCGACGTGCTGGAGCGCCGCCACGGCAGCGACCCCCGCCATGTCGCCGAGCTGGCGCGCCACTATTCCGACTCGGGCCCGGCGACATCGTCGAAGGCGCTCGAGTACTCGGTCCGAGCCGGCGCCGGAGCGCTGGGCGCGCTTTCCTTCGAAGAGGCCGTCGGCCACTACACCAGGGCGCTGGCCGCGCTCAACGCCAGCGGCGAGACCGACGAAAGCCTGCGCTGCGAGGTCCTGCTCGCGCTCGGCGAGGCGGAGTGGCGGATGGGCGACGCCAGCGCCTCGCGCGAGACCCTCGGGCGTGCCTTCCGGCTCGCCCAGCGCAGCGGCGACGCCGAGGCCCTCGGCCGCGCCGCGCTCGGCTTCTGCGGATTCGGCTGGGATCGCCACCGCGCCGGCGACACCGAGGCGATCAACCTGCTGCGCTCAGCGCTCGCCAAGGAGGGCCTGCCCGAAGCCCTGCGGGCCCGGCTCCTGGCTCGGTTGGCGGCGATCCTGCAGACCGCCCAGCGTGGCGAGGAGGCGGACCGGCTCAGCCTTGAGGCAATCGACACCGCCAACGCCTCCGGCGATGACGAGGCCCTGGCGGCGGCGCTGATCGGCCGCTGGCACGCGGTCTCAGGGCCCTCCGGCGCGCAGACGCGGGCGGCGCTGACCCGCAAGCTGCGCACGCTTGCCAGGAAGCTGGACAACCGCGATCTCGACCTTCAGGTCTCGACGCTCGAGGTGATCGTCTCGCTCGAGCTCGGCAGCTTCGCCGAGCTCGATGTCGCGATCGCCGAGCACGCGCGGCTGGCCGACCGCCTGAAACAGCCGCTGGCACGGATCCGCAGCCGCTCCTTCCAGGCGATGCGGGCCCTGCTCGACGGCCGCTTCGGCGAGGCCGAAAGGATGGTCGGCGCGATCTTGGAGCTGGGCGCCTCGGCCCACCCGTCGAGCGCGATCGAACTCTCGGTGATCGAGCTCTACGCCCTCTACATGGAGACCGGCCGCCTGGCCGAGCTCGAGGAGCCGGTGCGAAATCTCGCTGTCTCCAACGAGGCCGCGCCAGCCTGGCGCGTCGCCCTTGCCTACCTGCTCAGCGAGATCGGCCAGGCCGAGGAGGCGCGATCCTTGTTCGAGCAGCTTGCCGAGGATGAGTTCGCGGCGGTCCCGGCCGATGCTGCCGAGCTCAGCGCCCTCGCCTTCCTCGCGATGACTGCCGCCAACCTTGGCGACGGCGCCCGCATGGAGCAGCTGATCGAGCGTCTCCTGCCCTACCGCGGACGCCCCGTCGTGGTCGGCAACGCTGCCGCCTACGCCGGAACCGCCTCCTACTACCTCGGCCTGCTCACGGCCGAGCTTGGGCGCAAGGACGCCGCGGTCGAGTACCTGGAGGAAGCGATCGAACTCAGCGAGCGGGCAGGGGCCCTGCCCTGGCTCGCCCGCTCTCGCTACGAGCTGACCAGGGTCGTCGCCTCACGGGCGTCGAATGGCGATGCCGAGCACGCCGGCGAGCTGCTGGCGGAAGCGAGCCGGACGGCGGAGCGGCTGGGGATGACGACGCTGCTGCGGCGGATGAACGGCGCCGACACCCGGGCCAGCCACTCGCGGCGCTAGGACTGCTGCAGCTGCGACCGCAGCCGCATCACGGCTTTGGTGTGAAGCTGGGAGACGCGTGACTCGGTGACGCCGAGGACCTCGCCGATCTCGCGCAGGGTCAGGTTCTCGTAGTAGTAGAGGGCGACGACCAGCTGCTCGCGCTCGGGCAGCGAGGCGATCGCCTCGGTCAGGCGGTCCTTGACCTCGCTGGTCGCGAGCGCTTCCTGCGGGTCGGCGGCGCCGTCGTCGGCGATCGTGTCCAGCAGCGAGACCTGGTCGCCGGAGGAGTCGCGCACCGACCAGAGCTCGTCGAGGGCGTAGACGGAAGAGTTGGCGATCTCCAGCAGCGACGTCTGCAGGTCCTCCTCGCTGGAGCCGAGTTTGGCCGCCAGCTCGGCTTCGGTCGGCACCCGCTGCAGTTCGTGCTCGAGTTTTGCCTGCGCCGCCTCGATTTCGCGGGCGCGCGAGCGGACCGAGCGCGGCACCCAGTCGAGCGAGCGCAGCTCGTCGATGATCGCGCCGCGGATGCGGGTCATCGCGAAGGTCTCGAACTTGATCCCGCGCTCGGGCTCGAAGCGCTCAATCGAGCCGATCAGGCCCATCAGCCCGTAGGAGATGAGGTCGGCGTCTTCGACGTGAGACGGCAGGCCCGCGCCGAGGCGGCCGGCGACGAATTTGACCATCGGCGAGTAGGCGACGACCAGGCGCTCGCGCGCGGACTGGTCTCCATCCTCCTTGTAGCGGCGCCAGAGATCGCGCAGCTCCACCTCTTTTACGCCGGTTTCCATCGCCATCTTTCTAGATTCTACGTGTCGTCCAGGGTTTTTAGATCAGGCGCGGGGATGGGTGGCTGCATAGGTGTCGCGCAAACGGGTGGCGTCGACCCGCGTGTAGACCTGGGTGGTGGAGATCGAAGAGTGCCCGAGCAACTCCTGAATCGTACGCAGATCGGCCCCGCCCTCAAGCAGATGGGTGGCGAAAGAGTGGCGCAGCGCGTGGGGCGAGACGCCGGCCGCAAGCGCTGCCTCGCGGGTCCAGAGGCCGAGGCGGCGGGTGATATCGGAGTTGGAGAGGCGGCGGCCGCTCTTGGAGACGAACAGGGCCTGCTCGCTGCGCTCGACCGCCAAGGCTGAGCGTCCCCGCTCCATGTAGCGCTGCAAGGCGTCTCTGGCGGGCTCGCCAACCGGCAGCAGCCGCTCCTTGCCGCCCTTGCCATGCACCCTCAGCTGTTCAGTTTCAAAGTCAAACGCGCCGAGGTCGAGGTTGACGATCTCCTCGCAGCGCAGGCCGCACGAGTAGGCCAGCTCCAGCATCGCCCGGTCGCGCAGCTCCAAGGGCGTGTGGGCCGGGATCTTCTCCAGCAGCGAGCGCATCTGCTCGGTCGAGAGCACCCGTGGCAGCTTCTGCGCCTTTTTTGGGCTGGAGACGAGATCGGCGGGGTTCTGGCCGACCCGCTCGGTGCGAACGAGGAAGGAGAAGAGGCCGCGGATCGCGGCCAGCTTGCGGGCCACGGTCGCCGGCGCCGCCTGGTCGGAGGAGAGCCCGGCGCCGTAGCGGCGGACATCGCGGTGGCGGACATCGCCGGGGGCCACGTCGCGTTCGGTCGACCACTCGACGAACTGGCCGAGGTCGACTCCATAGGCGCGGCGCGTGCGCTCGGCCAGGCCGCGTGCGCGCAGGTCGCGGTCATAGGCGATCAGTGCTTCATCCCAGGTCATCAAAGCCTCATTCGCCGCCAGGCGACGATCGTCCTGCGAGCCGGCCCTAACCGATGTAGATCGGCGTTCCCACTTCGACGCGGTCGTAGAGATCGATCACGTCTGGGATCGACATCCGCACGCAACCGTGCGAAGCGGCGCTGCCGAGCGATTCGACCTCTTCGGTGCCGTGGATGCCGGCCCCTTCGAAGATCGCCATCCAGCGCGCCTTGATCGGGTCGGCGGGCCCGGGCGGGATCACCTGCCCGGCGAGATCGCCGGCCCAGGCGGAGTCAGGCACATGCCAGGAAGGGTTCACCTGCTTTTCCTCGATGTGGTAGAGCCCGGCCGGCGTTTCCAGCCCTTCCTGGCCGACCGCCACGGTGTAGCTCTTCTCCAGCTTCAGGTTCTTCCAGAGCCGCAGCGTGAAGGCGCCGCGGTCGAGGGTCAGGTAGGACGGGTACTGGGCGGCGACCTCGTCCGTCGTCACCTCGGGCTTGGTCGAGTGGACCTTGGCGACGATCGCGTGTGGGGCGCCGGCGTCCAGCACGGCTGCCTTGATTTCCCTGGTCAAGAGGTTGTCGCGCAGCTTGCGGCCGTCCTTGCCGTGGACGACTTCGAGCCCATCTGCCGAAGCGCTGACGGTGGCGTCCTGCGCCTCGCGGTCGAGCCCGTCGGCGACCTTGCGGACAAAGCGGTTGACGGCGGGCTGCGAGTAGACGACGTCGGCGGAGATCTGCTTGTCGACGCTGCCGCCGGTGACGTAGCGCGCCAGCCGCATCGGCAAGAAGGCGTCGCGACTGGCGGCGACGGCTTCCTCGACGGCGCCGTCGAGGTCTGCGCTCAGCTTCAGGGTGCGGCCGGGCAGGGTCCAGGTCTCGCCGCCGTAACTGACCTCGAGCGAGTGGCGCAGCGGCGCGAGCAGCTGCTGGTGGATCTCCGCCTTGGCCTCGGCTTCGCTGAGGCCGCCGACGTCGACGCCGCCGATCGTGACCCCGTCGGCGATCTTGTCCTTCTGGGCGCTGTCGTACGCATAGGCGCCGAGCGCGCCGAGGACGAGCACGAGGACGCCTGACACCACAGCGATTTTTGTCTTACGGCCCATCCACACCTTTCGATCTCCCTGCGAAAAGTTTAGGCATTCGGATCATTCGGCCAAATTGCCCTCCCTCCCTGCAAATCGACGTGCGGCGGGTTGACCATCGCGAGGGATATCTTTCCGGTCGTGCTCTCCAAGGACGAGGTCCGCAGGGAAGTCTGGAAAGCGATGGACCGCGAAGGCGTCTCGCGTTTCCCTGGCGCCGAGGGGCGGATCCCGAACTTCGCCGGCGCCAAGCTCGCCGCCGAGAAGCTCTCCGCCCATCGCCTCTGGAAGCGCGCCCAGGTGATCAAGGCCAACCCGGACTCGCCCCAGACCTACGCCCGCCGGATCGCGCTCGAGCAGGGCAAGACGGTGATCATGGCGGTGCCGCGCCTGCGCGACCCCCACCCCTTCCGCGTGCTCGACCCGAAGAAGCTCTCGAAAGCAGCGGTCAAAGAGGCGGCGACGATCAAGGGGGCACTGAAGCACGGCCGCGTGGTCGCGCTCGACGACCTGCCGGCGATCGACTTCGTGCTCTGCGGCTCGGTCGCGGTCAACCTCAGCGGCGCCCGAGTCGGCAAAGGCGGCGGCTACTCCGACCTCGAGTACGGAATCCTGATCGACGCCGGCAAGATCGATGACCACAGCACCGTCGCCACCACCGTCCACCCGATCCAGATCCTCCGCAAGCACCTGATGATGACGGCGCACGACCTGCCAATCGACACGATCGCGACGCCGCGGGCAGTGATCGACGTCGAGCGCCAGCACGAGCGCCCGCGCGGAATCCTCTGGGACCACCTGCAGCCACCCCAGATCCGAGAGATCCCGACCCTGGAGCGAATGGGGTATGCGTGACCCTCGGGCTGAAGAGCCCCGTCCACCCCGCTCCCAGCGACTACGGGAGCCCTGACCCCGACTGGCTTAAGGTCGACTGGCGCCAGCACCTGCGCCGGGTCGAGCTGCCGGGGGCCGAGGTCAACTACGTCGAGGTCGGCGAGGGCGAGCCGATCGTCCTCGTCCACGGGCTCTCCGGCTGCTGGCAGAACTGGCTTGAGAACCTCCCCCACTTCGGCCGCACGCACCGGGTCATAGCGCTCGACCTGCCGGGCTTCGGCGCCAGCCCGATGCCGAGCTGGGAGATCGACATCCCCGCCTACGGCCGCCTGCTGCACGACTTCTGCGAGAAGGTCGGGGTCGACGGCGCCGCCACCCTGGTCGGCAACTCGATGGGCGGCTTCATCGCCGCCGAGGCGGCGACCGCCTCGCCCGGGCGCTTCGAGCGGCTCGTGCTCGTTTCCGCCGCCGGGATCATCAACACCTGGAACCCGGAAGAGCGGGCGATGGCGACGGCGTTTGCCTGGAAAGTCTTCGGCCCGATCTTCGCCGAGCACAGCAAGGAGGTGATCCGCCGCCCACACCTGCGCCAGCTTGCCTTCGGACCGTTCATCCGCTACCCGAACCGGCTGCGGGCCGACCTGCTCTGGGAGCAGGTCGCCGGCGGCGCCGTCTGCCCCGGCTTCGGCGATGCCCTGCGGGCGACGATCCGCCACGACATCCGCGAGCGGCTCGGCGACATCGAGATCCCGACCCTGATCGTCTGGGGCTTCAGCGACCGCGTGATCCCGGTCCAGGCGGCGCTCAGCTACCACCGCCGCACCCCGCGCTCACGGCTGGAGATCTTCGAGCGGACCGGCCACGTCCCCCAGCTGGAGCGGCCGGCGCGGTTCAATGCGCTGCTCGACGAGTTTCTTGCTGCTGAGCGGTAGGTCCCCGGTGGGCATGGCGGGCCATGCCCACTCGAAGCGTGCTCAGCTTCAAAGCTCGCCGAACCAAGGGAGCTTCTGCCGAACCTGGCACCGCGCTTTGGAGCTTGCGTTAATTCGGGGGCGCTTCGAGGGATGGGGCTGGCCCGTCCCCCCAACCACCAGCCGTGAATCGACCTAGCTGGTGATCGCGCCTTCGGAGGCTGAGGAGACCGTCGCGGCGTACTTGGCCATCACTCCGCGCGTGAAGGGCGGCGCCGGCGACTTGTACTCGGCGGCTCGCTTGGCGATCTCCTCGTCGGAAAGCGCGACATCGAGGCGGCGGCCGTCGATGTCGACGGTGATCTCGTCGCCCTCGCGGATCGCGGAGATCGGGCCGCCCTTGGCCGCCTCGGGGGCGACGTGGCCGATCATCAGGCCGCGGGTGGCGCCGGAGAAACGACCATCGGTGACCATCGCCACACTCTCGCCCAGGCCCTCGCCGACGATCGCCGCCGTCACCTGCAGCATCTCGCGCATGCCGGGGCCGCCGATCGGGCCCTCATTGCGGATCACGACGACATCGCCTGGGTTGATCTGCTGGTCCTTGACGGCGCGGAAGCAGGCCTCTTCGGTCTCGAACACGCGGGCGGGCCCGGTCTGCTGGCGACGCTCGGTGCCGGCGAGCTTGACCACGGCGCCGTCGGGGGCGAGGTTGCCGCGCATGATCGCCAGCCCCCCTTCGGACTTGAGCGGATCGTCGAGCGGGCGCACGACTTCCTGCCCCGGCTTCTCCTGAACGGCTTCGGCCTCTTCGGCGATCGTCCGGCCGCTGACCGTGATCGCGTCGCCGTGCAGGAGGCCGGCGTCGGCGAGGCGCTTGAGGATCACCGGCACGCCGCCGGCTGCGTAGAGGTCGGTGGCGACGAAGCGCCCGCCCGGCTTGAGGTCGGCGAACAGCGGGGTCGCCCGGGAAATCCGCTCGAAGTCGTCGATCGTCAACTCGATCCCGAGCTCGTGGGCGAGGGCGATCAGGTGGATGACGCCGTTGGTCGAGCCACCGGATGCGCAGACGCAGGCGATCGCGTTTTCCAGCGAGTCGCGGGTGATCACCTTGCTCGGGGTGATGTCGTCGACCAGGACCTTGATCACCAGCTCGCCGATTTTCTCGGCGACGGTGTTCTTGTCGTCGTCTTCAGCCGGCACCATCGCCGAGCCGCCGGCGCTGATCCCGAGCGCCTCGAAGGCGCAGGCCATCGTGTTGGCGGTGAACTGGCCACCGCAGGCCCCGGCGCCGGGGCTGACGACTCCCTCCATCTCGTTCAGTTCCTCGTCGCTCATGTCGCCGGCGTTGTGGGCGCCGATCGCCTCGAAGATGTCGAGGATGGTGACGTCGCGACCGTGCCAGTGGCCGGGGGCGATCGAGCCGCCGTAGAGCAGGACCGAGGGGACGTCGAGCCGGGCCATCGCCATCGCGCCGCCGGGGATCGTCTTGTCGCAGGCGCAGAGGACGACGATCGCGTCGAACTGGTAGCCGCGGGCCATCAGCTCGATCGAGTCGGCGATCACCTCGCGGCTGATCAACGAGGCCTTCATCCCCTGGGTTCCCATCGTCACCCCGTCGGAGACGGCGACGGTGTTGAACTCCATCGGCGTGCCGCCGGCGGCGCGGACGCCGTCTTTGACGTGCTCGGCCAGGGCCCGCAGGTGGAAGTTGCAGGGCATCGCCTCGGTCCAGGTGTTGGCGATCCCGATTGTCGGCCGGCTGAGGGCGTCGTCGTCGAATCCAACCCCCTTCATGTAGGCACGCGCGTGGGCGCGGTCGGGGCCGTCGAAGACGACGCTGGAGCGGGGACGCGGGAGGCTGGTCTTGGTGCCGTTTGAGCTCATGGACTGAGCCTAGTCGGCGCGGGCCGTTGGCGACATCTGAGGCAGGTGGATTCTCCCCGACAGCCCGAGCGCATCGACGGGCCCAGGCCCTTCGCCGATCTGCTCCAGGCCGTTGGCGACAGCGTCGGAGGCGACTTCGCGAGCCCGCCGCGCCGCTTCTAGCGGCGGCTCGCCGTAGGCCAGGAACGAGGCCAGGGCAGAGGAGTGGGTGCAGCCCGAGCCATGGGCGGCGGCGCCGGGATGGCGTTCGCCGCGGATCGCGACTGACTCCCTGCCGTCGTAGAAGACGTCGACAACCTGATCGCTGTGGCCTCCGGTGACGACGACCGCCGCCGGGCCAAGCGCCAGGACCTCACGGGCGAGATCCTCCTGGGAATCCCGGGCGTCGGCGCCGCTCAACTCCCGCGCCTCAGGGATGTTCGGGGTGACCACGGCCGCGAGCGGCAGCAGGCGCTCGACCAGCGCGTTGCGCGCCTCCCCGTCGAGCAGGCTGGCGCCGCTCTCGGCGACCATCACCGGGTCGATCACGATCGGGGCATCGCCGACAAATGCAAGCGCCTCGACCACGGCATCGACCGTCGCCGCTGTGCCGAGCATCCCGATCTTGACCGCGTCGACGCCGATGTCCTCGGCAACCGCCCGCACCTGGGCGACGATCAGCCGCGGCGAGACCGCCTCCACCGCCTCCACCCCGGCCGTGTTCTGGGCGGTGATCGCCGTGATCGCGGTCATCCCGTGGACGCCGCAACGGGCAAATGCCTTCAGGTCGGCCTGGATACCGGCCCCGCCTCCGGAGTCAGAGCCGGCGATCGAGAGCACAGATGGAACGCGCATCGAATCCATTTCGTCAGCCTAGATGCCCGCCGGAACGGACAGCATCGTCCGCGAATAGACCCCGACCAGCGAGCAGGACACGTAGCCAAGCGCCTCCAGCCGGGCGAGGCCGGCGGAGGCCTCGGCGCCGGACAGGTCGAGGCGGGCTGCGATCGCATCGCAGGTCCCCTCCCCTGCCTCGACCAGGTCGAGGATCAGGCCCAGCTCGGGATCAAGAGTCGGCCCAGGACGCTCGATCGCCGGCGCGCCAGGGCCAAGCATCGCGTCGATCACGTCCTGGGCGCCGCGGACCAGGCAGGCGCCGCCAGCCAGGAGGTGGTTGGGCCCGGCCGAGGAGCGTGAGTTGACCGGGCCGGGCACGGCGCCGAGGTCGCGGCCGAGGTCAGCCGCCAAATCGGCGGTGATCAGCGAGCCCGAGCGCTCCGCCGCCTCGACCACGACCGTCATCCCCGCCAGCGCCGCCATGATCCGGTTGCGGGCCGGGAACGTCCAGCGCCAGGGTGTCGCCCCGGGAGGGAACTCGGAGATGACGACGCCGCGCTCGCAGATCTGGCGCCAGAGAGAGCGATGCGCTCCTGGGTAGGCGGTGTCGGCCCCACAGCCGAGCACGGCGATCGTGACGCCGGCGTCGAGGGCGCCGCGATGGGCGCAGGCATCGATGCCGAAGGCGAGGCCGCTGACGACGACGAACCCGGCAGCCGCCAGCTCCCGCCCCAGCTCGCGGGCGACCTCGCGTCCGTAGGAGCTGGCCCGCCGCGCCCCGACCACGGTGACGACCCCGTCGGGCTCGATCCCCACCAGGCGCGCCGGGTCGCCGCGGCCGATCAGCGCCCAGGGGGCGTCGGCGGCGTCGCGCAACGCCGCGGGGTAGAGGTCGCCGTGGCGGCAACAGGCCCAGCACTGGCCGGCGGTCAGCTCATGTGCGAGGTGGCGCTCCGACATCGCCGCCACCCGGCCGAGCAGATGGCCGGCGACCTTCGGCGCGGCGCACTCGACCAGGTCCTCGTTGCTGAGCCGCAGCAGCTCCGGCGAGCGCGAGCCGGGAGCGCTGCTGGCGATCTTTTCGATGTAGGGGCCGAGCAGCGCCAGCAGCCAGGCACGCCGCAGGCAGTCGGGGCAGGCGCGCGGCTCAGGCATAGTCGCGCCGCCTCAGCTGCAGGGCCTGCGCCATCTGCCCCTCGCTGACCGCTTCGTCCCCGGCCAGGTCGGCGATCGTCCGCGCCAGCTTCAGCACCCGGTCATGGGCACGGCCGCTCAGCCGCCGCCGCGAGTAAAGCTCGGCAAGGAGCGCCGCAGCCTCGTCGCTTAGCGCGCAGCGGCGCGCCTCGGCCGGCGTCATCTCTGCGTTGCAGCGGCCGGCGCCGAGCCGCCGGTGCTGGCGCTCGCGCGCCGCTGCCACCCGCTCCCTCGCGACCGCGGATGGCTCGCCCGGCTCGCCGCCGATCTCTTCGGCGCTGGGCTGGCGAATCGAGGCGAGGATGTCGATGCGGTCGGCCAGCGCCCCGCTCAGCCGGCCCTGGTAGCGCTGCACCGCGAGCGGCGTGCAGGTGCACTCGGCGTCGCTGTCGCCGCGCCCGCAGGGGCAGGGATTGGCGGCGGCGACCAACATGAAGCGGCAGGGCAGCTCGCGCCAGGACCCCGCTCGCGCGATCGCCGCCGTGCCGGTCTCCAACGGCGCCCGCAGCGCCTCCAGGGTGTCGCGGCGGAACTCGCAGAGCTCGTCGAGGAAGAGCACGCCGCGATGGGCCAGGGTCGCCTCCCCAGGGCCGGGCGGGTTGCCGCCGCCGACCAGGCCGGCGGGGCTGATCGTGTGGTGGGGCGCGCGATACGGGCGTCCAGCCGGGGCGCTGCCGAGCCGCCCGCAGGCGCTGGCGATCCGGGCCGTCTCCAGCGCCTCGCCGTGGGTCAAGGGCGGCAGGATCGAGGGCAGCCTGCGCGCCGCCATCGACTTGCCGGCGCCGGGCGGACCGATCATCAGCAGGCTGTGGCCGCCAGCAGCAGCGACCTCCAGCGCATAACGGAGGTGGCGCTGTCCGCGCAGGTCTTCGAGGTCGGGGCTGCCATCGCCGGGGCCCAGGGCCAGCGGCAGCGGCTCGGGGCGGGAGGGTGCCCACTCGCCGCTGGCAAGGGAGGCGAGCTGCCCGAGGCTTTCGAGCGGGACCACGTCGAGCCCGTCGACCAGGGCCGCCTCCGCCCCGTTTCCGACGGGAACCACGATCGCCTCCGCCCCACTGACCCGCGCCGCCTCGGCGATCGCCAGCACGCCGGGGAGCGCCCGCACCGAGCCGTCCAGGGCCAGCTCGCCGACCAGGGCCAGCTTCGAGGCCCGCGGCCAGTCGAGCTGGTCGGAGGCGATCAGCAGCGCGGCCGCGATCGCCAGGTCCATCCCCGGCCCGGCCTTGCGCAGGCTGGCCGGGGCGAGGTTGGCGACGATCCGCCGCAGCGGGAACTCGAAGCCACAGTTGGCAAGCGCCGCCCGCACTCGCTCCCGCGCCTCGCGGACAGCGGTGTCGGGCAGGCCGACGATCGCGAAGCTGGGCAGGCCGCGATGGACGTCAACCTCGACCCGGACGGGCCGGGCGGAGATGCCGTCGAGGGTGAATGTCTGGGCCGTGGCGAGCACGGCAACCACGCTAGGAGGGTAAATCCGACGTGTGGGTAGAGAAAGTCACAGATTTGAGAAATCTTGCGCGCCACTTTCGCGCAAGATCTCCCTAGCGTCCTCGACGTGACCCAGGCCCGCCAGAAAATCGGCCGCGCCGCCGAGGATCTCGTCGCAGCCAAGCTCGCAGCCAAGGGCTGGACCGTGCTCGATCGCAACGCCCGCAGCCGCTACGGCGAGCTCGACATCGTCGCCCACGACGGACAGGCGCTGGTCTTCGTCGAGGTCAAGGCCGGCCGCCAGGACTCGGACTTCGGCCCCGAGCGCCCGATCCACGCGATCGGCCCGCGCAAGCAGCGCCAGGTCCGCCGCCTCGCCGCCGCCTGGATCTCGGAGAACCGCGACGCTCCCTTCTACAGCGAGATCCGCTTCGACGCGATCGGGGTCACCTATGACCGCGCCGGCCGGGCGGCCGACGTCGAGCACATCGAGAACGCCTTCTAGCTCGCCAGCTCCAGCTGTGAGTAGGCCACCGAGCGGAAGGAGCGCCGGTGCAGCGCCGAGATCCCGATCCGGCCGATCGCCTCGCGGTGCTCGGGGGTCGAGTAGCCGACGTGCTCCTCGAAGCCCCAGCCCGGGTGCTCGTTGCCGGCGCCGTGCATGTAGCGGTCGCGGGTGACCTTGGCGACAACCGAGGCGGCGGCGATCGCGGCGCTGGTGCCGTCGCCTTCGATCACCTGGCGGTGCGGGACCGCGCAGCCCTTGAGCGCGAACCCGTCGACCAGGCAGGTGACCTCGGGGTCGGGGCGCAAACGCTCCAACGCCACCGAGAGCGCTTCGATGTTGGTCACGTGCAGTCCACGCGAGTCGATCCCACGCACGCAGCGGACGACGACGCTGACCCGGGCGGCGGCCCGCAGCACCGACGGGTACATCTGCTCGCGCCGCTCCGGCGTCATCTGCTTGGAGTCGTGCAGGCCGGCCAGCGCCCGCCGGTCGGCGGTGGAGAGCGTCTCGTAGTCGATCAGGACGGCGGCGGCGACCAGCGGCCCGGCCAGGCAGCCCCGGCCCGCCTCGTCGGTCCCGGCCACGAAGCGGCCGCCGAGGCCGCGGTCGAAGGCGAACAGGCGGCGGCTGCGCGCCAGCCTGCGCTCATGCGTCTTGCCTTTAGAGGAGGCCGACGCGATCGGGCGGCCAGTAGGTGGCAAAGGCCTTGCCGATGATCCAGCTGCGGGGGACGGGGCCCCAGAAACGGCTGTCGTCGCTCTCGCCTCGATTGTCACCCATCATGAAGTAATGGTCGGGTGGAATCGTGATCGGCTTCGGCAGGTTGCAGGCGGGGGCGGAGCCGCAAGCCCGGATGTAGGGCTCATCTGTCTTCTCGACCCCGTTGACGACCGGGTGGCCGTCGCGGACGCTGAGCGTGTCGCCGGGTTCGGCGACGATCCGCTTGATGAAGTTCTGGCTCGACTCGGCTGCGGTCGGCTTGGGACAGGCCTGGGTCGGCGCGTGCTGGGCGCCGCAGATCGTGCCGCTGTCGGCGCCGACCGGCGGGTGGAAGACGACGATGTCGCCGATCGAGGGGTCGGTGAAGTGGTAGAGGAAGCGGTTGACCAGAACCCGCTGGCCGACGTCGAGGGTGGGTTCCATCGACTGCGAGGGGATCTGGTAGGGCTTGACGATCCAAGCCTGGATGCCGAGTGCCAGGCCCAGGGCCAGCGCAACGATGACGACAAGCTCGATCAGCCCGCCGCCTTTGGTTTTCGGCTTCGGGATCTTCAGTTTCAGGCCGAGTCCCCGCCGGAGGAGTCCTTGTCTGGCTCCTCGTCCTCGGCATCCTCAGCCGCGGCGGCGTCCTCGGTCTCCCCGGCCTCGGGCGCCTCAGCGTCCGTCTCTGCCGTTACCTCTGCCTCGGGTGTTGCTGCCTCCGCCTCGGGCGTCGCCTCAGCCTCGGGCGCTGCCTCTGCGTCAGGCGTGGCCTCTGCCTCGGGCGCAGTTGCCTCGCCGCCCTCAGGCGCCTCGACTGCCTCGGCGGCCTCCTGGGTGACGCCATCGGCGTCGGTGGCCGCAGCCTCTGCCTCGACCGGCGCGGAGACCAGCTCCTCGTCGATCCCCCAGCGCCGCTCGGCGACGCGGGCGGCCTTGCCGATGCGGCCGCGCAGGTAGTAGAGCTTGGCCCGGCGCACGTCGCCGCGGGCGGCGATCTCAAGTTTCTCGATCTTCGGCGAGTGCAGCGGGAACGTGCGCTCGACGCCGACGCCGAAGGACTGCTTGCGGACGGTGAAGGTCTCGCGCACACCGGAGCCCTGGCGCCGCAGGACGATTCCCTCGAAGACCTGGGTGCGGCGGCGGGTGCCCTCGATCACTTCGAAGTGGACGCGCACACGATCGCCCGGGCCGAAGGACGGAAGTCCTTTCCTCAGCTGGGCGCGCTCAATGCTGTCGATGATTGTGCTCATGGCGAGAAAAAACCGCCGGGACCCGTGCTGGGGCACCGCGCGGTGGCGGAATGGTAGCTACTCCGAGCGCTTCGCCCGTTCCCGGCTGCGCTCAGCCCTCCACTCACGCACCTTCTCGTGGTCTCCGGAGAGCAGGATCTCGGGCACATCCCAGCCTCTGTAAACGGCTGGGCGAGTGTAATGCGGGTACTCCGGCGCGCCCTCTAGAGCCTGGCTGTAGGACTCCTCGACGGCGCTGTCGGCGTGGCCGAGCGCGCCCGGCAGCTTGCGCATGACGACGTCGGCGATCACCATCGCCGGCAGCTCGCCGCCGGCGAGGACGTAGCGGCCAATCGAGACCTCGTCGTCGGCAAACTGCTCGTGCACGCGCTCGTCGAAGCCCTCGTAGCGGCCGCAGAGCAGGGCGACGTGGGGCTCGCGCGTCAACTCATCAGCCAGCTCGTCGTCGAGCAGCCGCCCGGTCGGCGAGAGCAGCACGATCCGCGGCTTCTCCCCGTCGGGATAGGCAGCCTGCAGGGAGGCATCGACCACGTCGACCCGCAGCACCATCCCCGCCCCGCCGCCGTAAGGCGAGTCATCGACCTGCCCGGCTTTCAGCGGCGTCGTCTCGCGGTAGTCGAAGAAGCGCAGCTCGTTGCCTTCGGCGATCGCGTTCTCGACCGAGCGCTGCGACCTGAACCAGTCGAAGGCGTGCGGAAAGAGAGTGAAGATGTCGAGCTTCACGAGCCCGCCCCGCGCTCCTCAGTCAAGGATGTCGACGAGCACACGTCGATCGATCCGAACCGCCGCGGCCTTGGCGATCGTCCTGATCGCGTTCGCCACCCGGCCACCTTTGCCGATCACGCGGCCGAGATCCTCCTCGGCGACGGTGATCTCATAGACGAGGTCGCCTTCCTCTTCCAGCTCCTCGACGACAACCGCCTCAGGGTCCTCGACCAGGGCCCTGACGAGGAACTCGAGCAGCTCGGTCACGGCTAGCTGCCGGTGGCGGCGATGCCCTTGGTGCGCAACAGCACCGCGACCGTCTCCGACGGCTGGGCGCCGTGCTCCAGCCAGTGCTTGGCGCGCTCCTCGTCGAACTCGATGATCGAGGGCTCAGTCTGCGGGTTGTAGCGGCCGATCGTCTCGATCGTCCGCCCGTCGCGGGGCGAGCGTTTGTCGGCGACGACGATGCGCCAGATCGGGTTCTTCTTGGAACCGACCCTTCTAAGTCTTATTCGGACTGCCATCAGCGGCGAGAGGTTAGCGCCTACGGATCTTCGGGCGCGGCGCGCCCCCGGTCATCTGCGCCAGATCCTGCGCGTTGGGCATCTTGCCGGAGACCATCTGCCGCATCATCTTGCGCATCTGGTCGAACTGTTTAACCAGCTGGTTGACGTGCTGAACTTTGTTTCCAGAGCCGTTTGCGATCCGTTTGCGGCGCGATCCGTTGATCATTCCCGGGTTGGCGCGCTCGGCCGGCGTCATCGAGAGGATGATCGCCTCGACCCGGTCCAGCTCGCCCTCGTCGACGTCGGCGTTCTTCAGCTGCTTCATCGCCCCCATCCCCGGCATCATCCCGATCAGGCCGCTGAGCGGGCCCATTTTCCGCACCTGGCGCATCTGCTGGAGGAAGTCCTCAAGCGTGAACTGGTCGCGTTTGAGTTTCTCCTGCAGGTCGAGCGCCTGGCGCTCGTCGACCTGCTGCTCGGCTTTCTCGATCAGGGTGAGGACGTCGCCCATGCCGAGGATGCGCGAGGCCATGCGGTCGGGGTGGAAGCGGTCGAAGTCCTCCAGCTTCTCGCCGGTCGAGGCGTAGACGATCGGCTTGCCGGTGACCGCCTTGACCGAGAGCGCCGCGCCGCCGCGGGCGTCGCCGTCGAGCTTGGTCATGACGACGCCGTCGAACTCAGCCGCGGCGGCAAACGATTCGGCGACGCCGACCGCGTCCTGGCCGGTCATCGCGTCGACCACCAGCAGCACGTTGTGGGGCTTGGTCTTCTTGCGGATCTGGGCCAGCTCGGCCATCAGCTCCTCGTCGATGTGGAGGCGGCCGGCGGTGTCGACGATGAGGACGTCGCGGTTCTCCTCGCGAGCGCGGGCGAGCGCCCACTCGGCGATCTCGACCGGGTTGCGCTCGGTCCCCTGCTCGTAGACGTGGGCGCCGGCGCGCTCGCCAACCGTGACCAGCTGGTCGACGGCGGCGGGGCGGTAGATGTCGCAGGCGGCGAGAGCGACGTTTTTGCCGGACTCGCCAAGGTGGCGGGCGAGCTTGGCGCAGGCCGTCGTCTTGCCGGAGCCCTGCAGGCCGGCCATCAGGATCACGGTCGGGCCGTTGGAGGCGAAGGCGAGGTCGCGCCCGGCCCCCCCCATCAGCGCGGTCAGCTCCTCGTTGACGATTTTGACCACGTGCTGGCCGGGGTCGAGGCTTTCCAGCACCTCGGCGCCGAGGCAGCGCTCCTTCAGCGTCGCGGTGAAGGTTTTGACGACTTTGAAGTTGACGTCAGCCTCGAGCAGCGCCAGGCGGATCTCGCGCATCGCCGCGTCGACATCGGACTCGGTCAGCTTGCCGCGCGAGCGGACATCGGAGAGGGTCGCCTGCAGGCGGTCTGAGAGCTGGTCGAACAAGGCTGCTCCAGCTTAGGGATGGTCTCTGGGCGGCGCTACTCGGCGAGCAGGGCCTGAGCGAACTCGGTGGGATCGAAAGGCCGCAGATCCTCCAGCGACTCGCCGGTCCCGATCAGCTTGACCGGGATCCCGAGCTCGGAGGCGATCGCCAGGGTGATGCCGCCTTTGGCAGTGCCGTCGAGCTTGGTCAGGACGACGCCGTCGACCGCGGCCGCTTCGGAGAAGACTTTCGCCTGGCGCAGGCCGTTCTGGCCGGTGGTGGCGTCGATCGAGATCAGGGTCTCGTGCGGCGCCTCGGGGATCTGCTTGCCGATCACCCGCCGCACCTTGGCCAGCTCGTCCATCAGGTTGCTCTGCGTGTGCAGGCGGCCAGCGGTGTCGATGATGACCACGTCGGCGCCGCGGGCGCGGGCGGCGGCGATCGCGTCGAAGGCGACCGCGCCGGGATCGCCTCCCGGCGCCGAGCGCACCAGTTCGGCCCCGGCCCGGTCCGCCCACTCGGCGAGCTGCTCGGCGGCGGCGGCGCGGTAGGTGTCGGCGGCGCCGAGCACGACCGAGAGGCCGAGTTCCTTCGAGAGGTGCCAGGCGATCTTGCCGATCGTCGTCGTCTTGCCGGTGCCGTTGACACCGACCATCAGCAGCACCGCCGGCTCGCCGCTGAGGTCGATCGGGGCACGGCCGGTCGCAGCGACCTCGGCTAGGATCTCGATCAGGCGCTCGCGCACGGCGACCCCGTCGGCGGGGACGGCGCCGGACTCGACCTCGCGCTCAAGCCGTTCGACCACAGCGGCGGTGGTGGGAGCGCCGGCGTCGGCATAGATCAGCGCTTCCTCAAGCCGCTCCCAGGTCTCCTCGTCGATCCGGTCGAAGAGGCTGGCCGAAATCTCCTCGCTCAGCGCCTGGCGGCTTTTGGAGAGGCTCTCGCGCAGGCGCTTGAAGACGCCGCGACGCTGCTCGGGCTCATCGACGCCGGGCGTGGACGCCTGCGGCGCGCGCGCGCCGAGGTCGAAGATGTCTTGCCAGGCGGTGGGCATCGTGACGGCGCAGGCTAGATGATCGATCCCTCATTCAATGGGCGCAGCGCTCAGATCACAGCAGGCTCGACAGCGCATCCGACTTTGGCCCCCTTATAGGTGGGTGAAAGTCGGATGCGCCGGCCTGGGCCGGCGGGCTGCTCCCGCCAGAGAGCGGCGAAGCGCCGTCGTCATTGATCGAGCCGAATATCCACCGACCCTGTTGCCGTTGCCACTTTCAAGGACCGCGCACCAATCGGCACCGCCGGGCGAAACTCATAGGACATCCGTGAGACTCTCTCGTCTCCTCCTCCTTCGCCAGAAACAACGGCGTACTCCGTGCCCAAGTCGTCTTCCAGTGTCTCGGGTTGACCTTCGTCCACACACGGCCACACTACCTTTACGGCCGCTCGTATCGAGGTCAAGTTAACCACCACCCCATCATCGCGCAGCTCCACGGACGTAACCACGATCGGCACTTCCGGCTGAGGCGGGGCCGTGACAACACTTACATCGAAACTAGCGGACTCATCCATGCTGGAATGAGTCGCCATCGTGTGTGTACCTTGCTTCGCTATCCACAGGAACGCAAGCATATCCGGGGTATGAATCTGGAAGAGTGATATCTCCCCCTGCCGATGGACCTGAAACGGGATATATGGGCGCGTTTGAGGCTCGTCGGCCGCTGGACGATCGATCCCACGGCGAGCCGGGCACTGTGCGCAGGGGATGGCGGGGGCGTGTCGTGAAACGGGCCTGGCCGCCCCTCTGGGCGAATGTGGCCGAAGGCCGCGATATGCAATCTGATGAATGCGCGGCAAAGCCGCGCTGCAGCATCGGGCAGGCCCGCCATGGCGGGCGCCGAATTCGGCCAAAGGGCGGCCAGGCCCGTCCCCCCGCCATGGCACCGTGGGAAGCGCTTAGACGAGCTGGGAGCTTTGCTCCGCGGCGCCCGCGCCCGCTGCGTCCAGCAGCTCCTGGACCGACTCGTCGATCGCGGCGGCGATCTCCTCGATCCCGTCGATCGCTTCGCGGTCGCCGAGCAAGCCGAAGTGCATCGAGCCGTTGTAGCTGAACATCGCGATCGCCAGAGCGTGGCGCTGGGCGAGGAAGCCGACCGGGTAGACGCCGGTCAGCTCGTGGCCGAGGACGTAGAAGGGAACCTGTGGGCCGGGGAAGTTGGTGACCAGCATGTTGAAGAGCCGGGTGGAGAAGTTGATCGCCGCCGTCGGGTTGAGCAGCAGCGGCGGGGCGAAATCGCGGAACCAATCGTTGAGGCCCCAGATCGCCTCGGCGCCGAGAGCCTGCTTTGACGCCTTCAACTTGTCCATATCCCTGGCCACGGCTTCGAGGCGCGCGAGCGGATCGGCGATGTGGACGGGCAGCGGCCCACGCATCGCCGTCAGCCGGTTGCCGAGCTCGCCGTGCTCGTTCTCGGTCCGCACCGAGACCGGGACCAGCGCCTTCAGGTCGAGCTCGTCGGTCTTGACGTCATGGCTCTGCAGCCAGCGCCGCAGGGCCCCGGCCGCGACGGCCAGGGTGACGTCGTTGACCGTGCCGCCGAGGTTGTTCTTGATCAGCTTCAGGTCGTCGAGCGAGCAGCTCGTCCAGGTGAACGTCCGCGCGGCGCTGATCTCGGTGTTGAACATCACCGCGGGCGCCGGCCGGGCCAGGTTCCAGGCCACCTCGGCCAGCCCGATGACGCCGTCGGAGGCCCGTCTCGCCGCCTTGCCAGGGTCTTCTGAGGCCGCCTTCAGCCAGCGGAAAGCCCGCCCGAACATGCCAAGGAAGCCGCGGGCCGCGTGCGCAAGAAGGCCTGCCCGCGACGGCGGCCGGCTCGGGTTCCAGGGCGCCTCCTCGCGCACGATCTCGCTCTTCGGCTCGACGTCGAAGAGCAGCATGCCGACGTCGGTGGCCGAGATCCCGTCGGCCATCGCGTGGTGGGTCTTGTAGATGATCCCGAAGCGATCGTCTTCGAAACCGTCGACCAGCCAGAGCTCCCAGAGCGGCTTGGCGCGGTCGAGCGGCGGCGAGAGCGAGGCCCCGATCAGCTCGTGGAACTGGGCGTCGCTGCCGGGCGCCGGCAGGCTGACATGGCGCACATGGGCGGCGATGTCGAAGTCGGGGAAGTCGACCCAGAGCGGCGTCCCCAGGCGCAGCGGCGGGAAGGCGAGCCGCTGCCGCAAGCGCGGCAGCAGGTGCAGGCGGCTGCGGATGTGGGTGACGAAATCCTCGTAGCTGGGGGCCTTCCCCTCGCAGACCATCACGGCGCCGATCGCCATGTGCCCGTTGTGTTTCTCGTTGGCCAGGAATGACGTGTCAAACGACGTCAGCCGGTCCATATGACTCTGCGTCATCCGCCTCCTCTCGGTGCCCCCTTAGGGAGCCTACCGGGCAGGCTATGCGGCTTCGGCCGAGTCGGGCTCGGGCCCGGCCTCTGCTTCGCCAGCGTCGTCCTCGGGCGCGATCCCGGCAAACGGGGGCGGCCCCTCGGACTCATCGCCAGCGGCGGCCTCTTCGCGCGGCAGCCGCTTGGAGACGATCTTGGTGACGCCGTCGCCGCCCATGCTGACCCCGTAGAGAATGTCGGCGGCGTCCATCGTCCGTTTCTGGTGGGTGACGATCACGAACTGGGCGCGATCGGAGAAGCGGCGGATCAGCTGCAGGAAGCGGTCGATGTTGGCGTCGTCGAGGGCGGCCTCGACCTCGTCGAGGATGTAGAAGGGGCAGGGCCGGGCGAGGAAGACGGCAAAGACGAAGGCAAGGGCGACCAGCGACTTCTCGCCGCCCGAGAGCAGCGAGAGCTTGCGGGTCGACTTGCCGGCCGGGGTGACCTCGATCTCGACCCCGAGCTCGTCGCGCTCTTCTTCCTCGTCCTCGACCTCGGGCTCGGCGGCCGGGGCGCCTGCCTCCGGCTGCGGCTGCTCATCGCGGACCGGCCGCAGGCTGACCCGGCGCAGGCGCCCGCGCCCGCCGGGGAAGAGGTGCTCGACCATCTCCTCGAAGTTCTTGGCGGTCGCCTCGAAGGTCTCCTCGAAGGCGCGCTCGATCTCACGGTCGACGTCGCGGATCAGCGTCTCCAGCTCCTTCATCGCCCGCTCGGTGTCCTCGCGCTGCGCCTGCAGGGTCTCGACGTGCTCGCGGGCCTCGTCGTACTCGCTCTGGGCCAGGGGGTTGACCGGCCCGATCTGGGCGCGGCGGCGCTCCAGCCGCTCGAGCCGGCGGTCTATATCGGCCCGCTCCTCCTCGCTGAGGGCCTGCTCAGCAGGAGCGATCTCCTCGCCTAGGCGCTCGGCGATCGCCGCCAGCTCTTTGGCGGCCTCGGCGCGGCGATCGCCGAGGTGGGCGGCCTCGACTTCGGCCTGGGTCAACTGGTCTGAGGCTGCGCCCATCTCAGCCTGCAGCTCGGCCTCCTGTTTCGAGCAGGCGCGCATCTCCTCGGCGATCTCGTCGCCGTCGCTCTCGCCGCCGACGACCTTGCCCTCGGTCTGGGCCACCCGAGCCCGGATCGCGGCGCCGACAGCCGTCGCCGCGGCGGCAGCCGCAGCCACCGCTTCCAGCAGCTCCTCACCGGCCGACATCCGTTTGCGCAGCTGCTCACGGTGGCGCTCGCCAAGCAGGCCCTCGGCCCGGCGCGCGTGCCGCGAAGCGCGCTCGGCGCCGCTGCGGACCGCGCCCAGCGCCGCCTCGCGGGCGGCCTCGGCGGCGTCGCCAGAGCGGGCGCGGGCGAGGCCGTCGGAGGCCGTGGTCAAGCCGCCCTCGATCTCGCTCAACTCCTGCTCGAGTTTGCGCGCCCGCTCGGCTGGGGCGCCGCCGGCGGCGCCCACGTCCAGAGTCAATGGCCCAAGGTCGGCGCGCAGCGCCTCCAGCCGGGCGTCAAGCACGCCCTGGCGGTCGGCGAGGGTGGCGGCGCGGACCGCGATCCGCTCCTGCTCGCCACGCAGCTTGGTCAGCAGCCCCCAGGCGAGGGTGCGATCGCGGTCGCGGGCGGCGAAGCGCTCCTCGACCGCGCGGCGGCGGGCGCTGACCGCGGCCAGCCGCTCCTCGATCCCTTTCCTGATCGCCCGCGCCTGCTCCGCAGCCTTGGCGGCCGCGGCGGCGCGATCGGCGCCGAAGCGCAGCTCCTCGGCGACCAGCTGCGCCCGCAGGCCCAGCTCCTCGCGCTCGATCCGCGCCCCCAGCTCGGCCGCCTGCGCCTGGCGTTTGAGCGGCCGCAGGCGGGCGCGGGCCTCGCGCTCGACATCAAGGGCGCGATCAAGGTTGGAGCGGGTCCCTTTCAGCTTCAGCTCGGCCCGGCGACGGCGTTTGCGGTGCTTGCCGAGCCCGGCCGCCTCCTCGACCAGGAGCCGGCGCTCGCGCGGCTTGGAGTGGACGATCGTCTCGACCCGGCCCTGGCTGATCACCGAGTGCATCTCGCGACCGAGGTTGGTGTCGGAGAGGACTTCGACCACGTCGACAAGACGGCAGCGGGCGCCGTTGAGGCGATAGCTGCCATCACCGGAGCGGTCAAGGGTGCGCTGCACGGCGACTTCGGAGAACTCGGTCGCGGCCCGCCCTTCGGAGTTGTCGATCACGACCTCGACCTCGGCCTGGCGGCGCTGGCCGACGCCCTTGCCGCCGGCGGAGATCACGTCCTGCATCGAGGCCCCGCGGATCGCCCCCGGGCTCTGCTCGCCCAGCGCCCAGAGCACGGCGTCGGTGATGTTCGACTTGCCGGAGCCGTTGGGGCCGACGATCACGCTGACGCCTGGAGAGAACTCCAGCCGCTGCCGCTCGGGGAACGACTTGAACCCCTTCATCGTGATCGATTTCAGATACATCCAGTCCTCGCTCCGGTTGAAAGGCTCGCGGGTGAGTCGGACGCGAACCCGGTCATGGCGCTCATCCGCCGAGGCGCTTCAGCGCCTGCTCCGCGGCCACCTGCTCGGCTGCCTTCTTGCTCCTCCCCGAGCCCTCTCCTATCTGCTCGGAATCGACGATCGCCGCCACCGCGAAGGTGCGCTGGTGCGGCGGGCCGCTCGCCTCGGTCACCTCGTAGCTTACGCGCGCCCCGCGCCGCGCCAGCAGCTCCTGCAGAGCCGACTTGAAGTCAATCCTGGTTTCGCTGGCGTGCTCGATGCGGGGCTCGAACGCTGTGGCCACGGCGACGGCGGTGCGATCGAAGCCGAAAGCGAGGAAGCAGGCCCCGATCAGCGCCTCGGTCGCCTCCGGCAGCGGCCGCTCGCCGGCCAGCAGGGTCTCGGCCGGGATCGCCGCCTGGGCGTCGGCGGGCTCTGCTCCGCGCAGCATCTCCGGCACCCCGAGCAGGCGGCCGACCTCGGCGCAGGAGACGCCGCTGACCGCCTGGTTGTGGACCTTGGTCAGGCCGCCGGAGTCGAGCTCGGGGTGGGTGGCGAAGAGGTGAGAGGCGACCGAGAGGCCGAGCACGCTGTCGCCGAGGAAGGCGAGGCGCTCGAAGGAGTCGACCCGGTCCTCGGTCCAGGAGGTGTGGGTCAGCGCCTGGCCGCGCAGATCCTCGGGCAGCTCGGCGACCAGGGCCGCCAGCGCGGTGACGGCCGACTCGGCGCGCGCGGACACCGCTCAGGCGGGGGCGTGGTCGATGACGAACCCGACCGCGTCGCCGACAGTCTTGATCTGCGCCGCCTGCTGCTCGGAGACGGCGACGCCGTAGCGGTCCTCCAGCTCCATCACCAGCTCGTAGAGATCGAGCGAGTCGGCGTCGAGATCCTCCTTGAAGCGAGTGCTCTCAGAGATCTTCGCGATGTCGACCTCGAGCTCCTCGGCAAGGTGGTTGCGGACCAGGTCCAGGACTTCCTCGCGACTCATCGCCTGGTTCCTATCACGGGCCGGATTCCGCCGCGAGAGATCCGCGCGTCGCCCCTGCTCTTTGCAGCAATAAGGCGGTGCGGCCGACCGCATCGACCTCGACCGCGCGGGCGGCCATCCGCACTGCGTTGGCGATCCCCTCAGCGCTGGAGCTGCCATGGCCGACGATGGCGACGCCGCGCAGGCCGAGCAGGATCGCGCCGCCGGTCGTGTCCGGATGAAGTTCACGGCGCAGGCCGCCGAGCGCCGGGCGCATCAGCAGGCCACCAAGCGCGGCCACCGGGTTGGAACGGGCCGCATCACGGATCGCCCCGGTAACCGTGCGCGCCGTGCCCTCCATCAGCTTCAGGGCGACGTTGCCGGTGAAGCCATCGGTGACGACCACGTCGGCTGCCCCGGCGGGCAGGTCGCGGCCCTCGACGTTGCCGGCGAAATCGATGCCGGTCGACTCCGAGAGCACCCGGAAGGCCTCGACCACCTCGTCGCGGCCCTTGCCCGCCTCCTCGCCGACCGAGAGCAGGCCGACCCTGGGGCCCTCGACCCCGAGCACCGCCTCGCTGAAGGCGGCGCCGAGGAAGGCGAACTGGACCAGGTGCTGGGCGCGGACCTCGACGTTGGCGCCAACGTCGAGGAAGAGGACCGGCTTGCCGGGAACCGGCAGCTGCACCGCCAGGGCCGGTCGCTGCACCCCCTGCAGGCGCCGCAACCCAAAGGTGGCGGCGGCCATCGTCGCCCCGGTCGAGCCGGCGCTGACCAGCGCCGCTGAATTCCCCTCGGCCACGTCGCGAGCGGCCCGCACCACCGAAGCCTCCTTCTTCGCCCGGACCGCGGGCACCGGGTCCTCCTCGTTGGCGATTGACTCCGAGGTGGGCACCACCTCCACCCCGTCGACCCCGTTCAGGTCAAGCTCGTCCGGCGGCCCGAACACCCGCAGGCGAATCCCGTCGCCGGCAGCGAGCCGCGCGCCCTCGGCCAGAACATCGAAACCCTGCTCCGCCCCGAAGCCATCGAGGGCGATGGTCACACCCTGGCCGCCGGGCATCTACTCCTGGGTGCTGGCGGGCGCCGGCGCGGCTGCTTTGTGAGAAACGACCTCACGCCCGGCGTAGGTGCCGCAAGTCGGGCAGACGCGATGGGGCAAGCGAGGGCTGTGGCAACGCGGGCAATTGTTGAGACGAGCCTTGCCGGCCTTGTGGTTGGCGCGCCGCTTATCGCGCCGCGCGCTCGAAGTTCTCTTCTTTGGGACAGCCATCGGACGCGGAATCCTACGTCATCAGTCGATCTTCAGGTCTTTGAGCTTCTCCCAGCGAGGATCGATGCCGCTCTCGTGTTCGTGATCGGCGGGGTCGGCGTCGTTCAGGGAGACGCCGCAGACCGGGCAGAGGCCGGCGCAGTCGGGGCGGCAGAGCAGCCGGGTCGGAGTCGCCAAGACGGCGGCATCGTGTGCCCAGCGGCCGATGTCGAGCTCGCCCTCGACGACGTAGGGGCTGCGCAGCTCCTGGTCGTCGGTGTTGTGATGGTCGACCTCGCGAGCGTCGACATCCGCCTCCAGCACCGCCGGCTCAAGGCAGCGCATGCAAGGGCCCTCGATCCGGACCGGGAAGCGCATCCGGAAGGCGAAGCCGCCGCTCGGCCGCGAGATGTCGAGCCTGGTCTTGACCGATTCGGGCACGGCGACATAGACCTGGCCGCCCAGCTCCAGCGGGTCGAGCCGGACCGGGATATCGAGCCGCCTGCCCTCTCCGTGCGTGAGCGTGAGACGGTCAAGGTCGACGATCGTGGTGGGCGCATGGGCCATGATCACTCCTCCGCTGGGCAGGGACTTACGATGGACACCCTCCCGACGAGATTACGAAATGAACCGATTCGACTGGACACCCGAGACCTACCTGGAGCGGATCCGCTCCAAGGTCCCGCGCTACGAGGAGCTGCAGGAGCAGGCGATCGCGGCCATTCCCTTCGTCCCCGAGCGCGTCCTGGAGCTGGGCATGGGCACCGGCGAGACGACCCGGCGCCTGATCGAGGCCTACCCCGACTCTTGGGTTGTCGGCCTCGACTCAAGCCCAGACATGGTCTTCCGAGCCCGCGCCACCTATGACGACGTGCAGCTGGCGCGAATGGAGGATCCCCTTCCCGACGGCCCCTGGGACCTGGTCATCTCGGTCCTCTCCGCTGGGGACCTCGACGAAGACAAGGCCCAGGCCCTCTACCGCCGAGTAAAAGACCACTCCCGCTCGCTGGTGATCGCCGACGTCTTCGAGCCAGAGCAGCTCAAGAACGCCTTGGCGTGGTCAGGCGGCAGCATCACCTGGCAGGCCGAAAATCTGGCAGTAGTCCAGGCGACTTACTGAACGAAGGATCTACTGCTGCTCGTCGAGCTCGGCGACGGGCTCTTCGTCCCGGCCGGCAAGGCGATCGCGGCCGCGCTGCACGGCGGCGAGGAACTTCTGCAGGTTGACCTCGAGCGTGTTGAGGATCTCGTCGGCGTAGTCCTCGGCGCCGAGGCGGATCTCGCGCTCACGGGTGCGAGCGTCCTCGACGATCTCGTCGGCGGCGCGCTCGGCCTGCTTGGTGACCTCCTCGTCGGAGATCAGGCGGGCCTGCTGCTCGCGGGCCTCGCGCACGATCCGCTCGGCCTCACGCTTTGCCTCAGCCAGCATCTCCTGGCGCTCCTTGACAATCCAGCGCGCCTGCTTGATCTCCTCGGGGATCGTGGCGCGCATCTGGTCGAGGAGGTCATAGATCTCCTCGCGGTCCACGCGAACCTGATCCGTCAGGGGGACGGGTCGGGCGTTGTGGACAACGTCGTCCAGCTTGTCGATTAGAACCAGTACGTCCATCAGCAGTGCGTAAGCCTACGTGCCAGAGACAACTTTGGCGAAGAAGCCGTCATTTCCTCGTATTTCTGCAAACTCTCGCCCACGGCCATCTCCCTTCGAAAAAGCCTAGCGTGCGCCCAGGCGGTCGGCCATCGCCACCGCCACCGGGCCTGGAACGAGATCGGAGACGTCGCCTCCGAAGGTCGCCATTTCCTTGACTCCAGTCGAGGAAAGGAAGCTGTAATGCGGCGATGCGATCACGTACATGCTCTCGATGCCAGGGTCGAGCTTGCGGTTGAGCTGGGCCATCTCGAACTCGTACTCGAAGTCTGAGATCGCCCGCAGCCCCTTGACGATCGCCGCCGCTTCGTTCTCGCGGGCGAACTCGACCAGGAGGCTGGAGAAGATCTTGACCTCGACGTTGGCGAGGTGGGCGGTCGCGTCGGCGATGAAGGCCTGGCGCTCCTCGGCGGTGAAGAGCGTCCTCTCCTTGCGGACAGGATTGTTGACGACCCCGACCACAACTCGCTCGAAGACGTGGGAGGTGCGGGTGATGATGTCGACGTGGCCATTGGTGACCGGGTCGTAGCTGCCGGGACAGACGACGGTGCCGTCGCGCTTGCTCATCGCGGCAGCTCCCCGTAGAAGGAGACGTCGGCGGCGCCGTAGCGGCGCTGGCGCAGGCGCTCCAGGGTCTCGATCTTCAACGGCCTGCCGGCGCCGCTCTCGACTATCGCCCTGCCGCCCTCGGCGAGCAGGCGCGGCAGGTGTGTGTTTAGTTCCTGGCCCACGGGGTCGGCGAGTTTATAGGGGGCATCGACGAAGACGAGGTCGAAGCGGGGGGCGTGAGGCGCCTCAGACTGGCTCGCGAGCCAGCGCGGGATGTCGGCGCGGACCAGCTCGACCCGGTCGCGCAGGCCGAGGTTCTCGACGTTGCCGAGGGCCGGGCGGGTGTCGCGATCGACCAGGGTCGCCTCGGCGGCGCCGCGCGAGAGCGCCTCGATTCCCAGCGCCCCGGTGCCGCAGTAGAGGTCGAGCACCAGCGCCTCCTGGACCTTGGCGCCGAGGGCGGAGAAGATCGCCTCGCGCACCCGCTCCGAGGTCGGCCGCACCTTCCAGCCCCGCGGCGCCAGCAGCTGCCTTCCCCCCAGCTCTCCGGCGATCACCCTCACGCTTCGATTAGAGCGGAATCGGGTCGGAGGCGTCGGCGCCGAAGCGGCGGCGGGCGGCATCGAGCAGCGGGCCGAGGGCGGCGTCTTCGAGCGAGCCGTGCTCGCGCAGCAGCGCCAGCACCTCGTCGCGGGCGGCGACCAGGGTCGGCGTGTCGTCGGGCAGGCTCGCCACCGCGAAGCGGGGCAGGCCGTGCTGGCGGGTGCCGAGGATCTCGCCCGCCCCGCGCAGGACCAGGTCGACCTCAGCCAGCTTGAAGCCGTCGCGCTCGTTGGCGACGGCCTGCAGCCGCTTGCGCGCCAGCTCTCCAGCTTGGCCTGGGAAGAGCAGGCAGAGGGAGTCGTGCTCTCCCCGCCCGACCCGCCCCCGCAGCTGGTGCAGCTGCGAGATCCCATAGCGCTCGGCCCCCTCGATCACCATCACCGTTGCGTTGGGGACGTCGATCCCAACCTCGATCACTGTCGTGGCGACCAGCACGTCGGTCGCGCCGGAGACAAACGCCTCCATCGCCTCGGCCTTGGCGGTGGAGTGCATCTGGCCGTGCAGGACGCCGACCGAGAAGTCGGCGAACTCGCCGGCCGCCAGCACCGCGGCCTCTTTCTCCGCCGCCCGTCCCTGCAATTTCTCCGACTCGGAGACGAGCGGGCAGACGACAAAGGCCTGGCGGCCTTCGCGCAACTGCTTGCGGATGAACTCATAAGCGCCCGGGCGCTCGTCCTCCTCGACCAGCCTGGTCCCAACCGGGCGCCGGCCCGCCGGCAGCTGGTGCAAGGCGGTGGTGTCGAGTTCGCCGTAGGTGGTCAGCGAGAGCGTGCGCGGGATCGGGGTCGCGGTCATGTGCAGGACGTGCGGGGCCATCCCCTCGACCCCCTTTGAGTCGAGTGCTTTGCGCTGGCGCACGCCGAAGCGGTGCTGCTCGTCGACGACGCAGACGCCGAGCCGGGCGAAGCGGACGTCGGGCTCGATCAGCGCGTGGGTGCCGACGACGAGCCCCAGCTCCCCGGTCGCCAGCCGCTCCAGTGTCTCTCGCCGCCGCGGGGCAGGGGTCGAGCCGGTCAGCAGGGCGAACGGGATCGCCTCGTGCCCGAGCAGCCGGTCGAGGGTGATCGCGTGCTGCTCGGCCAGGGTCTCGGTCGGCGCCATCAGCACTCCCTGGAACCCGGCTTCCAGCGCCCGCAGCATCGAGTACAGGGCGACCACGGTCTTGCCGCTGCCGACCTCCCCCATCAGCAACCGCTGCATCGGCTCGCCGGAGTCGAGGTCGGCATCGATGTCGTCAAAGGCGGCCAGCTGGTCCCTGGTCGGCTCAAAGGGAAGCGAGTCGATCCAACGCCCGACGGCCTCCTCAGGCTTGCCCAGCCGCGGGGCCGGCCGCGCCACCCGGTGCGCCCGTTTCCGAGTAGCCAGGATCGCCTGGTAGAGGAACAGCTCTTCAAACGCCAACCGCTCCCGAGCCTGCTCTACATCGGCCTCGGCCTCAGGGAAGTGCATCGCCTTGATCGCCTCCCCAACTCCGGCAAGCTCCCGTCGCGCCCGCATCCCTGCGGGCAGCCCCTCCACCACATTCGGCGCCAACCGGCACGCCCGCAGGGTCCAGTCCCGTATCCGCTTCGCAGTCAGCTCCTCGGTCGCGCGGTGCACCGGAACGAGCTCGCCTCCGTCCGACCCGGACGCGACGAACTCGTACTCGGCCACCGTAAAACCCCGTTTGCCAAGGGAACCAGTCATCAGGATCGACGCTCCCGGGACCAGCTTTGGCGCGATCCAGGGCTGGTTGAACCAGGTGGCCTTGAATGACCCGCTTTCGTCGCCAACTTTGACCCCGACAAAAGTCAGCTTGCCGCGGCGAAAGGGCCGCGGCGTGCTGCCCAGGACCTCGACCAGGACCGTCCCTCGCTTGCCGGGCTCGAGGCTGGCGACATCGACGACCTCGCGGTTGAGGTGGTCGCGCGGAAAGCGGAAGAGGAGGTCGCCGATGTTGCGCAGGCCCGCCTCGGCGGCGGCCTCCGAAAGCTTGGGGCCGACCCCCTTAAGGGCCGCGAGAGAGACGTCGAGAACACTCGGCCTCGCCCAGTGGACCGGGGCATCGCGCAGCTGCGCCTTGGTCAGCTCGGAGGCGCCGCCGAAGGCACGCACTACTGCGCGGCCAGCAGCCACCACCAGCTCGGCTGGCCCCCCTCGTGGGTCTCGATCTCGACCCCGTAGGGAACGTGGGTGTCGATCTCGGCAAGCGGGATCGGAGCGCCGTCGCCAGCGATCACGGTGACGATCTCGGCCCCCTCGGCAAGCTTCTGGATCGTCGTCGCCAGGGTCGAGCCGGCCCCGCCCCAGGCGACGATCTCACCGTCGACAAAGCCAACCGCGTCGCCCTGGCGGAAGCGCCCCTGGGCATCGTCGCGGCCGGCCGGGGCAACCCCCCCGGTTTCGATCGCGGCCAGCGCCTCGCCCAGGCGCTGCGCGTTTTCCTCAGCCGACCTCGCCGCGTCGAGCTCGACCAGGGCGAGCAGGCTCGCCTGCTGGGAGTGGGCGGCGACGACGCGGGCTGGCTTCTCGGATAGCTCGCAGGCGCGCTCAGCCGCCATCACCACGTTGGATGAGCTGGGCAGGACCAGGACCTCCTCGGAGGGGACCTCGTGGATCCCGGCCAACAGCTCGTAGGTGGAGGGGTTGAGGGTCTCCCCTCCCGGCACGACGTGGGCGCCGAGCTCGACGAAGAGCCGCTCCAGCCCCTCGCCGGCGGCCACCGCCAGCACGCCGGTCCGCCCCACTTCGAGCCGGGCGCGGCGCTCGGCCATCTGCTCGCGCATATCGGCGACGTCGAGGTTGGTGACGCTGCCGGCGTCCTCGAAGAGGGCGACGGCCGCCTCGGGCTCGTCGGTGTGGACGTGGACCTTGAGCGTGACCTCGTCGCCGACGACGAGGACCGAGTCGCCCAGCCCCTCCAGCCGCGGCACGAAATCGCGGCCGACGAGGGCCTCGCCGGAGACGATGAAGTTGGTGCAATAGCGAAAGCGGCTGTCTTCGTGGCGAGGGCGGCTGAGGCGCGGCGCCTCGTGGTGGTGGACCTCCGGCGCCTCGGCCCCGTCGCCGCGCAGGCCGGCGACGACCCCGGCGAGGATCAAGACCAGGCCGTAGCCGCCGGCGTCGACGACCCCCGACTCGCGCAGGACCTCGAGCTGCTCGGGGGTGCGATCGACCGCGCGCTCGCCGTCTTCGATCGCCCGCTCCAGCACCTCGGCCAGGATCGCGTCCTGCTGCTCGTCGGTGACGTCGCTGCCGAGCCGCTGCTTGCCGGCCTCGAGGTGGGCGAGTTGGCGGGCGATCGAGTGAGCCATTTCGCGGAAGACGGTCAGCATCGTCCCCTCGGCCGGCTCGCGAACCGAGGCGTAGGCGGCGTCGGCGGCGCTGGCGAAGGCCGAGGCGACCAGGACCGGGTCGACTAGCTCCCCCGGGCGGCTGGCCAGCTCTTCGGCGGCGCCGCGGACGATCTGGCTGAGGATCACGCCCGAGTTGCCACGGGCGCCCATCAGCGCCGCCCGGGCCAGCGCCTGGACCAGCTGGGTGCGGCCGATTTCGTCGACGCTGAGCCCGTTGAGGCGGTCGAGCTCCTCCATCACAGCGCGCATCGTCATCGCCATGTTGTCGCCGGTGTCGCCGTCGGCGACCGGGAAAACGTTGAGGTCGTTGACCTCCTGGCGGCGGGCGTCGAGGTGCGCGTAGGCGGCGCCAACCACGCGCCGAAAGCGCTCTATCGAGGGATCGGCCATCAGCACGGCAATCTAGCCGCAGGCAGCGACGGGCTAAGACGCGCCCGCCGAACGGCGTTGCTAGCGTGGCCCCGAATGCGCAGCTTCGCCACCTGGTGCACCGGGCACCGCAAGACAGTGATCATCGGCTGGATCGTCGCCCTGATCGGGGTCGGGATGCTGGCAAGCTCGGTCGGGTCCAAGTTCTCCGAAGAATTCAAGCTCCCCGCCTCCGACTCCCAGGAAGCCTTCAACCTGCTTGAAACGAAGTTCCCGGCCCAGTCCGGCGACACCGCCCTGATCGTCTTCAAGGCGCCGGGCGGGGTCGAATCGGCGGCGGTCAAGCAGAAGATGGACGGCGTCTTCGCCGCGGTCGCCAAGTTCCCCCACGTCAGCGAAGTTGCCAGCCCCTACGTCAGCGGTGGCGCGGCGGCGATTGCCGACGGAGGCAAGATCGCCTACGCGACGGTCCAGTTCGACGTCCCGAACAACGAACTCGACAAAGACAAGACCAAAGAAATCATCAAGGTCTCCCAGGCCGCCGCCGGCGACGGCCTCCAGATCGAGCTGGGCGGCCAGCCGATCGAGGAAGCGCGCCAGGAAGAAGGCGGCGACTCGTCGTTCTTGATCGGCCTGGGAGCGGCGGTGATCATCCTGCTGCTGACCTTCGGCTCGGTGGTGGCGATGGGGCTGCCGTTGATCACGGCGCTGTTCGCCCTCGGCGTCGGCCTCAGCCTGGTCACACTCGGCACCCACGTCTTCGACACCGCCAACTTCGCCCCGCAGCTGGCGGCGATGATCGGGCTCGGCGTCGGCATCGACTACGCGCTGTTCATCCTCACCCGCTTCCGCAACGGGCTCGACGAGGGCCTTGAGCCGCAGGAAGCGGCGATCGCCGCGGTCGACACCGCGGGCCGGGCGGTGCTCTTCGCCGGGGTCACGGTGATCATCTCGCTGATGGGGATGCTGCTGCTCGGCATCAGCTTCCTCTACGGCGTCGCGATGGCTGCCGCGCTGGCGGTGCTGTTCACGATGATCGCGGCCCTGACGCTGCTGCCGGCGCTGCTGACGATCGCCGGCCGGCGGGTCGACAAGCTGCGGATCCCGGGCCTGGGCAGCCGCTCGCCAAGCACCGACGAAAACACCTCCTGGTACCGCTGGAGCCGGATGATCCAGCGCCGGCCGGCGCTCTGGGCGATCCTCTCGGGCGCGCTGCTGCTCGCCCTCTGCATCCCCACCCTCTCGCTGCGGCTCGGCTCCAATGACGCCGGCACCGACCCCTCCGGCACCACAACGCGCAACGCCTACGACCTGCTGGCGGAAGGCTTCGGGCCGGGCTTCAACGGGCCCTTCGCGATGGTCGGCGCGCTGCCCAGCAAGGGCGACGACGCCGGGCTGGTCCAGCTGCACAAGACCCTCGAAAACGAAAAGGGCGTCGCCGCCGTCACCTCGATCGTGCTCAACCCAGCCAAGAACACCGGTGTCTTCCAGCTCTACCCGACGACCTCGCCGCAGAGCGTCGACACAACCACGCTTCTCGACCACATCCGCAACGACGTCGTGCCGCCGATCGAGGCAAAGACCGGGGCCCAGCTCCACGTCGGCGGCATCACCGCGATCTTCGAGGACTTCGGCGACGCGATCTCCGAAAAGCTGCCGCTCTTCATCGGCGTCGTCGTCCTGCTCTCGGCGCTGCTGCTGATGATCGTCTTCCGCTCGATCCTGGTGCCGCTGAAGGCGATGGTGATGAACCTGCTCAGCATCGGCGCCGCCTTCGGCCTGATCGTCGCCGTCTTCCAGTGGGGCTGGGGCGGGAGCATCATCGGGCTCGACGGGACCGGCCCGATCGTCGCCTTCTTTCCGGTCTTCCTCTTCTCGATCGTCTTCGGGCTCTCGATGGACTACGAGGTCTTCCTGATGTCGCGGATCCACGAGGAGTGGGAGCACAAGAACGACGCCAGCGAAGCCGTCACCCGTGGCCTCGCCCTGACCGGCCGCGTGATCACCGCGGCGGCGGCGATCATGGTCACCGTCTTCGCCTCCTTCATGATCGGCGAAGACCGGATCATCAAACTCTTCGGCCTCGGCCTCGCCTCAGCGGTCCTGATCGACGCGGTGATCATCCGCTCGGTCCTGGTCCCAGCAGTGATGCAGCTCTTCGGCAAGCGAGCCTGGTGGCTGCCGGCCTGGCTAGATCGAGCCCTGCCGACGCTGCACGTAGAGCCAGCAGAGGGCGATCCCGCCCCCACCGGCGAGCACCCAGTTGTGGCTCAGGCCGACTGACCAAGCCTCCCGGCGCCGCGTCAGACGGCCTTCAGGCGGCCTTAACGATCTTGTTTGACTTCAAGCAGCGAGTGCAGACATAAGCGCGCATGGTCCTGCCCTTCTCCTGGATCCGGACCTTCTGCAGGTTCGGATCGAAGCGCCGCTTGGTCGCGACCATCGAGTGGCTTCGGGACTGGCCAAACGCCGGTCCTTTGCCGCAGCTGTGACATACCTTGGCCATCGGGATCGGTGATGCTACAGAAGCAGTCGCGACGCTGCGGCCGGTCTAAGCCAGCTGGCGCTTCAGCAGCGCCATGCGGGCGACTGTGAGCGCCGCGTTGCGGCCCTGGTCGCGCTTGCCGCCGCCGGCCCGGGCCAGGGCCTGCTCCATGCTGTCGCAGGTGATCACGCCGAAGGCGCAGGGGACGCCGGTCTGCAGCTGCACGTCCTGGATGCCGCGGGCGGCCTCGGCACAGACGAAGTCGTAGTGGTCGGTCTCGCCGCGGATGACGACGCCGAGGCAGGCGACGCCGGCGTAGCCGCCGTTTTCAGCGTGAAGCTTGGCTGCGTAGGGAAGCTCGTAAGCGCCGGGGACCGAGACCTGGCTGACCGATGAGGCCGGAACCCCGGCCAGCTCGAAGCCCTCGTTGGCGCCGTTGAGCAGGCGCTGGGCGAGATCCTCGTAGAAGCAGCCGACGCAGACGGCGAAGCGCAGCGGCGCCAGCGTGGCCTTCTCCTCATCGCTGAACTGCTCGAGGAAGGCCCCCGCCTCAGCCATCGCCGCCCTTTGCGTCGCGCTCCTCCTCGTCGTGGATCATCTCCTCGTCGAGGGCCAGGCCCTGGTGGTGCAGCGAGTGGCCCATCTTGTCGCGCTTGGCCCGCAGGTAGGACTCGTTGTGGACGTTGGGAGCGGACTCGATCGGCACCTGCTCGCTGACCGAGAGCCCGTAGCCCTCGAGGCCGACGATCTTTTTCGGGTTGTTGGTGAGGATGCGGATGCTGGTCAGGCCGAGGTCGCCGAGGATCTGGGCGCCGATCCCGTAGTCGCGCAGGTCGGCGGGCAGGCCCAGTTTGAGGTTGGCCTCGACCGTGTCGGCTCCCTCCTCCTGCAGTTTGTAGGCGCGCAGCTTGTTCAGCAGGCCGATCCCGCGGCCCTCCTGGGAGAGGTAGAGGAGCACGCCCTGGCCTTCCTCCTCGATCATCGCCAGCGCCGAGGCCAGCTGCTCGCCGCAGTCACAGCGCATGCTGTGGAAGACGTCGCCGGTCAGGCACTCGCTGTGGACGCGGACGAGCACGTCCTCGACCCCGGCGACATCGCCCTTGACCATCGCGACGTGGTGTTTGTCGTCGACCAGGGAGCGGTAGCCGACCGCGGTGAAGTCGCCGAAGGAGGTCGGCAGGGCGGTGGCGACGACCCGCTCGACCAGCTTCTCGGTGCGGCGGCGGTAGGCGATCAGCTCGGCGACGGTGACCATCTTCAGGCCGTGCTTGGCGCAGTAGGGGATCAGGTCGGGGACGCGGGCCATGGTGCCGTCGTCGTTCATCACCTCGCAGATGACGCCGGCCGGGGTGAGGCCGGCGAGGCGGGCGAGGTCGACGCTGGCCTCGGTGTGGCCGGTGCGCTCGAGCACGCCGCCCTCTTTGGCCCGCAGCGGGAACATGTGGCCGGGGACGACGATCTCGCGCGGGCCCGAGTTGGGGTCGATCGCGACCTGGATCGTGTGGGCGCGGTCGTGGGCCGAGATGCCGGTGCTGACGCCGCCGGCCGCCTCGATCGTGACCGTGAAGGCGGTCTGCAGCGGCGCCTCGTTCTTGGCCGCCATCAGGTTGAGGCCGAGCCGCTCACAGCGTTCGGCGGTCAGCGCCAGGCAGATCAGCCCGCGGGCCTCCTTGGCCATGAAGTTGACCGCCTCCGGCGTCGCGAACTGCGCCGCCATCACCAGGTCGCCCTCGTTCTCGCGGTCCTCGCCGTCGCAGACGACGACCATCCGGCCGCGCCGGACCTCCTCGATCGCTTCCTCGATCGTCGAGAAGGGGCTCTCCCCTGTCGCGACGCCCGTGTCCTCTGTCTTCTGGGTCTCGGTCATATGGCTCACGCTCGTTCCTTTCCAGCCAATGGTCCCATGATCCGCTCCACGTACTTGGCGACGATGTCGCACTCGACGTTCAATTTGTCTCCAGGGGCGAGCTCGCCCAAGATCGTCCGCTCCAGCGTCTCAGGGATCAGGGAAACATCTACCCAAGAGTCGCCCAAATCCGCGATCGTGAGGCTGACGCCGCTGAGGGTGATCGAGCCCTTGTCGATCGCGTAGCGCAGCAGCTCGGGCGCGAGGCCGACCCGGAGGCGGCGGGCGAAGCCGTCCTCGGCGATCGAGGCGACGGCGCCGACGCCGTCGACGTGGCCCTGGACGATGTGGCCGCCGAGCCGGTCGGAGGCTCGCATCGCCAGCTCGAGGTTGACCCGGTCGCCCGGGGCCACCCCAGCCAGGGCGGTCACCTCGAGGGTCTGGTTCATCGCCTCGGTCTCGAAGCCGGCGGCATCGCGGCTGGTCGCGGTCAGGCAGATGCCGTTGACGGCGACCGAGTCGCCGAGGCCGATCTCGCCGGCGAGGCTGGTCGCGATGCGCAGCCGGGCGCCGTCGGCGCCGGCGTCGACCGACTCGATCGTCCCCACGTCCTGGATCAGGCCGGTGAACATCACCACTCCTTGAATCGGGTTGTGATCAGGGTGTCTTCGGTTGCGTCTACCGCGGTGAGGCGGCTCGCCTCGCCGAGCAGGATAGGCGCGACAAAGACCCGGGCCTCGTCGATCTGCCCGGCATCGACGAAAGCCGCCGCCAGGGTCCTGCCGCCCTCGAGGAAGAGGCTAGTGATGCCGCGGCGGCCGAGATCGGCGAGAGCGGCGGCGATGCCGACGGCGACCACGATCTCCGCTCCGGCGCCTCGCAGCGCGGTTGAGTCGGCCCCGGGAGCGACGACGACGAGAAGCGGAGACTGATCGAGGCTTCGCATCAGCTGGGAGTCAAGCGGCAGGCGGGCCTTGGAGTCGAAGACGACGCGGATCGGCTGGCGTGCGTCGGGAATGTCGCGGGCGGTGAGCAGAGGGTCGTCGGCGATGGCGGTGCCGATGCCGATGCCGATCGCGTCCGATTCCGCGCGCCAACGGTGGACCAGGGCGCGGCTGCGCTCGCTGGAGATCCAGGGCGAGTCTCCCGGCACGGTCGAGGTCTGGCCGTCGAGCGACATCGCCATCTTCAGGCTGACGAGGGGAAGGCCGGTGCGGGCGTGCTTGCGGAAGGGCTGGTTGAGCAGGCGCGCGGCGCCAGCCTCCTCGCCGGCAGCAAACTCGGCTTCGACGCCGCCGTCGCGGAGGATCCCGGGGCCGCGGCCGGCTGCCTTCTCGGAAGGATCGTCGGAGGCGATCACGACCCGGGCGATGCCCGCCTCGAGGATCACTTCGACGCAGGGCGGCTGCCGGCCCTGGTGGGCACAGGGCTCCAGGGTCACATACATCGTCGACCCGGCCGGATCGACGCCACGGCTGCGGCAATCCTCGAGCGCCGCCCGCTCGGCATGCAGCCCGCCCACCTCGGCATGGAAGCCCTCGCCGACCACCTCGCCGTCCCTGACGATCACCGCGCCGACCAGCGGATTGGGGCTGACGCGCCCGCGCCCGCCCTCGGCAAGCTCCAGCGCCCGCCGTAGATGAAGCCGCTCGATGTCTGTCTGCTGGGCGTTCATCGGAAACCGATTGACTGGTCAGTCAACCAGGATTCTACCCCCCTTCCGGGGTACCTACGAGTACCCTGACCGCCCCCGTGAAGCTCATCATCCAGATCCCCTGCCTCAACGAGGAGGCGACGCTCGCCCAGACGATCGCCGATATCCCCCGCGCGATCGAGGGAATTGAGACGGTCGAGCTGCTGGTCATCGACGATGGCTCGACCGACCGCACGGTCGAGGTCGCCCGCGATAACGGGGTCGAGCACATCGTCAGCCTGACCAACAACAAGGGCCTGGCGGCGGGCTTCCAGGCCGGGCTCGACGCCTGCCTGAAGCTCGGCGCCGACCTGATCGTCAACACCGACGCCGACAACCAGTACCGCGGCGCCGACATCCCGAAGCTGGTCGCGCCGATCCTGGCCGGGCGGGCCGACATGGTCGTCGGCGACCGCCGCGTCAGCCAGATCGAGCACTTCTCGGGGCCGAAGAAGGCGCTGCAGCGCCTCGGCAGCTGGGTCGTGCGGGGGCTCTCGGGAACCGAGATCGCCGACACCACCTCCGGCTTTCGCGCCTACAACCGCGAGGCGGCGCTGGGCCTGCTCGTCGTCGACAGCTTCACCTACACCCTGGAGAGCCTGATCCAGGCTGGGAAGATGCTGGTTGCCGTCGACCAGGTCGAGATCGGCACCAACCCGCAGACGCGGGAGTCGCGCCTCTTCGCCTCGACCGGCGCCTACGTGCGCCGCAACAGCGGCGCGATCCTGCGGATCTACGCCCGTTACGAGCCGCTGCGGGTCTTCGCCACCGCCGGCCTGATCGTCGGCGTCCTCGCCCTCGCCGCCTGGATGCCATTCCTGATCGACTGGATCTTCAACGGCAAGAGCAGCGGCCACATCCAGTCGCTGATCCTCGGCGCCGTGCTCTTCATCGTCTCGGTCCAGCTCTTCGCCCTCGGCGTGATCGGCGACCTCCTCGCCGGGCAGCGGGTGATGACGCAGCGCGTCTTCGAGCGGGTGCGGCGAGTCGAGTTGAAACTCGGCGTCGAGCCCTCTCACTACGAGCCCGGCAAGCCAAACGATCGATGAGCGAAGCGCAGGCCAAGCAGGGGTCGGCCTCCGCCGACTACGGCAAGACCGCGAGCTTTCTGGCGGTCGGCGTCGGCCTCACCGGGCTGATCACCTACGCCTACTTCCTGATCGCCTCGCACGTCCTCTCCAAGCCCGACTACGGGCAGATCACGGTGCTCTGGTCGGCCGTCTTCATCACGATCTCGACCCTCTACCGGCCGATCGAACAGCTGCTCTCACGCCACATCTCCGAGCGCCTGGAGAAGGGCGAGGCGGTCAGCCAGCCGATGCGGGTCGCCTCGACGATCCAGTTCGGCCTCTCGCTCTTCTTCGCCGTCGTCGCCCTGGCTCTGCGCGGCCCGATCCAGAACGGGCTGCTGGAGGGCAACGAAACCCTCTACTGGGTCTTCTTCTCGGCGGTCCTCTTCTACGCCGCCAGCTACTTCGCCCGCGGCTTCCTCGCCGGCAACCAGCGTTTCGGCCTCTTCGTAGCGCTGATCCTCTCCGAATCGTGCTTCCGCACGATCTTCGCCGTGATGGTCGCGGTCGGCGTGCTCAGCGGCCAGTCGGCGGTGGCGATCGGCATCACCGCGGCGCCGGCGCTGAGCCTGATGGTCGTCCCCTTCGCCTTCGCTCGCCGGGCCAAACAGCAGGAGGAGCTGCCAGAGGCGCCATCGGACAAGGAGGAAGAGAAGTTCTCTTTCGCCGAGGGCGGCGGCTTCGCCGCCGCGGTGCTGCTGATCATGTTCAGCGAACAGGCCTTCCTCAACGCCGGCCCGCTGATCACCCGCGGCCTCCAGGGCGCCGCCGCCGCCGGCTTCATCTTCAACGTCCTGATGCTCGCCCGGGCGCCCCTGCAGCTGTTCCAGTCGGTCTCGACCAGCATCCTGCCCCACCTGACCAAACTCCAGGCCAGCGGCACCGAGGAGAGCGCACGGGAATTCAGCAAGACAGTGCGGATGGTGCTGCTCGGGATCGCCGCCTTCACCGCCCTGGTCGTCGTCGTCGTCCTGATCGCCGGGCCGAAATTGATGCAGATCGCCTTCAGCAAGAAGTTCGTCTACGACCGCGAGGGCCTGCTCCTGGTCGCGGTCGGGATGGGGCTCTACCTCTGCTCGGTGACGGTCAACCAGGCCTGCATCGCCCAGGGCCAGGTGCGGCGGGCGGCGGTGCGCTGGATCAGCTGCGCGGCGCTCTTCATCGGCTGGAACTTCGTGCCCTTGGTCAGCAATGAGTTCCGCCGGGTCGAGATCGGCTTCCTGCTCGCCGCCGGGGTGCTCTTCGGGCTCCTCTACTACGTCTACCGCCGTCCCCACGGGCGGGCCGAGGACGTGCCGGCGCCGGGCTCCGGGGAGGAGATCGAGGCCCGCTTGGCGATGCTCGACGAGCAGGTCTGATTACCGTCACCAAGTGACGTTGAAACCCCCGTTCGGTTCACTAGGGTCAGCCGATGGGCGGACATGACGCCGAGCTGATCCTTGTCGCCGGGGCGCTGCTGGCGGCCGGGATTGGCGGCGCGCTGCTGGCCGACCGGATGCGGATCCCCGGCCTGCTGCTCTTCCTCGGCCTCGGCATGCTGGCCGGCTCCGAGGGCGTCGGCGGCATCCACTTCGACAACACCGAGCTGGCCCGGACGCTGGGCACGATCGCCCTGATCCTGATCCTCTTCGAGGGCGGCCTCACCGCCGGCTGGTCGGAGATCCGGCCGGTGCTCGGCACAGCCGCCTCGCTGGCGACGATCGGGACCACGGTGACGGCGCTGATCGCCGGGCTGGCGGCGAAGCTGATCTTCGGCCTGAGTACGCTGGAAGGGATGCTGGTCGGGGCCGCGATCGCCGCCACCGACTCAGCCGCGATCTTCGCCGTGCTGCGGCGCTCGCAGCTGGAGAAGCGGCTGGCGCGCTCGCTGGAGGGCGAGTCGGGGATGAACGACCCGGTCGCCCTGCTGCTGGTGATCGGCTTCATCGAATGGATCCAGCAGCCCGGCTTCGGGATCGCCGACATGGCCGGCCTGCTGGCGCTGAAACTGGCGCTGGGGACGGCGATCGGGCTGGCGATGGGCCGCCTCGCCGTCGCCGGCCTGAACAAGGCCCGGCTCTCGACCGACGGCATCTATCCGGTGGCGACGATCGCGATCGCCGGCCTCGCCTACGGCCTGGCCGAGGTCGCCCACGGCTCCGGCCTGCTCGCCACCTACCTGACGGCGCTGGCGATCGGCTCGGCCAACATCCCCGCCCGGCGCACGATCGTCGCCTTCCACGAGGGGCTCGGCTGGGTTGCCCAGATCGCCCTCTTCATCCTCCTCGGCCTGCTCGTCTTCCCCAGCACGCTCGGCGACGTCGCGGTCAAGGGCCTGGCGCTCTCGGCGGCGCTGATCGTCGTCGCCCGACCGGTGGCAGCCTTCGTCTCCACCGTCTTCGCGCCGTTGAACATGAAGGAGCGGCTGATGCTGGGCTGGGCCGGGCTGCGGGGGGCGACCCCGATCTGGCTCGCGACCTTCCCCGTCGTCGCCGGGGTCGGCGCCGGCCAGGAGCTGTTCGCGATCGTCTTCTTCGTCGTCGTCACCTCGACCCTGATCCAGGGGGCGAGCTTCGAGCCCCTGGCCCAGCGCCTGGGGCTGACCACCGACGAGCCGGCGCTGCCGCGCCGCCTGCTGGAGTCGGGGCGAATCCGGCGCATGGGCGGCGACGTCGTCTCCTACCGGCTGAAGCCGGGAGCGGCGGCAGCCGGGCACATGGTGCGCGAACTAGACCTGCCGCGAGAGGCACTTGTCAATGTGATCGTGCGCGACGGGAACGCGATCCCTCCCCGCGGCTCGACCGAGCTGCGCGAGGGCGACGAGCTGCACGTGCTGGTCCGCGGCGAGCTGCGAAACGAGGTCGAGGAACTGACACGGCGCTGGCAGGAGGGGCCGGTCGGGACGCCGCCGCCGAAGCTGCTGCCCCTGCGCGGCGCGCCCCAGGTTTTCACCGTGCGACCCGTCTACGACGACGGCGACGACCCGTCAGCGCCGAAGAACGTCGGCGGCGTCCAGGTGGCCGCGGTCCTACGCAGTCGCCGCGACCGCCCCAGCTCGCTCGTCGCTCTCATCGACGGCCGCTACGCGGTAGTCACCAAGGGTGTCGTCGCAATCGGCGGGCGCAGGGCCCTGGCCGGCTGGTGCGAGCGCCGCGCCACCCAGGGGGGCGACGACCCGCCCGAGCGCGCCTGGTGGCAGGAGGTGATCGGGGCTCTGATCGCGCGGGGCTAGGTGTCCCGCCCACATACGTTGTGAACAGCTGAGAGGCCATCCGGGCCCTCCATGACGCTTGCGGTTCTGACGCCCAAGCAAAGGAGGACCCGGATGAAGGTTCACGGTAACGCTGCTCTCGGACCAGCGGGAAGGTTGTCGCTGGTGCAGGCGATCGAGTCGGGGATGACGTTGAGGGCGGCAGCTGCCGCCCTCAACGTGGCCCCTGCCACGGCCCACCGCTGGTGGCATCGCTGGCAAGAGGCCGGAGAGGACGAGCGCCTCCATGGAAGCTGGCTTTGCGACCGCTCCTCGCGACCCCGTCGCCAGCCACGCCGGCTCACCGCGGCGCAGGAGGAGCCGATCCTGCGGGCACGGCGAGAGACCGGCCTTGGGCCTGGCCGCCTGGCCGGCATCTGCCGGGCGCCTCGCTCGACGGTCTGGAAGGTGCTGCGCCGCCACGGGCTCTCCAGGCGCCCACGGGGCGAGCGCCAGACCTACCGCCGCTATGAGTGGTCGCGCCCCGGCGCGCTGCTGCACATGGACGTCAAGCGCCTCGCCCGCTTCACAGAGCCCGGCCACGCCGTGACCGGAGAGCGCCACCATCGCAACGACGGCGCCGGCTGGGAGTACCTGCACGTCGTCATCGATGACCGCTCCCGCTTGGCCTACGTCGAGCGCCACCCCTGCGAGAGCGCCGAGACCAACGCCGCCACCTTGGAGCGGGCGATCGCCTGGTTTGCCTCTTTGGGGCTCGGGTCCCCAGAGGCGGTGATGACCGACAACGCGATGGTCTACCGCCACTCGCGTGCCTTCAAAGAGCTGCTGGCCCGCCACGGCTCCCGCCACATCCTCACCCCGCCCTATACGCCTCGTTGGAACGGGAAGGCGGAGAGATTCATCCAGACCCTTCAGCGCGAGTGGGCATACGCCCACCGCTGGGAGAGCTCAACCGAGCGCCTGCGGTCGCTGCCATCCTTCCTTCGCTACTACAACCGACGTCGACCGCACAGCTCCCTGGGGGACCGGCCGCCGATCAGTCGCGTTCACAACGTCCGTGGGTAGGACAGCTAGTGCAAGTCATTTCGCGCTCGGCCGACGACGCCCGTTGTACGGTTTACGGGATGAATGCAGCAAAACCGACGGGGAACTGGACGCCAGAGGGCAAGGCCGAGCGATCCGCCCTGCGCAGGGATTATCTGGAGCTGACGCCGTCGCAGCGGGTCGAGCAGGTGTTTCAGCTATCGAGGTTCATGTCCGAAGTCGCTGAGGCCGGACGTCGCCAGCGCAGTGCCTGAGCTCGACATTCAAGGAATCCTGGCGGAGCTTGTCCGGGACGATGTCGACTTCCTGATCATCGGCGGAGTCGCAGTCGGCTTCCATGGCTACATCCGGGCAACAAAGGATGTGGATATCGTGCCGTCTCCAGACCCGGAGAATCTCAACCGCCTTGCCGGTGTGCTGCGGCGACTCGATGCCCAAATCGAGGGTGCTCAGGAGTTCGGAGACAATGAGCTGCCCGACCCGCTTGACCCGAGCGGACTTGCCTTGGGCGGCAACTGGGTTTTGCGCACACGGCTCGGCCGCTTTGATGTCATGCAGTGGATCGGCGACAACGCGCTCTGGGAGAAGCTGTCGCCCGCAGCAATCGCCGCCAAGGTCGGCGACCTGAACGTCAAGGTTGTGGGCTACGAGGATCTGGTCGCTCTCAAGCAACTGGCGGGGCGGCCCGAGGATCTGAACGACCTGCGAAGGCTGCGTGAAGCGCGCGGCGACGAGTAGCGAGGCGGATCTACGCGGCGTCGGCGGCGGCGGCGATCGCCGTGTATGCGGCGGCCGGATCGTCGGCGCCGAAGACGGCCGAGCCGGCGACGAAGAGCGAGGCGCCGGCGGCTGAGACCGCGCCCGCGGTGCCGGTGTCGACGCCGCCATCGACCTCGATCTTGGCCTCGCCGACGAGCGGCTTGAGGCGGGCGACCTTGTCCGGCGAGGACTCGATGAAGGCCTGGCCGCCCCAGCCAGGGTTGACCGTCATGCAGAGGGCGATGTCGGCCATTCCCTCCAGCTCCGAAACCGCCTCGACCGGGGTTCCCGGGTTGAGCGCGATCCCGGCCAGGCAGCCGAGCTCGCGGATCGCGCCGAGGGTGCGGTGGATGTGGGGGGTTGCCTCGCAATGGAAGGTGATCGAGTCGGCGCCGGCCTTGGCGAACTCCTCGACGTGGCGGTCGGGCTGCTCGATCATCAGGTGGACGTCGAGGACGCCGCCGGCATCGTGGACCTGGTCGGCGATCGAGGCGGCGACCAGCGGCCCGATCGTGATCGGCGGCACGAAATGGCCGTCCATCACGTCGAAATGGATGACCCGGGCGCCGGCGTCCATCACCTCGGCCAGCTGCGAGCCGAGCCGCGAGAAGTCGGCGGAGAGGATCGAGGGGGCGACCCTGCGCCCAGCGTAGGCATCCCGGCTCATACGGGTCTCAACATCGAAGCTCGGCAGTGCTGGCAGGTCATGTCCTCGGTGCTGCTCATGCGGGCGATCGTCTGGTGTTCGCCGCAGTTGGGGCACTGCGAGACCAGCTCGAAGCGGCGCAGACAGTACACGCAGCGGAAGCGGCCGGCGAGCTGCGTCGGCCGCAGCCAGGGCTCGCCGCAGCCCGGGCAGGGCGCCCGGCGCAGCGGGCTGTCCGCCGACCCGCCCACTTTGCTCAGCTCACTCATCCCGGCTAATCATGCCGCCTCAGGCGGCTGATGAAGAATCCGGTGGTGCGGTCACGGTCGGGAAGCAGCTGCAGGCAGCGCGAGTCGACTGCGGACGCGAGGCCGGGCGCGAGGGCGCCGAGATCGTCGACGATCAGCTCGGGGAGGTCTCCGGCGCCCGCCGCGTCGAGCAGCGCGGCGACCTGGTCCTCGTTCTCCCGGCGCGAGATCGTGCAGGTCGCGTAGACCAGGGTCCCGCCGGGGCGCAGCACCTTGGCGGCTCCGCGCAGGGCCTGCACCTGGACCTCGACCAAGCGCTCAATCGTCTTCGGCGATTTGCGCCAGCGGGCGTCGGGCCGCGAGGCGAGGGCGCCGAGGTCGGAGCAGGGCGCGTCGAGCAGGACCCGGTCGAAGCCGGTCGCGATCTCGATCGAGGCCGCGTCGGCCTCGATCACGGTGATGCTGCGCAGCCCCAGCCGCCGTGCCTGATCGGCCACTTCAGCCGCCCGGCCCGGATCGAGCTCGACCGAGATCAGCTCGCCGCGGTCGCCCATCCGGGCGGCGATCTGGCCGGTCTTGATCCCCGGCCCCGCGCAGAGATCAAGGACGTGCTCGCCCTCGGCCGGGTCGAGCACCTCGACCACAGCGGCCGAGCCGCGGCTCTGCGGGGTCAGCTCGCCGGCGGCAATCCGGGCCGGCACGGCACCGCCGGTCTGGCCGCCGAAGACGATCGTCTCCGAAGTCGCAAGCGGCCACTCGCCCTCGGCCGGGCGCGCGACAACCCCGGCCTCGGCGAGCTGAGCCAGCAGGACGCCGCGCTCGACCTGGGCGGCATCGACCCGCATCGCCACCTCGGCCGGCTCGTTGCAGGCTGCCAGCAGCGAGCGGGCCCGCTCCGCCCCCAGCTCCCGCCACCACATCTCCGCCAGCCAGGCCGGCGCCGAGTGGGCGATGGCGGCCGTGGCGGGAGTCGAGTCGTCGCCCAGCAGCGCCTCGGTCAGCTCGGCCCGCTCGCGGCCGGCCCGCCTCAGCACCGCGTTGACGAGGCCGGAGGCGTGGGCGGCGCCGGCCCGCTTGACCAGCTCGACCGACTGGTCGACCGCGGCGTGGTCGGGCGTGCCGTCGGCGAAGAGCAGCTCGTAGAGGCCGAGCCGCAGGCCGGCCAGGACCGGCGGGTCGAGCAGCCGCAGCGAGCGGCCCGCCAGCCGTTCGATCGCGGCGTCGCTGGTCCCCCGCCGCTGCACCGCGCCGTAGGAGAGGCGCTGCGCCTGGGCCCGCTCGCGGCCGTCGAGGCCGCGCTCGTCGGCGGCCAGGCGGAAGGCGCGCTCGGTGAAGGCGCCGTCCTCGAAGGTCGCCCGGATAACCCCGAACGCGAGCTCGCGGGCGGGGGCGATCACAGCCGCGGCAGCGAGTGGCCGCGCAGGTAGGCGTCGGCTGCCATCGGCTTGCCGCCCTGCGGCTGCACGACCTCGAGCCGCAATGCGCCCCGGCCGCAGCCGAGCAGCAGCGCCCCCCACTCGGCCCGGATCTCGCCCGTCCTGACGCTGACGTCGACGGCCCGCGCCCGGCGGACGCCAAGCCGCTCGCCATCGGCCGTCTCCAGGTAGGCGCCGATGTGGGGGGTCAGCGCCCGCACCGTCCGGGCCAGATCGCCGGCGCGCCGGGCCGGGTCGAGGCGGCGCTCGGCGGCCTCGATCTTCTCGGCATAGGCAACGTCGGACTCGTCCTGCTCGACGAACTCCAGGGCCCCTTCCGCCTGCAGGGCAAAAGCCTTGACCAGCAGCTCGCCGCCAAGCGTGGCCAGCCGCGAGGAGAGCGCGTCGAAGTCATCCTCGGGGCCGATTCGGACCTCCTCGACCAGGGCGACCGGGCCGGAGTCCAGCCCGGCGGCGAGGCGCATGATGCTGATGCCGGTCGCCTGGTCGCCGGCCATGATCGCCCGCTCGACCGGCGCCGCTCCGCGCCAGCGCGGCAGCAGCGAGGGATGGACGTTGAGCATCGGCAGCTCGGAGAGCAGCGGCTCGCGGATCATCTGGCCGAAGGCGCAGATGCCGGCGACCTCGGGGCGGGCGGCGCGGATCCGCTCCAGCGCCTCGCCCTCGTTGACGTTCTCGGCCTGCAGCAGCTCGATTTCCAGCTCCTGAGCCGCCTCCGCCACCGGCGGCGGCAGCATCTTGCGGCCGCGGCCCTTGGGCCGGTCGGGGGGCGTCACGACCAGGGTCGGGCGATGCGGAGACTCAGCCAGGCTGCGCAGGACCGTCGCGGCAAAGCTCGATGTGCCGAGGTAGACGGTGTTCACGCATCGGTGCGAGGCTCGGCGTGGCTCGCCTCCGCCTCGTCCTCATCCTCGACCGGAGGGCTGTAGCTGCCGCCCTCCCGCAAGGCCCGCAGCGCTCCCTTGCGCTGCTCGCGGCTGGTGCGATCGAGGATCAGCACCCCGTCGAGGTGGTCGAGCTCGTGCTGCAGCACCCGCGCCTCAAGGCCCGATGCCTCCAGCTCAACCTCCTCGCCCTCGATATCGCGGCCCCTGAAGCGCACGTGCAGCGCGCGCTCGACGTCCATCGAGACCCGCGGCAGGCTCAGGCACCCCTCCTCGGCGAGGACAAGCTCGTCGGAGCGCCACTCGGGGACCGGGTTGATCAGCGCCGTCGGCTCGCTGTCGGGGCCAGCCTGGAAGACGAGGACGCGGCGCAGGACGCCGAGCTGGGTGGCGGCCAGGCCAACCCCCATGCCGTCGCGCATGATCGCGATCATCCGGTCGACCTCTTCGCGCAGCTCCGGGCCGAACTCGGAGACCGGCGAGGCGACGCTCTTCAGGACCGGGTCGCCGAACTTGACGACGTGGGCGAGCGCCGCCTCGCGGCGCTCAAGCAGCTCGGCTTCGAGCGCGCTCTCGTGCTCGTGCTCGCCGCTGTCGGTCTCGACCTGATCGCTCATCTGCCAACGAGTCTAAGCACTGGCGGCGGCGTCCAACTGCCGCTCACTGCGGGTCGACGTCGACGCTGATCGCGACGTCGCGCAGGGAGCGGTCCGAGGCGAGGCGCTCGACCACATCGCGGACGGCGATCACGGTGCCCTCACGGTCCTCGGCCTTCATCAGCAGGCGGCGGCGGTGGCGGTTGCGGACCCGGAACATCGGCGCCGGCCCGAGCAGGTCGGTGCCTTTGGGCAGCTCCTCCCCCAGCTCTTTCGCCAGGCGTGACCCCGCTTCTTCAAGGCGGCCCTCCAGCTCGGAGCTGAGGCCGATCCGGACCAGGCTGGAGAAGGGCGGGTAGCGGAGGATGCGCCGGCGCTCGATCTCGCCGGCGAGGAACCCGGCTGCATCATGGCGGGAGGCGTGGGAGATGCTGGGCGCCTGCGGGGCGAGGGTCTGGACGACCACCTCTCCCCCCGCCTGGCCGCGGCCGCTGCGGCCGGCGAGCTGGGCGACCATCGCGAAGGTGCGCTCCTCGGCGCGGAAGTCGGGAAAGCGCAGGGTCGCGTCGGCATCGAGGATCGCGCTCAGCGTCACCTCCGGGAAGTCGTGGCCCTTGGCGACCATCTGGGTGCCGACGAGGACGGCGCTCTCGGCCTCGCCGAAGGCGGCGAGGATGCGGGCGTGGGCGCCCTTGCCGGAGGTGGTGTCGGAGTCGAGGCGGAAGACCGGCATCGGCGCCAGCCGCTGGGTCAGCAGTTCCTCGATCCGCTCGGTGCCGGCGCCGGCGCGCGAGAGCGTGGTCGAAGCGCACTCGCCGCATGCGCCCGGCAGCCGCTCGGAATGGGCGCAGTGGTGGCAGACGAGGCGGCCGCTGTGGCGGTGCACGATCAGCGAGACATCGCAGTTGGGACAGCTCCAGTGGTGGCCGCAGGAGCGGCAGATCAGCCAGGGGGCGAAGCCGCGCCGGTTGATCATCACGATCGCCTTCGCCCCGGCCCGCCGCACCTCCTCCAGCCGTTCCCAGGTCTCGGGGTGAAGCGGCCCCGAGCGCGGGTCCGCCGCCCGCATGTCGACGACCTCAACCGGCGGCATGCGACGGCCGTCGACACGGCGCGGCAGCTCGACCCGCGGCAGCTCCAGCCAGGTCTCCGGCCGCGGCGTCGCGGTCCCGGCGACCAGCACCGCGCCACACTCGGCGGCCCGCTTGCGGGCGACGGTGCGGGCGTCGTAACAAGGGTCGCTGTCCTGCTTGTAGGAGGGATCGTGCTCCTCGTCGATGACGACCAGGCCAAGATCGTGGACGGGGGCGAAGACGGCAGAGCGCGGGCCGATGCAGACGCTGGCCTCGCCGCTGCGCAGCCGCCGCCACTCGTCGTAGCGCTCGCCAGCCGAGAGGCCCGAGTGAAGGACGGCGAAGCGATCGCCGAGCCGGGCGCGGAAGCGCGCCACCGCCTGCGGGGCGAGGCCGATCTCGGGGACGAGGACGATCGCGCCCCGGCCCTGCGCCAGCGCCGCCTCGACCGCCGCCAGGTAGACCTCGGTCTTGCCCGAGCCGGTGACGCCATGCAGGAGCTGCTCGCGGGCGGCGCCTGCCTCACCGTCGAGCGCGGCGACGATCGAGTTGACCGCCTCGACCTGCTCGTCGAGCAACTGCGGACGGCCGCCCGGCGCGCCGACGTCGACGTGGGCCGGCCCGCGCCGCACGGCGGAGCTGCGGGTGGCGATCAGGCCGCGCTGCTCCAGCCGGCGCAGCGTCTGCCGATCGGCGCCGACAGCGTCCGCCAACTCCCCAGCTGACATCTCACCGGCCCGCAACGCCTCCAGCACCGCCCGCTGGCGCACCCCGAGCCGCTCGCCGCCGCCGAGCGCCACCTCGCCAGGGGCGGCGATCTCGGCCCGCAGCTCGACCCGCGAGCGGACGCTGCGCAGGCTGGTCCCGGTGCCGGGCGGGGTGACCAGCTGCAGACCGCGCGACGGGGTCGAGCAATACTCGCGAGCGACCCAGAGCCCGAGCCTGACCAGCTCCGCCGGCACGCCCGCCTCCAGCGCCTCGATCGGCTCGGCCAGGCGCTCGGGCGGAAGCTCGGAAGCCTCCGCCAGCTCGACGACGACGCCGAGGATGCGGCGCGGGCCGAAGGGGATGCGGACGACGCTGCCGACCTCGAGATCTGGCATCTGAGCCGGAATCCGGTAATCGAAGGGGCCCCGCAGAGCACGGGCTGTGGTCAGCGGCTCGACCTTGACGATCGCCATCGAGCGAAAGTATGGACGGCGGCGGACGCCCCAACCCGGCTTCTCCTGCACAACGCCGCCGCAACGCTTATGCTGCCGCCCGTGGCGCTCAATCTCAGTCCCGGAGAGCAGGTCATCTTCGAGGGTCATCCCTCCTGGAGGGCGATCCTCGGCTTCTACCTGAAAGGCATCGTGATCGCCGCCATCATCGGCGCGATCGCCAAAGTTGTCGGTGCCGCCAGCGCGACCGTCTTCCTCATCGTCTTGGTCCTGATCGCGATCACCGTCCTCGTCGGCTTCATCAAACGAGTGGCGACGACCTACACGATCACCAACCGCCGCCTCAACATCAAACGGGGAATCATCTCCCGCGAGATCCAGGAGACGCGCTTGGAGCGGGTCCAGAACGTCAACTACCGTCAGACCGTCTACCAGCGGCTGATGCAGATCGGCGACGTCGACTTCGATACCGCGGCCAGCGACGACTACAACTTCGTCTTCGAAGGCGTCGCCGAGCCAGGCGATGTGGTTCACCGCGTTGACCAGGCGACCGTCGCCGGCGCCAGCGGATCGCACGGGCTGGGCGAGGTTCAGCCCCAGCAGCAGGCCCCGCCGCAGCCTCCCGCCTAAGGGGTCCTTCCCAACAGCTCCCTCAGCGCTCATAGCTAGGTAGCTCAGGCGCTCCCGGCGAACCTCCGAACGGGCACCGAAGCTTAGGAGCATCGAGGGACTGCACACACTCTCGCGAGGAGCTTCGGGGCGTGTTGGCCAGGGACGCCGGCCCCCTCCCCGGGAATGTGCCGAAGGCGCGATATGCAATCTGTCTATTGCGCGGCGTCAGCCGCGCTCCAACATCCGAGTCCGCGACAGGCGGACGAGTCAATTTCCGGGGAGGGGGCCGGCGTCCCTAAGCGGCAGTCGCAGCAAGTCCCGCAGCCGCGCGCAGCGCCTCTACCCTGTCCGTCTTCTCCCAGTTGAAATCCGGATCCTCGCGGCCGAAATGGCCGTAAGCAGCCGTCTTCTGGAAGATCGGGCGGTGCAGGTCTAGGTAGCGGCGGAAGGCGCCAGGGCGCATGTCGAACTCGGCGTCGACCAGGCGAGAGATCTCGGCGTCGGAGAGCTTGCCGGTGCCGAAGGTCTCGACCATCAGCGAGACCGGGTGGGCGACGCCGATCGCGTAGGCGACCTGGACCTCGCAGCGCTCGGCCAGGCCGGCGGCGACCACGTTCTTGGCGACGTAGCGGGCCGCGTAGGCGGCCGAGCGGTCGACCTTGGACGGGTCCTTGCCGGAGAAGGCGCCGCCGCCGTGGCGGGCCATGCCGCCGTAGGTGTCGACGATGATCTTGCGGCCGGTGAGGCCGGCGTCGCCGACCGGGCCGCCGATCACGAACTTGCCGGTCGGGTTGACGAGGAAGCCGTCGTGCAGCGCGCCCTCGTCGATCAGGTCGGCGTACTCGCCGCCGAGGACGGGCAGGGCGACGTGCTTCCAGAGGTCTGGTTTGATCGTCTCGGCCGAGTCGACGTCGGGCGCGTGCTGGGTCGAGATCAGCAGCTTCTCGATCGCGACCGGGCGGCCGTCGGCGTAGCGGACGGTGACCTGGGTCTTGCCGTCGGGGCGCAGGTAGCCGAGGGTGCCGTCCTTGCGCACCGCCGTCAGCCGTTCGGCGAGGCGGTGGGCGATCTGGATCGGCATCGGCATCAGCGCCTCGGTCTCGTCGCTGGCGTAGCCGAACATCATTCCCTGGTCACCGGCGCCGGCGATCAGGAACTCGTCTTCGTCGGCGGGTTCGACCCGCGTCTCGTAAGCGGCGTCGACGCCCTGGGCGATGTCGGGCGACTGTTTGTCGAGCGAGACCAGGACCGAGATGTGGTCGCAGTCGTAGCCGTAGTCGCCGTGGTCGTAGCCGATCTCGCGGACCGTCTCGCGGACGATCTCGGGCACGTCGAGGTGCACGTCGGTGGAAATCTCCCCAGAGACCACCGCCATCCCGGTGTTGACCAGGGTCTCGCAGGCGACCCGGCCCTCCGGGTCCTCGGCCATCACGGCATCGAGAACGCCATCGGAGATCTGATCGGAAATCTTGTCCGGGTGGCCCTCGGTCACAGACTCCGACGTGAACAGGTATTCGCCCTCGGCGAGCGGTTTGGTTTCAGTCATTCGGAAATCCTAATTGTTCTCGTCCGGCTTTGGCGCCCCACGCCGGCCCGAGTGCGGGACGAAGTCGATGATCAGGGGCACGCCCTCCAACCCGTAGGTCTCGCGCATCCGGTTCTCCAGGTGATAAGCCCACTCGCGGGTGATCAGGCGACGGTCGTTGACCTGGATTGCGACCCGGGGCGGCTTCTCGCCGACCTGGGCCGAGTAGTAGAGCCGCAGGCGCTTGCCGCGGCGGGCCGGCGGCGGCGTCTTCGCCACCACGTCGGCGACGAAGCGGTTGAGGGCCGGAGTCGGGATCCGCTCGGCGGCGCGATCGGCGAGTTCCAGCGTGCGCGGCAGCAGGGTGCCGACGTTGCGGCCGCGCAGGGCGGAGACGGTGACCACGGTCGGCCGCAGGCGCGATTTGCGGGTGACCTTGGCCCGCGCCTCGTCGATGTCGGTCCGGCTCTCGTCCCACTTGTTCATCGCCAGCAGGGTGGCGCAGCCGGCCTTCATCGCCAGCTCGGCAACGCGCAGATCCTCGGAGGTGATGCCCTCGGTGGCGTCGCAGACAACCAGCGCCACATCGGCGCGCTCGACCGCGCGCTGGGAGCGCAGCTGGGCATAGAAGTCGATGCTGCCGGCCATCTTCGAGCGCCGCCGCAGGCCGGCGGTGTCGACCAGGATCACCCGCCGCCCCTCCACCTCGAGCTCGGTGTCGATCGCGTCGCGGGTTGTGCCGGCGCGGTCGGAGACGATCACCCGCTCGTCGCCGACGAATGCGTTGACCAGCGAGGACTTGCCGACGTTGGGACGGCCGATCACGGCGACCCGGGTGGCGTCGTCGAGCGGGGCCTGCTCGGGCCTGTCGCCCAGGGTCTCGACAATGCGGTCGAGCAGGTCGCCGGTGCCGAGCCCGTGCGTGGCGGAAACCGGGATCGGCTCGCCGAGGCCGAGCTTGTTGAACTCCGCGGTCAGGTGGGAGTCGGCGACGCGGTCGACTTTGTTGGCGACGACCAGGACCGGCGGCCCGCCGCCGCGCAGCGTTCTCGCCAGCTCGGCGTCGCCGGCCCGCAACGCCGCCCGGGCATCGACGACCAACATCACCGCGTCGGCCTCGGCGATCCCGAGCCGGGCCTGGCGCTGGATGTCACGGGAGAGCTCGGCCTCGTCCTCGAGGTCGATGCCGCCGGTGTCGACCAGCTCGAAGGCGACACCGTTCCATTCGCAGGCGAGGCGCTTGCGATCACGGGTGACGCCGGGCTCGGAGTCGGTGACGGCCTCGCGGCCGCCGACCAGGCGGTTGACGAGGGTGCTCTTGCCGACATTGGGGAAGCCGACGACGGCGACGGTGGGGACTTGGCCGCTCATGCGAGGCCGCGCTCCCGGGCAAGCTTGACCACACGTTCGACCACCTGGTCGAGGGGAAGGCCGGTGGTGTCGAGGTCGATAGCGTCCTCGGCCGCGCGCAGGGCGCCGTGCTCGCGGGCGGTGTCGCGCGCGTCGCGCTCGTGCTGAGCCGCCAACACCGCTCCCGGGTCCTCCCCGGTCTGCGCCGCCCGCCGCCGGGCTCGCTCCTCGTCGCTGGCGGTGAGGAAGACCTTGAGCGGCGAGTCGGGGCTGACCACGGTGCCGATGTCGCGGCCCTCGGCGACGTAGCGGCCGGCGGCGATCAGCTGCCGCTGGCGGGCGACCAGGGCCTCGCGCACCTGGGGGTGGACCGAGACGTGCGAGGCCGCGGCGGTGACGCCGGGCTCGCGGATCGCGGCGGTGACCTCGCGGCCGTCGAGCAGCGCCCGGCCCTGGCCGAGCTCGATCTCAGCAGCAGCGGCAACCTCGCCCATCGCAGCGCCGTCGTCGAGGTCGGCGCCGCGTTCGATCGCGGCCAGGGCCACGCAGCGGTACATCGCCCCGGAGTCGAGGTAGGTGAAGTCCAGCGCCGTCGCCACAGCGCGGGCCACAGAAGACTTGCCCGCCCCGGCGGGCCCATCGATCGCGATCACCATGGCTGGCAGCGTAGAGGCGAGCGCCCGGCGGCAGCTCTGCGCGTCAGCCGGCGCCGCCGCGCCGCAGCCCCGGAGTGGTGGCAGCGGCCTGCGGATCGCGGTCTGGATGGTCGCGCTCGTTGAAGCGCCGCAGGCCCTCGAGGATCTCGGGCTCGCCGAGCAACCGGTTGAAGCACTCCGCCTCGATCCGCAGGCCCTCCTCAAGCGGCCGTCCCCAGCCGCGCTCGGCGGCCTCCAGGTCGGTCCGGATCGCCGGCTGCGGCAGCGCCGCGATCGTCTCGGCGAGCTCAAGCGCGCGGTCGAGGCCAGCGCCCTTGGCGACGATCTCGTTGACCAGGCCGATCTCGAGCGCCTCGCGGGCGTCGATCACGCGGCCGGTGACGATCAACTCCATCGCCCGCCTCCAGCCGACGATCCGCGGCAGGCGCTGGGTGCCGCCGTCGGCGAGGCCGATGTTCCAGCGCCGGCAGGTGACGCCGAAGCTGGCGTGCTCCTCGGCGATCGCCAGGTGGCACCAGCACGCCCACTCAAGGCCGCCGGCATAGGCGACGCCGTTGACCGCCGCGATCGTCGGCTTGTGGATGTCGGTCCAGCGCGAGGGGCCGAGGATCCCGGGACGCTCGCCGCGGTTGTGGGCCTCGACCTCCTCTGCCGTGGTCGGCCCAACCGGCTCGCCGTCGGCGAGGCTCTTGAGGTCGCCGCCGGCGCAGAAGGCGCGATCGCCGGCGCCGGTGAGGATGCCGACCAGGGCGCTGTCGTCGTCACGAAAGCGAGCCCAGGCGTCGACCAGCTCGCGATGGGCGCGGGCGCCGATCGCGTTCATCCGCTCCGGCCGCTCGATCGTGATCACGGCGGCCGGCCCACGGCGCTCGTAGCTGATCTGCTCGTAGTCCATGTCTTCTCCTAGCCGTTCATTTGTCGGTGCTCATCCGCTCTCCGCGAGGAAGCGCGCCAGGCGCTCGTTATAGGGATCGCCGGTCGCGGGAATGTTGTGGCCCTTGCCTTGAATCACGGCCCTCTCGCCGCCAAGCCGCTCGGCGATGTTGTCGCAGATCGCCTCGAACACAGGTGAGTGGCCGCCGGAGATCGCGAGCGCCGGGAAGCCGGCGGCGGCGAGCGCATCGAGTGGGATCTCGGCCTCCCAGGGCGGTCGCTCCCGCATCGCCAGCTCCGCCCCGCGTCGCAGCTCGTCGGGAAGATCCTCGGGCGTCTCGCGGCTGGAGCCGGTACCGGAGCGGAACATGCGCAGGAAATCATCCGGCGAGAGCGAGCCGCGGGCGGCGTAGAGCAACTCGCCGTCAGCGATCAACTTCTCCCCACCAGGAGTGCCGGCGAGGCGCAGCGCCCCGGGCTCGGACACGGTCAGCGAGCGGACCGCCTCGGGCCGCAGCGCCGCCGCCAGCAAGGCGATCACCGCGCCGTAGGAGTGGCCGACCAGATGGGCGCCGTCGCCGAGAAGCTCGGCGAACAGGGGCGCCTCGGCCTCGAAGTCGCCGCGCGCCAATGGCGGGCTGGCGCCGAAACCCGGGCGGTTGGCGACGACCAGGGTCCAGCGCTCGCCGAGCGGCTGCTGGCGGCGCCAGGTCACCTCGGCACCGACGATGCTGCCGTGGATGAAGACGACCGGCGGGCCCTGGCCCGAGCGATGGATGTCGAGGCCGGCGGCGCCCCCTGAGGCCAAGTCCTCAGCCCCGGCTTGAGCTCACCAGCGAGGCGAGGTCGGACTCGAAGCTGGGGTAGCTGACCGCGGCCGCGTCCATGCCTTCGACGGCGACCCCGCCGGCCGCGGCGAGCCCGGCAACCGCGCCCAGCATCGCGATCCGGTGGTCGCCGTGGGAGTCGATCGTGCCGCCGCGCAGGCCGCCGGCGCCTTCGATCGCCATCCCGTCGGGAGCGGTCTCGACCTTCGCGCCCAGGGTGGTGAGCGCGGTGGCCACAGTCTCGATCCGGTCGGACTCCTTGCGCCGTAGCTCCGTCGCTTCGCGAATCGTCGTCGTGCCCTCGGCGAAGCAGGCGGCGAGGGCGACCAGCGGCAGCTCGTCGATCGCCAGCGGAATCTCCGCCCCGGCCACGTCGGTTGCGTGCAGCGGCGAGGGACGGATACGGATGCGGCCGACCGGCTCGCCGCCGCGGGCCCCTTCCGGCTCGACCTCGAACTTTGCCCCCATCCGCTCAAGGATCGTCAGCAGCCCGGAACGGGTGGGGTTGAGGCCGACATCGGTGAGGACGACATCGCTGCCGGGCACGAGCAATCCCGCGACGATGAAGAAGGCGGCCGAGGAGAAGTCGGCGGGCACCACGATCGTCCCCGGCTCAAGCCGTTCGGCCCGGCGCACGCTGACCGTGTTTCCGTCCTGGCGGACCTCGGCGCCGGCCGCCGCCAGCATTCGCTCGGTGTGGTCGCGGCTTGGGTGCGACTCGACAACCCGGGTCTCGCCCTCGGCCAGCAGCCCGGCGAAGAGCAGGCAGGACTTGACCTGGGCGCTGGCGACCGGCATCTCGTAATCGATGCCGCGCAGCGGGGCGCTCGCGACCCGCAGCGGGGTGTAGCGCTGCTCGCGGCAGCTCAGCTCCGCGCCCATCAGCCGCAGCGGCTCGACGATCCGGTCGACCGGCCGGCGGCGGATCGACTCGTCGCCGTCCAGCGTCCACTCCCCCATCTCCTGCCCGGCGAGCCAGCCGGGCAGCAGGCGCAGCAGGGTGCCGGCGTTGCCGACATCGACGCTGGCCGGCTCGGCGCCGCGCAGGCCGACGCCGCGGATCTGGATCGTCGGCGCGACCGAGCCCGGCTCGACTCCATCGATCTCGGCGCCGAGCGCCCCCACCGCCGCCAGGGTCGAGCGGGTGTCGGCGGCGTCAAGGTAGCCCTCGACCGCCGTCTCGCCGTCGCCCATCGCCGCGATCAGGGCGGCGCGGTGGGAGATCGACTTGTCGGCCGGCGGCCGCAGCAGGCCGCGGAGCGGCCCGGCGGGATCGAAGCGGGTCGCCATTCGCGCCTACTTCCCGGGGCCGAGGACGGTGACGGCGTGGCCCCGCTCGCGCACCAACTCGACTGCGCGCTGGGCTTGGTCGTCGCCAGAGACCCAGAGTGAGATCGCGCCGGAGGTCATGTCCGGCGCTGGGTGCAGCGCCATGTCCTCGATATTGACCCCCGCCTCGCCCAGCGCCAGGGCAAGCTCGGCGACGATCCCCGGGCGGTTGGTGACGACGACGCGCAGCTCCGTCAGCGGGCCACCGACGCGATCGGCGTCGAGCAGCCGCTGCCGGTCCTCGGCCGCCGCGGCGTGCCAGGCGGTGACGGCATCGCGGTCGCCGCCGCGGATCAGCTCCGCCGCCGCGCTCATCCCGGCGGCGACGGCTTCGACCGCCTCGGCCACGGCCTCGCGGTTGCTGGAGAAGATGTCGCCCCAGATCGCCGGGTTAGAGCCGGCGACGCGGGTCGCGTCGCGAAAGCTGGGGCCGACCTCGGGCAGCCGCTCGCTGTCGCCGGTCAGCTCCGCCGCCGCCTGGCTGGCGAGGACGTTGGCGACGACGTGGGGCAGGTGGCTGACCGTCGCCATCAGGCGATCGTGGGCCTCGGCCCCGATCGCCTGCGGCCGGGCGCCAAGCCCGGTGATCGCGCGTTGCAGCTTGTCGTAGAGCAGGCCGCTGGAACCCTCGGCAGGCGTCAGGTACCAGCGCGCGCCCTCGAAGAGGTCGGCGCGGGCGTTCCCGACCCCGGCGGTCTCGGCGCCGGCCAGCGGGTGGCCGCCGACGAAGCGCTCATCGGCACCCAGCGCAGCGACGATCTGCTGCTTGGTCGAGCCGACGTCGGTGACGACGCACTCCGGGCCGCTGTTGGCCAGCGCCGCCCGCGCCAGCCCCTCCAGGGCCGAGACCGGCGCGGCACAGAAGACGATGTCAGCGCCGTCGCAGGCGTCGGCATCAGAGCTGGCGGCGCGGTCGATCGCGCCAACCTCCAGCGCCCGCTCCAGCATCGCTGGATCGGGATCGAACCCGGCAACTTCCGTTTCGTCCTGCCGCCGCGCGGCGAGGCCGATCGAGCCGCCGATCAGGCCGACGCCGAGGACGGCAACCTTCATCCGCTGCGCCGCGCCTTGACCGCCGCCGTCAGCCTGCCCAGAACCGAGACGGTCTGGTCCCAGTCGATGCAGCCGTCGGTGATCGACTGCCCGTAGGTCAGCTCGCCCTCGCCTTCAAGGTCCTGGTTGCCGGCGACAAGGAAGGACTCGAGCATGACGCCGACGATCGCCTCGCTGCCGGCTTCCATCTGTTCGGCGATGCTCTCGATCGCGACCGGCTGGCGGTCAGGATCCTTGCCGCTGTTGTCGTGGGAGGCGTCGATCACCACCCGCTCGGGCAGGCCGGCGGCGCGCAGCTTCTCCAGCGCCCCCTCGACCCCGGCCGCGTCGTAATTCGGCGCCCCCTTGCCGCCGCGCAGGATCACGTGGCCGTCGGGGTTGCCGGTGGTGTGGAGGATCGCCGGGGTGCCGTTGTCGTCGATGCCAGCAAAGGCGTGGGAGACCGCCGAGGCGCGGACGGCATCGACCGCGACCTGGACGTTGCCGTCAGTCCGGTTCTTGTAGCCGATTGGCATCGAGAGGCCGGAGCCGAGCTGGCGGTGGATCTGGCTCTCGGTCGTGCGGGCGCCGATCGCGCCCCAGGCGACCGTGTCGGAGATGTACTGCGGCGTGATCGGGTCGAGGAACTCGCAACCGACCGGCAGGCCGAGGTCGAGCACCTCCAGCAGCAGCTTGCGGGCGATCCGCAGGCCGGAGTTGACGTCGCCGGAGCCGTCCAGATGCGGGTCGTTGATCAGCCCCTTCCATCCCGTCGTCGTCCGCGGCTTCTCGAAGTAGACGCGCATCGCGATCAGCAGCTCGCCGCCATGCTCCTCGGCGATGCCGGCCAGACGGCCGGCGTACTCCAGGGCCGCGTCGACGTCGTGCACGCTGCAGGGGCCGACGACGACAAGCAGCCGGTCGTCGCTGCCGTTGAGCACGTCCTCAACCTCTTGGCGCCCTTTGACGACCGCCTGACCGCGCTCGTCACCCAGCGGCAAATCGCCAAGCAGCTGCGCCGGCGAAGCCAGCTCCACCACCCGCTCGATTCGCTGGTCACGGACTCGATCCCGAGTCTGACCCTCCCTCATCCCGATCACCATTTTGCCGTCGCCTTTCTCCAAAGCTGGAAAATCCTACTTTCTGGACCCGGGTCTCCCCTGCGCGCAGGCTGAAGCCAGATGCGCAACGGGAGTATTTCGGCGCCCGACCGAGTGCTTTTTGGACGCGGCGAAATGCCGCCAGGCCGGACGCCTAGCTAAATCGCCAATAGGTGAAGCGGACAGGTTGGAGCGCGGCGCCGGAGGCGCAACTGCTGCTCGCAATGTCGACGCTTCGCTTCACTAAAGGACTTTGTAGCAGGTGGCGCGCGGTTAGTCGAGTGGGACTGCTCAGGTCTGGCGCCTGCCACGGCGAGACGGGCGCACGGGGATGTCGTCCAGGTGGGTCGCCCCGTAGTAGCCGATGATCGTTGCGCCGATCGCGCTGTAGACCCCAACCGCCGCCAGCGCCACGCCATATGACGCATCCACAGCGGTGAGGTAGCGCATCAAAGGCACGATGCCGATCGCCATCACGACGAAACGTATTGTCAGCGCGCGGACCATGAAATCCAGTCTAGCCCCAAAAGAGATCGAGGGTAAAGACGATCAAGGAAATGGCAAGACCAACGGAGAATCCGACGGCCGTCATCCACTCGACCTGGCTGGGTGTTCCCCCCACAAGAATTGCCAGCGCTCGCATCGCGCCCGCGACGACTCCGGTGACAAGGATGATCGCCCCAGCCGCACCCGAAACAAAATCGATGAAAAGGCCTGCGATCTGGATGGTTCCGATGGCTGTCCAAGACATGCCGCCGAGCGTAAGAAGATCAAACGCGCAGATGATGCGCATGTGCGACAGATATGAAAAATCTTCGTCGCTAGATGCGCTCAGGCGAGCAGCTCGGCCATTGCCGCCAGGAAGCGGTCGTTCTCAGCGGCCGTGCCATAGCTGACGCGGATGTGGCCAGGTGAGCCGAGAGGGGTTCCCGGGCGGACGGCGATCGCGCGGTCGGCGAGGCCGTCAACTATCGCCGGCTCCTCTGCCTCGCCGAGGTCGACCCAGGAGAAGTTGGCCTGGGTCTCGGCGGTGTCGAGGCCAAGGTCGCTCAGGCCCTCCTCGACCCGGACCCGCTCGACGATCGTGCTCTCGACCCGGCGGACGACGTCGTCGGAGTGCAGGATCGCCTCGGCGCCCGCCGCCTGGGCGAGGGCGTTGACGCTGAAGGGCTGGCGCACGGCATCGACGGCGGCGCGGAATTTTGGCGAGCCGATCGCGTAGCCGACCCGCAGCCCGGCGAGGCCGAAGCACTTGCTGAAGGTGCGCATGACGACGAGGTTGGGGAAGTCCTCGAGCAGGTCGATCGTGGTGTCGGGGTCGTCGTTGGTCTGGAACTCGACGTAGGCCTCGTCGAGCGCGATCGTGACGTGGGCCGGGATCCGCTCGCAGAACTCGGCGATCTGAGCCGCCGGGATGTGGGTCCCGGTCGGGTTGTTGGGATTGCAGACGAGCAGCAGCTGGGTCGCCGCCGTCACCTCAGCCGCCATCGCCTCGAGATCGTGGACCTCGCCCTCGGCCAGCGGCACGCGGACCTCGCGGGCGCCGGTCAACGCCGCCAGGTGCGGGTACATCGAGAAGGCGGGCCAGGCGTAGAGGATCTCGGCCCCGGGCTCGCAGAGCGCCTCGGCGGCGGCGAGCAGTATCTCGCAGGAGCCGTTGCCGACCGCGACCCGGGCCGGCTCGGTCTCGTAGCGCTCGGCGATGCGCTGGCGCAGCAGCGTCGCCCCCGGGTCGGGGTAGCGGTTCATCGCCGCGGCAGCACGCTGGATTGCCTCGACCACCTGCGGGTGGGGCGGGAAGGGCGACTCATTGGAGGCGAGCTGGGCGATCTCGCTGGCGGCGATCGCCTCAGGCGCCTGCCCCTTCGGCACGCCGGCCTGATAGCCCGGCATCCGGGCAAGCTTCTCGGCAAAGGTGATGCTCATCGCTCGATTGTGCCGGAAGCGGTTCTACTGGGCAGCGTGAAGGTCGGAGCGCAGGGCCTTGGTCGCGCCGATATAGGTGTGGGCGGGGGCGTGCCCGACCGGGGCGTAGTAGTGGACCATGACCCGGATCACCCGCTCCATCGCGCCGGGGACGGCGATCTCGCGGGCGCAGAGCAGCGGCACCGCGTCGAGGCCGACGTTGCGGGCGGCGACCGCCGGGAACTCGGCGTCGAGGTCGGCCGTGGTCGTGAACAGGCAGCTGACCAGCGCCTCCGACGTCAGCTCGTTGCGCTCCAGCAGCTCCCGCATCAGCTCCTCGGTCGCCGCCAGGATCGCCTCGGCCTCGTTGGCCTCAGCCTGGACCGAGCCGCGAACTGCGAAGAGCCGCGATTGGGCCGGGTCCTGGGCTCCGTCGGTCATCGCTGCACATCCTCCCAAAGCCGGGCGACCTCTTTGTCTGCGAGGCGCCGCGACCTGCCCTCCTTGAGCTCGCCGAGCTCCATTGAGCCAAAGCTGACCCGGCGCAGCGAGACGACCTTGTTGCCGATTGCTTCGACCATGCGGCGGACCTGGCGGTTGCGGCCCTCGCGCAGGGTGATCTCGATCTCTTTCTCGGCCAGGCGGCGGACCTCGGCCGGCGCCGTGCGACCGTCCTCCAGCACCACCCCCTGCTCCAGCTTCTCCAGATCGCGGACGGCGGGCGGGCGGCGCAGCTCAGCCCGGTAGGTCTTGGCGACGCCGTAGCGCGGGTGGGTGAGGTGGTTGGCGAGGTCGCCGTCGTTGGTCAACAGCAGCAGCCCGGTCGACTCGGCGTCGAGGCGCCCCACCGGATAGACGCGGGCCTTGGTCTTGACCAGGGTGACGACGGCGGGCCGGTCGCCCGGCTCCTTGGCGGTGGAGACGACGCCGGCCGGCTTGTTCACCGCCCAGACCTCGTGCTCCTCGGCCGCGACCGGGCTGCCGTCGACGCGAACGTCGTCGTCATCGCCGACATCGCGGGCCGGATCGGTGACGACCTCGCCACCGACGCTGACGCGGCCGCGAGCGATGATTTTCTCCGCCGCTCGGCGCGAGGCGACGCCGCCGTGGGCGAGGTATTTGGCGAGTCGCACGAGAGGGCGCTACTCGGCGCGCTGTTCGCCGGCTTTGAGCAGCCGCTCGCGCAGGTCGCGCTCGTCCTCGGGCGTGGGATCGAAACGCGAGGGGTCAGGCAGCTGGTCGAGGCCAGCGAGGCCGAAGAGGCGCTCGAACAGCTCAGTCGTCTTGAAGATCGCGGCGCCGAAGCGCGAGCGGCCCGACTCCTCGATCAGGCCGCGCTCGGCCAGCGTCTGCACCGCCGACTCCGAAGAGACGCCGCGGATCCGCGCCACCTCCGGCCGGGAGACCGGCTGCAGGTAGGCGACGATCGCCAGCGTCTCGGCCTGGGCCTGGGTCAGCGGCGGCGTCCGGGTCTGCGAAAGCAGGCGGCGGGCGGCGTCCTCGCTGGAGGGATCGCTGGCGAGCGCGAAGCCGCCGGCAACCTCGCGCAGCACCACCCCACGCCTGCCCTCGGCCAGGTCATCGCGCAGCAGCTCGATCGCCTCGTCGACCTGGCCCTCGGTCACCTCGGCCGCGCGCGCCAAAGCGGCGACGGAGACCGGCTGCGGCGAGAGGAAGAGCAACGCCTCGATTGTGCGGGTCAGATCGCTCACTGCGCCACAGTCTTCTTGATCTCGATCGGGCCGAAGGGCTTGCTCTGCTCCCAGGTCACCTCTCCCTTGCGGTAGAGCTCGAGCAGGGCGAAGAGGGTGACCGCCTGAGTCAGCCGGTCCTCGCCACCGAACTGCTCGTCGAAGTCGAAGCTGGGGCGTCGGGCCAGGGCATCGCGCAGCGCCCGCAGCCGCCGCTCCAGCGAGACGGTCGAGCGGATGTGGCTGATGTCGACGTCGGGCGGCAACGCCAGCAGGTCGCCGAGCGCGGCGCCGAGCTGGTCGGGGTCGTAGGCGGCGCTGGCGGCCTCGAGGGCGACGCGGCGCAGCTCCGGCGGCAGCGGCGCGGTCCGGTAGAGGTAGCCGCGGGCGGCCTCGAAGCGGGCGACCAAGGTCTCGGAGGCTTCGCGATAGCGCCGGTACTCGAGCATCCGCGCGACCAGCTCCTCGATCGCCTCCTCGGGACCAAGCTCATCGATCTCCTCCTCGGCGCCGGGCAGCATCAGGCGCGACTTCAACTCCAGCAGCGCCGCGATCAGAACCAGGAACTCGGTCGCCACCTCCAACTCCAGCTCGCCTTCGCGCTCAAGGTGCTCGACGTAAGCGACGACCACCTCGCCGAGCTCGACCTCGAGCAGGCTCACCTCCTCGCGCAGGACGACCGCCATCAGCAGGTCGAACGGCCCCGCGAACACATCGAGGTCGAGATCCAGCTCCGCGACGGTCACAGGGTCACGTTAACGCGCGGGACCGATGCCCATCCGGTCCCGGACCTTGGCAACGGTGCCTGCGGCGATCCCGCGGGCCTTTTCGGCGCCAGCCGCCAAGCCTGACTCCAGGGCTGCCTCATCGGGGCGCAGCTCGGCGTAGCGCTCGCGGGTCGGCGCCAGCAGCTCGGTGACGCCGGCGGCGACAGCCTGCTTGAAGTCGCCGTAGCCGGCGCCCTCGAACTCGCGCTCGATCTCGGCCTGGTCGCTGCCACGGGCGACGGCGAGGATGTCGATCAGGTTCGCGATCCCCTCCTTGCCCTCGCCACGGCGGACCTCGCGGCCGGAATCGGTGACCGCGCTGCCGAACTTCTTCGCGATCGCGGCGGGCTCGTCGAGGACGTAGACGGTGCCGGCCTCGGTCCCGCTGGTGGTCGACATCTTTCGCTCGGGATCCTGCAGGTCCATGATCCGGGCGCCGACTGTGGGGATCCGGTGCTCGGGCACGACCAGGGTCTCGCCGAAGCGCTCGTTGAAGCGCCGGGCGATCTCCCGCATCAGCTCGACGTGCTGTTTCTGGTCCTCGCCGACGGGAACCTCGTCAGCCCCATAGGCGAGCACGTCGGCGGCCTGCAGCACCGGGTAGTAGAAGAGCGCCGAGGAGACCAACTCGCGCTGGCGGGCCGACTTTTCCTTGAACTGGTTCATCCGGTTGAGGTCGCCGTGGGAGGTGACCGCCGAGAGCAGCCAGGTCAGCTCGGTGTGCTCGCGCACGTCGGACTGGCGGAAAAGGATGCAGCGCTCGGGATCGACGCCGGCGGCGAGCAAGATCGCGGTCGTGTCGTAGACCCGCTGGCGCAGCTCGGCCGGGTCGTAGGCGACCGAGATCGCGTGCAGGTCGACGATGCAGAAGATCGCCGGCTCGCCGCGGTCCTGGCCCTCGACGTACTGGCGGATCGCGCCGATGTAGTTGCCGAGGTGCTTGCTGCCGGTCGGCTGGATTCCCGAAAAGATGATCGGCGCGGACATGGAATGGAGCCTATTTGGGCGCGGGAGACAGCAGCAGCGAGACCTATCCGACATTGACCCCACCCAGCGGTGGTCAAAGTCGGATGCGGTCAAGCCGGTTCAGGGGCCTCGCCGCCTGGCACGACCGGAATAGCGTCGATGCAATCGGCGTCGGCGCCGTGGCCGCACTCGCCCGCCGCGGCGGCGCCGCGGGTCGGCACCGCTTCGACTTTGCGTTTCGGGTTCTCGATCCCGAAGCCGGAGACGAGGCCACCGGCGATCATCAGGATCCCGGCGATCCCGATGCCGAGGTGAAAGGCGGAGGTCGAGGCATCGGCCGAGGCGACGCCGATCCGGGCCGCGTCGGCGGCGGCGAGATCGCCGGTCTTCGGCGTCCCCAGCGGCTGTCGCTTGGCTTCGTCGACCGCTTCCTGGGCGGCCGGGCGCAGGGGCGCGGCGCCCAGCTTCGAGTCGAGGCTGGCGCCGAAGTGGGCAGAGATCACAGCCCCGAGGACGGCGATCGCCAGCAGCCCGGCGACGCGTGAGACCCCGTTGTTGATGCCGGAGGCGATCCCGACGTGGCGTTCCTCGACCGAGTCGAGCACCGTCGCCGTCAGCGGCGCCACCGTTGCCGAGAGGCCGAGGCCAAAGAGCAGGATCGCCGGCAGCACCTCCGAGGCATAAGGCGCGTCAGAGCCGACCCGCAGCATCAGCAGCAAGCCGAGCCCGCCGACGATCGGGCCGGCCGTCATCGGCAGCCGCGGCCCGTTGCCGGAGGCGAATTTGCCGAAGCGCGGCGAGAGCACGAAGAGGATCAGCGAGATCGGGGTCGTCGCCAAGCCCGCCTCCAGCGGCGAGTAGCCAGCCACCTGCTGCAGGTAGAGGCCGACGAAGAAGAGGCCGCCGATCAGCCCGGCGTAGGCGCTGAGCGTGGTCAGGTTGGCGATCGCGAAGTTGCGGATGCGGAAGAGGCCGAGGTCCATCATCGGGTGGCGGGCCTTGGCCTCGCGCAGGATGAAGAGGCCGAAGCAGGCGACGCCGGCGATCAGCGGCAGCCAGACCATCGGGTCGCTCCAGCCATGGGTCGGCTGCTCGATCAGGGCGAAGACGGGGCCGCCGAGCCCGGCCGCCGAGAGCGCGATCCCGAGCCAGTCGATGCCGCGGAAGGCGTCGGGGTCGCGACTCTCCTTGACCGAGTGCAGGGTGAGCGCGACGGTGACCGCGATCAGCGGGATGTTGACCCAGAAGATCGCCCGCCAGGAGAGGGCGCCGATCAGGGCGCCGCCGCCGGCCGGCCCGAGCACGGTCGCGATCCCGGTCCAGGCGGTCCAGGTGCCGACCGCCTTGCCCCGCGCCGCCCCCTCGAAGGTGGCAGCGACGATCGCCAGCGAGCCCGGCACCAGCAGCGCCCCGGCGACCCCCTGCAGGACGCGGGCGCCGATTAGGAACTCGACCGTCGGCGCGATCGCGCAGAGGATCGAGCAGGCGCCGAAGGCGATCAGGCCGTAGACGAACATGCGGCGGCGGCCAAGCTGATCGCCAAGCGAGCCGCCGACCAGCAGCAATGAGACCAGCGAGAGCATGTAGGCCTCGACCACCCACTGCTGCCCGGCCAGGCCAGCGTTGAGGTTGTCGCTGATCGAGGGCAGCGCCACGTTGACCACGGTCGAGTCGAGGAAGACGACCGTCGAGCCGAGGATCGTCGCGATCAGCGTCAGTCGCTGCTGGCGGGACACGCATCCGAGTCTAGGGGGCGGCTATCGCCGAAATGAGGCGTTTCGCCGCGACGGACCTCTGCGGCCTTCCCATCCGTATTCAAAGCGAAACGGACGAGGAGGAGAGATGGCAAAGAGGCTGCTGTTGGTGATGACACTTGCGCTGGCGACCAGCGCGATCGCGCCTGGGGCCGCCTCGGCAGGCGCCGGCCTGATGGGGGCGGCGGGCGGGGTCACGGTGAGCGGATCGCCATACCGCTACGTGGCGATCTCCCCCGGCTTTCCCGGCAAGCTCACCCCCCACGCGCTCACGGTCGTCGAGCGGATCGACCGCCGGAACGGCCGGGTGGACCGCTGGTGGTACCTGAGGGGCTTCTACTACGTGCCGGCGGTCGCCTACGACGGCAGCGGCGGCGGGCTCTCCGCCGACGGCCGCACGCTGGTCCTCAGCCGCTTCTCGACCGCCTCGCCGCGGCCAATGACGAAGCTGGCGATCCTCCGCACCGACCTCTACCTCCGCCATCCCGTGCGCCCGGGGCAGCACCGTCCCCGCCACGCCATCACCCGTATCACCCTCCATGGCGCCTTCAATGTCAACGCGATCTCGCCCGACGGCTCAACCGTCTTCCTCACCCACCAGGCCGTCCACCCGATCCACCGCTCGCCGTCATCGCGAGCCGGGCCCAGTTACGCCACCAGCTTCGAGGTCCGCGCCCTCGACACCGCCAGCGGGCAGCTGCTGCCGCGGCCGATTGGGGAGCGGGGCGAGCGGATGGCGGGCCTGCCGATCTCGCGCGCGACCAGCCCCGATGGGCGCTGGACCTACACGCTCTACGACGACTACCGCAAGACGCCGTTGATCGAAGCCCTCGACACGGTCGGGCGGCGCGCGATCCACATCGCTCTGCCGGGGCTGCCAGGGAAAGCTGGCCGCAACCTGTTCCTGCTCAAGCTGCGGCTGAAAAGCGCGGGGCGAGAGCTGGTCTTGTTGAGCTGGCCCGCGACCGAAGGAGGAAGGCCCCAGCAGGTCCTTTCGATCGAGACGAAGAACCTCGAGAAGCGCAAGCCCGCGCCGACGGCCAACCTGCTCGGCCGGAACAGCATCGCCGGCCGCTCCGCCGACGGGCGGCCGATCGACCTCCACCAGCTCGGCGACTCGGCGATCGAGGGCAAGCTGCTGATCTTCGGCTGCGTCCACGGCGACGAGTGCGCCGCCAGTGGGATCGAGCCTCTGCGCAACGGCTGCCCCGACCCCCGGGCCGACATCTATCTCGTCCCCAACCTCAACCCCGACGGCGCCGCCGAGGGCACCCGCCTCAACAGCCGCGGCGTCGACCTCAACCGCAACTTCCCCTCGGGATGGAAGCCGATCGGCAGCCGCGGCGATCCGCAGTACTCGGGGCCACGGCCCTCCTCGGAGCCGGAAACTCGCCTCGCCAAGCGTCTCGTCCGCCAGCTCCAGCCCAAGGTGACGGTCTGGTTCCACCAGCACCAGGCGAGCAGGCCCCTGGTCCGGGCCTGGGGCCAGAGCGCCCCGGCGGCGCGCCACCTGGCGCGGATGGCGAAGCTCCCATTCCACCTGCTGCCCTGGCCCGCCGGCACCGCTCCGAACTGGCAGAACCACAGCTTCCCGGGGACCAGCTCGTTTGTGGTCGAGCTGCCCCCCGGGCAGCTCTCGGACAGTCTCCGCTCGCGGCTCAGCCGCTCCTTGGACCGCCTCGGGCGGGAAGTCGGCAAAGATTGAGATGTCCCGCAGGAGAGATGAAGGTTGGTTGAGAGAAAGCTCATCCGAGCGGCCCAGCATGGGTCCGAGCAGGCGCTGGCGGAGCTCTATTCCGCCCACTGGGCCCGCGCCCACCGGGCGGCGTACCTGGTCGTCCACGACGCGGCGGCGGCCGAGGACATCGCCCAGGACGCCTTCCTCGCCGCCGTCGACGCCCTCGACCGCTTCGATCGCCGCCGCCCCTTCGGCCCCTGGCTGCACCGGATCGTCATCAACCGGGCGATCGACTGGGGGCGGCGGGAGGCGCTGCGGCGCAAGGTCGCCGAGCCGGACTCCCAGATCGGCGCCGAGGGCCCAGCGGAAGCAGTCGGAGGGGATTTGATCGAAGCCCTTGCCCAGCTTCCCGCCGAGCAGCGCCGTGGTCGTGCTCAGGCACCTGCTCGATTACACCCCCGGCGAGATCGCGAAGATGCTCGACCTGCCGCGGGGAACGGTCAACTCCCGCCTGCGGCGCTCGCTTGACCGGCTGCGAACCCTGGTCGAGGTGGAGCGATGAACGAGGCACAGCTGAAGGCGCTGCTGCGCGAGGCGCCGATCCCCGACGACGGCGCCGAACGCCGCGGCCTGGATCTGGTCAACGCGGCCTTCGCGCAGCGGCAGCCGCCCCGGCGCAACCCCCTGCCCCGCCTTGCAATCGCCCTCGCCGTCGCGGCGCTGCTGGCGGCGCTGCTGCTGACCCCGGCCGGCGCCTCGGTCCGCAGCTGGATCGGCGACGCCTTCGCCGGTGGCGTCCCCGACGCCGAGCCCGGCCTGACCGAGATCCCCGGCGGCGGCCGGCTGCTGGTCCAGAGCCAGGCCGGGCCCTGGGTGGTGCAGCCAGATGGGTCCCGGCGCCTGCTCGGCGGCTACCGCGACGCGACCTGGTCCCCGCACGGGCTCTTCGTCGCCGCCACTTCCGGCCACACGCTGAATGCGATCGAGCCCGACGGGACCCCGCGCTGGTCGCTCTCGGCAAAAGCGCCCGCCAGGCGCCCCCGCTGGTCGCCCTCCGGCTTCCGCATCGCCTACCGCGCCGGCCGCACCCTGCGGGTGGCCGCCGGCGACGGGACCGGCGACGCCCTGATCGCGACAAACGTCGCCGACATCGCCCCGGCCTGGTCGCCACAGGGCCTCGACCTGATCGCCTACGTCAAGGCCGGCGCCGGGCTGCGGATCGCCAACACCGAGACGGGGAAGGTCGTCGGCGCGGCCGGCGCGCTTGACGGCATCGACGCGATCGCCTGGGCGCCAAACGGATCGATGGTCCTGGAAGCCTCGCCCCGGTCGCTGCGGCTGCGGCCGCTGGCGCTGAGCAAGCTCGCCAGCCGACTCAGCCTCGGCCCGGCGCAGCAGGTCCGGCTGCCGGCCGGGGCGAAGCTGCGCGCGGCGGCCTTCTCCCCCGGCGGCAGGACGGTCGCGGCGCTGCTCGGCCTCCCGGCTGGCCCAGCGGGCGCGCCGCGCAGCGAGGTGGACCTGATCGACATCGGGCAGCGCTCGACACGCAGGCTCTTCGCGGCTCGGGGCGTTCTCTCTGGCCTCGCCTGGTCCCCCGACGGGAACCGGCTGCTGACCTCCTGGCCCGCCGCCGACCAGTGGATCTTCGTCCCGGCCAGCCGCCGCGACCGCGTCCGCGCGATCGACGGCATCGCCGCCGACTTCGACCCCGGCAAGCCACATGGCGCTTTCTTCCCCCGGATCGACGGCTGGTGCTGCGGCCCCTCCGCCAACCCCGGCGCGCCCTGACCGCCCCGGCTCAGCCCGCGTCCAGCTCGCGCAGCTGCTGAGCCGGGGTGAAGAAGTTGCGGTAGGCGAGCGTGGTCGCGATCAGGCCGGCGATCGCGACGCTGCCGAGCAGGGTGTAGAGCAGGATCAGCTGCAGGCGGACGGCGTCGGTCGGGTTGGCGCCGGCCAGCAGCATCCCGACCATCGTCCCCGGGAAGAAGATCAGCCCGGTGGTCTTGGTCGAGTCGACCAGGGTGATCATCCCCGAGCGCAGGGCGCGGCGGACGATCGGGGCCGAGGCTTCGCGGGCGGTGGCGCCGAGCGCCAGGGTCGCCTCGATTCGCGCCCGCGAGTCGGAGACCTCGTCGCCGAGGCGGTTGAGGGCGACGGCCGAGGCGGTCATCGCGTTGCCGATCACCATGCCGCCGACCGGGACCAGGTAGCGCGGCGTCGGTTCAAAGATGCCGAGCGCGACGACCAGGCCCAGCGTCGTCCCGCCGGCCACGGCGAGCCCGATCAGCAACGGCCAGAAGGCGTCGGGGACCTTCTTCGCCCGGCCCCGGGCGGTGAGCGCGCCGAAGAGGACCATCACCGCCAGCAACCCAAAGACGAAGAGCAGCGAGTCGGACTCGAAGATCAGCTTGATCACGTAGCCGATCGCGGTCAGCTGGATGAAGGCGCGGACGGCGGCGATGCCGATATCGCGCTCAAGGTCGGCCTGGCGCCAGAAGGAGACCCCGGCGGCGATCGCGACCAGGGCCAGCGAGCCGACGACCTGCAGCGTCGTCACGTGGATCGAGGTGCTCACGCCAGCACCGACTCCAGCGGCCCGCAGGCGACCGCCCGTCCCTGCTCCAGCCGCACCACCCACTCGCTCAGCCGCCGCGCCTGCTCGGGATCGTGGCTGACGAGGACGGTCGAGATCTCCAGCTCGCGGCGCAGCTCGGCCAGGGTCGCCTCGATCGCGTCGCGGGCAGCGTGGTCGAGGGCCGAGGTCGGCTCGTCGAGCAGCAGCACCTCGGGCTTCTGGGCGAGGGCGCGCGCCAACATCGCCCGCTGCTGCTCGCCGACCGAGAGCTTGGCGACGTCGCGCCCGGCAAAATCGGGGTCGAGGCCGGCGAGGCCGAGGCAGCGCTCGGCCTCGACCTCCTCCCCGGCCAGCCCCGCCGCGTAGGCGAGGTTGGATTCGACCGTCCCCTCCAGCAAGGCCGGCAGCTGCGGCACCAGTGAGACCTCGCGGCGCAGCGCCAGCGGATCGAGCCCGGCCAGCGGCTTGCCGTGATAGGAGATCGTCCCGGCATCGGGCTCGGCGAGGCGGTTGAGCAGCCTCAGCAGGGTCGACTTGCCGGCTCCTGAGGGCCCGACGATCGCCGTCGCCCCGACCGGGATCTCAGCGCTGACCGAGTCGAGGACACGGCGGTCGCCGCGGGCAAGGCTGACGTCGAGCAGCTCGAACAGCACCGGCGCATGATCGCGCACGTTTCGCAAGGGCTGTCCCGGGGCATGGTCAATCCAACCGCCGGGTGCCGATGCCTGGAACAATCGCGGCAAGGTGAATCGCTGATGGCAAGAGCAATCTGGAGTGGCTCGATCAGCTTCGGGCTGCTCAACGTGCCCGTCAAGCTGTACAGCGCGGTGGCCCGCCGCGGCATCTCCCTGCGCGAGATCCGCGAGTCCGACGGCGCCCGCATCCGCCACCGCCGCATCGCCGAAGGGACCGACGAAGAGGTCCCCTACGACGAGATCATCAAGGCCTTCGAGATCACGCCCGACCGCTACGTGCCCCTGAGCAAGGACGAGATGGCCTCGCTCGACCCGAAAAAGACGCGGGCGATCGAGGTTCAGGACTTCGTCGACCTCGGCGAGATCGACCCGATCTACTTCGACAGCCCCTACTACCTCGGCCCCGCCGACGGCGCCGAAAAGGCCTACTCGCTGCTGGCCCAGGCGATGGAAGGCGCCGGCAAGGTCGCAGTCGCCCGCTTCGTCTTCCGCAACAAGGAGCACCTGGCGGCGATCCGCCCCGCCGACGGCGTCCTCACCCTGACCACGATGCGCTTCGCCGACGAGGTCGTGCCGCCCTCCGAGCTGGAGGAGGTGCTGCCCTCGGAGAAGCCGAAGGTCGCCAAGCGCGAGGTCGAGATGGCCGAGCAGCTGATCGACTCGCTGACCCGCGGCTTCGACCCCGGCCTCTACCGCGACGAGCACCGCGAGAAGCTGCTGGCGATGATCGAACGCAAGGCCGAGGGCAAGGACGTGGTCGAGGCCCCAAGCGGCGAGGAGCGCAGCCCGACCAAGGCGCCCGACCTGATGGCCGCGCTCGAGCAGAGCATCGCCGCCGTCCAGGCCAAGGGCAAGGCGGGCAAGCCGGCGGCGAAGAAACGGCGGGCGCCGGCGAAGAAAAAAGCGGCGCCCAAGCGCGCCAAAGCGAAATCCTCGAAGTAAGTGACCAGCGACCGCCAGGTCGAGGTCGACGGCCGTGAGCTAAAGCTCACCAACCTCGACAAGGTCATCTACCCAAAGGCAGGTTTCACCAAGGGTGAGATGGTCGACTACTACGCCAAGGCAGCACCGGCGATCATCCCCCACCTGAGCGGCCGGGCGGTGACCCTGCGGCGCTTCCCCGAAGGCGTCGATGACCTCGACGCCGCCTTCTTCGAGAAGCGCTGCCCCAAGCACCGGCCCGACTGGGTGAAGACGGCCCGGGTCGAAGCCGGGCCCCACGCCGGGATGATCGACTTCTGCGTCTGCGACGGCCTGCCGACCCTGGTCTGGATGGCGCAGCTGGCGGCGATCGAGCTGCACCCCTCGCTCTCGCTGGCGCGGGCGCCGAAACGGCCGACGGTGCTGGCCTTCGACCTCGACCCCGGCCCGCCGGCCGACATCCTCGACTGCTGCCGGGTCGGGATCCGCCTGCGCGACATGTTCGGCCACTTCGGGGTCGAGAGCTTCCCGAAGACATCGGGCTCGAAGGGCCTGCAGGTCTACATCCCGCTCAACTCCAAAAAAGTCAACTACGAGACGACCAAACCGTTCGCCAAAGCGATCGCCCAGCTGCTTGAGAAACAGACCCCCGAGCTGGTCGTATCGAAAATGAAAAAGGTCGAACGCGAGGGCAAGGTCTTCGTCGACTGGTCCCAGAACCACCAGCGCAAGACGACGATCTCGGTCTACTCGCTAAGAGCCCGCGAGCGGCCGACGGTCTCGACCCCGGTCAGCTGGGACGAGGTCGAAAAGGCAATCGACAAAGACGATGCGAGCCTCCTGGTCTTCGAGGCCGGCGACGTGCTCAAACGGATCGAGCGCGACGGCGACCTCTTCGCCCCGGTCCTCGAGCTGCAGCAGGAGCTGCCCGACCTCTAACCATCTGCCGACGGGCCTAAAAGTGAACTCATGGGTCATTTTTAGGCCCGTCGGCCTAAAGCGGCTGGCGGACTACCGGGCGGCGGGTTGCCTTGACCTCGTCTAGGCGGCGGACTGGCGTGGTGTACGGGGCGCTCTTGGCGATCTCGGGGTCGGACTCGGCCTCGGCCAGGATCTGCTCGATCACGTCGGCGAAGGCGTCGAGGCTCTCCTTGGTCTCGGTCTCGGTCGGCTCGACCATCAGCGCCTCCTCGACCAGGAGCGGGAAGTAGACGGTCGGCGGGTGGAAGCCGAAATCGAGCAGGCGCTTGGCGAGGTCGAGGGTGGCGAGGCCCAGCTCCTTCTTCATCGGCTTGCCGGAGAGGACGAACTCGTGCATGCAGTGGCGGTTGAAGGCGATCGGCAGGCGCTGGCCGGCGCGGCCCTGGGCCAAGCGCGCCTTTAGGTAGTTGGCGTTCAGCACCGCAGTCTCCGAGGCCTCGGCGAGGCCGTCGGCGCCAAGGCTGAGGATGTAGGCGTAGGAGCGGACGAAGACGCCGAAGTTGCCCTGGAAGCCGCGCAGGCGCCCGATCGACTTCGGTCGCTCGTGGTCGAGGTCGTAGCTCGGGCCGTGGCCGTTGCCGCCCTCGCGCCGGACCACCTGCGGCCGCGGCAGGTAGGGCTCGATCCGGTCGGAGACGGCGATCGGGCCGGCGCCGGGGCCGCCGCCGCCGTGGGGCTGGCTGAACGACTTGTGGAGGTTGACGTGGACGATGTCGAAGCCCATGTCGCCGGGGCGCGAGTGGCCCATCACCGCGTTGAGGTTGGCGCCGTCGTAGTAGAGGGTGCCGCCGGCCGCGTGGATCAGCCGCGCGATCTCGGCGATGTTCTCGTCGAAGAGGCCGAGCGTGTTGGGGTTGGTCAGCATCAGGCAGGCGACGTCGTCATCGACCTTGGCCCGCAGATCGTCCATCTCGACCCCGCCGCGCTCGTTGGTCGCGACCTTGACCACCTCGTAGCCGGCCATCGTCACCGAGGCCGGGTTGGTCCCGTGCGAGGTGTCCGGAGCGAGCACCTTGGTCCGCTCTTCGCCGCGATCGGCGTGGTAGGCGCGGGTCAGCAGCAGGCCGGCGAGCTCGCCGTGGGAGCCGGCCGAGGGCTGCAGGCTGACGTGGGGCAGGCCGCAGATCTCGCTCAGCGACTCCTGCAGCAGCCACATCAGCTCCAACGCCCCCTGCGCCCGCTTCGGGTCCTGGGCCGGGTGCAGGCGAGCGTGGCCGGGCAGCGCCGCGACCCGCTCGTTGAGCCGCGGGTTGTGCTTCATCGTGCAGGAGCCGAGCGGGTAGAAGCCGGTGTCGAGATCGAAGTTGCGGCGCGAGAGCCGGTTGTAGTGGCGGACGATCTCGGGCTCGGCAATCTCGGGCAGCCGCGGCGGCTCGGAGCGCAGCAGGTTCGAGGGGATCAGCTCGGCCAGCGGGCGCTCGGGGACGCCGGCCTCGGGCAACACGGCGGCGCGGCGGCCGGCCTTCGACTTCTCATAGATCGTCTGCGCCCGTTCGCGCTGCATCGGCGTCTCGGTCTCCGGGCTCATCGAACCCCCGCCTCCGAGCCGGCCCGCTCGGCCGCGACCGCGGCGCCGAGGGCATCGGCGAGCTCGTCGATCTGGCCCTTGCTGCGGCGCTCGGTGATCGCGACGAGCAGGCCGTCGGAGAACTCGGGGTACTCGCGGCCAAGCGGGTAGCCGGCGGCGATCCCGCGCTCGGCGCAGCGCTCCAGCACCCTGTCGACCGGAGCGTCGAGGCGGACGGCGAACTCGCGCGCGACGGGCGCCTCGTGCAGCAGCTCGACCCCCTCGACCGCCGCCAGCCGCTCGCGCGCGTAGGCGGTTCGTTGGACCAGCAGCTCGCCCAGCTCGCGGAAGCCCTCGCGGCCGAGCCAGGCGAGGTGGACCATCGCCCCCAGCGCATTCAGCGCCTGCGCGGTGCAGATGTTGTTGGTCGCTTTCTCGCGGCGGATGTGCTGCTCGCGGGTCTGCAGGGCGAGGACGAAGCCGCGGCGGCCGTCGACGTCCTCGGTCTCGCCGGCGATCCGCCCCGGCATCCGCCGGATCTGCGCCTCGGTGGCGCAGAAGAAGCCGAACGAGGGCCCGCCGAAGTCGAGCCGGTTGCCGAGCGGCTGGCCCTCGCCGAGGGCGATGTCGGCGCCGCACTCGCCGGGCGGCTTGAGGATGCCGAGCGTCATCGGGTCGACGGCGACAACCAGCAGCGCCCCGTGCTCCTTGGCGGCGGCGCCGAGCGCCTCGACGTCCTCGACCGCGCCGAGGAAGTTGGGGTTCTGGAGGAAGACGGCGGCGGTCTCGCCGTCGACGGCCGCGGCCAACGCCGCGGCGTCGGTGGCCCCACCCTCGAGGCCGACTTCAACCACCTCGGCGTCGTAGCCTTGCGAGTAGGTGGCGAGCGTCTCGCGGCTGTGGGGATGGACGCCGCGGGAGACGACGAAGCGGCGGCGCCCGGTCGCCCCGATCGCCAGGTAGCCGGCCGAGGCCAGCGCCGAGGGCCCCTCGTAGAGGCCGGCGTTGGAGACCGGCAGCCCGGTCAGCTCCGACATCGCGGTCTGGAACTCGAACATCACCTGCAGCCCGCCCTGGGAGATCTCCGGCTGGTAGGGCGTGTAGGGGGTGAGGAACTCCGAGCGCTGGGTGATCGCGTCGACGATCGCCGGCACGTAATGGTCGTACATCCCCGCCCCGACGAAGCAGACCTGCGCTTCGGCATCGGCGTTGCGCCCCGCCAGCTCGGCCAGCCGCTCGTAGACCTCGGCCTCGCTCATCCCGTCGGGCAGGCGCAGCGGGCGGCCGAGCCGCAGCGGCTCAGGGATCTGCTCGAAGAGATCGGCGGCCGAGTCGACGCCGATCGCGGCGAGCATCTCAGCCCGGTCGCCGGCGGTGGCGGAGGTGTAGCGGGTCACCAGGGGAAGGCTACGGAAGTGAGAGGACCGGGATTCCTCAGCTGCTTTCCAGCAGATTGCGGTAATCGGCCGCGCTCAGCAGCTGATCCGCCTCCGCCGGGTCGCTGAGCTTGACCTTGACCAGCCAGCCCTCGCCGTAGGAATCCTCGTTGATCTTCTCCGGCGCGTCGGCCAGCGCCTCGTTGATCTCGACGATCTCGCCGGAGACGGGGGCGATCACGTCGGAGACGGCCTTGACCGACTCGACCTCGGCGTAAGAGGCGTCCTTGGCGATCGTCGCCCCGACCTCGGGCGGGTCGTAGAAGACGACCTCGCCCAGCGAGTCCTGGGCGTACCAGGTGATCCCCAGCGTCGCCACCTCGCCCTCGATCCGGGCCCAGTCGTGCTCGGGGTGGTAGCGCAGGTCATCGGGGTAGCTGGCCTCGGGCACGTCACTTCTCCTTCGAGTAGAGGGGCTTGGAAGCTATCCGGGCGGGGCGATGCTTGCCGCGCACATCGATCTCGACCTCGGTCCCGGGCTCGGCCAGGCCGGCGCGCACGTAGGCCATCCCGATCCCGATCTCAAGCGAGGGCGAGAAGGTGCCGGAGGTGACGACGCCAGCCGGCTCGCCGCCGGCCAGGACCGGGTTGCCCTGGCGGGCGATGCCGACGCCCTCGATCTTGAACGGCGCCAGCTTCTCGGCCGGGCCCTCGGCCCTGGCCCGGGCGATCGCCTCCGCGCCGATGAAGCCCGTCGCCTCCTTGCAGCACCAGCCGAGCCCGGCCTCGATCGGGTTGCGCTCGGGGGAAAGGTCGTTGCCGTGCAGATGGAAGCAGACCTCCAGCCGCAGCGTGTCGCGGGCGCCGAGCCCGCAGGGGACGACGCCGGCGTCGAGCAGCTCGGCCCAGATCGCCGGCGCGATCTCGGGATCGATCAGCAGCTCGACCCCGTCCTCGCCGGTGTAGCCGGTGCCGCAGACCAGGGCGGGGCGGCCGCCGACCCGGGCGTGGGCCACGTGCATCCGCGCCGGAAGCTCGATGCCGAGGGCGCCAGTGACGATTTGGCGGGCGTGCGGACCCTGCACCGCGAGCATCGCGTAACGGTCGGCGACGTCGCGGATCGAGACGTCCAGGTCGCGGCTGTGAGCGCCAAGCCAGGCCAGGTCGGCCTCGTGGTTGGCCGAATTGGTGACGATCAGGAAGCGGTCGCCGCCGAGCCGGTAGGTGAAGAGGTCGTCAAGGACGCCACCCTCCTCGTTGCAAAGGCAGGAGTACTGAGCGCCCCCCACCGCAATCGCAGCAACGTCATTCGAGAGCACCCGCTGCAAAAAGGCAAGCGCCCCGGGCCCCTCAACTTCCACCTCGCCCATATGAGAGACATCAAACATCCCGGCATGGGTCCGCACAGCCGAGTGCTCCTCAAGGATCCCCTCGTACTGGATAGGCATCTCCCATCCGGCAAAAGGAACCAACTTGGCCCCGAGCCCAACATGCTGCTCATAGAGAGGAGTGCGACGAAGCTCGGCCACGACCTCCAAGGCTATTCGCTGCCCGCCCCACGAGGGGGTGTCGGGGGATCCTCCTCACGAACTCCCGCGAAGCGGCGGGAGGAGGATCCCCCGACACCCCCTTGAGAGCCAGTCGCTGAAACTAGTCTTTGAGGAAACCCGGTACTTCGATGTCGTCATCCGAAACCCGAAGTTTGCGGATGTCGGTGTCGTCCGGCGAGATCCGCGGCTTTGCCTCGTAGCGGCGGCGGACCCGCTGCGGCGAGCGGGCCAGCAGCTCGAAACCCTCAAAGCCGGTGGCGATCACGGTGACGCGGACTTCGTCTTTCATCGACTGGTCGACGACCGAGCCGAAGATGATGTTGGCGTTGTCGTCGGCCTCGGCCTGGACCAGCTGCGCCGCCTCGTTGACCTCGAACAGGCCGAGGTCCTCGGGGCCGGTGATGTTCAGCAGCATCCCGGTCGCGCCTTTGATCGACTCCTCGATCAGCGGCGAGGTGATCGCCGCCTTGGCGGCGTCGAGGGCGCGGGCCTCGCCGGAGGCCGAGCCGACGCCCATCAGAGCCGAGCCGGCGTCGCGCATGATCGTGCGCACGTCGGCGAAGTCGAGGTTGATCAGGCCGGGGATCGTGATCAGGTCGGTGATGCCCTGCACGCCCTGGCGCAGGATGTCGTCGGCCTGGCGGAACGCCTCCAACACGCTGGTGCGCCGCTCGACCGCCTGCAGCAGTTTCTCGTTGGGGACGATGATCAGGGTGTCGACGTTGTTGCGCAGTTTCTCGATGCCCTCGAGCGCCTGCTGCATCCGTCGTTTGCCCTCGAACTCGAAAGGCTTGGTCACCGCGCCGACAGTAAGGGCGCCGATCTCTTCCTTGGCGATCTCGGCGATCACCGGCGCCGAGCCGGTGCCGGTGCCGCCACCCTCGCCGGCGGTGACGAAGACCATGTCCGCGCCCTTCAGCGCCTCCTTGATCTCGTCGCGACTCTCAGCTGCCGCGCCCGCCCCGACCTCGGGGTTGCCGCCGGCACCGAGGCCGCGGGTCAGCTCCTGGCCGATCGAAAGCTTGATGTCCGCATCGCAGGCCTGCAGCGCCTGGGCGTCGGTGTTGACCGCGACGAACTCAACGCCACGGATGCCCGCGTCGACCATGCGACTGACCGCGTTGGTACCGCCGCCGCCTGCGCCGACGACCTTTATGACCGCGAGGTATGTGGATTCCATCTCCCGATTTCTCCAGCTCGGCTGCCTTTAGGGGGCTGCCGTTTGAGTTGAGCCTTTTTTCGTCCGAGGCTGCAGGGATGCTTAAGGGTTCCAGCATCCGTTGCAACCTTGGAAATTGCGCTCAACGTAAGGCATTCTCCCCCCTCTGTCAAACGGCTGGAGGGCATCCTGCAAGCTGATTGTCTCAAGTTTAGGTTGAGACTTTGTCCATTCTAACTCTGAGGTCGAGGGTTGGGTGGAGGGTTGATAGAAGCTGCTGCAAAGCGGCAATTAGTGGCTCTGGCCCGCCGGATGCGCCGATCGGGGCAAATCCAGGCAAAGTCGGGCCTCGGCGGCTAGGGCGCGGTCGGCAAGGTGTGCCCAGAGCCCCCGGTGGTCGGCCGGGCGGGAGCGTGCAGGTCTACATAATCGAGCGTGATTGTGGACGGAGAGGCGAGTATGGCCGCGGCCGCGCGCCACTTGCGGGCGGCCTGGGAGGCGTCGCCAAAGCGCAGTTCGATCCCCGCCTTGAGGTTGACGTCGACCCCGCTTTCGCCGTAGTAGCTGCTTTCGACGTACTGGCGAAGAGCAGGCGGAGTAGCGCCGAGGACCAGCGCCTGCTGCAGCACCGGCCCCTGCAAGCGGCCGCCCTTCGGCGGCTCTGAGAGCGGCAGCCGCGGCAGGCTGCCATCTTCGGGCGCCGGCAGCCAGGTGAGGATTTCGCCGTCGGCGCCGACGGCGACCGCACTTGAGCCGGCGCCGATCACCGCGGTCGGCTGGCTCGGCACGACCGTGGGGGCGACGGTGGTGTCGCGGACCAGGAAGAGGTAGGTGGCGGCCAGAGCCGCGATGACGACGACGAGCGCTGCCAGACGCCGCTTCACAGCTGCCAGCCCTGCGGCCAGGACACGTCGCCCAGCGCCTGGACCTCCGGCGTCAGCTCGACCCCGAAGCGCTCGTGGACGCGGCGGCGGCCTTCGGCCATCAGCTCCAGCACCTCGGCCGTCGTCGCCTCACCCGTGTTCTCGACGAAGTTGGCGTGCTTCTCGGAGAAGCGGGCGCCGCCGTGGCGCAGCCCGCGGCAGCCGGCCGCCTCCAGCAACTGTCCAGCGCTGCGGCCCTCGGCGCGTTCGTCCTCGGGGTTCTTGAAGGTCGAGCCGAAGGTCTTGATCCCCGAGGGCTGGGCCTCGCGGCGTTTCCCGCGCATCTCGGCAAGCATCGCCTTGACCGCCTCCGGCTCGGCGGGCGCCAGCCCGAAGGAGGCCCGCGAGACGACTTCTCCCTCGGCCAGGTTGGAGCTCCGGTAGGCAAAGCCAAGCTGGTCGGGAGTGCGCCGGTCAACGCCCGAGGCGGTGCAGACGTCGACCCACTCGAGGACCTTGGCCAGCTGGCCGCCGTAGGCATTGGCGTTCATCCGCACCGCGCCGCCGGCGGTGCCGGGGATGTTGATTCCGAATTCGAGCCCGGCCAGGCCCCAGCCGGCCGCTTTGGCCGAGGCCGAGGGCAGGCGAGCGCCGCCTCCGCAGAGGATCCGCTCGCCGTCGCGCTCGATCGTCGCCAGCTCGCCATCGAGCTTGATCGCGAGGCCGCGGAAACCGTCGTCGGCGACCAGCAGGTTGGAGCCGGAGCCGATCACCCCCAGCGCCAGGCCCTCGTCCTTGGCCCAGGCGAGCATCGCCAGCAGCGACCCCTCGTCCCTGGGCCGGGCGAACCAGTCGGCGGGGCCGCCGGTGCGAACCGTCGTCAGCCGGGCGAGGGGGTAGTCGGCGCGAACGCCGGCAGGAGCGTTCACCCCCCCTTCCCTCCCCCGACCAAAAGCTCACCGAGCTTGAAGATGTCGCCGGCGCCGATCGTGACCAGGATCTGGCCGGGAGCAAGCTGGGGGGCAAGCGCCACCCGGGCGCGCTCCGCGGTCGGCAGCCACCAGACCTGCTTGCCGCCGATCCGCTCGGCCGCGGCCTGCGCCACCTGCAGGCCGCTGACTCCCGCCAGCTCGCCGACCGGCTGCTCGCGGGCCGGGTAGACGTCGAGCACGGCGACCTCGTCGGCGAGCGTCAGCGCCGCCCCGAACTCCTCGGTCAGCGCCTTTGTCCGCGAGTAGAGATGCGGCTGGAAGACGGCGATCAGCCGCTCTGGCCCGAGTTCGCGCAGAGCGGACAGGGCAGCCCGCACCTCAGTCGGGTGGTGGGCGTAGTCGTCATATATGCGAGCGCCCTTCGCTTCGCCCTTGAACTCGAGCCGCCGGCGCACGCCGGGAAAGTCGGCCAGCGCCTTGGCGGCGGCATCCAGATCCAGCCCCGCAAGCTCGACCGCGGCAAGAGCAGCGCGAGCGTTGAGCAGGTTGTGGGCGCCGGGAACGGCAAGTGGCACCCGCGCCGGCCCTGGGGTCGTGGCGTCGAAGCCCAGCGCCTCCCCCTGCCGCAGATCGGCCAAGCTGCCATCGGCGGGCAGCACCGCCCCGCTCGCCGGCTCAAGGAATTCACGGAAGGCCCGGTGCAGCTCGGCCAGCGAGCCCCAGCGGCTGTGGTGGTCCATCTCGACATTGGTGACGACGGCGACCTCCGGTCGCAGGCGCAGGAAGCTGGCATCGCTCTCGTCAGCCTCGGCAACGACCCACTCGCCCTCGCCCCAGCCGGCGTTGGCGGTGCCGGTGGCGCCGATGCCGGGAACCTCGCCGCCGACGAAGAAGGCGGGGTCGGCGCCGATCTTGCGCAGCGCCCAGACCAGCATCGCCGTCGTCGTCGTCTTGCCGTGGGTGCCGGCGACCGCGATCAGCCGCTTCTCGGCGCAGAGCTGGGCCAGCAGCTCGCCCCGGTGCAGGACGGCCAGGTCGCGCTCGCGGGCCAGGGCGAGCTCGGGGTTGTCCTCGCCGATCGCGGTCGAGACGACCACCTCGACCCCCTCCGGCAGCCCAGCGGCGTCATGGCCGACGACCGCATCGATGCCGCTGGCGCGCAGGCGGTCTATATAAGAGGAGCCGGCGCGGTCGCTGCCGGTCACGGTCGAGCCGAGCTCGCCGCAGACGAGGGCCAGGCCGCTCATGCCGGCGCCGCCGATGCCGATGAAGTGCAGGCGGCGAGCCGCCCAGTCCTGCTTCTGAGCGGTCGCGCTCATCGTGCCGCCGCCAGGACCTCGTCGGCGATCCGCCGCGCCGCGTCGGGCTTGGCGATCACGGCCGAGGCTGCCGCCATCGCCGCCAGCCTCTCCCCTGCCCCGAGCAGCGCGCCGACCTCGCTCGCGAGGCGATCGGCGTCGAGGTCGGCATCGGCGATCACAATCGCCGCTCCGGCTTTCTCCATCCAGGCGGCATTGGCGCCCTGGTGATCGGCCGTCGCGTGCGGATACGGAACCAGGACCGCCGGCCGCCCGACCGCGGTCACCTCGAAGATCGAGCCGCCCGAGCGGCCAAGGACGAGGTCGCAGGCAGCAAGGGTGTCGCCGAGGTCGGGCTCGTAGGCGAGCAGGGTGTAGCGCTCGGCGTGAGGCGAGCCGGCGAGCTTCTGGCTCAGATCGTCGTAATCGCGGCGGCCGGCGAGGTGGACCACGTCGAAGTCTCGTCCCGAGCGGCCGGCGAAGGCCTCGATCGTCGCCTGGTTGATCGAGCGCGCGCCCTGGCTGCCGCCCATCACCAGCAGCGCCTTTGCCCCCGGCTCGATCCCGAAGCGCTCGCGGGCGCGAGCGCGGTCGGCCCTCAAGACGGCGTCGGGGACCGGGCGACCGGTGACCAGATAGCGCTCTCCCTCCCTGCCGGCGATCGGGAAGGCAAGGCAGACCCGCTGCGCCCGCCCCGCGAGCAGGCGGTTGGCGAGGCCCATGTGGCTGTCGGCCTCGGTCAGGACCAGCGGTGTGCGCGAGCTGGCGGCGGCCAGGCCAGCCGGACCGGCGACGAAGCCACCGCCGCCCATGACAACATCGGCGCCGCGGCGCCGGATTGCGCTCCGCGCCGCGCTCACGGCGCCGATCGCCTCGAAGACGGCGCCGGCCGCGCGCAGGGGATTACGGCGGTCGATCCCTCTCACCTTGAGGTAGTCGATCTCGTAGCCGGCGGCGGGCGCCAGCTCGGCCTCGATCCGCTCGCGGGTGCCGAGAAAGGAGACCTCGGCGCCGCTGGCTCTAAGCTCGGCGGCGACCGCCATGGCTGGCACTACGTGCCCTGCCGTTCCCCCCGCGGCTACCACCACTTTTACGTTTTTTGGCACTGCTCGATCGACTCCTTCCGCGCGCAGGCGTGCGCCCGCCTTCGACGACGCGCAGTTTGCCAGCGCCGGCAGACCGCCCCGATGACGCTGCGGCGGCGGTGCCCCCGCGGGCGACGTTGAGGATCAGGCCGACCGCGAAGAGCGTCGCCAGCAGGCTGCTGTTGCCGTAGGAGACGAAGGGCAGCGGCACCCCGGTCAGCGGCGCCAGGCCCATCACCGCGAAGAGGTTGATCGTCGCCTGGACCAGGATCAGCGAGGTCAGCCCGGCGACCAGCAGCTTGCCGTAGTTGTCCTTGGCTTTCTGGGCGACTTTGAGGCCGGCAAAGCCGAACATCGCGAAGAGGCCGACGACGCCGAGGATCCCGACCAGGCCGAGCTCCTCGCCGATCACGGCGGAGATCATGTCGGTGTGAGCCTCGGGCAGGTAGAAGGCCTTCTGGACGCCGTTGCCGATCCCGACCCCGAAGATGCCGCCGGAGCCGAGGGCGATCTTCGCCTGCGCCGCCTGGAAGCCGGTTCCGGCGGCATCGGAACCCGGGTGCAGGAAGCCGGTGAGGCGGGCCATCCGGTAGGGCTCGACCACGGTCAGGAGCAGGGCCAGGACCCCAAGCCCGAGCGCGATCAGGCCGATGTCGCGAGGACGGGCGCCGGCGGCGACCAGGGTCGCGCCGACCGAGAAGGCGATCACCATCGTCGTCCCCATGTCGGGCTCGGCCATGATCAGCAGGCAGGCGACGGCGGAGACCAGCAGGAAGGGCATGAAGCCCTGCAGCGTGCGCGCCCGTTTCGGCTTGTTGGCCAGGAGATCTGCGCCGTAGAGGACGAGCGCCACCTTGGCCAGCTCCGAGGGCTGGATCTGGAGGAAGCCGGAGCCGATCCAGCGGCTGGCGCCGTTGACCGAGGTCCCGATCCCCAGCACCGCGAGCAGGAGGAAGAGCGAGCAGAAGAGGATCGCTGGGGTCAGGCGGCGGATCAGGACCAGGCCGTGGCGAGCGGTGAGGTGCATGACCAGCAGGCCGAAGGCGCCGAACATCAGCGTCCGCTTCAGGTAGAAGGCGCTGTTGGCGAGGCCGCCGTTGCTCAGCACCTGGGTGGTCGAGCTGGCCGAGAAGACCATCACCGCGCCGAGCGCGAGCAGGCAGAGGGTCGCGGTCAGCAGCATGTTGTACTCAGCGCTGGGGGCGGCGGCGCGGGCCTTCTTCTTTTTGGCGGCCGCTTTGCGCGGCTTGGCTGGGCGGTCGAGAGCGATGGCGCGGGTGCTCATGCCAGGGCCTCGACCAACTGGCGGAAGCGCTCGCCGCGCCGCTCGAAGTTCTCGAAGGAGTCGAAGCTGGCGCAGGCAGGCGAGAGCAGGACGGTGTCGCCGGGCGACGCCGCCGCGGCGGCGCTGTGCACGGCGTCGCGCAGGTCTTCGCAGCGGCGCAGCTCGACCCCGCGCGCCACCACCCCGGCAAGCTCCTCGGCGAGGCGGTCGGCGGCGGCGCCGATCAGGTAGCAGGCGACGCAGCGCTCGATGATCGGCTCGACCAGCGGCCGGAAGTCGTCGTTCTTCTCGCTGCCGCCAAGGATCGCGTGGACGCCGCCGGCGAAGGCGCGTAGGCCGACAACAGCCGAGGCGACGTTGGTCGCCTTCGAGTCGTTGACGAAGCGGATTCCGTTGAGCTCGGCGACCGGCTCGAGCCGGTGCGGCACCCCGGCGAAGCTGCGCAGCCCGTCGCGGACGGCGTCGCGGTCGAGCCCCATCGCCAGAGCGGCGGCCGCGGCGGCCATCGCGTTTGCGACGTTGTGCTCGCCGAGGATCCCCAGCTCCCCAACCGGGAGCAGCGGCTCACCGTCGTAGAAGATCGTGCCCTCGGCGAGCGAGACCTCGCAATCGGGCCCAGCGCCGACGCAGAAGGAGATACGACGGGCGCAGCCGCCGAGGTCGACCTCCGCCAACGAGGGGTCATCGCCGTTGAAGATCGCGATGTCGTCATTGCCCTGGCTGGCGAAGATCCGCAGCTTGGCGTCGAGGTAGGCGCCGAGGTCGGCGTGGCGATCGAGGTGATCGGGAGCAAGGTTGAGGAAGACCGCGCACTCGGGGGCGAAGGCGATGCTGTCCTCGAGCTGGAAGCTGGACGCCTCGCAGATCACAGTGGCATCGGGTTCAACCTCGCCGGCCAGCTCCGAGAGCGGCGTGCCGACGTTGCCGGCGACGGCGACGGGCTCGCCCGCGGTCCGATAAACGTGCCCGAGCAGCTCGACCGTAGTCGTCTTTCCGTTCGTCCCGGTCACGGCGACGAACCGGTTCGGCACAGCCCGCCAGGCAAGCTCAAGCTCGCCGACGACGTCGATCCCCCGCTCCAGAGCGGCAGCGATCACCGGCGCCTCCCGGGGCACGCCCGGGCTCTTGACGACGGTTCGCGTCCCGTCCAAGAGTGCAATTCCATCCGCATCCAGGACCACTTCGACGCCAACCTCCCCCAGCCCTGCCGTGCCTGAGGGATGCCCAGAATCGACTCCCCGGACGACCTCCCCCCGACCGGCCAGAAACCGAGCAACGGCGCAGCCGGAGCGAGCCAGCCCAACGACCAGAAACGGCCCCTCAGGCAACTTCGGCCGAAGCTTTCTGGGAGGCGGCGCGCTCATACCCCTAGCTTCGCGAGCCAGGGGCCTGTGTCCTGTCTGTGCTGGCTCGGAGCTATTCGGCCGAGCGGCGACGCTCAGACTCAATGCGAGCCTGGCGCTTTTCTCTTTCCTTCTCACCCATCAGCACATGGAGGATCGTCGTCACGCCAAGGACAACGACGCATGGCCACCAAACGGCCGCACGACTCCAATCGTGAGCTTCACCGAGCAATATAAGCGGGAACATGATCCCGTACGCAATGCCCATCGGAATTGTCCAGGAACGCCGCATTTCTTAGAGAATACCTGCTTCGCGTGCGTTCACGAGCAGGTACGCGCCAAGCACAATCGCCGTCCCGTAATACGTCCCTTCGAGCGACCACCGCACGCGGACAGCGTGGTCTCGCCCCAACGCGCGAGCCATCGTATTGGCCAAAAACCCGCCCATCGCGGCTCCGAACGCGAGAATGCTGGGATCGGAAAAGCTTGGCAGTGCTGCCGCCGGAGACATGTCGCGACGGTACGAGTCCCGAGCGCGCGAGTGGCGCGCACTTCGCAAATTTTTCATCACGATTCCCGCGCGGAACTGTCCACACATCGGAATCCCCAGCACGGCTCACCCCTCCTCCACGGACCCGGCACGCACGATGGGAAGGAGGTGGGTGCCCCTCGCCGGAGACTGGTGCAGAGACCACTCTTCGCATCAGCGCTATTGCCGAGTCGAAACGGTCTCCGCCGAGGGGCACCCACCTCCCGGCCACCACCCCGTGCGCGCTACCGCCCGATGCTCTGCTGATACAGCGTGAACCCAATCCCCGAACACACCGCAGCGATGATCCAGAACCGCAGCATGATCTTCGTCTCCGACCAGGCCATCATCTCGAAGTGATGGTGGAGCGGCGCCATCAGCAGGACGCGGCGACGGAAGGTCTTGAAAGAGAAGACCTGGATCGCGACCGAGAGCGCCTCGATCACGAAGATGCCGCCGATGATGATCAGCAACACCTCGGTCTGGGTCATCACCGCCAGCGCCCCGATCGCCCCGCCCAAGCCGAGCGAGCCGGTGTCGCCCATGAAGATCGAGGCCGGGAAGGCGTTGAACCAGAGGAAGCCGACGCAGGCGCCGACCAGGCAGGCCGAGAGCAGGGCCAGGTTCTGCTGCTCGTTGGTGACGAAGGCGATCGCGGTGTAGGCGAGGAGGACGATGGCGCAGGAGCCGGCGGCGAGGCCGTCGAGGCCGTCGGTCAGGTTGACCCCATTAGAAGTGCCGGCGATCACGAGGAAGACGAGGACGAAGTAGAGAACCGGCCCGAGGTCGACGCTGCCGTGGCCGATACGGAAGTAGAGGACCGGCTCAAGGCCGACCTCGTGGCGGGCCACCCACCAGAGGCCAAGCGCCAGGATCAGCTGGAAGAGCAGCTTCCAGCGGGCCGAGAGGCCGAGTGAGCGGCGTTTGACGATCTTGATGAAGTCGTCGGCAAAGCCGATCGCGGCGCAGCCGATGGCGACGCCAAAGACGGCCAGGCTCTGGGCGTCGCGGTCGGAGAGGACCAGGTAGGGGACACAGATCGAGGCGAAGACGATCAGCCCGCCCATCGTCGGCGTGCCGGCCTTGGCGTGGTGCCCCTCGGGGCCGTCCTCGCGGATGTTCTGGCCGAACTCTCGTACCCGCAGGTACTCGATGAACTTGGGCCCGAGGAAGATGCAGATCAACATCGCCGCCATCCCGGCGATCAGTACCTCGCCCATCAGATCATCTCCGCGAGGCTCTCGGCGACGGCCTCGAGGCCGGCCGAGCGCGAGCCCTTGACCAGGATCGCGTCGCCGGGTTCGAGCCGCTCGACCAGCAGCTCGGCGGCGTCCTCGGGGGTGCCGACCAGCTCGTCCGGGTCGTAGTCGCGGGCCGGCTCGCCGACCCCGACCAGGACGTCGAGGCCGTGGGCGCGGGCGTGGTCGGCGACTTCGCGGTGGTAGCCGGCGGCGCCGGGGCCGAGCTCGGCCATCTCGCCCAGCACGGCGAGCGTGCGGCCTGCCCCCAGCGAAGCCAAATGATCGAGCGCCGCGCGCATCGAGACCGGGTTGGCGTTGTAGCAGTCGTTCACGAGGATGATTCCTTCGCCCAGATCGAGGCGCTCACCCCGAAAGCGGGAAAAGCCTACATTCGCAGCGCGGTCGGCCATCTCGGCCAGCGGCGCCTCCAGGGCGACGCCGATCGCGATCGCAGCCAGCGCGTTGGTCAGGTTGTGGGCCTCGGCAAAGGGGAAATGAAACGCCTGGCGCCCGGCCGGCGTCTCGATCAGGGCCTCGGTCACGCCCCCCTCGACTTTCTGCTCGACGGCGAAGACATCTCCTGCCGGGCCAAAGCGGAGCAGGCTCGGCGCCTGGGCCAGGTGGGGCTCCAGCTCACCCGCCTCGACCGGGACGATCGCCACCCCGTCCGCGGGCAGCGCCGCCAGGATCTCCGCCTTGGCTGCTGCAATCGCCGCGATCGAGCCCAGCAGCTCGACGTGGACCGGGCCGACATTGGTGATGACCGCGACTTCGGGTTCGGCGATCGCCCCCAGCTCGGCGATCTGGCCGGCGCCGCGCATCGCCATCTCAAGCACGAGGGTGTCGATTCCGTCCTGCGCCTCGAGCACGGTCAGCGGCAAGCCGATCTCGGTATTGAGGTTTTCGCGGTTGGCGTGAACGGATCCGGGCAGGAGCGCGCGGGCAATGTCCTTGACTGAGGTCTTGCCGACCGAGCCGGTGACGCCGACGACGCGAGCCCCCAGATGCCGTCGCCAAGTGTGCGCCAGCGCCTGCAGCGCCGCCAAAGGATCATCGGCGGCGAAAACCCAGCCCCCATCGAGGCCAACCGCTCGACCGGGGTTGACGACGACGCCCCAGGCCCCGGCGGCGATTCCGGCGGAAGCGAACTCGCCGCCGTCGACGTTCTCGCCGCGCAGGCCGAAAAAGAGGTCGCCGACGCCGGTGTCGGCTGAGCCGATCGTGGCGCGGCGCGGCGATCCAGGCCTTCCCTCGCAGAAGATCTCCGCCCCCATCGCCGCTGCGATCTGCTCCGCGCTCAGGTTCACAGGCGGGCCAGCTCCTCGCGGGCGACCGCACGGTCGTCGAAGGGCAGCTTGCGGCCGTCCTCGAACTCCTGGCCCTGCTCGTGGCCCTTGCCGGCGATCACAACCGTGTCGCCGGCCTGCGCCCGTCCCAAGGCGAGGCGGATCGCGGCGCGGCGGTCGGGCTCGACCTCGACTCCGTCGGCATCTTCGATGCCGTCGACGACTTCGGCGATGATCGCCTCCGGGCTCTCCGAGCGCGGGTTGTCGGAGGTGACGATCGCCAGGTCGGAGAGCTCGGCCCCCGCCCGCCCCATCTTCGGCCGCTTGTCGCGGTCGCGGTCGCCGCCGGCGCCGAAGACGGAGATCACTCGCCCCTCGGTCAGGCGCCGCGCTGCCAGCAGCACGTTCTCCAGCGAGTCCGGGGTGTGGGCGTAGTCGACCAGGACCGCGAAGTCCTGGCCCTCGGCGATCGGCTCGAAACGGCCGGGAACCCGTCCGGCGGCGGCCAGCCCGGCAGCGGCCGACTCAGAATCGACCCCAAGCGAGAGCGCGGCGGCGAAGGCGCCGAGCGCGTTGGAGACGTTGAAATGCCCCGGCAGCGCCGTCTCGATCTCAATTGATCCCTCCGGGCCGTCGACCGCGAAGCGAGCCCCGGCGACGTCGAAGGCGATGTCATGAGCAACGAAGTCAGCGCCAGAGCCCTCGGCCGAGAAGGTCAGGCACTCGAATTCTCCGGCCAGACGGCGGCCAGAGGGGTCATCGAGGTTGACAATCGCAGCCCGGGGCCCGGCCTCAAACAGCATCCGCTTGGCCTGGAAGTAGTCCTCCATATCGGCGTGGAAGTCGAGGTGGTCCTGGGTCAGGTTGGTGAACAGCGCTGCCTCGAACTCGATCGCGTCGGCTCGGTGCAGGGCCAGGGCATGGGAGGAGACCTCCATCACGCAGGCCTCGTCGTCGGACTCCAGCATCCGCCGGAAAGTCGCCTGCAGCTCGATCGCCTCGGGAGTGGTCCGCTCCACCTGCTCCTCCACCCCGCCCACGACCTGCTTCACCGTCCCCAGCAAGCCTGTCTGAATCCCAGCCTGCTCAAGGATCGCCTCCAACAGAAATGCCGTAGTCGTCTTGCCGTTGGTCCCGGTGATCCCAACGACCTTCAGCTCCTTGGTCGGATCGCTCCAGAACCGAGCCGCCAGCGGCGCCATCGCCGCCCGCGTGTCGGCGACGACGACCTGGGCGACAGCCAGATCCAGCTCCCGCTCAACGACGAGCGCCGAGGCCCCAGCCTCGACGGCAGCCGCGGCGAACTCATGCCCGTCGACCTTCCCCCCGGGCACGCAGAAAAAGAGCGTGCCCGGAGCAACTTTTCGGCTGTCGTAAGCAAGAGCCGAAAGCTCAACATCCAGATCGCCGCGGGTCGCTGCCACCTCGGCGCCCGCGATCAGCTCACGCAATCTCACGCGGGCGATTCTCCCCTACTGCGGCGGCACACCGAGATAGGGCAGCGCGAAGGCCGCGATCCGCCCGAACGCCGGGGCCGCGACCGAGCCGCCGTAGATGTCCCCCTGCGGCTGATCGACAATCACAGCCACCAGCAGCCGCGGGTCCTGTGCCGGCGCGAAGCCGATGAACGAAGCGACGAATTTGGTTTCGGAGTAAGTCCCGTTTTCAGCCACCTGCGCGGTTCCGGTCTTGCCGGCGAGCGAGTAGCCGGGAACGCTGACCTCGGAGGCTGTTCCCCCGGGCGCCAGCACCCCTTCCAGCATCGTCCGCACCTGCGCGGCCACTTCCGGTTCGATCACCCGGTGACCCTTCGGCTCGTGCACCGGTTCGCCGCCGATCTTCTCGATCAGCTGCGGGCGGCGGAGGATGCCGCCGTTGGCGATCGCGGTGTAGCCGGCCGCCATCTGCATCGGGGTCACCGAGACGCCCTGGCCGATCGGCAGGTTGCCCATCGTCGAGCCCGAGTATTCATCGAGCTTGGGCACGATGCCCTGCTCCTCGGCCGGGTACTGGACGCCGGTCGGGCGGCCGAAGCCGAAGCGGTCGATCCATTTGCTGAAGACCTCTTTGCCCAGCTCCAGGCCGATCGTCACCGCGCCCACGTTGGAGGAGTGGGAGAGGATTTCGGCGACGCTGAGAGTCACCGTCGGCCGCGGCTCGGCGTCTTCGATCGTGCGGTCGGCGACCTGGATCGACGGCGCCAGCGTGAAGGTCGTTTCCGGGGTCACCAGTTTTTCCTGCAGGGCGGCGGAGACGGTGAACGCCTTGAAGGTCGAGCCCGGCTCGTAGGTGAACCCGGTCGCCTTGTTGAGGAGGTCTTCCGAGCTTGTTTCGGAGAGATCGCTGGGGTCGACCGGTGGCCAGTTCGCCATTGCCAGCACCTGCGAGTTGCGCGGGTCCATCACGATCGCGGTCGCGTCTTTGGGCGCGTAGGTTTCGGCGACTTCGCCGAGCACGCTTTCGGTCTTGGCCTGGATCGCCGGGTCGAGTGTGGTCTGGATGTTCTCGCCGTTGCTGGCTTCGGTCACCGTGTCGAGCCGGATCGAGTCGCCGTGGGCGTCTTTGACGATGCGCCGTTCGCCGTCGGTCCCGCGCAGCACAGATTCCTCACCGGCCTCGAGGCCCGTCAGCCCCTGGTTTTCACTGCCGACGACACCGATCACCTGTCCCGCCAGTTCGCCCTGCGGGTAGGTGCGGCGGCTGTCGGGGTCCTGGCCGATCCCCTGCAGGTCGAGGCGCGCGATCCGCTGCGCGGTCGGCAGATCAACTTCGTGGGCCAGCACCGAGTAGGTCGTTTCCGCCGTCACCTCGCTCAGCGCCTTGCTCTTGGTCAGGCCGAGGATCGGCGCCAGTTTTTCGGCGGCCTTCGCCGGCTGGGTCACTTCTGGCGGCACCGCGAAGATCGTCGCCGCGTCTTCAGACGAGGCCAACGGCTTGCCGTGGCGGTCGAGGACGCTGCCGCGCAGCCCGGGCAGGGCGATCGATTCGGTCTGCTGGGAGATCGCCTCGGAGGCGAGCTGCGCCCCCTGCACCCCCTGCAACCAGAAAGCGCGGCCGATGATGACCAGGAAGCAGAGCAGGAAGCCGGCGAACAGGAGCCCGATCCTTCGCTCGATCAAGCGCATCGCGCGGTTGCTCTCCTAGCCCGAGCCCGCGGCGGCAAGGCGCTGCGCGGCATTGGCGATGTCGTGCGGGCCGGCGTGGACGACCGTGGTCAGGTCGGCGCTGGGCATGATCAGCCCCTGCCCGGCGGCCTCGTCGCGAATCCGCGGGGCGCCCGAAATCTGCGCGTCGCGGTTCCTCAGCAGCGAGTTCTCCTGTTCCAGCGCCTGGATGTTCTGCTCGATGTGCCCGGAAGAGGCGGCGAAACTGAGGGTGGCGACGTTGAGGGCGACGATGCCGACGAGGAGGACGCCGAGGACGCCGATCCAGGCGCGCCCGCGGGTCATCCTGACCACAAGGCCGGAGTCCGGCAGGTGGCGGACGGCGCCGGCAGTGCGCCCGAAGGCGACCGGGATCAGCTGGCCGCCGGGGGCTCGTTTCGGTTTGGGCCGGGCACGCTGCGGAGTGCGGGCAGGCCTGGCCGGGGCAGTGCGGGCGGGAGCGCGACGGGCGGGAGCGGCAGCGCCGGCTCGCACGGTCCGGGTCGCGGCTTTGCGGGCGGGAGGCGATTTGCGTGCCGGGGCCGGTTTGCGGGCGGGCGCGGTTGCCGGGGCAAGCTTGCGGGCGGGAGCGGCGACAGCCATCAGCTCTCGACCTCGTCAGCGTCGGCAATCTTGACCGCGACCCGCAGGTGGGCCGAGCGCGAGCGTGGGTTCTCGGCCGACTCCTCCGGCCCGGGCGCGACGGCGCGGCGGGTCAGCAGCTCGGCCTCGGGCTCGTGGCCGCAAACGCAGATCGGCAGCTCCGGCGGGCAGATGCAGCCGCGGGCTTTCTCGGCGAGGAACTGCTTGACGCGGCGGTCCTCCAGCGAGTGGAAGGAGATCGCGCCGAGCCGGCCGCCGACCGCGAGGGCGTCCCAGGCCAGGGGCAGCGCTTCGTCGATCGAGTCGAGCTCGCCGTTGACGGCGATCCGGATCGCCTGGAAGCTGCGCTTGGCCGGATGGCCACCGCCGAACCGGGCGGAGGCCGGCATCCCGGCTTTGATCGCGTCGACCAGCTCTGAGGTGGTGCTGAGCGGCCGGCGGCGGACAATCTCCCGGGCGATGCCGCCGGCGAAGCGCTCCTCGCCGAAGTTGCGCAGGACCTGGGCGATCCGCGTCTCGGGCCACTCGTTGACGAGGTCGGCGGCGTCGAACTCCTGGCGCGAGTCCATCCGCATGTCGAGCGGCGCGTCATAGGAATAGGAGAACCCCCGCTGCCAAGCGTCCACCTGCATCGAAGACATTCCCAGGTCCATGTAGATCATGTCTGGGGAGATGCCTTCGCCGCCAAGGGTGCGAAGCCCTGCCGCGAACTCGGCGCCGATGAAGCGGGTCTGGCACGGCGTTTCCGCTGCAAACTTGGTGAATCGCGCTTCGGCGGCGGGATCGCGGTCGATGCAGATCAGGGTTCCGGCCGGGCCCAGCCGCTCGGCGATCAGGCGGGCGTGGCCGCCGCCGCCAAAGGTGCAGTCGACCGCCGTCTGCCCCGCCTGCGGGGCGAGCAGGGTGGTCAGCTCGGCGGCGAGGACTGGTTTGTGCTCGGTCGGCATATAGATAAGAGTGGCGCTCGTCAGAGCTGGGCTCGGTGCATGGGCGGCCAGGGCTCGCATCTCACTCAGGCGCCCCAGCGGTTGCGAGGCCCTCGGCGATCTCCGGCGCCTCGGCGTCGAGCTCTTCCTCCTGCTTGGCCCAAGCCTCGGCGTTCCAGATCTCTAGGTACTCACCGGCGCCGATCACGACGCAGGCCCCGTCGAGGCCGGCGTGCTCGAGCAGCGCTTTCGGCACGCGGATGCGGCCGGCGGAATCAAGCTTCTCGTCGAAGGAGCCACCGTGAAAGCGGCGGCGAAGGCGGCGCGCGTCACGGCCGAAGGGGCTGTGCGGCGAGAGGAAGCGGTCGGAGAGCTGCTCGAACTCGTCGGTCGTGTGCAGCCAGACGCAGGGGTCGAAGCCCTTCGACAGAACAATCCCATCGGAGAGCGCCGCACGGAACCGGGAGGGAACGGTGAGGCGATCCTTGGAATCGAGACTGTGCTCGTAGATACCCCGAAAAGCCACCGCGGTCGTTCCTTTCTCTGCGGGAGGGGCGGGAAAGAGTTAGGACCGGAGTGATGAGGTGGGAGGAGCCTCACCACCCCGGTCCTGGGCTTCAACTCGAGCGCCACCATAACCCACTCTCCCCCACTTTGCAACACAGCGTCCCTCTGCAAGCCCATTTGCAACCGGCGCGATAGGTTCCCCGCTATGAACGAGCCCACAGAGCCCAAAGAGGCCAGCGCCAAGCCCGCCCCCGTCGTCGACGACGCCAACGATCTGCGCGGGATGCACTTCAAGCGGTTGATGGGCAAGACCGTGACCTGGATCGCGATCGCGGTCTGCATGGTCCTCGCCGGCGGCGCCGCCGGCGCCTTCGTCGGCCCGGTGCTGGGCTTGGTCGCCGCGGTCGGCGTCTTTGTCCTCGCCCTGATCATCGTCTTCGCGATCGCCGACGCCAAGGCGGCCGAAGACTTCTTCCAGCTCTACGCCAAACAGCGTGGGCTGGAGCTCGGTGGCCGCTCGATGCTGCCGCCGGTGACGCCGCTGCTGCGCAAGGGCGACGATCGCTACGCCGAGCACACCTTCAGCGGCCAGCTCGCCGAGGGCATCGAAGGCACCCTCGCCCTCTACACCTACGAGGAGGAATCGACCGACAGCGAGGGCAACCGCGAGACCAATTACTACAAGTACACGCTGGGCTTAATCGAGCTGCCCGAGAGCGCCGCGCACGTGCCCGAGCTCTACTGCCAGCAGAAGTTCGGCTTTCGCGCCCTGGAGAAGCTCGAGGACGCCTTCCGCCGCTCCAAAGAGCGGGTCAAGCTGGAGAGCGAGGTGCTCGACAAGAAGTACGAGATCTTCGCTGGCAAAGAGCAGGACGAGGTCTGGCTGCGCCAGCTCTTCTCCCCCACCTTCATCGTCTGGCTGACCGATCAGGCGCCGAAGAAGTTCGCCTTCGAGCTCGTCGACGGCACCCTCTGCTGCTACATCCACGGCCACAAGGACAACGCCGCCGACCTCGACATGGTCTGCGCCGCCTCCGCCGCCGTCGCCAAGCGGCTGCACGACGAGTCGGTCGAGTAACTAGAAGCCGCCCAGCAGCGAGCCGGCGTTGGCGATCAGGCCGGCGGCGATCATCAGCAGCACCGAGGGCACGAGGACGAGGGCGACGACGAGCTGGATCTTCGGCGCCGCCCGCGCCGCGCGCTCCTCGACCAGCCGGCGCTGATCGCGGCGCAGGGCGCCTGCCTGGCGCCGCAGCTGCTCGGCAAGGGGCGATCCAAACCGGCGCGAGCGCTCAATCGAGGCGGCCAGGGTTGAGATCTCGCTGCCGGGGATCCGCGCGCGCAGCGCTGCCAGCACGGCCGACATCGGCTCGCCGCAGGCGAGTTCGGCGACCGTCAGGCGCAGCTCCTCGGCGAGCGGGCCGCCCCCTCCCCGGCCGACCTCCTCGAAGCCGACGGCGGGACTGCGGCCGGCAGTGGCGCCGACGGCGAGCAGGTCGAGGGCGTCGGGCAAGGCGCCGACCAGGCGCCGGCGACGCCGCCTTGCCTCGCGCTCCAACAGCGCGTCGGGCGCCATGAAGCCCGCGATCGGCATCCCGGCCGCAACCAGAATCGCGAGCCGTCCCGGCGCGGCGGGCGCGGCAAGCGAGGCGGCGATCGCGCCAAGCACGGCGCCGGCGAGCTTGGCTAGGAGGACTGCGGGCAACGGGAAGCGCGATCCGAGCCCCGAGCGCGAGATCCGCTCCGGCAGGCCAAGGCGCAGGGCCGCCGCTGCTGGGCGGCCACGCAAGGCGGAACCGAATAGCGAGGAAGCCTCCGTTCGCTTCCGACCCTTGAGCAGCTCCCGCAGCGCGGCAAAGGCAAGCAGCACCGCAACCGCGGAGAGCAGCGCGGCCGCGGTCACTCGACCACCCGCGAGAGCCGCCGGATCGCGACGAACCCGGCCAGCTGCAGTCCCGCAGCAAGCGCCAGCAAGACAGCCGAGGCCGGCGCGCCGAGGACCTTGGCGAGAAAACCAGGCTGGATCAACTCGGCGAAGAGCGCTCCCCCAGTCGGCATCGCGACGACCAGAAGGCCGGTGAAGCGGGCCTGCGAGGTAGCCGCCTTGGCGTCCTCGGCCGCCCGGTCGCGTTCCGCCGCGCCGTCAGCGAAGCGCCGCAAGAGGCCGGCCAGGTCGCCGCCCGCCAGGCGCTGGCTGAGCAGCGCCGCCGAGAAGGCATCGACCCGGGCCGAGCGCATCCGCCGCTGCCAGGCGCCGATCGCGACCGCGGTCGGCGCCCCCAGCTCAAGCTCGGCGCCGATCCGGGCCAGCTCGACCGCGGGCGGCCCGTCGAGGGAGGCCGCGGCGGCGGGCAATGAGGCTCGCAGCGAGCGGCCGGCCGTCAACGAGTCGGCGATCGCCGAGGCGGCGGCGGGAAGCGCCCGCTCGACCGCGAGGCGATAGCGGCGACGGCGGCTTGAGATCGCCCAGGCGGCAAGCGCCGGCCCGGCGACGGCAAGCGGCAGCGCCAGCTCAATGCCGGCGGCAAGCCAGCCGCACAAGACCGCGGCCCCGGCGCCCAAGGCGGCGAGGCGGCGGCGCTCGTTGGTCGAGGGCGCGTAGCCCTCGCGCCCGGCCCGGCGCAACGGCTCGAGCGCAAGCCGCAGCCAGCGCAATGCGGCCGGGCTGGCGAGCAGCGCCTCGCGCAGGGCCAGGGCAAGCAGGCCGCCGGCCCCAGCGCCGAGCAGAGTCGGCAGCGCCCCCAGCCCGCTCACGCCTCCGCTACCTCGGCGATCTCGCGCACCCGACGCGTGCCGTCGGCGCCGCGTTCGAGATGGACGACGAGATCGATGCCGCGCCGCACCTGCGCGGCGATCGCCCCGTGCGGAAGCCCGACCCCCGCCATCAGCGCCAGCGTCTCGATCCGGCCCAGCGCGTCAGCCGGGGAGTTGGCGTGGACGGTCGAGAGAGCGCCGTCGTGGCCGGTGTTGAGCGCGGTCAGGAGATCAAGCGCCTCGGCGCCGCGGACCTCGCCGATCACGATCCGGTCCGGCCTCATCCTCAGCGCGTTGCGCAACAGGTCGCGGATCGTCACCTCGCCCCCGCCCTCGACGCTCGGCGGCCGGCTCTCGAGCCGGACCACGTGGGCCTGCTGCAGGCGCAGCTCGGCCGCGTCCTCGATCGTCACCACCCGCTCGCCCTCGGCGATGAAGCTGGAGATCGCGTTCAGCATCGTCGTCTTGCCCGAGCCGGTGCCGCCGCTGACCAGGACGCTGCGCCGCTCGCGCACCGCCGCCTCCAGCAACTCACACTGCGCCTGCGTCAGCGAGCCCATTTCGACCAGCTCTCCCGGCCCCGGCCGGCGGCCGCCGAAGCGCCGGATCGAGAGCGCCGGGCCGTCAATCGCCAGCGGCGGGATCACCACGTTGACCCGCGAGCCGTCGGCGAGCCGGGCGTCGACCATCGGGCTCAACTCGTCGACCCGCCGCCCCAGCGGGGCGAGGATCCGCTCGATCGCGTTTCGCAGCTCCTCCTCCCCGGCGAAGGAGATTGCCGTGGCTTCAACTCGCCCCCGGCGCTCGACGTAGACGCGGTCCGGGCCGTTGACCATCACCTCCTCGACAGCGGGGTCGGCGAGCAGCTCCTCCAGCGGCCCGAGGCCGACCGTGTCGCGCATCATCCGCGCAACCAGCTCCTCGCGGTCGGCGCCGCCGAGCAGGGCGGCCTCCTCCTCGACCAGGGTGCGAACGGCCTCGTCCATATCGGGAGACAGCCGCCCGCCCGCGGCGGCATCGCGATGGCGCTGCACCAGCCTGGCCCGCAGCGCGCCGGCGAGCTGATCCAGGTGCCCCTCCAACGTGCTCATCCTCACCCGCCCGGCAGCAGGGTCAGCTGGCGGGCGAAGCTCTCGGCGGCGATCAGGTGCAGCGCCTGGCGGCGGCTCAAACCAAGCGTGGCAACCGAGGGGCTTCCGGGGCCAGAGCCTTCGGCGCCCGGCCGAAGCGCCAGGAGCGGCACGCCGGCCACCGCCACGTAGGCGCGCCCGGGGCCGCTGCCATCCGGTTCCGTCGTCACCACGACGTCGACCTTTGCCCCCGGTGCGAGCGGCCCGGCCGCGAGCAGGGAGTCAGCGCCGGCGACAGAGATCTCGACCGGGCGCAGGTCAGCCCCCAGCCCACGCGGCCGGGTGCTTCGGGACCGTGGGGGCCGGAGCTGCGCCGCCAACAGGTAAGACCCGGCGGGTATCGGCGCCTGCGGCACGAGCCCCAGCGCTTCGGTGGGCGCGGCCAGTGCCCCAGGCGGCACGAATCGCTCTGGCACCCGCCTCACCTCAAGAGCCGAGGAGATCTGCTCCGGCCCTAGCGCCTTGCCTGGGGAGAGGTCCGCGCCGGCAACGACAACGGCCCGCAATGCCCCATAACCGCTAACGACCCGCGATCCATACCCGTTCGCGATCGCGGCGGAGATCACCGCCGCGATCAGCGCCAGCAGGAGGAAGCCGAGCGACCTGCCCCTGCGACTCACGCCGCCGCCTCTTCGACTGCCACCGGCAGCTCCAGGGCCGCGACCGAGCCGGATTCGGAGCGCTGCAGGACGAAGCGGCCGCCATGCGCCGCCGCCACCCGACGCACCACAGCCAGGCCGTGGCCGTGCCTGCGCTTGCCCGCGAGCCGGGCGATCACCTCGGCCGGAGAGCCGCGCCTGGAGGCAGGCCGCGAGCGGCGGCCACTGTCGCTGACGACAACCCGCAGCCGCTCGCCGCGCAAACTGCCCTCGACCACGATCGACGGGCCGCCGTGCTCGATCGCGTTGACGATCAGGTTGTCGAGGGCCTGCGACAGTGCCGAGCCGTCGCCTTCGAGAACCTCGCCGCCGGCGCGCCATCTGAACGCCACCGAGCCGCCGCTCAACTTCGCCCGCGACTGCCAGCGCTGCACAGCCGAGCGGGCCAGCGGCTCAACCCGAAAGCGCTCGCGAGCGGACGGCAGCGTCGCGCCGTTGATCTCATGGTCGAGCCGCTGCAGTGCTGCCGTCACTAGCTGAACCGATCCCGAGAGGACACTTGAACCCTCGCCATGCGGCCCAGAGCTGGCCAGAGCAATCGCCTGCAGCGGGCGGCGCAGCTCGTGCATCGCCTCGTTGAGGGCCGAGCGCCGGCGCCCGGCCCGCATGCCCTGAAGGGTCATCAGCAGGAGCATCGAGGCGGCCGCCGGCCAGAGGGCGATGAGGTTCATGCCCTCCTAAGTCCTGAGGCCGAGATTTTCTCCCCCCTTCACGTTGTAACAAACGGTCAATCTTTCCCGAGTAACGTTATCTTCATAAAAACGACAATGTTCGTAAAAGGAAGACGATCTCCGAGCCAAGTCCATATCTGGTCGCCAAAGCGCTGACCCACCCGATGCGAGCGAAAGTGCTCGAGATCCTCGACCGCGGCGTCTCCAGCCCCGCCCAGATCTCTAACCAGCTGGGCGTCGGTGTCAGCCACATCAGCTACCACGTCAAAGTCCTCAAGGAACTCGAATGCGTCGAGCTCGTCGCCAAGCGGAAGCGACGGGGGGCGACCGAACACCGCTACCGGGCAGTGACCCGCCCCTACTTCACCGATCGCGCCTGGGCCCAGGTGCCGCCGAGCTCGAAACAGGGGATCGCCGACGCGCTGCTGAAAGCGATCGGCGAGGAGGCAAGCGAAGCGCTGGCGGCGGGGACGCTCAGTGAACGCCACGACTCCCATCTCAGCCGCACCCAGCTCGCCCTCGACGAGGCCGGCTGGCACGACATCACCGAACTCTTGGAGGACACGCTCGACCGCGTGCTCACGATCCAGCAGGAATGCTCAGTCCGCCTGACTGGGCGCGAGGCGGCTGCCGTCGACTCAAAGCTGGCGATCCTCCACTTCGAGTCGCCGCGTCCGGCGCCTGCTGGCGAGTCAGCGCGCTAGCTTTTCCTCGAGCCGCTTCTTGCGAGCTCGGGCATCTTGGACCGCCTGACACATTGCCTTCCAGTCCTCGAAGAGAGTGGAACGCTCCTGGCGCGCGAAAAACCAACCCAGCTCGTTCCGAAATGCAAGGGCGAAGGCGCCAAGGTATTCGTTCACGATCCGGCGGTCGACGACGCCGCGTTTGTAGAGGCCACCCAGCTCCTCAAAGAAGTTGAAGACAAACAGAATGTCCCGCTTCTTCGCGGGGTCGTTCTTGGCCCAGTCTTGATATTCGCGCCAGCGCACCTCCTCGGCCGCCTTGCCGCTGGGGCGGGGGATCGAGAATGCCTTGGCTCTTTCGTACGTTTTCGTCAAAGAAAGCTCACTGAACCTCGCGAAGTATTGATAGGCAAGGGTCTGTTTCGCGATCACGCGGGTGAGCCGGACCTGGTAGCCGGCGTAGAGGACGGCGGCCCCGGCGGATAGGCCTGCGAGCTTTCCGGCCCATCCGTCGGCGCTGAACAGAGCCAGGGCGGCGACGATGATCACCGCGAGGAGACTTGCCACAATCGCCATGCCGGCCAGGCGCGAGGAAACGCTGAGCGCCTCCCAGGTGGCCAGGGCACTGCCAGCGCGCTCGCTGTCAAGAAGGCGCTGGCGCAGCACCGCCATCAGCTTCAGTTTCTGATCCCCCGGCATGCTCTCAGCGTATCCCGCCGCCGCCTCTAGCCACGAAAACACCGTTCGGTACACTTTTCGTGATGGGCGATCCCGCACTCCCATAGCGATTGAGCCACACCACCTGCTGCTCGGGCAAGCGGGCCGTTGGCCCTGCGCTCACCCGTCGACCAGCCGGTACCCGACTCCCCAGCAGTTCACCACGTACCGCCCGTACTCAGGGTCGAGCTTGCGCCGCAGCCGGCTGGCGTGCGAATCCAAGGTCCGGGTGTGGTTGAGGCCGCGGTAGCCCCAGACGGCGTCGAGCAGTTCCTCCTTGGAGAAGACGCGGACCGGGTCGGCAGCCAATGCCCGCAGCAGGGTGAACTCCTTTTTCGAGAGATGGACCTCGCGCTTGCCGACGACGACCTCGCGGCGGGAGGGGTCGATCACGATCTCCCCCACCCGGCACGGCCCCTCGCGGCGCTGCTCGCGGCGGCGCAGGACGGCGGCGATCCGGGCCCGCAGCTCCTCGTAGTGGAAGGGCTTCAGGACGTAATCGTCCGCGCCGGACTCGAGGCCGCGGACGCGGTCGACGTCGGCGCCGCGGCCGGTGAGGATGATCACCGGCAGCCGCGGGTCAAAGCGCGAGCCGACCCCGTCGGCCTCACGGATTTCGCGGAGGACGTCGAGGCCGGGGGCGTCGGGAAGGGTGAGGTCGAGCAGGAGGATGTCGGGCTGGTTGTAGCGGCAGAGCCGCAGCGCGTCGGCCGCGGTCGGTGCCGGCAGCACCCCGAAGCTGTCGGCGACGAGGTGGTCGCAGAGCAGATCGAGCGTGACTTCGTCGTCCTCGCAGACGACGACGCGGGCTATCTCTCGGCGCTGGGGCAGCATCTGCCCCTCTAAGTCCTGGGCAACGCAAACTCTCCCCCCTCACGCGGGAATCTCCAAAACGGCGGCGGCGTCGCGGTGGGCAATGAGGCGGCGGCGGGGCACGCCACGATGGGTCGCCAGCGGCAAGCCGCACTCGTCGAGGAAGAGGAGGTCGAGCGGGAAGCGCATGCCGAAGGTATGGACGCTGGCGCAGCCAGGGATCAACAGGCCGCTCCCCGCCTCACGGCGGCTGAGCCAGGCGAGCCCGAGCAGGCGGGCATCGAAGCGGCTCGCAAGCGCCACGTCGACCCCGAGCACACGGACGCGGGGCAGGCGGCGCAGACGGGGCGCGAGGCAATCGTCAACCATGTCTGCCTAAGTCCCCAGGGCACCCAAACTCTCCCCTCCCCCGGCCAGGTCAAGCCCGGCAAGAGACCGTTCAGGGTGCAACCCCTCGTTCAGGCATGGCCGCGCGCAGGCACGCGGCTACCATGATCGGCATGATCCGGCACCTGCCCTGCGCACTCGCGGGGCTGATGGGCTTCTAACTCAAAGTGGAAAAGAAAACGACCCGCAGAGGGAATTACGAGTCGGGCTCCGACTACGTGCTCGAGTACGGCGAGCTGCGCTTTGCCTTCAACGAAGGCGATTTCGGCCAGCGCGTCGAGCAGGCTGCTGTAAAACTCGGCTTCGTCGACCAGGGCCTGAGCCAGGAGGAGCTGGACGATCTGCTCGACCTCGCCGTCAGCGGCGAGATCGCCGAGCCCAGCTCCCGCCTCGGCGAGCACATCAACGAGAACTGGGAGGACCTGGTCGGCCCCGCCAACCGCAGCCTCGTCCACTGGATCCGCCGCCTCGTCTTCCGCGGCGCCTGGCTCGACCAGCGGGTCAAGGAGGGTGAGCTCGACGTCGTCTTCGACGAGCGCACCCAGACCTTCGGCTACGTGCAGCCGGACCGCAGCTCCGAGCTGATCGAGCTCTCCAAGGAGCCGTCGTGGCGCCGCATCGCCTACCGCCGCTAACGGCGGCCGGCTTCTAAATCTCAGTCGCGGGGCTTGCGCTCGACCGCGGCTACAACCGTCAGCGAGCCGCTGCCGCCGACAGCCTGGCCGGCGTCGAAGAACTCCTTGGCCGCGGCGGCGTCGCCGTAGGCCTCGCTGAGGCGGCTTAGCGAGTCGACCAGCAAGATCACGTCTTCCCCGCTGCCGGCGCGGGTCTTGGCCTGGGCGAGGGCGTCGTTGGCGTGGCGGGCCTGGCCCGCGGCGACGATCTCGGCCTTGGGCGCGTCGCGGCGCCAGTCGGCCAGCTCCTCGGGGCTGGGATCAATCAGGACGACGACCGGGTCGGGACCCTTCGAGGCGCCCTCCAGCTCGGCGGCGATCTCACGCAGCAGCGCGGTGCAGCCCTGGCGCGACTCGGCATAGGCGATCGCCTGACGGCCGGCGCCGGGGGGCAGCAGCAGGTCGGGGACGCGCACCTCCTGGCCGCCTTTGCGGCCGAAGGGGCTGCGGCGGCGGCGCCTGCGGCGGCGCGGGCGCTCCTCGGAGGCGGCGGGCTCAGCAGCGGCGGACGGCTCTGCCGCGGGAGCGGGAGGCGTCGCCTCAGGCTTGGCCTCGCGCTTGGGCCGGGCGTCGCCCCTGGGCGCCCTCGACTCCGCATCGCGTTTCGGCGCGCGCTCGCGTTTCGGGCGCGACGAGGAGGAGCGGCTGCGCTCGCTGCGCTCGCGTTTCGGCGCGGAGCTGCGGCTGCGGCCGGCTGATTTCGGCTCGGAACCGCCGTTCCCATCGGCCAGCTTCTCGATCAGCTCGGCGCGCGGAAGCATCCGGTAGCGCGGCAGGTTCTGCTCAGCGGCGAGGGCGTGCAGGTCAGCGAGGTGCTTGGACTCAAGCTCAGTCTTATTCATGGAGTCGCAGCCTATTTAACCGGCGGCGGCAGGGTCGACGCCCTCGCTCGCGGCCGCTGCCGGCCAGGCCTCGGCCGCGCGCTTGACCTCGCCGCGGGACCAACCCAGCTCCGCCCCCATCGCCTCTGCCACCGGCCGCACCGAGGCGGCGTCGCGCAGCTGCGAAGCGGCGAGGATCCCCAGCCGGGTGCGGCGCAGCAGCACGTCGGCGACGGTGCGGGCCTGCTCCAGACGGGCGGCGATCACGGCCTCGGCCAGCAGGTCGGGGCGGCCGGGGACGATCGGCGCCGCCAGCTTGCTGTCGCCGCGGGCAAGGTCGAGGACGGCGCGGGCGGCGTGCCCGTAGCGGAAGGCGAGCTGCGCCTTCGCCTGTTCGGAGACGCCCTCGGGCGCCTCGAGGTCGGCCGGGCCGGCTTCCATCCCCAGCGGGATCTCAGCCGTGTGGCAGGGCGCGGCGCGGCCGTCGCGCTCGACCAGGCGATCGACCGTCATCTTCGCCATCCGCCGCCAGGTCGTCAGCTTGCCACCGGTGATCGTCAGCATCCGCGAGGAGGTCTCGTAGAGCTCCGCCTTGCGCGAGATGTCGACCGACTTGCGCGGGTCACCGGTCGAGAGCAGCGGCCGCACCCCGGCGTAGGCGCCAACCAGGTTGGAGACCCCAAGCGAGGTGCCGAAGAAGGTGTTGATCGCGTCGAGCAGGTACTCGGTGTCGTCAGCGGCCGGACGTGGCCGATCGATATCGCCGTCGTAGTCGTTGTCGGTGGTGCCGATCAGGGTCCGCCCGTACCAGGGCAGGGCGAAGATCATCCGGCCGGCGCCGGCCGGGACGATGCAGGCCGCGCTGGCCATCGGCAGATCGGACTGGTCGAGAATCAGGTGCGTCCCACGGCTGGGAGAGATGCGCGGCACGTCCTCCTCGTCGACCACCTCCTCGGGGCGGATCCGGTCGGCCCAGACCCCGGTCGCGTTGATCACGTTGTCGGCCCCGACCTCGATCCGCTCGCCGGAGGAGGCCTCGGTGAAAGCGACGCCAGCGGCGTGGCCGTTTTTGGAGAGCACCTCGGTCACATTCGCCCCGTTCAGCATCACCGCGCCGAAGCGCTCCGCCTCACCGAGGATCGTCAGCACCAGGCGGACGTCGTCGGTCTGGCAGTCGTAGAAGAGGTAGGCGTCCTTGGGGTCGCGGGCGGCGAGCGCGGGGACCATCTCCAGCACCTCGTCGCGGTCGATCGTGCGGTGGCGGTCGGGCGACCAGTAGAAGTCCTGGTCCTCTTCCTTGGAGGAGCGCATCTCACGCCGGCTGCGGCCGACCCGGGTCGTCGCCATCACGTCGTAGGCGTTGAGGCCGAGGCCGAGTTTGCGGTCGCGGCGCTCCTCGCCCAGGGCGGGGACGAGGAACGGCGTCGGGTAGACCAGGTGCGGCGCCAGCTGCACCATCAGCTGGCGCTCGAGCAGGGCCTCGCGGACCAGGCCGAGGTCGAAGTTCTGCAGGTAGCGGAGGCCACCGTGGACCATCTTCGAGGAGCGGCTGGAGGTGCCAACCGCGTAGTCGCCGCGCTCAAGCAGGGCGACCGAGTAGCCACGCGAGGCGGCGTCGAGGGCGACGCCGGCGCCGGTGATGCCGCCACCGATGACGACGACCTCGAAGTGCTGGCCGGCCATCGCCTCGATCGCTGCGGCGCGGCTCAGCATCAGTCGAGGAAGGAGGTCGTCGCGGCCAGCGGCGCGCGCTCCGGCGGCGCCTGCTCCTGGCGGGCGTAGCCGAGGTGCAGGAGGCCGACGAAGCGCTCGGAATCCGGCACCCCGATGGCGTCGCGCCCCGCCGCCGTGCGCAGCAGGCCGGGGGTCCGCCAGTAGCCGGCGAGGCCGCGGGCGTGGGCTGCGAGCAGGACGATGTAGGAGGCGACGGCGGTCGCGTGCAGGTCCTCTTCCTGCTCGACCGGGTCTGCGCCGAGCAGGCAGGAGACGGCGACCAAGGTCGGGCAGCGATCGAGCTTGGCCGCCCCCTCGGGGCCCGCCGCCTGCTTCAGCCGCTCCAGCGCCAGCGGCCCGACGACGCGGAACCGCCAGGGCGAGGTCAGGTGATGGTTGGGCGCCCAGCGCGCCAGCTCCAGCAGCTCCTCCAGAACCTCCCTCGGGATCGGCTCCGGCGCAAAGGCCTTGTGGGTGCGGCGGGTGCGGATCGCTGTCTCTACGTCCACGGTCGTCCGAGCGTATCGGCCGCGAGCGGCGGGGCTACCAGCCGTTGCGACGGGCGAGGGCGCGGGTGGTGAGAATGATCGCCGCGGTCAAGGCTAGGCCGATGACGAGGGGGATCGTTGGCGACTGATGAGGGGGGTCGAAGTTGGTTGACGCGAGGACGCCTGGCTGGGTGGCGGTTTCGGACCCCTCCCTCACTCGCCCTCCCAGAGGAGGGGGTTCGGCTGGCGCCCCAGGGGTCAGGGGCTGGGACGGCGCAAAACGTTCGAGAGGGGCGCCGGAACCCCCACCTGAGTTCGAGCCGCTCGGTTCAACCGGGACGGCGCCCGTCACCGGCGGGAACGACCTCACTGTCGGGGGCGTCGTCGTAGCTGGGGTGGTGGCTTCGGGCGTGGTCGTGGTCGCAGGGGCGGGCTTGGGTTCTCTTGCCGGCGGAGACAGGGGAAGGTCCTTGCCGCTGGCCGCGACCAGGACTTCGCCCGTGACCCAGACCGGGGTCCGATCGCTCGACCCTGAGTAGGTGTAGTGGCCGTCGCTCGCCTGGTGGGCCGCGATGTAGTCAAGCGGGCTGGCCCCGCCGCGACGATAGGAGCTGGGGTCGCCGCCGACGGCGATGATTCCCTGCGTCGCCCAGGCGGTCGACTGGGTATTGACCACGCCGTCCCTGCCAAGCCCGAAGCCGCCGCCCTTGTGCTGGGCGTTGCGCAGGTAGCTGAGGCCGCGCTGCGCGACCTTGGCGCCGGGCAACGCCTGCATCGCGGCGCCGGTCCCGTCGGCGGTGCTCGGCGAGCCCGGCACATCGCCCCAGCCGCCATCGCTGTTCTGGACGCTGGCCAGCCAGGAGGTGGACTTTTCGAGGCCGCCGGTCGCGCCCGCCGTCCTCAGGGCGATGATGCTGAAGGAGGTCGTGCCGGGCCAGCCTTCGAAAGAGCCGTCGTCGCGGCGGCGGCTGAGCAGCTCGTCGACGAGGTTGTGCCCAGCAATCGAGCGAGGATCGACGCCGGCCCCCTCGAGCGCGACGATCGTGCGGGCGAGGTCGCCGGTGCTGCTGACGTCGTTGACGTTGGCACGCAGGAAGGTGACCGGGTTGCTGCCCCCGTTCGAGACGTCGAGCGGGTTGCGGCCCGCGGCCTCCAGGCCCAGCATCGCCCAGCCGGTCATCGCGGCGCTGGAGTTGTCGCCGGGCGAGGCGCCGAAGCCGCCATCGCTGTTCTGGACCGATTCCAGCCAGGAGGTCGCCCTGCCGACGCCCGAGGCTTCGGCGCGGGCCGGCAGGGTCGAGAGCAGCGCCAAGCAGAGCAGCAGCACCGCGGCGACGCCGCCCGTGCCCAGGGCCGGGGTCAGCCTCCCCCATTCGAAGCGCTCGCGGAAGCGGATCAGCATCCTCACCATCGCCGGCCCGGCGATCAGCGCCAGGGTGACGTTGGCGATCGCGTGGGCGGCGTCGAAGGGGATCGCCCTGGCCTCGAGGACGAGGAAATGACGCAGCGAGAGGTCTCCTCCGTAAGTGGCCATCAAGGAGAAGTTCAGCAGAGCGCCGTAGGCAATGCCAGCGAAACCGCAAACCGCGGCCAAGGTCAGGCGTCCCGCGTTGCGGGTCCCAAGCGCCAGCGCCGCCCCCAGCACCCCGCAGAGCCCCCAGCCGACCATCTGCCATGGCGTCCACGGCCCCTGCCCGAACCAGAAGTTGGAGACCAGGCCGGCGAGGGCGCCGACGACGAAGCCGGGGGCGCCGCCGAGCGCATAGCCGGCGAAGATGACGATGTCGGTGGTCGGCTTCACGTTGGGGAAGGCGGCGAAGGCGATCCGGCCGGCGATCGCCAGCGCCGCCAGGGCGGCGACCAGGGCCACCACCTGCGACGGCGGCCGCGAACGCTCATACCAGGCGAAGCCGGCGATCAGGACCGCGCCGATCACGAGGAAGCTGGCCAGCTCCCAGCTCACCGCTCGCCCGCTTCCAGGTTGAGGATCGCGGCACCCCGCTCGGGAGTGATGATCCCCGGGAGGTCGAGGACTCGCGCCACCTCGGTGGCGAAGTACCAGCCGCCGGACAAGATCTCCTCGGTCGGTCCGTCGGCGATCACCTTGCCGCTGCCGAGCAGGACCACGCGCTCGGCGAAGGCGGCGGCGAACTCGACGTCGTGGATGGCGACCAGCAGGGCGGCGCCACGATCGGAGAGGTCTTCGATCAACTTCACCAAGTCGTCGCGATGGGAGCGATCCATCCCGCGGGTGGGCTCGTCGAGGGCTACGAGTCCAGGCAGCTGCTCGCCCTCCATCCGTCCGGCCAGGGTGATCGCCAGGGCCAGCCGCTGCCGCTCGCCGCCGGAGAGGTCGCGGGGGTCGGAGTCGACGGCATGCTCCAGGCCGACGATCCGCAACGCCTCTGTTCCGGCCTCGCCTGGCAGCTCGTCGCCGACCCGCTCGCGGACCAGGTAGTCGCTTGGGTTCTGGGTCAGGAGGGCGATGCCACCCGGCGTTGCCACCTTGCCTCGGACGGGATCTGCCAGTCCGGCTGCTGTGCGCATCAAGGTGCTCTTGCCGGCGCCGTTGCGGCCCATCAGGGCTACTCGTTCGCCCGGGAGGACCTTTAGGTCTAGACCCTTTAGGACGTCGTGCGGCTCGTCTCCGCGGGTTAGCTCGACCCACAGATCGCGGGATGTGAGCGCGCTGGCTGCCGAGGGCGGGACCCCCTCTCCACTTAACTTGTTCCGGTGGAGAGTTGGCGCATGGCCTTGGTCGGATTGCCGGAAAAGTGCAAGACGTTCCGAGGGGGTCCCGCCCTCGGCGTCGACACGCTCGCTTGACGCGAGGGTTCGTCGTGCTGCCCGGACGCCGACCGGCAGGGGGTCGATGCCGGCGAGGGAGAAGAGTCGGGCCGCTGGGGTGGTTAGCGCCGGGTCGGTGTCGCGAGCCCAAGCTAGGAAGTCGCTCGGAGGGCCATCGAAGGGCGCGGTGCCGGCGTCCATGGCGATGACTCGATCGGCGGCGGCTAGGCAGCGCTCTAGGCGATGCTCGGCGAGGAGGATCGAGACGCCCCACTCCTCGTTGAGCCTTCTGAGCAGCCAGATCAGCTCGTCGCCGGCTACAGGATCTAGCTGGGAGGTGGGCTCGTCTAGGAGGACCAAGCGCGGGCGGGTGACTAGGGCTGCGGCTAGGGCGACGCGCTGGAGCTCTCCGCCGGAGAGGGTGTCCACGGTGCGGTCTAGGAGGTGCGGGATGGCTAGGGCTAGAGCTACCTCCTCTACAGCTCGGGCTCTTGAGGACGGGGCGTCGCCTCTCATCTCCAGGGGTAACTCGATCTCTGCTGCGACTGTGGTGGAGACGACCTGGGTCTCGGGGTCCTGAGCTACATAGCCGACTACGGATGCCAGCTCGCCTGGGCCGGACTCGATTGCGTCTTGGCCGGCTACGTTGACGCTGCCGGAGATCTCGCCGCCGTGGAAGTGTGGGATCAGGCCGCAGGCTGCTTTTAGGAGGCTTGACTTGCCTGAGGCTGAGCGGCCGGCTAGGACCGCGAACTCGCCTGCTTCTAGACAGAGCGAGACGTCGCAGAGGGCCTGCTTGCCTCCGTGCGGATAGCTGTAGGTGAGGCTCTCTATCGCTAGGGCCGGAGTGGCTCGGGTTGGGGTCCTTAGCTCAGGCACTTGCCGCCTCCATCTGTGCGCGCGGAGCCAGGCGGCGGGGTTTTCTTCTTAGCGGAGTTAGGCCCGCGCAAACCACTAGGGCCGAGAACGCGAGGGTTATTGGGGCTGCGCCGACCGTGACGGTTGGGTAGGCGTTGAAGCCGTCTGCTCCCAGGGACTTTGCGGCTATCGCGGCTGCGGTGACGACGAAGGCGACTGCGTAGAAGCGGGCGTCGTAGCGGGAGCGGTTGCGGGCTCGCTTGGCCCGCGGCGCGTCGAGGCCGTAGCCGCGCAGCTCCAGGGTCGCCGCCACATCGACGGCGCGGTCCAGGGAGCCGGCCAGGAGGCGGCGGGCGAGGGAGGCTCGGCCTACCGGGGCCGCGCCGGGGCCACGCAGCTGGCTGGCGTCGCGCAGGCGGGCCGCGTCTGCCGCCGCCACCGGCACCAGGCGCGAGATCAGGGTCGCGGTCAGCGCCGAGCGGCCGGCGATCGGGCGCACCGCCCGCAGCACCCGGTCGGGGTCGACGCAGGCGGAGTAGACGGCGAAGGCGACCATCGCCACCGCGGCCCGCAAGCCGAGCACGGCGCCCTCGGCGATCGCCTCGGCGGTGATGTCGACCTGGCCGAACAGCGGCCACTCGCCGAGCCGCGCCAGCACCGTGGCCCCGCGGCTGCTGATCAGCATTTCGACGGCGACGATCAACAGCGCCAGGGTCAGCCCCATCCAGAGCGCCGCGCGGACCGCGTCGCGGGCGCCCGCCGCCAGCCCGGCGAGCACCGCGGCGGCGCCGACCGCGACCAGCACAATCGGGCTCGAGTAGAGGAAGGCGACGAGGACGAGCGAGCCGAGATAGGCGACCGCGGCCCCGGGCGACGCCGACTGCAGCGGCCCCGGCCTCGGCGTGTAGGCGAATGGAGATCTCATCGCGTCGGCAACGGGGCCTCCGCCCCGTCCTCGGTTGCCACCGCGTAATCGTCGCGCAGGCCGGCTGCGGTCAGCAACTCGGCGGCCGCCAGCGTCCCGGCCCGGTCGACTCCGGTGACGATCCAGACCGGCTGCGCTTCGTAGCGGCGAGTCGCCGCGACCAGCCCCGCGCCGGAGCCGAAGCCGCGCGCCACATCGCCACTCTGGTCGAGGCCCTGCAGCTCAAAGCCCCCGCCCTTCTCGGCAAAATCGGCGAAGACTCCGCTCACCTGCGGCCCGGCCTCGATCTGGGCGGCGGCGGGATCGTCGCGGACCCGCGCCCAGGGGCCGACAAGGACGTGGATCGCCCCGCCCGGCGAGCCGGCCGCGATCGAGACCCCGGCCGCTTCAAGTTTTTCCCGCGCCGCAGCGCACGCTTCTCCCCCGCCCATGCACTCGACCGCCACCGGCCGCGGCTTGCCGTCGTAGCCGCTCAGCATCGGCTCGGGGAAGGCGCCGACCACGGCCGGCACCCGCTCGGCGCCGGACCAGTCGCGGTAGTCCCACCAGATCCGCTCGCCGCCGTGCAGCGAGTAGCTGGCGGCGCCGACGGTCGACTCGACCCCGTTGACGTAGAAGAACCAGTCGTAGGGATCGCCGCCGCGTTCCCCCGCTTCAACCCCTTCGATCGACTGCACGAAGCCGCCGCCGTAGCGGGTGGTGATCTCGGCCTTGCGTTCGAGCGCCCGCATCACCGTGTCGGATTCGGTGACGTCGCCGACGGGGCCACGCAGAACCGGCTCGGCCCCGTATTCCTGGGTGACGGTGAGCTCGACGTCGTCGAGCCCCTTGCCGGGGCCGAGGCCACAGCCGGCAGCCACGAGCGCGCCGATAACCAGCGCGATCGTGACCGCCGTGCCGCGGCTTCCGCTCACCGGATCAGCCCTATGGGCAGACCGCGGCGATGCACACCGGCGCCCCGTTGGAGGGCAGTTCCTTGCCGTGCGTGGCGACCAGCTTGGTCGGCTGCGTCAGCGTCACCGAGGTGGTGCCGTCGGCGCCGGTCGGGCTTGCCGCCCCGGTGACCGTCGCGCCCACAGCCGGCTTGCGCTTCCCCTTGTCGCTGTAGGAGGAGACGGTGACCGTGAACGGCACACCCGGCGTCGCATCGGCCGGAGCGGTCAGCGCCAGCTCGTTGGGATAGGGGTATGAGGCCAGAGCCCAGAGAACTTCGTCGCCGGGGCGCAGCTTCACCGCTTCGCCGCCGAGTTCGGGGTTCTTGTGGTTGACCTTCAGGTACCAGCTGAGCTTCTTGGTCGGGGTCGAGTTGCCGATGCCGCACAGCCCCAGCCCGAAGTCGAAGCTGTCGGTGACCAGGAACGGCTGCAGGGCCGTGTTCGACTTTGCCGCCTGGGCGAGCAGCCCGAGCGCGGTCGCGCCCTTGATCTTGGCCGCTTTGCCGCTGCCGCCGGTGCCTTTGCCGAAGCAGGTGGCCTTCTTGCTGGTCGGCACCGAGGTGGTGCCGGTGGTCAGCGTTTCTTCGGCGAGCGCCTTGCCGCCAGTGCCGAGCACCCGCAGGTCAGCGGAGACTCCCTTGGCTGCCGCAACCGCGGTAATCGATAGGACGAGAACAAAAGCCAGCGCGCACACGGCGGCCGGCCGGAACGGAATGAGTCTTGGCATTGAAGCCACCCTTTCCTCGAGGGTTGTCATGGCTGGCCGGGGACAGGTCTCCTGGCTTCCGGGGTGGTCGGCCGCACCTTCCCGGGGACTCTGTGTCGTCCCCAGTGGCTGACGCGATTGCGCCTGCGGCTTCCTTGACCCGGTCACAGTGGCGGGACCGCACCGGACTTGCACCGGACTTCCCTTGACCACCGACCGTATTTACGCGGCCGAGTCTATCCCGCTGTGGCAGACAGGCGATCTGGCCTATCCGAAGCGGCCCCGCTCCCACCACTGGATATCTGTCTATTGCTACGGAACCACGGAGTAACGTCGCCGCCCGCCTGGCGCCAGCCGGGCGAAGCCGAATCGAGCAACAAAGGGGAGAAACATGGGCACCGGAACCCGCTGGCCCTCGCCGGCGCTTTTCATCTCGCTGATCGCGCTGTTCGTGGCGCTCAGCGGCACCGTCTACGCGGCGGCGAAGATCAACGGCAACTCGATCAAGGTCAAGTCATTGCCTGGCAACCGCCTGAAACCTGGCTCGGTTCCCGGCAATCGCCTCAAGCCCGGCGCGATCGCCGCCGGCCAGTTGCAGCCGAACTCGGTCGGCGGCCCCCAGATCGACGAGGCGACCCTGGGCCAGGTGCCGAGCGCGGTCCACGCCGACAGCGCCGAGAGCGCGACCGACGCGCAGACGGCGCTGAACGCGATCAACGCCGTCAACGCGACCACCGTCAACGGCCACGGCGCCGGCTGCCAGCCGGGGACCCAGCCCTTCGCCGGGGCCTGCTGGCAGAGCTTCGCCAGCGCCAACGCGGCAACCGCGCCAAACGCGGCGGCCAACTGCGCGGCGCTGGGCGGGGAGCTGCCGGAGGCGCTGGAGCTGGCGGCGTTTTCTCAGCAGCCTGGGGTGAGCTTAGATTCAGGCGCAGAGTGGTCCGGAGACATCTTGAGCTATTCAGCCGGTCCTTATGGCGTAGCGACCGTAGCTCCAGGAGGCACTATTGGCCTCGGGACAGTCAACCCCATAGGAGTGAGCGACACCAAGAAATACCGCTGCGTGATCCCGCTGGTCACGTGACCAGCACTAGCCTCATCCTGCGAGCCGGGCAGGGCGCCGCACTATGCTGGCTGCCAAGTCGAATGCGTTTATTTGATCGATCCCGGCGCCTCGCGACCCTGCTCGCTGCCCTCGCCTGCCTGACCGTGGCGAGCGCGGCTTCGGCCGGCGCGGCAGCGGCAGCCGAGCGCGCCCACCCGCCCCTCGGCGCCGGCGCAAGCAGCCTCGCACAGGAAGCCGAACAGGTGGCTGCCTACTGGACCCCAGCGCGGATGCGCAGCACCCCTCCCCTCGATGGCGTCGCCGCCGATCCCGGCGCCGGGCTAGCGACCGCCAGCTTCACCAGGGTGCCCGACAGCACCGTTGCGCCCTTCGCGGTCAACGGCCGCCTCTTCGTCCGCCAGGGCGGCGAACGCGGCTACTGCTCGGCGACGGCGATCAACAGCGCCAGCCGCCAGCTCGTGCTCACCGCCGGGCACTGCGTCAACTCCGGCCCGAGCGAGCTCAGCCGGCACGGCGTCTGGTCTACCTACCTCGAGTTCGTGCCCGCCTACGACGGCGGCCTCGCCCCCTTCGGCGCCTTCGTCGGCCGCGTCAACAAAACCTTCGCGCCGAAGCCGTGGATCAAGCGCGCCAACCCCAACTTCGACATCGGCGCCTTCCTCACCCAGCCCAACGCCAACGGCCAGAACGTCGCCGACGCGGTCGGTGGCGGGGCGACGATCGTCACCAACCTCGACCGCCACGAGCAGTTCCAGACCTTCGGCTACCCCGGCGCGACGACGCGGATGAACACCTGCGAATCCCCCTACACCGGCGACGACAGCGTCACCTACTCCTTCGCCGGCCCGCCGACCCAGGCGATCCGCTGCCACTGGATCCCCGGCGCCAGCGGCGGCGGCTGGCTGATCGCCGGCGGCGCCGAGATCGACGGCCTCACCAGCTACGGCCTGCGCAGCGACAAAGTCCACACCTACGGCCCCTACTTCGGCAGCGGCAACGTCGGCGCCCTCGTCGCCGGCCTCTAAGGCCGGGCGAACTCGGCGATCGCGGCGGCGACCGCCGCTGGCTGGTCCTCCGGAGTGAAGCTGAAGGAGTCCTCGACGCTGACCAGCCGCCCGTGCTTGAGGGCGGCGGCGTAGCGCTCGGCGTGGGCGATCGGGAAAACCGTGTCCTCCCGTGACCAGATCAGCAGGACCGGGATCTCCGAGCTCGCGATCAGCTGCTCGCCCGCCTCGCGCACGGGCGCCGTCGCCGCCGAGGCCATCGCCTTGGCGACGTCGCGCAGGACGCCCTCGTCGCGGCTGGCCGGCAGCGCGTAGGATCCCGAGACCTCGGCCGGCAGCGGCCGCTTGGCCAGTAGGCCGTAGGCGACCGGCGCCAGCCGGACCTCGGGATCCTCGAGCGCCTTCAGCAGCTGGCCGAGGACCTCGGGGTCGGCCGCGGCGGCGGGCAGGCCGGTGAACGGCTCCGGCGGCCACTCGTCATAAGGGGTCTCGCAAGAGGTGAGGATGAGGCGCGCGACCCGCCCGCCAATCCGATCGCCGTGGCGGGCCAGCGCCATCTGCGAGTAGGCCCCGCCGGAGTCGTTGCCGACCAGCGTCACCGCACTCAGATCGAGCTGCTCCAAGACATCGGCGATCAGGGAGGCGACGCCGTGCGGGCCGAGGTCAGCGTCAGGGCCCATCGCCGTCCGGTGCGAGCCGAGCGGCAGGTCCAGCGCCAGGCAGCGGAAGCGATCGCAGAGGCGGTCGACCACCTCGCGCCAGAGGTTGGCGTTGGCGAGCCAGCCGTGGCTGAAGACCAGCGCCGGGCCCTCGCCGCGCTCGAAGTAGTCGAGCCTCCCCCCTTCCACCTCAAGCGAGCGGGCCTCGCCGAGCAGCTCGGAGCGCCAGCGGTGCGGCGCGCTCACGGCGCCGCTTGCGCCGCGAGCCCGAAGGCCGCATCTGCAAACGGCGCCAGCTCCGCGGCGAAGCGCTCCGGGTCGGTCGTGTGGGGCACGTGGCCGCTCTCAAACACGGCCAGCTTCGCCCCCGGGATCATCGCCGCCGCCTTCCTGCCGACCTTGAGCGGGATGACCGGATCACGGCGCCCCCAGATCAGCAAGGTCGGGGCCGAGATCGAGCCGGCCTCGGCGCGCAGATCGTGTTCAGGGGAAGCAAAACTCCTCCACAGCTGGCTGACCGCAAGCAGGCCGGGGTCGCGCCGGGTCGTGGCCACGCCCGTGTCGCGGGCACGCCGATCGGCCTCGGTGCGCGGGCGCATGTAGAGGGTCGAGAAGCGGGGGTAGATCCGGCGCAGGAACCAAGGGCGCGACATCAGCGCGCAGAAGGCCCGTGCCTGCGGCGGGCGCCCGGCAAAGCCACCACCGTCGACGATCACCAATCCCTTGACCAGCTCCGGCCTGCGGATCGCCAAACGGGCCGCGGCAAAGCCGCCCACCGAGTTGCCGACGACGATCGCGCCCTCGGGGGCCAGGCGCTCGACCAGCTCCTCGGCGATGTCAGCAAAGCGCATCGCGCTCGCGGCGCCCTCGCCCGCCGGCGATTCGCCATGCCCGGGCCAGTCGATTGAGATCGAGCGAAACCGGCTCGGCAGCAGGGCGCGCAGCTCGTCGTAGTCGTGGCGATCGTGAGCGCCGCTGGGCAGCAGGAAGATCGGCAGCCCGTCGCCGATCTCGTCGTAGGCAATCGCCCCGGTGGCGGTTTCCAGCTGGCTCACGCGGCGTCACGTTAGCAGATGACTGACCGGTCGGTCAGTAGCGATGACCAACCGGTCAGGTAGCCTCCTCCAATGCCCTCCCCCACTACGGCAGCCACCCCCAATCGCACCGCCGAGGCGCTCCTCGATGCCGGCGTCGCGGTGGCCGAGAGCCATGGTCTGGCCGGCCTCAGCGTCAACCGGGTCGTCGCCGCGGCCGGCGTTGCCAAGGGCACCTTCTACGTTCACTTCACCGACCGCGGCGCCTTCGTCGACACCCTCCACGCCCGCTTCCACACCCGGGTCGAGGAGGCGGTGGCAGCGGCGGTGGCCGGCCTGCCCCCCGGCCCCGACCGGATCGTGCGCGGGGCCGAGGCTTACCTCGACGTCTGCCTTGAAGACCGCGCGGTCAAGGCGCTGGCCTTGGAGGCGCGCTCGGATCCCGACCTGGCCGCGCCGATGGCGGACCGGCACGAACGCTTCGCCGCCTCCGCCGTTCCCAGCTTCAGGGCGATGGGCTGGCCCGACGCAAAAGCAGCCGCCCAGCTGCTGGCGGCGATGACGGCCGAGATCGCGATCCGCGAGCTTGACGCGGGCCGGCGGCTGCCGGCGGCGCGTCGTTCGCTACGGCGCTTCCTCGGCGCCTAGCGAGAAACCCCGGGCAGGCGGCCGAGGCAGGGTGACCGGCCGCTGCGCGACCTCATCGGAGCCAAGCGGGATGCCGATCTGGGCCGGCTTGAACAGCGAATAGCAAGCCCCGTTTTTGGAGACGAGCTTTTCGGCCAGGACCTGTTTGACGACCGGGACAAGAGCGCCGCGCGTTGTCTGCAGCCGCATTGAGGCCTGGGTGACCGTGATCCCAGGCGATCTCGCCACCTCGGCCAGGAACAGCTTGCGCAACTCACGTTTGGAGGCCGGCCGGTGGATCGGCCGGACCAGGTCGAGGGCCGGCGCCGCAATCGGCACCTTCGGGGTCGAGACGCCATCGAGGCTAGCCAAGGCCAGCTGCAGCTGCTCGCGCTCCTCGTGATTCGAGGCAAGCAACTCACGCAGGCACTCCCTTGCATCCTCTAGACGATCGACCTCCACGCTTCACTCCCTGTCGACGAATACACAAAGCTAGGTTTACCACATAAAAGAACGACCATGTTCGTAGCCAAGGGCACCGCCCCGGGCTAGTTCAACCCAGGGCTGAGCAGGTCTCTGTAGTAGCGGTAGTCGGAGCGGTCCGGCCGCAGGTTCGCGGCAAGCGCGAGGTGATGCCGCGCCCGCTCGACCTTGCCGAGCTTGGCCAGCGCCCGGCCGAGGCAGAAATGGGCGTAGTCATCGACGTGGTGAGCGTCGACCACCGCCTCGAACTCGCGCGCCGCCTTGGCGAACTGGCCCGAGCGGAAATAGGCACGGCCCAGCGCCTCGCGGACCGAGGACTTCTCCGGCGCCTGCTCGGCAGCGGCGGCAAGCGGAACCGCCGCCTGCTTGAAATCGCCGTCCTCGAGCAGCTCGATCCCACGCCTGTAGAGCCTGAAGGTCGAATCGCCATGCGCCTCTGAGGGCATCGTCCAAGTGTAGGAGGCAGGCACCGCCGCGGCTAGAGCTCGGCGATCCGGCGGCTGAGAAAGCGGCGGTCGGCCTCGGCCTGGCTCAATTCCAGCGCCCGCTCGTAGGCGGCGCGCGCCTCCCCGGAGCGGCCGAGGCGGCGCAGGAACTCCGCCCTGGTCGAGTGCAGGTAGGGATAGGTGTCGAGAGCCAGGCCCTCGATCGCCTCAAGCCCGGCCTCGGGCCCCGAGGTTTCGGCGATCGCCACCGCCAGGTTGAGCTTGACCACGGGCGAGCCGGTGATCGCCGCCAGCTCACGATAAAGGTCGGCGATCTGGCCCCAGTCGCGGCTCTGCTCGGTGTGCAGCGCGGCGATCGCGGCCTGCAATACATAGGGACCGCGGCCGCGCAGGGCGGCGGCCCGCGCCAGCGAGGCCCGGCCGGCCTCGATCTCGCTCCAATCCCAAAGGCGGCGATCCTGATCCTCCAGCAGGACCAGCTCGCCATCGCTGAACCTGGCGCCGCTGCGCGCGTCGTGGATCAGCATCAGGGCGAGCAGGGCGTGGGCCTCGGGCTCGTCCGGCATCAGCTCGGCCAGGGCCTGGCCGAGCCGGATCGCCTCGATCGCCAGCTCGCCGCGGCCACCGTAGCCCTCGTTGAAGATCAGATAGACGACGGCCAAGACCGCGGCAAAGCGATCCGGCAGCAGGTGGGCAGAGGGGACGCGGAAGGGAATGCCGGCCGTTTTGATCTTCTTCTTCGCCCGCACCAGCCGCTGCGCCATCGTCGCCGTCGGGACGACGAAGGCGCGGGCGATCTCCTCGGTGCTGAGCCCGCCCAGGGTGCGCAGCGTCAGCGCCACCTGGGCCTCGGTCGCCAGCGCCGGGTGGCAGCAGGTGAAGAGCAGCTCCAGCCGCTCGTCGGGGAAAACCGTCTCCTCCACCTCGTGCTCCACCGGCTCTGGGACCTCCAATAGCTTGGTTTTGGCCACGAGCGTGCGATCGCGGCGGATGCGGTCGATCGCGCGGTTGCGCGCGGTTGCGATCAGCCAGGCGCCCGGGTTGGCCGGCTGCCCCTCCCGGGGCCAGCGCTCAGCGGCGATCGCAAAAGCGTCCTGGACGGCTTCCTCGGCAAGATCGAAATCGCCGAGGAAGCCGATCAGGGCGGCGAGGACGCGGCCGCGCTCCTCGCGAAAGACGCGCTCGATCAGCTCGCCACCACCGGGCGCACCTCGATCGCGCCGCCGAGGCGGGCGGCCGGGATCCGCGCGGCAAGCTCAATCGCGGCATCGAGATCGGCGGCCTCGAAGAAGAGGTAGCCGCCCAGCGCCTCCTTGGTCTCCGCAAACGGCCCGTCGGTCACCAGGGCCTTGCCATCCTCGACGCGGACCGTCGTCGCTGCCTCCGGCGGCTGCATGCGCACGCCGGCTTCGACGCCGGGAGTCGCGTTGATCTCCCCGTAGGCCTGGTAAACCGCCTTCTGCTCGTCAGCCGAGAGGCTCTCCCACTCGTCGGATCCCGGCGTCGGCGTCGTGCCCTGGTGAATCAGCAGCATGTACTTCATCGATTCCTCCTTTGGAGAATATGGTCGCCCCTTGGACGAACGGGCGCGGCCGAAATCGACAGCCCCCGAAAGACCTGGCCGAGCTGGACCTCCCGCTCACCGTACTGGAGCCAAAAAAGCGGCTGCTACGGTGTCTCTATGCCCCAAAGCACCCTAAAAGCAAGTAAATGGACCTGCGACGGATGCGCTGTGGCCATCACCCGGATCGACGGCAAGGCCTCGGCGCTGCCTGATAGCTGGGCAATCTCAGCCGAGGGCCAGTTCTGCCTCGTCTGCCAGCGGGCGATGGCCGCCGACGCCGCGCTCGACGCGGCGCCCAGCGACAGTTCGCTCGACGCCCGCGCCAAACTCCGCCGCGCCGCCGTGATCGAGTTCGAGGTTCGCCGCACGCCCGATCACACCAACGGCGCGATCGCCAAAGCCTGCCGCTCCTCGGCGACGGCTGTCGCCAAGGCCCGCGACCGCCTGCAGATACCGGTTCCGGACGCAACGGGCAATTAGCCCGTCGCGCCCGGTCCCGATACTGCCTCCCGCTAGTGGCAGCCCTTCACCTTGAGGGGCAGGTTGTTGTTCTTGATCTGCTTGCCGTTCTGAGCCTTGAGGTTCATCACTGACCCGAGCTTCTTCTGCTTGCAGAGGTCCTGCGAGTTGACAAGGAGGCTCTTCTTGCCGCCTTCCATGTTGAGGATGAACTTCTTCACCGGCACGTCCGGCAATGCGTTGAACACGGTCTTGATCCCTCCGTGCTTGGAGCTGATCACGCCGTGCACCTGGACGTTGATCTGACCCTTGAGGTCAGCGACCAGGTCCGGCAGCGTGTGGTTGGAGGAGACCAGGTAGACCGGGCCCTTCAACTTGTTTTCGAGCAGAGGCGTGATCGCTTCCGCGTGGCCGTAGACCGAAGCCGCCGGACATGTCTGCGAGGCCAGCTGCGGCCTGGTGCAGACGGTCTTGATGTGGCCCTGGTCGAGGAATATCGCGTGCGGCAGAGTCAGTGCTGCGCGACTCATGTTCGCATCGCCTTCGTGGGCTTCCAAAATCGCCCGGATCTTCGGGTTCTGGTTGCGCTTGACCGGACCGGTCAGGCGGGTGTGCAGCTTCGGCTTGAAGCCGAGCTTGTCGCAATCGGTCACCTGGAACGGATCGTTGATCGCGTAGGAGCTGAACGTGGCCGAGTTGGCCGGGTTGGCCCCGCCACCGTTGATCGTGCCGGTGGTGGCCAGCGAACCGCAATTGGTCGGGTTGACCGAGAACTTGGTCCGATTGAGGTTGACGTCGATTGCGCGGATGTCCAACTTGACCCCGCCGAACACATCTGGGATCTGGTCGGAGACCGCGTTGACCTGGGCCGTTTCCGGATTGATGTTGAGCGCGACCCTGACGACGACGGTGCCGAGGTCATACGGACCCGCGACTGCCGGCGTGATCACAGCCATCGAAAGCGGCGCGCCTTTGTACGGACCGGCTAGGAACGCCTTGCCGGCGATCTTGATCGGGCCGCTGCCACTGCCGGCTGCGGTCGAGGTGCTGCCGATCAGACTTGCCGACGGGCAGCTCGAACTCGCCTGCTCGGCGGTGCCGCTGCGTGTCGCAGCCGCCGCGATCGACGCGTCGGAGCAGTAGGGGACTCCGGAGAGATTCGCGGAGAGGCCCTTCGGCAATGTCACGTTGACCACTTTCAACTCCTGCTGCCCATCCGTGCGGCCGATGTGAACCTGGAGCGGGCTGTAAGCGCCGCCCTGGGGGTTATCGGACTTGGCCGTGTAGGCCGGGGTGAATGGACGTTCCGCCATCGTTTTCGGACAGCTGCCGCCGTCGGGGCTTGTGGTCAGGGTGAAGCTCCCGCTCGGAGTGGCATTTGCCTGGCCCGACCATGGAGTCATCGCCGTCGTGGTGGTGTGAGGCCCGCAGATTGGCGGCGAGGTCAGCGTTCCTTTCGCGCCGCCGTTGAAGCGGAGCTTGAAGGAGCTGAACGTAGCCTGCGGGTTTTCTTCGACCACGGCGGTGAGCTGGCCCGTGGTCAGATTCGGGAACACCTTGCCTTTCAAACGCACGTTGACGCCGTAGCGGGCAGACCCGACCTGGATGAATATCCGGAACTGTTCGCCCGTCGACGGATTATTGCTGTTTGGCTGCCCCACGTAGACGTTGCCGGTGAGCGAATCGGCCGGCAGCGATGGTGTCTGGACTTCTACCGTGCCGATTTTCGAGGCGTTCGGGCATTCGATCGGCAGATTCGTGTGGTAATGGAACTGGGCGTCGGTGCAGGCAACCAGGCCGTTGGCCGAAGCCGGGTTCAAGCCCATGCCTTCGGGCAAGACCACTTTGGCCGTTTTCAGGTACGAATTGGCGATCGCTTCGGTCGGATCGAACGGGATCCCGACGTTGACGGTCGTTGCTTCCGGCGAATCGACTGCTCCGCCCTGAGGAGTGACGGCAATTGTGGGTTTGAACGGCACGAGAGGACATCCGGAAGTGCCGACTGAAGTCGTGAACGATTTTTCGGCAACGGTGGTCGGGGGGTACGAGTCAACCGTGAGTTTCGTCGTCTGCCCGCCGGCGCAGTTGCTGGGCATGGTCAGGTAAGTGCCGTTGCCTGCAACCCCGTTGAAAACAAGGCGAGAACCAACAATCGGCGGACTAGGCGGTGGACCGGCCGAGGGCACGTGCACGTTGCTGATCGTGAACGTGACGTGCTGGTCGACCGGGCTGAGCGAGCCGACGATGAATGTGGCCCCGGTTTCGGTCAAGAAGGCCACCATCGAGGGAACTCCTTCGAAGGGCACCATGTTGTAAACGGGAAGCGCGACCCGCGTCTGCACCGTTGGCGGACCCGCCACGGCGACAACCGTTAGGTAGTTGGTGCCAACCTGGGTATTGGCCGGGCATTTATTGACGCTCAGCTGGGGAATCGTGCACTTGGGCAGAGCCTCGGGATTGACACTCAGACCTTCAGGGGTATCGACAATGATGTCTTTGACGAAGCCTTCGGGGAAGCCAGCCGCATTGTTGAGGGTGAAGTCAGTGATGCCCCAGTTTGGGTGCCCAGCAGCCTGGGTGAAGAATTTCGCAGGAGTGCTTTCCGTGCACTGTTCTGGCGACTGCGGCAGCGGCGGAAGCGCTGGAGCCGCGGGTATATCTTCATTTTTTTCGCAGGTCAACGATGACCATTTTTCGATCCCGAATGCAGCGTGAGCAGCAGGTGCCACAAAAGCCACACCTAACGCAGTCACGGCAAATGCGATCAACAAGCGCCTAGCCATATATATCTCCTCAGTTACGCATTGACGAAGCAACACCGCCGCCCCTGCGTGGCGCTTGTACCTCTCCCACGGCTCATAGTAGCTGGTGGCCTACGTCGGAATCAAGTGCGACCTGCCACTTTGTCTTTGTCCGGAATGTCTAAAGGGACCGCAAAGCCGCCTGTGCTGCGTTGTAGCCGCACATCCCATGGGCCCCCGCGCCGGGCGGCGTTGAGGCCGAACAGATGTAGACGCCGGGGATGCCGACGCCGTAAGGGTTGAGCGTCAAGCGTGGCCGGACCAGCGTCTGCAGCGGCGTGTTGGCGCCGCCGATGATGTCGCCGCCGACGTAGTTGGCGTTGTGCTCGGCCATCTCGGTAGCCGAGCGGACAAAACGGCCAACGATCCGCTCGCGCAGCCCCGGCGCGAAGCGTTCGATCTGGTCGAGCAGCGCCTCGCCGGCGTCGCCTTCGTAGCCGCTGGGCACATGGGCATAGGCCCAAACCGGGTGGACATCGCCGGCCGAGCGGCTCGGGTCGGCGAGGTACTGCTGGCCGACAAGGACAACCGGCCGCGCCGGCATCCGCCCGCGGTGGATCTCGCGCTCGGCGGCGACGATCTCCTCGAAGGACCCGATCGCGTGGACGGTCCCCGCTCGACGAGCGGGCTCAGCCGTCCAGGGCACACCGCCCTCAACCGCGAGATCGAGCTTGAACGCGCCCGGCCCGTGCTTGAAGCGACGGTAGGCGCGCGCGACCCGCGGGGGCATGCGCCCGCCGGCGATCTCGGCGACTGCTCCGGGGGAGAGGTCGAAGACGACGGCATCGGCGGCGGGAAGCTCGTCAAGCGAGCGCACCGTGCTCCCGGTCTCGATCTTGCCGCCGTTCTCGAGCAGCGACGCGGCGAGGGCGTCGGTGATCGCCCGCGACCCCCCCACCGCCACTGGCCAGCCGTAGGCGTGGCAGGCGCAGGTCAAGGCCATGCCGACGGCAGCGCTGAAGGGGCGGGCCAGCGGGCTGAAGCCATGGGCGGCGACGCCGCCGAAGAGGGCGCGGGCCTGCGGGGTGGCAAGGGCGCGGGCGAGTGCCGTCGCCGGCGCCGCCGCCCGCAGGCCGAAACGGGCCAGCAGCAGCGGGTGGCGAGGGACGCGCAGCAGCGGCTGCAGCGCGTCCTCGCTGAGGGTGTCGAAGGAAGCCGAGGGCGGCCCGAAGACGCGCTTCCAGGACGCGCCGCCGGGACCAAGGCCGGCAGCCGTCTGCTCGATCGAGCGCAGCAGCGCCGCCGCCGTGCCGTCGTCGAAGGGGTGGGCGAGGTCGACCTCGGGCCAGGCCCATCTGAGCCCGTGGCGCTCCAAGCCGAGCGCGATCAGGGCCGGCGACTTGAGCGCCATCGGGTGCGCCGCCGAGCACTCGTCATGGAGGACGCCAGGAACGGTCAATTCGCTGGTCCGAGTGCCGCCGCCGATCGTCTCGGCGGCCTCGATCACGGTCACCTCCACCCCATGCTGCGCAAGCGTGGCGGCGCAGGACAGGCCGTTGGGCCCGGCGCCGACGACTATCGCGCTACTCATGGGTCGGGAACGGCGCGCCGTCGAGCCAGGGCTGGCGCTCGACCATGTCAGCGACGTTGACCCAGCCCTCCTCGATCAGGCCGGTCGCGGCGTCGAAGATCCGATAGTGCTGGCGCTGGACGTGGGCGGGCTGGGACTCGATCGTCACTACCCGCAGCTCGCCCGGCTCGAAATTGCAGCGCTCCTGGACCGCCGCCAGCAGCGTGTGGTTGTGGAAATGCCCATCGCCGAAGTTGTAGCCGAGCACCACCCCGGCGATCAGCTCGCCCTCGCGCACGCGGTAGTCCTCGATCTTGTCGACCGCGTGCGGCAGCAGGCCGTTGATCGCGCGCCCGTGCGAGTGCATCGAGCGGAAGGCGAGTCCTTTGAAGAGCAGCAGCTCCGCCGTCTGGCGGTCGTAGAACTTGACCAGCTGCTCGACCGGCACCGCCGCCGACTTGACGATCGAGGTATCGAGCTTGTGCTCGGCGTCTCCCTCCTTGCGGAACAGCCACTGGCTGGTCGCCCAGTTGCCGGCGTAGTAGCGCATCGACGGCAGGAACGAGACCAGGTCGGGGCGGAAGTTGCCGAGGACCGGGATGCCGACGCAGGTGCCGGCGAGGATCGCGATCAGCAGCGGGTCTTCCAGCGTCGAGAACGGCACCGACCCGTAGTGGCCAAAGAGGAAGAGGATCCCGAAGATCATGAAGATGTTCCACTCCAGCGGCACCGCGAGCGGGAACGTGGAGAGGATGTGGAGGTGGAAGATGATCATCCCCGCGGCAGCGATCGTGCCGATCGTGCCGCCCTGGCTGACCAGCAGCAGCAACGGCAGCGTGAACTCCAACACCGTGCCCATGTGCGCCGAGAGGTTGCCGATCCGGGAGGGCAGCAGGTCGTCGGGGTGCTTGCGGTAGAGCAGCCGCTTGGCCGTGCGCGAGCGGTTCCAGGGCGTGTTGCTGATCATCACCGTGACGACGAAGGGGAAGTGGCGGTTGAGCTTCGAGGAGGCGGCCCCCCACCAGATGCAGACGAAGACGATCTGGGCGGCGATGATCAGGTTGCCGAGCGGGAAAAGGAAGATAATCATCAAGTTGCCGTAGATCTCGGCCCGGGCGGCAAGGAACGGCACCTTGTCGCGGAGGCCGAGCAGAGCCAGGATCGCCAGCAGGGCGCCAACCGCAGCCGGGTCGAGGCGGCCCGCCGCCGTGCCGCTGGCAGAGGCGCCATCGGCGAGCAGGAGGAAGAGCGCGGCGGCGATCAGGCCGGCATAGAGCGCGACGTCGAACAGGGTGCGGGTAGTGCCGCGCGTCAGCGGCACCTTCTCCGGCCAGGGCGGCAGCCGGGTCGTCCCCGGGCGCAGCCAGTAGAGGACGCCGCCGATCATCGGTGAGAAGCGCAGCGTCAACGGCAGCGAGCCGGCGCCGAGCCCCAGCACCTCCCACAGCATCGTCCAGACGACCGCCTTCTCGAAGACGATCGGTTCCGTCCACCAGCTGCCGAGGTTGCCGATGCCGCCGAGCCCGCTCGTCGCCGAGATCAGCAGCAGCCCACCGCCCGCGTAGACGACGAGCTTGACTATGTAGAGCAGGTAGACGGCGTTGGGCGTGCCGAAGCCGTTGACCGCCCAATCCTGGGCGAGCGGCTTGATCCGCTCCAAGTGCGGCAGCTTCTCCCACTCGTCAACATCGAACGGAGCGGGAGAAGGCGTGAGAAATCCCATCGCCGAGCCAGCCTACTTCGCTCGGCGCGCTAAAGCACCCCCCGATCCGGGCCGATAGACCCTGGCTTGGAGCAGCCGCGATGACATCTGTTCCCCCACCCGGCTACGACCAGAAACCGGTCGCCAGCTGGACCGCCCCTGCCCCGAAACCGGCGCCCGCGTCTGACCACCTCTCGCGACGGCTGCTGCAGCTCGCCGGCCTGCTCTCGCTGCTGCTGATCGCGGTGGTCGTCAACGCGCTGCTCGAAGGCGGCGACGAAAACCCACTCAACCCGATCGCAAGGGCGGCGGAACGGACCCAGCAGACCGCCGGCGGCAAGATGGAGATGCAGGCCGTCTACACGGCGCCCGGGCTCCCCAGCGCGATGACGATGACCGGGAACGGGGAATACAACACCCGCACCGGCCGCAGCCGGGCCGTGCTGAGCGCCTCCCTGCCGGCGTCGATGGGGTCAGCTGAGATCGAATCCGTCGCTGATGGAGGCACCGTGTACATGCACTCGAGCCTCTTCGCCGGCCAGCTGCCCGACGGCAAGGAATGGATGTCGATCGAACCGATAGGGGGATCGAAAGAAGCCGCGATCGCCGGCAACGGAGATGTCGAGGGGCAGCTGGAAATGCTGCGGGCGGTGAGCGGCGACGTCGAAGCCGTTGCCCACCAGGAGGTCGACGGCGTGCCGACAACCGTGTACCGCGGCACAACCGACCCGGCCCACTTCGCGGGCAAACTGCGTGACGAAGGCAGGGCGGGCGAAGCCGAGGAATACGAACAGCTCACGCAGCTGGCGCCGACTTCGGCAACCGTTTACGCCTGGATCGACGCTGCCGGCGTCTTGCGGCGGACGCGGATAACGATGACCATGCCCTCCCAGTCCGATGGCCCCGACGTGACGATGGACATGCGCATCGACTTCTCCGACTTCGGTTACGAACCGAAGATCGACGTGCCCAGCGAGGACGAAGTCTTCGATGCGATGCCGATGGTCCGAGCCCGGCTGCAGCTCGCCGAATAGCGGCCAGCCGCCACAATCAACTCGGTGCCCGACCCGAAGCCAACGGTGCTGATTGCCCGCCGCATCCCCAAGTCGGGGCGGGCTCGCATCGCCGAGCGCTGCGAGCTGCGCGAAGGCGGCCTGGACGCGACGCCCGAGCTGCTGCGCGAGCTGGCGCAGGGCGTGGCGGCGATCGTCGCCGACCCGACCGTCGCCGTCGGCCCTGAGCTGCTCGACGCCGCCGGCCCGCAGATGCGGCTGGTCGCCAACTTCGCCGTCGGCTACGACAACATCGACCTCGACGCCTGCCGCGAGCGCGGCGTGCTCGCGACCAACACTCCCGACGTCCTCACCGATGCGACCGCCGAGCTGGCGCTGGCCCTGACCCTCGCCGCCGCCCGCGCCACCGGCGCCGCCGAGGCGCGGCTGCGCAACGGCGAGTGGACCGGCCTCGACCCCACCGGCCACCTCGGCGCCGAGCTCAGCGGCGCAACCTTCGGCACCATCGGCATGGGCCGGATCGGCAGGCGCTACGCCGAGCTGATCCGGCCGTTGGCCGGGACCCTGCTCTACAGCAGCCGCAACGCAAAGCCCGATGCCGAGCGCGAGCTCGGAGCTGCCCGGGTCGACCTCGACCAGCTGCTCTCCGACTCGGATGTGATCAGCCTGCACGCGGCGGCAAGCCCAGAGACCGCCGGCCTGATCGGCGCGCCGCAGCTGGCCAGGATGCGGCGCGGCTCGATCCTCGTCAACACCGCCCGCGGCTCGCTGGTCGATTCCGCCGCCCTCGCCACCGCCCTGCGCCAGGGCAACATCGGCGCCGCCGGGCTTGACGTCTACGAGCACGAGCCCGAGGTGCCGGCCGAGCTGCTCGACGCCCCCAACTGCGTCCTCCTCCCCCACGTCGGCTCGGCCACCGTCGCCGCCCGCGACGGGATGGCGCGCCTTGTCGCCGATGCCGTGCTCGCGGTGCTCGACGGCCGGGCGCCGGAGCACCGGGTCGCCTAGTGGCGCTTCCGACATTCACCACACTGGGGTGGGGTCAATGTCGGAAGCGTGCCCTCCGGGTTGCTGGCCGGGCAACCCACTTGGCTAGGATCCGGGCATGCCGCTTTTCGGTCAGGAACACGTCGATCGCTACCGGGCAACCGACGGCGAGGAGGGCCACGACTGGCAGGGCACCCAGACGCTGCTGTTGACGACGACCGGGCGCAAGTCAGGCGAGCCGCGCACCACCCCGCTGATCTACGCCCCGCACGGCGACGCCTACACGATCGTCGCCTCCAAAGGCGGCGCTGACGAGCCGCCCGCCTGGTATCTCAACCTCTCCGAGCAGCCCGAGGTCGAGGTTCAGGTCAAGGGCGACAAGTTCAAGGCCCGAGCCCGCACCGCCGACGCCGATGAGAAGCCGGAGATGTGGAAGACGATGGCCTCTGAGTGGCCTGACTACGACGCTTACCAGCGCAACACGACGCGGGAGATCCCGATCGTCGTCCTCGAGCGCGCCTAGCTCTCCGCGCCGTCTTCGCGCTCGGCGGTCTTGCCCGGCAGCAGGGTGAACGCCGCCAGCATCTCCGAGCCGATCACCAGATCCTCGCCGTGGGAGTTGAGGCTGACTTTGCCGTGCGGCCCCGGGGCGATCGCCGGATCCCTCTCTATAAGCAGGCCATCGACGCGGTGGCCGGTGGTCGCCTCAAGCCTGACCGGGATGTCCCCCTCCCGCTCCTCGCGAAGCTGCTCCAGCACGTCGTGGAACCACGAGGGCGGCGCCTCAGGAGGGCGCTCGTAGCGGGTTCCTATCGCAAAGGTCGCCATCGACCGGAAACCTACCGGGAGATGCCGATCTCCTCCTCCCGAACGGCGGCACGGAGATCGGCCCCCTGCTCAAGCGTGCTTTGAGATGAGAGCAGGCATGACCGGCTGGACCTTTGAAATGACCATTGATTCACCCCCTTTCTGATCTGCAGCTGATCAGGCGCCCTTTCTCACCGAGTCCAGCGAGAAGAGGCGCTCGGCCTTGCTGATCTTCAACTTATTTCGCTCACCTCCCCTGCGCTCAGTTGGAAGTCGTCAGACGCGGGTCACGGCTCTTTCTCAAGCTGGCTTGGTCACCGAAACATGCGGAATGACCTGACTCCGTTTTGATGATCTGCATCGTTGGCTCGCCCCTTCGCAAGCTCGATCGCTCCAAGTTTTATTTTTGACTAATTAAGAATCTAAGATCTTACCTTGAACTTCAGGGTCTCCGGAGAAAGATGCCGACCCCCTCCCCCCCGAAGGCGGTTTGGAGATCGACCCCTGCTCAAGCGTGCTTGGTGACGAGAGCAGGCATGACCGGCTGGACCTTTGCAATGACCATGAATTCACCCCCTTTCCGCGAGGGCGTTTTTAGGACATTGCTAAAGACCTCCTTATTAATGAAGGACGTTCCATCATAAGCTGATCGCTCACAAAAAGCCCTGCTATTTGACCACAAATCCTGCAGTGAATTGCATAGGATGAGTACTCAACTGTTTTTGCGATAGGAGGAAAGCTTGCCCGTGAAAGCCAAAAGCATCGATAAGGGCCAGCGGCTCGTTCAGGCCGTAGCACATCCGATCCGTCTCGAAGTTCTGCGGATCTTTTATTACCGGATCGCCAGCCCCAACGAAGTGGCAAAGGAACTCAAAGCCAGCCTGGGCACGATCGCCTACCACGTCAGAGTCCTTAAGGACTTCGGATGTATTGAGGAAATCAGCAGTAGGCCCGTGCGGGGCGCAACCGAGCATTTCTATCGGGCAACCGTGCCACCCCATTTCGAAGACCGGGACTGGGCCGAACTCCCCAAAAAGAGTCGCGAGGATGTATCGACCATGGCCCTGCAGGGCGTGATTGGAGAAGTGGTAAGAGCCTGCCAGGAGGGCACCTTCGACGCGCGAAAGGACCGGCACCTGAGCTGGGTCCCGATGGAGGTCGATGCGCAGGGCTGGCGCGAGCTCGTCAGCAAACAGCTGGAACTCCTTCACGAAATGATGCGGATCAAGGCCGAGAGCACCGAACGTCTCCTCGAGACCGGAGAGTCCGGCCAACGGGTGGTAGGAGCGACCGTCGGATTCGAGACGCCACCCGGCTTCGGCTTTGTCGATCCCGAGCGTCACGGCGTCTTTTGACCCGAGCACTTGCGTCGCAATCGTCTACCAACGGGCGATCGCTGACCTTTTTCTAAGCCTTGCTCAAGAACTAGGGTCGACAGCAGGCTCAATGCTCTGAAGAATCGCCACTACTCTGAAACGACAGATTGGTGGTCTGCGATGGCGATTTCAAGGAAGTCCGGATGAACAACAACCTGGCCAAAGCGCTGGCTCATCCTCTGCGCCGCCAGATCTTCGCCCTCTTGGGCGAACGTCCGGCAAGCGCGAAACAGCTATCCGCCGAGCTGGACGAGCGCTTGAGCTCTGTCGCCTACCACTTCCGCAGGCTTGACGAACTAGGCTTGATCCGGCTGGTCAAGGTGGTCCAGAAGAGAGGGGCAACCGAAAAGATCTTCAAAGCCGTCAAGGTGGTTCCACTCTCGGCGCTGACCAGGAGGGAGCTTCCCTCCTCGATCCGGGATCACGTTTCCGCCCCAATTCTGCAGATGATCTTTGACAGGGGAGTGGCGGCGCTCAACGCCGGCACGCTCGATGCGCGTGACGACAGCCATCTCGTCTGCCTGCCGGCGGTCCTCGACGCTGAAGGGTGGAAGGACGTCGCCGCGATCATGGATCGGGCCTTGACAGACATCGCCAAGGCCCGCACCCGCAGCAGCAAACGCCTTTCCAGTACGGGCAAGCCGGGCATCCGCACGACGATCGTGGTCGCGAGCTTTGAGTCCCCAGGGACTCTCAGCTGACTTCGATTTCTCCAGGCTTGGTCGATGGCGGCACCCAGCGGATGCCTTTGATCAACTCGCAGGGGTCGACGCCCAGGGCGCCGGCGATCTTGACGATGGTTTCCAGCCGCGGCTGCCGCTGCCCGCTCTCGAGCATCCCGATCTGGGTGCGATGAATCGAACTCAGGTGCCCGAGCTCTTCCTGCGTCAACCCGGACTTCGTCCGGAAGTGGGAGAGATTCGCACCGAAGCGCTCGGCCGCGTTCACGGCAATCAGTCTTTCCCGCCTGACGCTATTGGACTACAGGACATTGGCGGGAGATTTTTAACTGCATTTCGATCTATACTTCCTGACTATTAGAGGGGGAGAATGGCAATGTCCGTGCTGCTCTAATCATGTACGCCGAGTGACACTCGCGCGTCCTTGGCGTCTTCGCTGCCGACTGCAAGGTGCCGACTCGATCCCTCCATCCCCCAAAAAGAGAGGAATCGATGAATGTCAAAGACGAGAACGAGAAGAAGAGGCTGGCCGCAGAAGCATCCCCGCAACTCGTGTTCGCTCTAAACCACGAGTTGCGCCGCAACATTCTCAGGCTCATGCTTCGACGTGGCAAGGGAGCCGTCATCAGCCCAGCTGAAGTCTCCGAGAAATTGGAACGCCCCCTTGGCAACGTCTCCTATCACTTCAGAGTCCTAGCGGCGAATTGTGCGGTGACATTGGCTGGGACCCGAAAAGTACGAGGCTCGACTGAGCACCTTTACCGGCGAAGCGATGAGCTGGCCGACAACAGATGGGTGACAAACGCCCTCCGAGCAACCAAGGTCGTTGACTAGCGAGCCTCCTGCCATGGACAATTCAGAGTTGGGCAATATCTTTGCTGGAGTACAGGATCTGATCAACCTGATCCGTTTTAGCGGTGCCTGTGTCACCAGCTATCGGGACCGATGCCGTCCGAGCCTGGGCTACGGCGAGGCGCGTAATGAACTCTACGCGCGGATCATGAGCGAGGGCGTCTTCACGACTACTACCCCGGCCTGGCTGGACGCCGACCACAAGCACGCCGTCGGCTATATCGTGATCGGCGATGCAATCGCCCTGCCCCTGAGGGAGGACGCGACGCAGACCCGATCATTGGTGGCCGTTACAGCCGTCCACCGGGAGCAAACTTGACCCTCCGCGTCGCGTGGGACGCATCTGGCACAGAGCTTCAGCGGCGGCGGGCGCCGATCATCGCCTGGTCGGCGCGATCGATCAGCTCGTCGATCGAGTCGCCTTTCTGGCGCGCGGCGAGCCCGACCGTGAACTGGGCTGCGCTGGGCCGCTCGCCGAGGCGCAGCGCGATCTGCTGGTAGCGAAGGTCTGCCTGGGCGATGGTCTGCCCCGACATCGTGCAGACGAACTCGTCGCCGCCGACCCGGGTGACGAGATCGTAGGAGCGGAGGTCATCGGTGATGCATCCAGCAATGTCTTTCAAGACTCGATCGCCCGCCCCGTGGCCCTTGGTGTCGTTGACGGCCTTGAGGCCGACCGTGTCGATAAAGGCAAGGACCAGGAGCTCGCCGGTGCGCTCAGCCCGGTCCATCTCGCGTTGGATCGCCGCCAGCCCCACGCGCCGGCGCATCACGCCGGTGAGCGAGTCGATCCCTTCGTAGGCGAGCTCGTGGCTGGCTGATTCGCGGTCGCGGGCGGCCTGGCGCCGATCTTCGGCGGCATCTCGGCGGTCTCGTGAGGCATCGCTCTGCTCGCCGGGCTGCTCGCTATCGCTGACGTCATCGTCGCGAGCCTGGGCCGCGACGTCGCGGCCCTCGGCGGCGCGATCTCGCCGCTCCGCCGCCTCGTCGCGCCGCGTCCCAGAGCCGGCATCCAGCACAGAGCCCAGGTCGCCCTGCTCCCCAGCCCCGTCCTTAGGCACTCGCTTCTGGAACGGAGCGCCAAGCCTCCGATCGCCAGGCGCCTCGACCGCCACCCGGGCAGCAAGGATCTCCTTCACGTTCGCCAGCAGGACGTCGACCACATGCGGGTCGAAGTGGGTTCCGCGGCCCTCGCGCATCAACTCAAGCGCCTTCTCCACCGACATCGCCGGGCGGTAAGAGCGGTCGCTGAGCAGGGCATCGAAGACATCGGCGACGGCGGCGATCCTGCCTTCGAACGGGATCGCCTCGCCTTTCAGCCCGCGTGGGTAGCCGTTGCCGTCCCAGCGCTCGTGATGGGTCAGGGCGATGGTCGCGGCCATCTGCAGCAGCTCGCTCTTGGAGTCGGCCAGGATCTGATGGCCAAAGGTCGTGTGGCGCTCCATCACGATGCGCTCCGCGGTTGTCAGCGAGCCTGGCTTGCGAAGGGTGTCCTCAGGTGTCGCGATCTTGCCGACATCGTGCATCGGCGCCGCCGCGCGCAGCAGCAGCACCCGGTCCTCGTCGAACCCGAGCTTGGCGCCGAGATAGGCGGTGATCGAGGCCATCCGGGCAACGTGGCGGCCGGTTTCCTCGTCGTGGGTCTCGATCGCCAGGGCAAGGCGCTCGACGGTCTCCTGCCGGGAGGCGCGCAGGTCTTTGATTCCCTCGGCCTCCGCAGTCGTCAGCTCTTCGCGCAGCGCCTCGGCCAGCCGCTTCGAGGTGATGTCGGTGGAGACGCCGGTGATCCCCGAGGTCTTCCCGTCTTCGCCGATGAAAGGAAACTTGAGGTTGAGGAAGGTTCGCTCCTGGCCGCCGACGAGCATCGTCTCGACTTTCTCGAAGGTCGCCCCCTCCAGGACCTTGCGATCGCTCTCGGCGGCGATCCGCTCGGCCTCCGGCGGCATGAAGTCTTTGTCGGTGTGGCCGATCATTTCCCCCAGCTCCAAGCCGAGGAACTCGTGCGCCATCCGGTTGGCGAGGACGTAGCGCCGATCGGCATCCTTGATGTAGATCGGCACCGGGGCCATGTCGCTGAGCAACCGCAGGCGCCCCTCGATCGCCCAGCTCTCGGCCTTCAGCGCCAGCTCCAGCTCGCGCTGGCGCAGCGCGTTCTTGATCGTGATCAGCAGCTGCCCGGGCCAGAAGGGCTTGACCAGATAGCCGTGGGCGCCGAGCCGGAAGGTCCGCTCGGTCACCTGAGGATCGTCGACGTCAGTGATCAGGACGATCGCCGTCTCCGGATAGTCCCGGGCGATCTCTTCGACCTGGACGAGCCCGGATTCGCGTGGCGTCTGCAGGTCGCAGATCGCGGCCTGGAAAGTTCCGGCAGCGAGCTTCTCGCGAGCCTGCTCGAGGCTGCTGGTGAACTCGCAGTCGTAGCGCTCTCCGAGGCCGCGTTCGACCATCTCCATTACCTCAGGCCGATCGTCGGTGACGAGGAGGTGGGCGCGATCCTCACCTGCACTTCCGTTGAGGGAAGGCGCGACTGCGGAGGTCTTCGAATCGGGGGTCATTTGCCTTTCCGGCACTGCCCCTGCGCATCACCGGCACTTGCTGCAGATCCCAAAGCGCGAGCGCGCCCAACGAGCGCTGCTTTCTCGCAAATACCGGGCTTGCGGCCTAGGCGACTGTACCAGTCATTACAAAATGCCTGACTATTCCACCGTCTTATGCAGTGATCGCGCGACGCCTGCCGAACGTCACCAGATAGAGCCTCGCGGCGGCGGCCAGGCTGGCAAGCAGGATCAGCAGCGCGATGAAGCGGACCAGCCACTTGTGTTCGGGCGGCGGGTACCACCAGAAGTCGGGCGGCATCTTCAGCTTGGGATCGGAGAGGTTGACAGTGCGCGACCTGCCCTCGAACGACGAGTAGGTGACTTCGAGGCCGTGGCCGCCGAGCCGGTCGACGATCTGCGAGGACACCAGCCCCTCGGTCTGGACCAGCAGCGCCGAGAGCTCGGGGATCCAGCGGGTCGGGTCGTTGCCGTAGGGGATGTCCTCGCGAGGGACGCCGAAGCGGTCCTGGTAGACGGGCACCCCGGTGAGGGCGTCGACGACGTCCACGTAGTGGGCGTACTGGGCCGAGACCGCGACGATCTGGACCAGCACCGCAAGCGACGCGACCCCGGCCAAGACCCTGCGGCGGACAACGGTGTCGGCCCACCAGGCGATCGGCACCAGCAGCGCCCAAGCGGTGGGGACGATGTAGCGGGGGCCCCAGACCTCGTCCCCCCAGAAGGTGGTCGAGCCGGCGATGCAGGTCAGCCCCAGCAGCATGACGAGCAGGGCAAGCGCCAGCGAGCGGTCCTGGCGCCACAGCCGCGGCAGGCCGAGCGCGCCGAGGACGACCAGCGGGCTGTAGAAGATCAGGCCTTTGCCGGGGCTGAAGAGGAGCCCGAGCACGTTGAGCGGCGCGGTCAGCGTCAGCAGCGATTCGTGGTAGCCGGAGTCGGTCGGCGACCCGAACCGGACCCAGTTGTACCAAGCGATCGCCGCGATCCAGGCGAGCACCGGCAGGCAGACCGCCAGGCCCAGCTCCCTGCGGCGGCGCCAGTCGAGGGCCCGGAAGGTGGGCCAGAGGACGATCGCGATCGCCGCCAGCACCACCACCGCGTAGGGCTTGGTCGCGATCGCCGCACCGGCAGCGAGGCCGGTCAGCGCCCAGGCGCGCACGGTCGGGCGGCCCCTGGCCCAGACCGCCAGCGTGAAGGCGACGAGCGCCGCCGCCATGAAGGTGGTCTCCATCCCGATCTTCGAATACGGCCAGGCGATGCTGGCGACGACGAAGAGCGAGGCGATCAGGGCCGCCCACTTGATCGAGCGCCGGGTCATGAAGATCAGGGCGAAGAGGGCAACCGCCGCGATCGCGGCGACGAACGGGTTGTAGAACCAGAGGAAGACGTAGCCAAACGGGTATTCGTGGGGATAGCCGAAGTTGGCGTCGATGACGTGGCCGGCGGCGAAGAAGGGAACCTCCAGCAGCGGCTGCAGCAGGCCAGCCGTGGAGTAGTAGTGGCCGCCTTTGCCGAGGAAGTTCGCTTTCAGCGGCAGCGGCGAGTCTTCCTTGTCCCAGAAATGGCCTTCGAGCACGAGCCCCTCGGTGACCGCCGCCGTTTCGGGCTCGTAGCCGGTCAGCGGCTGCGTGGTGAAGGAGAAGAGGCCGAAGGCCATGATGAAGACCAGCGCACCCGCCCGCACCTGGATCGGCAGGCCGGCCACATAGCTCCGCACCGACGCCGTCTTCTTTTTGAGCCTGCCGCTAGCCATTGTCGTGAGGGAAGAACCGTCGAGCGAGGGAAAGTCGCGCCGAGGAGCCGCTCAAGCCGACGCGACCTGGAGCGCCAGCAGGGTAGCGATTGCCGCCAGACAGACCAGGTGCTCACGGCCAATCGACCTCGCCAGCGCACTCTGCCCAGCAACCGCGTCTTCACGGGCGCCAAGCCGCACCGCACTCGGCACGGTGCGCAAACCGGCGAGCGAGATAGGCCCCGCCGCGAGGACAAGGGAGGCCCACCCCACCCAGGGCAAGACATCCCCGCGCACGATCTCGACGACGATCGCAGCCAGCGTGGCGAGCATCGCCACCACGATCAGCTGGTTCATCGGCCGGGCGGCAGTCGTCACCCGCCGGTAATAGCCGGCGATCGAGGCAAGCACCTCCTCGGGCAGATCCTCCTCACGACTCCGAAGCGCCTGAACGTCGAACATGAGGTCGAACCACAGAACCGCGAGCAAGAATCCTGCGCCAGCAGCCGCAAGGGCGTTCATGCCGCGAGTATCAAGGATCTAAGAGGCGGGCCGCTTGAAGAAGCAGGTAGTCAACTCACCCTTTACAGAGCCGGTTATTCCACCTTTCATCGTGACCTCAGCCTGAGTGACCAACTCCCACCCTTCCGCGCCGATTGCGTCGAGGCGGGCAATGAACTTCTGAATCTCCTCCGCCTGTCGCCGAGAGCTCCAACGTTCAGTCAAATTGAAAGTCTCGACGTAGTACTCCCACCGCGTTGCTGTCATTACTATCTACCCCTCCCTCGAACTGCCAAGGATCGAGAGATTATCTAGATGCTCAATATATTTAGAACGATCTGCCGACTCGAGCAGGATGAGGGGAACGAGCTGAACTACATCGACAGATGTCGCGCCAGGACAACTACTCCCCCGCCGACTAGTTGTAGTTCCTAAGCACGTTGTTCATCCGGACCTCCTTGGAGGCTGGGGGTGTCGAAGCCACCCAGATCCAAGGAGGACACCGGATGAAGCTGCACGCTAACGCGCCCCTCGGCCCGAAAGGGAGAGCGGTGATGTCCCGCCGCGTCGTCGAAGACGGGCTCACGCTCGCGGAGGCGGCCGAGGCCGCCGGAGTGAGCGCGAGGACTGCCGGCAAGTGGGCTCGGCGCTACCGCGCCGAAGGCGAGGCAGGGCTGCTCGATCGCAGCTCCGCCCCTCACACCGTCCACAACATCACTCCGGCCGACCGCGTCGAGGCGATCGCCGCCCTGCGCCGTCTGCGGCTGACCGGCCCAGAGATCGCCGAGCTGCTGGAGATGGCGACCTCGACAGTCTCTGCCGTCCTCAAGAGGATCGGCCTGGGCAAGCTATCCCGCCTGGAGCCCGAGGGGCCGATCCTCCGCTATGAAAAGCAGCGCGCAGGAGAGTTGATCCACATCGACGTCAAGAAGCTGGGGCGGATAGGGCCGCACGGGGCTGGGCACCGGATGCTCGGACGCAGCTGGGCCAAGGAAGGGCAGACGCGCACCGACGCAGAGGGGGTGAGGCGCCTGCGAACCGGCTGGGAGTGCGTTCACGTCTGCATCGACGACGCCACCCGCCTGGCCTATGCCGAGGTGCTCCCAGACGAGCAAGCCGCCACCGCGATCGGCTTTTTGAAGCGGGCAATCTCCTTTTACCGCTCCCACGGAATCGAGGTGGAGCGGCTGATGACCGACAACGGCGCCGCCTATCGCTCCGCCGCCCACGCCCTCGCCTGCCGGGCGCTGGGGCTCAGGCACCTGCGCACCCGGCCCTACCGGCCACAGACCAACGGCAAGGCAGAGCGCTTCATCCGCACGATGCTGCGCGAGTGGGCCTACGCCGCCGTCTACGGCAGCTCGCCCGAGAGGGCCGCGGCCCTCTCGGGTTGGATCGAGCGCTACAACTTCAGGCGAAGACATGGCGCCCTCGGCCACCGGCCGCCGATTCAGCGGCTACGGGAGCTGACCGGGAACAACGTGCCTGGCATCTACAACTAGTCGCTCGAAACGCCCAGCTTTTCTTTGAGCAGGGGCGTCATGTCGAATACTTCGCTCGAGTCGGGCACGTCGATCTTGGGATCGATGCCAAATTCGAGGAAGTCCATGCGCATGTCGATCGCCGTGGGTCCATCGTCCCCTTCCCCCGGCTGAGTCTGGACAATCCGCATGCGTCGCAACAACCCGTCGGCGTCGATCCACACCTCGACCTCCGCTGGCGCGCCCTTCTTTTCGGTAACCGACGCGAGATCCTCCATGCCGTCTTCTCGCAGCCGTTCGGTCTGCTTGGCAACGCCGACCGTGCCGCGGTAATGCGTCGTCCGCACACCACGCACGTCCTCCACGCCGAGCTTTCGCACGTCTCCACTTGCCGATTCGAGGAGTTCCAGCTCTTCCTTCGCGTCGACATTGGCGGGGAGGGGCGCATCCGGCCCCTGCCCAAGCGACAGATCGAGCCCCATCCACTCGCGCCCTTCTGGCAGTGAACCAAACTGGCTCGAACGCATGTACATGAAGGTCCCATCGCTGATGGCGTGCATCTTCACCGAGCCGTCCGAGTCAGGGCGCGGGACCGTTATAACCGCCTTGGTACGACCTTCGGCGTTGAAGACCATCTGGCCCGTGATCGTGAACGGCGCCGGCCGAGACGAGGAGGAGATGGTCACATCCATCGTGGCCCGCCCGCCCGGCTCATTCTGCGTCCTCTCAGCGGCCGAGGCGATCGCGTTCAGCGGGCCATCGCTACCGCCGCTCCCCTGCTGCGAGGCGAACACGGCGAACGCGCCGATCAGGATCAGCAGCCCGAAGGCGGCCCGCCAGAAGCGCCGGTGACGCCTCGGTGACTCGTTGTGGAGAGACCTCGATGTAATCGGCTCTTGCAGAGTGCCGCAAAAGGTACCGATTGAGCTCCAGCCATGCCAGGCACAAAAAAGCCGCCCCTTTGGACGGCCCGTCTGGCTCTGCGTCTGAAGTACCGCTACGGGGATTCGAACCCCGGTTTCTGGCATGAGAAGCCAGCGTCCTAGTCCCCTAGACGATAGCGGCGAGGAGAGGAGATATTAGCGATCAGGCTCTTGGGGCGGACTGCCGTCGCGGATCGGTAGATTGCCTGCTCCCGCGGCTGTGGCGGAACTGGTAGACGCGCACGGTTCAGATCCGTGTGGGCGAGAGCCCGTGGAGGTTCGACTCCTCTCAGCCGCATCGAAGCGACTCAGGCAGCCTGGCTTGCCGCCGCCCCCTGCCCCGCTCGGGCGGCGTTGGCGGCGATCTCCTCGGCGAAGGTCGGCCAGAGCTCGCGCGGCAGGTCGTGGCCCATGCCGTCGATCATCTTCAGCTTCGCCCCTGGGATCGCCCGGGCGGTCGCGCGGCCCGCGGCGGGCCGAACGAGCGGGTCGCGGGTGCCGTGGATGACCAAGGTGGGGACGGTAAGGCGGCGCAGGTCAGAGGTCCGGTCCCCCGAGGCGGTGATCGCGTGCATCTGGCGCAGGACCCCGGCTGGGTTGTGGGAGCGGTCGTACATTTCCCCGGCCAGCTGGCGCAGGCGCTGCTCGTCGCGCTCGTACTCGGGCGAGCCGACCAGGGTGAAGGTCTTGACCGCCTGCTCGACGTAGGCGTCGCGGTTGGGCGGATAGCTGGCCAGCAGCGTGCCCCAGACCCGGAAGGCCGGCATCCCCAGCCAGCGGTTGCCGGTGGTCGAGAGCATCGAGACCAGCGAGCGCACCCGCTCGGGCCGGCGGATCGCCATCGTCTGCACGATCATCCCGCCCATCGAGGCGCCGACCAGGTGGGCGCTCTCGATCCCGAGCTGGTCCATCAGGCCGAAGGTGTCGTCGGCCATGTCCGTGAGCAGGTAGGGAGCGGTGGCGCGGCGGCCGGTCATCATGTCCATCCGGCTCGGCATCCCCGCCCCATCGATCATCGTCGAGTGGCCGATGTCGCGGTTGTCGAAGCGGACGACGCGGAAGCCGCGCTCGGCCAACATCGTGCAGAAGCCCTCGTCCCAGGCCAGCATCTGCGTCGCCAGCCCCATCGCCAGCAGCAGCGGCTCGCCGCTGGGATCGCCCATCTCCTGGTAGGCGATCTCGATCCCGTTGACCGGAGCTAGGCGCTCCTCGCTGAAGCCGCTCATCGCCTCCCAAGTGTAGGGAGCACTGATACCTGACCGATACCTGAAGGCCGGCGAAACGGCTCCCCGCGAGGCCAACAGTGGTCAGACACGGCAATCAAGGGGGATCAAATGGACATCGCAAGTCGCGCCACACCAACCAACATCTTCAGCCTCGGACCGCTGATCGCAATGAACTCCGATAACGGCTTCGGGCTCTTCACCGGCACCGAACTGATCGCCGGCGAGAAACTCCAGGCGGAGGTGATGATCTCCAACATCGCCCTCCACGCCGGCAAGGTGATTCTCTACGAGAAACGCGTGACCACCAGCCTTGCGCCGGGTGAGATGACACTGACGATCGACGAGTTCAATGGCGTCAACAACCGGCTCTACGCAGGGGACATCGGCAGCCTGCCAGAGGCCGGGATCCTGCTCGGCGAGTACAAGAGCGGCGAGGAGCGCAGCTACCGATTCACTGTCACCCTGGCCAAGGAAGCCAAGCCACGCAAGCGGCGCGGCGCGGTCGCCGCTTACGAGTGGGCCGCCGACCGGATGCCGTAGGCAGCCCCCCGAGGCGCCGCGTCCTCCAGAATGGCCCACACCGATGCGCACCGCGATCGTCTCCGACCTCCACCTCGGCGCCGCCTCTGGCGAGGATGTCGCCCGCGACGCCACGGTGCGGCGGGCGATGCTGGAGGAGATCGCCGACGCCGACCGGGTCGTCCTGCTCGGCGACGCGGTCGAGTTGCGCGACCTGCCGCTCGGCGAGTCGCTGCGAGGGGCTCGGCCCTTCTTCGAGGAGCTGGGCGAAGCGTTGGGCGCCCGCGACGTCGTCATCGTCCCCGGCAACCATGACCACCGCCTGGCCGAGCCGCTGCTCGACTCGCTCTCGCTGGCCGGCGGCGACGGCCTCAGCCTGCAGCAGCGCCACGGCCCCTCCCCCGGCCCGACCGGGGAGATCGATGATTGGCTCGGCCCCGCCCGGCTCGAGATCGCCTACCCCGGGATCTGGCTGCGCGACGACATCTACGCGACCCACGGCCATTACATGGACTGCCACCTCTCGATCCCCCGCGCCGAGTGCGTCGCGGCAGCGGCGATGCTGCGCGCCGCCCGCCTGCCGGAGGAGGCCGAGCCCCGCCACTACGAGCAGGTGCTGCGCCCCCTCTACGGGTTTGGCTTCGGCCTTGCCCAGTCCGGCTCGGCCCGCCTCGCCAGCGGCGTCGCCCGCCCCTCGGAAGCGATCTGGAAGCTGGTCGCCAGCAGCCGCAAAGAGGGCGCCGGCAAAGGCAGGCGCGCCGCGGCGCGTGCTGTCAAAGCCGGCGCCCCCGCCGCGATCTGGACGCTCAACCGCCTGCTCGACTCGAGCTTCAAGCCCGACCTGACCTCGGCCGGCATCTCCCGGGCCGGCGTCGAAGCGGCGGCGGAGATGGCGCGGCGGCTGCGAATCGAGGCCGAGCACGTAATCACCGGCCACACCCACCGGGCCGGCCCCGTCGACGACGAGGCGCCCTGGCCTATTCCCGGCGGCGGGCTGCTCCACAACACCGGCAGCTGGGTCTTTGCCGACGCCTTCCACCACCCCGGCGCCCCGCCCGGGCCCTACTGGCCGGGCGTCGTCACCTGGGTCGAGGACAGCGGCCCGCCGCGGCGGGTGCGGGTGCTGGAGGAGCGGCCGCGCGACGAGCTGGTCGAGACCGTCAGCTCGATCCGAGCCACTCGGCGATAACCCGCCCGATCTCGGGCCCGGCGTCCTCCTGCAGGAAGTGGGAGGCATCGGCGATCGGCCGCGGCGGCGGGAAGTTGAGCTCTGTCGAGACCCGTTCGCCGACCGAGAAGGGCAGGATCGGGTCGGAGTCGGCCCAGAGCACCAGGGTCGGGCGCTCGTCGCCGCGCAGGGCGTCGGCCACCCGTTTGCCCTCGACGGCGCCGGGCGCATCGGGCTCGGTCGGCAGGATCAGCGGGAAGGCGCGGGCGCCGGACTTCGACTCGGGGTTGGGATACGGCGCTTCGTAAGCGGCGATCACATCGTCGCCAGGGTCGTGCTTGCAACCGCCGCGAACCAGGAACCCGACCGGCACGTCGGCGTTCTCGCGGACGAACTCGCGGAAGTTGAGCCAGACCTCGCTCATCCGCTGGTGGCCGGTGAAGGGGCCGGTCTCCATGATCACGATCCGGGAGAAGCGGTCGGGGTGCTCGACCGCGAGCCGCAGCCCGATCGGCCCGCCCCAGTCGTGGACGACGGCGGTCGCGTTGCGGATGTCGAGCTCCTCGAGCAGCTTGGCCATCAGCTCGACATGGCGGTCGTAGCTGTACCAACCGAGGTCGGTGGGCTTGTCGGAGCGCCCGAAGCCGGCGTAGTCGGGGGCGATGCAGCGGTAGCCGGCGTCGCGCACCGGCGGGATCACCTTGCGCCATAGATATGACCAGGTCGGCTCGCCGTGGAAGAAGACGACCGGCTTTCCCTCCCCCTCATCGAGGTAGGCGAGCCGCAGCCCGTCGATCTCGCGATAACTCGACTCGAAGGGGAAGTCCGGCAGCCCCTCCAGTGCCTGCTCAGGCGTTCGCACCACGTCGACGCTCATCCCTCTCCTCCCGGTTGGCTGGTCCCCGGCAGTTTATTGGCCAGCTAGCCAGTCCATTCCCTACTTTGCCAATCGACATTGTGGTACCGTGCCCGGTTCTAATTTAGAACTAAGTTTGTCAACAAACTAAGTCAGTCCACATAGGAAGGAACGCTTAAATGCGGAACGCTCGCAAGGTAACCCGGCGGCGCAGCGTGAACGCCGGCCTCATGGCTGCGCTCTTTGCGCTGGTCATTGCCGTTGTCGCTGCAGGCTGCGGCAGCAGCAGCTCGGACTCCAGCTCAAGCTCATCCGGAGGCGCCAAGCTCGATGTAGTCGGCTACTCCACCCCCGAATCCGTCTACCAGGAATCCCTGGAGCCCGCTTTCGAAAAGACAGCAGAAGGCAAGGGCATCTCGTTCAGCAACTCCTTCGGCGCCTCTGGCGACCAGAGCCGCGCGGTAGTTGCCGGCCAGCCCGCCTCAGTCGTCCACTTCTCCCAGGCCGGTGACATGGAACGGCTGGTCGAAGAAGGCGAACTCGTCTCCAAGAACTGGGACAAACAGCCTTACGGCGGCATCGCGACCGACTCGGTCGTCGTCCTCGTCGTCCACAAAGGCAACCCAAAGGACGTTCAAAGCTTTGAAGACCTGCTGACCAAGGACGTCAGCGTCGTCACCCCCAACCCATTCAGCTCCGGCTCCGCCCGCTGGAACATCATGGCCGTCTACGGCAGCCAGATCAACGCCGGCAAGTCGCCCGAACAGGCCCTGGCGGCGGTCAAGACCGTGCTCGAAAAGACGGCGGCCCAGCCAGGCAGCGGCCGCGACGCGCTTGCCGCCTTCACCCAGGGCGAGGGCGACGTGCTGCTCAGCTACGAGAACGAGGCGATCAAGGCCGAAAAGGAAGGCGAGGACGTTGAATACGTGATTCCGCCGAGCACACTGCAGATCGAAACTCCGATCGCGGTCACCAAGAGCGCCCCGGAGCCTGCCGCGGAAGATTTCCTCAACTACCTGTGGTCCGATGCTGGCCAGGAACTCTGGGCTGAAAACGGCTACCGCCCGGTCAACCCGAAGCTGGTCGACCCGAAGCAGTTCCCGACCCCGAAGGATCTGTTCAAGATCAGCCAGTTCGGTGGCTGGGGCAAGGTCAACGACGAATTCTTCGACGAAGAATCCGGCTCGGTGGCCAAGATCGAGGGCGAACTCGGAGTCTCCACCTCCGGCTGATCGATGGAGGCCCACGCCAGCACAGCATCAGCACCCCGGGCGGGATTCCGCCTGCCCGGGGTCGGCGCCGCCGGCCTTGGCCGGGGGACCGTCGCGCTCTACCTGAGCGTGATCGTCCTCCTGCCACTGGCGGCAGTGGTCAGCAAAGCGTTCGCGGACGGCTGGAGCGGCTTCTGGCATCAGGTCACCTCGCCGCTTGCGGTCTCGGCCCTGGAGCTGACCGTGATCTGCTCGCTGATCGTCGTCGTCGTAAACGCGATCTTCGGCACGATCATTGCCTGGGTCCTGGTTCGCGACGAGTTCCCCGGCAAGAGCGTCGTCAACGCGGTGATCGACCTCCCCTTCGCGCTGCCGACGATCGTCGCCAGCCTCACCCTGATCACGCTCTACGGCAACAAGAGCCCGGTTGGCATCGACATCGCGGGGACCCGAGCCGCCGTGGTGGTCGCGCTGCTCTTCGTCACCCTCCCGTTCGTCGTCCGGGCGGTGCAGCCGCTGCTGCTGGAGATGGACCGCGAGATGGAGGCGGCGGCGGCCTCGCTCGGCGCAAGCGGCTTCACGATCTTTCGTCGCATCATCTTCCCCAACCTCCTCCCCGGCCTCGCCGCCGGCGTCGCTCTCGCCTTTGCCCGCGCGCTCGGCGAGTTCGGCTCGGTCCTCCTCTTCGCCGGAGGGCTGCCGCAGACGATGGTCGCCTCGATCTTCATCCGCCAGCAGATCGAGTCCGGCAACGATGTCGGCGCCTCTGCCGTCTCGGTCGTCCTCCTGATCGCCTCGCTGCTCCTGCTCGGCGCGGTCACCCTTGTCCAGCGCTGGGGCAGCCGCCACGAGCGAAGCGACGGCGGGGGGCTGACGGTGATGCCGATGAGTGGCGAGAACTTCACCGAGGAGGCCGGCGATGAGTAGCTCGACTCGCAGCCGCTGGGGCCTGCGGACCCTCGGACTCGGCTACCTGACCCTGCTTCTGCTCGCGCCGCTGGTGATGATCTTCTACAAAACGTTCGAGCACGGCATCGCCCCGCCGCTGGACGCGATCACCTCTTCCGACGGCCTCCACGCGCTGAAACTGACCCTGATCACGGTCGCGATTGCGGTCCCGCTCAACACCGTCTTCGGGGTCGTCTGCGCATTGCTGCTGGTGCGCCATCCCGGCAAGGGCAACACCGCGATCGACGCCACCATCAATCTCCCCTTCGCGATATCGCCGATCGTGATCGGGCTCTCACTCTTTCTTCTCTATGGCACCAGCGGTTGGCTGGGCCCGACCTTCGCCGAAGCCGGAATCAAGGTCCTCTTCTCGGTCCCTGCCATCGTTCTCGCCTGCATCTTTGTCTCGCTGCCCTTTGTGGTCCGCGAGACGGTGCCGGTGCTGCAGGAGATCGGCACCGACCAGGAGCTTGCCGCCTCGACCCTTGGCGCGAACGCATGGCAGACCTTTTGGCGGATCACGCTGCCGGCGATCCGCTGGGGAGTCGCCTACGGAATCGTCCTCACCACCGCCCGCGTGCTCGGCGAGTTCGGCGCGGTGACGATCGTCTCCGGCTCGATCTCGGGCCAGACACAGACCCTTCCCCTCTTCGTCGCCAAGCAGTTCGACAACTACAACGAAGCCGGCTTCTACGGGGCCTCGATCCTGCTCGCGCTCTTGGCCCTTTCCACCCTGCTCGCAATGAACTTTCTCAAACGAAAGGAGGAGACCTGATGGGAATCACAGTCGAGGGAGCGGCAAAGCGCTTCGGTGACTTTCAGGCTCTCAACGATGTTTCGATAAACGTTCCCGATGGCTCGCTCACCGCCCTGCTCGGGCCGAGCGGCAGCGGCAAGTCCACCTTGCTGCGGGCGATCGCCGGACTCGAGGACCTCGACGCCGGCCGGGTGCTGATCAACGACGAGGACGCGACCTCCAAACCGGCGCAGAAGCGCGGCGTCGGCTTCGTCTTCCAGCATTACGCCGCCTTCAAGCACATGACCGTGTTCGAGAACGTCGCCTTCGGGCTGACGATTCGCAAGTGGAAGAAGCCGGAGATCTCCGACCGCGTCCACGAGCTGCTGCAGCTAGTCCAGCTCGATGGGCTCGCCGGCCGCTTCCCCTCCCAGCTCTCCGGCGGCCAGCGCCAGCGCATGGCTCTGGCCCGGGCGCTCGCCGTGCAGCCGCAGGTGCTGCTGCTCGACGAGCCGTTCGGCGCCCTCGACGCCAAGGTCCGCAAGGACCTGCGCGTCTGGCTGCGCCAGCTCCACGAGGAGATGCACGTGACGACGATCTTCGTCACCCACGACCAGGAGGAGGCGATGGACGTCGCCGAGCAGCTGGTGGTGATGAACGAAGGCCGGGTCGAGCAGTCGGGGACCGCGAACGACCTCTACGAGCAGCCCGCCAACGAGTTCGTGATGAGCTTCGTCGGCGAGGTCAACCGCCTCGGCGAGCATTTCGTGCGCCCGCACGACATGGAGGTCGCGCTCGATCGCGACGAGAACTCCGAAGAGGCGATGGTGCAGCGGATCGTCTCACTCGGCTTCGAGATCCGGGTCGAGTTCGCGCTCGCCGACGGGACCGAGATCTGGGCCCAGCTGACCCGGGCCGAATTGCAAAAGCTTGAGCTGCGCGAGAAACAGATCGTCTATGTGCGACCTCGCCAGACAAAAGTCTTCAGCGGTGATGTTCCGTCGCCTGACGGCCGTGGGGCCTCGACTCCCCACGGCCGCAAACCGGGCGATGGCAACGCAGAGGTATCTGCAGCCGTCTGAAGGGCGACGGGGCGGGGCGCGCTTTGCCGGGTGGCGCCCCGCCCCATCTTCGCCACTTCAGGGCAGATGGTGAAGGAAATTCCCGATCGCCGCTCCGAAATAGGGCGAGTAGAGGTGGGTGAAGCTGTGGGTGTAGCCGTAACTGGTGACCCCGTCGATGTATTCGCCGTCGGCAATCCAGGCGCCGCCGCTGGAGCCGCCGGCCATGTCGCAGATGCTGGGAACGGTCGGCGGGCCCTGGAACCGGTTCGAGAGCGGGTCATTGCCGAGGCCGTGCGTTTCGCAATCGCGCAGCTCTTCGCCGCCGAGCGCGCCGGCGGGGTAGCCGAAGATCTGGAAGGCGGTGAAGCGCGACCTGCCGGTCTCGTAGCCGCGGGCGCCGACGACGTCGGTGAGGGCGCCGAGCTGGTTCGGTTCGACCTCCAGGGCGGCGACATCGAAGTCTGAGTTCTCCGAGCGCCGCCACTGCGGGGTGACAAAGACCGCTTTCGCCGCGAAGGTCCCAAACGGCCTTTCCCCGTGGCTATAGGCAGGGATGAAGACGAGTTCGCGGCCCCAGCTGCCGTTGTCGACGACGCAGTGGCCGGCGGTGAGGACGATCGAGCGGCTCGGCGTGTTGAGCGCGGTGCCCGAGCAGGAGTAGGGGCCTTCGCGAGGATCGACGCCGAAGATCCGGCCGTTGGTCCGCTCACCTTCTTCGGAGGCGTCGGCGACCCGCAGGCTGCTGACACCGGCGACCGGGTCGATGCCGTTGCGGGGAACGGGGTCGCGGCTGGGCACGCGGTAGGAGGCGGCTGCTGCCGCGGCAGGCGTGGCGGCCAAGGCCACGATCACGGCAATCGTGAGCGACGCACGTCGCCAAACGGGTCGTCTCACGCGCGTCACGCCCCTGATCTTCCCACAGAAAAAGGCGATTTCTGGCAGGGTGGCGGGCATGCATTCTCCCGAGCCAGCCGGCGAGCCGATCACCGCGGAGGGGATCGAGGAGCTGCGAGCCGAAATCGAGCAGCTTGAGGGTCCCGCCCGGCTTGAGATGGCGGCGCGGATCAAGGTCGCCCGCGAGATGGGCGACCTCAAGGAGAACGCCGATTACCACATCGCCAAAGAGGATCAGGCGCACCTGGAGACGCGGATCAAGCGGCTGCGCGAGCGCCTCCACAACGCCGTCGTCGTCGAGATCGACGCCGAGGCCGAAACGTTCGCCTTTGGCCGCACCGCCGAGATCTACGACGAGTCCAAGGACATCACCCACACCTGGACCCTGGTCGGCTCGACCGAGGCCAATCTGGCCGAGGGCAGGCTCTCGGCGGAGTCGCCGATCGGTCGCGCCCTGCGCGACGCCGACGTCGGCAAGACGGTGCAGGTCGAGACGCCCGGCGGCGTCAAAGCCTTTCGCGTGCAGAAGCTCGTCGCATAAAGCGTCCCAGCCGGCGTTTCCCGCGCAGGAGCGGGGATCGATGCCCCGAACTCTCCCGGTGGTACCCCCGCCTTCACAGGCACGACGAAAGGGTTCGCATGAACGAGGAGAGCACGCTCAGCGGCTGGTGGGTTTTTGCCGGAATCCTGCTGCTGATCGCCGGTGTTTTGAACATCATCTACGGCATTGCCGCGATCGGAGACTCGAAGGTCTTCACCGCCAACGCCACCTACATCATCAGCGGGCTCCACACCTGGGGCTGGATCACCCTGATCCTCGGCGTGGCGGAGCTCTTCGCCGCCTTCTCGCTGTTCTCGGGCGGCAACTTCGGCCGCGTGCTCGGGATCGCGGTCGGCTCGCTCAACGCGATCGCCGCCCTGATGGCGCTCTCGGCCTACCCGTTCTGGTCGCTGGCCGTGTTCGCGCTCAGCATCATCATCGTCTACAAGCTGGCCGAGGGCCCGCAGGGATCGACTGCCTAAAGCTCAGCCGCCAAGCGGCGGGCCAGCTACATGCTGCGGACGGAGGCCCCGGGAGACCGGGGCCTTCGTCGTTCCCGGGGCGCTCTCCGCTTCCGCGTCGGCGCCATCGTCGAGCCGCGACCAGGGGGCGGGCGGCGCCTCGTTGTCGTCATAGCGGACCTCGGTGCCGCCGAAGCGGTCCTGCAGGCCCCGCCGGTTCTCGCGGAAGACGATCCCGAGGAAGCCGAGGCCGAAGCTGGCGAAACAGAGGCCGAGCCCGACCAGGCGCTTGATCGAGCGCCAGAACGGCAGGCGCTCGCCTTCGAGCCCAAGCCGAATCCCGAGGAAGCGCATGCCCGGCGTCTGCCCGGCGAGGGTCCAGAAGCCGACCAGATAGACCGAGCCGAGGCTGAGCCAGGCGGTGGTGCCGACGGCAAGGGCGAGGTCGGAGATGCCGTTGTTGTGGTTGCCGGTGATCGCCGAGACGATCAGCGTGCCCAGCGCCGCCAGGCCGGAGAAGACGAGGTTGACGACGAGGCCGTCGAGGCCGAAGGCGAAGCCGCGGGTGACCAGGCCGGCGTCGTCGCTGGGCTGCGACCGCCGCGGCCGCAAGAAGATCCTGCGCAGGACGCGCTCGACGCCGTCGTCGAGGCGGCGCGTCGCCTTGCCGATGGTGCGGCCGATGTCGCCAACCAGTCCGACGCTCTGGGCGCTGATCGCGGCACGGATCTCCGGCGCCTCGGCGATCCGCTCGACCAGCTGCTGGGTCTCGTCGCTGGCCAGCAGCCGGCGCCAGACCTCGTCGACCAGGTCGCTGTCGAGCGCCTCGATCAGGGCGCGCTTGACCGAGTCGCTCTCCATCGCCCCCTGCACGGCCTCCTCGACCACCGGCCCTTCCAGGACCCGGGCCAAAGCTCGTTCGACCGCCTCGCTCTCGACCGCTGCGACGATCGCCTCCTCGGCGGCGACCTCGACCGCCTTGTCGATCCCGGTCGCCTTGGTCACGGTGCGGGCGCCGCGCACGCCGGCCCCGAGCACTCTCACCGAGAGCGGCGACTTCTGCTCCGGGCGCTCGTCGCCGGGTGATGAAGGCCGCGCTGAGGGACCGTCTCCCATCGCCTGCCGAGTATACGTTCGGAACTCGGGACGCATCCGACTTTTACCCCACCCTGGTGGGGTCAAGGTCGGATGCGCGGCTATCCGCGGACCTGATCGAGCAGGCGGTCGACGAAGTCGGCCTGCGCCGGGTTCAGCTTCTGACGGGCGGTGTCGGGGTCGAACCACTCGGCCCGATCGACCTCGGGGAACTCGCGCTCGATCCCCGAGCGCGGCGGCCACTCGACCGCGAAGGTGTTGCTCTCCAGCCCGGCCGGGTCGAAGTCGGCCTCGGCGGCCCAGCACTCGACGACCTTGCCCGACTTCTGGCGCACCGAGCCGAGCTCGATCAGATCGCCGGCGTCGAGAGCCGGGGCGCATGGACCGAGCTCCTCCCCCAGCTCGCGCAGCGCGCAGGCACGCGGGTCCTCCCCATCGTCGATCTCGCCCTTCGGCGCCGACCAGGCACCGAGGTCTTTCTTCGCCCAGAACGGCCCGCCGGGGTGGACCAGCAGCACTTCTGGGAGGCCCATGCGGAGTCGAAAGAGGAGGATGCCGGCGCTTCTGCGCGTCACCCGGCCAGTCTATGGTTGGCTGGCATGAGCAAGGCAAGGGTCCTCGTCAAAGCCTCCGCTTCGGCCTGTTCGCTATTCGCCGTCCTAGGAACGGCCTGTGCTTTCAGCGCCACCGGCAGCACAACCAGTAATCAATCGGGGACTGCGAATGTGCTTGGAACTCCGACCGCAATTGCCTTCAAGTTCTTCGGGGCAATCGACGGGGGCCAGTGGAAGTACGCCTGTGAGTTGATGCTTCCCGGCACCCGCAAATTCATCAGGAGAGGGTCCTCTTGTTCCCTGACCCTGGAGCGAGCTTCCCGAGCCTCATTTGATGAATTTACTTTCAGCCGACATCACTGGACTTCGGTCCGAATCTTGAAGGTCGGCGCACCTATCGCCGAAGCCAACACCCTCGCGGTGTCGCTACAGGTGGAAGAGAGATATACGTGCGAAGAAGTGAGGGGGAAGCGGCCCTGCCGACGACATAGCTTCCGCTACGTTCGCGACGAACGCCTTTATCTCGCAACCGATGCCCACGGGCGCTGGCGGATCGCGAAGACCGGCGCGATCTTGCGGGACATCGAGCTCTCCGCCCCCCAGTACGCAGAAGTCTTCCTCGCTCCCCCGGCGACGGCGCGGAGCATCGAACGGACGGCTCAGATCCCGCCGCCGCCGTTTGCCTGCAGCGGCAAGGTGATCGCCAGCATCACCGACTCCGCCGGCGATGTCATCGACGGCGACTACAACAAGATCGCGGACACACCGTGGCTGGATGCCACCTCGCTGTCGATCGTGCGGATCGGCCCAGAAGCCATCTGCCTGGCGATCGGGCTTGTCGAAGCGCCCCATCCGGATTCTGAGTACCGCGTCTTCTGGCACCGGCCGGAAGGGACCCACGGCGGCAGCTGGCCAACTCCGAACGGACAGACAGTTGCCGACCAGGGGAGCGTCGCCGGCTGGGGGGAATCAGATGTCGCGATCGCCGTCGACGGCGAAGGCATCGCCCACGCGACGATCAACGACGTCGGCGCCATGACCCAGCCCTCGCTGGCGCCATACCTGCCCAAGTTCGGCTTTGCCGACGGCAAGCTGGAGATCGAACTAAGCGCGCGCCAGGGCTTTCCCTTGAACCAGATATGGAGCATCTTTCCGGTGATCAACGGCGAACCGAGTTGGTACGACTCGCTGCTGCGGCGATCGCTGCCAGGCGAAGACCGGGTGCCCGACAACGAATGCGTCACCTACCCAAGCGGCAAGCTCGCCTCCGAATTCTTCTGTCAGGCCCCGTCCGGCTGAGCAGCCTGGAGGGTCTTCTTCACCGTCTCGATGCCGCGCTCCATCAGCCCTTCCGTGATCTCGGCCAGCTCGTTGGGCAGCAGATCGGCGACCCAGACGAAGCGCGTCGTCCCGTCGTCGTTGGCGATCGCCTGCGCCGCGCCGTTGTGATGTGAGTAAGGGCCGTCGACGATCGACCAGACCAGCCTGCGGGCCTCCTCGTCGAGGTCGACCAGGCGCTCGCGGGCGACGGCGCCGTTGAAGAAGGTGACGATCCGGTCATCGCCGTCCAGCTGCGTGTCCACGGCGAAGCCCGGCACAAGCCGCTCGTGCAGGGCGCCCCAATCGCGCAGCGCCTCCCAGACTGCCTCCGGCGCCGCCTCGATCGTCCGCTCCTTGTGAATCGATGCCATCTCGGATCTCCTTTTCGACGTCATCTTCAGTGCGCAGAGATTGACGTGAAGTCAGGAAACACGCCGCGCGAGGCGCTTTACTGGCCGGGACCCCTGACGCCAGAGTTCTCCCGAAAGGATCCACCTACTCGTGTCTCTCCTCCCCCGCCTTGCCACGGCAATCGTCCTCGCCGGCCTCGCTCTCTCCGCAGCCGGCTGCGGAGGATCCAGCTCCGAGAAGAGCAGCCCTGACGAATTCAAGGTCGGGCTCGAGGCGCCGCTCTCCGGCGAACAGTCGGTGCTCGGCGCGGGGATGCTGAAAGGAGCGGAACTGGCCGCGGACAAACTCAACGAAGGTGACGGGATCCTTGGCAGGCAGGTCAAGGTCGTCCCGATCGACGATGCGGCCGACCCCGCCACTGGCGTCAAGGCGGCGAAGTCGGCGATCGCCGACGGCCTCGACGGCATTGTCGGGCCTTACAACTCCGGCGTCGGGGCCGAGACCCTGCCGCTCTACCTCGAAGCCGGCCTGACGCCGATCCGGCTCACCTCCGACGCCTCTACCAACGGCCTTGGTTTCACCCTGCAGCCGATGACCTACCAGATAGCCCCCGTCGCTTCGCAGGCGCTGACCGGCTGGCTCGGTGCGAAGAGCGTCGCCATCGCCTACGACCCGACCCAGAACTACACCGTCTCCGTCTCCAAGGCGCTGAAGGAATCGCTGGAAAAGGCCGGCGTCACCGTGACCGCCTACGAGAAGGTGCAGCCGGGCAAGAAGGACTACACCGGAGTCGTGGACAAGCTCGCCGCCGGCAAGCCGGACGCGATCTACGCGGCCGTCTACTTCCCCGAGGGCGGCCTGATCGCGAAGGAGATGAAGCAGGGCAAGGTCGAAGCGCAGTGCGTGGCGGACTACGCCTCATACGACACCGGCTTCGTCGAAACCGCTGGCGTCGCCGCGGCACGCGCCTGCCCGGTGGTCGGCGTGCCCGCGCCCGAGGACTTCGTCGGCGCGGCCGAAAAGGTCAGCGCGTACCGCGACAGGTTCAACCAGGCGCCGCCCGGCACCTGGAGCCCCTACACCTACGACTCGCTGAACTTCCTCGCCGACGGCGTCAAGCAGGCCGGGAGCACAGACTCCAAGAAGCTCAACACCGCCCTCGACGGCGTCAGCGGCTGGAAGGGCTGGACCGGGTCGGTGACGATCGACCCCAAGAACGGCAACCGCCAGCCGGCGACCGTGGTCATCGTCGACACCGACGCCAAGGGCCAGCTCCACGTCGACAGCGACTGGGCCAAGGCGGTCGGCGCTCCGTACTAGCGCCCGGAGCCCAGGCCCGGCCTGACGGTCGTCTAGGGTCGCTGCATCGTCGAGCAGACCCCCCACATCCAGGTGATCCTTGGAACCACGCGGCCAGGCCGGTTCAGCGCGAAGGCGGCAGCCTGGGCGATGGATCGGCTCGCCGGGCGCGACGATCTCGAGGTCGAGCTTCTCGACCTCCGCGACTATCCGATGCCCTTCTACGAGCAGGCGAAAGCGCCGGCCTACGGGCATCGCGACTACCCGCCCGAGGTCGCCCACTGGGCCGAGGCAGTCGATCGGGCCGATGGATACCTGGTCGTCACCGCCGAGTACAACCACGGCTACCCAGCGGTGCTGAAGAACGCGCTCGACCAGGTCTTCCCGGAGCTCAACCGCAAGCCGATCACGTTCATCGGCTATGGCAACTCCGGCGGCGCCCGCGCGATCGAGCAGCTGCGCCTGGTCGCGGTCGAGCTCGAAATGGCGCCCCTCCGCCACGCCATCCACATCCTGCCGGAGCTGATGCGCCCCGCGATCAAAGCCGACCCGTTCGAGATCGAGCTCCTCGCCTCACTCGATCCACGGCTGGAGACGGTGGCCGGCGACCTGGCCTGGTGGGCAAAGGCCCTCGCCGTTGCCCGCGACCAGGGCCTATGACTATGACTCGGGATCGGGCCGGATGACCACAGTGTCGGCTACCTCGAGAATCTCGTCGGCGGGCATGTCAACCCGCTTGGCGTGATCGCGGATCGCCTCTATCCCACTTGCCTGGTAGATGCAGACGGTGCCGAGGCCACCATCCGGTTCGCCAATCACATAGCTGCGGATCCAGCGAATGTCGTCGGGGAACTCGCTCGCGGCAATCTCTTTTGATCGCTCGGCAGCGACTCCCAGCTCCTCCGGATTGCGCCAACCCTTCTCGCGGCGGATCACGTACGTCTTCATTCCATTCCTCTCGGTCGTGGAAATTACCGACTATCAGTCGGTAATATACTGCAGTTCAGTGGCTGCCGAAATGCGGAAAGCACGCGGGCGGCCACGCGAGGGAGCTCGGGAGGCCGTAATCGAGGCCGCGCACGACCTCTTCATGGAGCGTGACTACGACCTGGTCTCGATCGAGCAGATCCTGGAGCGCTCAGGGGTAAGCCGCGGCGCGCTTTACCACCACTTCCCAGGGAAGCTTGAGCTGTTCTTAGCCATCTTTGAAGCCAGCGAGCAGCGCGTCATCGAGCTGATCGCCGCGCAGGCGCTGAATGCGGCAAGCCCCTTCGAGGCGCTCCTCGCTGCCGCCAGGACCTATCTGCGTCTATGCGAGACCGATGAGGAGCTACGCCGCATCGGGCTGGCCCAGAGCCGAGCCGTCCTTGGCTGGGAGGGCTGGCGGGAGGCGGCGAGCAAGTTCGGCATCGGCGCCGTGCTTGCCCTGGTGACCGCCGCGATCGAGGCAGGCGAACTTGCATCACGCGACCCGGAGACGACCGCCCACATCCTCCTCGGCGCCCTGATCGAGGCGGCGATGCTGATCGTCGCCTCCAGTGACCGCGCGGCAGCGCGAAAGCGCTCGGAGCTAGTGATCGTCGACCTGCTCAACGGCCTGCGCCTCTGACCGGACATCGCCGATCGCCGCCCGGGCGGCAAGCTGGACAATCGGGATCGTCCGGTTCGCCATCGCCGCTTCTCGACGGTACGCCGCGTAGGGGGCGAAGACCCGGTCGGCGAGAGCCCAAAGCCTGTTGCGCTCAGCTTCGCCACTGACCACCGTCGCCCGCATGGGGATGCCGCCGAAGGTGACATCAGGGTGGGCTCGGAGGTTGTGAAACCAGGCCGGATCTTTTGCCTGGCCGAGTTTTGAGGCGACGATCGTGACCAAGTCGCCGTCGTGGAAGTAGATGACGACGTTGCGTCGAAGCGCGCCGCTTTTCGCGCCCTTGGTTTCAAGCAGCGCGGTGGGCATGACCAACCCCATCCCGATGCGGCCCCGGGTCGCCCGCATCAGATGCGGATCAACCTTCCAGACGATGTGGACCGACATGAACCTGCCCAGGGCAGTGTTGGCAAGCGCGGCATAAGCGCGGCGGAACAGGCCGGGCGGGCGGTTCGGGTCGACGTGCTTGAGCTGAGCAGGCACCGTGGGTTCTCCTTAGCGGGTCCTCACCTCGCAGCGCTTGGCGCTGTCCTGGTGAAGGTGGCAGCCGCGCCAATGATGGCGAACAGGAATGCAAATGCGGCCAGGCCCCTGGTGACGACGGCGGTGTCGGCCGAGATCCGCGGCCAGGGCTGCACGTGGTGTCCACCCAGGATCAGGGCGAGGGAGATGTCCTGGGCAAGGTCGAGCGCCGCCGCGATCGGCCCAAACCAAGCCACGACCTCCGCGACCCGCGCTAGTCGCACTCGCCCCAGCCGCCGAGCCCGCCCGGCGACGAACATGCAGGCGCCCGCGAGGAACAACGCGTAGCTGACCATGAACGGCAGGTCAATCAGCAACTGCGTCCGCGCCGCATCCTGCCCCGCGCTCCCCCATTCGCTGACGATCCTGCTGCTTGCGCTGACGCTGCCGGCGTCCTCGAAAGATCCCAGCGATGCGCCGTGGCCCGACATCCCGTGCAACGAAGGGACCATCGCCAGGTAGAGAAGGACGGTCGCCACCCCCGAAACCGCGAGCCAACGGGGACGGCCCGCTGCCTCAAACAGCCGTCTCATCCGCTCCCTGCCCAGCGACGGCGCCCGAGCGCTCCCCCAGCATCTGGTCGAAGCGCCTGGCGAAAAGGTAAGCATCGCCGGGCCAGCGAGCCGAGAGGTAGTTGCCGTCCTGCACCACGAAGGCGGCTGAGTCGTCGGCGTCGGTGCCGCGCTTTGTGGTGCGGGGCCCGCGCTCAAAATCGGCAGGATCGGCGAGCGCGGCGATCACCTCGTCCTCGACGTAGGCAGGGTAGGTGCGGTAGTAGCGGCCCAGCTTCCAGGCGGTCAGCAGGAAGCCGCCGCGCTCCATGTACTTGGGCAGGCAGGTCGTCCGCCGCCCGGCGATGACGCTGCGGCCACTGGCTGGATCGATGCTCCGCGCGAGCACGATGACTCCGTGGCAGATCGCCCCGACCGGGCGCTCCAAGGCCCAGAAGGCAGCGACCTTCGCCTGCAGCTCCGCGTCATCCAGATACTGGCGCATGCCCTGAGCGTGTCCGCCGGGCAAGAGCAGGCCGTCGAACTCAGCCGGCTCGACCTGCCCCCAGGCGACCGGATCGCGAAACGCCGGGTCATCGGTCAACTGCTCATAGAAGGAGATCGGCTCAGGCTCGGCCCCCAGCTTGCCGAAGAGGACGCCGCTCAGCAGCTTGGAGTCACACTGGGGAGCGCTGCCTCCCCCCTGCGTCGCAAAGACGATTTCGTGACCACGATCGGTGAGCAGCCGCCAAGGCACCGCGACCTCGGTCGTGTCGAAATCGCGATCGGGAAGTGGGATCAGAATGCGCATGGGGATTGCATCGTCGCTCACAGATAAGCGGTGATCAAGGGGCGTGGGGACGCGGGCGACGAGCTAGCTGGACGGTCTCGAGACTAGGCTCCCGCCGAGGGCGCCCAATCTGGATGCTGCGCTTTGAGCGCGCGGAAACGAGCGTCGAGGGCTTCACTTTCATGCACCCAGGCGCCCACCTCCTCGCGCGGAGCTCCAGTCCGCCGCAGCTCCGAGCCGCGGGTGTCCATCGCCTTCTTCTGCGTCCACAGTTCCTGCAGCTGCGCGGAGGAGCTGGCCGAGGCCAGCGGCTCCGGCGTCGCCGCAAAGGCCGCCTCACGCTGAGCCTCGTCGGTCTCCCGACGCCGGTGCAGCTCGGCCCCGTCGACTGCGATCTTCGTGCGGTCGGAGGGATCGAAGCGGACCGGCACCACCGCCCCAATGCCCTTCATGCCGGCGTCCTTCGTGTGAAGCCGGTCCTCGAACTCACCCAGCGTGCCATCCTCGAACGTGACCCGAACCTTGACGCGGTAGGAACTGGCAGCGTTGACCAGGACCTTGCCGTCGTCGGACTCGATCAGGACACCGTCGAGCTGCGTGCCGTCGCGCAGGAGCTTCTTATGGCCGAACACGGACGCGAGTCTAGCCCGGCAAGTAAAGAGAGGGCAAGCACGTCGGAAACGGCTGTACGCGGATTTCGCCTACACCACCCCGGGCACGGGCGCGGCGGTTTGCGTCCACGTATCGTCGAGCTTAGGATGGCCGTCCATTCGTCCCGCCGTGCTCCAAAAGGAGAACCGATGAAGCGCCTTGCCACGCTCGTCCCCGTCGCCGCCTGCCTGCTGCTCGGATCCCTCGCCCTCGTCTCCGCTCCGGCGACCTCGCTCGCGGCGGGCAAGGGCCACAAGCCGGCCCCGTCTTTCACAGTCCTCGGCTTCGGCATCAACCAGCTCTTCGTCGTCAAGGGGACGACGGTCAAGTCGGCGAGCATGTGCGATGCGATCGTTGGCGCCGACGGCCCGATCGGACCGCCGCAGCAGGTCTACCTGACCGTCTTCGTCAAGGCGAACGGGATCCCGAAAGCGGCGCCGGTCCAGTTCAAGGACACCCTCCCCTACGGCTTCGACGCAGTCGCCAGCCCCGACTTCAGCCAGCTGGTGGCGTTCTCGAAGATCTACGGCAAAGGCAGCTTCGGGGTCGGCTCGCCGCCGGTGACGCCCGAAGGCCTCTACTACGAGCCGATCGTCAGTTTCGCCTCAGAAGCGGGCCAGTACGAGGGCCCCTCGTCCGACGAATTCGACGGGGAATACATCTACACCGCCAAGGTCAAGGTCAAAGGCCGCACGATCCAGTCGACGGCAAAAGTCAGCATCGACTGCCCCTCGACGCGTTAGGCGAGGTGCGCTCGAGCGGGTCGACAAGCCTTGCGGAGAACAACGTGATAGCACCGCTCGGCCCCCAGCCGACGGCGGCAGCTGCCCCATGCGTCCCCACGCGTCCCCGCCTCGGGACGCATCGGACATTTCGGACGATGGGTCGGGCACCAAAGCTGGTACCACGCCAGCGCCGACCCAGTCAGCAGCGGACTGCCACTTATCCCCGTCTGACGCCGAACTGGAGCGAGCATTCATCATTCCTGTAGAGAATGTCCCCTAGGCGCTTCCCGTGGCTAGCAGTGAGAACGATCAGGATCTGAGCCGGGTAACTCGTGTGGACCGGGCTGACCTTTTCATGGTAATTGACGACTCCGTCGAAGTCGACCGTGGTTTCGGCCGCCTCCAGCGCGCCACCCCCGATCGAGCCGGCACTGGCGGCCACGACCCAACCGTTGAACGGGCCCGGTTCGAGCGGGCCACTGGAGCCTGCGAAATGCAAGATCGGCAGCTGATAGGCGGAGCTGCTGGGAATGCTGAGCGTCCCAGGCCCACAGCTGGCTTCACGTTCCTGCCAACCTTCTTCGCCGGGCGTCTTCACCGTCAGGCCCGCAAGCGTCAGCTGCTTGGTCACCTTGAAGTGGCCGACAACCTGGCCGGAGTCCTTGGAGAGGATCTTCCAAGCGCCCGCCTTGGGCGGCGCGAGCTTCTTCGCCGCTGAAGCCGGCAAGGCGAGAACGAGGATCGAGATTGAGGCGACGAGAAGCCCCAGTGCCAACCGGTTTCTGTTTATTTCCACGAGTGAGCCATTCCTCATTTAGGTGAGCGACGAGGGGCGCGGCACGGGCCTACGCCGGGCTCCAACGGGTCGCCGGAACCTCACGCGGCCCACCATACAACAGCGCCCGGCTCTTGTAGGCCGCCCGGATTACCTCGTCGCGGTCGGCCCGCAACTCTCTGATCGGGGCGACTGGATTTGAACCAGCGACCGCTCGGCCCCCAGCCGAGTGCGCTACCAGACTGCGCCACGCCCCGTGACTGATCTGCATTCTGACGAATTCGCTGGCCGGGGTGGCGCCGGCACCCCGGCCCGCCCTCGACGAGATGCCAAATCGCGCCCGCATTGGGCAAACTGTCCATAGGAACAGGCGGCTCTAGCGAGCGGGCCAGTCCATGCGGTGGTAGCTCAACGGTAGAGCCTCGCCCTTCCAAGGCGATGATGCGGGTTCGATTCCCGTCCGCCGCTTCGACCTCGATGCGCCTCAAGCCCTGGACATGCCGCGGCCTAGCCCTCGCGGCGGTTGCCGCTTGCGTGCTGGCGATCGGTGGCTGTGGGAGCGGCGGCAGCTCCAACGGCAAGTCCCAGGCAGGCTCGGCATCGAGCGAATCCGGGCTCGTCGACTGGCCGCTGTTCGGGCGGGTGCCGGAGCGGACCCATTACCTCCCAGCCCACAAGCGCGTGCTCGACCCGCCGCTGCGCCAGGCCTGGTCGATCAACACCCACGCGCTGATCGAGTTCCCGCCCGCCGTCGCCGACGGCATCGCCTATGTCGTCAACAAGTACGGCAACGCGAAAGCGGTCCGGCTTCGCGACCGCAAGATTCTCTGGGAACGAGTTACCGATCCGCGCGACAAGGGCAAGCAGACCGACGTCACCGCCCCGGTCTACCACCAGGGCAAGGTGTTCTTCGCATACCTCGACGGCGACCTGGTCGCTGTCGACGCCGCCAGCGGCAAGCCGGTCTGGAAACGCAACCTGCATTCCCACCTCGAATCCTCACCGATGGCGGTCGGCGGAACGCTCTACATCGGCTCCGACCAGACAAACGTGATCGCGCTGCGAGCCTCTGACGGCAAGATTCGCTGGCAGTTCAACTCACCGGGCGCGATCAAAGCCAGCCCCAGCTTCCATCACGGGCGCGTCTACGTGGCCGATTACGAGGGAGCGATGTTCTGCCTCGACGCGACCTCGGGCAAGCTGGTTTGGCGCACCAACACGACCAAGGTGCCGCCATTCGGCCAGGGCGGCTTCTTCTCCTCCCCCGCGATCGCCTTTGGGCACGTCTACGCCGCCCGCGACGACGGCACCGTCTACAGCTTCGACGAAAACAGTGGCAAGGTCTCCTGGGCCTTTCCGACCAACGCCTTCGTTTACGGCTCGCCGGCCGTGGCCCAGGTCCCCGGCACCCGCCCGACCGTCTATATCGGCGCTGAAAACGGCCGCTTCTACGCCCTCGACGCAGCCACCGGCAAGCAGGAGTGGCACTACGACGTCGGCGGCCCGATCCCGGGCACCGCGACCGTGATCGGCCACACCGTCTACACCTCGAGCTTCAAGACCCGCGACGCGATCGGCATCGATGCCCTCACCCACAAGAAAACCTTCGAGCTGCGCCAGGCCGGCTACACGCCGGTCATCTCCGACGGCCGCCGCCTCTACCTGATCGGCTACTACGACCTGATCGGCCTCGAACCGACGAAGCCCTGAGCGCCCTCAGGCCCGCCGGTAGCGGAGATAGACGACGCGAGAGCCGAAGGTCCGCGTCTCGACCAGCTCCAGGTCGACCTTCTCCTCCAGGGCCGGAAAGAAGAGTGTGCCGCCGCCGAGCACGACCGGGCTGACGAAGAGCCGGTACTCGTCGATCAAGCCCAGCTTGGCGAAGCTGGCGGCCAGGCCGGCGCCGCCGACCGCCAGGTCCTTGCCTGGCTGCTCCCTCAGTTTGGCGACCTCCTCCGCGATTCCCTCCCGGGCCAGCCTGGCGTTGCCCTCGACCTCATCCAATGTCTTCGAGAAGACGACCCTCGGCAGGCCCTTCCAGATCCGGGCGAACTCAAGCTCCACCTCCCCCGCCGACGGGTTTTCCTCAGCGGTCTCCCAATAGAGCATCACTTCGTAGAGCCGCCGCCCGCAGAAGTGCGCGCCCAGCTCCCGCGTCTGCTCGTTGTGGAACCGGTGCAGCTCCTCGTCCGGCGCCGTCCAATCGATCTCGCCGCCTGGCCCGGCTATGAAGCCGTCCAGCGAAACCCCCATCGAGTAGATGACCTTGCGCACCGCAGTCCTCCTCGAATTGCTCACAACGAACGGGGGAGCCGGGATTCGAACCCGGATTCACGGTTTTGGAGACCGTGCGCATAGCCGTTAACTCACTCCCCCAGGGGCGCCGAAGTCTACGGCCACGTCGCCTGGATGACGTCCGACGTTTGGACGAACATATGTTCGTGTCCCACAACCGCTCCAGTCCAGAGATCAAGATGGTCAAAGTTCTTTTCGGCACCAATCTCAGCGATCGTGAGATCGCTCGCCAATCAGGAGTGAGCCGAGGAACCGTTCAGCGGTGGCGAGCGCGGGGAGTGCCGCGCACATGCCGTCGCGCACTTCCAGCCACCTGGCAACCATCCGACCCAGAGAGCTACAGCTACCTCCTCGGCATCTATCTGGGCGATGGATACATCGCCCATGCCGCCCTATCTCCCGTGCTCGAAATCGCCCTTGACCCCCTCTATCCAGGAATAGCCGATGAGTGCAGCGACGCGATCTCAAGAGTCTTGGAGGTCAAGGTCCGGATTTCGCTGCGGAAAACACCAAAGGGCAGATCGATCCGAATCACGTCTGGGAGCCCACTCTGGCCAATGGCCTTCCCACAGCACGGCGCCGGCAAGAAGCACAAGCGGCCGATCGTCCTTGTCGATTGGCAGCAAGAGATCGTCGACTGCTTTCCGAAGCCGTTTATCCGCGGACTCATCCACTCGGATGGATCGCGGGTCCTCAATCGCTTCACGGTCGACCTCCCGAACAGCGGTCCCCGCGTTTACGCCTACCCTCGCTACTTCTTCACCAACTTCTCAGCCGACATACGTGGCTTGTTCTGCGAAGCGTGCGACAAGCTGGGAGTCCGCTGGACTCAGTCCAGCCACAAGAACATCTCGGTCGCCGACCGTAAAAGCGTCGAGCTGCTCGACTCGTTCGTAGGGCCGAAGCGCCATGCGGGCGGAGGGACTTGAACCCCCAAGCTCTTTCGAGCACTGGCACCTAAAGCCAGCGTGTTTACCATTTCACCACGCCCGCGTAACTCGCTGCGTCCGCGCGCTTAACGCGCAACCAACGACGCACCGTCGCTTGAAGATTCTATGATCGATGGCGTGGCAGTAGGAGAGGTCAGGCCCGGCTACGAGTTGTGGCGGCCAAATCGGGAGAAAGCCGAGTCGGTTACGACTAAGTTCGTGATCGTCTTTCTGATGCTCGCGACGGCTGCGCTGGCGGGGATCATCACCGTCACCGGCTTCTCGCTGCTGGTCGGCGGCAGCGCGATGGGGCTGGTCTGCATCATCTACACGCTGCTCTACGCCTTCTTCGCCTTCCTCGTCTTCCGCTGGAGCCGCGGCATCCTGCCGGTGGCCGCCGCGCTCTCGATGATCCTGGCGATCTTCTGCGCGGTCGGGGCCGAAAGCTGGTTCGCCCGCGACAAGGCCGGGTTCGAGCACGCCCTGATCCCGGTGCCGCTGATCGGCCTGCTCGTCGTCATCCTCGCCCTGCTCCAGATCGTCCTCATCGTCGCCGCCCTCTATGGCTTCAACCAGGAGTGGCACGTCGAGGAGGAGCGCCCGATCGGGTCCGGCGAGGACTACGGGGCCGGCGCCCCGCCCGAGCAGGGCGAGCCGCTCCCCGCTTAGCGCCGCCTTCCCGCTAGCTCGATGCCGGAGGTGGGATTCGAACCCACAAGCCCGTAAGGGCAATCGATTTTGAGCCGATCGCGTATGCCAGTTCCGCCACTCCGGCGCCGGCAGGAAAGATAAGCGACCGCCGCCGGACATAACGCATCGGGTATAAGCGACCGGTGAGCTCCGGGGCAACTGACAACGGAGGGGGCGACCTGCTCTGGTCGCCGTCGCCAGAGCTGATCGAGAACTCGCGGCTGACCGAATACCTGCGCTGGCTGAATGGTGAGCGCGGGCTGCTGTTCGAAACCTACGAGGAACTCTGGCAGTGGTCAGTCGATGATCTGGAGGCGTTCTGGCGCTCGATCTGGGACTTCTTCGAGGTGCAGGCCGACGGCGATCCCTCACCGGCCCTGGCCAGCCGCGAGATGCCGGGCGCGAGCTGGTTCCCCGGCGCCAGCCTCAACTACGCCGAACATGTCTTCGCCGGCAAAGACGACGCCGAGACGGCGATCCTGCACGCCTCCGAGCTGCGCCAGCTTGGCGAGCTGAGCTGGGGCGAGCTGCGGGCCCAGGTCGCGGCGGTCGCCGCCGGGCTGCGCGAGCTCGGGGTCGAGCGCGGCGACCGGGTCGTCGCCTACCTGCCGAACATCCCCGAGGCGATCGTCGCCTTCCTCGCCAGCGCCTCGCTGGGCGCGATCTGGTCCTCCTGCTCGCCCGACTTCGGCCCCGCCAGCGTGATCGACCGCTTCGCCCAGATCGAGCCCAAGGTCCTGTTCGCGGTCGACGGCTACCGCTACGGCGGCAAGGACTTCGACCGCCGCGAGACGATCGCCCGCCTGCAGGAGGCGATGCCGACCCTGGCCCGCACCGTCGTCCTCCCCTACCTCGACTCCGACCCCGATCTCGGCGCCCTCGACAAGACGATGCGCTGGGACGAGCTGCTGGCCGCGGGAGAAGGCGCCGAGCTCAGCTTCGAGCGCGTCCCCTTCGACCACCCGCTCTGGGTCCTCTACTCCTCCGGCACCACCGGGCTGCCGAAGGCGATCGTCCAGGGCCAGGGCGGGATCCTGCTCGAGCACCTGAAGAAGCTCCACCTCCACGTCGACTCCCACCCCGGCGACCGCCTCTTCTGGTTCACCACGACCGGCTGGATGATGTGGAACTTCCTCGTCTCCGGCCTGCTGACCAGGGCCGCGATCGTCCTCTACGACGGCAGCCCCGGCTATCCCGACATGAACGTCCTCTGGGACCTGGCCGAGCGGGCCGAGGTGACGATGTTCGGCACCAGCGCCTCCTACATCGCCGCCTGCATGAAGGACGGGGTCGAGCCCGGCGCCGGCCGCGACCTCAGCCGCCTGGGGGCGGTCGGCTCGACCGGCTCCCCCCTCTCCCCCGAGGGCTTCGACTGGATCTACGAGCACCTCGGCGCCGACACCTGGCTCTTCTCGACCAGCGGCGGCACCGACCTCTGCACCGCCTTCGTCGGCGGCGTCTCCCTGCTCCCCGTCTACCGCGGTGAGCTGCAGGGGCGGGCGCTCGGGGCCGCGGTCGAGGCCTGGGATGAGGGCGGGAAAGCGCTGATCGGCGAGGTCGGCGAGCTGGTTGTGACCGAGCCGATGCCCTCGATGCCGGTCCGCTTCTGGGGCGACCCCGACGGCAGCCGCTACCGGGCCAGCTACTTCGAGCAGTACCCCGGGGTCTGGCGCCACGGCGACTGGATCGAAATCACCGCCCGCGGCACCGCCGTCATCTACGGCCGCTCGGATTCGACCATCAACCGCTCCGGCATCCGCATGGGCACCAGCGAGATCTACCGCGCCGTGCTCAGCATCGACCAGATCGTCGATGCGCTGGTCGTCGACATCCCGCGGCCGGGCACCGAGGGCTGGATGCCGCTCTTCGTCGTCCTCCGCGACGGGGCCGAGCTCGACGAGGCGCTACCGAAGGAGATCGCCCGCCGCGTCCGTGAGCACTGCTCGCCGCGACACGTCCCCGATGAGGTCTTCCAGATCGAGGAGGTGCCACGGACGCTGAGCGGCAAGGTGCTGGAGGTGCCGGTCAAGCGGATCCTAATGGGCACCCCCGCCGAGAAGGCGGCCAGCCGCGACTCGCTCGCCAACCCGGCGGCGCTCGACTACTTCACGGAGATGGCGGCGCGGCTGGAGACCTGAGCCGGGCGGCGAAGCTCGCCGAGCTGCTCAGCCCAGTTGAGGCAGGCCAGCGCCGCGAAGCCCCAGGCCGAGGCGACGAGGATTCCGCCGAGCACGTCGCTCGGGTAGTGCCAGGAGAGGATGAGGACCGAGCAGCCGACCGCGGCGACGAAGCCGGCGCCGACGACAAAGGCGAGCGGCCGCAAGCGCCAAGGCGTGACGAGCAGCAGGGCGACGGCGACCGAGGCCGCCGCGGTCGAGTGGCCGCTGGGAAAGGCGACGGGGCCAAGCTGATGCAGGCCGAGGACCGGCTGGAAGCGCGGGTGGGCGAGCGCGACCTTGAGGATCTGCGTGGTCAGGTTGGCCCCGGCGACGACCGCGACCGCGGCAAGCACCTGCCGGGGCCGGCCCCAGTAGAGGCCGAGGGCGCAGATCCCGGCCAGGATCGCCAGCAACGGCAGCGGATCGGCGAGGTGGGCGAAGAATTCGGCGGCCGAGCCAAACGAGGAGGCCTGGTGGGCGGCGAAGCGGCTCAGCGCAGTCGCGTCGAGGCGCTGGAAGGGATCGACCCCGTAGGCGGCCAGGGTCAGCCCGATCAGGGCGACGACGCAGGCAAACCAGCCGGCCAGGGGCCGCTTGACGTTCACATTCATCCCAAAACGGTAGCGAGACGGGCTAAAGCCGCCCTCAGGCGGGCGTGACTGGGTTGCGGCGCTCAGCGAAGGAACGATCCTTGCCGGCTGCCATCGCGAAGCGCTGAATCAGGTCGGCGCGCAGATCCTCGGGCGGCACAACGGCGTCGACGACCAGCTCGGAGGCGAGGTGGAGGAGGTCGATGTCCTCGGCGTACTCCGCCCGCTTCTCCTCGACGAAGCGCTCGCGCTCGGCCTCGTCCTCGATCGCCTGGATCTGGTTGTAGAAGACGGCGTTGATCGCCGCCTGCGGCCCCATCACGGCGATCGAGGCGCCGGGCAGGGCGATGCAGCAGTCGGGCTCGAAGGCGGGCCCGGCCATCGCGTAGAGGCCGGCGCCGTAGGCCTTGCGGACGACGACCGAGATCTTCGGCACCGTCGCCTCGGAGACGGCGCTGATCATCTTCGCCCCGTGGCGGATGATCCCCTGGCGCTCGACCGCGGTGCCGATCATGAAGCCGGGCACGTCGGCGAGGAAGAGCAGTGGCACGTTGAAGGCGTTGCAGGTCTGGATGAAACGCGCCGCCTTGTCGGCGGAGTCGACGAAGAGGACGCCGCCGGTGTAGCGGGGCTGGTTGGCGACGACGCCGACGACGCGGCCGTCGAGCCGGCCGTAGCCGACGATCAGCTCCTTCGCCCAGCGCTTGTGGACCTCGAGGAAGCTGTCGCCGTCGAGCAGGACCTCGAGCACCTCGCGCATGTCGAAGGGCTGGTTCTCGTCGGCGGGGACGATCTCGGCGATCGCCGCCTGCGAGGACGGTGCCACCGGCGCCGCCGCCGCCGGCGGCCCCTGGCGCCAGCTGGTCGGCATATAGGAGAGGTAGCGCTTGGCGAGGTCGATCGCCTCCTCGTCGCTCTTGACCAGGAAGTGGCCGCAGCCGGAGACGCCGGTATGCATCTTCGCCCCGCCCATCTCCTCCAGGGTCACGGTCTCGCCGATCACCATCTCCGCCATCCGCGGCGAGCCCAGGTACATCGAGGCATTGCCCTCGCGCATGATCACGACATCGCAGAAGGCGGGGATGTAGGCGCCACCGGCGGCGCTGGGGCCGAACAGCAGGCAGACCTGCGGCACCTGGCCGGAGAGCCGCACCTCGTTGTGGAAGATCCGCCCCGCGCCGCGACGGCCGGGGAACATCTGCACCTGGTCGGTGATCCGCGCCCCGGCCGAGTCGACCAGGTAGACCATCGGCAGCTGCAGCTTCAGCGCCCGCTCCTGGACGCGGAGGATCTTCTCGACCGTCTTCGGGCCCCAGGAGCCGGCCTTGACCGTCGGGTCGTTCGCCATCAGCGCCACCCGGCGGCCGTCGATCGTGGCCAGGCCGGTGACGACGCCGTCGGCGCCGAGCCCCTCCTTCTCCCAGTTGGCGAGCGCCGCCTCCTCGGAGAAGGAGCCGGGATCGACCAGCCGCTCGACCCGCTCGCGGACGGGCAGCTTGCCCTGTTCGGCGGTCTTCTCGTGGTGGCGCTGGGGGCCGCCGGAGAGAGCGGCCTCGAGGGCCTCTGCGAAGTCGGTCACGGGCGGGAGCCTAACCGCGGTGCCAGTCCACAGGCCCCGCGCGCAGCACGTGCGCTCCGAGCGGGCGGCCCAAGACCTCCTGGGCGGCGCGGGATGCCTCGATCAGCAGCGGCAGGTCCACCCCGGTCTCGATCCCCATCTCGTGCAGCATCGAGACCACGTCCTCGGTCGAGATGTTGCCGGTCGATCCCGGCGGCACCGGGCAGCCACCGAGCTCGCCGAAGCTCGACTCGAAGGAATCGATCCCCTCCTCCACCGCCGCCAGCACGTTGGCGAGGCCCTGGCCGCGGGTGTTGTGGAAGTGGGCGGTCAGCTCGGCGCCGGCCAGGCGCTCGCGGGCTGCGGCGAAGAACACGTGGACCTGGCGCGGATTCGCCATCCCGGTCGTGTCGCCGAAGCCGACCTCGTCGCAGCCTGCCGCGGCCAGCCGCTCGGCGATCTCAAAGACGCGCTCCGGCGGGACCTCGCCCTCGTAGGGACAGCCGAAGGAGGTCGCGATCACTCCCTCGCAGCGCAGACCGGCCTCGCGGGCAGTCGCCAGCGTCCGCTCCAGGCCGCTCAGGGACTCCTCGACCGAGCGGTTGACGTTGCGCCGGTTGTGGGTCTCCGAGGCGGAGAGGAAGACGCTGACCTCGTCGAAGCGATCACGCATCGTCAGCGCCCGCTCCAACCCGCGCTCGTTGGGGATCAGGACTGAGAAGGCGACGTCCTCGCGCCGCTGCACCGCGGCCAGCACCTGCTCGGCGTCGGCGAGCTGCGGGATCACGTCCGGCCGCACGAACGAGGTCACCTCCATCCGCTTCAACCCGGTCGCCGAGAGCATGTCGATCAGCCGCACCTTGTCCTCGGCGGCGATCGTCTCCGGCTCGTTCTGGAATCCGTCACGAGGGCCGACCTCGCGGATGCGGACGCTGCTGGGCAGGTCGGTCATAGACGGCAGCTTAGGCGTCAACGGCACGATCGAGTCGGCGGGCGACGGCAGCCAGAACCTGGCGCACATGAGCGGGCTCGTATTTGACCTGGGCATGGCTGAAGCGAAGCTGGGTGAAGCCGGCTGCGGTGTGGGTCTGGTCGCGCAGCCGGTCTCGGGCCTGCTCGGCGGGAGTGCGGTGGTAGCGCAAGCCGTCAGTCTCGATCACAAGGCCGAGGTCGGGCCAGAAGAAGTCGACTTTGAAGCCGTTGACATAGCGCTGCGTCAGCGGCCGTGGCAATCCGACCTGGTCGACGATCGGCAGGAAGTGCCGCTCCAGGTTGGAGTCGGTCATGCGAAAGGTACGGCGATCGAGCACCGTCCTCAAGCGACGAACTCCAGGCTGCCCTGAGAACGCGTCAAGCGCCGCCCGCAGCGCGTGAGGAGTGATCAGATCGTGCTTGTCAGCCTCATTGATCGCCCGCTCAAGTTCGAACGAGTCGAGCTCGGCCACAAGGTCGATGAGCGTGCGGACTGGGCTTGTGACCGGAACCCGATGACGAGCACGGAGTTCGTCGGGCCTCAAACGCTGACAGCGATGCACCCGAATCCCGGGAGGCCGATTGAAAGACGAAGCAGGTACGGAGATGTTGACCTTGCCGTCGTTCTCAGCGCCAATCCCCCATAACGCCGCGGCACTGCGGTGGCTGAGCACTGCCTCCTCTCCACAGGCAAGAATTGCGGCCATCCAACGCCCCTCCCGTGAGAGCTCGAAACGACCGACCACGTAAACGCCACGCATCAACGGACGCAACCGCCCAGTCGCGATCCGGTGTTCAATCGCGCGGGCGCTAAGCCCGAGCTCCAAGAGCTGCCGCCGAGCCACGACTCCGTGCTGATCGGCAACAAGCTTCCAGGCAGAGCGGCTGCTCAACGACTGTGCAGTTGACCACGCCATCGTGTGGTCAAGTCCACAGTCGCGGAAACTCTCCCCCCTGGGGCTAGACCATGCCGAGGCCGCCGCTTACGCCCAGGGTCTCCCCGGTCACGAAAGTGGCGTCATCTGAAGCTAGGAAGGCGACTGCGGCGGCGACCTCGTCGGGGCGGCCGAGGCGGCCCATCTGGGTCAGGGATTTCATCGTCTCGATGATTTTGTCGCCGATCTCGCCGAACTCCTTGGCGCCCATCAGCAAAGGCGTCTCGATCGGGCCGGGGGCGATCGAGTTGGCGGTGATCCCGTAGCGCCCGTTCTCGCGGGCGATCACCTTCGAGAAGGCGATCACGGCGCCCTTGGCGGCCGAGTAGACGGCCGAGCCCTTGGAGCCGACCCGCCCCGCCTCAGAGGCCATGTTGACGATGCGGCCGTATTTGGCCTGCTGCATGCCGGGCAACGCGGCGTAGGTGCAGTTGAGGACGCCACCGAGGTTGATGTCGAGCACCTTCTTCCACTGCTCGGGCGTCGTGTAGGTGAAGAAGCCGAACTCGTCGGTGCCGGCGTTGTTGACGAGGATGTCGAGCGTGCCGGTCTCCTCGACCGCTGCTTTGGCCGCGTCGAGGTCGGTCACGTCGAGCTCGAGCGCGTGGCCGGCGATCTCGCCAGCGATCCGCTCTGCGCCCTCGGTATCGATGTCGCCGATCCAGACCTCGGCCCCCTCGGCGGCGAGCCGCGCGGCAGTCGCGGCGCCGATTCCACTGGCCCCGCCGGTCACGAGCGCCTTTCGTCCCTCCAGCCTCATAGGCCCGGAGCATAGACTGGCGCGCTCGTGACGGAGATCGCACCGATACCGATCCTCGGCGGCACCGGCGCCCTCGGCGCCGCCCTGGGGCTGCGCTGGGCCAAGGCCGGGGCGCCGATCGTGATCGGCTCGCGCTCGGCCGAGCGGGCCGAGGAGGCGGCGGCGAAGCTGCGCGCCGCGGTCCCCGGCGCCGCGGTCGAGGGCCTCGTCAACGAGGAGGCCGCCAAGCGCGCCGAGATCGTCTTCCTCACCGTCCCCTTCCGCAACCAGTCGGAGAACCTCAACAACCTGCGCGGGGCGTTAGCGCCGGGGCAGATCCTGGTCGACTGCACGGTGCCGCTCGCCGCCGCGGTCAGCGGCAAAGCGACCCGCTCGCTCGGCGTCTGGCAGGGCTCGGCCGCCCAGCAGGCGCAGGAGATGGTCCCCGAGGGCGTCACCGTCGTCGCCGCCCTGCACACGGTCGGCGCCCCCACCCTCGCCGACGCGGACGCCGAGCTGGGCGAGGACGTGCTGGTCTGCGGCGACCGCAAGGCCGACAAGGCGCGGGTGGCGCGGCTGATCGAGCTGATCCCCGGCCTGCGCGCTGTCAACGCCGGGGCGCTGGAGATGGCGCGGATCGTCGAGCAGCTGACCCCGATGCTGATCTCGGTCAACACGCGCTACAAGGCGCATGCGGGGATCCGCCTCACCGGCCTTCCCGACAGCGACCACTGGGCCTAGCGCCGTGCGGGTCGCGCTGCTGGCCGGCGGCACCGGCGGAGCCAAGCTCGCCGCCGGGATGCAGGAGGAGATCGGCAGCGACCTCTCGGTGATCGCCAACACCGGCGACGACATCGAGGCGCTCGGCGTCCACGTCTCCCCCGATCCCGACCTCGTCACCTACTGGCTCAGCGGCGAAATCGACGAGGAGCGCGGCTGGGGATTGCGCGACGACAGCTTCACCGTCTTCGAGCGGCTCGGCCGGCTCGGCGCGCCCGACTGGTTCAGCCTCTCCGACCGCGACCTCGCCGCCTGCCTCTACCGCCGCCAGTTCCTCGACGAGGGCGGCAGGCCGACCGACGCCCAGGCCCAGATCGCCCGCGGCCTCGGGGTCGAGGCGAAGGTGCTGCCGATGAGCGACAAGCCGGTGCGGACCAAGGTGCTGACCGCCGCCGGCCGCCGCGACCTGCAGGAGTACCTGATCGTCGACCACGGCGAGCCCGAGGTCCACGGGGTCGAGCTGGAGGGGGTCGAGGCAGCGGAGCCGACGCCCGAGGTGCTGGAGGCGCTGCGCTGGGCCGAGGCGATCGTGATCGGCCCCTCCAACCCGGTGATCAGCATCGGCCCGATCCTCGCCGTGCCAGGGATGCGCGAGGCGATCGCCGCCTCCAGCGCTCCCGTCGTCGCCGTCAGCCCCTATGTCGGCGGAGAGGTGGTGAAGGGGCCGACCGCCCGCTTCATGCAGGCGCTGGGGCGGCCCTCGACCGCCGCCGGGGTGGCATCGCTCTACGCGGGATTGATCGAAGCGATGGTGGTCGACGAGGGCGACCCGGACCCGCCACCGGCGGAGATCCAGACCCTCGCGGCGCCGACCCTGATGGAGGGAGCGCCGGGGCGCGCTCGCGTCGGCCGCATCGTCTTGGACTTCGCCGCTAGCCTCACCTGACTTGAAGGCGTTCGCGATCCTCCCCGTCAAGCGCTTCGCCGAGGCGAAGCAGCGGCTCGCCGCCGGCTTTGACGATGCCCGCCGCACCGAGGTGGTCGCAGCGATGGTCGCCGACGTGCTCGACGCGATCGCCGCAGCGCGGACGATCGAGCGCACGATCGTCGTCAGCGGCGACCCCGTCGCTCAGGAGCTCGCCGCGGCGGTCGGCGCCGAGGTCGTCCCCGACCCTGGCGACGAGGGGCATGTCGAGGCCGTGCTGGCCGGGATCGCCCGGGCCGAAGTCGAGGGCGCGACCTGCGCCGTCCTCCTGCCCGGCGACTGCCCCCTGCTCGACCCACGCGAGCTCGACCGCCTGCTGACCGGCGTGCCCGACAGCTACGTCGCCATCGTCCCGGACCGTCACGGCACCGGGACCAACGCCCTGGTCCTGGCGCCACCCAGCGCGATCCGCCCCGCCTTCGGCGAGGGCAGCTGCGCCCGCCACGTCGCCGCCGCCCGTGAGGCGGGCGTTCCCTTCGGCGTCGAGGAGCTGGCTTCGCTCGGCCTCGACCTCGACACCCCGGCCGACATCGTCGCCCTCACCCGCGAGCTGCACGCCCGGCCGGGCCGGGCCAAGCGGACCGCCAAAGCGCTCGGGATATGAGCCCCGCCGAACTGCGGGTGGTCCCGGTCGCGGGATTGCCCGAGGTAATCGAGGGCATGGCGGTAGGCGATCTGATCGCCGCCCACGCCGAACTCCAAGACGGCGACGTGGTCGTGATCTCACAGAAGATCGTCTCCAAGGCCGAGGGCCGCATTCGCCGCCTCTCCTCGGTCCTGCCCGGCGGCGAGGCCCGGCGGCTGGCGGCTGTGCTCGGCAAAGAGCCGGCGGTCGTCGAGCTGATCCTTGAAGAGAGCCGCGAGGTGCTGCGGGCCGAGCGCGGCGTCCTCATCACCGAGACCAACCACGGCTTCGTCTGCGCCAACGCCGGCATCGACAGCTCCAACCTGCCCGAGCCCGACACCGTCTGCCTGCTGCCCGAGGACCCCGACGCCTCGGCCCGGCGCATACGCGCCGAGATCGAATCCGTGGAAGGGGCCAGCGTCGCCGTGATCGTCTCCGACAGCTTCGGCCGCGCCTGGCGCCTGGGCCAGGCCGAGGTCGCGATCGGCTGCGCCGGGATCGCCCCGCTTGACGACTGGCGCGGGCGCGAGGACACAAGCGGGCGCAGGCTGGAGGCGACCGTGATCGCGATCGCCGACGAGGCGGCTGGCGCAGCCGACCTGGTCCGCGAGAAGACCAGCGGCGTCCCGGTCACTCTGGTCCGTGGGCTGGACCGCTTCGTCAGCGCGGACGATGGCCCCGGGGCGGCGGCGATGCGCCGGCCCCGCGGCGAGGACCTCTTCCGCTAGACCGAAGTTCCGGCTGGGCTCTGGTCCTGCTCGTAGGTCTCGACGATCTCGTAGAGGGTTGTCCGCTGCGCCGGGACCCGCCCAGCCGCCCGGGCGGCCTCGATCAGCTGCTCGGGATCAAGCCGGACGCCGTGCTGGGAGCCGGCCATGCGGGAGATGTTCTCCTCCATCAGGGTGCCGCCGAGGTCGTTGACGCCCCAGCGCAGCGACTCGGTCGCGGCGCCTAGCCCCATCTTCACCCAGCTCGCCTGCAGGTTGGGGATCGTCTTGCCCAGCGCCAGGCGGAAGGCGGCGGTGTGCTTGAGATTCTCCTCGGCCGAGATCTCCTCGATGCCATGGGTGCGGCCGAGCATCGTGTTGAAGGGGATGAAGCTGAGCGGCACGAACTCGGTGATGCCGCCGGTTCGCTCCTGCAGCGCCCGGATCACCTGCATGTGGCGGGCCAGCTCGCGCGGCTCCTCGATGTGGCCGAACATCACGGTCGAGGTAGAGCGCAGCCCGGCCCGGTGCGAGGCCTCGATGATCTCGACCCAGCGATCAACCGGAAGCTTGTTCGGCGAGATCCGCTGCCGGACCCCGTCGTCGAGCACCTCGGCCGCGGTCCCCGGCGTCGAGCCCAGCCCGCACTCCTTGAGATAGGCGAAAACCTCGTCGGGCGACCTGCCCGAGCCCTCGCACATGAAATGGACCTCCATCGGCGAGTAGGCGTGCAGGTGCAGCTCAGGAGCGACCTGCTTGGCCAGCCGCAGCCACTTCCCGTACTCCTCCAGGGTCAGGTCGGGATGGATGCCGCCCTGCATGCAGAGCTCGGTCGCGCCGAACTCGACCGCATCGCGAATCCGGTCAGCAAAGTCCTGCTCGGAGACCTCGTAGGCATCGGGCGACCGCTTGCCCTGCCCGAACCCGCAGAAGGCACAGCCAACGACACAGATATTCGTGAAGTTGATGTTGCGGTTGACCACGAACGTGACCCGGTCGCCGGCCAACTCGGCCCGCAGCTCATCAGCGGCAACCCGCATCTCCTCAATCGCCTCGGGCCTGGTCTCAGAGAAGAGTGCGGTCAGCTCATCTTCGGAAAGTTCAATCCCGTCGCGGCCTTTCGCCACAGCGCTCTCGGTCAGGCCCGGGTCCAAAGACTCTTCGACTCTGCGCCCAGATCCACGACGAGGAATGAAGCTCCAGTACTTGAGCTTGATCACGTCAAGGACGCCCTGCTCCATCCAGTCCTGATCCATGTACTGCGGGTAGACGCAGAGCCTCTCTGTCAGCGCGAATCCCTCCGGAGCCAGCTCCTTGCGGACCTGATGCGGGCTAGGAAAGGCGTGCTCGGGAGAGATGTGGTCCCCGTTGGCAGACAGCCCCCCAAGGTCCGTCGCCCCGGCCTCGACAAGCTCCCCCCACCAGTCCGACAGGTTCGGTGGCACCTGCACCCCGACATCCGGCATCAGCCGTTTGCACTCGCGGATCAGCCGCTTCATGTCGTCGATCGAAACCTCGGTAGCCCACTCCGGCAAGGGCAGCGACGCCTCCTCTGCCTCCCCGTTGCCCTCCCACCTATCGAGTGCCGCCTGATCGGCAATGTCCGCAACCTCCTGGCCGTAGTAGCGAGGATGGGGGACGAAGTTCTGCAGGATCACCTCCTGCAGGTGGCCGTGGCGCTCGTGGATGGACGCGAGCGCTTCCAGGGACTCGACGCGCTCCTCCTCGGTCTCTCCGATGCCGACGAGGATGCCGCTCGTGAAGGGGATCTTGAGCTCACCCGCGGCCTCGATGGTCGCGAGCCGCTTTGCGGGGTGCTTGGTGGGGGAGCCGGCGTGGACGGTCTCCATCAGCCGCTCCGCTGAGGACTCCAGCATCAGGCCCTGAGATGCCGTCACCTCGCGCAGACGAGAAAGGTCAGCGTGGTCGAGCACGCCGATGTTGGTGTGGGGCAAGATGCCGCGCTCCAGGGCGCGTTCGCAGGCCCAGACGACGTATGCCGTGAAGTCCTCGTGCCCCCACTCCGCCAGCTTGGCGGCGACGATGGGGTTTACCTCGGGCCGCTCCCCGGTGAGGACCAGCAGCTCTTTGGCGTTGCGCCGTTCCGCCTCGTCCAGGCGCTTCGCGACCTCATCAGGCGCATGGATATGCGCCCGGTGGGTGGCGAAGGCGCAGTACTTGCAATAGCACTGGCAGGTGCGTGAGAGGGAGAGCGTGTAGTTGCGGGAGAAGGTGACTCGGCGCACGCGCTCAAGCTACTGCAACCGCCGGGCCAGCTAGGCCCGGCGGCACAAAGATCGATCTAGCTCGCGGCGTCCGGCTTCGGCTCAGACGGCTTCGGCGCGGCCGGGGCCGGCTTCGAAGGCGCGGAAGGTTTGACGCGCTCGGGCGGCTCGGTCGGCGCGGGGCCACCGGCCTCGAGCACGAAGCGGAAGACCAGGGCTGCGAGCAGCGAGCCGACGATTGGGCCGAGCAGGTAGGGCCAGGTGCCGCCCCAGTCGTTGCCGACCAGAGCCGGGCCGAACCAACGGGCCGGGTTGAAGGAGCCGCCGGTCAGCGGGCCGCCGACCATGACGATGAAGCCCAGCGTGGTGCCGATCGCCAGCGGCGCCCACTCCTTGAAGCTCTTTTTCGAGAAGACGGCGGAGAGGATGACGAGGACGAGGCAGAAGGTTCCCACCGCCTCGACAACGGTCCCGGCCATGTTCCCACTGAGCAGGCCGCTGACATTGGCGGCACCGTAGTGGGTGGCGCGCCCCTCGTCGAGCAGCAGCGCCTTGGTCAGCAGCGCCCCGAGCACGCCCCCCGAGAGCTGGGCGAGGATGTAGATGACGGCGTCGACGGGGGCGATCCGTTTGATCACGGCCGCCGCGAGCGTCACCGCAGGGTTGAAGTGACCGCCGCTGACCACGCCGAACATGACGATCAGGCCGAACAGCAAGAAGGCGTGTACAAGTCCGATCACCGCAAAGTCAGTCCCGAACTGGGCCTGGCTGCCAGTGGCCAAAAACAGCACCACGACGCTGGTGATGAAGAAGACCAACAAAAATGTGCCGATCAACTCAGCAAGATATGCCGCTAGTCCTCTCTCCTGCACGTCACTCCTCCTCGTTCCCTGAATCGCGGTTAGCGGCGGCAGTGTACCCAGATCGGGGTAACGGAATAGTCTCCCCCGCCAGATGAGACGAGTTGCCGCGCTGCTGGCGGCCGCTCTTCTGCTTGCCGGCGTCGTCGGCTGCGGGGGAGGCGGCGCTGAACCGGGCGCGCCTGTCGGCGCGACGCTTGTGCTCGATTTCACGCCCAACGCCGTCCATTCCGGGATCTACGCGGCCAAGCAGCAGGGCTACTACGACGAAGCCGGGATCGACCTCACGATCCGCCAGCCGGGCGAATCGACCGACGCTCCGAAGCTGCTGGCGGCCGGCCGCACCGACTTCGCGATCCTCGACATCCACGACCTCGGCATCGCCCGCGAGCGCGGGCTCGACCTGGTTGGCGTGATGCCGCTGGTGCAGCGCCCGCTCGCCGCGGTGATCGCCGGCGACCCCTCGGTCCACAGCCCGCGCGACCTGCAGGGCCACAGCGTCGGGGTCACCGGCCTGCCCTCCGACGAAGCCGTCGTCGACTCCGAGGTCAGCGCGGATGGTGGCGATCCGGCCAAGGTCGGCAGGGTCACGATCGGCTTCAACGCCGTCTCCTCACTCGCCGCCGGAAAGGTCGACGCCGCGACCGGGTTCTGGAACGCCGAGGGCGTGGCCCTGGAAGGCCAGGGTGTGCCGATCCGGATCTTCAAAGTCAACGAATACGGCGCTCCCCCCTACCCCGAGCTGATCCTGACCACCTCCGGCGAGACGCTCAAGCGCAATCCGGAACTGGTCCAGTCGATGGTCGAAGCGACGACCCGCGGCTACGAATTCACGGTCGAACACCCCTCGCGGGCGCTCCATGACCTGACCGAGGCGGTGCCCAGCCTCGACCGCAGCGAACAGCACGCGCAGCTAAAGGTGCTGCTGCCGGACTTGCAGCCGAAACCGTTCAGCAGGCCGGTGCTGGACGAATGGGAGCAGTGGGACCTGGAGCACGGGCTGCTCGAACGGCCGATCGACGTCGGCGCGGCGTTCCAGCTCGAACCCTGAGCCGCGCCTCCAGATACGCTCTAGCCGTGAGCTTGGCCGATGACTTCCAGCAGGTCCTGGACTCGATGCCGCCCGACTGGACGGATCTGGAGCTGGACCTGCGGATCGAGGACGAGAGCCAGTACGTCGATACGGCGGTCTCGCTGAGCCAGGTCAACGCCCAGCCCTACTCGGAAGCCGATTGGCACTGGCGGCTGATCGTCGCCCACAGCTTCGGGCATGCAGCCGCCGCCGAATCGGTCCTCGGCGTGCTGAAGAAGCTGGATCGCGAAGGAGTCGTCGGGGAGCTGGCCCTGCGCGAGGTTCGCGAGGGCCGGTCCGAGGTCGTGCAGATGTGGGGCCGCCCCGAGAGCGTCCGCGAAGAGTTCCGCCAGCGCCGCGCCCTCTAGTGGCCCGGATCCTCGCTGTCGTCTCCGACCTGATGCTGGCCAGCCGGGTCAGCGAGAGCCTGCGGGCCGCGGGCCACGAGGTCACCCTCTCCCCAGCACTCCCCGCCGAGGTCAACGCCGAGGTCAACGCCGAGGCGATCGTCTGCGACCTTGACTCCGCTGACGCCAAGGCAGTGGCCGCGACGGGCCTGCCTACCCTCGGCTTCTACTCCCACGTCGACATCGCGGCCAAGCAGGAGGCCGAGGCCGCCGGCTTCGACCTCGCCGTCCCCCGCTCGCGGATGTCGCGCGAACTGCCGGAGCTGGTCGCCAAGCTCCTGGCCCAGAGCTAGCCGAAGAAGACCTGCTGCAGCAGGAAGACGTTGAGGGCGATGATCAGGGCCGCGATCGCCCCGGCGAAAGCGGTCAGCCAGCGCGGGTTGACCAGCGACCCCATCACCTTCGGCTTGGCGGCGATGATCAGCAGCGGGACCAGGGCGAAGGGGATGCCGAAGGAGAGCACGACCTGGCTTGCGACCAGGGCATCGGTCGGGTCGATCCCGATCGCGAGCACGACCAGCGCCGGGGCCAGCGTCACCGCGCGGCGGACGAAGATCGGGATCCGGCGCTGGATGAACCCCTGCATCACGACCTGCCCGGCCATCGTCCCGACCGAGGACGAGGCGAAGCCCGAGGCCAGCAGGGCGATGCCGAAGACGGTCGCCGCATTGACCGAGACCAGCGACTTCAAGCCGTCGTAGGCGCCGTCGATCGAATCGATACCGGCCAGGCCGCTGTCGTGGAACAGGGCCGCGGCGACAACCATCATCGAGAGGTTGACGACCCCGGCCAGCGACATCGCGATCACGACGTCGGCTTTCTCGAAGCCCAGGATCCGCTTTTTCTCGCCGTCGTCGCGGCCGACGATCCGGCGCTGGGTCAGGGCCGAGTGCAGGTAGACGACGTGCGGCATCACCGTCGCGCCGATGATCCCGGTCGCCAGCAGGATGCTCTCGGTGCCTTCGAAGCCCGGCACGAAAAGGTGGCGAGCGACTTCGCCGCCGTCGGGGCTGGAGCTGAACAGCTCAAAGGCGAAGGCGGCGACGACGACCCCAACCAGGGCGGTGATCCCCGCCTCCAGCCGGCGGAAGCCCATCTGCTGCAGTCCGAGGATGCCGAAGGCGCCGAGGCCGGCGATCACGCCGGCGGGGAAGAGCGGGATGCCGAAGAGCAGGTTGAGGCCGAGCGCGGCGCCGACCACCTCGGCGATGTCGGTCGCCATCGCCACCACCTCGGCCTGCAGCCAGAGCCCGATCGAGGTCCGCCGTGAGAAGGACTCACGGCAGAGCTCGGCCAGGTTCTTGCCGGTCGCGATGCCGAGCTTCGCCGACTGGGTCTGGACCACCATCGCGATCAGGTTGGCGGCGAGGATCACCCAGAGCAGGAGGTAGCCGAATTTGGCCCCGCCGGCGATGTTGGTGGCGAAGTTGCCGGGGTCGATGTAGGCGACGGCGGCGACGAAGGCGGGGCCGAGGAAGGGCCAGACGCGGCGGAAGCCCCTGGCGTCGCCGTCGAGCGAGCGGCGCGCTGCCGCCGCAACCGCGGCCTCGCCGGGGAGGACGTCCTCGACGGTCGCTTCGGAGGGTGGTGGCGATGGTGGCGGCTTCACGCGCCCTCTCCCGCATCCGGAAGCCGCAGGTCGGGGCCGGGGATCGGCGTCCCGTGGGGATCGTGGCTCGGCTCCCCCAGCTTGGCGGCGATCAGCAGCTCCAGCTCCTCGGAGATGTAGTGCTCGAGCACCTCGGCCTCGGCGTGGACCCTGTCGCTTGGCATCCCCAGCGCCTCGGAGAGATAGGCCTCAATCAGGCGGTGGTGGCGGATCACCTCGAGCGCGACCTTCTGCCCAGCCGGGGTCAGGGTCACGCCCTTGTAGGGCTGGTAGTCGACGAAGCCGAGGCCGGCGAGCCGTTTCAGCATCGAGGTCGCCGTCGCCGGCGTCACGCCGAGGCGCTCGGCCACTTCGCCGTTCAGCACCGGGCCCTCCCGGTTCTGTTCGAGCCGATAGATCGCCTTCGCGTAATCCTCGATTGCCTCAGAAGTTTTTGACACGTCTAAATCTGATTTTGACATATCTAAAAGACGGACTGCCAGGCCGGCGCCCGGCGCTTCCTAGAATCACGGGATGGCCACGACCCCGACAGTTGAGCTCGACGCCCAGTACCGGCAGCTGCGCGAGGAGTGCGGGCTGTTGGACCGCTCCGGCCGCGGCGTGCTCCTGGTCACCGGCCCCGATGCCGCCGAGTACCTGCAGGGCCAGCTCACCAATGACGTCGAGAGCCTCGAGCCTGGCGACGGCCAGTACGCGATCCTGCTCGACCGCAAGGGGCACATGCAGTCCGACATGCGGGTCCTGCGCCCGGCGGCCGAGGAGATCTGGCTCGACACCGAGCCGGAGGGGCTGGAGGCAGCCCGCAAGCACCTGCAGATGTACAAGATCGGCCGCGAGGTAGAAGTCGCCGACGTCAGCGCAGAGCGCGCGATCCTCTCCCTGATCGGGCCGCGCAGCGCCGAGATCGCGGGCACGCCGCCGCTGCCCGAGCACGCCTGCGAACTCGCCACCGTCAGCGGAGTCGAGTGCCTCGCGGCCGGGACCGCGACCGGGATCGACCTGATCTGCGAGGCATCTGAGGCGAGCCGCCTGCGCGAAGCCCTCAGCGGGGCCGGCGCGGTCGAGGTCAGCGCAGAGGCGGTCGAGATCCTGCGGGTCGAAGCCGGCGCCCCCCGCTTCGGCGCCGAGATGGGCGTTGCCACGATGCCGGCCGAGGCGGGCATCGTCGAGGCCACGGTCAGCTTCACCAAGGGCTGCTACATCGGCCAGGAGACAGTCGCCCGCCTCCACTACAAGGGCAAGCCCAACCGCAACCTGAGAGGGCTGCGGCTGAGCGCCCCCGCCGACCCCGGCGCCCCGCTCCTGCTAGGCGAGAAGGAGGTCGGGGCGCTGGGCTCGGCCTGCGTCTCCCCCTCCCTCGGCCCGATCGGGCTGGCGATCGTCCGCCGCGAGGCGGGGCCCGGCGACAGCCTCGCCGTAGGTGAAGATGGCGTTACGGCCGAGGTTGTCGACTTGCCGTTCGGTTAGATTCCGCCGCAATGGGTCGTGGGAGAGGCAGAATCGCGGTGGCCTGTGCGCTCGGGACGCTTGCGCTCGCCATCGGCGGCTGCGGCGCCGAAAGCCACCCCAACAAGCAGCGGCCGCAGGCGCCGACCCGGGTCAGCGTCACGGTCAGCGATCACGCGGTCACGATCCAGCCCGAACAGATCGGGATCGGGCCTGAAAAGACCCAGCAGATCCCCCAGAACCAGCACGCGGCCCAGCCGCCGATCAAGACCAACGCGCCGCTGACGGTCGTCTTCGTCGCCGCCAACCTGACCGAATCCAACTCGCGCCTGGAAGTCCGCGGCCCCAAGAACGCCACTTCCGGCCCGCTCTACGGCAACTCGACCGTCGGCCTGCAGGCCGACCTGCCAACCGGCAGCTACACGATCAGCGCGGCCGACATCCCCGGCGCGAAGGCAGCGACACTCGTCGTCGGCCCGTTCCGCGCCTCTTCGCAGAACGACGTTCTGCTGCCATAGCCCCCATCTAGCGGCTTTTCGGCCCGGTAGTCCCGTCTGATCGGTGCTTCACCATCGGCAGCCGTGACCGTTGTGCTCGCAATAGCCGTCGTCGTCCTCGCCGCAGGGCTCGTCTACATGCTCGTTTCCGGGCGTGAGGCGCCGCTGCCGGAGCAGGAGGATCTCGGGCCCGCGATCCAGGAAGCGACCTCAAAAGCGGTCGCCGACCTGCTGCGGGTCAACGAGGAGTCGCGCAAGCTCGATGCACAGGCATCGGCAGCGGCGCTCGACAAGCGCCAGGCCGAGATCAAGGGCCTGACCGAGCGAATCGCCAAGGGCCAGGAGAAGATCGAAGCCGAGGTCCGCCGCCGCGGCGAGACCGACCTGCAGACCAAGACCCTGCTCGAGCAGATGGGGCAGACGATCGGCAACCTCAACTCGGAGACGGCGGGGCTGAAGAAGGCGCTGCGCCAGCCGCAGACCCGCGGCCAGTGGGGCGAGCTGCAGCTGCGCCGCTGCATCGAGATCGCCGGCATGACCGAGCACGTCGACTTCGAGCTGCAGGAGACGCTGCGGACCGAAGACGGCAACCTGCGCCCCGACGCCCGCTTCCTGCTGCCGGAGAACCGCAGCTTCGTCGCCGACTCCAAGGTGCCGCTCGACGCCTTCCTCGACGCCCAGGAGTCGGAGGTCGAATCGGAGCGCCGCGCCCACCTCGAGCGCCACGCCCGCCAGGCCCGCGAGCACGTCCGCGCGCTCAGCTCGAAGGACTACCAGGGGCAGTTCAAGGCCGGCGAGATGCCGGACCTGGTGATCTGCTTCATCCCCAACGAGCCCGCCCTGCACGCCGCCTTCGCCGCCGACCCGGAGCTCTTCGACTACGCGCTGGAGCGCAACGTCCTGCTGGTCAGCCCGACCTCGCTGATCGGGCTGCTGCGGACGATGGAGCTGGGCTGGCGCCAGGAGCGGATGGTCGCCGAGGCGGCCGAGATCGCCGACGCCGCCGGCACCATGCACGCCCGCTTCTCGAAGTTCCTCAGCGACTTCGAGAAAGTCGGCAGAGGACTGACCACGGCCGCCGGCGCCTACGACTCCGCCGTCGGCTCGATGGAGGGCAGGCTGCTGCCGCAGCTGCGCAAGGTCGAGAGCCTCGGGATCGCCCCCGGCAAGGAGATCGAGCCGCCGGAGCCGATCGAGATCTCGGTCCGTGCAATCTCGGCCCCGGAGCTGCGCGAGGCCGAGACCCCCGTGCTCGATTAGGATTCGCCGCTCCGTCACCGACGATTTGCGGAGGACCCCTTGGCCGTTGATACCAGTGCGATCTCGAAGCTCGACGTAGAGCCCGGAACCCTGCCCGAGACGATGGCGGCGTGGGTGATCCGCCAGGAGCGCGAGGGCGAGCCCAAAGACGCTTTCCAGCTTGAGCAGATCGAGGTGCCCGAGCCCGGCGCCTTCGAGGTGATCGTCCGCGTGATGGCGGCCGGCGTCAACTTCAACAACGTCTGGGCGGCGCTGGGCAAGCCGGTCTCCGTCTTCCCCTACGGCGACCATCCCGAGTACGGCCACCACATCGGCGGCTCCGACGCCTCGGGCGTCGTCTGGAAAGTCGGCGAGGGCGTTACCCGCTGGAAGCCCGGCGACGAGGTCGTCGTCCACTGCAACCAGGCCTCCTACGAGGACGTCGAGGTCCACGGGCTCGACCCGCTCGCCGCCCCCAGCCAGCGGATCTGGGGCTACGAGACGACCTGGGGCTCCTTCGCCCAGTTCACCAAGGTGCAGGCGCAGCAGCTGCTGGCGAAGCCGCGCAACCTCTCCTGGGTCGACTCCTCCGCCTACGGGCTGACCTACTTCACCGCCTACCGGATGCTGATCGACCAGTGCAAGCTGCAGCCCGGCCACAACGTCCTAATCTGGGGCGCCGCCGGCGGCCTCGGCGTCTTCGCCGTGCAGCTCTGCAAGGCGGCCGGCGCCAACGCGGTCGGGGTCGTCTCCTCCGACGAGAAGGGCGAGCTGGTCAAGCAGCTGGGCGCGGTCGACTACATCAACCGCAACGAGTTCGGCGAGATGATGCGGACCGACGCGAACCTCACCGACCCGGCCGCCGACAAGGAGCGCTTCAAGGCCTCGCGCGGCTTCGCCAAGCGGGTCAAAGAGATCCTCGGCGACGCCCCCGACATCGTCTTCGAGCACGTCGGCCAGGCGACCTTCCCGACCTCGGTCTACACCGTCAAGCCATTCGGCAAAGTCGTCATCTGCGGGGCCACCTCCGGCTTCCAGCTCGACTTCGACGTCCGCTACCTGTGGATGCGCCAGAAGCAGATCATCGGCTCCCACTTCGCCAACGCCTACGAGTGCATGCGGGCGAACCAGCTGATGGCCGAGGGCAAGGTGCGGCCGGTCCTCTGGAAGACGATGGACTTCGAGGGCGTCCCCGACGCGCACCAGCTGCTGCACGAAAACAAGCACCTCGGCAAGATCTCGATCCTGGTTGGATCCGAGGCCGAGGATGAAGGCAAGGTCGACGACGGCCCCGGAGCAATCCGGGCGGAGGTGGGGGCATAACCATGGTTGAGGTCTGCACGCTGGACTGGCACATCGCACCCTTCCGAGCCGACCGCTGGCTCGACGTCTGGGAGACGGCGGCGGCGCGGATGCCCGCCTTCGGCGCCAAAAGCTGGTCGCTGATCCGCTCGATCGACGATCCGCTCGCCTTCCGCCAGACCTCGACCTGGGAGAGCCGCTCCGACTTCGAGCGCTACTGGTTCTCGGATGAGATCGAGCAGGCCCGGGCGGCGGTCATCGGCTACTACGACCTCCCCCTCCTCCCCGCCTGGCACACCCTGCTGGCTGTCGAGTAGGGCAGAGCACGCTCCATCTGAACGACGCGGAGGTCGGGTCGATAGCGCCACGACCATCGACTGCCGCAACCTGAAAAAGGTGCCGCCCCGCCTGCAGATGGCGGTATAGGTGGGGCGAGCGACACGGCCTATAGGGATCCTTGTCGAGCCGGCAACGAAAGCTGGAGTTCAGCTCGCTGGATGAGAAGACGAATCGCGCGACCGTGCGCCTGGTCTTCTTGTCCGGATGCCCGAGAAGCAGCGTCTCTGGATAAACGGCCCCCCCTCCCGGCCCCGGGGCCGCCCCAGGCCCTTTCGTGACGGTGTAGAACGCGGTGTAGGCAGCGAGGTCGCTGGCGACGATCGTGTGCACGCGGGCACCGCCGTCAGACCAGCCGCTCCAGAGATACGTCTTGCCCCCCACTTCCGCGGTTCGAGGGGCCGCCAGCGAGATGTTGGAGTCTTCGATCGCGGTCAGGCTGAACGGGGCCGGCTTCGTCGACTGGCCGGCGTTGAGAGTCACGCCCGGCGGTTCTGACGCGATCGCCAGCTGGACTGGGTGCGCATTGATTTTGATCCCTTTGCTGACGGCAAGCCCCCGAGAATCGGTTGCGGTCAAGGTCAGTTCGATCAGCGATGGGTAGTCATGATCGGGCGCGATCAAGGTCCCCGAATCAACCGCCGGGAACGCCTGGAGCGGGTGGACGTGACAGCCAGAGGGACAGTGGTAAAGGCGAGAGTTCCAGCCCAGGCTGGTGGCGGCAAGCGGCCCGTCCTCGCTGTCTTCGGCAGCGCCGACAAAGTGGATCGGCTGACCGACATGCCATTCGAGTTCGGCCACGCCGGAGCCTGGGCTCGCTTCTGCCGGTTCCAGAATTTCGGGTTCAGGCGGAGTGTCCCCGGGATACACCGTCACCCGGGCGATGCTGCTTGCACCGTGTCCGTCTTTGACCCGGACGGCGACTGTGTGGTTTTCTTCGTCGCTGAATGTCTTCGTCGCGGTGCCTGCCCCCGGGGCAAAGGCGCCGGTCCCGTTCAGATCCCATTCGAAGGACAACGCTTCGCCATCGTCATCGGTTGAGCTGGAGGCGTCGAAGTGCGTGACCAGTGGCGTCGCCCCCCAGCGATTGTCGACCGTGAGGTGGGCGACCGGCGGCTGGTTGCCGGACGAGTAAGAGATCCGGTGGATTGAGCCGGGGCCAAATGCTTCATTGAAGAGCTTCACGTAGAAGAGATTCCCTTCCGGCCCTTCCTCGACGTCTATCGCCGGGTAGACCCCTCCTTCGGTCATGAACGGGACCGTCGTCGACGGGTCTGGCCTGCCGTCTTCCCCTGGAAACATCACGTAGATGCAACGGCGCACGAAATCCGAGAAGAAGAGGGCGCCCTTGAAGGCCGCCGGGAAGGCGGCGCCCTCGTAGATATCAAGCCCCGCAACTCCAGAGCCTTCATTGATGTTGCAGGTGTCTTCCGGCGTCACCGTCGTGTAGTGGCTGTAGGAAAAGAGCGGGGGCGCGGTCGAGCCCGGCGTGTTGTAGAGCGCTTCGCAAACATCTAATTCCAGAAGCCTGTAATCGAAAGCCTTGATCGGCCCCTCGTAGCAGGGCCAGCCAGAGTTGAAGGCGGGATTGGGGACAGTCGAGAAACGATCGATCTCCTCGTAGCTGTTCCAGCCGACATTGCCGACGTAGACCTCGTCGCTCTCGGGGTCGATCGCAAAGCGGAACGGGTTGCGAAAGCCGTAGGCGATGATCCGCCGGGTGTTGGCGTTGAGGCTGGACGCCATCGGGTTGCTCGGCAATCCCTCGCCGGTTTCAGGGTTGACGCGGATCACAGAGCCGTCGAGGTTTTCCGTGTTCTGAGCACGCAGCGCGCCCCCCTCCGCGGTCGGCGGCGTCAGTTCTTCGCCGACAACGCCCGGGGGGTCGCCACACTGGTTTTTCTGGGGCCAACCGAACTGGCCGTAGTCGGTCGAGTTGAAGCTTGCCCCGTCGCCGCCGCTGGCGAAGAGCGCCCCTTCGGGGCCAAACTGCAGGTCCCCGATCGAGTGCGAGGAGAACTGCTGACACCAGTCTTCGACCAGGACTTTCTCAGCGACCCCACCCCCCCCTTCGAGTTCTTTCGCGTGGTCGCCCACCGCGGTCAGACGCACCAGCCGGCCGCTCACCGGGCAGGCGTCAACATCGGCGTTGTCCGGTTTTGGGCAAGGGTCGCCAGCCTGATTGGGCGTCCCCCATTTCGGGGCCGGGGCTGCTTCGCCGAGCAGGTGGTCATAGGTGTAGAGGGCATAGACGTACGGGTGTTCCGCGAAGTTGGGGTCGAGCACGATGCTGAGCAGCCCGCGGTCGCCGTTGTCGTAAGCCTCGGTGCGAAGGTCGGCGAAGACCGTCGGTGTCGCGTCTTCGAGGCTGTCGTAGACGAGGATCTTGCCCTGCTTCTCGGCGACGAAGACACGGCCGTCGGGGGCGAAGCGAAAGGACGTCGGTTCTTCCAGGCCTTCGAAAACAGTTTCGTCCTGGAAACCCGGGGGGAGGCTGACGGCGCTTGCGGCGCCAGGCCAGGCCGCCGCTAACCCACCGATCACGAGCAGGGTGACGGCGAGAAGTCGAGCCCTCGTCATCAGCCCCGCTCGAGCGGGGCCATCGTCAAGCCGGCTGCGTCAAGCATCTCCCAGTAGTGCTCGGCCGGCTCGCGCGGGCCGGTCCAGACGATCGCCTGGCCGCTGTTGTGGATCTGGTCGGCAATCTGGTGGCCCTGGTCGAGGCTGACCCCGGGCAGGACGCTGGCCAGCGTCTGGGCGACGTGATCGAAGGTGTTGTGGTTGTCGTTGCGGACGATCACGCGCCAGTTGCCACCGAGCCCCGAACCGGGGCCGGCGCTGCGCGGCCGCTCAACCGTTGTGGTCGACATCGCTCGGCATTATGCGGATCGCGGCTAGAAAGGGCTGGGAACGCGGATGACGACATCGTCGACGCTGGCGAGGACGCCGGTGGCGTTGCTGGCCGATCCGACCGAGGCAGCGGCGGCCCGGCCGGTCAATTCACCGGCGCCGGGGTCGGTCGCTTCAGCCACGAGTTCGCCACCCACGTAGGCGCGCAGGCGAGCCTGTCCCTTTTCAGGGCCGGTGGTGATGTTGAAGGCGCTGAGGCGAAGCGGGTTGGCTTCGTTGATGCCTTTGACAGCGGCGACTTCCTTTTCGATCGCCAGGTATTCGATCGTGCCGCCGCTCAAGTTCTTGCGCAGCTGGACCTTCTGCTGCAGCGGATAGACGGCAAGCTGGTACTGGGCGCCGCCGCCGGCTCGCAGCTCAAGGCCGAGGAAGGTCTTGTGCTGGAGCGGCATCGGGGTGCCGCTGAGCAGGCGCTCGGTGGCCGCGATCTCGAGGTCTCGGCCGATCACTGGCGTCCGGTAGGAGCATTCTTTGGTCCGTTTGCCGATTTCGATCCGCAAGGCGTGGTTGGAGCCGCCGCGGATGCAGCTACGGCCGGCGAGCTTGACCAGCTGGCTGCGCTGGGCCGTCGTCTCCATGCTGTTGCGGTAGATCCCGACCATCGTCGCCCCAGCCCCCGCCGCGAGGGCGAAAAAGGCGGCGCAGACGGCAACCGATGTGGCTGTGAATCGCAGTTTCATCGACCGCAGCCTAAACACCGTCACGGGGGAAAGATGCGCCCAGGGCCAAGGTGAATGGTGGATTTCCGCCCCGGCCAAATATCATTGGCGTCGATGAGCGAGCACCGCCTTCCCGAGCGCGACCGTCCCTGGGTGATGCGTACCTACGCCGGGCACTCCGACGCCCGCCGCTCGAACGAGCTCTACCGGGGCAATCTGGCCAAGGGCCAGACCGGCCTCTCGATCGCTTTCGACCTCCCCACCCAGACCGGCTACGACCCCGATCACGTCCTCGCCCGCGGCGAGGTCGGCAAGGTCGGCGTCTCCGTCGCCCACCGCGGCGACATGGAGACCCTGCTCGACCAGATCCCGCTCGACACGATGAACACGTCGATGACGATCAACGCCACCGCCGCCTGGCTGCTCGGGCTCTACGCCGCGGTCGCCGAGGAGCAGGGCGTCGCCCTCGACAAGCTCTCCGGCACGACCCAGAACGACATCATCAAGGAGTACCTCTCGCGCGGCACCTACGCCTTCCCACCGGAGCCCTCGATGCGGCTGATCGCCGACATGGTCGCCTTCACCGTCAACGAGATCCCGAAGTGGAACCCGATCAACATCTGCAGCTACCACCTGCAGGAGGCCGGGGCGACGCCAGTGCAGGAGATCGCCTACGCGCTCTCGACCGGGATCGCCGTGCTCGACGAGGTCAAAGCCCGGGGCCAGGTCGCCGACGAGGACTTCCCCAGGGTCTTCGGCCGCATCTCCTTCTTCGTCAACGCCGGGATCAGGCTGATCGAGGAGATCGGCAAGCTGCGGACGATGGGCGCGCTCTGGAACGAGATCGGCCGCGAGCGCTACGGCGTCACCGACGAGAAGATGCTGCGCTTCCGCTACGGGGTACAGGTCAACAGCCTCGGCCTGACCGAGGCCCAGCCCGAGAACAACATCCAGCGGATCGTGCTCGAGGCCCTGGCCGTCACCCTCAGCCGCGACGCCCGCGCCCGCGCCCTGCAGCTGCCCGCCTGGAACGAGGCGATGGGCCTGCCCCGACCCTGGGACCAGCAGTGGAGCCTGCGGATCCAGCAGGTGCTGGCCAACGAGACCGACCTGCTCGAGTACCCCGACATCTTCGAGGGCTCCGTCGTCATGGAGGGCCTGGTCGAAGAGCTGACCGCCGGCGCCCGGGCTGAGATGGCCGTGGTCGAGGAGCACGGCGGCGCCGTCACCGCCGTCCCCTACATGAAAGCCCGCCTGGTCGAGTCCCACCGCGAGCGGGTGGCGCGGATCGAGGGCGGCGAGCTCAAGGTGATCGGCCAGAACAGCTTCAAAGAGACCGAGGAGTCGCCGCTCACGGCCGGCGCCGACGGCGGCATCCTCACCCCCGACCCCGAGGTCGAGCGCGAACGGGTCGAGGCGCTCGAGGCCTGGAAGGCCGAGCGCGATGGCGACGCGGTCAAGGCCGCGCTTGAGGAGCTGGCCCGGGTCGCCGCCAGCGACAGCGAGAACATCATGCCGGCGACGATCGCCGCCGCCAAGGCCGGCGCGACCACCGGCGAGTGGTCCGAAGTCCTGCGCGAGGCCTTCGGCGCCTACCGCGCCCCGACCGGCGTCGACGGCGCCGCCCCTCCGGCCGATCGCGACCAGCTGGCCGAGATCCGCGCCCGGGTCGACGAGACCTCCGCCCAGATCGGGCACCGGATCAAGATCCTGGTCGGCAAGCCCGGCCTCGACGGCCACTCCAACGGCTCTGAGCAGGTCGCCCTGCGCGCCCGCGACGTCGGCATGGAGGTCATCTACCAGGGCATCCGCCTGACCCCAGCCGAGATCGCCGAGTCCGCCCTGCAGGAGGACGTCGACGTCGTCGGCCTCTCGATCCTCTCCGGCTCACACCTGGCGCTGATCCCGGAAGTCGTCGGCCTGCTGCGCGACGAGGGCCTCGACGTCCCGGTCGTGGTCGGCGGCATCATCCCCGTCGCCGATGCCAAGCGCCTGCGCGAAGAAGGCGTTGCCGGCGTCTACACGCCGAAGGACTTCGACATCAACCGGATCATGGGCGAGATCGTCGAGCTTGTCGGCCAGCGGGCCGGCCACCGCGCCACCGTCTGAGGGCATCGCCTAGCGCCAAAGTCGCGACCGCGCGACAATGCCTGGATGAGCGAGATGAACGGGGACCTCTCGGCCTGGCTGCGCTGCTACCGCTGCTGGTCTCAGAACCTCGAGATCCAGATCCACTACGACGCGATCCGGCGGATCGATCCCGAGTCCGGCGTCCCCACCGAAGGCATCGACGAGATCCAGGAATCGGTCGTCCAGTGCCTCGACTGCATGCACGACCAGCCCCACCTCACCTTCCAGGGCGACCGCGTCGTCCCGATCGAAGACCGCTGGGAACGGATGGTCGCCGGCACCCCCTGGGTCGCCTCCGTCACCGTCACCGTCGACCAGGACCGGGTCGAGACCTGCTCCGGCCCGGAAGCGATCGAGTTCCTCACCTACGGCGCCTTCGGCGACGCCGGCGTGCGCGAGTTCTTCACCCACGTCCGCTTCCACAAGCACGACGAGGAGCGGATCGTCGTCCACCTCCTGGTCGAGCTCTACGCCCGCTCCGCCGAAGAGGCGACCGACGTGCTCGAGACAGCCGCCCATGGCCAGCTCGAGATCACCTCGCTGGCGGAGGAGTCAAGGCCCCCGGCCCACGCCTCCGACGAGGCGCACTGACCCCCCACCCCTGCGGGCTCCCGCCGCACGTCCGAAATGTCGCGCCCAGCGCGAACTGCATCAACTTCTCGATCTGGCAGGTAGAGAAGTTGATGCAGTTCGCTGCCGTCGTTCCCGAAGGGAGCGGCGAACATTGGCGAGGAATGGGTCGGGGTCTTCGCTGAGCATGCGTTCGGTCGCGCGATGCACTGCATAGCCAGCCGCTTCCAGGGCGACGGTGCGCTGGTGATCACTCTCGAAGGCTGGGCGATCGTGATGGTAGGCGTAACTGTCCGTTTCGACCACGACTCGCTGCAGGGGCCAATAGAAGTCAACGAGATGGTCCTCAACCAGGACATTGACCTCGGGCACCGGAAGGCTGGCTTCGCGACACAAAGCTAAGAAGTCAACCTCCAGGCCGGATTTGGCGTCGACGGCGCGCGGATCGACCTGTGCCACGATCCCGCGCAATCGGCCAATGCCCTTTCGCCCACGGCCCTGCGCAACCATCCGCTGCATCTCTGGCCAGCGCAAGCGCCCGCTTCGATCGGCGGCAACTAGGGCGCGCTCTAGCTGCTTGGCGTCAAGCCGCCCGGCCATGTCAACCAAGGTCCGCTCGATCGAGGTGACCGGGATATTTGCCTCAAGCGAAATGTCCTCCGCATAAAGGCAACGCGTCTGGTGCTGACGAATCCCGGGTCGTCGGTGGCGGGGCCCACCTGAGCGTCGGAGAACCTCAACCGGGCCGCGCGAACCTCTCATGGCCCAGAGATCCAGCGCGCTGCCATGCGACAGCACTGCCGCGGGTCCGCAAGCCAGAACGGCGGCCATCCAGCGACCCTCTCGACTGATGCGTCCATGCCCAAGCGCGAAGACACCCTGGAAGATCGGGATCAGCAACCCAGCCTCAGCCCGCACCTGATTCAGCCTCTCCCCCAACCCAAGATCCAGAAGCTGCCTTCGCGCGACGACCCCATGCTGCCGCTCGGCTAAGAGGGCTTCGCGAAACGGCTAGCGAAACCCTTGCCGTTTCGACCTGAGCCGATCTAGGTTCGCCGGGTCCAGTACGAAATGGCCCCGGCGAGCGGTGGAACGCTCCCGGGGCCGTGACACAGGAGAGTGAACTCCCATGTGTGACCACGGTAACCGAGAGGACGCCGCCGCCCAGCGCGCCGTCCTCAGCCTCGTCCTCGCTGAGCACCCCACCCTCCTCGCCGCAGGCGAGATAGAGCGGGAGGTCGGCCCAGGCGACTCCGCAGAGCGCGCCATGCTCGACCTCGCCGGAGCGGGGCTGCTGCGCCGGGAGGGCGCGACGATCATGCCGACCCGTGCTGCCCTCCACTTCGACCGGCTCGCCGAGTGAGCGTCGCCGAGAGGTTCGGCCGCAACCTCCTGCGCCTGCGCAAGCAAGCGGGCCTCTCTCAGGAGCGGCTCGCGATGCTCGCCGAACTGCACCGCACTGAGGTCTCGATGCTTGAGCGGGGAATCCGGGTCGCCCGCATCGACACCCTCGTCAAGCTCGCAGGGGCGCTGAGCGTCACTCCCGGCGAACTGCTGGACGGGATCGCGTGGCAGCCCGGGTCGTTTCGGCCCGGTGGCTTCCACGGCGGGGGCGAGGCTGAGCCGCAGCCGCCCGCGCCCGCGCCAGCGTGCAGGCCAACTGAGTGAGGATCGTCAGGTTGGCGTGCATTCGCACCCGGTCAAGGCCACGCACCCGCAATGGCTTCAAGCCCCATTCGTTCTTGAGCCGCCCGAACTCGCGCTCGACAGCGCCGCGCCCGCGATAGAGGGCCTTCCAGCGCTTCGTCTCGCGGGGGATCAGCGGGTGCAGGCGGTCGGCCGCGACCCACGTCGAGGCGGGCTTGCACTCGCCCGTCGGGCAGCGCCACTTGGAAGCGCCGCGCTTGCGGTCCGACCCGGCGAACGTCCAGACGCCGTGCCCGCAGGCGGGCGGGCGGTGCTCGTTGTTGACCACCGCGCCCGTCGCCCGCAGCGGCACGATGGCCTCGCAACCGCGCTCGGCGCACTCGGCGTAGACGCGGCCGATGTCATACGCCTTGTCCATCGCGCAGGTCGCAGCCAGCGCTCCCCTGCGCCTCGCCTCATCGATCAGCGGCGCGGCGAACATCGACTCGTTCGCCCTCCCGGTCTCCACCGACCAGGCGACCGGCAGGCCGGTCTTCGCGCAGCAGGCCATCTGGAGCTTGAAGCCGTAGAAGCCCCCGCCCCGGCGCGTGCTCACCGCCGAGCGGTGCCCCCAGGAGGCGTCGGGGTCGGTGTGCCAATTGCGTTCTGGCCCGCCCTTGTAGACGTGGCGCTGGCCGTTGGCGTAGGCGGGCATGTCTGAGGCGTCGATGGCGAGGTCCGTCCCGTAGGCCGGAAGCTTCTCTTTGAGGCCCGCGACAACCCCGTCGATGCAGCGGTCCACCGTCGCCTTGTTGCCCCGCAGCTTTTCGCTGAAGCGATACGCGGCGAACACCGATGGCGGGTTTCCTTCGCAGCCGAGCGCGCGCTGAAGCTTCCAATGCTCAGCGACCAAGGCGACGACTTTCGTCCACGTCGGCAGCGCGTACATCGCCTTGACCAGGCACAAGCCGACCATCGCCCGAACCGGATATCCCGGCCTGCCGGTCCATCTCGTCTCCTGCAAATCAGCGATCAATCGCTGAATCTCAGGCGACTCCAGAAGCCTTCCGACCTCTGCCGCTGTGGCGGGTCGCGGTGCTACCTTGGTCCTGCCATTCGAGCTACACCTCGGACGGTCTGGCCCCCGGAAGCTCCAACTTCGCGGGGGCCTTCTTGTGTGCGTTTCTGAAGGGGACTCTAGGGATTGAATCGGACGTTAAACCGCTCTAGCAAGCCAAATATAGGTATTGGATTGCTGGGAAATTAGTGCCGAAAGGAATCCCGCCATGGCTGTCCGCATCCGAGAGAACGGGCAGATCGTCTGCGCCGCCATGCACCCCGCCCAGCCTGGGGACACCTACCTGGACGACGTCGTGCACGAACGTCTGGCATCTGACATCAGAGCGCTGGTCACCGAGCCGATGCATTGCGACGGCGGCCGGAGCGGCCACGCCAACCACGGTGAATGGTGGTGGCGTGACCGCGTTCCCGCAGACGTAGAAGTCGATCCGTTCTATTCCAAATGCGGAACGACCTCGCTGCCCAAGCTCTGTCTAGAGCCTTGCGCAGTGAGAGCAGAGCGGATGGCCGCCAGTGCCCGAGACTTTGTTGTAGGACTCGATGTTGTTGCCCTCGGTGCACTGGTTGTTGTTGTGATGTTTGTTCGTTCCAGCCTTCTTGGAATGGAACGGAGATACCTTCGCCATTAATTGGCTCCTCATGTTTGCTTGCATGCCCCTGCCCGCAGGGCGGCCTTGGCGGGTCGCCTGCCGAGGGGGATGGCCGCAAGTTAGAGATGGCACATGACGGAACGGCTCCATTCACCAAATCGAACAATTATGTTTTCGGTGTACGTCCAGTTACTTGTCTATGGTGCGCCTCGCTTGCTCGGATCGAGGGCCGCTCCCGCCTTGGCGCAACACTTTCTGGGGAGCGGCCCTTCCTCTGCCTCAGATGCCGACCTTGTTCTTGACGTTCATGTACTCGGTGTCGAACTGGCCGCGCAGCGAACGCGATGCCAGCGGCCGCGCTTAATTCCGGCAACGTCAAGGTGATCGTGATCTCCATGTCTCTGACCGTAAGGACTTCGGTCGTTGACCCCTTGTGGCTCGGAAACGGCAATCCAGCGACATTTCGCTTGCCAATGCGAAAAGAGCCTTTGAAGCATGTGACGAAAAGTCGGCGATGTCATCGCCGACCATCCCACGACGCAACCCGAACTCGCCTATTTAGAGCCAGTAAACGCCGAGAACGCCTTCGCGTTGGGGCTGGCGTACATCAAAGTGCCGACTAGACGGACCAAACGCTGGGGTAAAACCCACCCGAAAGCGAGGTACCCCGCATGAACCCGACTTCTGAATCCCGCAATACAACTGGGCTAGCGAGTTTCGCTAGACCCTCCTAATGCACGGATCGCCCGCGTGGCCTCCCGATCTCTCATCCATGACCCCACTCGCCCAACTCCACCCGAACTGCATCAACTTCTCTACCTGCCAGATCGAGAAGTTGATGCAGTTCGGGTGGTTGGAGGCCGGGAGCGGGCATGCGCCGATCCTGCCGCGGCCGGGCGCGCGGGTGGCGCGCGAAATGTCAGAGCTTCGTCACGGTTGTGTGACGCGCGGCCTACCCGCTCACGTCGGGGCCAAATCGCCCCCGCCAGCCCTACGTGCCGGGGTTTTTGCGCGGAACCAGCACCAGGCGCTTGAACTCGGCGACGAGGACGCCGTCCTGGTTGAGGACGCGGGTGTGGACTTTGACGACGCCGCGGTCTAGCTTCGATTTCGAGGGCTTGACCTCAAGCACCTCGGTCTCACAGAAGAGCGTGTCGCCGTGGAAGACCGGATTCGGGTGGCTGAGGTCTTCGGTGGCGAGGTTGGCGATCGCCTTGCCGGAGACGTCGGAGACCGACATCCCCAGCGCCAGCGAGTAGACGAGCGGGCCGACGACGACGTTGCGGCCCTGCTGGGACTGCTTCGCGTAGACGTCGTTGAGGTGCAGCGGGTGGTGGTTCATCGTGATCAGGCAGAAGAGGTGGTCGTCGGACTCGGTCACCGTCTTGGCCGGCCAGTGCTTGTAGATCGCGCCTACCTCGAACTCCTCCAGGTAGCGGCCGTAGGCGTGCGCGCCGGATGCCTCGCGCTCGGCCTGGTCGGTGGTCAACTCCTGCGTCTGCTCACTCATCGCTCTTTGATTCTCCTCTGGATTGGACGGCGCGGGATGCTACCCGCGCTCGGTATTGGGAAGGCCCGCGCTCAGTGGACCTTTTTGAGCCGCAGGCGCTGCTCCTGGCGCTCGACCACCTGGGCGATCAACTTCAGCACGTTGGAGTCGCCCGAGGCCTTGATGTGGCCGGTCTCAAACGCTTTGCGATAGCTCTTCAGCGTGCCTTTCTCGGCCAGCTCGTTGAACTGCGGGCGGTCGATTTCGACCAGCACCCGCTCGTCCTGAGCGAAGTCCTTCTTGATTTTCGGGCCGGGGACCTCGACCCGGTAGAGCTGGATGTCATGGCGCGCTTTCAGCTCCAGCCCGATCACCAGTTTCAGTTTCTGCAGAGCAGGAACTTCGGCCTGGAGCCGCTCGACGGCGAGTTTGATCAGGTCTGCGGTTGAGGCCATCGATTCCTAGATCTTGTTCCTCTGCAACAGCTTCTTGCCGATCACCATGCGCTGGATCTCCGAGGTGCCCTCGCCGATCAAGAGCAGCGGCGCATCGCGGTAGAGGCGCTCGATCTCGTACTCCTTCGAGTAGCCGTAGCCGCCGTGGATGCGGAAGCACTCCTCGACGCACTCCTTGCCGGTCTCCGAGGCGAGGAGCTTCGCCATCCCCGCCTCGAGGTCGGAGCGGGCGCCGGCGTCCTTCATCCGCGCCGCTTTGCGGGTGACGAGGCGGGCGGCCTCAATCTTGGTCGCCATGTCGGCGAGCTTGAACTGGATCGCCTGGTGCTGGGCGATCGGCTTGCCGAAGGTCTTGCGCTCCTGGCTGTAGCGGAGTGCCAGCTCGAGGGCGCGCTGGGCGATGCCGACGCCGCGGGCGGCGACGTTGACGCGGCCGACCTCAAGCGCGTCCATCATCTGCACGAAGCCCTCGCCCACGCCAGCCTCCTCGCCGCCGAGCACGCGCTCGGGCGGGCAGCGGTAGCCGTCATAGACAAGCTCGGTCGACTCGACGCCCTTGTAGCCCATCTTCTTGATCTTGGGCGGCACGTTCAGGCCGGCGAAGTCGCCGGAGTTGGTTTCGGCCCAGGGCTCCTTCTCGGTGATGAAGCAGGTCATCCCCTTGTAGGGCGGGTCGGCCTGGGTGTCGGTCTTCATCAGGACGAAGACGACGCTGGAGCCGAGGCCATTGGTGACCCACATCTTCTGCCCGTTCAGCTCCCAGTTGCCGTCGTCGCCCTTCTTCGCGGTCGACTTGATGCCCTGAACATCGGACCCGACCTCGGGCTCCGAGAGCGAGAAGGCGGCGCGAATCTCACCGGTCGCCATCTTCGGCAGGAAGTACTGCTTCTGCTCCTCGGTGCCGAACTTCATCAGCAGGTAGGAACCGATGAAGTGGGTGTTGACGACGCCGGAGATCGAGATCCAGCCGCGCGAAAGCTCTTCGACGATCATCGCGTAGGTGGTCAGATCGAGCCCCATGCCGCCGTACTCTTCGGGGATCATCACCCCGAACAGGCCGAGCTCTTTCATTTCCTCGACGATCGGCTCCGGGAAGGAATCCTCGTGGTCGTAGTGCTCGGCGGCGGGAATGATTTTCTCGTCGGCAAACTGACGCACCATTTCGGTGATCGCTCGCTGCTCGTCGGTCTGCTCGCTGTAGGCGGCGGTGTCTACGGCCATGGCTCCTAGCTCGTTGGTCGGGTGCGGGGTCGCGCGGGGATCGGTGCTCACCCGGCGCGGGCCGCGAAGGATATCGCCGCGGGGCTTCTCGCAGCCGGGCTAGTGGGCGGTCTCGCCGTTTGGCCGCCGGCTGACGGCCATCGGCAGCCGCTCAAGCCGCCGCAATCGCCGCACGACCCGATCGGCGCGCTCGCTGAAGCGACGCATGTTCTCGTCCTGCACGGGCGTCGCGGTGGCGACTTCGCTGCGCTTCTGGACGTCGAGCGCGGTGGCGGCGGCGCGCTCGGCGATCGCGGCGGCGCGGCGCGCCTGGCCGGCGGCCTCGCGGGCCGACTCGCCGACGGTCAGCACCGCCGCCTCGGAGGCGCGAGCGGTCGCGACCGCCTCGTCGATCCTCAGCTCCATCTCGCTCAGCGAGGGCGGCAGCCCCTCTTCAGGCAGCAGCCAGTCTTGCGTGCTGTCGCGCTCGGAGCCCTCCATCTCACCTGAATGTAAGGCGGGGGCAGGCGGCAAATGTCAACCGGGCGGAAGAATCGCCCGGGCGAGCGGTTGACTAGATTCCCCGGCCCGCAGCAATCACGACACGAGGAGCGACTTGAGAAACCCCAGAGACTTCTTCCAGCCGCAGGCAATGGGCGCGCCCGAGCCGCTGCGCGAGATCCCGGTCAAGCCCTCGCGGATGATCCATTTCCTCGACTTCTCGAACGAGAAAATGGTCGCCAAGGCTGGCGCGATCGCCGAAAAAACCGACATCCTGCTCGGCAACCTCGAGGACGCGATCCCGGTCGACCGCAAGGACGCCGCCCGCGCCGGGCTGGTTAAAGCCGCCAAGGAGTCCGACTTCGGCCAGACCTCGCTCTGGACCCGGGTCAACTCGCTGGAGAGCCCCTGGGTGCTCGACGACCTGACCACGCTGGTGACCGAGATCGGCGACAAGCTCGAGGTCGTGATGGTGCCGAAGGTCGAGGGCGCCTGGGACATCCACTACGTCGACCGCCTGCTCGCCCAGCTCGAGGCCAAGGCCGGGCTTGACCGTCCGATCCTGATCCACGCGTTGCTGGAGACCGCCCAGGGCGTGGTCAACGTCGAGGAGATCGCCGCCGCCAGCCCGCGCATGCAGGGGATGAGCTTCGGCCCCGCCGACCTCGCCGCCTCGCGGCGGATGAAGACCACCCGCGTCGGCGGCGGCCACCCCGGCTACCGCGTGATGGAGGACCCGGACGACCCTGAGAACCCCGAGGACAACCGGGTCAGCGCCCAGCAGGACCTCTGGCACTACTCGATCGCCCGCATGGTCGACGCCTGCGCCTCGACCGGGATCCTGCCCTTCTACGGCCCCTTCGGCGACATCAAGGACACGGCCGGCTGCGAGACCCAGTTCCGCGCCGCCTTCCTGATGGGCTGCGTCGGCGCCTGGTCGCTGCACCCGGTCCAGATCGGCATCGCCAAGAAGGTCTTCAGCCCGCCGCCGGAGGAGGTCAAGTTCGCGATGAAAGTCCTCGAGGCGATCCCCGACGGCCGTGGCGTCCACATGATCGACGGCAAGATGCAGGACGACGCGACCTGGAAGCAGTGCAAGGTGATGGTTGAGTTGGCCGAGATGTTGGCGGCGAAGGATCCTGAGTTGGCTGAGTCTTATGGGCTGTAGTTCGTAGCGTCCCCGGCCGCGGGTCCTGTCGTGGGGGCTGGGTGGCCGTCGCTTGCCCTGCGCGCTGCTCCGGGCGACGGGATCCCGCCCCCCTAGCTTCGAGGCCTTGCCCTCCGCAGCCTCCGGGACTGCGCGAGACCACCCAACCCCCACGCCACCCGCGGACGAGGCCACCAGGGGCCAGAGCCCATGCGATTCAGCCGGGTTCGCTTGCTTGCGGGCCCGGCGGCTCGAACCCTCCCCGCTTATGAAGCTTGAGAGGACGGCTCGAACCTCTCAGCTGGATCGCTGCTGACGGCAGCCCAGGCTCTTCCCTCTCGCTTCGGCTATCGGGAGTTGCTCAGCCGGGATGGTTAGTCGCGGGGGGTGGCATCGGGGTGGGGTGGTGTCGCGCAGGGCGGAGTCTGTGGAGGGCTAGCTTCCGTCCTTAGGGACGAAGCCGAACCCTCCGCCCGGAGCAGATCGCAGCCCAAGCGAGACCACCCCACCCCGATGACAGGACCCGCCGCGCCTAACCCTCACGCGGCGGGCTTTTCGCTACTTAGCCCAAGCGCCCTTCAAGCGCCTCAAGCTGCGCCGTCAACTCAGGCGGCAACTTGTCGCCGAACTTGGCCAGATGCTCCTTGACCTGTGGCAGCTGCTGCTTGACCAGGTCCTCGTCTACTGAGAGCAGGTCCTTCATCGCCTCGGCCGAGATGTCTAGGCCCTCGGTGTTGATCGCGCCCTCCGTGGGGAGCAGGCCGATCGGGGTCTCTACTGCCTCTGCTTCGTTCTCGCAGCGGCGGAAGACCCACTCGAGGACGCGGCTGTTCTCGCCGAAGCCGGGCCAGAGGAACTTGCCGTCGGCGTCCTTGCGGAACCAGTTGACGTAGAAGACCCGCGGCAGGACCGCACCCTCGCGTTCGCCGGCCCTGAGCCAGTGGGCGAAGTAGTCGGCCATGTTGTAGCCGCAGAAGGGCAGCATCGCCATCGGGTCGAAGCGGAGCTGGCCGACCGCGCCGGCAGCGGCGGCGGTCGTCTCCGAGGACATCGTCGCCCCCATGAAGACCGCGTGCTCCCAGTCGAAGGCCTCATGGACCAGAGGCACCACGGTGGCGCGGCGGCCGCCGAAGAGGAAGGCGTCGATCGGCACCCCGGCCGGGTCCTCCCACTCCGGCGCGATCGCCGGGCACTGCGCGGCGGGCGTCGTGAAGCGGGCGTTGGGATGGGCGGCGGGGGTCTCGGACTCCGGCGTCCAGTCGTTGCCGTGCCAGTCGATCGCGTGGGCGGGGGCCTCGCCGGTCATCCCCTCCCACCAGATGTCGCCATCGTCGGTCTTGGCGCAGTTGGTGAAGATCGAGTTGCGCTCGATCGTGTCCATCGCGTTGGGGTTGGTCTTGTGGCTGGTGTTCGGGGCGACGCCGAAGAAGCCGGCCTCGGGGTTGACGGCGTAGAGGCGGCCGTCCTCGCCGAACTTCATCCAGGCGATGTCATCGCCGACCGTCTCGACTTTCCAGTCGGGCAGGGTCGGGATCAGCATCGCCAGGTTGGTCTTGCCACAGGCCGAGGGGAAAGCGCCAGTGATGTACTTGACGGCGCCCTCGGGCGAAGTCAGTTTCAAGATCAGCATGTGCTCGGCGAGCCAGCCCTCGTCGCGCGCCATCGCCGAGGCAATCCGCAGCGCAAAGCACTTCTTGCCGAGCAGCGCATTGCCGCCGTAACCGGAGCCGAAGGACCAGATTTCGCGGCTCTCCGGGTAGTGGACGATGTACTTGTTGTCGGCGTTGCAGGGCCAGGAGACGTCTTCGACGCCCTCGCTCAGCGGCATCCCAACCGAGTGGACGCAGGGGACGAACTCGCTGCTGTCGCCGAGCACGTCGAGGGCGGCCTTGCCCATCCGGGTCATGATCCGCATCGAGACCGCGACGTAGGCAGAATCGGTCAGCTGGACGCCGATTTCGGCGATCGGCGAGCCGAGCGGGCCCATCGAGAAGGGGACGACGTACATCGTGCGGCCCTTCATGCAGCCGCTGAAGAGGCCCTTCAGCTCGGCGCGCATCTCAGCCGGGTCGCGCCAGTGGTTGGTCGGGCCGGCGTCGGCCTCCTGCTCGGAGCAGATGAAGGTGCGGTCCTCGACCCGGGCCACGTCGGCGGGGTCGGAGAGGGCGAGGTAAGAGTTGGGACGCTTGGCGTCGGAGAGGCTCTCGAAGGTGCCCGCGTCGATCAGGGTCTGCGCCAGCGAGTCGTACTCCTCCGCCGAGCCGTCGCACCAGTGGACGGAGTCGGGCTGCGTCAGCGCCGCAATCTCGCCAACCCAGTCCAGCAGTTTTGCGTTGGTGGTCAGCGCGGGGGCCGTGGTCAAGTCGCTCATTCGCCTCTCTCTATTTTTTTGATTCGACGCTGACCACCTTGAGGTCGGCGTCCTTGTTGAGGATCTTCAGTGTCTCGGTGGCCTGCTTGCCATTGGCGAAGTCCACGGTGCAAGTGAAGGTCGCGCCGGGTTCGACCACCTGGCCGGAAGGGCAGCTGACAGAGCTGATCTTCTCATGAAGCGAGCTTTCTAGGTCCTGCTGGGCCGTGTCAGCGGCCTTTGTGGCGTCGATCACCGTTTCTCCGCAGCCAGCTGCAGCGAGCCCGGCGACCAGGATCGCAACAACCGCGCAGGCTCGGATTGAGAAGCTCATCGATCTTCCATCGTGGACGAGGCGGGAGTATCGCAAGGGCGCCGGGCGCCGCTCCGAATACACGCCGCGGGGCCGTCGGATAGGGTTCCGCGCCGCTATGCGCTTCTACGAGTTCGAGGCAAGAAAAATCGTCGAGCTGGCGGGGATTCCCGTCACCAAATACGGCTTCTGCACAACTGCGGAGGAGGCTCGCGCGGCCGCCGAGGAGATCGGCGGGCCGGTCGTGATCAAGTCCCAGGTGCTGAGCGGCGGCCGGATGAAGGCCGGCGGAGTCAAGTTCGCCGACACGCCGGATGAGGCCGCGGCCCATGCCGAGGACATCCTCAAGCTTGAGATCAACGGCCACATGCCGCGCGGCGTCCTCGTCGACCCCAAAGCCGAGGTCAAGCAGGAGTACTACGCCAGCGTCGTCTGGGACGGCACCGCGAAGCAGCCGCTGATGCTGTTCAGCGACATGGGCGGCATCGACATCGAGGAGGTGGCCGAGAGCCACCCCGACCACGTCGGCCGCGGCCACCTCTCCAACCTGCTGCCGATCTCCGACTTCGAGGCCAAGCAGACGATCGCCGCGACCGGGGTGACCGGCTCCCAGCTCAACCGGGCGACGCCGATCCTGGCCAAGCTCGCCCGCCTCTTCCGCGACAACGACATGACCCTGGCCGAGATCAACCCGCTGGCCGAGCTCACCGACGGCACTTTTGTCGCCCTCGACGCCCACATGGAGATGGAGGCCGAGGCGGTCGGCCGCCAGAAGGGCCTGCTGCGCAAGCAGCTGCAGATCGCCGAGGACGACACCCGCGAGACCTACGAGCCCTCCGACTTTGAGCGCCATGTCGCCGCGATCGATGCCGCCGACCACCGCGGCGTGATCCAGGGCAAGGACCACGGCTTCGAGGGCAACCTCGGGCTCGTGATCGGCGCCGGCGGCGGCTCGCTGACCCTGACCGACGCCGTCCGCAGCCAGGGCGGCAAGCCGGCCAACTACTCCGAGATCGGCGGCAACCCCTCCGTCGCCAAGGCCTGCGGCCTGGCCAAGGAGGTCCTGCAGAAGGACGGGGTCGAGAAGATCGCGGTGATGATGTCGATTGTCTCCAACACCCGCGTCGACATCGTCGCCCGCGGCGTGATCAAGGCCTGCCTCGAGCTCGACAAGGATCCCGGTGGGACGATCGCGATCTTCCGCATCCCAGGCGCCTGGGAGGAGGAGGGTTTCAAGATCCTCGAGCGCTACGGGGTCGAGTACTGCGACCGCTCGGTCTCGATGTGGGAGGCCGCCGGCCGCGCCGTCGCCAAGATCCAGGGAGCAGCCGCCTGATGTCGATCCTGCTGAACAAAGAGACGACCTTCATCGTCCAGGGCATCACTGGGCGCGAGGCGGTCAACCTCACCCGCGAGTGCCTCGACTACGGCTCCAAGGTCGTCGGCGGCGTCACCCCCGGCCGCAAGGGCCGCGAGGTCCACGGCGTGCCGGTCTTCGACACCGTCGCCCAGGCGGTCGAGAACTACGGCGCCCCGATCGACGGCTCGGTCGTCACCGTCCCCCCCGCCTTCACCAAGGACGCGGTGCTGGAGGCGATCGAGAACGGGATCAAGCTGATCGTGATCGTCACCGAGCGGATCCCGCGCCGCGACGTCGCCCAGATGGTCGAGCTCGCGAATATGCGCGGCGCCCGCATCATCGGCCCCAACTGCCTCGGCCTGATCGTCCCCAACGTCTGCAAGATGGGCGGGATCGGCGGCCCGGCCAAGGACGCCGCCAAGGCATACGCCCCCGGCCCGGTCGGCGTGATGAGCCGCTCCGGCGGCATGACGACTGAGATCTCCTCCTCCCTGACCCAGGCCGGCCTCGGCGTCTCGACCGCGGTCTCGATCGGAGGCGACGCGATCATCGGCTCCACCTACGCCGAGCTAATGCCCTACTTCGAGGCCGACGAGGAGACGAAAGCGATCGTCATCTACACCGAGCCCGGCGGCCGCATGGAGGCCCAGCTCTCTGAGTGGGTCGCCGCCAACAACTCGCGGCTGCCGATCGTCGCCTTCATGGCCGGCAAGTTCATGGACGACGAGGAGATGAAGG
>CAYOAP010000003.1:0-208823 GCA_964401995.1 uncultured Conexibacteraceae bacterium | reverse complement strand
AGGTCTCCCGCTTCGACCCCTGGAAGGACCCGATGGGCGTGATCGACGCCTACCGCGATGTCACCAAGGAGGTGCCCGACGCGCAGCTGGCGCTGGTCGGCTCGATGGCGACCGACGACCCGGAGGGCTGGGACTTCTTCCAGCAGACCTTCGAATACGCCGACTCCGATCCCGACATCAAGATCCTCAACAACCTCAACAACGTCGGCGCGATCGAGGTCAACGCCTTCCAGTCGCAGTCCGACGTCTGCCTGCAGAAGTCGATCCGCGAGGGCTTCGGCCTGACCGTGACCGAGGCGCTCTGGAAGGGGCGCCCGACCGTCGCCGGCAACGTCGGCGGCATCCCGCTGCAGATCGAGAACGGGGAGACCGGCTTCCTCGTCGACTCCTCGGCCGAGTGCGCCCAGCGCTGCCTCGAGATCCTCGCCGACCCCGAGCTCGGCAAGCGGCTCGGCCGGGCCGGCAAGGAGCACGCCCGCCAGGAGTTCCTCTCGCCCCGCCTGCTGCGCGACTGGCTGCAGCTGTTCACCGAGCTCGAGGCGTAAAGCTCTCCCTCTCGACGCCCGGCGGTGGGTAGGCTGAGCCGGTGTCCGACGGCTCTGACCCCCTGATCATCGTCTCCAACCGGGGGCCGGCGCAGTTCGAACTCGACGCCGCCAAGAGGCGCGCCGTGCGGCGCGGCGGCGGCGGCCTCGTCACCGCCCTCTCCGGCCTCGTCTCCCACCGCAACGCGCTCTGGATCGCCTCGGCGATGACCGACGAGGACGTCGTCGTCTCCGAGGAGAAGGGCCCGGCCGAACTCTCGATCGACGGGATCGACTACCGGGTGCACCTGGTCGGCAGTGACGCCGCCGCCTACGACCGCTTCTACAACGTGATCGCCAACCCGATCCTCTGGTTCATCCAGCACTACCTCTGGGACCTCTCCAACGCTCCCGACATCCGCCAGGAGGAGCTCGACGCCTGGGACTACGGCTACCAGACGGTCAACCGCGACATCGCCCAGGCGGTGCTGCGCCAGATCGAGGGCCGCGAGCGGCCGCTGGTGATGCTGCACGACTACCACCTCTACACCGCCCCCGGGATGATCCGGGCCGAGCGCTCCGACGCCTTCCTCCATCACTTCATCCACATCCCCTGGTCCCAGCCCGATAGCTGGCGCATCCTGCCGGGCCGGATCCGCGAGGCGATCTTCAACGGCATGCTCGCCAACGACATCATCGGCTTCCACACCCACGCCTACTGCATCAACTTCCTGCGCTGCTGCGACGAACTGCTCGAAGACGTCGACGTCGACTACGAGAAATGCCTGATCCGCCACGGCGGCGGCCAGACCCTGGCCCGCGCCTACCCGCTCTCGATCGACGCAGAGCGGCTGCGGCGGGCGGCCGAGTCGCCCGAGGTGGCAGCGGCCGAGCGCGAGGTGCTGGAGCGCCGGCGCAAACACCTGATCATCCGCGTCGACCGCGCCGACCTCTCCAAGAACGTGCTGCGCGGCTTCACCGCCTTCGACGTCTTCCTCACCCAGCACCCGGAGTTCCGCGAGGAGGTGACCTTCATCGCCCACCTGCAGCCCTCGCGCCAGGACGTGCCCGAGTACGCCGAGTACCTGGAGCGGATCGAGGCCCTGGTCGCGGTCGTCAACCACCGCCACGGGACCACCGACTGGATGCCGATCGACCTCAAGATCTACGAGAACTTCCACGACGCCGTCGCCCGCTACAAGCACTTCGACCTGCTGATGGTCAACTCGCTCTTCGACGGGATGAACCTGGTCGCCAAGGAGGCCCCGGCGGTCAACACCCGCGACGGCGTCCTGATGCTCTCCGAGAACACCGGCTCGCACCAGGAGCTGGCCCCCTACGCGCTCTCGGTCAACCCCTTCGACATCCAGGAGCAGGCGGACACGATCTACCGGGCGCTGACAATGGATCCGGAGGAGCGGCGCCGACGGGCTGAGGATCTGAAGAAGATCATCTTTTCCCGGAATCCCGGGGATTGGGTCGATGATCAGCTCGCCGACATCGCTGAGCTGCAGGAGTCTCAGGGGTAGGCAGCAGGCCCGGGGGGAGAGATTGGCCGCGCTGGGACTTAGGAGCTTGTGCGTGGGCTTCGGATTCGATGGAAAGCGGCGGGACGGGTGGGCGCGGTCGTGGGCGCTGGGCTCGTGGCGCTGGTGGTTGGGCCTGGGCTGCTGAAGCCACCTGAGCCGCCGCCGCTCGCGCCGGATGTCGGGCTGCCTCGATCGCGGCAGCCGGCCCGGATGGCTGTCGTGCAGCCGGCCAGGCCTAACCCCGCAAAGAAGCCCCGTCATCAGAAGGCCCCTCCCAAACACAAGCCACGACGCAGGCACAGGAGGAGGCAGCCCAGGCATAAGCCCACAGCCTCGTCCACACCACCAAGTGCCTCAAAGCCGCCGCCCCCGACCGCGCCAGCCCTTGCGCCCAGCCCCGCGCCGGCGCCGGAAAGCCCCGCGCCGCCATCCGCGCCCGAACCCTCCGCCCCAGCCAGCGATGACGGCTCGGAGGAGTTCGCCCCGCACTGACGCTGCGCTAGGGGGCAGCGCCACAAGCAAAATCCGCCGCTATAGTCCGTCGCCGTTTTGGCACCCGCACCCCGCGAATATGAGCTGGTCCTGATGTTGGACCCCCGCAACGACGAGCCCGCCCGCGAGGCGCTGGCTCTGGAGGCCCGTGGGCAGATCGAGGGCAAAGGCGCGCTGAAGCATGAGAACAACTGGGGTCTGCGCAAGATGGCCTACGAGATCAACCACTGCAACGAGGCCGATTACCGCTGGTTTCGCTTCGAGGCCCCGACCGAGCTGCTTGGCGAGCTCGACCACAATCTGAAGATCGCCGACGGCGTCCTCCGCTTCCGGATCTTCAAAGTGGATCCCTCCGCGCCGGTGATCGTGCCGCCGATCGGCGCTGCGCCACCTCCTCCTCGCGAGCACGCCGGACACGGCCGTCGCGACGAGCGCGGCGACGACGAGTAGCGCCTTCCCCCGCTCTTTACGAGGTTTCTCGGCCCTAGGGGGGAGAGAATGCGCCGCTCGCGCTCTTAGACTGGTGTCCAGATAAGCGATTTCAGAGGAGTGAGAGCTGTGGCAGCTTCGAACGTGAATGTGGTGGTTGTGACCGGGAACCTGACCCGGGATCCGGAGCTGCGAAGCACGGGTGGCGGAACCTCGGTCTGCAAGCTTCGGGTGGCGGTCAACAGCCGTCGCAAAGACGGCCAGAGCGGTGAATGGATCGACAAGCCCAACTACTTCGACGTCACCGTCTGGGGCGCGCAGGGCGAGAACTGCGCCAACTACCTGTCGAAGGGCCGCCCGGTGGCGATCGAGGGCCGTCTCGACTGGCGCGAGTGGGAGGCCAAAGACGGCGGCGGCAAACGTCAGAGCGTCGAGATCATCGCCAACTCGGTCCAGTTCCTCGGCTCCCGCGATGGCTCCGGCGGCGGCAATGGCGACGGTGGCTTCAGCCCCGGCAGCGATGTCCCGGCGGACACCTCTGATTTCCAGGGCGCTGCGGCCGGCGGCGGCGGCGCGGACGATGACATTCCGTTCTAGGTAAGCTTTTCACCGCTTGGTTGTTCGTCGCCCGGCTCTGACCGGGCGACTTCTACGTAAGGGACCAGAAAAAGTGGCAAGAACACGAGACGCAGCACCCGCCCGTCGTGGACGCGCATCCGACCGCATGCGGCCGCGCAAGTACACGCGGATCACGGTCGAGGAAGTCGATTACAAGGACCTGAACCTTCTGCGGCGCTTCCTCTCCGACAAGGGAAAGACCCGGGGACGGCGCGTCACCGGGCTCTCTCGCAAACATCAGAGCCAGCTGTCGGTGGCGGTGAAGCGCGCCCGCGAGATCGCCCTGCTTCCCTACGTCGGGGAGCGTTGATGGCCCAGGCCATCCTGCTTCAGGATGTGGCGGACCTCGGCCAGCAGGGCGACCCGGTCGACGTCTCCCCCGGCTACCTGCGCAACTACCTGGTGCCGCGCAAACTCGCCGCCCCAGCCACCGCGGGCGCGCTCGAGGAGGCCCAGCGCCGCCGTGCCGCCGCCGAGAAAGCGGAGCGCGAGCGCAACGAGCGCGAAGCCCAGGCCGCCGGCCTGCTCTCCAAGACCGTGCTGACGATCCACCAGCGGGCGGGCGAGGACGGCAAGCTCTTCGGTTCGGTCGGCGCGAAGGAGATCACCGACGCGATCCGCGAGGCCCGCGACCTCAAAATCGACCGCCGCAAGGTCCGCCTTGAGCAGCCGATTCGCGAAATCGGCACCTTCATGGTCGAGATCGACCTCGCCGACGGCGCCGTCGCCGCCGTCAAGACCATCATCACCGAGGAGAAGTAGGGCCCTCCGCAGGTGGGCCGGGAACGGCATGAGGCGCAGACCACTGGCCTCCCCCCGCCTGCCGACCCGCTTGAGGCGTCGTGCCAAGGCGCGGACGCGATTGGGCTGGGCCCGGTCAGAGCGGGAGACAGTCGGGCTGGCGGCGGTTGCCCTGGGAGGTGCCGGAACCGTGCTCGTCGGCCAGTTCGGCCGCATGCTGCGCCGCCGCGCGCTTGACAAAGAGAGCGACAACCTGATCGAAGCCGCGCCGGCAGCGGCACTCGACACGGTCGGCGTCGCGGTCAGCGGCTACGAGGCCGCCCCGCGCACCGAAACCGTCCTCTTCAACCTGCTGGCCGGCTTCCTCGGCGCCTTTGCCGTCGTCCGCATCTCGACCTGGGGCATCCGGGACCGCTGGGGGCCGTTCCGCAACGTCAGCGTCGGTGGCCACCACATCCATCACTTCGTGCCGGGGATCCTGATCGCCTTCGCCTCCGGCACCACGGCGCTGATCACCGACAACGACGCGCTCGAGGACCGGCTCGCGATCCCGATGGGAATCGGGATGGGCCTGACCTTCGATGAGGCCGCCCTGCTGCTCGACCTGCGTGACGTCTACTGGACCAGGGAGGGCCTGCTCAGCGTCCAGCTCAGCCTCGGCGCGACAGCCATCCTCAGTATCGCGATCCTGACCCAGCGCATCCTCTCCCGCGGCGAACAGCAGCAGGAAGCCGAGGGGCTAATCCCTCCCTCGGCTGCGGCTGCCTAGCGCGCCAAACTCTTTCGCGCGGACTTTGCAGGGACGAGCCGGTGCGGGCGGGCGGGCTCTGGTTTGCTTGGTGCGATTCCTGGGCCGAGGCGAAGCCGCCGCGCCTAGGGCTTAACTAAGAGTCGATGCCGCAGCCCTCCACAGCCAACGTCCCGCCGCAGAACATCGAGGCCGAGGAGTCGGTGCTGGGGGCGATGCTGGTTGCCGAGCCGGCGCTGACCCGGGTGATCGACGAGGTGAAGCTGAACGCCGCCGACTTCTACCTCGACCGGCACGCGGCGATCTTCAGCTGCGTCCACGACCTGTACGCGGCCTCGAAGCCGGTCGACGAGCTGACCGTGACCGAGGCGCTGACCCAGCGCAACCAGATCGATGAGGCCGGAGGCAAGCACTACGTCTCCGAGCTCGCCGCCAAGGTCCCCGCCGCCGGCAACGCCAAGCACTACGCCGAGATCGTCCAGCAGAACTCGCTGCTGCGGCGGCTGCTCGGCGCCGGCCAGCAGATCCAGGGCTGGGTCCACGAGCGCGACGGCGAACCGCGCGAGCTCTCCGAGCGGGCCGAGAAGCTGCTCTTCGACGTCGCCCACAAAGAGCAGGCAAGCGACTTCAAACTCCTCTCCGAGATCCTTCACGACGAGGTCGACCGGCTCGAGAAGCTCTCGACTGGCGAGTCCGAGATGACGGGCACCCCCTCGGGCTTCCGCGACATCGACGCGGTCACCGGCGGCTTCCAGCCCGGCAACCTGATCATCGTCGCGGCGAGGCCGGCGATGGGAAAGTGCCTCGGGGAATCTCGATTGGTCTACGACCCGAGCACCGGTGCACGGCGGAGCATCGGTGACCTCTACCGGGCACACCAGCGTGGTGAGGATGTCTGGGTCGCCTCGCTAGGTCCGGACCTTCAGATGAGACGGGCTAAGGCGGCGGCGGTTGCGGCTAACGGAAGAAAACGGGTCTACAGGCTCAAGACGCGGCTCGGTCGCGAGCTGGAGGCAACTTCAAACCATCCCGTTCTGACCAGCTCGGGCTGGCAGGAGCTCGGGAAAGTCTCGCCGGGGACCCGGATCGCGGTCCCACGACGACTGCCAGGTCCGACCGAGCCGACCCAGCTTCCAGATCACGAGATCGTTCTACTCGGAGCGCTGATTGCAGATGGGGCGATAAGCAAAAGCACGCCGTGCTTCTGCTTCGGCGAAGGGTCGGGAGTGCTCGATGAGGTCGAACGGGCTGTCGATGCCTATGGGGTTCGTATGCATGTGGGTGGCCCTCGGAGCCATGGAACCGCGTTAATCAGTAATGGGCGGGGGTCTGGACCGAACCCGGTCGCCAAGATGCTGCGCCACCACGGCCTGATGGGTCTCCGCTCAGCGGAGAAGTTCGTCCCCGACGCGATCTTCGGCCTCGACCAGCAGCAGATTGCCCGCTTCCTCGGCGTCATGTACGCCTGCGACGGGCACGTCTACTGCTCGGACCGGCTCGCTCAGATCGGCTACACGACGATCAGCGAGCGGCTCGCCCGCGATGTCCAGCACCTGCTGCTTCGACTCGGGATCGTGGCCACGATCCGGACTCTGAAGCGCCCGGTGTACGAGGGCACGGGCAAGGTCGCCCGCGAGATTCGGATCACCTCGCAGGAGAGCCTGCGGAGGTTCTGTGAGCTGATCTCCGTGCCGGGCAAGGAAGAGGCCCAGAGCCGGGTGCTGGATCGCGTCGCCGCGTCGCCGCGATCGACGAACACCGACACCCTGCCGGTCGAGGTCTGGGACGACATCCTGCTGGCCAAGGGGGGTGGGTCCTGGGCGAGCGTCAGCTCCCTCCTCGGCCGCCCGCGCAATCACAACTGGCACGTCGGCACGCGAACGCTCTCCCGCGGACTGACCGCCGAACTGGCGACCGCGACCGCTTCGCCTGCCCTGGAGGAGCTGGCCGACTCCGATGTCTGGTGGGACGAAGTCGCCTCGGTCGAGTACGTCGGGGTCGAAGAGACCTTTGACTTGGACGTGCCCGGGCTGCGCAACTTCGTCGCTGACGACATCATCGTCCACAACAGCGCCCTGGTCGCCAACATCGCCGAAAACGTCGCCGTCAAGGACAACAAGCCGGTCGCTTTCTTCTCGCTGGAGATGTCCGAGGTGGAGCTGGCCCAGCGCTTCATCGCCTGCCGGGCGCGGATCTCCGGCGACAAGCTGCGCAAGGGCCAGGTCGCGCAGAAGGACTGGCCCAAGGTGGTGCGGGCCTGCAACGAGCTGGAGGAGGCGCCGCTCTGGTTCGATGACTCCTCCGACCTCGGCATCCTCGACCTGCGGGCCAAGGCGCGGCGGCTGCACGCCCAGGAGCAGGACCGCGGCGGCCTCGGGCTGATCATCGTCGACTACCTGCAGCTGATGCGCTCCGACGACCCTCGCTCCAACCGGGTCGAGCAGGTCGCGCAGATGAGCCGAGGCCTGAAGATCCTGGCCAGGGAGCTGGAGGTGCCGGTGCTGGCGATCTCGCAGCTCTCGCGCGCGCCCGAGCAGCGGACGCCGCCGAAGCCGCAGCTCTCCGACCTGCGCGAGTCGGGCTCGATCGAGCAGGACGCCGACCTCGTCGCCTTCCTCTTCCGCGAGGACTACTACCGCGACCCCGAGGACGAGCCGGACGGCCTCGCCGACTTGATCATCTCCAAGCATAGGAACGGCCCGATCGGGACCCGCAAGCTGGTCTTCCTCGACCGCTTCCCCAAATTCGCCGACTACGCCGGCGACGAACGGCCGGTCGAGGCGCCGGCTGGCGGGGAGCCTCCCGTCGCCGCCGTGGGGCCTGAGTTCTGATGCCGGCGATCGCCCGCAGCGAGCCCTTCCGCGATCAGGTATGCCCGCTCGGCGTCTGCGACGGCTCCGGCTGGATCCTCGGCGAGGACGACGTCGCCCGCACCTGCGAGTGCCGCGCGCAGCGCCTCAAACGAGGCGCCAACCGCGGCGTCGCCTCGGTGATCCCACCGCGCTATCGGGGCGTCTCCTTTGACCGCCCGCCGGTGACCGAGATCGAGCCGATGGTGGTCCGGGTCGTGCGCACCTGGGTGGAGAATCTTGAGGCCAACATCGCCGCCGGTCGCGGGCTCTGGCTGATGGGCGACACCGGCACCGGCAAGACGACGATGGCGATGCTGGTCTCCAAGGCGGCGCTGGAGGAGAGCCACTCGGTCGCGATCTACTCGCTGCCAAAACTGCTGGCCCGAATCCGCCGCACCTACGACTCCGAGCCCGGCGGCGATTCCTACCTCGCCTTCTTCGAGCGCCTGACCTCGGTCGACCTCCTCCACATCGACGACCTCGGCGCGGAGAAGCGCAGCGACTGGGTGCTGGAGCAGCTCTACGCCCTGGTCAACGAGCGCTACGAGACCCAGCGCTCGATGCTGGTGACCACAAACCTGGACCAGCAGCAGCTCGAAGAGCAGATCGGCCCACGCACGGTTTCACGCCTGGTGGAGATCTGCGGCGACCCGCTTCCGCTCTTCGGCCCGGACCAGCGGGTCCAGGCGCGCGCGGTCAACGGCTAGAACCAGGCACAATCCCGGTTCTATGCCGGGCGTAGTCATAGTCGGGGCCCAGTGGGGCGACGAGGGCAAGGGCAAGGTCACCGACCTGCTTGCCGAAAACGCCGACGCGATCGTCCGCTTCCAGGGCGGCAACAACGCCGGCCACACGATCGTCCGCGGCGGCGAGGAGTTCAAGTTCCACCTGATCCCCTCCGGCATCCTCTACTCGGACAAGATCAGCGTGATCGGCAACGGCGTCGTCCTCGACCCGGAGATCTTGCTCGGCGAGATCGAGGGCCTGCGGCGACGCGGGGTCGACGTCAGCAACCTGCGGATCTCGGCCAACGCCCACCTGATCATGCCTTACCACGTGCTGCTCGACTCGGCCGGAGAGACGAAACTGGGCAAGCTCTCGATCGGGACCACCCGGCGGGGGATCGGCCCCTGCTACGCCGACAAGGCGCTGCGGCTCGGGATCCGCGTCCAGGACCTGCTCGACCCGAAGATCCTGCGGACCAAGATCCGCGCCGCGCTGGAGCCAAAGCAGCAGGCCCTGCGCGAGCTCACCGTGCAGCGGCGCAAACTGCGCAAGGAAGCCGGCGAGGAAAACGACAAGGGCGCTGCCGAGCAGGCGATCGGCGAGGCCCCCGACCCCCGCCTCGACCTGCACACGATGACCGAGGAACACGTCAACTTCGGCCACCGGCTCGAGCCCCACATCGCCGACACCGCCCGCCTCTGCTGGGACCAGCTCGACAACGGCAAGACCGTGATCTTCGAGGGCGCGCAGGCGACCCTGCTCGACCTCGACCACGGCACCTATCCCTTCGTCACCTCCTCCAACCCGATCGCCGGGGCGGCCTGCGTCGGCGCCGGGATCGGCCCGGCCGACATCGACGAGGTCTGGGGAATCGCCAAGGCCTACGCGACCCGGGTCGGGGCCGGCCCCTTCCCGACCGAGCTCGATGATGACGTCGGCGAGCGGATGGTCGAGGCAGGCCACGAGTTCGGGACGACCACCGGCCGCAGGCGGCGCTGCGGCTGGATCGACCTGGTCGCCCTGCGTTACGCGGTGCGGCTGAACCGGATGACCTACCTCTCGATCACCAAGCTCGACGTCCTGCGCGGGATCAACCCGCTGCGGGTGGCGGTGCGCTACCGCTCCAAGGAGGGCGCCGTCCTCGACCAGTTCCCCTACCACCAGTCGATCTTGCACTCGGCGACGCCCGAGTACGAGGACCTGCCCGGCTTTGAGGCCGACATCACCGGCTGCCGCAACGAGGAGGACCTGCCTCGGGAGGCCCGTGACTACCTGCGCTACATCGCCGATTTCGTCGGCGTGCCGATTCGCCTTGTCGGCGTCGGCCCAGACCGGGACCAGGTTGTCTGGATGGACGGCCAGACCAGCTTGCGCGCGGCCTGAGCCAAGGCTGTCCCTGCGGCTCTCCGCCGCTTGAAATTGATAGACAAATCAGTACACGAGTTCGCGTCCGCAGACGAACTCCTCTACAGTTTTCGGCGTGGCCACTGGAAAACGCGGCGCTAAATTGACTGAAAAGCTGCCGCGGGGACGCCACGGCCTGCCGCGCGAGGCCGTGACCGAATCACAGCGCAAACGAATTCACCAGGCGATGATCGAAGTCGTCTCCGAGCGTGGCTATCCGGAGACGCGCGTGGTCGACGTGATCAGCCTCGCCGGGGTCTCGCGCAAGACCTTCTACGAGCTTTTCTCAAGCAAGGAAGACTGCTTCCTCGCCGCCTACGACGTCTTGCTGGGCAACATTCTTGGCGACACCTCCGAGGGTTTTGAGTCGAAACCGGGGGCGCCCTGGGCCGAGCGGGTGACGGAGGCGCTGCGGGCGCTGCTCAAACACCTCGCTGAGCACCCCGACGAGGCTCGGTTCGCGATCGTCGAGGTGCTCGCGGCTGGGCCGAAAGCGCTCGCCCGCCGCGACGCGGCGCTACGCCAGTTCACCGGTTTTCTCGATGCCGGCCGGGCGGAGACGTCAGTCGAGCTGCCGGGAATCACCTCGCTCTCGCTGGCCGGCGGGATCAACGAGCTGCTCTACAGCGAGATCCTGCACGGCTCCTGCGCGCGCCTGCCGAGCCGCCTGCCGGACCTGATGTTCTGGGTGACGCTGCCTTTCCTGGGAGCAGAAGGCGCTGCGGCGGAGCGGGAGCGGACCCGGCTCTCGATGTTGAAGTCCTGATTGCCACGCCGTTAAGCCGCTCTTTTCCCCCAATCACAGGTTTATTTATATGCCGATGCTGGTACGTTGGCCGGTGGAGGATTCATCCAGACTTACCAATGGCCTGGGGCCCAAAAGCGGGCAGGCCGCAAAAGGAGAGACATAGGGATATGCGCAAGCACCTAACTTTGATACTCGCCGTGGGCGCGCTTGTAGCGCTTTCGGTGACCGCGATGGCATCGGCCGAAAAGCCGACCGTCGTCCATGCAGGAAACCTGGAATTCACGCTCAACGGCGGCTTCAGCCCGACAGCGCTGTCGAAGACCAAGCAGACGCCTATCGCGCTCACCGCGAGCGGCATCATCAAATCGACTGACCCGGCCAACCCGCACCCGCCGCCTTTGACGTCAGTCGTCGTCCAGACCGACAAGAACGGTCAGATCAACGCCACGGGCCTGCCGAAATGCACAGACGGGGCACTTGAGTCGCGCGACACCAAGAGCGCCGAAGCAGCCTGCCCCGGCTCTCTCGTCGGCAAGGGAACGACCAAGGTTGCGGTCAAGCTGCCGGAACAGGCAGAATTCAGCGCCACCGGCCCGCTCCGCGTCTTCAACGGCGGCACCAGCGGCGGCAAGACGACCCTGTTCGTTCACGCCTACGTCAACGTTCCGGCACCGACCGCGATCGTCACCACGGTCGTCGTCAAGAAGATCCACAAGGGTCGCTACGGCCTCGAATCGGTCGCCACGATCCCCAAGATCGTCAACTACAACGGCTCGGTCACGTCGTTCAGCCTGACGATCAACAAAAAGTTCACCTACAAGGGCAAGCAGGTCAGCTACCTGACCGCCACCTGCTCCGATGGCCACCTCGACGCGCATGCGACGGCCATCTTCAAAGACGGCACCACCGCCTCCGGCACCATCATCCGGAAGTGCACGCCTAAGGGCTAAAGCAGCAACCCGAGTCCCGCTTCTTCGGGACAGGGCAAAAGGGGCGGCCTTCGGGCCGCCCCTTTTTTGTGCTCTGGGGTTGGGGGTGGGGTGAGTCGGGGGGCCTCCGGCGGAGACCGTTCGTCCCGCAGCGGAAGCCGGGATCAAGGTGGTCGCTCCCAGGAGTCTCCGGCGGAGGCCCCCCGACTCACCTCTCGCAGCCTCACTGCTCAAAGAGGGGCTCCCTAGGCCGCTAGGTCAAGAAGCATCAAGCGCGTGGGGCTCCCCGCCGCGCGGCGCCGAGTTGCTGTTCGCCGGGGCGAGGGACGACTCTGGCTGTGGGGGCGAGAGCCCTTCGCCGGAGACTCCTGGGAGCGACCACGTTCCGCAGCCGGCGCTACTGCGGAACGAACGGTCTCCGCCGAAGGGCTCTCGCCCCCACCCACCGAGCGGCTTATTCGCCCTGCTGTTCGAACGTGTGCTGGTAGCTCGTCGCTGCCCCGGGTTTGCCGATCGGGTTGAACGGCGGCTGCTGGGTGCAGGAGGGGGCTGGGATCGAGCCGGAGTTGGTCTGTTCGGCGAAGGCGTATTTTTTGAGGCGGTTGAAGAAGTCGGTCGCTTCGACTTCCGGGCTGTTTTTCAGCCTCTGGAAACGAGACTGGAAGGTCGTGTTTTTGGGCGATTCCGGATTCAACGTGGCGGTGATCCCGGCGCTGCACTGGCGCGTATCGAAGTTGGGCAGCCCGCTGGCGAGATTCTTTGAGGCAAGCGGCTGCGGGTAGGCGCTGTTGCGGTTGGTGGTCAGGCGATTGGAGTACGTCGCCACCGATTCTGGGCCCAGCATGGCCAGCGTGCGCAGGAAGTGGACCTGTTCGTGAGTTTCGGCGTTCAGGACCACGGCCTGGCTGACCGCGGCGACGTTGCCGAGCAGGGCTGTCACCTCGTGCTTGTAGAGGCCGAGGCCGGTCAGCAGTGGGTTCAAGTTGCGCAAGAAGGGATCGACAGCGCGCAGCAGGGGTGGGAAGTCGTCGCGGAAGAACTTGCGCAGGGCGGGGAAGGCGGTCGGCGCCTGGGCGATAACCGGCGCGAAGCCTTCGAAGAACCCTTTCGCCTGCGGCGCCAGCTTCGAGAACGCGATCAGCGTCGGCGAGAGCTGTTCGGCGGCCGGCGTCAGCTGGTGGAAGAGCGGCGCCGCGTTGAGGGAGAAATCTTTGAGCCGGTTCAGGGTCAGCTTCGACTCGTCCTCGAAGGTGGGAAAGGCGCGGAAGAGGGCTTCGATGTCGCGGTCGCGCTGGGCGGTGGTCTGGAAGACGGTGTTGGAGTTGTGGATCAGGCTGGCCAGCTCGCCCTGGCGGCCGCGCAGCGCTTCCAGGGTGGTGGCGCCGTTGCGGAAGAGCTGGCGCACGGCGAGGCGCTGGGTGTCGAGGACGCGGAAGAGGCGGTCGAATTCGGTGAAGGTGGGTTCGAACTCGCCGATCGCGTTGGAGAGATCCTGGCCCCGGCCGCCGATCGCCACCGACGCTTCCTGCATCCAGCTCTGGAAGGCGGCGCGGGTTTTGCCGTTGAAGGCGCGGAAGATCTCGTCGAGCTGGACCGACTGGGCGACATTGGCCTGGGGCAGGGTGCTGCCGTCGCCGAGCTTGGGGCCGTTGCGATCGCCGGGGGTGAGTTCGACGTAGGTCTCGCCGAGCAGGGTCTTGGTTCGCAGGATCGCCCGGGTCGAGCTCGGCAGCGGCGCGTACTTGTCGTCGATGTCGATCTTGGCCAGGGCGTCCTTGCCGTTCGGCGCCAGGGTGATGTCCTGGACTTTGCCGACCGAGACGCCGGAGATCCGCACGTCTGACTGCTGGGCGAGCTGGGTCGCCTCCTTGAAGGGGATGTTGACCTGGTAGGTCTTCGCCTTGAACGGCGTCGGCCCGCCGAAGGTGACCCAGAGGAAGAGCAGGATCCCGAAGCAGGACAGCGCGAAGCCAGCGATGACGAGGAGCTGGACTGTGCTTGGCGCGCGCTTGCTCATTTGTTGGATTCCGGGCCGCAGAAGACGGTCGGGAGTTCAGGATCGGGGGCGATCGGGGGCAGGTCGGTCTTACGGGGAACGTTGGCGCCCTGGAGGAGGGTTTTGAGAAGCGGCACGGTTTCGACGAAGCCGTAGCCCAGCGACGTTCCGTTGCAGCTGAGCATGACCAGCCCTCGCCGCAAGGGGCCGCCGCCGTCCTGCAGGTAGGTGGCGTTGAGATCGTGGTTGAGCCAGGGCAGATAGAAGAGATAGCTCTCCTTTGCGCCCTTGGGGTTGTAGGCGAGCTCGTTGAGGAAGCTGTTGAAAGCGCCGAGCGAGTTGCCGAAGCCGGTGACCGTCTTGTCCAGCGGCCCGGAGCCTTCGTTGGCATGGGTCAGGACCGGGCGGATCTGACGGGTGAAGGGCCTGATCTGGTCGCGGATCGGGGCCAGCGTCTCCTTGAAGAGGCGCTCGTTGGCCTTGAAGGCAGGCTTCAGCGCCTGCGCCTGCGGGATCAGCCCGACCAGCGCCGGCTGGGCGACGTTCGAGAAGCGGTTGGAGCTGGCAAAGCCCGCTTTTGCGGCGGCAAGGGTTGCCGGGAACTCCTGCAGCGATTCCTGGATCGACTGCTGCTGGTGGGCGAAGTTGCCGAGCGCAGCATCGGAGGAGGTGACAAAGCGCTGGATCGAAGTGTCGTGGCGGCCGAGTTCGGTGGTCAGCAGGCTGAAGTCATGGATCACCCGGGCCAGCTCGACGTGGCGCTGGGCGACGGCTTTGTTGAGTTCGCCGACGGAGCGCGAGAAGGGCTGCAAGCGACGGAAGGCGCCGCCGAGCTGGCGCCCGTGGCCGCCGATGCCCTGGGCGCCGCCGGCGAGCAGCAGCTGCAGGTACTGGCGGGTGTCGCCGTCGAGGGTGGCGAGGAAGGCATCGAGGTTGACGTTCGGTTCGGTCCGCGAGAGCGGGATGTTGGCGCCGTCTTCGAGATGGCCCTTGCCGCTGCCTGGGGCGACCTCGACCACCATGTCGTTGAGGTTGGTTTTCGGCCGCAGCAGCAACGATGCGTTGTGGTGGATCAGCTCCATGTATTTGGGCTCGATGTCCATCCCGACCACGGCGTGGCCGTCGACCAGTTCGACCGAGGTGACCTTGCCGACCTGGATGCCGGCGATGTCGACCGCCTGGCCCTGGCCGGGGGTGACCGCCTGGGCGGTGGTGAACTCGCCGGTGATGTGAGCGAATTCTTCGCCGACGAAGGGAAGCCAGGACGGCAGCGAAGCCTTCTGCTGGATGAAGATCCCGAGCATCATCGCGATGCCGGCGATCGCCAGCACGATGATCGCGACCGTGTCTTTGCCGCGGCCACGGGCCTGACGCCGCAGCGAGGTGATGAAGTGCTTCCAGCGTCCCACTTTGGGCGTCTGCTCGCTCATGGCGTCACCGCCGCCGGGTCGGGGGCGCCGGGCTGGCCGAGGGGGCCGTTCACATCAGGCGCGGTGTTCTTGTAGCAACGCACTTCCGGCTTCTTCGGCGGCTTGCCGCCGAGCTGCGGCTGAACGCCGAGCGGCGCGGCGATCGAGTTGGCAAACAGCTGTTTGTCGACGGAGAGGTTCCCTCTCGGATTCGGGCTCGCCACCAGCTGCGGCCCGCCACCGATCTGGGCTCGGAGGTAGGGGCCGTTGCCGTCGAAATTCTGGCTCTCTCCAGCGAAGTTAACGAGGTTGTAGAAGAACTCACGGTAGTTGGGGCCGCCGGTGCTGAAGCGGTCGTTGATCGTCTGGTTTCCGGTCGGGACGATCACCTTGGTCGTGCAGACGCTGAGCTGATTGACGGCGGGCAGGGCGACAGCCTTGCCGGCCTGGGCCGCGCCGGCGAAGCCAGGGGTCAGTTCCTGCAGCAGCCTCGCGGTGCCGCCGGCCTCTTTGCCCGAGAGCAGCGGGCGGACCTGCCGGAGCCAGGGGCGGCCGGCTTCGATCAGGCCGGGCAGCTCAGCGACCGCCGGGGTCAGCACGATCGCATAGGTGCGCAGCGGCGGCAGGGTGCGGTTGAGGCTGACCAACGACTTCCGCCCGACGCTCAGCGTCGGGGCCAGGACGTGGATGGTGGTCGCGAGATTGGTCGACTGGGCTGCGAGCGCGCCGGTGAAGACGTTGAAGTTGGTGATCAAGCCCTGCAGATCGCTCTCGTTGGCGGCGAAGGCGCCAAAAGTGCGGCCGGCGCCGGCGACCAGGCGGGAGAGGTCGTGCTGCTGGGTGCCGAGCAGGGCGTTGGTGACCTGGGCGCTGTAGCGGCCGGCATCGCCACCGTAGTGGAGGGCGCCGTTGAGCCCTTCGGCGCCGCTCTTGCCTTTCACTTCCGGCAGCTGGGTCGCGTCTTCGGCCGCCGTGGCCTTATGGGTCAGCGCCGTCCCGTAGCCCTCGAGCAGGCGGCTGAGGTCGGCGCGCACCGGCGACTGCAGGGCGGTCAGCACTTCATCGAGCTGCGCCGCCGTCGAGGTGTGGCTGACCGGGATCGTGTCGCCGCTCCCCATCTCGGGCGCGCTCGGGCTGCCGGGGTCGAGATCGATGAAGAAGTTGCCCTCGAGAAAGATCCGCGGCCGGATCTCAGCGAAGGCGTCGGTGTGGATCGGACGGCCGCTGCCGTCGACGGTGAAGGTGACATCGGTGTTGTCGCCATCGCGGCTGGTCGAGATCACCTGGCCGACTTCAACTCCGGCGATCCGCACCGGCGAGTTGAGGGCGATGTTGGCCGAGTTGGAGAAGGTCGCCTTCAGCTCGTAGCCGTAGCTGGTGAAGGGCACGTGGCCGGTGAAGGCCAGGTAAGGACCGACGGTGAAGATGACGATGAAGATGACCGCGATCAGCGCGTTGCTGGGGCGCCACTTGAAACGGCGTTTGGTCGCGCCCTGCCGAGTGTCGCGTTCTGGCAGCCGGCTCATCAGCCTTCGCCTTCCTGCTGGGCCTTCGGCTGGCCGGCGGTAGTCGTGCCCTGGTTGCCCGCCGCGTTGCCGATCACGGTCTGACTCGCCTTATAGGGCTCGTTGCCAGCCTCGCACTCCTTGGTCTGGCCCGGCGCCGCCGTGTTCGGGTAGGGGTTGAAGTGGAGGTGATTTTCGGATTCCGGCCCGTTGGCTGGCGCCGACGCGGGAGAACTCAGGTTGTTGGGGCCCGATGGCGCGGCGAAGGAGATGAAGTTGAGCCAAGTGGCGGACCCGTTGCCTTCGCTGCTGGCGCTGGCGACGTTACTGACCGCCAGCGTCAGGTAATTGCAGGTGGTCTGCGCGGGAGCAATGAATTCAACCGCCGGCTTGAGGATGTTGTTGGTGTCGATCAGGAGGTTGAGGCCGTTGAAGACGCCAGGGGAGGCCTGGAAGGCGAGCAGGGCGTCGGCGGTCGGCACGATCTGGGCATTGAACACGGGAGAGGCGTTCAGCACCGGGACCCCGGCGTGAAGCGCGGCGGCGATCGTCGGCGCCGTTTCAGCGAGGGCGCTGGCGCCTGGCTTCAGCGCGGTGAAGAAGCGTTTCGATTCATCGAGGAAGGGGCGCAGGACCGGCAGGTCGGCGTTAGCGGCGTCGAGGGTCGAGGGCCCTTTGACGATCGTTTCCTGGATGTAGGGGCGGGAGACGCGGGCGAAGGCGGCGAAGGTGCGGTCGAGGGCAACGAAGAGGCTGGCGTTCTCCTCGGCAACCGGGGCAACGGTGGCGTTGAGGTTCTCCAGCGCCCGCCAGAAGCCACCGAAGTTGGTGCTGGGGGCGACGATGTCACCGAGGACCGGCTGGCTGTGTTCGACCAGCTGTCTCAAGGCGCCGATCGCGCCGTTGATCTGCGGCCCGCGGCCCGCCAGGGCGTTGCCGAAGCCGGCCTGGTTGCGGCGGATTGCGAGCCGGGTTTTTTCGTCGAACATGTCGAAGAACTGGTCGATGTCGACCGGTTCCGGGCGCGCCGCGGAGGTCGGGATCGTGTCGCCGGCGGCAAAGCCCTTCGACGAGTTGCCGGGGGTGATCTGCAGGTACTTGAGGCCGAGCGCCGACTTCGGCCGGATCATCATCGTCGAGTCGACCGGCAGCGGTTCGGCGTTCTTGTCGAGGCTGAGGCTGAGCTTGGCCGCCAGCTTCCCGTTCGGGAGCTGCTCGGGGACGACCGACTTGACGATCCCGACCCGGACCCCGCCGATCCGCACCTCGTTGCCTTTGACCAGGGCGTCGGCGTTCGGGACCTCAGCATTGAGGTTGTAGGTGGAGACGAAGGGCAGGCCGTTGTTGGCGTTGTAGGCGAGGAAGACGGCGATGATGATGACCAGCACGGTGACCGCGCCGACCAGGATCGGGCTGCTCGCGACTCCCGATATTCCGCTGCGGTTTCTCATGGGCCGAGGAGGTAGTTGAGGAGGGCGCGCTGCGGGGCCGAGACCGGGCCTTTGGCGCCGAGCTGCTGGCCACTGCCAAGCGACGGAGCAGGAGCGGACGGCGATTTGGGCACAGCGGTCGCGGTCGCTTCGCTTTCGGCTTTGCCTTCGCCTGGCGCGACTATGCCGCCGTTGGCCCCCTGCAGCTCTTTCTGGATCCGGGCGAGGAACTCAGCCGGATCGAAAGTCGACGACGTAGAGGCGGCAGGGCCGGTGAATTTGGCGCTGCATCCACTTGATTCGGTGACTTCGTAAGTGAGGCAGTTGGTCAAGTTGACCACGGTGCGGGTGAAGTGCCCATATTCGTCAAAGCCGTTGATCGTGCCGGTCGTGTTGTAGATCAAGTCGACAAGGCCGTCGAAGCCGCCCGTCTTTTTGGTGCTGACGAGCAGCTTGGCGAGTTCCCTGGTCGGCACGACTCCACTGACAGCCAGATCGCGGGACTTGCGGACGATCGGATCGGCGGCCCGTATCTTCGGCCCGGCGACCGCTCCGACGGCGCCGAGCGACTTCAGCGCCACGGTCGAGGCTTCGGAGAAGGGCGTCAAGGTCTTGGTCGCGTCAGTCAGCGACGGGGCCGCCCGGTTGAAGTCGGAGAAGACCGGCGTGGCGGCGTCGGAGAAGCCCTGCAGGCTGCGCATCGTCAGGCGGAACTCGCGCAGGAATTTGGGGAACTTGCGCAGCGACGCTTCGACCGAGGCGCCCTCTTCGGAGCTCGCCTCGGCCGCTGCGCCCGAGTTGGTGAAGAAGCCGGCGACGTGGGCACGCTCGCGCGAGAGTGGCCCGAGGACCGCCTCGGAGTCGCTCGCCAGCTGGGCAAGCTGGTCGCGCTGGGCGTTGAGGATGCCGAAGAGGCGGTCGACGTCGCGAAGGACGGGGTTGGCGCGCTTGATCACGACGTTGAGGTCGGTGCCGCGGCCGGCGAGGCCGGCACCGAGTTCGTTGAGGATGAGCCGGAAGCGCTGCGCGTAGGGCAGGCTCTGGATGTCGTTGATCAGGTCGGGGTCGACGCTGGTGCTGTTGTTCTCGACCGGCAGCAGGTACTGCCCCGCGCCAGGCTGGCCGGAGGGGATCTTTTTCAACGGCGGCGGCAGCGGCGAGCCCGGCGCCCGCGGCAACGTCGGGCGGCAGTCGACGAACTTCTCGCCGATCAGCGACTGCGGCCGGATCTCGCAGCTGGCGTCGCTGCGGAAGTCCTGGAAGCCAGGGTCGGAGATGTTCATGACGATGATCGCTTTGCCGGGGACCGCTTTCGGCTTGCCGCCTTCGTAGCTGTCGATCTCACCCGGTTCGGAGACAGCAACCGATTCGATCGTGCCGACGTTGGCGCCGGCGACGCGGACCTGCTCGCCTTTGACCATGAAGCCGCCGTTGTCGAAAACGGCGCGGACCGTGTAGCCGTTGCTGTCGCCACTGCCCGAGACGAGCAGGACGATCGCGACCACGATCACGGCAACCACGGCTGCGGCTATGGCTTTGCCTCTCATGATCCCGGGGGCACGTCGGCCGAGTTGCATTCAGACGAGGTGACGCTGCCGCCCCAAGGCGGATCGACAAACGGGTTGGAGTTGTCGCCCGACGGCTGGACCGCGCCGCCTGGGCAACGGCGGAAAGTGTGGGGCGCGCCATACGGGGCGTACTGTTCGCTGATCGCGGTCGGTTCCAGCGATCCCGAAGCGCTGCGGGCAAAGAGGTTGAGGCCCGCCGGCTGGACCCGCGCGTAGTGGCCATTGGCGTCGTAGTAGCCGGTGATCTGGCCGAGCTTGGCGAAGCCGTTGAAGAGGTCCGGGGTGTAGGCGCGGGCGAAGTTGAGGTTGGGCTGGAAGGCCGTGATCGCGTCTTCAGCGTGGGGGAACGCCTTCGCCGCCCGCTGATGGACCGCGGGCAGGGCGGCGAGCAGTTCGTTGGCGTCGTTTGCCTGGCCTTCGCGGTTGACGCTGAGGCGCAGGTTCCTGAAGACCGGGACCGCTTTCGAGAGCACCGGGTGCAGTTCGCTGAGGAAGGGCGCGAGTTCCTTTGTTGCCGGCTTGGCAGTGTTGACCAACGGTTCGAGATCATCGAGGGCGGCGCGCAGGTTGACAAAGGTGGTGTTCGCCTGGCGCATGAACGGCGGCAGCGTGCGCAGCGTGCGGTCGAGGGCGACGTTCTGCGTGGCGATCGCCCCGAACGCCGTGTTGGCGTTGGAGATCGCGCTCGAGAGTTCGCCGCCGCGCTGGGCGACGACGGTGCTCAGCTTGCTGGAGCTGACGACGAAGCGCTGGAACAGGTTCTGATCGGCGTTCAGCTCCTGCAGGAAAGCGGTGGTGCGGTTCAGCGCCGGGCCGAAGTACTTATAGGTCTGGTTGGCGTCCTTGCCGCGGCCGGCGTAGATTTCCGCGTTGCCTTCGATGAACTGGCTGAGGCCGTGGCGCACGGCCGGGGGGAAGGTGTTGAAGAGCTGGTCGATGTCGATCGGGGTCGTGGTCGAGGCGAGGCCAAGGGTCGAGCCTTCATCCAGCGCCGGTTCGCTGTTGGGCCCGGGGCTGACCGAGATGTAGTGGTTGGCGACGCCGGAGAGCGAGGTCGCCCGGATCACCGCGGTGGTCCCCACGTGCAGCTGCTGGCTGACGCTGATGTCGACGCTGGCGAGGTTGTCTTCGGTGAGTTCGATGCTTTCGACCGAACCGACCGGGGAGCCGCCGATCAGAACCTGGTTGTCGGGAACCAGCTGGCTGGCGTTCTGAAAAAGGAGCGTGTACTTGTAGCCGCTGCTGCCGGAGAAAAAGAGCAGATAGGCGAGCACGATGACCGCCGCGCCGAGGGCTGCGATGACCCCCATCCGGGCAGGGGTGAGCCCCCGACTAGGAGCCGGGTTTTTCTCCTCGCCTAAAGGTTTGGCAGCCACGGGTCGTCGCTTGATCGTTCCCCGGCCTCCGACCCGGTGGAACGGGCGCGCGAATCGTATCCAAGCGGGCCGCTGTCAAGCATGCGCCAGGCAGGGACTTAACTGGAATTCAACGCGTTGCCGAGACGGCACGGCGCGGGGCTTAGACATTGAGCCGGGGCAGGACTCGCTCCAGGGGGCGCGGCAACCACCAGACCCGGTCGCCGAGCAGCAGCATCAGCGCCGGCAGCAGGACGATGCGGACTACGGTCGCGTCGAGCAGGACGGCGACGGTCAGGCCGACGCCGAGCTGGCTGACCGTGGCGACGGGAGCGCCGGCGAAGACGACGAAGACCGCCATCATGATCGCCGCGGCGCCGGTGATCACGCGGGCTGTCTTTTCCAGGCCGAAGTTGATCGCGGCGGCGTTGTCGCCGTTGCGGTCGTAGTGCTCGCGCATTCGCACCAGCAGGAAGACCGCGTAGTCGATCGAGAGGCCGAAGACGACGCCGAAGATCATCGTCGCCCCAACCGCGTCTATATAAGAGTGCCCGCCCAGGGGGAAGCTGTCGGGCAGGTAGCCGATCAAGGTGAGGACGCCAAAGGCGACCGCGACGGTGGCGAGGTTGAGCCCGACCGCGATCGCGGCAAGCAGCAGCGCCCGCAGCACGACGACGAGGACGAGGAAGGTGACAAGGGTGATCGCGGCGACGATCCAGGGGATCCGGGCCCGGGTGACGCTGCTGTACTCGTTGAGCTGGGCGGCGCCGCCGGCGACCCCGGTCGAGAGGCCGGCTTCGCGCCCCAGCGCCGCGGCGTCTTCGCTGAGTTTGTGGTTGAGGCCGATTGAGCCAGGCGTGTTGAACCCGTAGCGGGAGATGACCAGCGTCGAAGCGGCCTGCCCGCCGTGAGCCAGGTCGATCGTCGTCCCCGCTGCTTCGCGGGCCGCCGGGGGCGCGCCCTCCAGGGCGGAGAGAACAAAGTAGCCGGAGTCGAAGAGCCCCGGCGATGCGCGCCGCACTTTGTTCACCCGGCGCCTCAGAGAGGCGTTCCCGGCAATCACTCGGACGCTGGCTCGCCGCAGGCCCGACTGCAGCGGATAGGAGCGGTGGAAGCCTTCGGCGAGGCTGGCTTCCAGCGCCGTGGCGCCGTCGCCGAGCTGGGTCAGGCCGCCGGCCAGCGAAGCGGCGCCGGTTGCCAGGCGGGCGAGGCCGCTGTCGAGTTTGGTCGCCGCGCGGGCGAGGCGGGCCGAGCCGCCGGCGAGCTTGTTGCCGGCGGTGGCGATTTTTTCGAGGCCGGCGGTGAGGCGTTTGGAATAGGAGAAGAGACGGTGCAGTTCGATGTTGCCGGTGATCAGCCAGGCCATGATCTGCTGCGCCTGGTCGGTGTCGTCTACGAGCCGAGCCTGCAAGGCGGTGAGTTCCGCCGGCAGCCCCGCATATTCGGGGGCGTAGGGCTGACCGCTGATCGGATCGGCGCCGCTGACGGCGGCGGAAGCCTGGCGCACCGCTTCCAAGGCGGGGGCGTAGTCAGGGTCGGACTGCCCGACGGTCATCTGCTGCAGTTTCTGCAGGGCGACTTTGAGCTGTTCGTCGGCCGCCTGCGCCGGCGCCAGCAAACGCGGCAGCGTGACTTTTGAGTCTTCGTTCAGGGATTTGTGGAGCTTGCGCGAGCGCAGCAGCGCGTTGTGGCGCAGGTTGGGGATCAGGTCGCGCAGGCCGAGCTTGATCGCCAGAGAGCCGATCGCGGCGCGGCGCTGGCCTTTCGCCAGCTTGCGCGTGCCTGCCGCAAAAGTGTTGAGGGCCTGCACCGCCCGCGAGCTGCCGCTGCCTGCCAGGGCGAGGCCTCGAGAGATGGCGAAGGCCCCGGCCGTGGCCTGGTCAGACCCGCTGGCCAACAGGCCGGCGCCTTCCGATGCCTGGGCGATTCCCTCGCGCAGCTGGCCAACTCCGGCAGCAGCCACGGCCAGACTGCGCCCAAGTTTGCCGAAACGGTTGAGCGGGCCGACGTTGCCGTTGGAGGCGAGCAGGGCGCTGCCGGCTTTGCGCAACGGGGCCACCCGGCGGGCGACCTGCCCCGGCCCGATCACCGCCCGCACCCCGGGGTCGTTGGCGATGCGGCGCTGCCAACGACTGATCGCGGCGAGTTTTTCCGGGTCGGTGATCGATCCGTTCTTTGTTGTCGCGACGATCACGAACGGCGCATCCCAGCCCGAGCCAAAGGCGTGGTCGATCAGTTCCGTGTCCTTCCTCACCTGGTCGTCCTTGGGCAGCTGTTCAGGGCTTGGGGGCCCAGTCTTCAGCGCCAGCGCCGGCCCGGCGAGGAGCAGCAGGACGGCTCCGATCAGAACCGCGACGGGAGCAGGGCGGCGCAAGGCGGCGTTGACGAACCTCATCAACCCGGAGCGCCCGTTGGCGGGCGCTCCGATCCGCCAGCGGTCGATGTTGGGGCCGACAAGGACGAGCAGCGAAGGCGCGACCAAGGTCGAGACCAGCACACTCAAGACCACCACCATCATCAGCGTCTCCGCCAGCGAGGCGAGCAGGGATCCCGGCAGGATGAAGAGCGAGACCATCATCGAGAGCAGCAGCGTGCTGCCGGCGAAAACTGTCGTGCGGCCAGCTGTGCGGCGGGTGGTGATCGCCGCGTCGAGCGGATCGGCGCCAGCGGCCAGCTCCTCGCGGTAGCGGGAGACCATCAGCAGCGCGTAGTCGACGCCGAGCGCCAAGCCCATCATCGTGCAGACGGTCAGGGCGAAGGCGTCGACATCGAGCCAGGAGGTGAAGAAGACCAAGACTCCGCGCGAGGAGAGCACCGTGATCGCGCCGAAGGCGAGCGGGATCGCCGCCGCGATCGGGGAGCGGAAGACCAGCAGCAAGACGATCAGCAGGATCGGCAGGGCGATCAGCTCGCCGCGCTCGCTGGCGCTGATCGACTTCTCCTGCAGCTCGCGAGAGAGGGTCGGATAGCCCGACTGGGTGACCCGCACCGGCGGCTTGATCTTTTCTTCGAGGATGCGGTCGAGCTTGGGGACCGTCTCGTTAACCGCCTCGGTGATGCCAACGTGGAAGTTGGCGAGGACGAGGGCCTTGCGCGGCGAGGGCCGCAGCCGCTGGACCGAGCCGCGGTCCCAGGGCGAGAGGGTGCTGACGTCGGGGTGGCGGCGCAGGGCGCGGACCAGCGCCGGCCCCTGTCGATCGAGCGCCTTCGCCGGCCCGCGCAGGAGGATCGCGAAGGGCTGGGAGTCACCGAAATGTTCGCGCAGCATCTGGTTGGCGCGCGAGGCCGGGGTGCCCGGAATGTTGAGGGTCGTCGGCGTCAGCCGGTTCTCGACATTTAGCCCAAAGACGGTGAGAACAATCAGGATCGCCGCGGCGATCCCCAGGGTCCATTTGGGGTGGCGCAGCACTGCTGGCACGCGCCGCTGCGTGTCCCCTGGCCCGTCCCCGGACCTTCCCCTGCTCCTCCTCACAGGCACCGTGCTAGTTTGACGATCAGGAGAGGTGGGAGAGCGAACCGTTGCAGAAGACTCTGTTAAGAGCGCTGTTGGTAATCGGGGTGCTTGCCGTCATCGGCGCCGGCGCCGCGCATGCGCTTGAACTGAGAGTCGGCAAGATCATCCTGCTGACCGACGGCGGCTTTTCGCCGACGGCGCTGCCGCAGAACAAAGACGCGCCGATCAAACTGCACGGTTACACCAAGATCTCGACCACCGACGGCACCCCACCGTCGCCGTTGAAGAAGCTGACCTTGAAGTTCGACAAGCACGGCTCGGTCGAGACCCGCGGCCTGCCCGTCTGCAAGCGCTCGCAGCTGATCAACACCACCACCGCGCAGGCGCGCAGGGCTTGTCCGGGCGCGATCGTCGGCGAAGGCTTCGGCAAAGCGGTCGTCAACTTTCCCGACCAGGCGCCGATCCCGGCCTCCTCGCCGCTGACGATCTTCAACGGGCCCCCGAAGAACGGCAACCCCACCGTCTTCGCGCACGCTTATCTGACGGTCGGCGGGCCATCGACCTTCGTGGTTCCGATCGTGATCGAAAAAATCCATGACGGCCGCTACGGCTTCAAGGTCGAAGCCGAAATCCCAAAGATCGTCAACGGCTACGGGACGCCGCTCTACGGCAGGCTGAAGATCGGCAAGACCTGGAAGTACAAAGGCAAGACCCTCAGCTACGCCAACGCCCGCTGCGCCGACGGGCGGCTGCAGGCCGAAGGGCAGTTCATCTTCAAAGACGGGACCTTCCTCCAGGGCTCCCTCTTCAAGCCCTGCCAGATCAAGAAATAGATCCGTCGGCGCGACAGCGCTAGCCTGGTCATGGGTATGAATGGGGTTGCGAAGAGGCTGCGGCTGGCTTGCGTTTTCGCGGTCCTCGCTGCGCTGGCCGCTGGGATCGCGCAGGCTGCAACCTTCGAAGTCGGGCCGTTGGTGATGCACGCCAACGGCCACTTCTCACCGAAGGCGCTGCCGAAGAGGAAGTTCGCTCCGATCGACCTCTACGGGCATGCCGAGGTCGAACGCAGAGAAGGGGGCGTGCCGCCGGCGCTGGAACGGGCGGTGCTTGAATTCGACCGCGACGGCAAGCTTGGCGTCAGCGGCCTGGCGGAATGCGCCGCGGCATCTGTCGCCAATGTCACCCCCGATGAAGCGCGCGCGCTCTGCCGCGGCGCGATCGTCGGCGAAGGCCACGTCGGCGCTTTGATCGGCACGATCGCAACCGAATCGCTCTTGACGGTCTTCAATGGCCCCCGCCTGCCGGACGGCACCCCGACGGCAATCATCCACGCCCAGCTAACCGCCCCGGCGCTGCAGACCTTCGCGATCGAGGTTGCGATCGAAAGGCGGCGCGGACCGTACGGCTACCGGGCGATCATCAATGTGCCGCCGATCGCCGGCGGCCTCGGCGCCATAACTCACGTCGACGCCAAGATCGGCCGGCGCTACGTTGCGGCCGGCGCCAAGCGCAGCTACGTCGCCGCGCGCTGCGGCGACAGCATCCTCGAAGCGCGCGGCGTCTTCACTTTCGCCGACGGCACCACGGTCGACGGCAGCGTGCCCCAGTTCTGCCGAGTCCGCTAGGCGCAACGGCCGTGGCATGGCCGAGAGCGCTGGATTCCTATACTTCCCGGCGCGGGCCGCTAGCTCAACTGGTTAGAGCAGGAGCCTCTTAAGCTCAAGGTTGAAGGTTCGAGTCCTTCGCGGCCCATCTTCCCGCCCGGGCCTGCAGCCGGATCGGCGCTACGGCGCCAGGGTGCTGCCGCCGGAGAGGCCACCGCCGAGCGGGTTTTCAAGCGCCTGTTTGCCGTTGGCGCCCTGGGATTTTTCGAATTCCTTGAGGGATTTTTCGAATTCCTTCGCCTGTTTGCGGTAGGCGTCGAGCTGTTCTTCAGCGCTTTTCTTTTCTTCTGGGGTTTCGGCCAGCGCCAGAACCTGACTCGCCGTCTTGTCGCCGGCGGGGAAATTAAGGGCGAAGAACTGGTAAATCGCGAGCGTGCTGAGTGAGCCGGTGGTGGGCTGCGCTTTGGCGACGAAGCTCTGCGCGTGGGCGGCGGATTCGAGGTCGACCTTGGTCTGTGAGCCGCCGGCCGAGTACTGGGCGGTGGTGAAGAAGGCGGTGGCGGCCTGCTGCGCCGTGGTCGGTTTCGGCTTGCCACCCGTTGCCTTCAGATACTTTTCCCAAGCTTCGCCGGCCAGCGAGTACTGGGTCAAGCTCGCCGCGGGAACTTCCGTCTGTCCAGTCGTCTGGTCCGAGACGACTGCAGCGTTGCCGGCGTTGACCCTGGCCCTGACCAGCGAGGCCAGCAGCACTTCGTCTTCCGGGCTTTTCTTCAGCTTCCGTTCGATATGGACCGCCTGTTCTTCGAGCAGTGAGCTGGCGCTCTGGCCGCTGCTGCTGCCGCCGCCAAGCAAGCTGCCGAGGCCGGGGCCGGCGAGCAAGAAGAGACTCGATCCCATCAGCAGAGCCAGGATCGCGTACACGACTTTGACGACGTGTTTGCGTTTCCCGCGGACGTCGAACACCATCCGTCGCTGACCATCACCGCCTGCCATCAGCCCTTCACCGCTCCTGTGTTGAGGGTTCCGCCATGCCTCCCGCCGCCTTTGGCGTGCCAAAAGCGCGCGCAAGCAAGATACTCAACTCATACAGAACAAGCAGCGGGACCATCTCCAAAATCATCGAGACCGGGTCCACACCCGGCAGCGCGGCGGCGATGATCGCGATCACCAGGTAGGCGTAACGGCGGTTCGATTTGAGCTGGGCGACGCTGACGATCCCAAGCCGGGTGACGGCGAGGATCGCCAGCGGCATCTGGAAGACGATGCCGCCCGCCAGCAGCGTGGTCGAGAAGAAGCTGTAGTAATCGCGGGCGCGAACCTGGACGTTGAACTGGCTGTCGTTGAAGTTGAGCAGGAACTTGACCGCGGCCGGCATGACGATGAAATAGGAGAAGGCGACCCCGGCTAGGAAGAGCAGCGGGGCGAGCAGGAACATCGGCAGGATCGTGCGGCGCTCTGCCTGGCTGAAGGCCGGCAGCACGTAGGCGTAGACCTGGTAGATCAGGACCGGCAGCGAGAGGATGATCGCCCCGTAAGCGGCGACCGTGAAAGTCGTCGTGAAGGGCTCGGTGATGCCGAAGGTGAGCAGTTTCTTGTGCTCGCTCGGCAGCGGGCCAGAGGCAATTTCCAGCAGCAGGTGGTTCTGCCAGAAGCAAAGCGCCAGGGCGACGCCGAAGACGACGAGCGAGACGACGATCCGGCTGCGAAGCTCATCGAGGTGCTCTACGAGTGAAAGGCGGTCCTCGTGAGAGACCGCCTTGACACGCCGGGGCATCTCCCGGGGCCTCTCAGGTCCGTTTGTCGGAGACGGCCTCGGGCTCGGCCGTCTCTTCCACAGGAGGAGCTGCTGCCTTCGGGTGGTCGAGCTCCTTGACGCTCTCGTCGGGCTTGTCGCCGGTCACTGTCTCGCGGAACTCGCGGATGCCGCGGCCAAGGCTGCTGCCCAACTCGGGCAGCCGTTTCGGTCCGAACACGACGAGGGCGATGATCAGCACGACGATGATCTCTAGGGGGCCAATGTTTCCGAGCATCGACCCATGGTAACGGTGGATGGAAGGGATCGGATCAGACTTCGTGGAATCTGCCACTACCTGGTACTTGGGTTTTATCGGCGAGTTACGTAAAAGAGCGGATCAAGTCCTTTGCTTCTGGGTTCGATATGACAAGTATGAAAGACATGGGCAGGACCCAGACCGAGACCGCCGCCGGGCTTCACATCTGCCCGTCCTGCGGATCGCGCCTGGTTCAGCCGATGTCGTGGGAACAGGCAGAGGACCGCGCCCACTGGAGAATCTGGCTGCGCTGTCCCGAATGCGAGTGGCGCAGCGACGCCGTCCACGGCGAGCGCGAGATCGACGACTTCGACGAGCAGCTCGACATCGGCGCCCACGAGCTGGCCGACGAGCTCAAAGTCCTCGAGCACGAGAACATGGCGGAGATGGCGGAGACCTTCTCCGCGGCGCTCGCCGCCGACCTGATCAGCGCCGACGATTTCGGCTGAGCGCGCCCGCTCAGCTGTAACGCTGGACGACCCCGTCGGCGATCAGGCCGAGCAGCTGCTTCTGCTCTGAATCGAAGCCCGGGTCCTGCAGCTGGCGTTTCGCCTCGGCAACCATCTCCAGCGCCCGCGAGCGAACCGTGTCGAGGGCGCCGGTGGCGGCGATCCGGTCGCAGAGAGCTTCGGCCGAGGCGGCGTCGAGAGCCCTGAGGTCGGTTGAACTGATCGCGGGATCGACCTTCGACGCCTCGATCAGCGGCAGGGTCGCGGTGCCGTCGAGGAGGTCGGTGCCGCGAGCCTTGCCGGTTCGCTCCGGCGGGCCGGAGACATCGAGGACATCGTCGAGGAGCTGGAAGGCCAGGCCGATCTCACCGCCAAAACGGCGCAGAGCGGGGGCGTCGCGGCCGAGCAGGCAGGCGCACTCGAAGAGGCGGGCGGTCTTCAAGCGGCAGCGGTCGAGGTAGCGCTGCTCGGAGATCGAGGCATCGAAGGCATCGTGGCGCTGGGCCAGCTCGCCCTCGGCGAGCGCGACCGAGGCCTCGGCCAGAAGGGCGATCGAGCGCTCGTCGCCGGCGGCGGCCAGCAGCCCGAAGGCGCGCGAGAAGAGGAAGTCGCCGGCGGCCACCGCCCCGGCCCGGCCCGAGGTCGCGGCGATGGTCGGCTGCCCCCGGCGCAGCGGCGCGTCGTCGAGCACGTCGTCGTGGACCAGGGTCGCCATGTGGACAAGCTCGACCGCGGTGGCGGCGCGGACCGCCGCTGGGCCGCCTCCTCCACCGGCGCAGAGCAGGACCAGCAACGGCCGCAGGCGCTTGCCGCCGGCTGAGAGCGTCGCCGTCGCATCGGCGCCGAGCTTGGATCCGTAGCCGGCGCTGACCTCGCGCAGGCCATCCTCTACTTCGCCCAGCTGCAGCGGCAGCCAGCGGCTCGACGCGTCCAGAACCGCCGTCACCGGCGGCGGCACCGCCGAAGGCCTGGTCACACCCGGGCGCCGCTGTGGATCGCGATGATCCCGCCGGCAAGCACCGTGTAGCGAATCCGCTCGAGGCCGGCCGCGCTCATCTCGGCGGCAAGGGCCTTTGGGGCGGGGAAGCTGCGGACCGACTCCGGCAGGTACTCGTAGGCCTCGGCGTTGCCGGCGACGGCGCCCAGCAGCGGCACGATCCGGTCGAACCAGAGCGAGAAGAAGGTGGAGAGCGGGGGCCGGGTCGGCTGTGTGATCTCAAGGATCACCAGCCGCCCGCCGGGGCGGAGCACCCGGGTCATCTCGCGCAGGCCGCGCTCGCGGTCAGCGAAGTTGCGGACGCCGAAGCCGACCGTGACCGCGTCGAAGCGGCCGGCGTCGTAGGGAAGCTGCAGAGCGTCAGCCCACTCGAACCGGACTCCCTCGACCCCGCGGGCAGAAGTCTTCTCGCGGGCGAGGTCGAGCATCGGCTCGGAGAAGTCGCAGCCGATCACGTGGCCGCCGGGCATCACCCGGCTGGAAAGCTCCAGCGCCAAGTCGCCGGTTCCACAGCAGACGTCGAGCACGGAGTCGCCGGGGCTGAGCTCAGCCCGCTTGGCGGCGCGCTCGCGCCAGCGATGGTGAAGGCCGGCGGACATCACCGAGTTGAGCGTGTCGTAGTGCCCCGCGACCCGATCGAACATGCGGTTGACCTGCCCCGCGAACTGAGCGGAGTCCCTGGATGGCTTGGCGCCTTTAATCGAGTGAGGAGAGGAAATCGGCTAGCTCGTTGAGCTTTTTGGGTGGGAGTTCCCGGTAGGAAGGCATGATGCTCGGCCCGATTTCGACCGAGCGGATGATTGCCGCCCGCGGAATCCGTGCCGCGATATGGGTCAATTCCGGACCTGGCCCATTGTTGCCGTTCTCGCCCAGCTTGTGGCAGGCCAAGCAGCCCGAGCCAGCGACCACCTCCTTGCCCGCCGTGTACTGCGGCGCGACCTTCATATCGATCTCGGTCGGCGAACCTCCGGTCGCTCCCTGGTAGGTGAGGTAGGCCATGGCGATGATCGTCAGGCAGCCCGCCGTGGTCGCCAGCGGCCGCCGCTCGGGGCGCCGCTCGGGGCTGCGGTCGTAGAAAGGCAGGAGCAAGAGCAGCACCATGCAGATCGTCGGGATGCCGATCGTCGCGATCGGGACCAGCTCCGGCGGCTTGATCACGCGCAGGACCTCGAAGAGGAAGAAGAAATACCACTCCGGCCGCGGCACGTAGGTGGTGCTGGTCGGGTCCGCCTTCGGGCCCTGCTCGGCGCCGAGGATCAGCGACATCGCGATGATCACCGCGACCACGATCAGCGCCATCGCCGAGTCCTTGAGGACCGCGTAGGGGAAGAAGGGCTTGCCCTTCTTCTTCAGGACCTCGTATTCCTCGAGGTATGCCTGCTTGTCGGCCGGCTTCATGAGGTCGGCGACGCTCCGTTGCCGCCGCCATTGCTCTCGGCGCCGGCGTCGAGCTGCTGGACCGGGTCGGCGATCTTGGGCCGCTCAGCTTTGACCCAGGGCGGCGCCGTCGTCCCGAGCTTGACCACGAGGTACATGTGGGCGCCGATCAGCGAGATGATCGCCCCTGGCACGAGCAGCATGTGGATCGAGTAGAAACGCGACAACGTGGTCGCCCCCAGCTCGGGGCCGGCTCTCAAGAAGTCGCTCAGGTAGGGACCGACGATCGGTCCGGTGCCGTTGATGTTGATGCCGACGACCGAGGCCCAGAAAGAACGCTGGTCGAAGGGCAGCAGGTAGCCGGTGAAGGCCATCGTCATCGTCAGGATCAGGAGGATGACGCCGATCACCCAGTTCAGCTCGCGCGGGTACTTGTAGGCGCCGAAGAAGAAGGTGCGGCCCATGTGGAGGAAGATCAGGATCACCATCACGCTGGAGCCCCACTTGTGCATCCCGTGCACGAGCTGGCCGAGCGGGACGTCGTTGTTGATGTGGGAGATCGAGGCGTAGGCCTGGGTCGTCGACGGCGTGTAGAACATCGCCAGGAAGACGCCGGTGACCGCCTGCACGATGAAGGCGAAGAGCGTCGCCGAGCCGAGCGTGTAGAACCAGTTGGTCCCCTTCGGCACCTTGCGGAAGAGCATCCCGGTGAGGAAGCCGGTGGCGCCGGTGCGCTGGTCGACCCAGGCGAGCACGTCGGCCGGAGCGTCCTTGGCCTGGTCGCCGAGCCGCTTGACGTCGGTCTGGCGCTCCGGCGGCGAGGTCTTGAGGTCGGCCGGGGCCTGGCCGTTGCCGCCACGGCCCTCGCCCGGCTTCGCCGGTTTGCGCAGGGGGGCGGGGACAATCGAGTCGGGAATTGTCGGCAGTTTTGGCATCAGGGGGCCGGGAAGGTAGAGGGCCGCGGCGGGTAGAGGTATTCCCAGATCCCGCCGGTGAACTCGCCAGGGTCGCGGGCGCGGACCGGTTCCAGCTGCGAGGTGACGCTGTAGCGCGGGCCGAGCTCGACCTGGCCCTCGCGGACGCGAGTCTGGAACTGGTCGAGCGGCCGCACCGGCGGGCCGCCGATCCGTTTTCCCTGGAAGTCGTAGACGCCGCCGTGGCAGGGACAGATGAAGTTGCCGGCGGCCTCGACGAAGCGGACCGGGCAGCCGAGGTGGGCGCAGCGGTTGGAGACCGCGACGTACTTGCCGGGTTCTTCTTCGAGCTGCTTCGAGCTTTTGCGGACGTAGGCGGTGGTCTTGCCGGCGTCGCCGATCCCCTCGGTTTCGGTGAAGACGACCTGGCGGTAGGTGTCTTCGACGAAGTCGCTGACCGGCCCGACCGCCTCCCAGCGCTCCTTGCCGCGGTGGAAGATCGGGGCGACGGCGAAGCCGACGGCGGGCAGGACGATGGCGGCGCCGGCGATCCCGCCGAGGCCCTGGGCGGCGATCGTGAAAGCGCGGCGGCGGGTCATCGACTCGCCCTCGAAGTAGCCGGGAGGGTCGGGCTGTACCCGCTGCTGCCGGGGAGCCTCGTCAGCTCCGTTTCTCTTGTCCGTCTCGTCAGCCACAGTCACGTCGAAATCGCGACGCGGAAGTCTATTGCGTTGGCACGGAAACCGAGGTCGAAGTGGCACGGTCAGGCATCGGGCGACCCTTTTCGAAGCCTCTGCTTGGCTGCCTCATGGGTCTCGTCGGGCCCGTTTCCGACCGCGATCGCGGCGCTCCTCCATAGGTCTGGAGCGGCCGCGGCGCGGCCCTCGGCGTGCAGCTGGGCCGAGAGGCTGATCAGGTCGGCCAGCTCCGCAACCGCGCTGGTGTCGCCAAAAACGGCGAGGCGCTGGAGTCCGAGCGCGTAGAGATAGTCGCCGGCGAGGAGGGCGAGGTCGGGGTCGTGGCCGACGACGAGACGGGGCTGGCCATAGTGCAGGAGGTAGCCCTCGCGAACCGACTCGACCACCAGCGCGTAGCCGGCGGGGTCCTGCGCCGCGCGGGGGCCGGCGGCGGCGAGCAGGCCGAGCGAGGACGGCTCGACGGGGTCGACCACATGCGGGGAGATCGGAGTGTCCTGCGCCCGCAGCTGGTCGGCGAGGGCCCTCAACGCCTCTTTCGGATCGGCCGCCATCGGCTAGTCCTCGGACAGGGAATCGCCGACCGCTTCCAGCGTGCGGTCGATCGAGTCCTCGTCGTGGGCGAGCGAGACGAACCAGGCCTCGAACTGGGACGGGGGCGGGTAGACGCCGCGGTCGAGCAGGGCGCGGCAGAAGCCGGCGTGGGCCTCGAGGTCGCAGGCAGCGGCGCCGGCGAAGTCGCGGACCGGGGCCTCGCTGAAGAAAAGCGTGACCAGGCCCGGGGCCGAGGCGACCTGGAGCGGCCGGTCGGCTGCGAGGCCCTCCAGTCCAGAGCTGAAGCGCTCGGTCAGGGTCGCGATGCGCTCGTAGGCAGCGTCGTCCAACTCGCGCAGGGTCGCCAGGCCAGCCGCGGCCGCCAGCGGGTTGCCCGAGAGCGTGCCCGCCTGGTAGACGTCGCCGGCCGGGGCGACTCGCTCCATCAGCTCACGCGGCCCGGCATAGGCCGCCGCCGGCAAGCCGCCGCCGATCACCTTGCCGAGCACAGTCAGATCGGGGGTAACTCCGTAGAGCTCCTGGGCGCCGCCGCGGGCGACGCGGAAGCCGGTGATCACCTCGTCGAGGATCAGCAGGGAACCGGCCCTGCTGGTCGCCTCGCGCAGGAACTCGAGAAAGCCATCCTCGGGCGGGACGACCCCCATGTTGGCGGCGATCGGCTCCGCCAGCAGGGCAGCGGCTTCGTGCTCTTCGAGGGCGGCCGTGACCGCCTCGCGATCGTTCCACGGCACGACCACGGTGCCGGCGGCCTGGGCGGCGGTCACTCCCGGCGTCGCCGGGATGCCGAGTGTGGCGAGGCCAGAGCCGCCCTCGGCCAGCAGGCCGTCGGAGTGGCCGTGGTAGGCGCCGGCGAACTTGACGACGACGTCGCGGCCGGTCACGGCGCGGGCGAGACGGACCGCGCTCATCGCCGCCTCGGTCCCGGAGGAGGTCATCCGCACCATCTCCACCGAGGGAACCCGGGCGGCGATCTCCTCCGCCAGCTCGACCTCGGCCGCGGTCGCGGCGCCGTAGCTGGTGCCGCGGGCGGCGGCCCCCTCGACGGCGGCGAGCACCGCCGGGTGCGCGTGGCCAAGGATCAGCGGCCCCCAGGAGCCGACCCAGTCGAGGTAGCGGTTGCCGTCGACGTCGACCAGCTCGGCGCCCTCGCCGCGCTCGATGAAGATCGGGTTGCGGCCGATCTGGCGCAGCGCCCGGACCGGGCTGTTGACTCCGCCAGGCAGGACTCGCAGCGCTCGCTCGTAGAGCTGCGACGAACGCTGGTGATTAGGAATGCTCGGCCTCCCAGGCCGCGTAATCGTCGGTGAAGTAGTGGAGGCGGATCTTCTTGTACTCGGTCGAGGAGTAGAGCGTGGCGCGATCGTCGGGGCCCATCCCGCAGTCGGCGGCGATCGAGTCGAGGATCGCGTCGCACTCCTCCTTGGAGCGGCCGTGGGCCATGGTGAAGACGCTGTAGGGCCAGTCGGCGTAGGTCGGCCGCTGGTAGCAGTGGGAGATGCCGCGGTAAGAAGCCATCTTCCCTCCCACCTCCATGATCTCGGCCTCCGGGACCTTCCAGACGCCCATCCCGTTGGCGGAGAAGCCGGCGCGGCGGTGATAGAGGATCGCGGCGACGCGGCGCAGGATCTTGCGATCGACCATCCCGCCGAGGTGCTCAAGCAGGTCCTCAGTGCTCATCCCCAGCTCCTCGGCGGCCTCGTCGTAGGGGCGCTCGACCGCCTTCATCGGCCCCTGCAGGGCACGGATCACGGCGATGTCGGCCTCGTCGTAGGGCTGCGCCTCAAGCTCGCGCGGCGGCGAGGCATCGACCGCGGAGGCGAGAGCTTCGGTTCCCTTCTCCATCTCCAGGTTCATGTTGATCTTGAACAGGGTCAGGGTCGGCAGCTGCCGCATCGACTCGGCCCCGGCCTCCTTCATCAGCACATCGAGGGTGCCGGCGAGGCCCAGCTCGGAGTCGGGCGGGGTCGCGATCGTGAACCAGAGGTTGAACTCGTGGGTCCGCAGGTAATTGTGGGAAACGCCCGGGTGGGCGTTGACGACCGAGGCGGCCCGCTGTGGGTTGTCAGCATCGACTTTGGCGGCGACCAGCATCGACTCGTAGCCGAGGGCGCGGGTGTCGAAGATCGGCGTGATCTCGCGGATGATGCGCTCGTCGAGCAGGCGCTGGGTGCGGGTGAGGAGATCATCGAGATCCATCTCCGCCTCCGAGGCGACCAGGGCGAAGGGCTCCGGGTCGAGCGGGAAGTTCGACTGCAGCATGTTCATCAGCCGCTTGTCGGTCTCGTCGAGCGGAATCGCGGCGCCGTCCTTGCGGGAGCGGGCCTTGGACTGGGGAACTTTCACTGAAGCCAAGCCGCGGCCTCCTTCGCGTAGTAAGTGACGATCGCGTCGGCGCCGGCGCGGCGGATCGATGTCAAGGTCTCGAGCACGGCGGCGCGCTCATCGAGCCAGCCGTTCTGGGCGGCGGCCTTCAGAGCCGAGTACTCGCCCGACACATGGTAGGCGGCAACCGGGGCGCCGGTCGCGTCTTTGATCCGGCGCAGGACGTCGAGGTAGGGCGTGGCGGGCTTGACCATCACCATGTCGGCCCCCTCTTCAAGGTCGAGCTCGGCCTCGCGCACCGCCTCTTCGGCGTTGGCCGGATCCATCTGGTAGCCGCGGCGATCGCCCGATTCGGGGGTCGACTCGGCCGCCTCGCGGAAGGGCCCGTAGAAGGCGGATGCGTACTTGGCGCTGTAGGCGACGATCGGGACGTTGGAGTGGCCCTCCTCGTCGAGCTGGTGGCGAATCGTGCCGACCCGCCCGTCCATCATGTCGCTGGGAGCGACCGCGTCGGCGCCGGCCTCGGCGTGGGAGATCGCGGTTTTGGCCAGCAGCTCGACCGTGATGTCGTTGTCGACCTCGCCGTCGCGGAGGAAGCCGCAGTGGCCGTGCGAGGTGTACTCGCAGAGGCAGACGTCGGTGATCACCGTCAGCTCCGGATGCGCCTCCTTCAAAGCCCGCACCGCCATCTGCACCACGCCCTCGTCGTCGTAGGCGCCGGTGCCGGTCTCGTCCTTGGCCGAGGGGATCCCGAAAAGCAGGACCGAGCCGACCCCGGTGGCGATGACCTCGGTCGCCTCGGCGACCAGCTCGGAGATCGAGAAGCGCTCAATGCCCGGCATCGAGTCGACGTCTTCGCGCACATTCTCGCCGGCGACCACGAACATCGGCTGGATTAGGTGGGCCGGCGAGAGGCTGGTCTCGCTGACCAGGCCGCGCAAGGCCGCGGTGCGGCGCAGGCGCCTCATCCGTGTTGCCGGGAATGGCATGGCGGAGATTCTAGGGAGGCCCGCTCGGGGCGCGGGTCAAACAGCTGAAAAGCGGCGCAGGGCGAAGCGGGCCAAGAGGCCATAGGCGACTACGAGAATTGCGAGGTGGATTAACGGCCTGCCAATTCCTGGGCCAGAGGAATCGAGGGCGGCTGTCATCGCCTGCAGGGCGGGCTTGAAGGGGAAGAGCGCGGTGACGAACTTGATCGCGTCGTAGATCGCGGGGCCGACCGTGCCAGAGGGGACGAGGGAGAGGAAGGCGACCGGGAGGGTGACCATGAAGGCGAGCAGGGAGACGGCGCGGACGTCTCGGGCTGCCGCGCCGAGCGCCGCGCCGGCGGCGCCGATCCCAGCGCCACCGGCGAGGATCGCGATCAGCCAGAGGCCGAAGCGGCTCCATTCCAAAGGCACGAAGAACTGCAGGCCAGCGAGCATCAGCAGGGTGACGACGAGGCCGACCGCCATCCCCAAGCCGACCTTCTCGGCGAGCAGGGCCGAGCGCGAGACGAGGCCGCGGGTCAACCTGGGGAAGGCGTTCTCCTCACGCTCCAGCGCCAGCGAGCCGGCGACCAGCAGGACGATCACGAAGGTGAGGACAAAGGTCGCGGCGACCGCGATCGCGAACGTGTCCAGCGGCGGGCTCTTGCCGCTGACGACCTTCTTATCGACGGCGATCGGCTGCGCCAGCCGGTCGATCAGCGGCCCGGCGACGTTGAGGTTGTCGCGGGCCAGGGTCGAGAAGCGGGTGACCTGGTCGAGCGAGGTCCGCAGCGGCCCCGGCGGCACCGTGGGGGTGACCGCTTCAAGGATCTTGGCGACGTTGCGCAGGCCGAGGATCCCGAACGATTCGCCGAGCACTTCGAACTGGCCGCCGTTGACGAGCAGGTTCAGGTATTCGCCGCCGGATTTGGCGATCTGGCGGGCGATGACCAGGTTCGCCTGCGCCAGCAACGAGCTGATCTTGTCGTTGACGAGCTGGGCCTTGACCGGGTCCTCCTCGTTGACCATGACTTCGACCCGCGGCGTGCCGGGAGTCAGCGTCGCCAGCGAGTTGATCTGGTCGACGAGGTTGGCGGGCAGGATCACCGCCGCGAGGACATCGCCAGAGCGGACCTTTTCGATCGCCTGCTGGCGGTTCTTGACTTTGACGCACTCGACCCGGCTGCAGATCCGCTGGCCGGCGCCGACCGCCGGCAGCTCGGTCCCGCCGACGCTGATCCGGGTGTCCTTCGGCACCTGGTTGAGGAAGGCGACCCGGGGCTTGCTCGGCTGGCCCGAGATCGCGAAGCCGACGAGCAGGGCGATCAACACCGGGTAGGCAACCAGCAGCACCGCCTGCAGGGGGGAGCGGCGCAGGATCTGCAGGTCCTTGAGCAGCAGCCAGCGCATCAGTGGCCCCGGTGGCGCAGGTAGGCGACGAAGGCGGTCTCGAAGTCGCGGTCGGCGGCCTCGGGCGCCTCGCTGCGGACCGCTTCGCGCAGCTCGGCGGGGGAGCCGTCGAAGAGGCCGTCGCCGTCGGCGAGGACGAGCAGGCGCCTGCCGTAGCGCTCGGCCTCCTGGATGTCGTGGGTGGAGAAGATCACCGTCGCGCCGTCGGCCGCGAGGGCGGAGACGAACTCCCAGACCCGGGCCCGCTGGCGCGGGTCGAGCCCGACGCTGGGCTCGTCGAGCAGCAGCACCGCCGGCGCCGAAAGCAGGCCGATCGCGATGTTGATCCGCTGCTGGTTGCCGCCCGAGAGCCGGGCGACGATCTCGTCGCGGCGGTCGGCGAGGGCCGAGAGCTCAAGCATCTGCTCGACCGAGGCGTGCGGATCCTCGTGCTTCTCGAGCCGGGCGAAGAGCAGCAGGTTCTCCTCGACGGTCAGCCGCCGGTAGAGCGCCGGCTGCTGCGGGACCCAGCCGACCTCGCCCAGCGGCAGGCTGACCTCGCCCTCGTCGGGCCGCGAGATTCCGGCCAGGATCGAGAGCAGCGTCGTCTTCCCCGCGCCGTTGGGGCCGGTCACCGCCAGCAGCTCGCCCGGCCTGGCAACGAAGTCGATCCCACGCAGGGCAGCGCGCTTGCCGTAGCGCTTGACCAGCCCGCGTGCCTCCAGCGCTACCGCCCCGGTTCCGGTCGCTCCCATCGCCGCCGAACGCTACTGGCGAGCTAGGGTCCGCCGCATGAAGGTTCTATTTATCGGCGACGTTGTCGGCGGGCCGGGCCGGCGTGGCCTGCGCGACGCGATGCCGGCCCTGCGCGAGCAGCACGCTCCCGACCTCGTTGTCGTCAACGGCGAGAACTCGGCCGGGGGGATGGGGATCACCGAGAAGACCGCCGGCGAGATCTTCAGGGCCGGGGCCGGCGTGATCACCACCGGCAACCACGTCTACCGCCACCGCGAGGCCTACGCTTTCCTCGACGACACCGAGCGCGTGATCCGGCCTGCCAATTACCCCCATGCCAACCCCGGCCGGGGCCACACGATTGTCGACGTCGACGGTACCCGGGTCGCGGTGATCAACCTCAGCGGCGCGGTCGGGCTGACCGTCGCCCGCTCGCCGTTCCACGAGGTCGACGCGATCCTGGAACGGATCAAGGGCGACTTCGACCTGGCGATCGTCGATTTCCATGCCGAGGTGACGAGCGAGAAGGTGGCGATGGGCTGGCACCTCGACGGCCAGGTCGCGGCGGTCTTCGGCACCCACACCCACGTGCCCACCGCCGACGGGCGAGTGCTGCCCAAAGGCACCGCTTTCATCTCCGACGTCGGCATGACCGGGGCCCGCACCAGCGTGCTGGGGGTGAAACCGGAGCAGGCGCTTGCCTCGCTGATCACTCAGATGCCAACCCGGTTTGAAACGGCCACCGAGGATGTCTGGGTTATGGGCGCCCTGGTTGAGGTGAGCCCTTCGGGTCTTGCTGACTCGATCTTGCAGGTGATGGTCCCCGCTCCAATCGCCCCGTAGCCGGGGAGGGGTCCTTCTCCAGGGATGCCATGGCTACCAGGAGCAGGGGGAAGAACCAGACGATGTAGAGGTAGAACCAGTGGTGCATCGTCAGCTGGATGCCCAAGAGCAGGGCTGCACTCAAGGCCGCTACCTGGACCAGGGTCTTCTTTCGCGGGCGGAACGCGAAGAGAAGGGACAGGGCGCCTGTCCCAACCAGGATCGCTATGCGCAGGGGTTCCAGGGCTGGAGCCTGGCCCCAGATGCTGAAGGGTGAGTCGCGGCCCGCCTGGTAGGCGATCGTCCGCTCGTAGAAGGTGTGCAGGCCCGGGTCGAGCAGGGCCCAGAGCATGGCCAGGGCGGAGGTGAGCACGAAGGCGGCCGCGAAGCGCCAGCGTTTTGGGCCGTAGGTGAGCAGCATCGGGGCGAGGACCGCCGGGGCGAACTTGGCGAAGGTCGCCAGCGCCGCCATTGCCCCACGCGCGGCGGGGCGGGCCAGGATCAACAGGGTCGCGACAAGCAGCATCGCCACCAGGGAGTCGTTTGAGTTCGACTCCAGGGTGAACGCGGTGTACGGATACGCGGCCCAGCCGAAGGCCAGGGTCGCCGCCAGCTTCTGGCCCTCCGGCCCGGGCCTGATCCGGCGGCCAAGGAAGAGCAAGAGGGCGAAGGTCATCAGGTCGAAGAAGACCGCGGCGCCGTGGGCTGCCGGCAAGTCATCCCAGCTGCCGCTCCAGGGCCAGATTCGCTCGAAGGGGACGTAGGCGAAGTAGTTGACCGGGCCGTAGGTGTCGCCCTGGGAGACGTCGTCGGGGAAGTTGCCGTAGATCGGTTCGCCGTGGCTGATGCGATCGGCGCCGACGACGCTGGCGTAACCGACGTCGATCGTGCCGGAGTCGGCGATGTTGAGCCCGACCCGGAAGCCGATCAAGAAGAGGGCGGCGACCAGCAGCCAAGCTGCGGGCCAGACCGGGCGCAGGCCCTCGCCGCGACCATGGAAGCCGATCCACAGCGCCCGGCCGAAGAGGTAGACGAGCGGGATGTACTGGAGCGGGACCGAGACGCCGATTTCGGTGCGGTTGAAGAAGAAGTGGGAGATGCCGAAGCTGAGCAGCACGGCGAGGTCGAGGTTGGCGATCCGCCAGCGCCGGCGCCAGTCGGCCAGCCCGACCAGGAAGAGGGCGCAGAGGGGAAGGAAGACATAAGGGGCGTCGAGCTTGTGGCCGAAGGCGCCGGGATAGCCGCGGGCCATCTTCCAGGCCACCTGGTAGCCGGTCCACGACTCGCGGACCAGGCCGGTGGTCGGATCAACGATGACAAGCGCGACCTCCTTGCCGTCGGCGAAGTAGGCGACCTCCCAGTTGCCGTCGACCATCGACGCGCTCGACGTCACCCCGTGGTTCTCTGCCCGCTCCTTGACCGCGTTTGGATCGAGGTTGGCGACCTTTTCCGCTTCGGCGGCGGTGATCTTTGCCGGGGAATCTGCGGCGGCGGCCATTGTGGGCAAAGCGAGGGCCACCGCCAGCAGCAGTGTCAGCCAACCCGCCCTTCGCATCACTCCTGGCCCAACCCGAAGTGCTCCCGGATCACCGGGGCGACATCGCGCAGCGCCCACTGCTGCTGCTCATCGGCGCTGGCCGGGCCGCAGCCGACGAAGAGCAGCGGCACGTTGGAGTCGCCGGCGTGCAGCGCCCCGTGGCTGCCGCCGCCGGCGTGGGTGACTCCCCCCCAGTCGACCGCCTCGAATCCCTCGGCGAGGGAGACGATGAAGTCGCCGGCGTGAGGGGAGGTCAGCGCCGACCAGACCCGGGCCAGCGGGTCTGGGTAGGCCTCGCTGCGCAGCTGGCCGTCCTCGACCCGCGCTTCCAGCACACCGAGGTCGCCGTCGACCTGCCAGCCGCGGCCACGCAGGTCCGCTGTCTCGCCGCCGGGCCGGAGGCGCAGCTGGGCGCCCGGGCGCTCGATCACCGCCACCTCCCCACCGCCCGCCGGCATCCCCGGCTCGTCTCGCTGCAGCGGTTTGCCGTCGGCGCCCTCCAGCCAACAGGTGAGGTCGACCCCCTCGGTCTCGGTCAGCCGCCGGCGGACATCGCCATGCTCGGCCCGCGGCCCCTCGCCCGGCAACAGGTAGACGTGGGCGGCCCGCCCGGTCGGGCTGACCGCGAGCTGGGCAGCGGTGGGCTGGTCCTCCGATGGCTGCAGCACCTTCCAGTCGCGGCCGAGGATCTCGGCCAGCGGCAGGCCGCGGTGGACCGGCGTCTGGGCGTGGTCGCCGAGCAGGATCAGAGCGTGGTCGGCAAGGAAGCGATCGAGGCCGCCCGCTGCCTCGACCAACTTGGCGAAGCAATGGTCGGCCTTGGAGATCGACTCGACGCTTGCCTCCGGCCCGTGGCGATGGGAGTAGTTGTCGTTGTCGGGGAGCGAGAAGAGGAGGAAGTCGAAGAGGTCCTCCTTGGCGAGCTCGGCGACGCAGCAGGCCGAGTAGCCGTCGCGGCTGCCAGGGATCGAGGACGGTTTGCAGGGGACCTCGCGGCTGGCGTAGAGGTCACCGTAGAAAAGCTCGGCGGGGCCCCAGGTGTGGTGGCGAAACTTGAGCCTGGTCGTGTCGACGGCGCGGCGCAGCAGCCCGTCGAGCGAGACCTGGTGGCGATGACGTCCCCGGTAGATCAGGAAGGAGGTGCAGGCGGTCCGCGCGCCGGCGTCGTCGAGCTGCTCGAACAGCGTCTCGATCTCGGGGCTGAGGTGGGCCAAGTTCATGTTGTAGACGAGGTCGTAGAGCGCCCGGAAAACCCCGAAGGCGCGGGTCGCATCGAGCGAGGAGCCGTACTCGACGTAGCGCCGCTCCAGCCGGTGGTACCAGTTCATGCCGCTGATCCAGTGCTCGTCGGCGCCGACCCCGGTCACCATCTCGGCGCAGGCGACAGGCGTCACCGAGGGAAAGCTGGAGACGCAGTCGGGGATCAGCGTCCCGCGCTCGAGCAATGCCTCAAAGGTGGGGGCGCGCTGCTCGGCGATCGCCCGCTGCAACATGTCGGTGCGCAGCGAGTCGACGTAGGTGAGGATCAGCTTCTTCGCAGCCATCGCTCTGCGAATGATGGAGGAGCGGCGACGTCCGCTACCGCAGCACGCGCAGGCCGGCGTGCTTGCGCTGGGCGCGGCGGCGGCGGGCGAGGCCGAGCCAAAGCAGGGCGACGATCACCAGCACGACCAGCGGCGAGAAGACCAGCGAGACGGCGATCACGACCAGCGCCGCCAGGGCGACGAGGAAGCCGAGGGCGCCGGCCCGGCTGCCCTCGCGGCGGCTGGCGCCGGAGACGATGTCGCTGATCACCAGGCAGGCGAGGACGGTGCCGAGCATGCAGGCCAGGGCGCCGAGGGCGCTGCCGAGCAGGAAACCGATCACGAGGCCGATCACGGCGGCGAGCAACGTCATCCGCCCGCGGGCGGAGCCATGGGTGCCGGTTGTGCCGACGAGCATCCCGATCGCGATGCCGATCCCTAGATCAGAGAGAAACTCCACATGCGAAAACCTAACCTCCCTGGCGCAGGCGCGTCGATCCGCCACACTTCTGCCATGAGCGAGACGCCTCCTCCCCACCGCCGCCGCGCCCACACCCGCACCCGCGACCTCGAGCGCTACGCCGGCCTCTTTGCCGCGCGGACCCGGGTGATGCGCTCCTCGGCGATGCGCGACCTGATGGAGATCACCGCCCGTCCCGAGGTGATCTCGCTTGCCGGCGGACTGCCCGACACCTCGACCTTCCCGCCCAAGAGCTTCGCGGCGCAGATGACGCGGATCGCGCAAACGTCGGCGGCCGAGGCGCTGCAGTACGGCCCGACCGAGGGCTTCGAGGAGACCAAGGACTGCATCCTGCAGGTGATGGGGGCCGAGGGGATGCTGCCCGAAAGCGACGACATCATCGTCACCACCGGCGGCCAGCAGGCGATCGACCTGGTCTGCAAGACGCTGATCGACCCGGGCGACGTCGTCATCTGCGAGGCCCCGACCTACCCCGGGGCGGTGCCGGTCTTCTGCAGCTACGAGGCCGAGGTCGTGCAGATCGAGTGCGACGACGACGGGATGCGGGTCGAGGAGCTGGAGGGCGTGCTCGCCCGCCTCGGCGAGGAAGGCAAACGGCCGAAGTTCGTCTACTCGGTGCCGACCTTTCAGAACCCGGCCGGCGTGGCGATGTCCTTCGAGCGCAGGCAGCGGCTGGTCGAGATCGCCCGCAGCCACGAGCTGCTGGTCGTCGAGGACAGCCCCTACGGCCTGCTCCGCTACGGCGGCGAGGCGCTGCCGCCGCTCTACCAGCTCGACGGTGGCGACTACGTCATCTACATCGGCACCTTCTCGAAGATCCTCTCCCCCGGCATCCGCCTCGGCTGGGCGGTGGCGCCGCCGCCGGTGATGCAGAAGATCGTGCTCGGCAAGCAGGCCGCCGACCTCTGCACCTCGACCCTGACCCAGTTCTTCGTCCGCGAGTACTTCGCCGAAGGGCGCTGGCAGGACTACATCGCCAGCCTGATCGGGCTTTACCGCCACCGCCGCGACGTGATGCTCGAGGCGCTGCGCAAACACTTCCCGCCGCAGGCGACCTGGACCGAACCAGAAGGCGGCCTCTTCATCTGGGCGACCCTGCCCGAGTACATCGACACCAGCGACTTGCTGGCCAAGGCGCTGCGCGACAACGTCGCCTTCGTCCCCGGCCAGGCCGCCTACGTCGACGGCCGCGGGCGCAACTCGATGCGGCTCAACTTCTCCGGCGTGACCGACGAGGAAATCCGCGAGGGGGTGAAGCGGATCGGCAAGGTGATCGCCGAGCAGGTCGACCTCTACGGTGCCCTCACCGGCGAAGCGCCCGCGGCGCCGGTGGCGCCAGAAGAGGCCATCGACCCGGTGGCCGACGTCATTCCCTTCCGCAAGACCGGCGAGGCGGGAGCGTGAAGGTCGCGGTCCTCAAAGGCGGCCGCTCGCTTGAGCGCGGGGTCTCGCTGCGCTCCGGCGCCCGGGTCGAAGACGCGTTGGAGCGGCTCGGGCACGAGGCGGTCGGGCACGACGTCGGCGCCGATCTGGTCAAGCGCCTGGTGGACGAACGCCCCGACGTCGCCTTCGTCGCCATGCACGGCGCCGGCGGCGAGGACGGCACGGCGCAGGAGCTGCTGGAGATCCTCGACATCCCCTTCACCGGGCCTGGGGTTGCCGCCTGCGCCCGCTGCATGGACAAGGTCCTGGCCAAGCACGCGCTGCGCGAGGCTGGGGTCCCGACCCCTGACTGGTTTGCCTTCAACGAGACCGCCTTCCGCGAACTCGGCGCCGCCGACACGCTCGACCGCATGGAGGAGCGGCTCGGCTTCCCGCTCGTGGTCAAGCCCAGCCGCGGCGGCTCGGCCCTCGGCGTCAGGTTCGCCGCTGATGCAGCCGAGATCCCACAGGCGCTGATCTCCGCTTTCAGCTACGACGACCGGGTCCTGCTCGAGCGCTTCGTCGACGGCCGTGAGCTCGCGGTCAGCGTGATCGGCGGCGAGCCGCTGCCGATCGTCGAGGCGATCCCGATCGGCGACCGCTACGACTTCGAGGCCCGCTACGAAATCGGCCGCACCGAGTTCATCTGCCCCGCCCAGCTCAGCTCCAGCGAGGCGGCGGCCGTGACCGAGGCGGCGGTCTCCGCCTACCGGGCGCTCGGCTGCGCCGGGTTTGCCCGGGTCGACCTGATCCTTGGCGCGGAGGGGCCGCAGGTGCTGGAGGTAAACGCGATCCCGGGCCTGACCGACACCAGCCTCCTGCCCCAGGCGGCTGAGGCGGCGGGCCTGTCGTTCGTGCGCCTGGTCGAGCAAATCCTCGAGCTTGCGCTCGAAGAGCGGGGCGCCGCTACTCCTCGCCTTTAGCGAAGTCCTCCGGCGAGACCTCGTCGAGGAACTCTTTGAACTTGTCGACGACCTCCTCGGTGTCCTCTACCTCGTGTTCGAACTCGATCGCCGACTCCTCGATCACCTCCTCGGCCGCGAAGATCGGGGCCGAGACGCGGACCGCGAGGGCGAGGGCATCGGAGGGGCGCGAGTCGATCTCCATCTCCGAGCCGTTGACCGAGATCGTGATCGAGGCGTAGAAGGTGTTGTCGCGCAGCTCTGTGACCGAGACGCGGACGCATTTGGCGTCGAGCTGCTCAAGCAGGTCGGAGAGCAGATCGTGCGTCATTGGCCGCGGCGTCGAGGCGCCCTGCAGCTTCATCAGGATCGCCGCCGCCTCGGGGTGCCCGATCCAGATCGGCAGGAACCGGTTGCCGTCAACCGTCTTCAACAACACGATCGGCTGCTTGCCGACCATGTCGAAGCTGACGCCATAGATCTGCATCTGCTGCACGAGTGGGCGATCCTGGATTCGAACCAGGGACCTCGTCCTTATCAGAGACGCGCTCTAACCAACTGAGCTAATCGCCCTCAAAATCACCCTTGCGGGCAGCCGATGATAGCGGCCATCCGGGGGTCCCTCAGGTGCGCCGTCGGCCGAGCTGCTTGGCCAGGGCAAGCGCCTGATCCAAGTCGTCGAATCGCAGCTCGGCGGCGATCTCCTCGCCCTTCGGCTTGACCGTGACCTCGTGGCCCAGGGCTGCCTCCAGGCGGTCGGCCAGATCACGCAGGGCGGCGGCCTCCTCGGGATCGGCCTTGCGGCTCTTCTCCGTTGTCTTTGGCTGGCTAGCCAGCTTAGCTCTGTTCTCGGTCTCGCGGACCGACCAGCCGCCCCTGGCGGCGTCACGGGCGAGGCGGCGTCGGACGTCGTTGCCGGGAGCGGCAAGCAGGGCGCGGCCGTGGCCCTCGCTGAGCTCACCGGACTCGAGCAGATCAAGCGCCTCGTCAGGGAGGTCGAGCAGGCGGATCAGATTCGAGACCGCCGGCCGGCTGCGGCCGACCCGGCGGGCCAGCTCCTCTTTCGAGAGCCCGAGCTCGTCGACCAGGGCGGAGCAGGCGCGCGCCTCCTCGACCGGGTTGAGATCCTCGCGGACCATGTTCTCGATCAGGGCGACCTGCAGGCGCTCGGCCTGCTCGGAGTCGCGGACAATGGCCGGGACCTTCTCGAGGCCGGCCTGCTGAGCCGCGCGCCAGCGGCGCTCGCCAGCGATCAGCTCGTAGCTGCCGTCGTGCAGAGGGCGGACGAGCAACGGCTGGACGACGCCGCTGGCCTCGATCGAGGAGGCGAGGCCGGCGAGTGCGTCGGGATCGAACTTGGTCCGCGGCTGGTTGGGGTTCGGCTTGATCAGCTTCACCGGCAGCTCGCGCAGCTCGCCGGCGCCCTCGCTGCTGGCCTCCGGCAGGATCGAGGCGAGGCCGCGGCCGATCCCCCGCTTGGTGCCGCTAGCCACGCTCGGCCAGCTCCTTGGCCAGCGCTTTGTACGCGGTGGACCCCCGTGAGGAAGGTGAGTGCTCGGTCACGGGCAGACCATAGCTCGGCGCCTCGGCGACTCTGACGCTGCGCGGGATGACCGTCGCGAAGACCATCTCCGGGAAGTGCTCGCGCAGCTCGCTCTCGACATCCCGGGCAAGGCGGGTGCGCTCGTCGTGCATGGTGATCAACAGGCCTGAGACCTCAAGCGCCGGGTTGAGCTCACGGCGGATCATCCCCAGCGTCTCGAGGAACTGGACCAGGCCCTCCAGGGCCAGGTACTCGGCCTGGACCGGCACGATCGCGCGGTCGGCGGCGGTCAGGGCGTTGACGCTGACCGGGCCGAGGGAGGGCGGGCAGTCGAGCAGCGTGTAGGCGAAGCGCTCGCGGACCGGGCCGAGGCGCTCGCGCAGGCGGGTCTCCGAGCCCTCGATCCGCGGCAGCTCGACCGCGGCCCCGGCGAGGTCGCGGTTGGCGGGGACCAGCCAGAGGTTGTCGGGCCCGGCCGGCCGGGCCGCCTCGGCGACCGAGACGTCGCCGGTCAGGCAGTCGTAGGAGGAGGGATGCAGGTCACGGTCGCCACCGAGGGCGACGGTTGCGTTGCACTGGGGGTCGAGGTCGACGAGCAGGGTCTGAGCGCCGCCGGCGGCGACGCAAGCGGCGACATTGACCGCGGTGGTCGTCTTGCCGACCCCGCCCTTCTGGTTCGCGACTGCGTAGACCAAGCCCATTCGCAAGCCAGACTATTTGCCTCGACGCGCCGACCCCGAGCTGAATAGTCTGCGGAGGATGAGCGAGACGGCAGATTGGCCCCAGGAGCCCGCCGAGCGGGTGCGCGAGCTTGTCGAGGGAGTGCTCGATGAGCTCGACCTCGACGGCGAGGTCGACATCAACGAGGACGACGACCGGATCGAGGCGGTGGTCAACGGCGGCGACGACTACGGCTTGCTGATCGGCAAACGCGGGCAGACGATCGACGCCCTGCAGCTGCTCTGCTACCAGGCCGCCTTCCGCGGCCTGCGCGACCGCAAACGGGTGATCGTCGACGCCGCCGGCTATCGCGAGCGCAGGCGCGAGACCCTGATCTCCCGCGCCGACCGCGCCGCTGAGCAGGCGCTGAGCGGCAGCCACACGGTCGAAATGGACCCGATGAGCGCCCAGGAGCGCCGCGTCGTCCATGAACACCTGAAAGAGCGCGCCGGGGTCGAGACCTACAGCGAGGGCGACGAGCCGCGGCGCTGCGTAGTAGTTGCCCCCCTGATCTCAGAGTGACTCCAGGCCGCAAGGCCGACTTGGACCCTCAGTCCCGCGCCGCCCTGCAGAAAGTCTTAGACCTGCTCGCGATAGAGCGAGCCTCAGTCAGCTCGGTGACGGCGCCAAATCAGGCCTGGAAGGTCCACGTGACCGACAGCCTCACCGGCCTCGAGGTCCCAGAGCTGCAGGAAGCTGTGCAGGTAGCCGACATCGGCTCTGGAGCGGGATTTCCAGGGCTAGTCCTGGCGATATCCCTCCCCGAAGCAAAGGTAGAGCTGGTCGAGTCGATAGGCCGCAAGTGCGCCTTCATCGAAAGAGCTGCGGCCGAGGCAGGCATTGCCAACGCCCACGTGATCAACGCCCGCTCCGAGGATCTGGCCAAAGGCCCAGGGCGCGAGACCTACGACGTAGTGACGGCAAGAGCGGTAGGCCGCCTATCGACCCTCGCAGAGCTCGCATCCCCTCTCCTCAAAGAAAACGGCGTCCTTGTCGCCTGGAAGGGCAAAAGAGACAAAGACGAGGAGTCCCAGCTAGCGCGCGCAGCTGACGAGCTGGCAATGCGCCCCGAGGCAATCCTCAACGTAGGCGACCGCGCCGGAAGCCAGCACCGCCACCTTCACGTCATCCGCAAGCAGGGCTCAACCCCCGAGAATCTCCCGCGCAAGGCCGGCATGGCCAAGAAGCGCCCGAAGGGCTAGCCCCGCCAGCCCCTTGCTAACGCCGCTTCTTCTTCTTTTTAGGCGGGGGAGGCGGAGGTTTGGCCGCAGCAACCTCAGCCGCGGTAGCTACCTGAGGCGCCGGAATGATCCGCTGGATCGTGTACTGCTGGCCAATCGTCCAGACGTTGGTCGTGATCCAGTAGAGGATCAGGCCGGCCGGGAAGCTGATCACGAAGGGGACGAAGATCAGCGGCAGGGCGAACATCATCGTCCGCTGGCTTTTGTCGGCAGTGACCGACATCACCATGCCGGAGATCAGCTGGGTGCCCACGTAAAGGATCAGCAGGGCGATCAATTCGCCGCCCGTTGCCTTCCCGGTCAGGTCGTGGATGAAGAGGAAGGAGGCTTCGCTGCCGCAGTGGCCGGCTTCGCAGCCGATGTCACTCGGGAGCTCGTGGCGAAGAACGGAGAAAAGGGTGATAAAGACCGGGAGCTGGGCGACCAGGGGGATGCAGGAGGCGAAAGGATTGACTTTGTTCTCTTTGTAGAACGCCATCATCTCCTGCTGCATGCGCTGTTTGTCGTTCTTGTATTTGGCCTGGATCTCTTTGATCCGAGGCTGCAGCGCCTGCAGCGCCCGCATGCCTTTCAGCTGTTTGTAGGTCAGCGGGATCAACAGGGCCCTGGTGCAGACAGTCAGGGCGATGATCGACATGCCCCAGCTGAGGCCGGCGTTGTCGTGGAAGAACTTGAGAACGCCGTTGGCGATATCGACCAGCGGCTGGAGGATGTTCGCGTCGAGGATCATGGGTGGATCTCGCCGTGGTAGACGGCCGGATCGATCGGCTTGACCCGCAACGTAAAGCGCTTGGGGACCGGGTCGAAGCCGCCGTGGCTAAAGGGGTTGCAGCGAAGCAGGCGCCAGGCGGCGAGCAAGAGGCCGCGGGCGGCGCCGAAACGGCTCACCGACTCGGCCGCGTAGGCCGAACAGGTCGGCTCGTAGCGACAACGACGGCCGCGTGAGGGGGAGATCCAGCGCTGATAAGCGGCCAGCAGAGCCAAAACGGAGCGTTTCACGTGGAACGCTTCTTCCCCGAGAAGCCGGCCAGGGCCTCTTCAATGCTTTTGCTCACGCCGCTCGCCCCCTCGCTCTCGACCAGGTCGCCGATCTCCGGCCTGGCAACGAGGACGAAGTCGTGCTGCGGGGGAAGCTGGTCGGAAAGCGACCAGAACGCCTCACGCAGGACTCGCTTAACCCGGTTGCGATCAACCGCGCCGCCAATCTTGCGGCTGGCGGATACGCCAAGCCGCACGTCGTGCGTGTCGTCGGCGCTGCGGGGGAAGCTGTAGAGAACGAGGTAGCGGGTCGCATGGGAAGAGCCGTCGCGATAGACGCGGTCAAACTCACCGCTGCGCGAAAGGCGGCGTCGCTTCGACGCCATTTAAGGGGTGAGGCGCTTCCGGCCCTTGCGCCGACGTCGTTTGAGGATCTCGCGACCCCCGCGGGTGCTCATTCGCGCACGGAACCCGTGCGTCTTGGCCCGCTTCCGCTTCTTCGGCTGGTAGGTGCGCTTCATTCCGGGCCGCAGTATACGGACGCGGCCGTGTGGGGGCGGGAAAGGCGCCGGAATCTTTTCTGCGGGATTTGCGGCAGGCCCAGGTCCAGGCACCTGACCCGTCGCTATGGTCGCTGGCAGGTGCACGATGGAACAGACCAACAGGATCTCGCGGCTCTCTGGCAAGAAATCCAGGCACAGCTTCGCGCCTCAGTCCCGGATTCGACGTTCAAGCTCTGGCTAGAGCCACTGCGGGCCGCCGGCGCCCAGGCCGACACCCTCTACATCGAGGCGCCCGAGGGCAAACGCGTCTGGGTTGAGCGGCGCTACTCCTCGCTGATCCGCGAAGTCCTGGTCACGCTCCCCTCCCCGCTGCGCGAGATCAGCTTCGCCGTCGGGCAGTGCGAGGTGCCGGGTGGAAACAGCGTCGGCGCTGAAATCGAGCTCAACCCTAATTACACCTTCGACCGCTTCGTGATCGGCGAGGGCAACCGCTTCGCCCACGCCGCCGCGCTGACCGTGGCCGAGGCGCCCTCTGAGGCGTATAACCCGCTCTTCCTGCACGGCCCTCCCGGCCTCGGCAAGACGCACCTGCTGGTCGCGATCGCCAACTACCTGCGGGCCAATGCCCCCGGCTTGACCGTCCGCTACACCACGGCCGAGTCCTTCACCAACGAGTTCGTCGGCGCCCTGCGCACAACCGGGGTCGAGGGCTTCAAGAGCCGCTACCGCGGGATCGACGTGCTGCTGATCGACGACGTCCAGTTCCTCGAGGGCAAGCACCACACCGAGGAGGAGTTCTTCCACACTTTCAACGCTCTCTATGAGGGCGGCAGCCAGATCATCCTCTCCGCCGACCGCATCCCCAGCGAGCTCTCGACCCTCGCCTCCCGCCTGCGCGACCGCTTCGAGTGGGGCCTGACCGTCCCCGTCGCCGCTCCCAACCACGCCACTCGCCTGACCGTGCTCCAGCGCCTGGTCAACGAGGCCGGGGTCGAGATCGCCGACAACGACGCCCTCTCCGAGCTGGCGCGGCGGATCGACGCCAACGTGCGCCAGCTGCACGGCGCCCTCACCCGCGTCATCGCCCACGCGTCGCTGCTGGCCAGGCCGCTCAGCTCCGAGCTGATCGCCGAGGTCGTCCCCCAACGCGCCCGGGCAGCCGAGTCAACCCCCGTCGAGGAGATCCAGCAACGCGTCGCCACCTCCTTCGGCATCTCCCGCGCCGAGCTGGTCGGCTCCACCCGCGCCGCCACTCCGCTGCGCGCCCGCCAGGTCGCGATCTTCCTCACTCGCGAGCTGACCGACCTCTCCCTGCCCCAGATCGGCCGCCTCTACGGCGGCCGTGATCACTCGACGGTCCTCAACTCGCTGCGCCGGGTCGAGGCCGGCGTAGCCGAGGACCCAGCCCTCTCCGATCGGGTCTCAGAACTCCGCTCCGCTATCCACAGCCCAACCGGCGGCAGCGCCTGACGCCCGACGACGCTGTAAGAATCACCGCTCCCCACAGCTTCCTCCACAGGCTTCAAATCCCGCCCCAACGCCGAATCCACGTCATTCCACCCGCTTTCCACAGGAACTAACCCAACTCAAGAAGGCATTCACCACTTGAAGCTGACAACCAAACGCGACGAACTCGTCTCCAAGCTCTCGATCGTTTCCCGCGCTGTTTCCAACCGCGCCGTCACCCAGGCGCTTTCGGGGATCCTCCTGACCGCGTCAGAGGGCGGCGTCAGTTTGCGCGCCACCGATCTCGAGATGGGCCTGCAGACCGGCCTCCAAGCTGACGTCGAGGGCGAGGGCTCGATCCTCCTCCCCGGCCGCCTGCTGGCGGAGGTATCGCGATCGCTCGGAGACGCCACGGTGGAGATCGAGTCGCGGCCGGCGGAGAAAGACGTCGAGATCCGCAGCGGCGGCTCCAGCTTCCACCTGCGGGTCCTGCCCGCTGAGGACTTCCCCAGCTTCCCCGAGGATGCCGGCGAGCCGCTGAAAATCCCGGCCGCGGCCCTGGCCTCGACCGTGGACCTGGTCGCCCGGGCCGCTTCCCGCGACGACATGCGCCCGGTGCTGACCGGCGTCTTGGTCACGGCGGCCGGCAAGGAGATGACGATGGTCGCCACCGACTCCTACCGGCTCGCGGTCAAGCGGACCGAGCTTGAGAGTGAGATCGGCGGCGAGCTCGAGGCCAACATCCCTGCCCGCGCGCTGCGTGAGCTCGGGCGGATCCTCTCCAGCGAGGGCGTCGAGGAGGTCTCGGTCGCTCTGCTCCCCAACCAGGCCATTTTCAAGGCAGGGGCGATTGTCCTCAACACGAGGCTGATCGACGGGCAGTTCCCTAACTTTCGACAGCTCCTGCCGGAGTCCTACGACCACGACGTCAGGTTGCCGCGCGCCGACTTTCTCGACGTCACCCGGCGGATCAGCCAGATGGCGCAGCGCAACGCGCCGCTGCGGCTCTCGTTCTCCCCGGGGGAGCTGACGGTCGCGGCGGAGACGCCCGATGTCGGCGACGCGGAGGAGACGATGCCGGCGGCTTTCGAGGGTGAGCCGCTGGAGATCGGCTTCAACCCCGAGTTCCTCAAGGAGGGGATCGAGAGCGTCGAGGGCGAGGAGATCGTGCTGCGCTTGATCTCGCCGCTGCGCCCAGGCCTGTTGCAGCCGGTCGACAACGAAGACTTCCGCTACCTGGTGATGCCGATCCGCCTCAACGTCTGAGGCTGGCGCCCGGTGCTTGTCACCGTCGTCGAAGCGAATCCACTGCGAAGCCTCGAGGACGTGCGGGTCGAGCTCGGGCCCGGCATTGTCAGCCTGATCGGCCCCAACGGCGCCGGCAAGACCAACTTCCTCGAGGCGCTCTACTTTGGCCTCACCGGCCGCTCCTTTCGCACTTCCGATCGCCGCGAGCTGATCCCGTTTGGCGGCGCCTTCGCCCGGGCCGAGGTCTTGGTCCGCGACGAGGATGGGGTCGAGCGGCGCCTGCTCGCCTCGGTCAGCCGCACCGACGGCCGCCGCCACCTGCTCGACGGCAGCCCTGCCGACCCGGCGACGCTGGCCCGCAACCGGCCGCCGGTGGCTGTCTTCTCTCCCGACCGCTTGACCTTGGTCAAGGGCCCGCCGTCGGAGCGCCGCGCCCACCTCGACCAGTTCGTCGCCGCCCGCTGGCCCTCGCGCTCGGAACTGCGCAAGCGCTTCGGCCAGGCGCTGGCGCAGCGCAACGCGCTCCTCTCTCGCCTCGCCGGCGGTTCCGGCGGGGGGGCCGAGCTCGGCGTCTGGGACGCGACCCTGGCCGAGGCAGCGGCGCCGCTTGTCGCCGCCAGGGAGGAGGCGGCGCAGGAGCTGGCGGGGCCGTTCGCCTCGACCGCCGAGGAGCTGGGGCTGGCCGGCGGGGCGACGGTCGAGTACGCGCCGCGGGCAGCGGGCAGCGCTGAGGAGATCCGTACCGGCCTCGAGGAGCGGCGCGAGCAGGACCTGCGGCTGGGGCGCAGCTCCTGGGGCCCGCATCTGGACGAGCTGAAGATCTCGCTCTCGGGACGGGCGCTGCGGCGTTACGGATCGCAGGGACAGCAGCGAGCCGCCCTGCTCGCCCTGCTCTTCGCCGAGCGCGACGCGTTGCTGGAGGCCCGCCGGGTGGCGCCGCTGCTGCTGCTCGACGACGTGATGAGCGAGCTCGACCCGGAGCGGCGCGAGCGCCTGGTCGCGCGTTTGCAGGGCGGCGGGCAGGCATTGATCACCGCGGCCGACGAGGAGTCGGTCCCGGCGCGGGCGATGGACAGCGTCGTCCGCGTGCCCTGGCCTGCTGCTGATGGCCACTCGGCGGCAGCGTGACCCACCGCCGCGCCCCCCGGCCTGCAGGCGACGCGATCCGGGCCGCGCGCGAACAAGCGGCGCCGAAGACGAGGCTGGCGGCGGTTCAGGCAGCTTGGGTCGGCGCCGTCGGCGAGGGCCTGGCAGCGCAGGCGACGCCGGTCTCAGAACGGGGGGGAGAGGTGACGGTCGAGTGTGCCGACGCGGTCTGGGCGCAGGAGCTGGACCTGATGCAGGGGCAGCTTTTGGAGAGCCTCAAGGAGCAACTTGGCGAGCTGGCCCCCGAGAGTTTGCGCTTTCGCCTGGGTTCTGAGCGCCTTTAGCCACATTTTATCCATGATTTGCAGGGATTTTTGTCTGGCTCAGAGGGCTTTCCGTGGGCCTGAACTGGTATCCTTATGTCAACTCGCACACGTGCCCCGATTCGCGTGGAGCCTCTCTCCAGGCAGTCGGGGTTTTCTTTGAGAACCGGAAGGGATTCATTGTCTGAGAAGACGACCACGGCTGGCCAGACCACCGACTCATACGGCGCCAAGGACATCACCGTCCTCGAGGGCCTGGAAGCGGTGCGCAAGCGGCCCGGCATGTACATCGGCTCGACCGGCCCCCGCGGCCTGCACCACCTCGTCTATGAGGTGGTCGACAACTCGGTCGACGAGGCCCTCGCCGGCCACTGCGACAGCGTGCGGGTTGTCCTGCACCCCGACAACAGCTGCACGGTCTCCGACGACGGTCGTGGGATCCCGGTCGAGACGATGGCGAAAGAGCAGAAGCCGGCGGCCGAGGTCGTCCTGACTGTTCTCCATGCCGGCGGCAAGTTCGGGGACGGCGGCGGCTACAAGGTCTCCGGCGGCCTGCACGGAGTCGGCGTCTCGGTGGTCAACGCTTTGTCCGAGCGGCTCCACTTGCAGATCAGCCGCGATGGCAACGTCTGGGATCAGGACTACGAGCGCGGCAAACCGATGACGGAGCTGACCAAGGGCGACGCCACCGACGCGCACGGGACCACGATCACCTTTCTTCCCGATCTCGAAATCTTCGAAGAGATCGGCTTCGACTTCCAGACCCTGGCCGAGCGGCTGCGCGAGACCGCCTTCCTCACCCGCGGCCTCAAAATCGAACTTGTCGACGAGCGTGGCCAGACCAACAGCGTCGTCTTCCAGTACGAGGGCGGGATCGAGGATTTCGTCCGCCACCTCAACACGAACAAGGACGAGCTGCACCGCAAGGTCATCTACTTCGAGGGCAGCGAGGAGGAGGGCCAGGTCGAGGTGGCGATGCAGTGGAACTCCTCCTACCAGGAGTCGATCTTCAGCTTCGCCAACAACATCAACACCCACGAGGGCGGCACCCACCTCTCCGGCTTCCGCGCGGCGCTGACGCGGACGCTGAACGCCTACGGGCGCAGCAAAGGGCTGCTGAAAGACAAAGACGACAACCTCGCCGGCGAGGACGTCCGCGAGGGCCTGACCGCGGTGATCTCGGTCAAGCTCCACGACCCCCAGTTCGAGGGCCAGACCAAGACCAAACTCGGCAACCCGCCGATCCGCGGCCTGGTCGAGGAGACGGTCAACCGCAAGCTGGCCGAGTACTTCGAGGAGAACCCCAGCGACGCCCGGCGCATCATCAGCAAGGCGATCGACGCCTCGCGGGCGCGCGACGCGGCGCGCAAGGCGCGCGACCTGACCCGACGCAAGTCGGCGCTGGAGAACTCGACCCTGCCGGGCAAGCTCGCCGACTGCACGGTCAAGGACCCGAGCCTGGCCGAGATCTTCGTCGTCGAGGGCGACTCCGCCGGCGGCTCCGCCAAGCAGGCCCGCGACCGCAACACCCAGGCGGTGCTGCCGCTGCGCGGCAAGATCATCAACGTCGAGAAGAGCCGGATCGACAAGGTCCTGGCCAACAACGAGATCCAGGCGCTGATCACGGCGATCGGGACCGGCGTCCACGACGAGTTCGACATCGAGGGCGCCAGGTACCACAAGATCGTGATGGCGACCGACGCCGACGTCGACGGCGCCCACATCCGCACCCTCGTCCTCACCTTCCTCTACCGGCAGATGCCGGCCCTGATCGACGCCGGCTTCGTCTACATCGCCAAACCGCCGCTCTACCGGGTCAAGCAGGGCAACCAGGAGACCTACCTGGAGCGCGAGTCCGAACTCGAAGAGCTGTTGCTGCGCGACAAGATCGAGGACTACGAGCTGACCGACGCCGGCGGCAACACAAAGAAGCTGACCGCCGCCCGCTGGCAGGCCTATATCCGGCGCTCGAAAGAGTACGAGGGCTGGGGCTCCTCGCTGCAGGCCGAGTTCGGCCACGAGGCGGTCCGCTTCCTCGAGGAGTCGAACCTGCTTGACGAGGGCGTTGGCAGCATCGCCGCCGCCGCCAAGCTGATGGGCGACGTCACTCCCGAGGGCGCGCCGTTCGACACCGAGGTGATCGAGGCCTCCGACGAGCTGCTGGTGGTGAAGGCGATCGAACGCAAGAGCGGCCTCGCCCGCACCCACCGCCTTCCCGCCGAGCTTTTCTCCCACTACGACTACCGCAAGTTCGTCGAGGTCCACGAGGCGCTGCTGAAACAGGTCGGCCGGCCCCCGTTCGAGATCCAGCTCGGCGGCCGCCGCAACGTTGCCCTCTCGTTCGAGGCGCTGCGTGGCGCGGTGCTGGAGCTGGCCCGCCACGGCGTCCAGCTGACCCGCTTCAAGGGCCTGGGCGAGATGAACGCCGAACAGCTGCGCGAGACGACGATGGATCCCGCCAGCCGGACTTTGGCCCGGGTGACGCTCGAAGACGCAACCGCCGCCGACCAGATCTTCTCGATGCTGATGGGCGACCAGGTCGCGCCCCGCCGCGAGTTCATCGAGGCCCACGCCAAGGAGGTCGGCAACCTTGACGTCTAGGCCGACCCGAATGGAGAAGAGCTAATGGCGCTTGACGTTTTGACCGGGCGGATCGAAGAGCGCGAGCTCGAGAAGGAGATGCGCTCCTCCTATCTCGATTACGCGATGAGCGTGATCGTCGGCCGGGCGCTGCCGGATGTGCGCGACGGGCTGAAGCCGGTCCACCGCCGGGTGCTCTACGCGATGCACGACGTCGGCTTGCAGCCGACCCGCTCCTACCGCAAGTGCGCCTTCATCGTCGGCGAGGTGATGGGCAAGTACCACCCTCACGGCGACTCAGCGATCTACGACACCCTGGTGCGGATGGCGCAGGACTTCTCCCTGCGCTACCTGCTGGTCGACGGCCAGGGCAACTTCGGCTCGATCGACGACGACCCGGCAGCTGCGATGAGGTACACCGAGGCGCGGCTGACCCGGCTCTCCACCGAGCTGCTGCGCGACATCGACGCCGACACCGTCGACTTCGGCCCCAACTACGACGAATCGACCCAGGAGCCGCTGGTGCTGCCGGCGCGCTTCCCGAACCTGCTGGTCAACGGCACCTCCGGGATCGCGGTCGGGATGGCGACCAACATCCCGCCCCACAACCTGCGCGAGGTTGCCGGCGCGGTGGCCGCTTTCATCGACGACCCGGAGATCGACATGGCCGGGCTGATGGAGCACATCAAGGGCCCGGACTTCCCCGGCGGCGGGATCATGAGCCGCGAGGGGATCCGCGACGCCTACGCCTCCGGCCGCGGCAGCATCAAGGTCCGCGCCCGCGCCCACGTCGAGCCGTTGAAGGGGGGCAAGGAGGCGATCGTCGTCACCGAGCTGCCGTTCACGGTCAAGAAGCTCGGCGACGGCGGCCTCGTGACCAAGATCGCCGACCTCGTCCGCGACAAAAAACTGGAGGGGATCTCCGACCTGCGCGACGAGTCGGACCGCTCCGGCATGCGCCTGGTGATCGAGCTCAAGCGCGGCGGGCCGCCGGCCAAGGTCGTGCTCAACAACCTCTACAAGAAAACCTCGATGCAGACGACCTTCGGCGCCAACATGGTGGCGCTGGTCGACGGGGTGCCGAAGACGCTGAGCCTGCGCGAGCTGATCCTCCATTACGTCAACCACCAGCGCGAGGTCGTCACCCGCCGCACCCAGTACGAACTGCGCCGGGCCGAGGCGCGCGCCCACATCCTCGAGGGGCTGCTGGTCGCGCTCGACAACCTCGACGCCGTGATCAAACTGATCCGGGCCTCGACCGACCCCGATGCCGCCCGCGACGGGCTGATCTCCCAGTTCGACCTCTCCCGCGAGCAGGCGCAGGCGATCCTCGACATGCGTTTGCAGCGCCTGACCGCGCTCGAGGCCGACAAGGTCCGGGCCGAGCACGCCGACCTGATGGAGCGGATCGGCGAGTTGCGGGCGATCCTCGGCGATGAGGCCAAAGTGATGGCGATCGTCAAGGAGGAGCTGGCCGAAATCGTCGAGTCCTACGGCGACGAGCGCCGCACCGAACTGGCCCACTTCGAGGGCGACGTCGGGATCGAGGACATGATCGCCGACCAGCAGATGGTGATCTCGCTGACCAAATCGGGCTACGTCAAGCGGCTGCCGCTGGCGACCTACCGCCAGCAGCATCGGGGCGGCGTCGGCGTGATGGGGATGAACCTCAAAGACGACGACTACATCGCCCACCTCCACATCTGCTCAACCCACGACTACCTGCTCTTCTTCACCAACCGCGGCAAGGTCTACCGGCTCAAGGTCTACGAGCTGCCGGAGGGCTCGCGCACCGCCAAAGGCAGCTCGCTCAACAACCTGCTGCCGCTGCGCGAAGGCGAGCGGGTAATGGCGGTGATCCCGACCCGGGACTTCAAGGAGAACCGCTACCTCGCCTTCGCCACCGCCAAGGGGCTGATCAAGAAGACCGAGTTCCTCGCCTACAACACGCCGATCCGCGCCGACGGGATCATCGCGATCAAGGTCCGCGACGGCGACGAGCTGGTCCAGGTCAGGCTGACCTCGGGCGAAGACGACATCCTCATGGTCTCCCACTCCGGCCACGCCTCGCGCTTCTCCGAGGAGCTGGTGCGGTCGATGGGCCGCGACACCAGCGGCATCAAAGGCATGAACGTCGCCGGCAAAGACAACCGGGTGCTGGCGATGGACATAGCCCGCAACGACACCGAGCTCTTCGTCGTCACCGAGAACGGCTACGGCAAGCGCACCCCGGTCTCCGACTACCCGATCAAGGGCCGTGGGACCAAAGGCGTGCTGACCGCGAAACTGACCGAGAAAAAGGGCGGCCTGGCCGGCGCCCTGATCGTCGGCCAGCACCAGGAGCTGCTCTTCATCTCCCAGAACGGCATGGTCCAGCGCACCTCGGTCAGCGGCATCTCCGAGATGGGCCGCTCGACCCAGGGGGTGAAGGTGATGAACATCAAGGACGACGATCAGGTCAGCGCCGTGGCCTTGGTCGTGGACTCAGGCGAGAGCCCGGCGCCGACGGATGAGGGGGAGTCGGCCGAGGAACTGCCCGAGGTTTCTGAGGGCGGGGGCGAGGGGTAGGTCCCCTTCGCCTAGCACCGGCATAGCCGGTGCAACCAAGACGCCGCCTGGCGGCGGCGGATATACGCAGCGAGCTGTTGAGGCTCAGTGGACCTACCCCTCGCCCCCGCCAACGAAGCCGCCCCGAGCTTTCAGCTGCCGGACCTCACCACGCCATCGAGCGACGAAGCTCTCGACAAGCGCGACGTGTGCGAGTGGGCCACGACGCTCCCGTCCCGCGGAAGCTTCCTCAGGACGGTTCGCTGCTTAGAACTTCCGAGCCGATGGCAGGAGCGGTGGGGCCTGCTCCGCAGGAGGCTCCCCCGGCACCGCGGAGTGATGGTTTCGGCGCCGTTAGGCGCCGTCTGGTTTGCACCGGCTATGCCGGTGCCGCCTCCAGTGGAGTTGGCCCCACCGCTCCCCCACAACCCGCAGTTTTTAAGCGGCAGCCGGTAAGTACTGCTGCCACGCGGCGGGAATCCGAGGACTAGCCACCCGCACGAACACCGTCGGCCCAGGCGGCTTGGGGCTGTTCTTCGGGTGCATCTGGATCTCCCGCGGCAGCCGGTTGCCCTTGCGGCGGTTGCAGGTTGCGCAGGCGGCGACGATGTTCTCCCAGACCGATTTGCCACCGCGGCTGCGGGGAATGACGTGGTCGACGGTCAGGCCCGGCTTGCGCGAGCCGCAGTACTGGCAGGTCCAGAGGTCGCGAGCGAGGACGGCGCGGCGGGTGATGCGGCGACGGTGGGCGCCGCGGGGGATTTTCACGTAGTTGACGAGGCGGATCACGTCGGGCCGATCCATCGTCATCCGCTCCGAGTGGATCGCGCCTTCGCGTCGCTCCAAAAGCTCGGCCTTCTCCTTGAGCAGGAGCACGGCGGCGCGTCTCAGCGTGCAAACGTTGATTGGTTCATACGTTGCGTTTAGAACCAGGACACGTGCCATTTGAAAGGCGATTGTACGCAGCTCAGGGGACTGGGTAGCTGCCTAACACCCGGACCGAATCGGCCTTTGTGCGCAGGGCGGCGATCGCCTCGGCCACGGCGGGGTCGTCGCCGGCGCCTTCGAGGTCGCAGAAGAACATGTATCTCCCCAAGCCCCGGCGCAGGGGGCGCGACTCGATTCGGGAAAGATTGACCGAGCGATCGGAGAACTCGCGCAGGGCGTCGACAAGCGCGCCGGGGTGGTCCTCGCCCAGCTCGGAGAAGACCAGCGACGTCTTCCAAGCACCCTCGCCGACCGCCTCGGTGCCCTCGGGGGCGATCCAGACGAAGCGGGTGACGTTGTCGGCTTCGTCCTCGATCCCTTCGCGCAGGATCGTGCAGCCGTACATCTCCGCCGCCGAGCGGGCGCCGATCGCCGCCCAGGGCCGCTGCGACTCACCGACCATCCGCACCGCCGCGGCGGTGCTGCTGACGCTGCGGCGTTCGACCTCGGGCAGGTTCTCGCGCAGGAAGCGGGCGCACTGGGCGAGCGGCTGGGGGTGGGAGAGGACCGCCTCGATCTCGCTCAGCTCGCATGCCTCGCGGGCGATCAGGTGGGCCCGCACCGCGAAGTCGTGCTCGCCGACGATCGTCACCGCCTTGGCGTCGAAGGCAAGCGCGTCGAGGGTGCTCCGCACCGAGCCCTCGATCGAGTTCTCGAAGGGGACCAGGGCGCGCTCGGCCTCACCGCTGTCGACGGCCAGGATCGCCTCGTGGATCGTCGGCGTCCGCAGCGGCTCGAACGGCTCGCCGGCGGCAAGCGCCTCCCCCAGGGCGTCCTCGGTGAAGGTTCCGGCCGGTCCCAGGTAGGCGATCTTCACGCCGGCTGCCTATTCGAATTCGACCGTGTAGCTGGCTTTGTTGTTGCTGGAGACCTGCTCGCCGGGAACCGTCTGGACGTCGACTTCGAGCGTCACCTGCCCTTTCGGCGTCGGCGTCAGCGGGATTCCGACCGTTTCCGTTTCACCGGCCGCGATCGAGCTGATCGTCCCCTGCAGCGTGTTGCCGCCGTCGACGGTGACCGAGACCGTGATCCCGTTCTCGGTCGATTCGCCCTGGTTCTGGACAATCACTTCGACTTCGGCCGTTTCTTCACCCGAGACCGCGGTCGTCGTTTCCGCCGTCAGTTCGGTGCCGTTGACGCTGGTCCCGGCCAGCCCCAGCCCGTGGACGCCGGGGGTCGTCGCTTCGCCGCCGGCTGACCCGCTGACCGAGCCGAGCGCTGCGCTGACCGCGCTTTCTTCGAGCCACTTGGTCCCTTCGGGCAGGAAGACGCTCTTGGGGACGTCGCTGCCTTCGATCCCGTTGGCTTCGAGGACGCCGTCGATTTCCGGTTTGGTCACCGCCGCGTAAACCACATCCGCCGCCAGCAGCTTCTGCATCTGCTGGGCGATGCTCGTCATCGCCTTCGCCGATCCGACATCGCCCAGCGCTGTGCTCATCTTGTTGGCGATTTCGTTCATCGCGCTGCTGCGCAGCTCGTAGACCAGCTCCAGCGAGCTCTGCGCCCGGCCCATATCGCCGGGAGCGCTGAGGCTGTCGACGCGGGTCGCGTAGTTGTCCATCGCGCTGCGGTCGGCGTTGACCTCGGCGACGAACTCGGTGACCGAGAGGCTGCCCGGTTCGGCCAGCTTGCCGAAGAAGGCCTTGCTTGTCTGCTGGGTCTCGTCGACGATCTGGGTGACGTTGCGCGCGTAGTCGCTGAGCGCGCGGTTGGCGCGCGCGTCGAGGCAGCCCTTGACTCCGAGCACGAGCAGGATCACAACGACGAGCCCGGCGCCCAGGGCGAGGCCGCGTCGCAGGAGGATCTGTTGCCGTTCCGGGCGGGTGGGCCTGCGGGGCCTGCGTCCCGGTCGGGGTGCTGGGGTGTCTGCCAAGAATCCCTCTCTAAAGCTCTTTGACTGGCGGGGAAGTATGAACGTTTATGGGGTCGCCGAGTCAAGACCCGCAGCAAAGCTTGCGTTTTTGCAAAACCGTGAGCGCAGGAGAGACCGCTGTCACGGCGAAGGACATAGAGCTTTGGTCGGCTCTCTGGTCCTCAATCGCTTCCTGATCGAGCGCCGAATTGGCAGCGGCGGGTTCGGCACTGTCTATGAGGCTTGGGACGGCCGGCTGGAGCGCCCGGTCGCGGTCAAGGCGATCGACTCCGGCGGCAGCGCCGGCAAACGGGTGCTGCGCGAGGCCCAGGCCGCGGCCCGCCTCAACCACCCCGGGATCGTCACTCTCTATGAGATGGGGGAGGAGGACGGCAACGCCCTGCTCGTCACCGAGCTGGTCGACGGCTCCACCCTTTCCACCCTCTCTGGCGACGGCGAGCTCAGCGACCGCGAGATCGGCGAGATCGGCGCCGACCTCTGCGAGGCGCTCGACCACGCCCATTCGCGCGGGGTCGTCCACCGCGACATCAAGCCCCAGAACGTGCAGGTGACTGAGGGGGAACCGCGGGCGAAGCTGATGGACTTTGGGATCGCCCGCCTCAACGACGGCGCCTCGCTGACCGCGCCTGGCGACGTCGTCGGCACCCTCGCCTATATGTCTCCCGAGCAGGCCGAAGGCCGGCCCGCTGGCCCCGAGGCCGACGTCTACTCGCTGGCCCTGACCCTCTATGAGTGCTGGAGCGGCGAGAACCCCTGCCGCCGCTCGACCCCGGCGGCGACAGCCCGCGCGATCGGCGCCCGTTCGAAGTCGCTGCGCCGCCTGCGCCCCGACCTGCCGCGCGAGCTGACCGACGCGGTCGACGGCTGCCTCAGCCCCCGTCCCGGCCGCCGCCCCGGGCTTGAGGACCTGGGCACCGCGATCGAGGACTCGCTTGACGATCTCGCCGAGCATCCCCAACACGATGCCCGCCCGGTTGCGGTCCGCCTCGGCGTGATCGCCGCCGCGATCGCGGTCGGCGTCTGGCTCGCGGTCGGCCACGGAGTGCTGCTCCCGTAGGATTTCCCCCGGTACCGCGGGCCGCAACCTGCCGCCGCCGCCCACTCAAAGGAGCCACTGAAATCAGCGTTCTACGCAACCTCGAGTCTCGTATCGAAGGCCTTGTCGAGGGAGTCTTCAGCCGCGCCTTCAAGTCCGAGGTGCAGCCGGTCGAGCTGGCCCGCAAGCTGGCCAAGGAGATGGATGCCAACAAGACGGCGTCGGTCGCCCGCGTCTACGTGCCGAACGAGTACACCGTCTACCTCTCCAAGCAGGACCGGGTCAAGCTGGAGGGCTACGAGCGCTCGCTGGAGCAGGAGCTGTCCGGCTACCTGCTGGAGCACGCCCGCCGCCGCAGCTACGACTTGCTGACCCGGCCCGCGGTCGAGTTCAAGACCGACGAGCGCCTGCGGCTCGGCGAGTTTGGGATCCAGACCCGCCTGGTCAAGCCACCCGCCCACGAGGGCGAGAGCCCGCGCCAGGGGGAGGAGGGCCACACGATGGTCTACACCGCGGTCAAAGAGCGCGACCCCGAGCCGGCCAAAAGCCACCAGCAGCGGGCCGGCGCCCTGGTCGCCACCCGCGCCGTCGTCTCGCTCGACGACCGCCGCTACGTGCTCGACGGGCCGCGGGCGACGATCGGCCGCTCGAAGTCCGCCGAGTGCGTGCTGCGCGACCCCAACGTCTCCCGCCGCCACGCCGAGCTGCGCCGCGGCGAGTCCGGCGACTGGACGATCGGCGACCTCGGCTCGACCAACGGGGTCAAGGTCAACGGCCGCCGCGTGGCCTCGACCCGGCTCAGTCCCGGCGACGAGGTCACGATCGGAACCACGACCTTCCTCTTCGACATAGAGCAGTGATCTGCCCCCAGCCGTAGTGTGCTGCCTCTATGGCCTATGACCCCGTCTCAGTAGCCCTCAAGTTCGGCTTTTTGGCCGTGCTTTTCCTCTTCGTGCTCTTCATCGCCCGCAGCGCGATGAAGGACCTGCGGGGGACGGTGGCCCCCGCTCCCGACGGGACCGGATTCCACCCGGTGCCGTCCTTCGGCGAGGGCCTGCGTGACGCCGACGCCTGGCTGGTGGTCGAGCGCGGCGGCGGCCTGCAGGCGGGCGAGCGCTTCGACCTGATCGGCGGCCTCTCGATCGGCCGCTCGAAGGAGTCCGACGTGCAGATCGAGGATCGCTACGCCTCCGGCTTGCACGCCAGGATCTTCTCCCGTGACGGCCACTATTTCGTCGAGGACATGAGATCGACCAATGGCACCCTGCTCAACGACGCCACGCTCAAGGGCGAGGCCGACCTGATCGACGGCGACGTGGTCAAAATCGGCGATACCGCCTTCCGATTCGAGAGCGGCTGATGCTGCGGGTAGAGGACCAGGCGTTCCGCACCGACACCGGCCGCCAGCGCAGCGCCAACGAGGACTCCTTCTTCGTCCGCCCGCCGGTCTTCGTCGTCGCCGACGGCATGGGCGGGGCGCAGGCTGGCGAGGTCGCCTCGAAAGCCGCGGCGGAGTCCTTCGACCGCGACTTCCCCGCCGGCCCTCCCGAGCAGATCCTGCGCGAGACGATCGAGGCGGCGAACCGGACGATCCACGAGCACGCCCGCGCCGACCCCTCGCTGACCGGGATGGGGACGACGATCACGGCGGTGATCGTCAACCTCGCCGCCGAAGAGGTCGCGATCGGCCATGTCGGCGACAGCCGCGCCTACCGCCTGCGCGGCGGCAAGCTCGAGCGCCTCACCCGCGACCATTCGCTGGTCGAGGAAATGCGGCGCAAAGGCCAGTTGACCGAGGCCCAGGCCGCCGACCACCCGCAGCGCTCGATCATCACCCGCGCCCTCGGCCCCGAGCCGGAGGTCGAAGTCGACGTGCAGACGGTCCCCGCTCTTCCCGGCGATGTCTTCCTGCTCTGCTCCGATGGGCTGACGACGATGCTCGACGACGAGCAGATCGGCCGCCTGCTGGCGAGCGCGACCTCGATGACGACGGCGATGCGGGCGCTGGTCGACGAAGCCAACCGCGCCGGTGGCCGCGACAACATCACCGCCCTCGCCTTCCGCCTCGAAGACGCCGCCGCCCCGGAACGCACCTCGGCCGAGGACGCGACCCTGGTCGGCGCCGCCGCCGCCGAGGCCGGCCTGACCGGGACCGAGGTCCGCCGCCGGGCCGCCGCCGCCGCGGCGAAAGAACGCCGCGAGCAGACCCCTGGGAAGCCGAAGCGACGGCGTCTGCGGACCGCGGCCAAGGTCCTCGCCGCCCTGGTCCTGGTCGCCGCGCTCGCCTTCGGCGCCTGGTACGGCAACCGCCAGGTCTGGTTCCTCGGCACCGACGAAGCAGGCCGCGTCGCCCTCTATCGCGGCTTGCCCTACGAGCTGCCGTTTGGCATCCAGCTCTACGACGAGCGCTACGCCAGCCCGCTGCAGACCTCGGCCCTGCCGCCGAAGCGGCGCGACTCGGTCACCGGCCACAGCCTGCGCTCGCATGAGGACGCCGCCTCCCTGCTCGAAGACATCCAGAAGAGCCAGGGGATTCCTTGAGGTCGGCGCGCAACCGGGAGCTGGTCGCCCTGATCCCGGTGGCCCTGCTCCTCACCGCCGGCTTCACCGCCGTCTTCGCCCAGGAGAGCACGCAGCTGGACAACCTCAGCCTGATCTACGGCGCCTACTTCCTCGCCGTCTGCGTCGCCACCCACATCTACCTGCGGATCCGGCTGCCCAACGCCGACCCTTACCTGTTCCCGCTGGTCGCGCTGCTGACCGCCTTCGGGCTGGTGATGGTCTACCGGATCGACGAAAGCCTGGCCCGTGACCAGGCCAACTGGTTCGTCCTCGGGCTCATCCTCTTCGCGCTGACGATCCAGCTGCTGCGCGACTACGAGGTGCTCGAGCGCTACCGCTACACGATCGCCGCGGTCGGGCTGCTGCTGCTGCTGGCGCCGCGGCTGCCGGGGATCGGCCAGCAGGTCAACGGCGCCTACCTCGGGGTCAAGCTGGGGCCGCTGCAGTTCCAGCCGGCCGAGTTCTCGAAGATCGCGATCGTCGTCTTCCTCGCCAGCTACCTGCGCGAGAACCGCGAGGTGCTGATCGTCGGCGCCCGCCGCGTGCTCGGGGTGACGCTGCCGCCGCTCAAGCACTTCGGGCCGATGCTGGTCGTCTGGGGCGCCTCGATGTTCATGCTCGTCTTCATCCGCGACCTCGGCAGCTCGCTGATGTTCTTCGCCGCCTTCCTCGCCCTGATCTACGTCGCCACCGGCCGCTTCTCGTTTGTCGTGATCGGGATGGCGATGTTCCTGGTCGGCGCCTGGTTCTTCGCCTCGACCGTGCCCCACGTCCACGACCGGGTCGAGATCTGGCTCAACCCCTACAACGACCCGACCGAAAGCGGGTACCAGATCCTGCAGTCGATCTTCGCCCAGGCCGACGGCGGCCTCTTCGGCAAAGGCTTTGGCCAGGCGCTGATCACGATCCCTGGCACCCACGACGCGCTGCTGCCGGCGGCACAGACCGACACGATCTACTCGCTGATCGTCAACGAGCTCGGCCTCTTCGGCGCCTGCGGGGTGATCCTCGTCTACATGCTGGTCGCCGCCCGCGGCTTCAAGATCGCGCTGCTCGCCGACGACGGCTTCTCGAAGCTGCTGGCGACCGGGCTGACCGCGGTCTTCGCGATCCAGGCCTTCGTCATCATCGGCGGCGTCACCCGGGTGATCCCACTGACCGGCGTCACCCTGCCCTTCATCAGCTACGGCGGCAGCTCGATCGTCGCCAACTTCGTCCTCGTCGCGCTGCTGCTGCTGATCTCCGACCGCGCCCGTGAGCGCGTAACGGCGCCCGCCGGCAAGGCCCTGGCGATGGGGCACTCGTGAACCGCCAGATCGTCAAATTGTTCGGCTTCGTCGTCGTCCTCTTCGCGGTCCTGATCGGCTTCACCGCCTACTGGTCGGTCTTCGACGCCCACGCCCTCAAGCAGAAGACCGCGAACAAGCGGCCGCTGCTGGAGCAGCAGCAGATCAAGCGCGGCCGCATCCTCACCGCCGACGGCGTCGTCATCGCCAAGTCGGTCGCCAAGGGCCACGGCTCAGGCCTGCGCTACGTGCGCAAGTATCCGGAAGGCTCGCTCTTCGGCCACCCGATCGGCTACAGCTTCGTGCGCCAGGGCGACAGCGAGTTCGAGAAGTTCCACAACGAAGAACTGGTCGGAAACGAATCGGAATTCTCCTCGATCCTCGACCAGCTCAGCGGCCACAAGCAGGAAGGCAACGACATCGTCACCAACATCGACTCCGAAGCGCAGCGGGTGGCGCTGGCCGACCTCGAAGCGGAAGGCTTCGGCGCGGTGGTCGCGATCGAACCGCAGAGCGGGCGGATCAAGGTGATGGCCTCCAACCCCCCGTACAACCCGAACCGGGTCCCCGAGCATCTGGACAAGCTGCTCAACAACACCTTCGAAACGCCGCTGGTCAACCGCGCCGTCCAGGGCCAGTACCCGCCGGGCTCGACCTTCAAGGTCGTGACCGCCGCGGCCGGCCTCGACAGCGGCACGATCACCCCGGAAACGGCATTCGAAGCGCCGGGCTCGCTCGAAGACGAAGGCCTGCCGCTCGAAAACGACTTCAGCCAGAGCTTCCCGCCGATCACCCTCGACACCGCGCTCACCTTCTCGGTCAACACCTGGTTCGCCCAGCTCGGCCAGAAAGTGGGGGAGGAAACGCTGTTCGAATACATGCGCCGCTTCGGCTTCAACTCGACCCCGGCGATCGACCTCCCCTCCAACCAGGTTTACAAGAGCGGCGTCTTCAACGAAGAAGAAGAACTGCTCGGGCCCGGCGACCCGGTCGACCTCGGCCGCGTCGCGATCGGGCAGGAGCGGCTGGCGGTGACGCCGCTGCAGATGGCCGAGGTGGCGGCGGCGATCGCCAACAAGGGCAAGCTGATGAAGCCGCAGATTTGGAGCCGCGTCGTCGATCCCGACGGCCGCACGGTGAAGAGCCTCGACCCCTCCGAGTACAGCCAGGCGGTCAGCGCCCAGACCGCGGAAGAGCTGACGACGGCGATGGAAGGGGTGGTCAGCGCCGGCACCGGCACCAACGCCGCGATCCCCGGAGTTGCCGTCGCCGGCAAGACCGGCACCGCCGAAACGCCCTACAACGAATCCTGCGGCGGCGGCACCGACGAGAACCAGGCCTGGTTCATCGGCTTCGCCCCAGCCGAAGACCCGAAGATCGCGATCGCGGCGAGCGTCGAGTGCACAACGAAATTCGGAAATGATGCGGCGGCGCCGATCTTCCGCGACGTCGCCGAAACAATCTTGAATGGGGAATGAGATGACAAGACAGCCGCCGACGGGCCTGAAACGGGCCTATATCTCCCGTTTCAGGCCCGTCGGCCAGAAAAAGGGGCGCGCGTGGCCGAGGTAGCTGAGGGCAGCGTTGTTGATGGGCGGTACCGGGTCCTGCGGCGGATCGGGTCTGGCGGCATGGCCGATGTCTGGCTGGCCGACGACACTCACCTCCAGCGCCGGGTCGCGCTCAAGGTCCTCCATCCCCGCTTCGCCCAGGACCAGGAGTTCGTCGAGCGCTTCCGGCGCGAGGCCGAGGCCGCCGCTGGGCTGCAGCATCCCAACGTGGTCTCCGTCTATGACCGCGGCCGGGTGGCCGACGGCACCTGGTACATCGCGATGCAGTACCTCGAAGGCCGCACCCTGAAGGAGATCATCGACGCCGGCCTCAGCCCCGAGCAGGCAGTCGGGCTGATCCGCCAGGTGCTGGAGGCGGCCCGCTTCGCCCATCGTCACGGGATCGTCCACCGTGACTTCAAGCCGCAGAACGTGATCGTCGACAGCGACGGCAAAGCGACGGTGACCGACTTCGGCATCGCCCGCGCCGGGGTCTCGGAGATCACCCAGGTCGGCTCGGTGATGGGGACCCCGCACTATCTCTCTCCCGAGCAGGCGCAGGGGATCGACGTGACCGCGGTCTCCGATCTCTACTCGGTCGGGGTGATGCTCTACGAGGCGTTGACCAGGCGCGTCCCGTTCGAGGCCGACAGCGCCGTGGCGATCGCGATGAAACAGGTCTCGCAGATGCCGCAGCGGCCGAGTTCAATCAACCCGCGGGTCTCCCCGGCCCTCGACGCGGTCGTGATGCGGGCGCTGGAGAAGGACCCCGGCCAGCGCTTCCAGAGCGCCGACGCTTTCATCGCTGCCCTCGACGCCGCGATCAAAGAGCCGGGCGCGCCGGCAGGGGGGACGGCGGCGTTTGCGGCGCTTCCCCCGGTGGTCGCCGTGCCCGAGGAAGGCCCGGATCCAGGGGAGGAGGACCGCAAGCGGCGCCGCACCCTCTGGCTGCTGATCGCCGCCGCGGTTGTGATCGGGGTCCTCGCCGGCTTCCTGCTCACCCGCGACTCGACGACCGATGTTCCCAATGTGACCGGCAACCAGCTCAACGTCGCGATCGCCCTCTTGGAACAGAACGGATTTTCAGTCGGAACGATCACGCGCGTCGAACGCGAATCTCCTGCCGGGACCGTTTTCGAGCAGGATCCGCTCGCCTCTCCACCGGCCGACAAGGCCGAGCTCAGCTGCGCCTTCCTGACCCTGTTTTGCTCGAAGCCAAAGGTGGACCTGAGCGTCAGTGAAGGCCCTGGCAACGGTGCCGTTCCCTCGACCGCTGGGCTGACAGAGGAAGAAGCGACCGAAAAGCTGGAAGAAGCTGGCTTTGGTGTGCGGGTGGAAACCGCCAACTCCGACTCGGTCGAAGAAGGCCTGGTGATCCACTCCGAACCCTCGGGCGGCGAGACCGCCACCCACGGCTCCGAGGTCGTTCTCGCCATTTCGGGGGGACCGAAGCTGGCCAAGGTCCCGGTCCTGGTCGGCACCCAGCGCTCGGTAGCCGTCCAGCAGATCCGCGGCCGCGGCCTGGTCGCCAGCGTCGCCGAAGAATCGAGCTCTTCGCCGTCGGGACAGGTGATCCGCCAGTCGCCGAGCGCCGGCGCCCAGGTCAGCCCCGGCTCAACCGTCTCGATCGTCGTCTCCAGTGGAGTCGAAAAGATCACCGTCTCGAATGTGATCGGGCAGCTGCGCTCCGAAGCGGTGAGCGAACTGCGCGCCGAGGGCCTGGTTCCCGCGGTGCAGGAACAGGAAACCGAAGTGCCCTCCCAGATCGGCCGCGTCACCGACCAGTTCCCGCCGCCGGGCTCGAAAGTCGAGCGCGGCGCCGAAGTGACCGTGATCGTCGGCAAGCGCTCGGCCGAAACGACGATCCCGGTGGAACCTTGAAGGTCGCGGTCCTCAGCGGCGGCCGCTCCTCCGAGCACGATGTTTCGCTGCGCTCGGGCGACTCGGTGGCGCGTGGCCTCGAAGCTGCGGGCCACCAGGCGCTGCCGGTAACGATCTCGCGCCAGGGGGGATGGAGCTGTGAGGGCGCCGCCGCCGTGCAGCTGATCCCGGGCGAGGGTTTGCTCGGCTGCGATGTCGCCTTTCCCGCTCTGCACGGCCCGTTCGGCGAGGACGGCAGCGTCCAGGGCCTGCTGGAGCAGCTCGACATCCCCTACGTCGGCTCCGACGTGCTCGCCTCGGCGACCTGCATCGACAAGCTGACCCTGAAGCGGCTCTTCGCCCAGGCGGGGGTTCCCCAGGTCGAGTTCGTCGGGGTCGGCGAGCCCGGCTGGCGCGAGCGCTGCGCCGAGCTGGGCCTGCCGCTCTGGGTCAAGCCCTCGCGGCTCGGCTCCAGCGTCGGGATCAGCAAGGTCGAGTCGCTCGCTGAGCTTGACCGGGCGGTCGAGGTGGCGCTCAGCCACGACCCGCGGGTGATTATCGAGGCCTCGGCCGCCGGCCGCGAGGTCGAGTGCTCGGTGCTCGGCAACGAGTCGCTTGAGACTTCGCTCCCGGGGGAGATCGTCGCCCACGCCGACTGGTACGACTTCGAGGCGAAGTACGAGGCGGGGGGGATGGAGCTGGCGGTTCCGGCCTCGATCGGCGAAGAGCAGACCGCCCGGGTCCGTCAGCTGGCAGCCGAGATCTTCGCCCTCGCCGGCTGTTCGGGGCTCGCCCGTTGCGACTTCTTCGTCGAGCCCGATGGCGAGATCTTGGTCAACGAGATCAACACGATGCCCGGCTTCACCGAGACCAGTGTCTACGCGAAGTTGTTCGAGGCCTCCGGGATCGGCTACGCCGAGCTCTGCGGCCGGCTGGTCGAGCTGGCGATCGAGCGCCATGCCCGCGCCCGCAGCTACGAGTTCTGAGCGCTATTCCAAGAGCTTGATGTCGCTGACCTCGACCTGGTAGCGGCCTTCCTGGTCGCGCGCTTCGGAGAGCTTGTTGAACCAGAGCAGGAAGTAGCGGGCTGGCCTTTTGACGTCGAGCTCGATTTCGGTGTCGCCGTCGGCTGCCGCAACCTCGCCGACCGGTTCGCCCCAGCCCGAGAGGTCTTCCGGCGCCGCGCCCGCCGGCGCGGCGAAGACCTCTGCGTCCCAGCCCGGAGTCGGGCTGCGGACCACCATCTTCGAGGGCGTTGCGTCTGACTTCGCCGTCACGTAGAGGCCAACCCCGGGGTCGGGGCCTTCCTTGGTCCCGGCGAAGGTTTCGGAGTCGTAGTGCTCGGTTTCCCAGGCGGTGCCGGTCGGGTTGCCGTCGACCGCGAGGCCGATCTTGCTGCCGACCTCTTCGCCGTCGCCCTCGGGGTCGTAGTCGGTGGCGGCGACGAGCTTGACCTCGGCGCCCTTGCCCTTGCCGGCGCCGCCGTTGCCGATCGAGCCGTTGCCGATCAGGTGCACCGCGAGCAGGATGCCGCCGGCGACCAGCAGCAGCCCGACGATCGCCAGCCAGGAGGCTCGCCGCCCCGGCGCCAGCTTCCGCTTCGGGCCTGGCACCGCCTCGAGCACGCTGGTCGCCTCGCCGGTGGTCGAGCCCGCCCGCGCCGCCTCGACCTCGAGCGCGGTGGAGAGGTCGTCGATCATCTCGCCGACGTCCTGGTAGCGCTCGGCTGGCTTCTTCGCGGTCGAGCGCTCGACCACCAGCGCCACCGCGGCGGAGAGCTCCGGCCGCTGGCCCTGGACGTCGGGGAGGTCCTCGTTGACGTGTTTCATCGCCACCCCGACCTGGCTGTCGGCCTCGAAGGGGACGTGGCCGGTCAGCATCTCGTAGAGGACGACGCCGAGCGAGTAGATGTCGGAGCGCTGGTCGGAGCCCTGGCCCATCGCCTGCTCGGGGGCGACGTAGTCGGTCGTTCCCAGCACCCGCCCGGTCGCCGTCATCCCGTCCTGCTCGAGCTGGCGGGAGATGCCGAAGTCGGTCAGCTTCGCCCGGCCCTCGTGGTCGATGAGGATGTTCTGCGGCTTGATGTCGCGGTGGACCATCTTGCGGGCGTGGGCGACGGTGAGGCCACGGGCGACCTCGATCGCGTAGGCGATCGCCTCCTGGGTGTCGAGCGCGCCGACCCGCGAGATCCGCTGCTTCAGGGTCTCGCCCTCGACGTACTCGAAGACGATGTAGGGGTGGCCGCCGTCCTCGCCGGCGTCGATCACCGAGACGACGTTGGGATGGGAGAGCTTGGCCACCGCCCGCGCCTCCTGGCGGAAGCGCTCGAGCTGATCGGCCTGCTCGGACATCTCGCGGTGCATCACCTTGACCGCGACCGAGCGGTCGAGCGTCTGGTCGCGGGCCAGGTAGACCGTCGACATGCCGCCGCTGCCCAGCTTTGCCTCCAGCCGGTAGCGGCCCGAGAGCACGGTGCCGATCATCTGGGCGCTGGTCGAACGGGCATCCATTTAGTTGGGCATATTGTCGGGCACGGGTGTGTTCTGGTTCGTCTCGGTCTCGACACTGCCTTCTCGTGGGCGCAGCGGCCCGAGCCGTTCCGCTGTTCCTTTTCCCCGTATGGCGACCAAAAAGAACAGCGGCAGCGATCTAGAGGCGGCGAATCTCGTGGGGGCCCGCAGCCGCCTGGCCGATTCGTCGGGCGGCGGGGTAGTGACGGCGCAACAGGTCAAGCGCAGCGGCCCCGTCCTTCGCTGCCACCACACAACAGAAGCCGCAGCCCATGTTGAAGACGTCGCGCATCTCCTCGTCGCTGACTTCGCCGCGCTCCTGGATCAGCGCGAAGATCGGTGGGACCGGCAGCGGCTCGTCGATCTCATAGCTGACCTCGGCCGCGAGGCGGAGCAGGTTCCCGGTTCCGCCTGAGGTGATGTGGGCGAGGCCGCGGACGTCGACCTCGGAGCGCAGCAGCTCGAGGATCGGCTTGACGTAGATCTCGGTTGGCTCAAGCAGGACATCGCCGAGCGGCCGGCCGAGGCGCTCGTCGTCGAGGGGGATCCCGTCGAGGGCGCTGCGGGCGAGGGTGTAGCCGTTGGAGTGGATCCCGGAGGAAGGCAGGCCGATCACGACATCGCCGGGCTCGACTGCCGAGCCGTCGATGATCGCGTCGAGGGCGACGGTGCCGAAGCAGGCGCCGGAGATATCCGCCCCGCGGACCATCTCGCCGAGCTGGGCGAGCTCGCCGCCGGGGATCTCGATCCCGGCCAGCTCCGCCCCGCGGGCCAGCCCGACGCCGATTTCCTCGCAGACTTTCGGATCGGCCTTGTCGATCGCGATGTAGTCGAGCATCGCCAGCGGCTCGGCCCCGACGCAGATCACGTCGTTGACGTTCATCGCCACGCAGTCGATCCCGACCGTGTCGTAGCGGCCGAGCTGCTCGGCGACCAGCAGCTTGGTGCCGACGCCGTCGGTCGAGAGCGCGATCCCGGTCTGCTCGTCGAGCTTGATCACGCTGGCGTAGTGCCCCGGCAGCGGCACCTGGCGAGAGGGGCCGGCGAGCTTGATCGCTCCCAGGGCCTTGACCAGCCCGGCGACAGCGGAATCCGCTGCACCCTGGTCGACCCCGGCCTTGGCGTAGGCGTCTGCGCTCACGCGCCCGATTCTCTCAGGCGCTCCGGCAGGTCGGCAGCCGGCTTGAACAGATGCACCCGGCCTTTGCGCCGGCGGGTGAGCAAGCCGCGCTCGGAAAGCTGGCGCAGGTCAGAGCGGGCTGTCTCATGCGTGACCCGGTGGCTGGCGGCGTGGCTGTCGAACGAGTAAGTCGCGTCGGGGTGTCGCACAGCGTCGGTGAGCAGCGCAAGCTGTCTCCCGTTGAGGTCGTCGTCGCCCTCGAGCAACCGCTCGACATCACGCACCTCGGCGGTCTTGCGCCGCACGTATTTATGGACGTCGGCGATTGCCTTCTCGATCACATCGAGCTGATGGATGAGGAAGTAGGTCGTGTCGCCGTTGTCGGTCTCGGCTTCCATGAACGCCCGCGCGTACTGGGCCGGGGCCATCCTGATGAAGCGGGAGATGGGCAGATACTCGGCAAGCCAGTAGCCCTGCGACCGCATCGACCAGAAAAACAGAATCCGGGCGGTGCGGCCATTCCCATCCTCGAACGGATGGTCGTAGGCAAGCCAAAAGTGCAGCAGAATTGCCCGAACCACGGGGTGCACGAAGCGGCTGCCGTCCTCGTCTTCGTTGGCGAACTCGCACAAAAGCCGCATGCGCTCGGGGAGCTGGCCGGCCGGCGGTGGCCGGTGGATCGGGTGGCCATCGTCGCGGTCATAGACCGCGACCCGGGGTTCTCCGGGCTGCTGCAGGCGGCCCGCCGCCGAGGGATCGTCAAGGGTGCCCTCGGTGACGATCCGGTGCAGCTCCAGGACCGCTTCCGGGCTCAGCGACTCGCCCATCTCCTCGTGCATAAACCGCATCGCGCGGTAGTTATTGGCGATCATCAGCTCGCTGCGATCCTTTGGCTCACGGCCCGATCTCAGCAGCTCCTTGGCGACCAGCCGGGAGGTGGTCGCTCCCTCGAGCTGGCTCGACCGGATCGCCTCCTCGATCAGGGAATTGACCAGGAACCTCTGGCCGGCCTGGCGGTCGGAGGTCACGACCTCGTCCATCGCAACCTCTCCGCTGCAGCGCTGGTCGATGTGATGAAGGCGCCGGAGCACCTCGTCCGGAAGGGTGAACCCGAACGGAATGCCGGAGGGATCGCGGAGGGGGAGTGGCCGCATCTCGCCGGCCCGGGCGAGCCTGACCTTGAGCCACCACTGCTCGGAGCTAAGCCCCTCTGGAGGCTGGAGGTGGCGGAGCTTGTCCCAGTGCAGGTAGCGGCCGTCCGTCGCCACCCCTGGGGCCAGCGCTTCCCCGACTGCCTCGGCAGGGAGCCTTTTCATCAACTCAGGAACGGAAGGGGCATGGGCTAGATGCATCGGAACTCCAAATCAACTCCAAATTTGTCCAAGATTTGGAAGTGTAGCCCAACTCCAAATCAACTCCAAGTTTCTCCCAAATTTGGAGTTGGAACGTCAGCTGCGCAATTTGACCAGCACCGCGGCCGCAAGCCCCGCCCGGTAGGCGGCGTAGGGCCAGAGGGCGCGGTCGCGCTCGACCAGGCCGATCAGGCGTTGCGAGGCGAGGGTCGAGGCGAAGGAGGCGGCGACGCCAATCGCCATCGAGCGGCGCAGCTGCGGCGAGGTCCCGCGGCGGGCGAGGCGGGTGCCCTTGAGCGCGGTGGCGCCGACGATGATCGGCAGCGCGATCGTGCGCGAGAGCAGGTTGGCCTGATTGCGGGAGAAATGGCGCCAGCGTGCCGCCGCCAGGGTGACGCCGTTGCGCGAGACGCCGGGGGCCAGCGCCGCCGCCTGCGCGACGCCGAGCGCCAGCCCGTCAGCGGCCGTCGCCTCGCCTCGCCCACGCCGCTGCGGCCGGGTGTCGGCGACGAGCATCGCCGCCGCCCCGGCGAGCAGGCCGAAGGCGGTCGCCCGCGGCCCGCCCAGGCGCTGCTCGATCGGCCGCTCAAGCGTGTAGCCGACCACGGCGGCGGGGAGGAAGGAGAGGCCGAGCAGGACCGCCCGCCGCCCGTCGAACCCGCGCAGCTCTTCGGCGATCACGCGGCGCTGGCCGATCAGCAGCGCCGCCGCCGCTCCGGCGTGCAGGGCCACCTCGAAGCTCTTGCGCACCTCTGGGTCGATCGCCTCCCAATCCCATCCGGCCAGCCAGGGGACGAGGACGATGTGGGCGGAGCTGGAGACCGGCAGCAGCTCGGCCGGGCCCTGGACGATGCCGAGCGCGACCGCGCGGCGGGTCGGGATGCCGCCCTCGAGCCCCTTGCTCAAGCGCCGCTGGTGCCGGCCGGCTCGGCCGCGGGGTCGTTGCCCTCGTCACCGGAGCCGCCGCCTCGCCGCTTGACTAGCCAGTAGATGACGAGGCCGATGATCGCCGCGACGACGAGGTAGTCGAGCACCTGCAGGTGGTGGCGCCACTGTTCCCAGTTGTCGCCGACGGCGCGGCCGATCAGGGCGAAGCCAACCACCCAGGGGATCGAGCCCAGCGCGGTCAGCCAGGTGAAACGCCAGAAGGGCATCCGCGCCAGCCCGGCCGGCAGCGAGATGAAGGCGCGGACCAGCGGCAGCAGGCGGGCGAAGAAGACGGTGGCGTCGCCGTGGCGTTTGAACCAGCCATCAACCCAGGCGAGGCGGGCGGGGCTGATGTGGATCAGCCGGTTTTTCTCCAGCAGGTCGACCCGGCCGTAGTAGCCGACCGCGTAGGTCAGCCAGGAGCCGGCCATGTTGCCGGCGAAGCCGGCGAGGGCGACCCCGAGCAGGGTCTGGTCGCCGTTGGAGACGTTGAAGCCGGCGAACAGCATCACCGCCTCGCTCGGAATCGGGATGCAGGCGCTTCCCGCTGCCATCAGCAGGAAGACCCCGGCCAGCCCGGTGTCGTTGATCACGTTGACGCAGAAGTCGACGACGGGGCCGGTGAGATCGGCGTAGAGAAACGGATTCAGCATGAAGAGATCCATGATCCTAAGACCTCAGGCTCTAAACTCGCCCGGTCCCTATGCGCCGGTTGAACCATCCCGTCTACCGCAATCGGGCTCTGCAGATGCTCGCTGACGCGGCACTTCTGACGCTCGCCTTCTACCTGGCCTTCCGGCTGCGGTTTCTCGACGACCCGCACGGGCTGCCGCACCGCTACTGGATCCTCTTCGCCCAGGCTGTCGGCTTCGTCGTCGTCGGCAAGCTGATCGTCTTCGCCGCCTTCGGGCTCTACCAGAAGTGGTGGCGCTACGTCAGCGGCCGCGACTTCCTCCTGATCCTGCGCGCCGTCGCCGTCTCAACCGGCATCCTGATCATCGCCTTCGCCGTCCTGCAGCCGTTCAAGCACAGCCTGCCGCGCTCGGTGATCGTGATGGATTTTGTGCTGACGATGCTGCTGATCGCCGGCGCCCGCCTCGCCGTGCGGTTGATCGTCGAACGGCCCTCGCGTGGCGCCCGGGTCCCCAAGCACGAGGTGCTTGTGATCGGCGCCGGCTCGGGCGGCCAGATGGTGGTCCGCGAGCTGCAGCTCAACCCCAACCTCGGCTCGACCGCGATCGGCTTCATCGACGACGACCCGCGCAAGCGGGGGATGCGGATGCTGGGCCTGAAGGTTCTGGGCTCGACCAAGCAGATCGCGACGATCCTCGACGAGACCCAGCCCGACGAGGTCGTGATCGCGATCCCGTCCGCCCCCGGCACCCTGCGCGGCAAGGTCGTCGCCGCCTGCCGCGAGCGCGAGATCCGCGTCCGCACCCTGCCGACAGTCTTCGAGCTGCTGCGCGGCGGCGTCCAGCTCAACAAGCAGCTGCGCGAGGTCCAGGTCGAGGACGTGCTCGGCCGCGACCCGATCGTGGTCGAGCTCGACCGGGTCGGCGCCTACTTGCGCGACCGCATCGTCCTCGTCACAGGCGCCGGCGGCTCGATCGGCTCCGAGCTCTGCCGCCAGATCGCCAGGGTCAACCCGCGGCTGCTGGTGATGCTCGACCACGCCGAGGACAACCTCTTCGAAATCGACCGCGAGATGGTCGAGGAGCGCCACTGCACCAACGTCGAGTCGGTGCTCGCCGACTGCAAGGAGCCGCACCGGATGCTGGAGGTGATGCAGCGCTTCAAACCCAGCGTCGTCTTCCACGCCGCCGCCTACAAGCACGTGCCGCTGATGGAGGCCAACCCGCTGGAGGCGGTCCGCAACAACGCGATCGCGACCCGGGTCACGGCCGAGACCGCGGCCGCCTCCGAGGTCGAGCGCTTCGTCCTGATCTCGACCGACAAGGCGGTCAACCCGCAGACGGTGATGGGCGCCTCGAAGGCGATGGCCGAGTTCATCGTCGAGGCGGCCGGCAACAAACATCCCGCCACCCGCTTCGCCTCGGTCCGCTTCGGCAACGTCCTCGCCTCCTCCGGCAGCGTGGTGCCGATCTTCCGCAACCAGATCGAGCGCGGCGGCCCGGTCACCGTCACCCACCCGGAGATGACCCGCTACTTCATGACGATCCCGGAGGCGGTGCAGATGGTGATCCGCGCCGGCGACATTGGCGCCGGCAAGGGCGAGGTCTTCGTCCTCGACATGGGCGAGCCGGTCAAGATCGTCGACCTCGCCCACAACATGATCCGCCTCGCCGGCTACGAGCCCGAAGCCGACATCGCGGTCGAGTTCACCAAGCCGCGGGCCGGCGAGAAGCTGCACGAGGAGCTGTTCGGCGACACCGAGTCGGAACAGCCGACCGCCGCCAAACGGATCCACCGCGCCGTCCGCGCCGTGCCGCTCGACCCCGAGTGGGTCGACTCGACCCTGAACGGGCTCGAGCACCTGGTGCTGGCTGGTGACGAGGCCAATCTGGCGGAACGGGTGGTTGCGATGATCACCGCGACGGACGGCGACGCGGCGACGGTCGTCTACGACGAGTAGCCTCTCGCAGCCTCTCCGTGCATCTGGTCGAAAAAATCGGCGCCTTCGCCGGCCTCGCCTCGTTTCTCGGCCTGGCCTTCTTCGCCTTGCTGTCGTTCACCCAGGCCCGCGACATCCGCCGCCTGCGTGAATGGGCCGGCTCCGCGCCCGAGCGCGATGCCGATCGCAAGGAGTCGACCTCGGCGGTCGCGGCGCAGCGGGCCGAGGAGCTGCGCCAGCTGGAGGAGTCGAAGACGGCGGAGCGCGACGCGGTCGAGCTGCGCGAGGAACGGCGAAAACGGCGCGAGGCTGGGCTGCCCGAACTCACCCGCGGCGAGCGCTTGCGGGACTTCTTCTCCGCTGGAGGGCGGCTGGCCGAGCCCCGCTACCTGGTCGCGATCTTCATCGTCTTGGTCCTGATTGGTGGCGGCGTCGCCTACGCGGTCACCCAGGGCGGCAGCGACAGCGGCTCGAGCAGCAAGAGCGCGGCCGGCAGCGGCGGCGAAATCCAGGTGACCGTGCTCAACGGCACCGCCGTCCCCGGGCTCGCCGCCCGCTACGGGAACAAGGTCGAGCGCAAGGGCTTCAAGCTCGGCGCCGTCACCAACAGCAGCTCGAGCTTCGTCGACAGTGTCGTCATGTACAAGCCGGGGCACGCTGCCGAAGGCCACCGGGTGGCCAAGATGTTGGGGATCGCCAAGGTTCAGCAGATGTCCTCGGAGATCAGCTCGGTTTCGGCCGGGGCGCCTGTCGCCGTGATCGTCGGCGAGGACAATGCCTCGTCGGCGGACTAGCGCGGCCGGACTGGTCTTCGCGCTTCTCGTCGTCGCCACCGTCGCGGCCTTCGCCTGGTCGCAGCGGCTCAAGCGCGACCCCCTGGTCCTCGACCGGGCGACCTTTGTCTCCGTCCCGCGCCTCCACCCACACGCCCCGCCGGTCCATGGCTTCACCCCCAACGGCGACTGCCGCTACGACCGCGAGCGGATCCGCTTCCGCGTCACCCAGTCCGACGATGCCACCGTCCAGGTGGTCAAGCCCGGCGGCAAGGTGGTGATCACGCTCGCCCGCGACCGCTTCCTCAAGCGCTACCACTTCTTCACCTTCTATTGGGACGGCCGCAGCCGCGACGACGGCATCGCTGCCGCCGGCCGCTACAAGCTGCGGGTGAAGCTGCTGGGGCAGGAACGGAACCTGGTCCCGCCGGGGACGATCCACCTGCACCGGGCGCCGGCAGAACCTGCGGCCGGCTGCAAGCGGGCCGGGGGGAGCAAGCCTTGAGCGCTTTCCTCGCTGCCGCCGGTGTCCTGGCTGCAGCCGCAGCGGGCGCAGGCTCGATCCTGGTCCCGCCGGGCCGGCTGCGCTCGCTCGCGATGCTGGCGGCGATCGCTTTGCTCCCGGCCCTGATCCTCGGCGACCAGTGGCACACGACCCAGATCGTCGACCTCCGCCACCACGCCGATCGCCTCGTCGCCCTCGGGATCGTCGCCCTTGCGGCAACCGGGGCCCTAGCCCTCGTCTTCCGCCGCTGGCCGATCCTGTTGCCATTGGCGATAGTCGCCGCGCTCCCATTTCGCATCCCCCTGGAAGCGGGCGGCGACACGGCCAACCTTTTGGTCCCGCTCTACCTGGTGATCGCCGCCGGGGTTCTGGCCACAGCGCTTCGAGATTGGAATGGGACTCGGGCGGATGCGCCGGCCGCCGCATCCGCCGCGCCGCTTGTTTGGCTGCCGCGCATCCTGGCTGCCGCGGTGGTCCTCTACGCCCTTCAGTCGCTCTACTCGCCCGACTTTTCGAAGGGGCTTCAGAACGTCTGCTTCTTCCTTGTCCCGTTCACGGTGGCGTACGGGTTGCTGCGCGACGTCAAGTGGGACAAGCGGCTGCTCACCTACGTTCTCGCGGTGGTCGCCGCCGAGGCCCTTGCCTTCGTCCTGATCGGCTCGGTCGAGTACGTCAGCCGCAGCCTCTTCTGGAACGACCAGGTGATCCGCTCCAACGAATTCCACACCTACTTCCGGGTCAACTCGGTCTTCTGGGACCCCAACATCTATGGGCGCTACCTGGCCCTGGTGATCGTGGTCGCGATGGCGTCGCTGCTCTGGATCAAGGAGCGCCGGACCTTCGCCTTGCTGACCTTGCTCGTCGCCGTGCTCTGGATCGGCCTGGCGCAGACCTTCTCGCAGTCGAGCTTCATCGCCCTGCTGGCCGGCCTCGCGGCGCTCGCGGCGCTGCGTTGGAGCTGGCGCTGGACCCTGGGCGCAGCGGCGATCGGAGCGATCGGGGCGGTTCTTGTCGTCACCCTGGTCGGCGGCTCCGGCAAGGTCAACTTCTCGCGCCTCAACATCGACACCAGCGGCCGCGCCAACCTCGTCTCCGGCGGCCTCGATCTCTTCGGCGAACGCCCGATCTGGGGCTACGGCAGCGGCGGCTTCCAGCACGCCTACCGCGACCACGCCGCCAACCAGGACGCCCCAGTCTCGATCTCCCACACCGAGCCGATCACAGTCGCCTCAGAGCAGGGGACAATCGGCTTGGTCGCTTACGTCGCGCTGATCGCGACAGCGTTGTGGACGATGGCCAGTGGCCTCGGTCCCCTGATGCCTGGCCTGGCGGGGTCTCGCGCGGGTGGCGCGGGGAGGGGGCCGAGAACGGACACACTTGCCCGCCCGCAGGCCCTCTCCCCGGGTCAGGCCCCGCGCGCCTACCTCGCAGCTCGGGCGGCAGTTCTCGCTGCCTTTGTGGCTCTCCTCGTCCACACGATGGCCTACGCCGGCTTCTTCGAGGACCCGATCACCTGGGTCCTGCTCGCGGTCGGCGCCTCGCTCGCGGCAGCCCCGGCGGTCCGCGACCCGGCGTAGGGTCAGCGGCGTGTCGGGCTACCTTCGCCGCCTCGCGACGACCGGCGCCGCCTACACGGCGGCGAGCATCGTCTCGAAGCTGATTGCGGTCGCGCTGCTGCCGCTCTACACGCGCTACCTGACCAAGGTCGACTACGGCGCCGCCGAGGCGATGTTCGCCGCCGTGGTCTCGGCCAGCATCGTCGTCCGGCTGGGGATGATCGAGGCGCTGCTGCGCTTCTACTACAAGGATGGCGAGGATCCCGCCCGCGTCGTCGCCACCTCCTTCGCGACCATGTTCTGGGTCACCACGGCGGCGGCGCTGATCGCCCTGCCCTTCGCCGGCCAGATCTCCGAAGCGCTGCTCGTCAAACCGGCGCCGGACCTCGCTCGGATCTCGATCGGCGGCCTCTGGGTGCTGACCATGTTCGAGTACCTGTTGACCCTGTTCCGGCTCGAGGAGCGCGCCCGCGCCTTCTTCCTGACCACGATCGCCAATGTCCTGGTCACGATCGGCCTGACCGTGATCCTGGTGGTTGGCCGGGGCGAGGGCGCCCGCGGCCTGCTGCTCGGCAGCTACGCCAGCGGCGCCGCCTTCGTCCTCGGCCTGATCGTCGTCCATCGCCGCCGGCTCTCGCTATGGATCGACCGCGAGCTGCTGCAGCGGCTGATGCGGTTCGGATTGCCGACGATGCCGGCCGAGCTCTCGCTCTACCTGCTCAATTTCGTCGACCGCATCATCATCATCCGCTCGGCCGGTTCGGCCTCGGCCGGGTTGGCCCAGGCCGGGCTCTACTCGCTCGCGGTCAAGTTCGCCCAGGGGGTCAACGTCCTGGTCCGAGGCTTCCAGCTCGCCTGGCCGCCGCTCGCCTACTCGATCCGCGACGACGACGAGGCCCGCCGCGCCTACGCCGTGATCGTCACCTGGTTCGCCGCCGGCTGCGCCTTCGTCGTCACCGGCCTGTGGCTGCTCTCGCGCTGGATCGTCCGCGCCCTGGCAGCGCCCGAATTCTTCGGCTCCTACAAGGCGATCGGGTTGATCGCCACCGCCGTCACCCTCTACGCGCTCTATCTGGTCCTCGTCGTCATCCTCGGCCGCACCGGCCGCACCGGCTTCAACTTCCCGGCGACGATCGCGGCCCTAGTTGTCAACGTCGTCCTCAACCTGCTGCTGGTGCCGCCGCTGGGGATCGTCGGCGCCGGCCTCGCCCTCGTCGCTTCCTACCTCGTCGTGCTGGCGTTGATGTACGGGTTCACCCAGCGGCTTTTCCCGGTCCCCTACCAGTGGGGCCGCCTGGTCCGCCTGGTCCTGGTCTCCTCGGCGCTGGCCGGCCTGGGCGAGCTGTTGCTGCCGACCGACGGTGCCGCGGGGCTGTTTGGCCGCATCGCGCTCTGGCTGCTCTACCCGCTCGTCCTGCTCGCCAGCGGTTTCTTCACCAAGGGGGAGAGGGAAGGGTTGGCCCAGCTTCGCCACCCGCGCCAGGTGCTCACGGTCCAGCTCGCCCGCTGGCGCGAGTCCTCGGCGGACGGGGCGGCGATTCCCGAGACCTACGAGGCGGAGCTGGCCGACGAGGACCTGCGCCTCTGAGCGCAAGCGCGTGCCTGGGAGGAATCCTTCACGCATAAAGAGATCTCTTCTAATGCCGAAGCTCTGGCACTCATATTTTCGGCCAGTCCTCTTGACCTGACCCAGATGGCTCGTCTAAAGGCCCGGCGCAAAAAAAGCGCTCCCTTCTACAGCGCCAAAAAGGAGAGATCATGACCCTGAAGATCAAAGTCCTGATGACGCTGCTTTGCATGGGCAGCCTCGGCAGTTTCGCCGCGATAGGCGTTTTCGGCGCCTTCTCGAGCACGACCAGTGCCGCCTCCAGCCAGTTCGCCTCCGGCACGGTGACGCTCGGCGACAACGACCTTGGCGGGGCGATGTACAGCGTCGCCAACGCCAAGCCCGGCGAAAGCGTCACCAAATGCATCAAGGTGACCTACACCGGCTCGCTCGACGCCGATGTGCGCCTCTACACGTCCAGCACGATTGGCTCCTTGGGCCAGTACGTCGATCTGACGGTCACGCCAGGGACCCAGTCCTCATCCTCGTTCCCGAGCTGCACCGGCTTCGTCGCCGACTCCGGCGGCGCCCTCTACAGCGGCACGCTCGCTGCCTTCGGCACCGCCAAAAACAGCTACACCAACGGGGTTGTCGACTATCCCGGGACGTCGGCGACCAAATGGGCGACCAACGACTCGGTCGTCTATCAGTTCACCGCAACCCTGCAGAGCAGCGCCCCCGACGCCGCGCAGGGCCTGACCACTGGCTCCCACACCTTCAACTGGGAGGCCCGCAACCAGTAGGGCTGCCCGGTCAGGGAGAGCTGCCATGTATCTCGGAGAAAGCCGTCGCCTGCCGCGGTTTGCCGGCGCCCTTGTGGGCGCCGGCATCGCGGTCGCAGTGGTCGTCCTGGCGCTGCCGAGCGGCGGCCACGGCGGCGTCCTGCCGGCTTCGGTCGACGTCACCGTGCGCTCCGACGGGGCGCTGGCCGCCCAGCCGGCGGCCCCAAGCGTGGTCTTGCACAGCGCCAGCCTGCGGCCGGGGACGCCGGCCGCGGAAGCCAGCTTCGACCTCGTCAACGAGGCTGGGCAGCCGCTGACCGCGGCGCTGCGCGCCATCCCCTCCTCGACCGAACTCGACAGCCTCGCCCGGGTCCAGCTCGTCGCCGACGGGCGCACCTTCGGCGACATGACGATCGGCGAACTGCGTCGGGGGACGCCGATCTCACTGGTCCTTGCCAGCGGCGAACGCCGCCACGTCCGGCTCGCGATCGAGATCCCAGCCAGCGTCGAGACCGGCTACGAGGGCAGGCACGTCGATCTGCAGCTGGTCCCGGCGGTGGCGGGGGAGGGGCGATGAGAACGCTGCGCGACAGCGGCTCGTTCCTCTTCGCCCTCGCGATGGGCTTCGTCTTCACGATGCTGCTTGCCGCGGCGCTGCCGCTGGCGGTCGGCGACCGCGCGTTCACCGTCCGCTCCGGCTCGATGACGCCGACGATCGAAACCGGCGACGTCGTCGTCACCGAACCGGTCTCTCCCACGGCCGTCAATATCGGCGACATCGTCACCTTCCGCGATCCGGAAGGGACCGAAAAAACGTATTCGCACCGGGTCCAGAGCATCGAGCGCGACGGCAGCGAAATCCGCTTCGTCACCCGCGGCGACGCCAACACCTCGGTCGAGCGCTGGCAGGTGCCGGCCGACGGCTCGCTCGGCCGTGTCGTCTACCGGGTGCCGAAACTCGGCTTCGCGATCGCCTGGATCGCCAGCCCCGGCGCCCGGGCGCTGCTGATCGTGCTGCCGGCCCTGTCCCTGCTCTGGCTGCTGTTGACCCGAATCTGGCGCCGCCCCGAACCAGCGCCGACGGGAGGCCCCCTCGATGGCCCTCCGTAAGGCGCTGCTGCCGCTGCTCCTCACGCTCGTCGCCGTGCTCACCTCGCTCGCCGCCGGCAGCGGGGTCTGGTGCGCCTTCAGCTCCAAACCATCCAACGCCGGCAACTCGATCACCGCCGCCGCCGACTTCCGCGCCCCGACCAGCAGCGCCCGCGCGCTCGGCAAGACGCTGGGCGGAGAATCCGGCTTCATCCGGCCCGGCGGCACCTACAACCTCTTCGCCCAGGCAGCCGACACCGGCAACCCGGCCAGCGGGGTCTCCACCGTCACGGCCAACCTCAGCTCGCTGACCAGCGGCCAGACCGCGGCCAGCCTCAGCTCTGGCGCCTTCAGCTTCGACTCCGTTTCTTACAACCGCCGCAGCGCCACCTTGACCGCCGGCTCCGGCCTCGCCAACGGCACCTACTCCTACTCGCTGACCCTGACCGACAGCGCCGGCAACAGCAAGACCGAGAGCGGCTACACGGTCACCGTCGACGGCACTGCGCCGACCGCCAGCAACATCCAGACGACAAACAAATCCGGCAACACGGCCGGCCGTCCCGAGCTGGGCGACACCGTCGTCTACACATTCTCCGAGCCGGTCGATCCGCTGACCGAAGTCAGCAGCGTCACCGGGGTCGTCCGCATCGACAACAACGCGACCTCGGGCGGCAACGACCGGCTGGAGGTCTACGACTCCGCCAACACCAGCCTGCTGCCGCTCGGCAGCGTCGATCTCGGGCGCAACGATTACGTCACTGCCAACCGCACCTTCGGCGCCAGCGGCACCGCCTCGTCGGTGGTGCTCAGCGGCAGCGTCGTCACCGTCACCCTCGGCACCCAGTCAGGCGCCGGCACCACCGCGGCCGGCAACGGCACCGCGATCTGGACGCCCTCATCCGAACTGGTCGACCGGGCCGGCAACTCGATGAGCACCACCGCCCGCTCGGAGTCCGGCACCGCCGACAAGGACTTCTAGCGGCTGGCCCCCTGGACCTTGTCGCGGATGCTTGCTCCGCGCCCGGGCCGCAGCGCCTGGCGGGCGTGGGCGCGGTAGACGTCGGCCGGCTGGCCGGGGATGAAGGTGGCGGCGAGGGCGCGCAGGACATAGGACCAGGCGGTCAGCACCCGCACCGCCAGCGCCGCCGGGCGCGAGTGGTGCACCCGCATGTACCTATCTCGATTGCGGTGGAATTCGACAATCCGCGGCAGGCCGGCGGCGAGGTCGGTCGAGAGCTGGTCGTGGTGGACCGCCTCGGCGGCGGGGACGTAGAGGCTGTGCCAGCCGGCGTCGGCCAGCCGCCTGGCGAAGTCGCACTCGTCGTAGTAGACGAAGAACTCCGGGTCGAGGTAGCCGACCGCGGCCGCGGCCTCGCGGCGGACCAGCAGGGCGCTTGACTGCGCCCAGTCGACCTCGCGGGTCAACCGTCCCTTGCTCTGCACGGTGAGCAGGCGGTGGGCGAAGACCGCGCCAGCCAGTGCTGTTCCGACCCCAGGGAAGCGCCAGGCGCAGGGGACCGGCTTGCCGGCGGAGTCGAGCAGCTGCGCCCCTGCCGTGGCTGCTTTCGGGTCGGCTTCGAGCGCGCCGACCAGGGCTTGAGCGGCACCGGGACGAAGCTCGGAGTCCTCGTTGAGGAGGAGGCAGAAGTCGCCCTTCGCCTCCCGCATCAGGGTCGAGTCGTTCTCCGCCTTCCCCGCCCGCCGCTCCAGCGCGATCAGGCGAATCTCACCGCCGCGCTCGCGCACGGCAGCGGCCGAGCCGTCGTCGGAAGCGTTGTCGAGGACGAGGATCTCGTGCTTGATCTCCTCAGGGTGATTGCGCTCGATCGCGTCGAGGCAGGCGAGCAGGTAATCGCGGCCGTTCGTGTTCACGACGCAGTAGGAGAGCGTGGGCGCCACGCGGGTCACGATAATCGCCAGCGATGCGGGTACAGCTCGTCGATCCATCGGCCTTCACGCCGCCCTACGACCGCGCCCTCGCCGCGGCGCTCGCCCGCGGCGGCGCCGAGGTCGAGCTGCTGACCAGCCGCTTCCTCTACGGGCCGGTGCCCGAGGCCGAGGGATTCCAAGTCAGCGAGAGCTTCTACCGCCGCAGCGCCAGCCGCGGTCTCGACGCACCCGGCCGCCGCGCCTTCAAGCTGGCCGAGCACCTGCCGGACATGCTGCGCTTCCGCCGCCAGGCCGACGCCGATCTCATCCATTACCAGTGGCTGACGGTGCCGAGGCTGGACGCGATGCTGCTGCCGTCGATGCGGCCACGGGTGATGACCGCCCATTACGTGTTGCCGCCGCAGGCGAGCCGCCGCCAGGCCGCCGCCGCCCGCCGGGTCTTCGGCGCGATGGATGCCGTCATCGCCCACTCCGAGCACGGCGCCGCCCGCCTCCGTGACACGGTCGGCCTCGACCCGGCCCGCGTCCACGTCATCCCCCACGGCGCTTTCGACTACCTCACCCGCTTGCCGGAGGAGAAGCCGCTGCCGCCGGAGCTGGAGGGCGCGGAGGGTCCGGTGATCCTCTTCTTCGGCCTGCTGCGCCCATACAAGGGCATCGACACCCTGCTGCGCGCCTTCCGCCAGCTCGATGGCGCCGAACTCTGGATCGTCGGCAACCCGCGGATGGACGTCGAGCCACTGCGCCGCCTCGCCGCCGAGGCCGGAGGCCGAGTCCGCTTCGTCACCCGCTTCGTCGAGGACGCCGAGATCCCGGCGATCTTCCGCCGCGCTGACGTTGTCACCCTGCCCTACCGCGACATCGAGCAGTCCGGGGTCCTCTACACCGGCCTCGCCTTCGGCAAGCCGATGGTCCTGACCGACGTCGGCGGCTTCCCCGAGCTGGGCGAGCAGGGAGCGGCGCGAATCGTCCCGCGCGAGGATCCCGCCGCCCTGGCCGCCGCCCTCGGTGAGTTGGTCAGAGACGCGGGGGCCCGAGCCGACCTCGCCGCAGCCGCCGGCGCAGCCGCAGCCGGTCCCTACTCCTGGGACGCAATCGCGGGCCAGACCCTCGCCCTCTATGAAGAGTTGTTGCAGTCGCCCGCCAACCGAACTGCATCAAATTCTCTACCTGGCAGAGGGAGAATTTGATGCAGTTCGTCGCTGTCGTCTTCTGGGTCAGCGCCGGGCTGATCGTCTATGCCCATCTCGGCTACCCGCTGGCCCTGCGGACGCTGATCGCCCTGCGGCGCAAGCCGACCCTGGCCCACCCGGCGACCCTGGACGAGCTGCCCCGGGTCTCGCTGATCGTCGCCGCCTACGACGAGGAGGAGGTGATCGCGGCCAAGGTCGCCAACGCCCTGGCGCTCGACTACCCGCGTGAGCGGCTGCAGATCCTCGTCGCCTCCGACGGCTCCTCCGACGCGACCGTCGAGCGCGCCCGCGAGGCCGGCGCCGACTTCGTCCTCAACTTGCCCCGCGGTGGCAAGATCGCCGCCCAGAACGCCGCCGCCGAGGAGGCGAGCGGTGAGATTCTCGCCTTCTCCGACGCCAACAGCGAGTGGAAGCCCGACGCGCTGCGCCATCTGATCGAGCCCTTCGCCGACCCCGCGATCGGCTACGCCTGCGGCCAGGTCCGCTTCCTCAGCGCAGGCGGCGACAACCTCGAGGGCGCCTACTGGCGCTACGAGATGAAGCTGCGGGAGATGGAGTCGGCGCTGGCCGGCGTCACCGCCGGCAACGGCGCGATCTACGCCGTGCGCGCCAGCGCGTACATCGCGCTCGACCCCTCTGGCAGCCACGACCTCTCGTTCCCCTTCGCGCTCGCTAAGCGCAAGCTGCGCTCGCTCTACGTGCCCTGGGCGGCGGCCGAGGAGAAGATGGTCCCGACCATGGAGGGCGAGTTCGCCCGCAAGCGGCGGATGATGGTCGGGATCTGGGACATCGTCGTCGGCGAGGGGATGTTGCGGCCGCGCGGCTACTCGCCGTTCTACGCCTTCGAGCTCGCGTCGCACCGGCTGCTGCGCTACCTGACCCCGTTCCTGCACCTGCTCGCCTTCGTCGCCAACGTCGCCCTGCTCGGCGACGGCTGGGTCTACACCGTCACCTTCGAGCTGCAGCTTCTGGTCGTGGTCGCCGCGCTGCTGGGCCGCTGGTCCTCCTTCGCGCCGCTGCGGATCGCCCGCTACTACGCGATGACGACCGGCTCGATCGCCGCCGGCCTCTGGGACCGTGCCCGCAACGGGCCGCCGTCGTCCTGGGAGAAGGCGGAGGGGACGCGATGAGCCGCGCCTTCGACCTGGCGATTGCGCTGCTGGCGCTGGCGATCCTCTCGCCGATCCTGCTGATCGCGGCGATCGCGATCCGGCTTGGCAGCCGCGGCCCGGTCGTCTACCGCCAGCTTCGCGTCGGCCTCGGCGGCAGCGAGTTCGAGATGCTGAAGCTGCGGACGATGGTGCAGGGCTCCGACCCGGTCGGGGTCGGGACCGTCGTCTACCGTGACGACCCCCGCGTCACCGGCGCCGGCCGCGTCCTGCGCCGCACCTCGCTCGACGAGATCCCCAACCTGGTCAACGTCCTTCGCGGCGAGATGGCGATCGTCGGCCCGCGCCCGACGATCCCGGCCCAGGTCGTCGACTACACGCCGCACCAGAAACGCCGCCACGAGGTCCGCCCCGGGATCACCGGCTGGGCCCAGGTCCAGGGCCGCGCCGGCATCCCCTGGGAGGAGCGGATCGAGCTCGACGTCTACTACGTAGACCACCGCAGCGCAGCCATGGACGCCCGAATCCTGGCCAAAACCCTCTGGCTGCTGATCACCGGCCACGGCCTAGCCCCCGACTGACCGCCGATGGGCCTAAAAGTGACCCATGGGTTCACTCTTAGGCCCGTCGGCGGCTTCGGGTTAGGGTTCGCGGCATGAGCGATCGACCTGCGGTCAGCCTGCGACGTTTCGAGCCCGGCGATGGTGCGGCGGTGCACCGCTGGTTCAACAACCCCGAGGCGATCAAGAGCTTGATGGAGCAGCGCGACAGCTTCTCGCTGGAGCAGGCCGAAGGCTGGGCGCGGCGGGCGATGGACGACTCGGGCGAGGATCGCAAGTTCGCGATCGTGGTCGAGGGATACGACGAGCCGGTTGGCTTCACGGCCCTCTACGGGCTCTTCCGCCAGACCGCCCCCGAGCTGGGGGCTCTGATCGGCGATGACGTGCGGGGCAAGGGCGTGGGGCGGCGGGCCGAGGCGCTGACGATTGCCAAGGCTTTCGACGAGTTCGAAGCCCACCGCGTCTACGGCCGGATCCCGGCCCGCAACGAAGTTGCGAAGCGGACCGTGGCCAGCCTTGGCTGGAGGTACGAGGGGACGATGCGCGCCCACCTGCGCCGCGAGGGCGAGCCGGCCGATGACTGCGAGGTCTGGGGAGTCCTGCCCGACGAGTTCCGCGCCGCCGCCGCCGACCTGCTGTGAGCGCCCGGGCGGAGCTGCTGGCGGACCGCGGCGAGGCGGCGGCGGGCGAGGAGTTCTTCCGCTCCCGGCCCTTCCTCGACGCCGAAGCGGCCACCCACACCCTGCGGATCGAGTCCGACGGGGACGAGCTGCTGGCGCCGCTGATCGTGCGTGAGATCGGCAATGGCCCCGAGCGCGACGCGATCTCCCCCTACGGCTATCCGGGGATTCAGGCCCCCGACGGTGTCGAGGTCGACCTCAGCACGATCGACCTCAGCACGACTGGGATCGTCAGCGCCTTCATCCGCCACAGCCTCGGGCCGCCACCTCTGGCTGGCGCCGCCGAGCGCAACATCGTCCAGGTCGCCGACCCTGCGCTCCCCCGCAAGAGCCGGATGAGCGACCGCCAGCAGATCCGCAAGAACCTGAAGCGCGGTTACGAGCTGCGGATCGTCCCCGGTCCCGAGACAAATCCCGCCGAGCGCTCCGGCTTCCTCGACGCCTACGAGCAGACGATGGTTCGCACCGAAGCCGCCGAGCGCTACTTCTTCGGCGCTGCCTACTTCGACCGCATCCTCGAGTCGCCCGCCACCTGGCTGGCGCTTGCCCACGCCCCCGGCGGCGAGATCGCCGCCGCCTCGATCGCCGCCCGCAGCGACGGGGTCCTCCATTACTACCTCAGCGGCAGCGCCGACTCCCACCTGCGCGACTCGCCGATGAAGAACGTGCTCGAGGCGCTGATCGACTTCGCAGCCGAGCTTGGCTTGCCGCTCAACCTCGGCGGCGGCATCGTCCGCGGCGATCGGCTGGAGGAGTTCAAGCGCGGCTTCGCCAATCGCGAGCAGCCCTGGCACACCTCCGAAGTCATCTGCGACCCCGCCGCCTACGAGCGGCTGACCCAGGCCGCGGGCGGCAGCGCGCAGCCGGGCTTCTTCCCCGCCTACCGCGCCTAGCGAGCGCTAGACAGAGGGATTGGCGGGCGTCGGCCCGGTGAAGGGGAAGCCTTCGACCGGCTCGCCGCCGTACTGGCCCCAGGTTTCCTTGCCGAAGTCGCGGATCGCGTCGAGCGTGATCGCGCCTTCGTATTTGTCGCAGCCGAGCATGTTGGTCCAGGTCGTCGCCGCGACGGCGTAGGGCATTTTTTCGTTGGGGAAGAGCAGGGTCGCTCCGTAGAGCGTGTCGTACATGCCCTTCAGGGCGAGCTGGTCTTCTTCAGCCAGGTCGGGGCTGTACTGGATCTCCATGCGGCCGTGCTCGAGCGAGTGGACGAAGTCGATTTCTTCGGGCATTTCGGTGTAGGCGCCGTCGGCCTGCTGGAACGGCGGTTCGACGTGGTTGCCCGAGGTCGGCGGGTTGGTCTTGTAGTCCGGGGTTGGGGAGCCGGGGGGGATGTGGGTGTGGCCCTCATCCTTGAGGTGGAGCCGCAGAACGCAGTGGGCCTGCTTGGCGGCCTGCTTGAGGCTGGCGACCTTGACTGGCGGCGGCTTGGGCCCAGAGCGTTCGTCGGGCTGGACCCCGTTGGTCGAGCCGCTGTTCTGGTTGATGTGGGAGAGGCCGCTGTCGCCGCTGCCGGACGAGGTGATGAGGACGACGATCCCGATCACGACGACGAGGCCGACGATGCCAGCCAGCGCGTAGCCGATGAACAAGCGGGTCCGCTGCGAGCGCGCCTGCTCCTGCTCGCGTTCTTCGCGCGCTTCACGCAGGCGCTCTCTCTCTTCTTTTCGATCTGCCATCGGCGGTCGCCCAGTTTAGTCAGACATTTCTAGCCAGGGCGTCCGTGTCGCCACGGGTCCGCTCCCAGGGCTTCGATGCCTTCAGCGCGCCGAGCACGGCACGGGTCGCTGGCGCCCGGTTGAGCGCGTAGAAGTGGATTCCCGGCGCGCCGGCGATCAGCAGCTCGGCGCACTGCTGGGCGGCGTAGGCGACGCCGAGCTGGAACTCCTGCTCGGCGTCTCCCCCCGCCGCCTCGAAGGCCGCTTCCAGCGCCGGCGGGATCGCCGCGTCGCACATCTCGCAGATCCGCTTGGTCTGGGCGAAGCCGGCGACTGGGATCACGCCGGCGATGATCGGCACCTCGATCCCGATCCGCCGCGCCGCGGCGACGAAGTCGAAGTAGACCTGGTTGTCGAAGAAGAGCTGGGTGATGAGGAAGCTGGCGCCGGAGTCGACCTTGGTCTTCAGGTAGGCGAGGTCGGTCTCGAGGTCGGGCGCCTCGGGGTGGACCTCGGGGAAGCAAGCGCCGCCGACTGTGAAGTCCCAGCCGCCGCCGATGAAGGCGGCCAGCTCCGCGGCGCTGCCGAGCCCGCCCTCGGGCTGCTCGAAGTCCTCCTGCCCGCGCGGCGGGTCGCCGCGCAGGGCGAAGACGTTCTCGATTCTGGCCGCGGCAATCTGGTCGAGCGTCGCCGAGAGCCCCTCGGTCGTCTCGCCGACGCAGCTGAGGTGGGCCATCGTCTCGTAGCCGAGATCGTCCTTCAGCGCCTTGGTGATCTCGACCGTGCCGTCGCGGGTCGAGCCCCCGGCCCCGTAGGTGACCGAGACGAAGTCGAGTCCCAGCTTGTCCAGCTCACGCGCCGTGTCATAGAGCTGCTCGGTCGCCTCAGCCGTCTTCGGCGGGAAGAACTCGACCGAGAAGGTCGGCGCCCGGCTGGCGATGATCTCGTCGATGCGCATCCGGGCAGGGTATCTGCCCGCCTGATCGCCACCCAGCTTTAGCCGGCTTGGGCTTGAATGTCCAGTTTGCAATGGCGTCGATAAGAGACTTAGTTTGTGCTTACAACGGACACATAACGCGTATGATTGGGAAATGGGTCCACTCCAAGAACTCGCCGCCGATCTCGCTTCAGAGGAGCGCACGCTGCGCCGAGCAGTGGCGCAGGGCACCCTGCGCGCGAAGCGAGTGGGCTCCCGCCGGCTGCGCGTGGACCCAGGTGAGCGTGAGTACCTGCGCAGGCACTGGACGCTTCTCTCCGAGTTGCGCCAGGCACTTCGCACCGAGCGCTATGTCCGTCTTGCTGTGCTCTACGGCTCCTTCGCGCGCGGCGATGAGGATGCAGGTTCAGATCTTGATGTTCTCGTGTCGCTGACCGACGATCGAGGCGCATCCGGGTTCGAGCTTGCGAGTCGGCTTGGAAGCGTCGCCGGCCGCCGCGTCGATATTGGAGACCTGGCGCGAATCGAGGCCCAGGCCCCACTTCTCCTCGATCGTGTTTTGGATGAGGGCCGCGTCCTCGTCGACCGAGACGGACAGTGGGGCCGCCTGCGCGAGCGCAGGCGTTCTATCCGCGCCCGCGCCCATCGCGCCCATCGCCGCCAGATGTCCACCGCAGCCAGCGCGATCGAGGAGCTGATCGGATGAGCGACAGCTCTCCGGCTGGGATTGACCCCAAGGCGCTGCGGGCGGAGCAGGCTCGCCTCGGGCGCTTCTTCGAGTCCATAAACAAGCACCGCAAGGCGCTTGACCTGGCGATCGAGGAGGGTTTTTCGGGGACCCTCGATCCGGCAGAGTGGCGCGCTGCCTTCGAGTCATCCGAGCCTCATGATGCCAACCGCACGATGGTCGTCACCGGTGATCACTCAGCCATCCTCAACGCCTACGTCGAGGTGCTCAAAGCAAGCGCCGGATCACGCCTGACTGGTCTCTTGCCTCACCGCCGCCCTCACGCCGATCAGGTCTTCGAGGCTCTTGTCGCCGATGGTGGGTTGGACGCGGGGCAGGCGGTGATGCTGAACGAGCTCTACGTTCTCGAGGGCCGGCTTGAGCACGCTTCCCCGGATGTGGATGCCGAGGAGGTCCGCGCTGCGGTCGAGCGGCTTCGAGAAGCGCTGCCGGGGTTGATCGAGAGCACCGTCAGCTGGCTCGGCCGCCATGGCCTGGAGCTGAAGTAGCCGTTTGCGCTCGACCCTCGACCTCCTGGCATAGCCCGGGCAGGTCGATGGCTTCGGTTGCGCCACTCAGCCTGTAGCGCTCGCCTCCGGGGTAGACGAGGAAGCTGCGCTCCGGCTTGAGGTCGTCGAGGGCGGAGTGGAACCCTCGCTCGATCTTGGGCGCCAGGCTGCGCTTGACCTCGATCGCCCAGTCGCGACCGTCCGGCCAGGTCAGGACGAGGTCGATCTCGGCGCCGCCGCTGGTCCTGTAGAAGCTCGGCTCGGCTCGTTTTCCGGCGACGGCGAGCAGGTTCTCGATCATCATCCCCTCCCAGCTCGTGCCGGCCACTGGGTGCCCGAGCACGGCCTCCTTGTCGGGCAGCCCGAGCAGCCCGTGGACGATGCCGCTGTCGCGCACATAGACCTTTGGCGACTTCACCAGCCGCTTGCCCACGTTTGCCCTTCGAGGTGGGAGCCGCCGCACCAGCAGCAGGTCGACCATCAGGTCCAGGTAATGGGCGACGGTGACGCTGCTGACTCCGAGCCCGCGGGCGAGGTTCGCGGCGTTGAGAAGGCCTCCCTGATGGTGGGCGACCATCGTCCAGAGGCGCCGCAGGGTCTCGGCGGGAATGCGCGGGCCGAGCTGGGGGATGTCGCGCTCGAGATAGGTGCGGACAAAGTCCTCGCGCCAGCGCAGGCTGAGCGCGTCGTCTCCGGCGAGGAAGCTCTCCGGAAAGCCGCCTCGGATCCAGAGCCGGTCCAGTTCACCCCTGCCGACCTCGGTGAGGTCGAAGGGCGTCAGCTCGACGAAGGCGATCCTTCCGGCAAGGCTCTCGCCCGACTGGGCGAGGAGCTCGATCGCCGCCGAGCCAAGGAGCAGAAACCTGCCATCTCCCCGCCCCTCTCTCCTACCGCGGTCGATGACGCCCCGCAGCGTTTCGAAAAGCCCCGGCAGGCGATGGATCTCGTCGAGGATGACCAGCTCGTCGGCATGGTCGGCGAAGTAGAGCTCCGGCTCGGCGAGCCGGGCGCGATCCCTCGGTGACTCAAGATCCAGGTAGGTGGACGCCCGCCCCTCGGCGACCGCCATCGCCAGCGTCGTCTTCCCAGCCTGGCGCGGCCCCACCAGCGCCACGGCCGGCGAATGCTTCAGCAGATCGGTGACTTCGGAGGCGACTCTTCGCCTGAGCATGCATGTAATTATAAAGTTTAAGTTTGAATTTACAAGGTAATTTCTAGTCGCAGACCCCTTTCTCGACTCGCATCATGTCGCTATAATGCGTTGATGCCCAAGATTCGCACCACCGTCACGCTCGATGAGGATGTCTTTCGCGCGGTAAGGATCAACGCGGCCCGCAATGGGAAGCGGGATTCGCAGGTAATCGAGGAGTCGCTCCGTCGTGATCTCGGCCTTGACGATCTGCAGGACGTCTGGGCGAAAGTGAAGGCTGCGCCAGAAGCGAAGGGCATGGAGCTGGCCGACGCTGAGCTCCATGCGATGCGTGGGGAGAGGCGTGAAACGGGTCGTCCTTGACCCTGGCGTCCTCGTTTCCGCCCTGATTACGCCGACCGGCGCCCCGGCGGCGCTGCTGCTCGAGGTTCGCGCCGGCGGCCTCGAGTTGATCGTCTCGCCCCTGCTGATCGAGGAGCTGGAGCGGGTGCTCAAGCGGGAGAAGTTTCGCCGCTACGTGGACCTGGCCACGGTCGGCGAGTTCATCGATCTATGGCGCAACGAGAGCCTCGCCTTCGCGGACCCAGAGGGCCACCCGCCCATCGCCTCGGACGACCCTGACGACGACTATCTGATCGCCCTCGCCCACAGTCAGAGCGCGGTGCTTGTCTCTGGCGACAAGCACCTGCTTGAGCTGGGCGGCGGCGCACCGATCCTCACTCCGGCCGATTTGCTGGAGACCCTGCAGCCCGCTTCGTCGCCTAGCTAGGCGTCAGACGCCTTGCGCGCATCGACCCGCTCCTGGAAGTACTGCTGGATGTCCTCCAGCCGTTTGCCCTTGGTCTCGGGCACGTACTTCCAGCAGAACCAGAGGGTGAGGATGCCGATCGCGCCGTAGAACCAAAAGGCGCCGGAGCGGCCGAGGGCTTCGATCAGGAGCAGGAAGGTGAGGGAGACGATGAAGTTGAAGGTCCAGTTGGCCATGGTGCCGATGCCGGCTGCCTTGCTGCGCACGTCGAGGGGGTAGATCTCGGCGTTTAGGAGCCAGAAGATCGGGCCGAGGGAGATCGCGAAGGAGGCGACGTAGGTCATCAGGCTGACGATCGCGACGATCGAGGCGAGGGTGCTGCCACCGCCGCCGATGAAGGCGGCGCCGAGGGCGAAGAGCGAGATCACCATGCCGGAGACGCCGATCATCAGCAGCGTGCGGCGGCCGGCGCGGTCGAGCAAGCGCAGGGCCAGCACGGTCATGCCGACGTTGATGATGCCGACGCCGACCGCGGCCAGGATCGAGCCCGCCGAGGAGTTGACGCCGGTGAATTCGACGATCGTGGGCGCGTAGTAGATGACGGTGTTGATCCCCGTCACCTGCTGCAGGATCGCCAGCCCAACGCCGACGAAGAGGGCCGCTTTGACCATCGGCTGCAGCAGCTCGCGCCAGGCGCCCGGCTTCTCGTCGAGGCTCTCTTTGATCTCTTCCAGCTCGAGGTCGATCGTGTCGGGGTCGTCGACGCGGATCTTGGCCAGGGTCGCCCGCGCGGCGAAATCGTCGCCGCTCATCACCAGCCAGCGCGGGCTCTGCGGCATCCGCAGCATCCCGAAACCGAGCGCCAGCGCCGGCACGCAGCCGAGGCCGAGCATCCAGCGCCAGTCTTCGCTGGCGTTGAAGGCGAGCCCGACCAAGTAGGCGACGAGGATCCCGATCGTGACCGCGAGCTGGAAGAAGCTGACCAGGCGGCCGCGGCTCTCCGGCGGCGCCACCTCGGAGATGTAGACGGGGGCGGCGGCGGAGGCGAGCCCGATCGCGATGCCGATCACGATCCGGGCGACGACCAGCACCTCGACTCCGGGCGCGGCGGCGCTGGCCAGGGCGCCGACGATGAAGACCGCGGCGGCGAGCAGGATCATCAATCGCCGGCCGTAGCGGTCAGCCGCCGGCCCGGCGAATCCTGCCCCGGCGACGGCGCCGATCGGCACCGCGGCGACGACCAATCCCTGCTGGAAGCTGCCCAGGGCGAAGTCGGTCTTGATGAAGAGCAGCGCCCCGGCGATGATGCCGGTGTCGTAGCCGAACAGCAGTCCGCCGAGACCGGCGATCGCCGCCGTCAGCACCACGTTTCTACGCGCCCTCCGTCGCGACGCCTCGAGCCCGTCGTTCATCCCAAGCCGACCGTATCTCGCCGTGCGGACGAGCGCCACCCACTTTGGAATCTTTGCCTGATTGCTTTTGCCCGGAGTTTGCGGAAAGGCTCTCGCCGGACCCCTGGCGCCCGGCTTGAGATGGCGCTACATTCGCCTTGCGACTGGGAGAGAGTTGGAACCTGCGGAAGCCAAGCAGGGTGCCGCTCTCGAAGGTGGCGCGACGAGCTTCTAGGCGCGAAGGCTACGCGCGAGGCAGGCGACGAGCGTCATCCCCGGTCGCGTTTTCGTTCCCTCTTGGGGCATCCGACCTCGCCCCTAACGTTGCTCCCGGCCCTGCGGAGAACCTGCCCTCCCTGGCCCGCGACCGGGGCGCCTTCAAAGGGGAGCCGGGCGTTGCTGGTGAGGACCCCGTGATCACGCCCAGCGACTAGCCCGCCCGCTCCCTACTCGAGCGCGACGACGACCGTCTCCCCGGCTGTCCCGTCGCCCGCCGCAGCGCTGGCCCGGACCAGGTTCGGCGAGGCGCCAGGGGGGATCTGCAGGGTGAGCGAGCCCTCTCGGTCTTCGGTCATGAAGGACTGGGACAGTGGCGGCTGCGAGCTGTCGTCGCAGGCGCCGGCGACGATGCGGCCTGGACGACCGGCATCGGCCGCCGCGCTGGGGAAGCTGTACTCGAGGATCGCCCGATCCCCCTCGCGCCAAGCGCTGAGGCTGGGGGCCGGCGGCGCGCCGGCAGGGGCCGAGGCCGCTCCCTGCGGCAGGTCCGGCGCCGGCCTCGCATGGCGGTGAAAGGCGGCAGGGTCCCACCACTGCCGCTGCGCCCGTGGCCCGCGCGGGCTGTCGGACTCGAACGCCTCGCGCCGCCTGGTCGAGCCCCAGCGGCCGGGCCACAGCACCCAGCCCGGCCCATCGTCGGCGATCGTCACCAGCCGTGGCCGCAGCCGCGGGCCGAGGCCGTCGTTGTGGTCGGCGAGGACGGGCGCTGGGTGTGACCCTGCCCGCAGCCGCGAGGCGTGGGAGCCACGCGCCGGATAGACGACGGCGACCGGCCCATCGGCGGTCTCCTCCTGCTCGACCGCGGCCCAGTCGGCCCGCTGGCCGCGCGAGTGCTGGCCGTAGGTGACGGCATCGGGCGCGCCGTCGGCGTCCAGCCGCAGCTGCACCATCTCCCAGTCGCCCTCGTGCAGGCCGGCGCCCAGCAGCCCCTTGTCGTTGAAGTAGTAGAAAAACCAGTACTGGAGCCAGAGCCGGCCCTCGCCGTCGTGGCGCCCGCGGCCGTAGACCACGTCGGCATATTCGGCCCGCTGTCGCAGCAGGCCGGCGTCGACCGCATGGGTCCCACCGCACTCGTCGAGGTAGTCGTCGGCCCGCGACGGCCTGCCGTCGCTGTAGCTCGGCCCGCTGAGGAAGTCGAGCGTCAGCTCGGCCTCGCCGCCAGTCGGGGTGACGGCGGCGATCAGCTTGCCGTCGCCGCGGTGCAGGGTGTTGCTGCGGCGGCCGATCGAGACCGCGGTCATCAACGCCACCGAGTCAGCCCGGTAGCTCTCCAGCGAGTCGTACTGAAGGCAGGGACGGTGGCGTTCCAGCAGCGCCGTCAGCTCTGGCGTCGCCGGCTCGCCGATCCGTTTCAGGCGCTTCACGCGGCGGGGGCGCAGCCGGCCCAGCCTGGTCTGCTGTGAGCTCGCCGCCAGCGCCGACCGCGCCCGCTCCTCATCCATCCAGTAGGGATGAGGGGGCTCCGGCGGCAGCGGCTCGATCCCGCTGATGCCAACCGCGCCACCGCGCACCGCGGCATCGGCCAGCAGATACCCATGGTTCTCGAGCACGGCCTGCTCGGCGACGCCGAAGGCATCGAGGTCGGTGCGGACCGCGGCGATCACATCGCCGACCAGGGCGGCGTCGTAGCCGGCCGGGCTCGCCGTCGTGCCGATCTCCCAATGCAGGCCGCCGGGCCCGGCGGTTCCGGCGTCAACCCCCATCTCACCGAGGACCAGCCCGGCGCCGCCGAAGACGAAGCGCGGCCGCTCCGGCGGCGCGCCGCCCAGTGACTCGATCAACTCGCGGGCGTAGCGTTCCTCCAGGGCGGCCGCGGCGATGTCGCTGCTGCTGATTGGGCTGCGCAGGAAGGCCCGGGCCCGGGCGTTGCGGCGGGCGATTTCGCGCATCGGCGCCGCCACCTCCTCGGGCCAGTCACGGTAGGCGCCGCTCAGCGGCCAGGGAACCCGGGCGGCGAGCAGCGCGGCGAGGATGCTGCCGCCCGAGACGGCGCCGACCACGTCAACCTTGGCCAGCAGCCCGAGCTCGTTGAGGCGGGTCAGGGCGCCGAGGTGGAAGAGCGCCGCTCGGTAGCCCCCACCGGAGAGGGAGAGCATCGCCTGGCGGCGTTCCCTGCTGCCGGACGGGCCTGCCGCCAGCCCATCGAGCCGCCCCAGCGTGGGCGGCAATCCTGGCGTGTGTGAATGCCCGGGCTCCGTGACTGTGCCTCAGCGGGCGCGAGCCAACGATGGCAGGCAACCCTAAAAGAACGTGCGAGTACTGTGGGAAAGAAACCTAAACGGATCGGCAGATTTAATCAACGCTCCTTAAGGCAATAATCATGAACGGCGCTGTGGGAGGATTCGCCCGATGAGCGGGGAGCTTCGCTACGAACGGATCGGCGCGGCGGCGGTCTTGACGATCGATCGGCCTGAGCGCAGGAATGCGGTGGATGCTGCCACTGCCGACCTCTTCCGCCAGGGCCTGCGCGATTTCGAGGCCGACGAGGGAGCACGGGTCCTGGTCTTGACCGGAGCTGGCGGCGAGGCTTTCTGCGCTGGCGCCGACCTCAAGGCGATGGATCTCGACGTCGACCATCCCGACGGCCCGATGGGGCCGACCCGCCTGACCCCATCAAAGCCGGCGATCGCGGCGATCGACGGCTGGTGTCTGGCGGGCGGCGTCGAGCTGGCGCTCTGGTGTGACCTGCGGATCGCCACCCCGGCTTCGATCCTCGGCCTCTTCGAGCGCCGCTGGGGGGTGCCCCTGGTCGACGGCGGCACCCAGCGGCTGCCCCGGCTGATCGGGATGAGCAAGGCGCTGGACCTGATGCTGACCGGACGCCCCGTCGGCGCCGAGGAGGCGCACCGGATCGGCCTCGTCAACGAGCTGGCGCCGCCCGGCAAGCACCTTGAGCGAGCGCTGGAGCTGGCTGAGAAGATCGCCGCCTTCCCGCAGGAGACGATGCTGGCCGACCGCCGCGCCGCGCTCGAGGGCTTCGGCCTGCCGCTCGAGGAGGGCATCGCCCTCGAGCACCGCCTCGGCCGTGAGGTGCTCGAGGTCGCCGCCCGCGGCGCCGCCCGTTTTGCCGCTGGCGAGGGCCGCCACGGCGAGGGCGTTTAGGCCGGTCGCAGCCTTTCCCGCGAGACCCGCGCCATTTCCTGCTCAGCCGCAGCGGGGCCGAGGTAGGGCATAAGGACGGCGAAGACCAGCTGCGGCAGGATCCTTTCCAGCTCCGGCCCCCGGCCCGCCCGGAACTCGTCGAAGATCATCGAGGTCGCGCCGCCGACGGCGAAGACGGCGGTGTCGGCCGGCAGCTCGTCGCCCTGGCCGGAGAACTCGCGCCCCTGGTCGAGGAACGGCGTGAAGCGCTCGAGCGCCGAGCGATAGTGAGCGCGGGCGATGCCCCCGGCAGCGGAGACCTCGACCATCGCCATCCGGGCGATCGCGGCCTCTCTGGCCAGCAGCTCGACCAGCGCTCGCAGCACCAGGGCGACCCGGTGCGGCCAGTCCTCCCCCTCGGCGTCTTCGAAGCTCGCGGTCATGTGGGCAATAGCGACGTCGAAGATGGCGTCGTAGGCCTCGATGAAGCAGGCTTCCTTGTCTTCGAACATGGCGTAGAAACGGTCCTCGGAGACGCCGCCCAGCGCCGCCACATCGGTGACGGTCGCGGCCTCGAGGCCTTTCTCCGCAGCAACCCGAACCATTGCCTCCAAAAGCCGCTCCCGATCCGACCGGACCGCGTACCCGCGGGGCGACTCTCCGCGTCCACCCGGGGGACGCTGTGGATTCGATCCTGATGACGAATCCATTGCACCAGCGTAGGGCAGCGGCTGCGGGCTGTCCAACCGCTCCCTGCCGCCCCTAGACTGGCGATCATGAAGGTCGGGATCATCGGGCTCGGATACGTGGGCCTTCCGCTTGCCGTCGCCTTTGCCGAAGCCGGGCACGAGGTTGTCGGCCTCGACACCGACGCCCGCAAGGTTGAGGGCCTTGCGCGTGGTGAGAGCTACATCGAGGACGTGCCAACGGCGACCCTGGCCCCCCTGCGAGAGCGCATCCTGGCCACAGCCGACCCGGCCGAGCTGGGCGCCTGCGACGCCGTCATCGTCTGCGTGCCGACCCCGCTGACCAGCTCGCGCGAGCCCGACCTCAGCTACTTGCTCGACTCCGCTAATGCCTTGTCAAAGGTTCTAAAGCCGGGGCAGCTGGTGGTACTCGAGTCGACCACCTACCCGGGGACCACCCGCGATCAGCTGCTGCCGATCCTGGAGCAGTCGGGGATGACGGTCGGCGTCGATTTCCACCTCGCCTTCTCGCCGGAGCGGATCGACCCAGGCCGCACCGATTACACGGTCCGCACCACGCCGAAGCTGGTCGGTGGCATCACCGCGGCCTGCGCCGAGCGCGCCCGCGAGCTCTACGCGCTGATCTGCGACCAGGTCGTCGTCCTCTCCTCGCCGGAGACGGCCGAGCTCTCGAAGCTGCTGGAGAACATCTTCCGCTCGGTCAACATCGCCCTGGTCAACGAGATGGCCCAGCTCTGCGACCGGCTTGGGATCGACATCTGGGAGGTGATCGACGCGGCCGCGACCAAGCCCTTCGGCTTCATGCGCTTCGACCCGGGCCCCGGCATGGGCGGGCACTGCCTGCCGGTCGACCCCTTCTACCTCGCCTTCAAGGCGCGTGAGCACGACTTCTACCCCGAGTTCATCGAGCTCGCCGGCAAGGTCAACCAGGCCCAGCCGGCCTTCTGCGTGGAGCGGATCGAGCGCGCCCTTAACGACATCGGCAAACCCGTCAACGGCTCCAAGATCCTGATCCTCGGCGCCTCCTACAAGGCTGGCGTCGGCGATACCCGCGAGTCGCCGGCGCTGAAGATCATCAAGCTGCTGCAGGTCCTCGGTGGCGACCTCTCCTACCACGACCCCCACGTCCCCGAGCTGCCCGACCTCGGCTTGAGCTCGGTCGATCTCGACCCGGCGCTGGCCGAGGCAGACCTGGCCGCGATCGTCACCGCCCACCCCAGCGTCGATTACGAGGCGGCCGCCAAAGCGGTCCCGGTGCTGGTCGACTTCCGCGGCGTCACTCGCGGCATCGCCGCCGGCAACCTCGTCCGGCTCTAGCTAGCCGGCCTCGGCCTTCGCCGCCTCGGCGCGGGCGGCCTCTTCGCCGAGGAATGGCAGCAGGGCGGCATAGGTGAGCTGGGGCAGGAGGCTGGGCAGCTCGGCCGCGTGGCCGAGGACGACCTCCTCGAAGATGCGGACGAAGATCATGCTGACGGCGATCCCGGCGAGGTTGGGGAAGTCCTTCTCCGCCCCGCTGAACCCGTCGCTGCCTTCGAACAGCGAGTTGAAGCGGCCGAGGTCTTCGCCGAAGAGCCGGCGGGCGCCGGGCCCGATGCCGGCGACCTCGACCAGGGTCACCCGGGCGACATCGGGGTCAGCGGCGAACCATTCGAGCAGCGTCGCGATCGCGTGGCGGACGCCTTCGGGCCACGATCCCGGCTTTTCCTGGGCGGCCTTCATCTGCTCGTAGAGGTCGTCGACCAGCATCCTGTGCGCGGCGAGGAAGCAGTCCTCCTTGCCGCCGAAGAGTTCGTAGAAGCTGGCCCGGCCGACGCCGGATGCCTCCAGCACGTCGGCCACCGACGCCGAGGGGTAGCCCCTGGCAGCGGTCACCCGCACCATCGCCGTGATCAGGCGCTCACGCTGGGAGCGGGCCACGATCTCCCGCGAGAGGCCGTGGCGCCCGCGCGGCAGCCGCCACGGCCCCTCGCCGCTGGGGGCGAGGGGGCCGGTCGGGGCAGGGGACTCGGGGTGCAGCGCCGTCATCTCACCTTGCCCGCCGCGCCTGTTCCAGGGCCTCGTCGCGGCCGACGAACGGGAGGGCGGCGACGTAGATCAGGTCGGGCAGAAGGTTGAAGAGCTCCTCGGTGCGGCCGGCGGCGATCTCCTGGGCGATCATCACCTGGCCGGTTCCAACCGCGACGCGGGCCGCGTCGGAGCGCGGGGGGAGCCCGGGGCCGCTGCGCCGTTGGGTCCTCAGCGCCTTGAGCAGCTGGTTCCAGTAGCTGTTTATGAGCGTCGGCTCGACGCCGACGGCTTCGACCAGGGCCAGGTTGGCGAACTCCGGTTTCGAGACCAGCAGGTCGAGCACAGTGGCGATCGCGTTGCGGGTGGCCACCGGCCAGGGGTCGTCTCCCGACCGAACCTCGGCCACGGTCGTCGCCACCTCCTCGGTGAAGGCATTGACCGCGGCTTCGAAGCAGGCCCGTTTGTTGGGGAAGAGCTTGTAGAAGGTGCGGCGGGAGATGCCCGCCCGGGCGACGATGTCGGCGATTGTCGTGCCCGAGTAGGTCTTCTCGGCGCAGCACTCGGCGATCGCCGTCAGCACCCGCTCCCGCTGTGAGAGGGCGACGATGTCGCGGGGGATCGTGTTGGCAAGGACCCCGCTCCGTGCCGCTGTCGAACCACGACTGTTCTTCACTAAAGACGATTCTGTCACGTCGGGAACGGACCTGTTCGAATCGTCCTGCTTGGCTGGCGCTACCTCGTCAAAGCGATTGGTATACCGTCTCGTCCCCTTGGGAACCCAGATGTTCGAGGATAGAATCCAGTCGTTCTTCTATAAGGAGCAGAGGTGAGCTCGCCGGAGGCCGTGGCTCAGGATCAGCGCGAGCGGATCGTCGCCGCGATGCCGGCCGTGATCGCCGAGCACGGCCTGGGAGCGACCACCGTCGCCCACATCGTCGGCGCCGCCGGCGTCGCCCGCGGCGCCTTCTACAACCAGTTCAGCGACAAGCACGCCTGCTTCGTCGCCGTCCACCAGCACTGCCAGGAGCGCCTGCTCGGGGCGTTCACCCTCCCCTGCTATCTGAAGGAGGATCTGCCCAGCCGGATCGCCGCCTCGCTGCGCGCCGGCCTCGAGTTCCTTACCCGCGAGCCTGACCTGGCCCGGCTGGTCTTGATCGAGGCCCCGGCTGCTGGCCCCGACGTCGCCGCTCACTACCTGGGGTGGATGCGACGCTACGGCGGCCTGCTGCAGCTCGGCGCGCTGGGGGCGCCCGGCACGACGAAGCCGCCGCCAGCGGTCGAATCGGTGATCGTCGGCGGCATCGCCGGCCAGATCGCGCAAAAGGTGCTGGCAAACGAGACCGCCAGCCTTCCCGACCTCGCTCCCAGCCTCGCCGAGTACTCGCTCAGCTTCTACGGCACAGCGGCTGAGCCGGCCTACGCCCGCAGCTTGTAGCCCCGCGAGAAGAGGCGCAGGTTGACGAGGAAGATGGCGACGGTGGCCGCGGTCAGGGCCAGCAGCGAGAGCGGGATGCTGACTTCGGTGAAGCCGACAAAGCCGTAGCGGACCAGGGAGATCATGTAGTAGACGGGGTTGAACTTGGTCAGCGTCTGAAACGGCTCGGGCAGCAGCGCCGCCGAGTAGAAGACGCCGCCAAGGAAGATCAGCGGCTGCAGGACGAAGGTCTGGGCAAAGGCGACGTCGTCGAACTGCTCGGCCCGGACCCCGATCAGCACCCCGAGCTGGGAGAAGAAGAAGCCGACGAGGAAGAGCGACGGGACGAGGACGAGGATGTTGTCGACCGGCAGGTCGACCAGCAGCGAGGCGGCGAGGAAGGTCAGCAGCGCGACCAGCATCCCGCGGACGAAGCCGCCGAGCGAGAAGGCGAGCAGCAACTCCAGCGGCGAGGCCGGCGAGGAGAGCTGGTCGTGGATCGCCCCCTGGAACTTCTGCTGCAGGATCGAGGAGGAGTTGTTGGTGAAGGAGTTGGTCGCCCAGGCCATCATGATCAGGCCGGGGATGACGAAGACGATGTATTCGATCCCGTGCAGCTGCTTGATCCGCGAGCCGAGGGCGGCGCCGAAGACGGAGATGTAGAGGAAGGTTTCCAGCAGCGGCCCGCCCAGCGTCTGTTTCTTGATCTTCATGAAGCGGCTGATCTCCCGCCGCCAGAGGGTGATGAAGCGGATCTGGGCAGCGCTCATCAGAGCACCTCGACCCGTGAGCGCGAGAGCTCTTTGCGCCCGACCAGCTCCAGGTAGGCGTCCTCGAGGTTGGCGACCCCGTAGCGCTCGGCGAGGCCGGCGCTGCTGCCCTGGGCGGCGATCTGGCCGTCGGCGATGAAGGCGATCTGATCGCAGAGCTGCTCGGCCTCCTCCAGGTAATGGGTGGTGAGCAGGATCGTCGTCCCTTCCTGGTTGATTTTCTGGACGTAGTGCCAGAGCTCCAGCCGCAGCTCGATGTCGACCCCGGCGGTTGGCTCGTCGAGGATCAGCAGCCGCGGCCGGTGCATCAGCGCCCGGGCCAGGATCAGCCGGCGCTTCATCCCGCCGGAGAGGGTGCGGGTGCGCTCGTCGCGCTTGGCGGTCAACGAGAACGCCTCCAGCAGCTCTTTGGTCCGCTCGCGGCGCTCGCGCTTGGGCATCCCGAAGTAGCCGGCGTGGAAGTCGAGCGTCTCCTCGACCGTGAGGAACCAGTCGATATTGATCTCCTGCGGCGCCAGGCCGACCGCCTGCCGGGCTTTGGCGTAGTCGCGAATCGCGTCGTGGCCGAAGACCTCGATCGCCCCCGATGTCGGCTGCGCCAGCCCCGTCGTGCAGTGGATCAGGGTCGACTTGCCGGCGCCGTTGGGCCCGAGCAGGCCGTAGAACTCACCGGGCTTGATCTCGATCGAGACCCCGCGCAGCGCCTCGACTCCCGTCGGGTAGCGCTTGACCAGGTTCTCGATCCGCAGGGCCTTCTCGCTCATGCCCCCAATCTAGGGAGGACGTAACGTCCGTGCCATGCCCCAGGCGGTCGTCCTCTTCTTTGCCGCCTGTGGCACCGCTTTGGCTACCGGATTGGGCGCGATCCCGGTCTTCCTGCTCGGCCGCCGCGCCGCCGAGCTGACCCCGTTCCTGCTCGGCTTCGCCGCCGGGGTGATGGGCGTGGCCGCGGTCGCCGGGCTGCTGATCCCCGCGACCGAAGAAGGCTCTGCCGTCGCGGTTGCCCTCGGCCTCGCGGTCGGAATTGGCTTCCTCGTTGGCGCCCGCCGCCTGCTGCCCGCCGACGCCCACTTCATGGGGCGCAGCGGCCCCGGGACGCGGACCTCGGCCCTGGTCTTCCTCGTCCTCTTCGTCCACAGCCTGCCGGAGGGTTTTGCGGTCGGCACCGCCTTCGCCTCCGACCGCGCCGGGCTCAGCCTCTTCGTGATCCTGGCGATCGCGATCCAGAACATCCCCGAGGGGACCAGCGTCGCGATCCCGATGGAGGAGGCGGGCTTCAGCCGCGGCCGCCAGTTCTGGGCGGCGGTCGCGACCAGCGCCCCGCAGCCGGTCGGCGCCCTGATCGCCTTCGCCGCGGTCGAGCGGATCAACGGCCTGCTGCCCTTCTCGTTCGCCTTCGCTGCCGGCGCGATGCTCGCCCTGATCGCGGTCGAGCTGCTGCCCCAGGCCTACGGGGGGCGGCAGCGGGCGGGCCCGAGCATCGGCGTCGCGATCGGCGCGGCCGTGATGCTGACCCTCAGCCTCGCCCTCTGACCCCCGCCGCCAGGGCAGAACTGCATCAACTTTTGGATCTGCCAGGTAGAGAAGTTGATGCAGTTCGGGGTTAGAAGAGGGTCAGCACGCCCAGGGCGAGGACCGAGACCGCGATCACGGCGAGGGCGATGCCGGTCGCGAGTCGGTCGCCGCGGCCCATCGCGTGCTTGCCCATCAGCTCGCGGTCGCCGCCGAGCGAACGCATGAAGGGGAGCAGGACCAGCAGCAGGACGGCGTTGAGCGCCTGGGAGAGGAAGAGGATCGGGATCAGCGGCGCGCCGGGGATGAGGACGAGGATGGCGGCGACGATGACGACGATGCCGTAGCTGAGGTAGAAGACGTGAGCCTCGGCGAAGCTGTCGTCGATGTCGGCTTTGCGGCCGAAGGTCTCAGAGACCGAGTAGGCGGTCGAGAGGGGGACGATCGCCGCCGCCAGCAGCGCCGCGCCGAGGAAGCCGAGGCCGAAGAGGGTCGATGCCGCGCTGCCGGCGAGCGGCTCGAGCGCGCGGGCGGCGTCGCCGGCGTCGTTGATCTCGATGCCCTGGACGTGGAGCGTCGCCGCGCAGGCGATGACGACGAAGAAGCCGATCACCCCGGTGAGCACGGCGCCGGTGATGACGTCGATCCGCTCGTAGCGCAGGTCTTTGACCTTCAGCTTCTTGTCGACGGCGTAGGACTGGATGAAGGCCAGGCCCCAGGGCGCGAGCGTCGTGCCGATCGTCGCCACCGCGACCAGCACCGTCTCGCGGTTGAGCGGCAGGTTCGGGACGACCAGGCCCTTGGCCGCGGCGCCCCAGTCGGGATGGGCGAGGACGCCGGAGATCACGTAGGCGATGAAGACCGAGCTGAGCGCCAGCAGCACGTGCTCGACGTAGCGGAAGGTGCCGCGCAGGACCAGCAGCGAGACGCCGAGCGCCGCGGCCGGGACGCTGAGGTAGCGGCTGACGCCGCCAAGCAGCTGCATCCCGGCGGCGACGCCGGCGAACTCGGCGCAGAGGGTGCCGGTGTTGGCGATCACCAGCGCCCCGAGCACGAGTGCCGCCGACCGTTTGCCGAAGCGCTCGCGGACCAGGGTCAGCAGCCCTTTGCCGGTGACGATCCCCAGCCGCACGCCGAGCTCGTGGAAGACGATCAGCGCCGCGGTCGAGAGGGCGAGGACCCAGAGCAGCTCGTAGCCGTACTTGGCGCCGAGGATCGAGTAGGTGGTGATCCCGGCCGGGTCGTCGTCGGAGAGGCCGGCGAGGATGCCGGGCCCGACCACGGCCAGCAAGGCCGCGACGCCGCCGCCGCGCAGCAGCAGGTGGCGGCGCTGGGCCAGGCGCCAGTAGAGGTGGCGGCCGGGCGTGCGATGGGCGCGGGGGGCGGGCACGGTCGCCCATACCTTGACTGCAAGCCCGGTTGCACGTGAGAGCTTTCTCAGGGTTGGTTTGCCTGCGCTTAGGGAAGCGAACGCAGCATGGCCCGCATGGATGACTTCCGCCGCCTTGAGGCAAAGGGGCTCGCCCGAGCCAAGATCCGCGCCCGCCGCCGCCGTGTCAGCTCGATCCGCGCCCGCACGATCCGCGCCTCGCTGGCGCTGTTCGCGGTCGCCTGGGCGATTGTCTTCGGCCAGCTCGTGACCGGCAACGACCCGGCGCTCAGCCGCAGCTACGCGACGACGCGCAAGCTGGCCGATTCGAACCGGAATCGCAAGCCGGCCCCCGCGGCGGCGCCGGTCGAAGCGGAAGTGGCCACCGAACCTGAAATAGAAGCCGAAGCGGAAGTCGAAGCGGCCCCAGAAGTCGAAGCAGCCCCAGAAGTCGAAGCAGCCCCAGAAGTCGAACCCGAAGTCGAACCCGAAGTGGAAGCTGCGCCCGAACCGGAAGCGGAAATCGAAGTCGCGCCTGAACCCGAACCGGTTGTCACCAGCGCCTCGTGATCGCCACCACCTCGGCCTCGGTCGGGCCGCACATCTTCTGGATCACTAGCCGCGCCGCCGGGATCGCGGCGATGACGCTGGCCAGCGTCGCGGTCGGGGCCGGGCTCCTGATCGGCAGGCGCGGCGGCATCAAGGGCATGGGCGGCGATTTCCGGGCGCTGCACGAGGCGCTCTCGCTGGCGACTCTGGTCGCGGTCGCCGTCCACGGCGCCGCCCTGCTCGGCGACCACTTCCTGCACCCGACGATCGTCGAAATCGCCGTCCCCTTCACCAGCGCCTACCGCGCGCTCTGGACCGGGCTCGGGATCAGCGCCGGCTGGGCGCTGGCGGCGCTCGGCCTCTCCTATTACGCCCGCCGCTGGATCGGCCAGTCGCGCTGGCGCTCGCTCCACCGCCTCACCGCGATCTTCTGGCTGCTCGCCATCGTCCACTCGCTCGGCTCGGGGACCGACGCGAGCCAGCCCTGGTTCCTCGCTGTCCTCGCCATCCCCGCCGCCCCGGCGCTGGTCCTGCTGCTGGCCAAATTGAGCCGGCCCGCCCCGCAGCCCTCGACCTCGCGGTAGGGGCTGGACGGGCGAGCCGGCAGGCCGGGGGTCAGGGAAAGACGGCCTCTCCGCTCGCCTCGTCGATGACCGAGATCGCCACCGCCGGGCAGGCTTCGGCCGCCTCAAGGATCAGCTCGAAAGGGCCGGCGCCGATGACGACGGCGACGTCGCCGTCGAGCCGGAAGACGGCGGGCGCGATCTCGACGCAATCGCCGTGGGCGCTGCACTCTCCAGGGTCGACCACAGGGATGTAGGTCATGCGGCTGCCTCCTCTTCTCGTAGTGCCTTGGCCGGCCAGTGCCCGCGCTCGATTCGCTTCTTCAGGGCTGGGATCGAGCGCGGGCGGCCGACCGTGAGGCCGGCGACCGGGACTCCGCCGCGGGTGAAGACGGCTTCGAAATCACGCTCCGCTGGGTCACCGTCAAGGACGAACGCGTCGGCCTGGTGGGCGTGGCCGACGCACTGGATGCGCCGCTCGTACTGGTCGCTCCAGAAGCTGGGCAGCGGCGGGGTGCCGGGGTAGTCGCCGAGCATCGAGCGGGCGGCCGCAGCGCCCTGCCAGGCGGCGGCGTCCCAGTGCTCGGTGCGGGCGTGGCAGCCGAAGCGGGGGTCGAAGGGGACGCAGGCGTCGCCGGCGGCGAAGACGCCCGGAATGCTGCTGCGGCCGCAGGTGTCGGTCTGGACGCCGGATTCGCCGAGGCCGCTGCCGCGCAGCCAGGCGGTCGCCGGGGCCGTGCCGACGCCGACGACCACGGCGTCGCAGGCCAGCCGCTCGCCGCCGGCGAGGGTCAGCTCCTCGACCCTGCGCCCGCCGCGGGCGCCCTCCAGCATCGCGCCGGTCATCACCCGCACCCCCTCGCTCCGGTGCAGCTCGGTGAACCAGCCGCCGAGCTCGGTGCCGAGGATCGACGCCAGCGGCGCCGCCAGCGCCTCGATCATCGTCACCTCGACCCCGCGCCGGCGGGCGGTGGCGGCGACCTCCTGGCCGATGAAGCCGGCCCCGACGATCGCCAGCCGCGCGCCGGGCGCCAGCTCTGCCCGCAGGCGCCGGGCGTCATCGAGCGTGCGCAGCGAGTGCACGTTCTCGTAGCCGTCGAGGAAAGGCAGGCGCCGCGCCGCGCTGCCGGTCGCGACCAGCAGCTGCTCGTAGCCGAGCTCGGCGCCGGAGTCGAGGCTGACGGCGCGGGCCGCCGGGTCGAGGCTGGCCGCGCGGGCCCCGAGCAGCAGCTCGACCTCGTTGTCCTCATACCAGCCGGTGGGCCGGAAGGCGACCGATTCGTCGCCAGCGGTCCCGGCCAGCAGCTCCTTGGAGAGCGGCGGCCGGTCGTAGGGCGGGTCGGGCTCGGCGCAGACCATCCGCACCGGCCCCTCGTAGCCGCGCCGCCGCAGCGTCTCGGCGCAGCGCTGGGCGGCGAGCCCGCCGCCGACGATCAGGATTCCTTTGTCGCTCATCAGGCCGCCTCTCCGATTGGGATTGCTGTTCTTTTTGGCAACGCGCCGCGCAGGGCGCGGTAGGCGAAGAGGCCGCCGATCACCGGCGCCGTGGCCAGGACCCACCAGCGGAACCAGACCGTGGAGGCGTCGCTGCCGGCGCCGAAGGCGTGGACCAGGCCAAGCACGTAGACGAGCACCGTCGCCCTGTGCGCCTTGCGCCAGAGCCGTGCCCCGATCCGCCTGCGGGCGTAGAAGCTGAGGCCGAGCAGCGCCGCCAGGTAGCCGGCAAGGACGCCAAGCCCGGTCCACAGCGGGCGGAAGCCCATCGTGAAGGGGACGGTGACGCCGGCGATCCCGGGATGCAGCCAGGGGTCGCCGAGCAGGGTGATGCCGTGGACGGCGATCGCGACGATCCCGGCCAGCGCCGTCTGCTCGTGGATGGCCAGCAGCTTGCGCGAGAGCCCGGGGCGGCGCATCACCTTGCCTGCCATCGCTAGCCCGAGGCCGACCGAGATCGTCACCAGGACGAGGGCGAGCAGGCCCGAGGCGCGGCTCGCCAGCCACCAGCCGTGGGTCTGCAGGGCGGTTGAGGCAGCCGAGTTCATCGCTGCTCCTCGGGGAAGCGGATCCGGGGCTTGGCGCTGAGCGGCCCGACCGTCTCGACCCGGCCGCTGTCGTGGACGAGCAGGCCGCCGCGGCCGCCGAGGGCCTCGCGGCCGCCGGCCGGGCCGGAGAGCAGCGCCGCCTTGGCCAGCGTCTCGGCTTCGACCGCGGTGTCGCCGAGGGCGGTGGCGCCGATCAGGCCGGTCCAGGCAGGCTCGCCGCTGGCAGGGTCAAGCAGGTGGTGGGCGTAACGGCCGTCGCCGTCGCGCCAGATCCGCACGTTCAGGCCCGAGGTCGCGACCGCGCCGGAGCTGAGCTTCAGCACGTAGGCCCGCTCGCCGGTCAGCGGGTGCTCGACCAGGACCTCGTAGGGATGGACCAGGGCATCGGCGCCGCCGATGCTGATATCGCCGCCGCAGTCGACGATGAAGCGGGAGTAGCCGCGCAGGCGGGCGGCGATCAGGTCGGCGGCCAGCCCCTTGCCGGCGCCGCCGGTGTCGAAGCGCACGCCCGGCGGCCGGGTGATCGTGCCCACGGTGTCGTCGACGCTGAACTGGCGCCAGCGCGCCCGCGGGCTCGGCTGCGCCGGCCGGCGGGGAGGCGCCTCTGCCAGGGCCGCGGCGAGCGGCGCGCCGGGAACGCCGGCGCGCGAGGCGACGTAGCCGGCGCTCTCGATCTCGCCGACCAGGGTCGGGTCGACCAGGCCGCCGCTGCGCTCCGCCGCCTCGAGCCCGGCCTTGACCGCGCGGCGCAGCAGGTCGGAGGCGGGCACGCATTCGCGGCGGTCCCGGTTCAGGGCCGAGAGCTCGCTGTCGGCTTTGAAGCGCGAGAGCGCCAGGTCGAACTCTGTGACGAACTGCCGGGCCCGCTCGGCGGCCGCGGCCGCCGGGGCCATCCCGGGTCCCGGCTCGCCGATCAGCAGCCGCACATGCGAGCCCATCGCGTCGAAGGTGATGTCGTGCCCGCTCATCTCAGGATGCGCTCGTCGTGACCGGGGCGGAAGCGGGCGCGGAGATCCCGGCGGCCGTGCCGCTGCTGGAGACGCTGGTGCGTCCGGGCGTGGGGACGATGGTGGTGACGATCTTGCGTTTGACCAGCTGGCGGACCAGGACCGGCCGCTGCGCCGGCGGGGCTTCGGCCGCCATCCGGTAGGTGAGCAGGGCGAAGAGGACGGCGAAGAGGGCGATCGAGCTCCAGACCACGAGGGCCGGCCCGGGCCGGCGGGCGCGGGCGCGCTCAGTCATCGTGGCCGCCTCCCTCGTGCTCCCCGCCACCGCCAGCCCCGCCGCCACCACTGGTGTGGGTGACGACCGGGGCGGAGGTCGATCCGCCGCCACTGCCTCCGCTGCCCGCGCTGGCGCCGCTGCTGTGGGTGACGACTGGCGCGGTGGCGCCGGCAGAGCCGCCGCCGGTCGAGTGCGTGGGCGCGGAGTGGGCGCCGCTGCTGTGGGTGACGACCGGCGCCGATTCGGGGCTCGGTGTCGCCGTCGGCGCGGACGAGGCGCCGCTGGCCGCGGTCACGACCGGCGCCGCGGAAGTCGAGTAAGTGGTCGAGCCGCCGCCGCTGGTCGAGGATGAGCCGGTGGTGACCGCGCCGCTTGAGCCGCCCGCGGCGCCGCCCCCACGCGGGGACGCGCTCCAGCCCGCGCCCATCCCGGCCGGGTGTTTCGGCTTGACGTGTTTGGTGACGTGAATCGTGCGCCGGATCACCTTGGTCTGGACCAATGGCTTGTCGGCGACGAGCGAAGGTTTCTGGCCGCCCGCGCTGAGGGCGACGCCGGCGAGGCCGCTGAGGCCGATGATCGTCGCCCCGGCGGCGACTCGCGTTTTGATCTTGCTCTTCACGATGGAATACCTCCTGGCCGATTGCCCTTGGCAGTTTGCGGAGGCGGCGTTGAAGCGCGGCCCAGGCCCAAGCAAAGGAATGGCAAAACATTGGCCGATGGGCCTAAAACGCGCCTATAGATCCCGTTTTAGGCCCGTCGGCGGCGTACAGTGGCTGCCATGAGCGACAAGCCCGGCCCGGCTGGCCGCATCCTCGTCGTCGAGGACGAGGACTCGATCTCCCAGCCCTTCGCGGAGGCTTTGCGGCGGGCCGGGTTCGAGGCGGTGGTGACCGGGACCGCTGCCGAGGCGCTGCGGCTCGCCGGCGACGCGCCCCCGGACCTGGTGGTGCTCGACCTCAGCCTGCCCGACGGCGACGGCCGCGACGTCTGCCGCGAGCTGCGCCGCCACTCCGACGTGCCGATCGTGATGCTGACCGCGCGCGGGGCCGAGATGGACCGGATCGTCGGCCTCGAGCTCGGCGCCGACGACTACGTGGTCAAGCCCTTCAGTGCCGCCGAGATGATCTCCCGGATCCGCGCCGTCCTCCGCCGCAGCGCCCCGCGCGACGGCGCCGCCGAGCAGGCGATGCGGGTCGGCGATCTCGAGCTCGATCCGGCCGCGCGCAGGGCGGCCCTGCGCGGCGAGGCGCTGGAGCTCTCGCGCAAGGAATTCGACCTGCTGGCCGAGCTGATGCGCCACGCCGGCAAGGTCGTCACCCGCGAGGACCTGATGGCGAAGGTCTGGGACGTCAACTGGTTCGGCTCGACCAAGACGCTCGACGTCCACATCGGCTGGCTGCGGCGCAAGCTCGGCGACGATCCCGATCGCCCCGCCTATATAGAGACGGTGCGCGGGGTCGGCTTCCGCTTCGCGGCTGGGAAGGGCGGGGCGCCGTAAGCCTGCGGGCCACCCTCCTGCTGGCGCTCGCCTACGTGATGCTGCTGGCGCTGATCGCCCTCGGCGTGCCGCTGGCGGTGAGCTTGCGCGACCGGGTCGACTCCGAGGTGCGTGGCCAGGCCGCCGGCCAGGCGTCGGTCGTCGCGGCCTCCGCCTCGGAGCTGCTCGGCCCCGCCCAGCGCTCCGGCCTGGAGCATCTGGTCCGCGTCTCGGCCGACAGCGTCCGCGGCCGCGTCATCGTCGTCGACCGCCGCGGCCGCCTGCTCGCCGACTCGGCCGGGGCGCCGGCGGGCCGCAGCTACGCTGACCGGCCGGAGATCCAGGCCGCGCTGCACGGCCGCAGCGAGCAGATCACCCGCAACAGCCAGACCCTGGGCGCGGAAATACTCGCCACCGCGGCACCGGTCCTCAGCCACCGCCGCCGGGCCGGCGCGGTCCGCATCACCCAGAGCGTCGCCGCCGTGCACAAGGCGGTCCAGACCTCGATCCTCGACCTGGCGGCCCTGGCCGGGGTCGTCGGGCTGCTGGGCCTCGCCGCCGCCGCCGTGGTCGCCCAGCGGATCGCGCGCCCGATCCGCCGCCTCGACCTGGCGGCGCGCAACGTCGCCACCGGCGACCTCGACTCCCAGGTCGATGTCGAAGGCAGCGCTGAGCAGCGCGCGCTGGCGCGGGCCTTCAATGAGATGACCGGGCGGATCAGGCGGCTGCTGCGGGCGCAGCAGGACTTCGTCGCCGACGCCTCCCACCAGCTGCGGACGCCCCTGACCGGGCTGCGGCTGCGGCTGGAGAGCTTAGGCGGCCGGCTTGGGGCCGACGATCCGGCGGCAGCCGACGTCGAGGCGGGGATGTTGGAGGTCGACCGGCTGGCCCAGATGGTCGACGAGCTCCTGGTCCTCAGCCGTGCTGGCGAGCGAGAGCTGCCTGGAGAGGAGGTCGACCTCGCCGCGGCAGCCGAGCGCGCCGGCGAGCGCTGGCGGCGGTCGGCCGGCGAGCGGAAGGTCGGCCTGCGCCTCGCCACCGCGGCTGCGGGCGGCAGCGTCTGGTGCGCGGCGGCGGACCTCGACCGGGCGCTGGACGCTCTGCTTGAGAACGCGATCAACTACTCGCCCGCGGGAGCGACGGTGACGATCGAATCGAGCCCCGCCAAGATCGAGATCGTCGACCAGGGGCCCGGCCTGGCCGCCGGCGAGGAGGAGGCGGTCTTCGAGCGGTTCAGCCGTGGCAGCAGCGGCCGGGCCGGCCCCGGCGGCACCGGCCTCGGGCTGCCGATCGCCCGCGAGCTGACCCGGCGCTGGGGCGGCGAGGTGGCGCTCGCCAGCGTGGAGGGCGGCGGCGCCCGGGCGACAGTCTCCTTCGCCGGCGCACGGCCCGGGCGGAGGCAGACGTGAGTTTGCCGGGCCTTTACCCGCGCTGTCCTAGCCTTTGCTTGATGAATCTCTGCGGCCGGAGATGCCGATGAAGGTGCCCGCGACCCTGCGCTGGGTTGGCCTGGCGCTGCTCGGCATCCTGATCGCGGCCGGCGTCTCGGTTGCCGCCAGCAGCCTCGCCAGCCGCCAGATCGGGCTCGCCTCCGAACCGATTTCTGCCGGCGACGCGCTGGCCCCGGCACGGGCCGAGGGCGCGCCTGGCCATCGGCGCCACCGTCACCGCCACGAGCACAGCCAGCGGCAGGGCGGCCCGTCAGAAAGCCCTCCCGCCGAACCGCCACCGCCTGCCCAGCCGCCGGAAGAAGCGCTTCCGCCCGAACCGCCGGTCCCGGCCTCCCCGGCTGGAAGGCAGGGGGACGATTCTGGCGGTGGAGGCGGCGGCCACGGCGCCGACGACTGAGCCTCAGCCGCCGCCCGCCTGGGAGAGCCAGGGGCCGGCGAGCGAGATCGTCGCCAGAGCGAGGACGACGCCGGCGGTCAGCGAGGAGGCGAGGAGGGTCAGCCTCAGCCCCGCCCCGGACAGCTCCGCTTCGCGCCCGCCGCTCTTGCGCCAGTCGGGCAGCGCCAGCGCCGGCAGCTCCAGCACGTGGCCGAGGACGTGGATCGCCATCAGCGCGAACCAGGCGATGAAGCTGGCCTTGTGCAGGAGGCTGAGGGTGTCGTTCTCGGGCCCGGCGATCAGCAGGGCGACGCCGCTGGCGAACAGCGCCAGGGTGGTGAGCACGACGCCCGGCGCCAGCATCCTCATCACCAGGTTCGGCGGCCCCTTCAGCCGGTAGGCGGCGTTGCCGCTGTAGTAGCGGGCGAAGCGCCAGCCGGTGCTGCCGAGCTTGAGCAGGACCGGCGGGATCAGCAGCATGCCGATGAAGATGTGAGGGCCGACCAGCGGGCCGAGGAAGGGGATTGTCGCCCCCTCGACCGCCAGCAGCGCCAGCAGCAGAATCGCCGCGCCGCCGGTGAGGCGGGCGTTGGCGGCGACGCCGTCACGGGCTGGAGCTGGCTGCGCTTGGTACACACGGCAATGCTCGGAGCGCCGGCTTGCCGCTTCCTAACGCTTTGGTGAGAGATCTCTCATCTTGCTCTGAGCGGAGGTTTAGCCGCCGGCTCGACGGTGGTGCGGATGCGGGCGAAGACACTCACCCCCGGCCTGGCGCTGTTCCCCCTGCGGCTCTTCCTCGGCGCCACCTTCGTCTACGCCGGCGTGCAGAAGCTGAGCGATCCCGGCTTCCTCCACGCCGGCGCCTCCACCTACATCGGCACCCAGCTGCACGGTTTCGCCGCCGGCACTCCCGGCGGCTTCCTGCTGCGCGCGTTCGCCCTGCCGCATCCGGAGCTGGCCGGGGTCGGGGTGGCGATCACCGAGATCCTGATCGGCTTGCTGGTCACCGCCGGCCTCTTCACCCGGCTCGCCGCCGCCGGCGGCATGGCGCTCAACTTCATCCTCTTCCTCACCGCCAGCTGGCACACGACCCCTTACTTCCTCGGCCCCGACCTCGTCTTCACCTTTGCCTGGCTTCCCTTTGTCCTGGCCGGCAGCGAGGGCCAGCCCGCGCTCGACAACGTCGAGTGGCATCCGTCCGCGGCGACCGCCCGCCGCACCAGCTTGCGGCCCGCCGCCGAGGCGCCGGCGGGCGCGGCGGCGAGCGCCTCGACCCGGCGCGCCCTGCTGGCTGAGTTCGCCGGCCTCGCGCTGGCGATCGCCGGTGTCTCAGCCCTGCTCAAGGGCTCTTACAAGGCGCCACGAACCTTGACCGCCGGCTCGGGTGGCGCCGGCGGCGCGAACTCGGGCGCCGGCGGATCGCCGCCGCCTGCCGCCGGCGCGGGCGCATCGCAGACCTCCTCTGGCGCGGGAGGGGCGACGCCGAGCGGGCCGTCGCTGCCCGCGGGCGCGGTCAAGCTCGGTCCCGCCAACCGCCTGCCCAGCGGCCAGGCGGCGACCTACCCCGACCCCGCCGACGGCTCGGCCGACATCTTGATCCGCGACTCCGCCGGCAACCTCAAAGCCTTCAGCGCCGTCTGCACCCACGCCGGCTGCACGGTCGGCTATGAAGGCGGCGTCATCGTCTGCCCCTGCCACGGCGGCGAGTACAGCGCCGAAACCGGCGAAGTGATCGCCGGCCCGCCGCCGAGCGGCCTGGCGCCAAGACAGGTCGTCGAATCCGGTGGCCAGATCTACGCGGTTCCGAGCTAAGCGCCTGCCTCGAAGCCGCCCAGCTCGAAAGCCACCCGGGCGCCGCCGAGCGGTGAGTCTTCAATCCAGATCCGGCCGTCGTGCAGCTCGACGATCGAGCGGGCGATCGCCAGGCCGAGGCCGCTGCCGCCGCTGTGGCGGTCCCGCCCCGGCTCGCTGCGGTGGAAGCGGTCGAAGACTCGCTCGCGCTCGGCCGGGTCGATCCCGGGCCCGTCGTCATCGACTCTGATCGTGACCCTGCCGCCGTCAGCCTGCGAGGAGATCACCACCCGTCCCCCTGGCCCAGCGTGGCGGCGGGCATTGGCGAGCAGGTTGCGGATCACCTGGGTGAGGCGGTCGGGGTCGGCTCGAAGCGTGCCGGCGGCCAGCTCGGCGAGCTCGGCGGCGGCCGGCGACTCTTCCTCGGCGAGGCCCCGGATGAAGGGGTCGAGCGCGATCCCGACCCGCTGCAGCGGCACGTCCTCGTCAAGCCGGGCCAGGGTGAGCAGATCGTCGACCAGCCGTTCCATCCGCGCCATCTCGATCCGGACCGTCGCCTCCACCCGCCGCACCTCCTCGGCTCCTGGTGAGTCGTCGCGGGCAAGCACCTCGAGCTGGCCGCGGATCGCGGTCAGCGGCGTGCGCAGCTCATGCGAGGCGTCGGAGACGAAGCCGCGCTGGCGCGAGAAGGCGCCATCGAGGCGGTCGAGCATGCGGTCGAAGGATTCGGCCAGGGCGCGGACCTCGACCGCGGCCGAGGGCTCGACCCTGATCCGCGGGGTCAGGTCGCCGCCGTCGACGGCGGCCGCGGTCGCCGCCATCCGCCGCAATGGCGCCGCGGTCCGCGCCGCCACCAGGTAGCCGGCCAGCAACGCCGCCGCCAGGGTCAGGGCGCCGGCGATCAGGAAGGTTCGCTCGACCTCGGCCTGGGCGTCGGAGACGGGCGAGAGCGCCGCGGCCTCGCCGGGCTCGGCGCCCGGAGGCGAGAGCCCGCTCGCCTCGCGCCCCTCCTCGTGCTTGATCACCCCCGACTCGTCGCCCATCTCGTGGCGGACGGCGACGAAGACGACGGCGAAGGCGGAGAGGACGATCGCGGCGATCGAGAGCGCCAGCCTGCCGCGCAGGCCAAGCCGCTCCCACGCCCCCCTCATCCCGAGCCCAGCCGGTAGCCGACCGAGCGGATCGTCTCGATCGGGGCGGGCGCGCCCTCCCGCCCCAGCCGCCGCCGCAGGTAGCCGACGTAGACCTGGACGATGTTGGTGCCGGGGTCATGGTCGTAGCCCCAGACCGAGGCGAGCAGCTCCTCCCGTGTGCAGACCTGCCCCGGGCGGCGCATCAGGTAGGCGAGCAGCTCGGCCTCGCGCTCGGGCAGGCGGACCGAGAGCTCGCCGCGCTCGACCCGGCGGGCGAGCAGGTCGAGCCGCAGGCCCGCCGCCTCGAGCACCGTCGCCGGCTCTTCGCCCGGCTGGCGCAGGCGGGCCCTGATCCGGGCGAGCAGCTCCGCGAAGGAGAAGGGCTTGGTCATGTAGTCGGTCGCGCCGCGGTCGAGGCCCTCGACCCGGTCGGCGACCTCCCCCTTCGCGGTCAGCACGATCACCGGCAGCGCCGGCTTCGCTTCCCGGATCGCCGCCAGCACCTCGATCCCGTCGCGTCCCGGCAGCATTCGGTCGAGGATCACCAGATCGGCCCCGCCGGCCAGCGCCTGGCGCTCTCCCTCGACCCCGTCGGCAGCCACGGTGGCGCCGTAGCCCTCCGCCTCAAGCCCACGCTTGAGGAAGTCGGCGATCGCCTGCTCATCCTCGACGACCAGGATCTCCATTCCCCGATGCTAGCCGCGCCCGCTGCTCAGGCCGAGGCGGGCGGCCCTGCGGCCTCGCCGTCGCCGAGCGCCACGTGGGCGCGGCTGTCGCTGCCGCGGATCAGCAGCAGCGTCGCCAGCAGGCCGAGCCCGGCGAAGCCGGCGCCGACGAGGAAGGCCGACTGAAAGCCTTCGGTGAGGACGGCGGGGTCGTGCGAGCTGCCGGTGATCGAGATCGAGACCGCCGAGAGGATCGCCAGGCCGAGCGCGCCGCCGACCTGCTGGGCGGTGTTGATCAGCCCGCTGGCCAGGCCCTGCTCGCGATCGGGCACGCCGGAGACGGCGGCGATCGTCACCGGCACGAAGGAGAAGCCGAGGCCGACCGCTGCCAACAGCGAGGGGCCGAGGATGTCGCTGAGGAAGGTGCCGTGGACGGAGATCTGGGAGAACCAGAGCAGGCCGGCGCCGATCAAGACCAGGCCGGTGGCGAGCACCGGCCTGAACCCGATCCGGGTCACCAAGGCGGAGGCGATGCCGGCCGAGAGGATGATCGAGACCGCCAGCGGCAGGTAGGAGAGGCCGGCCCGGATCGCGCTGTAGCCGAGCACCTGCTGCATGTAGAGCGAGATGAAGAAGAACATCGAGAACAGCGAGGCGCCGACCATCAGGCCGACGACGTCGGCGCCGGTGACGGTGCGGATGCTGAAGATCGAGAACGGCACCAGCGGCGCCTTCGAGCGGCTCTCGATCACGACGAAGGCGGCCAGCAGCGCCACCGCGACGGCGAGCAGGACGATGGTCTGGGTCGATCCCCAGCCGGCGCTGTTGGCGTCGACCAGGGCGTAGACCAAGGTCGAGAGGCCGCCGGTGATGGTGACGGCGCCGGCGACGTCGAAGGTGCGGGTCTCGGCTTCGGCGTGGCTCTCGGCGATCAGGCTGGGGGCGATCGCGGCGGCGATCAGGCCGATCGGGACGTTGACCCAGAGCACCCACTGCCAGCCGAGGCCGTCGGTGAGGACGCCGCCGAGCAGGACGCCCGCCGCGCCGCCGCTGCCGGCAACGGCGCCCCAGATGCCGAGGGCTTTGTTGCGCTCGGCCCCGTCGCGGAAGGTGGTGGCGACGATCGAGAGCGCCGCGGGGGAGAGGGTGGCCGCGCCCAGCCCCTGGACGGCGCGGGCGGCGATCAGCTGGCCGGCGTTGGTCGCCAGCCCGCCCGCCAGCGAGGCGAGGGCGAAGATGATCAGCCCGGCGATGAAGACGCGGCGGCGGCCGAGCAGGTCGGCCATCCGCCCGCCCAGCAGCAGGAAGCCGCCGAAGGTGAGGACGTAGGCGTTGACGACCCAGGGCAGGTTGCTCTCGGTGAAGTGGAGCGCGCTGCCGATCGTCGGCAGGGCGACGTTGACGATCGAGGCGTCGAGGACGACGACGAACTGGGCGACGCAGAGCAGGATCAGGGCGATCCAGCGTTTGTCGCGGGCATCTGTGGCGGTGGCGCTCATCTCAGCAAGCTAGCGAACGCGGCGGTTCGCGGCTCCTGTTCGGATGCTGGGAGAATGCCCTCTTCGATGGCCAAAGCCGCGCCCTCCCCGACGCCGGCTTCCCGGCCCTCCCACCGCCAGCTTGGCATGGCGGTGCTCGCCCTCGGCGCGCTCGGCGTCGTCTTCGGCGATATCGGCACCAGCCCGCTCTACGCGTTGCAGACCGTCTTCTCCTCCGACCACCAGGCGGTGAAGCCGACCGAAGTCGACGTCTTCGGCGTGATCTCGCTCGTCTTCTGGTCAATCACGCTGATCGTCTCGATCGAGTTCGTCCTCTTCATCATGCGCGCCGACAACGACGGCGAGGGCGGGATCCTGGCCCTGATCGCCCTGATCGAGGGGGTGACGCTGCGCCGCAAAAACGTCAAGGCGCTGCTGATCGCGCTCGGCATGTTCGGCGTCGCCCTCTTCTACGGCGACGGGATCATCACCCCGGCGATCTCGGTCCTCTCTGCCGTCGAGGGGGTGAAGGTGGCGGTGCCGAGCCTGGAGTCGCTGGTCCTGCCGATCACGATCGCGGTGCTGACCGGCCTCTTTGCGATCCAGCGCTTCGGCACCCACGTGATCGGCCGCGTCTTCGGCCCGGTGATGGTGGTCTGGTTCGCAGTGATCGCCGCCGCCGGGCTGGGCCGGGTGGCTGCCCACCCGGCGATCCTGAAGGCGCTCTCGCCGACCTACGGCGTCGAGTTCTTCGGCAGCCACCCCGGCATCGCCTTCATCTCGCTCGGCGCGATCGTGCTGACGATCACCGGCGCCGAGGCGCTCTATGCCGACATGGGCCATTTCGGGCGGGCCCCGATCAGCCGCGCCTGGTTCTTCGTCGTCTTCCCCGCCCTGACCCTCAACTACATGGGCCAGGGCTCGCTGATCCTCGACACGCCGAGCGCGATCGACAACCCGTTCTTCCTCCTGATCCCGCACTGGGGCCGGATCCCGATGGTGGTGCTGGCGACGGTGGCGACGGTGATCGCCTCGCAGTCGGTCATCTCCGGCGCCTTCTCGGTCACCCGCCAGGCGGTCCAGCTCGGCTTCCTGCCACGGCTGACGATCCGCCACACCTCGGCCCGGGAGATCGGCCAGGTCTACGTGCCGGCGATCAACTGGGCGCTGTTCGCCGCCGTGGTCGCGCTCGTGCTCGGCTTTGAGTCCTCGACCCGGCTCGCCTCCGCCTACGGGATCGCCGTCACCGGCACGATCACCGTCGACACCCTGCTCTTCCTCGTCGTTGCTCGCTCGCTCTGGCACAAACCGGGCTGGCTGGTGGGGCTCGGCGCCGCCGTCTTCTTCACCGTCGACCTCGCCTTCCTCGGCGCCAACCTGACCAAGGCCGCCCACGGCGGCTGGTTCCCGCTCTCGGTCGGCGCCGCGATGTTCGCCATCCTCAGCACCTGGAAGCGCGGCAGCGAGACGGTTCGCGCCACTCGGATTGAGGAGGAGGGGTCGCTGCGCTCCTTCGTCGAGGAGCTGCGGGCGATGGACCCGCCGCCGGCCCGCGTTCCCGGCACCGCCGTCTACCTCAACGCCCGCCGCGAAACGACGCCGCTGGCGCTGCGGGCCGGGGTCGAGCACAGCGGCGTCGTGCACGAGGCGGTTGTGATCATCTCGATCGAGACGACCAAAGCCCCCTACGTGCCCGAGTCCGAACGGCTGGTCGTCGACAGCCTCGGCTACGAGGACGACGGCATCAGCCACCTGACCGCCCGTTTCGGCTTCCAGGACTCGCCCAACGTCCCCCGCCTGCTGGAGCTGGCCGAGGAAACCGGGCTCGAGTGCGAGATCGACGTCGCCGGGGCCGTCTATTTTCTCTCCCAGATCTCGATCACCCCGACCGCCGCCCCCGGCATGGCGCGCTGGCGCAAGCGCCTCTTCGTCGCGATGGCGCGCAACGCCGCCAGCCCGGTCGACTACTTCCAGCTGCCGGGCGAGCGCACCGTCACCCTCGGCTCCCAGATCGAGCTCTAGCCGCCCGCCTCCGCGGAGTCGTAGGCGCCGATCTCGGCCAGCTCGGTGACCACCGGCGGCTCTTCGCAGCGCTCGCGGATCTCACGCTGGAAGTCGCGGAACGCCTCCAGATCCGTCATCGCGATCGAGTCGGGCCCGGACTCGTGCAGGTGGACGAAGCTCTGCCCGTCGTCGAGGCGGTGGGTCGAATAGCGCATCGCCGCGGGCTTGAGCTGGCGCAGCTCCTCGTAGACGGCGCGAACCAGCCTTTCGTTCTCTTCGACCTGGTCGGGCTTGACCCGGTAGCGGACCATGATCCGTTTCATCACATGCCTCTCGTCGTCGGAAGATCGAACTGCATCAAATTCTCAATCCAGGAGATAGATAATTTGATGCAGTTCGCTGTGGTCGAGGTTAGCCGCCGGTGACAGGCGCGATTGGGGTGCAGCTCGGCCGCACCGCGTTGGCGGGGTCGAGGGCGTTGAGGACGTCGCGGTCGGCGATGTGGTCGTAGGGCATCGAGAGGTGCTCGCCGAGGTCGAGCGGGCACTGATTCTGGAGGGTGATGTTGGTGACGTTTGGCCCGGAGAGGAAGGCGGATGTGTAGGGGGTGACGACCTCGTCGTAGCGCGACTCGATCACGGTGTAGTCGACGCCGGGCGTGGTCTCGCCGCCGCTGTTGAGGTCGGTGATGAAGGCCGAGCCCGCGCTCTGCTCTTCGCAGGCGGGGCAGAGGCTGCCAGTGAAAGCGTTTGCCCCGGGGAGGTAGTTGGAGAGGGTGAAGAGGCCGTTGAGGGTGGTGCCGTGGTTGGAGGGCGCGAGGCCGACCAGGGTGTGGACCTTGGCGGCGCCTCCCAGGTGCTTTATGTAATAGCGCGGCATCATCCCGCCCTGGGAATGGCCGACCAGGTCGACCTTGTTCGCGCCGGTCGCGGCCAGCACGCGGTCGACGAAGCTCGAGAGCTGCGCCGCCGATTCGGCGACATCGCCGACCGCATAGACGCCCACTGCATCGCTGCCGCTATGGGCGCCGTAGTTGAGGGCGAAGACGCAGTAGCCGTGGTTGGCCAGCAGCGGCGAGAGCGCCTGCCAGCTGTCGGACATGTCGGCGAAGGTGCCGTGGACGAGGACCACCGGGCGCGGGTGGGCAGCGCCGGGCCGGCAGGAGAAATTGTTGGCGCCGGGCGGGCTCGCGCTCGGGCTGGCATGGGCGTAGCCGAGCGCGCCGTTGTAGATGACCGGCAGCTGCTTGGCCGAGGCCGAGCCGACCGCGGCCACGAGGGCGACAGCGGTTACCGCGATCAGAACCAGGGTATGGCGACGCATCGACCACTCCTCTCTCGATTACTTAAAATCGAGTATAGAGAGTGGTGGCTACAACGGCTGCAGGCGGGTCTTTTCGACCCGCGCCAGCTTCCGTTTGAGGCGCTGGAGCTGCTTCTCCTGCTCGGGCGAGCGTTTGTAGCCGCTATAGGCGAGGTTGGTCTTCTCCAGCGGGTCGTTCTTCAGGTCGTACATCTCCCACTGCGGCTTTTTCTTGTGTTCGACGTCGTGGTACTTGGCGATCTTCCAGCGCTGCTCGCGAATGCTGATGATGTGGTTGGGCGGTTTCGGGTACGGCCCGTGGTTCTGCCCGGACTGGAAGTCGTCGTAGGTGAAGACGACGTAGTCCTGGGTCGTCTTGCGCGAGGAGGGATGGAGGACGAGCGAGGAGTAGTCGACCCCCTCCCAGTCGGCGCGGGCTTTTTTCGGCGCCGCGGCCAGGCTCGCCAGGGTCGGCAGGAAGTCGACGTGGGAGACCAGCGCGTCGGTCTGGACCGGCTTCGGGAACAGCACCGGGTTTGAGTAGACGAGCGGGATCCGCGTCGCCTCCTCGTAGACGTTGAAGTTCTTCTGCCTCATGCCGCCGTGGGTCAGCCCCATCTCGCCGTGGTCGGCGGTGCGGACGATCAGCGTGTCGTCGAGCAGCCCGGTTTCTTCGAGCTTGTCGAGCACGTTGACCAGGTAGCTGTCAGAGGAGCGCATCAGGTTGCCGTAGAAGTTGAGGTAGTTGCGCTTTTCCTGCGGCGTTTTCGGTTTCCCGGTCAGGTTGAAGATTTTCAGGAACTGTTCCTGGACCGAGGGCTTGGTCGAGAGGTCTTCGCCGACCGTCTCCGGCAGGCCGATGTCGCCTTCCAGCCAGCTCTGGTCGTAGTCGTCTTCTTCGAAGGATTCGTTCGGGTAGAAGAGGACGTCGTGGGGGTTGACCAGCGAGACGACGAGGAAGAAGGGCTGTTCCTTGGCCGCGTTCGAGCTCAGGTACTGCATGATCCCTTCGGCTTCGCCGCTGCCGGTCGAGTTCATGAAGCGGCCGTCGTTGTCGGTGCTGCCGCCGCCGGCCTCGGAGACGTCCTGATTGGCACCGGCGTCGGGCGGGTTCCAGCGCGAGAAGCCGTACTTTTCGAGGTCGGACGGTTCGGCCTTCGCCCCGGCCGGTTTCGAGCAGTGCCACTTGCCCTTGTAGATGACTTTGTAGCCGGCGGCCTTCATCACCGTCGCCGGGTTCTTCAGGTCGGTCGGCAGTTCGACCTGCGGGTATTCGTCGGCGGGCATGTCTTCCTCGAGCGTGTATTTGACGCCGTGCTGGGCGGGGAAGTAGCCGCTCATCAGGGTCGAGCGCGCCGGAGAGCACATGCAGGCGTTGGTGTAGGCGCGTTCGAAGCTGAGCCCATGCCGGCGCAGCCGCCGCATTCCCGGCAGGTTCTGGCGCAGCCAGTTGGGCGGGAAGTGCTGGATCGCCCGCTCCTGGTCGGTGAGGAAGAGGACGATGTTCATCCCGGCGACGTCCTTGCGCTTGCCTTTGGCAGCAGCGAGCGCCCGCTCGACCCCGGCCCCCTGTGACAGCAACAGGGCTGAGGCCGCGCCGGCCCCGGTGCCGAGCAGCTCTTTGCGGGTGAAGCCACCCTTGCGCGCGCCGGAACCGTCCATGAAATCTCCTCTCTTGGCGCGGGTCCTCGTGCCTGCGCCGCTGCCTTCCACGCTAACACCCACGGTGGGACGTGACAGGCTCCGGGGACGATGGGGACTGTTCCCGACAGGGTGCGAGCGGCCTGCGCCTGGGTCGCCGGCCGCGCTCGCTCGGTGCGGATCGACGGGGCGGCGATCGAGGCTTACGCTCTCGCCCTGCCCACAGCCGACAAGACGTCGGAGGCTGATGCGTCCATATATGTAGAGGGAGATCGAGAGGCTCAGGCCGCGTTCGCGATCTGCCTCAACGCGATCAACTTCGGCTCCGGCTGGTGGCCGACGATCCGCAAGCGGCCGGGGCTGAGCGGCTACTCGACGATCGAGGCGGGGGTGACCGAGCGCTTTGGTGGTCACGGCGCCTGGACGGTGGAGGAACTGACCCGACTCTCAACCGCTGAGATCGCCGCTGTGGTCGGCCAGGATCAGGACCACCCGTTGATGGGGCAGTTCGCAGCCTCCCTTAATGACGTCGGCGCCCACCTCCTCGCCGAGCACGGCGGCTGCTTCGAGGCGCTGGTCAACGCTGCTGGCGACTCGGCGGTCGAGCTCGCCAGCCTGCTCGCCGAGTGGGATGCCTTCGCCGACCTCTCGACTTATGAGGGCCATCCGGTCCCCTTCTACAAGCGCGCCCAGCTCGCCGCCGCCGACATCGACCGCGCCGGAGCCGCCAGCTTCACCGATGTCGGCACGCTCACCGCCTTCGCCGACAACCTCGTTCCCCACGTGCTGCGGGTGGACGAAGTCTTGATCCTCGACCCGGCGCTGGAGCAGGCGATCGACGCCGGCGAGCTGCTTGAGCACGGCGCCCCGGAGGAGGTGGAGCTACGTGCTTGCGCCGTCCACGCGATCGAGCTGCTCGCTGGCGCTACGGATGGCGACCTCTCCCCGGCCGAGATCGACGGCGCGCTCTGGAACCGTGGTCGCGCCGCCCGCTACAAGTCGCGACCCCGCCCACGCTCGCGCAACACCGCCTACTGAGAACCAGTTCGCCGATTGCTGTTTTGACCACACCCCCGTGTGGTCAGCGCAGCAAACGGTGTGTCAGGCGAAGCGTTTGACGAAGGCCAGGGCGGTGTCGGCGACCTCGCGCCAGCCGCTGTCGATCGTCAGCGAGTGCCCGCGGTTCGGGATTTTGACGATCTCGGTGACGCCCTCGTTGCGCTGCTGCTTCTTGTAGGAGGCATTTGCGATCGCCCAGGGGACGGTGTGGTCTTTCTCGCCGTCGATGATCAAGAGCGGCCCGCGCTCGGGGCTCTTGGTCGCCACCTTGGCCTCGGTGAAGGGGTTGAGGTTGGCGTTTGCCATCTGCATCAGCGCCGCGCCCGGCGCCGCCACGTGGAAGGTCTCGTAGAGGTCCTTTGCCTCCTCCTCGCTGAGGGCGTTGGCCCAGCCGTACTTGAACTGGTCCAGCGTCAGCGTGATCGCGCGGCCGCGGTTGAGCGGGTTCTTTAGCACCGGGCCGGCTGAGCGCAGGGCCGAGATCGGCAGCGGCAGGACGCCGCGGAAGGGCCCGGGGTCGATCGCCACGGTCGCCGCTGACAATCCGCGCCCGGCGATTATCTGGGCCAGCAATCCCCCGGTCGAGTGGCCCATCACCGCGGGCTTTTTGGCCAGCGCCGCGATCACCTCGGCGGTGTGGTCGGCGATCTGGCCGAGGGTCTTCTTGGCGAAGACGTCGGGATTCGTCCGCGCCTGCTCGACCGTCTCGGGATCGTCGGGCCAGACGGCGCTGACCGGCGCGTAGCCGCCCTCCTCGAAGACGCCGGCCCAGCGGTCCCAGCTGCTCGGTAGCAGCCAGAGTCCGTGGATAAAGATCACCGGCGTCCGCCCGGCCTCGTTTGCCTTCTCGATCTGCCCGGCCTCGTACTCGGTGATCGTCGCCATGGAGGCCATCATGGCACCGCGCGGGCGCGCGACACAAAATTTTCACGATCCGTTGTCCGCATCTTCACGACCTCGACCAAGCCTTCGGACAGGCTGGCCCCGACCTTGACCGAGACGGCACACGAAGGCTGGGAGAAGCGATGCGAGCGATGAAGTTGCGGGTGGTTCCAGTTGGCGCGGCAGTGGTTCTGCTGGCGACGATCGCCTTGGCATTGGCCGGCCTAGCCGGCGCCACCGCGCCTCCCGATCCGCTCAGCGGCGACCACCTCGTCGTCACCCAGATCCCGGCCCAGTCGACCACGCAGGCGGTGACGCTGACCCGCTTCGACGGCACCGGCGTCTCCGACGGCGCCGCCTGGCCGCTGCCGACGGTGGCCAGCGGTGGCAACAATCCGCTGACGCTGCAGGGCGACTCCAACGCGGTCGGCGGCCTGACCCGCTCGGCCGACGGGCGTTACCTCTCGATCGCCGGCTACACGACGGCGGTGGGCGGGTCCGCGGCTGCCTCCGACGCTCGCGACGTGGCCCGGATCAACGCGGTCGGCACCGTCGACACCAGCACGACGTTGGGCACGGCGTTCACGACCCAGAACATCCGCGGGGCCGTCACCAACGACGGCTCGGCCTTCTACGTCGCCGGCAACGGCAACACCTCAGCCCCGTTGGGCGCGTTGCTTTACGTCCCGCTCGGCTCCTCCTCGCCGACGGTGATCGTCTCCAAGACCGTGCCGGTCTCCTCCAGCAACGCGGCGCTGAACAACTCGCGCACCGCGGTGATCTCCGACGGCAACGTCTGGTTCAGCAGCGAGAAGGGCACGGCCGGCACCTATGTCACCAGCGGCCTGCCGACTGCCGGCCAGTCGCCGACACAGGCACTGAGCTTCGGCGCCGACGGCAGCGGAATCATCTCGATCCTCCTGCTCAAACACGAAGCGAGCGCGGCCACGGCCGACACGATGTACGTGGTGCGGGAAACCAAAGGCATCTTCAAGTTCTCCTGGGACGGCTCTACCTGGACCAATCAGGGGGTGATCGACGCCGGCGCCGAAACCAACGCCTACGCGGCGCTGACCGGCAAGGTCGACTCCGAAGGCCACTTCCGCCTCTACGCGACCAAAGGCACGGCGGCCGGCAACTCGGTGGTGACGATGACCGACGGCGCAGCTTTCAACGCGCCGCCCTCGATGAGCGCCCAGACGACGATCGCGACCGCCCCGGCGGGCAATGTCTTCCGGGGGATCGCCCTCGCCCCCTCCGACCCGGCCCTGGCGGTGCCGGGCGCCGCGACCGCTGTCTCCGGCGTCGCCGGCGACAGCCTGGTCGAACTGAGCTGGACGGCGCCGGGCAGCGCCGGCGGCTCGTCGATCACCGCCTACCGGATCACCCCCTTCATCGCCGGCGTCGCCCAGGCGCCGATCACGACCCCGACCGCGGCGACGAGCTTCACCGTCACCGGACTGGCCAACGGCACCGCCTACACCTTCAGCGTCGCCGCGATCAACGGCAGCGGCCCCGGCCCGGCTTCGACCCAGTCGGCGGCGGTGACGCCGCAGCCCCCCGGCGCGCCGAACCCGACGATCTCACTCGCGGCCCCCGCCCTGGAGGGCTCGGGCGGCGATCCGACCAACCCGACCGATGACGTCACCGTCGCCCAGACTGGCACGCCTGCCTCGGGCCTGACCGTGGCGGCGACCGCCTCGAGCAACCCGGCGGTGGCGGCGGTCTCCGGGGTCACGGTCACTGGCAGCGGCGCGACCCGCACCATCTCGGTCACCCCCGCCGGGGGGGTCGGCTACGCCGACATCACGCTGACTGTGACCGGCGCCGAAGCCAAGACCGCGACCGTCGTCCTGCATTACGCGGCGTCGGCGGCGAGCTCGACTCCGGCGACGACGCGCTACCTGACTGGCAGCAGCGACATCTCGACCGCGATCGACGTTGGCGGCGGCTACGTGCTGGTCGGCAACGACGAGACCAACACGCTCGGCCTCTACCATCAGGACAGCTCCGGCGCGCCGGTCAAAACCTGGAACTTCGGCGCCCAGATGGGCGGCCCGGAAGAGATCGACATCGAGGCCTCGGCCCGCTCCGGCAACACGATCTCCTGGACCGGCTCGATGGGCAACTCGAAGTCGGGCGGCCTCAAGCCCGACCGCAGCATCCTCTTCACGGCCACGATCAGCGGCTCAGGAGCGGCCACCGAACTCAGCTTCGGCGGCTACTACCGGGGCCTGCGCGCCGACCTGATCGCCTGGGACCAGGCCAACGGCAACCACTTTGGCTTCGCCGCCGGGGCCGCCGCCGGCCAGATCCCGAAGGAGATCAACGGCTTCAACGTCGAGGGCCTCGAGTTCGCGCCCGGCAGCACGACCACTGCCTACCTCGCCTTCCGGGCGCCGCTGAGCCCGGCGTCGGCGACGGGCAAAGCGCTGATCGTGCCGGTCACGAACTTCGACGCGCTTGCCGCCGGCCCCGGCCAGAACACGACCGTCCACGCCAGCTTCGGGCAGCCGATCCTGCTCGACCTCGGCGGCCTCAGCCTGCGCGAGATCCGCAAGAACGCCGCCAACGAATACCTGCTGCTCGGTGGCTCCTGGGCGGCGGGCGGCAGCTACGCGCTGTTCAGCTGGGACGGCGTCCCTGGCCACGCGCCCGTGAAATCGCCGACCGCGCTGCCCGCCGGCGATGCCAGCGGTGAAGACCCGGCCGCCTGGGAGTCGATCGTCTCCGTCCCCCAGCCGCTCGTCTCCGGCTCGCCGGTGCGGCTGCTCTCCGACAACGGCTCCAGCAACCTCTACGGTGACGGCCTCGAAGCGAAGACGCTGCCTCACGACGAGTGGAAGAAGTCCCGCGACGATGTCTTCACCTACCTGCCGGGGAGCACCATCAGCACCCCGCCAGTTGTGCCGGGCACGCCGCCGCCCGGCGCCCCCTGGTTCCCTCCCCATCACAAACACCACAAGAAAGCCCATCACGGCTCCGCGAAAAACCACAAGCCCGCCAAGTGCAAGAGTCACAAGGGCAAGCAGCGGAAGGCGAAGTGCGTCAAACACCGATGAGGAGGGGTCGAGATGGGCAGGATCGTGGTGACCGAGTTCGTATCGCTGGACGGCGTGATCGAGGCGCCGGGCGGGGGTGAGGAGTTCAAGCACGGTGGCTGGACCTTCGAGATCAGCCGTGGCGAGGAGGGCGACAAGTTCAAGCTCGAGGAGACGATGGCCTCCGAGGCGCTGCTGCTCGGCCGCAAGACCTACGAAGGCTTCGCCGCCGCCTGGCCCTCGATGGAGGGTGAGTTCGCCGACAAGTTCAACGGGATGCCGAAGTACGTCGTCTCCTCGACCCTGGGCGAGGGCGAGTGGAACAACACGACCGTGCTCGACGGCGACCTGGTTGCGGAGGTCTCGAAGCTGAAGCAGGCGCCGGGCGGCGACATCGTCGTCCACGGCAGCGCCCAGCTGGTCCAGGCTCTGCTTGAGCACGGCCTGGTCGACGAGCTGCGGCTGATGGTCTTCCCGGTGGTGCTCGGCAGCGGCAAGCGCCTCTTCGGCCCCGCCGAGGAGACGACATCGCTGAAGCTCACGAGCTCGCAGACGGTCGGCGACGGGATCGCCATCCTGGTCTACGAGCCCGCGAGCTGAACGTCAGCGCTAGGGGTGGTTGACGCCCTCGTGGTGATGGTGGTGGCCGTGATGGTGATGGTGGTGATGACCCGCCGGGTCGTCGGCGCCGTGATTGGCAAGCGCCACCCCATTGCCACCGACGGCTACGGCGACTGCGACGGCGGCGATCGCCGGCAGGCGCATGATCGGCTTCAACATCTCTGCCTCCTCATGGACGAATACGCGTAGCGGCCGTTGAATCGAGGCCGCGTGAGTCTGGGGGTACGGAGGCTCGCCGGCTGAGGTTCAGCTGGCCACGGTCGCGGCGCCAACCGGCTCGTGTTCGGCGGCGGCGTCCTTATATATAGACGCCGAGGGGATCCCGATCAGGTCGCCTTCGAAGCGCTTCTCGCTGCCGTAGACGACCCAGGTGGTGTCGATTTCGCCGATGTCGAGGTCGAGCCGCAGCAGCTCGGGGTGCTCTTCGAAGTGCTCCATATGGGTGAGGCCGGCCTCGTAGTCGCCGCGGCTGAGGCCTTCGGCGACGAGCGGCTTCGAAGCGACGTCGATCACCTCACCCCACTTGCCGGCCTCCAGCTCCGCCTTCACGTAGCCCTTGGTGGCGGGGACGATCCCCAGCGAGCGCGGCTGCTCGACATCGCGCCTGCTCAGCACGACCAGGTGCTTGGTCGGGTAGATGAAGGTGTCGACGACAAAGACCTCGGTCCAGTATTTCTCGGTGATCTCGTGCACCTTCGGGTGGGCGCTGCACTGGACGAGAAACGTGCCCGGCGTCTCGCGGACCATCTCCAGCCCGACGAAGAAATCGGTCAGCAGCACCATCTCGAAGTCCTCGATCCCCTGGAAGGCGGCGTAGTTCTGAACCGCGCGCTCGTGGCAGGTGCCCTCGGGCCCGAGCGTGACGAAAGTGACCCCCTGCTGTTCTCCGCTCGCGCCCATACCGACGCACAAGATTAATCGACTAAACGGGGATGGTCAACGGGGCCTGATCTGCCTCTCGTCTCCCCGGAGTGTCGGCTCTAGGATGAGGCGGGATGCCGAAAGAGAGCAAGCAGGTCAACTGGCGCGCCTGGATCATCGGCGGCCTCGCCACCCTCGTCGCGATCATCGCCCTGCAGAACTCACAGAGCGTTCGGGTCGATGTGCTCTTCCTCACCGTCGACGCGCCGCTGATCGTGATCCTGCTGGCGGCTGTCGCTGTCGGTGCCTTGATCGGCTACGCCGCTCCCGTCATCCTCCGCCACCGCCGCGCCGAACGCGACCCTGCTGCGGGCAAGTAGGAAGCATGTTCGGTCGTGACAAGCGAAAGCGGGAGGAGGCCGAGCAGAGCTGGCGGCGGGCGCCGGCCGAGATCCTCGGCGTCGAGTTCGGCAGGTTCGTGACCGAGCGCAGCGTTGGCGCCAACCAGTCGCTCTCCGCGAAGCGCAGCGTTCGTCTGCGGCTGACGCCGCCGGGGGAGCAGCCCTACGAGGCCGAGCTGAAGCTGAGCGGCAAGGAACAGATGGTTCCGACCTCACCCGGGGCACGCTTTGAGGCTCTCGTCGACCCGGCCGACCCCCAGCGCATCGCCCTGCCCGAGAACCCAGTCTTCACGATGCCGAACGGCAACGAGTGGACCCCGCCCGCCAACGCCGGCATCGGCCGCGGCGGCGAAGCGGCGGTGCTGGAGCAGATGGAGCAGATTCGCGAGGCGGCCAAACGCTCGCAGCCTCCCGAGGGCGGCTGAGGCTTACTTTGCCAGCGTCTCTTTCAGCGTGACCGACTTCGTCTTGGTCAGGGCGGCGCCCCCGGTCGGGGTGTTGGTGACCTTCAACTTCACGCTCAGCTTGCCGCTGCTGTCGAGCGTTTTCTGACCCGAGCCGTTTGGCTTCAAGGCGAGTGAGACCTTGCCGGCTTTGGCGGCGGCCCTCTTGCCCTTGCGGATGCCTTTGCCGCTGAAGGAGACGGTTCCCGGGCTCGCTACTTCGATTGTCAGAGTCCCGCTCCCCCTCGCCTTGTCCAGCTTCAGCTTGCCGAACGTGAATGCGCTCGAGGGCGCGGTCGGGGGAACCACGACCGGCGGCGTCGGCGGCTGGGGCGCCAGGCCGTCCACGGCGACGCCGCAGGGCTCGTTTGCCCCGGTGGCAATGAAGTTCTCGTTGACGCCGGTGCTATCTGTGTTGGCTCGCCCGATCGTGCCGGTCCCGGCGTTTGCCCAGTAGAGATTGGACGAATCGAGGGCGACCCCACATGGCCCCGATGCACTGCCGATCGTGCTCTCATCGACTCCCAGGCCAGTGTTTGTGTTCGCCCGTCCGATATTGGTGCCGTTTGGCCCGAAGAATCCCGAGTCTGCCCAGAAGATGTTGGCGCTGTTGACCGCCACTCCGCAGGGACCCGCCGCGTTCATCGTCACCCAATTCGGGGTCAAGTTAGAGCCGTTGAAGCTCGCCCGACCGATAAAAGATGGACTGCCGACGCTGGCCCAGTAGACATGTCCGCTGTCGACCGCGACCCCGCAGGGAGACTGGGCGCTGATCAGGGTGGGCAGCTGTTCGGTGCCGTCGAGTTTGGCCCGGCCGACCTTGCTGCCGCTGAGGTTGGACCAGAAGATGTAAGAGCCATTCACCGCCACCCCTGAGGGTTCGCCGGTGACGGGGATGAATTTGTCGTTGACGCCACTGCCGTCAATATTGGCCCTTCCGATCGAGCCGCCGTGCTCGTTTGCCCAGTAGATGTGGGAAGAGTCGACTGCCACCGCCACTGGCAACACGCCGGTCTTAATGAATTTGTCGTTGACCCCGCTGCCGTCGTTATTGGCTCGGCCGAGGGTCTGGTTCTGCGAGTCGCCCCAGTAGATATACGCCTGCGCCGATGAGGCGAAGAGGAAAGACGCTGTCAGCGTCGCGGCAATCAGGGCAAGCTTCCAGCGCACCGGCGGGAGCTTCACGATCCGCTTCATCGATGTCAAGCGCCGCGGGCAGCGGCGACGGAAGCCATCAGCTCTTCCAAGGCCGGCTGCTGCTCCTCGGAGAAGGGAAAGATGTTGTAGGTCTTGTCCGGGTTGTTGATCGTGAGGATGCCGCGGTCGATCGCCATCCCGGGCAGGAATTCGCGATGGAACCGGGCCGAGCCGTTAGGCCCGCGGTCGAACAGCTCAAGAACCGTCCCGTCGAAGACGAACAGCACGTCGGTGAGGCGAGCTTCGCATGGGCCGAGCATCCAGGCGAGTCTATGCCGGGAGCGACGGCAGGATCGGCGCGCATTTGGCGAGCCCAAGGGATCGATTTAGCTCGTCGCCCTTTGCCTCGGCCGTGGCCAGCTTGGCTTTAGCCCGACCCTGGCCGGCTTTGTCGCCGATCTCAAATGCACGCTGGAGATCCAAGAGGTCAGCTGCGACTCCGCGTCGGTTCCAAATCTCATCGGCAAAGGCTTCCGCCATGCTCGGGGGCGGGGTGACGCTCGACAGATCCCGGACTCCCCAATTTGTGGCTCGGGCGAGAAACGCGAAGAGCTCACTGCGCGACCTGGCGGCCGGAAATGCTCTGTCCATGGCCTGCGCGTTCTCCACGCATATGCGATTGGCGAGCTGATGAAATGCGATGAGCTGTGCTCCTTCCGGAAGGGCACGCGCGCTGTCACCCGGCTGCAAAGTCCTGAGAACGCCTATCGCCACCCCGCCGATCGCGAGAACGGATGCGATCACGCCTAGCACGGTAGGCACCCGGTGAAATAGGCGACTTAGCCGCCTTCTCCTGTTTGCTGGACCGCTCAAGTCAACTGGCTCGCAGCAGATCGCTACGAAGCCGCTCTCTATCAAGGGCAGCCTTGCGAGCGGCAGTGGCCGAACGGCGCTGGAGATAGAGGACGGCAAACAGAGAAAGAGTGGTGAGCACAACCAGTGCGATGACCATCACCAAAAATCCCGAGTGCTTGCCCTGGCCGGGGACCCACGTGTTGGCGCCATAGAAGCCGACGATCAGGGTCGGGACGAGGAAGACTGCCGCGGCCGCCTCGATCAGATGCTGCCTATGTTCGCTGTGCTGCCTCTGCTTCTCAGTTTGCTCAAGGTGGAGCAGCCCAAAGGACTGGCGCAAGGTCTCACTGAGCCTGGCCAGGCTGCTGAGGGCTTTGTCGACCCGATCATCGACCTCGACGACGGCATCTAGGTTGGTGGCTGGCAGCCAAGCCTTGCCAATGTCGGCCCGGAGCCCGGCCTTGTTGATCGGGTTGAGCCAGTTCCGCAGCATCGCCATCAGGCCCCAGATCTCGGGCAGCTGATCGCTGTTGTCGAGGTCGTTCTCGACATAGAGGCTCAGCTCCCAGTCCTCCAGCCATCGATAGAGGGCCCGGTGCGCCTTTGCGTAGGACAGAGACAGCTCGTGCATCACCGAGACGCCAAGGTCACCAGCGTTGCCTCCCTTACCTCGAATTCGGCAATCCCGAACCGCGGCGAACAGAGCTGAGTCGTCACGGGCGGGCTCTTCCCTGAGCTTGTCGGGCCCCCGGTAAACGCGACTCGGGTGCCGGCAGGTGATCAGCCAATCAGTGCTGGCCAAGAGCTCCATCGGCTCGAAGACCAAGGTGCCCACTCCTTCAGGGGCGCCGCGGCCACGGCTTTCCTCGATCCGCCGGGCGTTGACGCTGAACGATGACGCGAGCCGGATCTGCCTGCCCGGGTAGGAGACTCCTTCGGGCTCCTCGTCTGGCGTCAACAGATCCTTCAGCATCCGGTCGTCAAGTCCGGGACAGCGCTCGGCCAAGATCTGGCGTGTGGCATCAGCATTCTCGAGGCCGCAAGCCAGCTCAAACCAGATAAGTCCCTCAGCGGCGGACAGATGCTCCAAGGACACCTCTTCGGGCGCGCCCTCCGCCGGCCAAACGCTGATTCGGCGAATCGGGTCGCTCCCTGCAGTGATGGCCGTCAAACCTGAGCAAGGGATAGAAGGTTCGATTCAGCCGACGTCTCAGCCGGGATCGCCTTGATCCTGTCGCTGACCTTGTATTTGGCGGAGAAGAAGAAGCCGCCGCAGTCGTCTTTGACGCTGCATGTCATGCACTCGGGGTGGTACTCGTTCTTCCAGTCGCTGATTGAGCGAACGGTGTAAGGCCACACGCTGCGAGGAATCAAACAGAGCTGATGGTTGTAGATCATTGTGTGAATGCGGCTGCGGTCGAGGATCGTGACTGCCTCTACTAGCTCGTTGGCATAGTCGCTCGGATCGATCCACAGTTTCGGGATGTTGGCCCGCGCCAGGCCGATCATCTCCAGCCCCATTAGGGCGACCTGGTCGACAAACGGGATGTTGCGGGCGATGAACTCGGCAATTTCAGGGAGAACCGGCGCGGTCAGCTTGTGCAGCACAACCCGCAGCTCAATGCGCTGCCGCATCCGGCCAAGATTGAGGATGCCCTGAACGGTCTCGTTAAAAGCGCCCTCGGCCTGTACGACGTAGTCGTGCAGAGCTGGCTCGGTCCCGTATAGGGGGATCCCGACCATCATGTTCGGGTTGTCAACCGCCGCCCATGATTCGGCAAACTCTGAATGACTGAACCGGCGGCCGTTGGAGAGAACGTGTACCGCTGCCTCCGGGTGGAGGCTTCGACAGAGCCGAAGAAGGTCGATCAGACCCTCGCCGTAGAGCGTCGGCTCGCCGCCGGTGAAGCCGATCTCCTCGGAGTCACGAGGAAGGAGTCGAATCAGCTCAAAGGCGTCGTCGAGAAGCGGATCGTCATTGCCCGTCTTGGGCGGCTGCGAGCACATCAAGCAGTAGTGGTTGCAGCGCTCGGTCAAGAGGATGCTGTTCTGCCTGCTGGTGTGCCGCCAGAGCACTCGGATGCGCCGGCCGTCATCTCCGATCGAGAGCACATCGTCGCCGCTGAGGTAATTCAGCTCAGCCGGCAGCTGAATCAGGTTGGCCAGCTCACGGGGCAGGCGCAGGCCGTCGCGCGCTAGATAGAGATCAAACCCGTCTGGGGTCGCAGCCTCATCGGTGATGAGGAAGGCGCGGGCGTTGCGCTGCGAGGTCAGCGTTCCCCGGTCAACCAGGCGCCAGACAGATCGCGGCAGTGGCTCGGCCAGCCTTGCCCGCTGCGATTTGCTGCTCAGCGCGATCAATGTCCGGCCCAGGTTCGGAAGAGGGCGCGCGTCGAGGGGTCCCCCTCATAGCGATCGAGCAGGAGCTTGAAGATGGCCATGTTCCGCTTGCAGAATCCGGAGGTCGGCTTGCGACCCAGGTAATCGCCGCTCGTCGCATGGTGATAAACGGGATCAGCCCCGCAATAGGGCTCGAAGGCGCAGTCTGAGCACATTGGAGCGCTCGCGGTGAACGACTGATCGAGCGGCTGAAGCAGTGCTTCCGAAAGAAGGATCTCCTCGTATGTGTCTTCGTGGAGATTGCCGAGCCGGAATGTGGTGTCTCCCATCTCGGCCAGCATCCGGCCCTCGTCAGACGCGTAAACGTCACCGTCGTAGTTGTAGACAATCGCCCCTATTCCGATCCCGGAAGGCGAGGTCAGATCGACATAGCCAGGGTCGTCGTTGGTGAACATCTTCTTCAGGATGATCGCCGCGTACTGCTCGACCATCGGCACGCCCTTGGAGTTCAACTCGATGATGTAATCGAGTCCCTCTTCATAGAACGGAAGCCATCGATCGACGTCATAGGCAGCAAAGCTCTTTGTCTTGATTGCAAATCCGTAGGGGGAAAGGGGGCGGAGAAACATCGACGACAGCCCCTGCTCCACATAGCAGTCGATGATCTCTTTGACGCGATCGAGGCTTGAGCGTGTGGTCGTCATCAGGGCTGACACACGATCGATTCCAAGTCGCTCACGAACCCGCTGAATTCCCTCGGTCGCCAGCTCCCAGCTGTTGCGCCCGGGCCGAGGTCGGTTCTTGTTGTGCAGGTCGGCGGGCCCGTCCAGTGAGGTTGAGATGTAGATGCCGTGTGCGTCGCAGAAATCGAGGACTCGCTCGTCGAGCAAGGCAAGGTTGGTGGCAATAACAAACGAGAGGTTCTTGCCGGCCTCCTCGTTGCGTGACTTTGCACGCGCGACGACGTCTTCGATCAGCTCGAAGTTGAGTAGCGGCTCTCCCCCCTGGAACTCGATCTTGATATTTGCCGACGGGGACCGGAAAGCAGCGTCGAGGGCGAGAGCCGCAGTCTCCGGACTCATGTCATAGAGGGTCTTGTCAGAGCTCTGGCGCGAGACCTGGCAGTACGGGCAGGAGTGCTCACAGCGCAGCGAGGCGACGAAGATATGTAGCCCAGTGAACTCCGAGAGGCGGCGATAGCGGGTCCTTGCCTTGAGGGCAAGGAGCTCTATGGGCAGCGGCTCGGACTCCTGTCGGATCATATGTTTAGCCCGCAGTCGGCGCACGAGAGACGAGTCGACTGGCAGTGGCCCTTCGGCGACCTGCTCGAAATCCTTGCCCGAGACAAACAGATGCTCTCCCACCATGTTCGTCAGCAGCACTCGCCCATTGATTCGCTCGAACCGGAACGGAAGCAGCTGCCAATCCGCGGTAGGAGCCTCGAATGCGACCGGCTCCCGGAACTTAGACATCGTCCCCCGTCAGGCCGGTCTTCGAGAAGGCCATTGCTAAGACGAGCTTTCTCACATCCTCGGTCTCAGTCCTGATTCTCTCTCTGAGAACCTGGTCAAGGACCTCGTTGCGAAGGTCGGCGAGGACCGCCTCGGAGTCTTTGTCCTCGCCCGGAATGTGCACTGTCACCTCGATGGTCTCACCGGTCTCAGCGATGTCGCAAGAGATCCGATCCGAGAGTCGATAGACCGCACGCTGCACGGCGTCGAGCGACTGGGCGGCACGATCGAAGGAAACGGTTCGCTCAGTCACAGGTCTGGATCGAGCGGCCTAGAGCCGGCCGGTCAATAGCTCGAGTAGTGAGATGAGTGCGACGTATGCGAGTAGTGACCCCCGCCACCGCTGGATGAGTAGTGAGATGAGTGCGACCTGTGCGACGTATGCGAGTGGTGAGAGTAATGACGCCCGTATCCAGGCGCTGCATCTCCGTTGGGCAATGCCAAGAGTGGTGCCTGGGCCGCCAGGGAGGCACTGCCGAAGGTCTGCGTTATCGCGGCCTGGGCCTGTCCGAGGCTCTGGCCGGAATCAGCGATCTTGGCCTGCGCGCCCTGGGGAAACAGGGCTGCGAGCGCGACTCCAACTGGCACCAGAATTGGTTTCTTCTTCACGGGAAACAAGATTATTCATCTTGCTTGAAGACTGTCAAGTGGTTGTGTGGGGCTGGACTACAGACCAGCGGGATGTCGAGCCGCGAATTCGCCCGGCGGGGCGACTTCGGTGTGCCAGCGGGGGCCGCTGACGCCGGGCGGGTCGTCGCGGGTGTCGAAGCGCAGGCCGGCGATCACCATGTAGACGTGGTGGTAGTTGGCGTAGACGGTGATCCAGCGGCCGGTTCCGCTGTCGCCCCAGCTTTCGAGCTGGCCGGAGACCATCGTCTGGGAGAGCAGGCCGGCGCCGTGGAGGGCGTAGCTGACCGCCCCCGAGCAGTCGTAGCCGTGGGTGGTCCAGCTCAGGTGGCCGCCGCCCCAGACGTAGGGCCGGCCGTCGATCTGGTTGGCGGCGGCGATCGCCTGCTTGACCGCCGCCGGGGCGCTCGGAGGCGCGACCGCGCGGCCGTCGACGAGGGTCGCGCCGCAGGTCGCGCTGGTCCTCGCCACTCCCTGTTGCGCCGGCTTGCAGGCCAGTCCCCAGGGGACTGCACTGGCGGCTGCGTTCGAGCTGCCGACCGTCGCCATTGCGAGCGCGAGACCGGCGACAGTGAGTCCGATCCTCCGCCTCATCGGACTAGTAATTGGCGGGATGGCGGGCCACGTAGGGGCCCCGCGCGTTTTCGAGGTCGGCATGCCAGCGTGGGCCGTTGACGCCTTCGGGGTCGTCGTTGGTGTCGTAGCGCAGGCCGGCGATGACCATGTAGGCGTGGTGGACGTTGGCGTAGACGGTGATCCAGCGCCCGAGGCCATTGGCTTCCCAGTCTTCGAATTCCCCGGAGACCATCGCCGCCGGCAGCAGTTCGGCCGCGTGCAGCGCGTAGCTGACCGAGCCGGAGCAGTCGTAGCCGTGGGAGATCCAGCTGGCGTGGCCGCCACCCAGCTGGTACGGGCGGCCGTCGATTTCGTTGGCCGCCGCGATCACGGCCTTGACTGCCGCGGGCGCGTCGGCGGGCGCGACCGCCTGGCCGTCGACGATCTTCGCGCCGCAGGTCGCGCTCGTCCGCGGCGCATCGGCGCTAGCTGGCTCGCAGGTGGCTTCGACCGCCGCCTTCTTTGCCTCGGGCTTTGCCTGGCGCTTCGCGCCCGAGGAGGAGGCGCCGAAGATGAAGACGGCTGCCACCCCCAGCGCCAGCAGGGCCAGCGCGATCCCGCTTTTCGCCGAGGACGTGATCCAGGAAAGGGTAGGGACTTGCCGTAGGTTGCGTGCAGAAAAGTCGTGGAGGCACACAGGTCATACGAGCGCTTCGAGCAGGGGCACGAGATAGCCACGGGCGGGGATGGCGCCGCCGGGCCGCACTATGCCCGCAACGCGGCGCTGGTCGTCGCCCTGATGGCCGCCTTCCTCGCCGTCGCCACCTTCCTCTCCAACGAGGCGGTCAAGCACGTCGTCACCGAGGAGACGCAGCGCGCCGACACCTCCGCCCAGCTGCAGAGCAACCAGGTCCGGATCGACGTCGCCGAAGGCAACTCGACGATGCTGCGGGTGCTCGGCGCCGGCGGGGCGCAGGAGCAGGCGGCCGCCGCGGCCGCCCGTGGCCATGAAGCCCGCGTCGTCGATCAGCTCGCCCCTGCCGACGCCCACCTCGAAGCCGAGATCAACTCCCACGAACGCGACACCGACCACGCCAACACCCAGCACGTCGAGTACGAGCTGGCCGAGGTCGGCCTCCAGGTCGGGATCGTCCTCGCCTCGGTCTCGATCATCGCCCGCCGCCGCTGGCTGCTCGGCGCCGCCGCCGCGGCTGCGACCGCCGGGGTCGTGCTCCTGCTCGCCGGCCTGACCGCCTAGCCCGCGTCCTAATCGCACATTTAGACGGCGGCGCGATCCTCTTTATGTGTCGTTCAGCTTCGCCTTCTTCCGCCTGTTCGCCTCGGCGAAACTGTTCCTGATCCCACTCGGGATCTTCGCCTTCCTCGTCTTCCTGCTGGTGCTCGGCGCGATCGCGCTCGGCCTCTCGATGGGGCTGCTCTGGGTCATCGCGCAGGTCTTCCGCCTCCCTGGCCGCAGGTTCGAGCGCCGCTCGCGCCGAGCCTGAGCGCCTGTACCGTTGTCACATGGAACGCGACGCGGCGCTGGAGGCTGTGTTCAAGCCGGTGCGGCCGCCCAGCACCTTCGAGGAGACAGTGGAGCGGCTCGGCACCGCGATCCGCCTTGGCCTGCTGCCGCCGGACAGCCGCCTGCCGCCGGAGCGCGAGCTGGCGGGGGAGCTGCGGATCTCACGCTCGACCCTGCGCCAGGCGCTGACGACCCTGGTCCAGAGCGGCCACCTGGTCTCACGGCGCGGGCGCAGCGGTGGCACCTTCGTCTCCGCCCAGCCGCCGCTGGCCGGTGCCGGCGATGGCGAGCCGCTCGACCAAGAGGCCTGGGCGGTGCTCGATTACCGGGTCGCGATCGAGACCGGGGCGGTGTTGCTGGCGAGCGAGCGGGCGGGGGAGGAGCAGCTGGCGCGGCTCGACGGGCTGGCCGCGAAGATGGCCGCCGAGGTCGACTACTTCGAGGAGTACCGGCGCACCGACATCCGCTTCCACATCGCGATCGCCGAGGCTGCCGCCTCTCCCCGCCTGGTCAGCGCGATGACCGATGTGCAGGGGCAGATGACCGACCTGATCGCCCTCATCGCCCACCCCCCAGAGGTGCTCGCCGCCGCCAACGAGCAGCACCGGCGCCTGCTCAAGCGCCTGCACGGCGGCGACGGCCCGCGGGCGGCGGCGCTGATGCGCGAGCACATCGAGGCCACCGAGCACATCCTCGCCGGCCTGCTGCCGCCCGCGGCGGCTAAGCGCGGATCCGCTCGCCCTTAGGGTCGAGCAGCGGCTCGGCCGCGACCTCGGCCGCGATCCAGCGGCCGAAGACCTCGACCTCGCAGGCTGTGCCCGGCGCGGCCCGCTGCGGGGGAAGGTAGGCGTAGGCGATCGAGCGCCGCACGGTGTAGCCGTAGCCGCCGCTGGCGACCCGGCCACAGATCTCACCGCCGACCCGGACCGGCTCGTTGCCGAGCGCGATCGAGTGCGGGTCCTCGAGCGTCAGGCAGCAGAGCCGCTTGCCCGGCCCGCGCTCTTTGGCGTCGACCAGCGCCTCGCGGCCGACGAAGCCGCCCTCCTTGTCGAGCTTGACGCAGAAGCCGACCCCTCCTTCATAGGGAGTCTCGTCGGGGGTGATGTCGGCGCCCCAGACGCGATAGCCCTTCTCCAATCGCAAGGAGTCGATCGCGCGGTAGCCAGCGGCGACGATCCCCTGCGGCCCGCCCGCCTCCCACAGCGCCCGCCAAAGCCCCAGCCCGTACTCGCTCGGGCAGTAGAGCTCCCAGCCGAGCTCGCCGACGTAGGTGACGCGCAGCGCCCGCACCGGCACGTCGCCGGCGGTGATCTCCTGCAGGCTCATGTAGGGGAAGGCCTCGTTGCCGAGGTCGGCCGGGGTCAGCGCCGCCAGCACCGCCCGCGCCCGCGGCCCCCAGATCCCGAAGCAGGCCTGCTGCGAGGTGACGTCGTGGATCTGGACGCTGCCGTCGGCCGGCAGATGCCGCCGCATCCAGGCCCGATCGTGGTTGCCGAAGGCGGTGCCGGTGACGATCGAGAAGCGCTGCTCGTCGAGCCGGGCCACGGTGAAGTCGCACTCGATGCCGCCGCGCCGGTTGAGCATCTGGGTGTAGGTGATCTGGCCGGCGCCGCCGGCGCCGCGGGCGACGCGGTTGTCGCAGAGCCCTTCGAGGAAGGCGGCCGCCCCTGGCCCCTCGATCTCGAGCTTGGCGAAGGAGCTCTCGTCGAAGATCGCCACCGCCTCGCGGGCCGCCCGGTGCTCGGCCCCGATCGCCGGCGACCAGTGGCGGCCGGCCCAGCCGCGCGGCCGCAGCGCCTCCTCGCCCGCGGCGGCGTTGCCCTCGTACCAGTTGACCCGCTCCCAGCCCGACTTCTCGCCGAAGGCGGCCCCGTGCTCGCGGTGCCAGTCGTAGACCGGTGAGACCCGCAGCGGGCGCCCGGCCAAGCGCTCGTGGTTGGGGTAGTGGATGTCGTAGTAGGTCTCGTAGGTCTCGGTGACGCGGGCGTGGGTGTAGGCGGGTGAGCGGTACTGGGGGCCGAAGCGGCGGATGTCCATCCGCCAGAGGTCGAGGCTGGGCTCGCCGGCGACGATCCACTCGGCCATCACCTTGCCGATCCCACCGGCCCCGGCCAGGCCGTGGGCGCAGAAGCCGGCGCAGACGAAGAAGCCGGCGACCTCGCTCTCGCCGAGGCAGAACTCGTTGTCGGGAGTGAAGGCCTCGGGGCCGTTGATCAGCTTGGTCACGGTGATCTGCTCCATCGCCGGGAGCCGCCGCTTCGAGTTCTCGGTGATCTCCTCGAAGCGGTCCCAGTCCTCTTCCAGCAGGCGGCCGTTGAAGTCGGCTGGGATGCGGTCGAGCCCGGCGCCGCCGTCGGGCAGGAAGGCCGGTTCGCTGCGCCGCTCGTAGCCGCCCATGACCAGGCCGTCGCCGTCCTCGCGGTAGTAGACGAGCAGGTCGGGGTCGCGCAGGGTCGGCAGGTTGGCCCTGACGCGTTCGACTTTGCTCCCGCTATCCGGGGCTAATGTCGAACGCGCTCGGCGCGCCTCGGCCACGGCGTCGAGCGGCTGGGTGACCAGGTACTGGTGCGACATCGGGATCAGCGGCACCCGCACCCCGGCCAGGCGGGCGATCTCGGCCGCGTACATGCCGCCGGCGTCGACCACGACCTCGGCCTCGATCGCGCCACGATCGGTCTCGACGCCGTGGACCCGGCCTTCGCGGACCTCGATCCCGGTCACCCGGGTCGAGGTGAAGATGCGGCAGCCGCCACGGCGGGCGCCGTCGGCGAGGGCGTTGGTCAGCTGCGCCGGGTCGATGTAGCCGTCGGTCGGTAGCCAGGCGGCGCCGAGCACGCCCGCAGTCGAGATCAGCGGGAACAACTGCTGCGCCTCCGCGGCGGAGATCAGCTCCAGCGGCAGGCCGAAGGTCTTCGCCCAGCCGGCCTGGCGCCGCAGCTCCTCCATCCGCTCCTCGCTGGAGGCGAGGCGGATGCCGCCGCACTCGACCCAGCCCGGGTCGAACTCGGACTCGTCCTTGAGCCGCCGGTAGAGCTCGACCGAGTGCATCATCATCTTGGTCAGCGAGACCGAGCCGCGCAGCTGGCCGACGAGGCCGGCGGAGTGGAAGGTCGAGCCCGAGGTGAGCTGGTCGCGCTCGAGCAGGACGACGTCGTCCCAGCCCAGTTTTGCCAGGTGGTAGGCGAGCGAGGCGCCACCGACGCCGCCGCCGATGATCACGCAGCGGGCCCGCGAGGGCAGCTCAGCCCGCGGCGCCACTTGCCTCCCGCAGCCGCCCGAAGTGCTCGGCCGCGTAGCCGGCGAAGTCGAAGTCGAGGTCCGATAGCGCGCCCTGGAGGACGCCCCACATCGCCTCGCGGAAGTCGGACATGAAGCGCATCATCGTCAGCGCCGCCAGCTCGCCAGCGTCGGCGGGCCGGCCGAAGTAGGCGGCCAGCAGCGCCGCCTCCTGCCCGGCATCGAGCTCGTTGTTGACGGCGAAGTTGCCGAGGTCGAAGAAGCGGTCGCCCATCCCCGCGTACTCCCAGTCGACGATGCGGATGCCATCGGCGGTGCGGAGGAAATTGGCGGCGAGCAGGTCGTTGTGGCAGGGCACGGGCGCTTCGCCGCGGGCGTCAAGCGCCACCTCGATCCGTGCCGCCTCGCCCTTGGCCCACTCGTACTCGGCAGGCACCTCGGCCCCGCGCCCGGCCGCCCGCTCGGCGTAGGTCTCGACGATCCGGAAGGGGGAGAAGGAGACCGGCAGCTCGCCGCCGCCGTGGACCAGGCGCAGCGCCACCGCCACCTCGACCAGGGCCGCCGGCTCGCGCAACTCATCCGCGCTCATCTGCCGCCCCTCAAGGAAGCGGGTGACCAGGCAGGGCGGCTGCTCCAGCATCGCCGCCACCGCCGGCGCGACCCCGGCGGCCGCCGCGTTTTCGTTGGCGACGCGCTCGGCCTGCCGGTCGATCTCCAGCTGCCCGGTGTCCTTGCCTGGCAGCCTGATCACGACCTCGGCGCCGGCGAAGCGGGCGCGGTAGTTGCGGTTGGTGATCCCACCCTCGAGCGGCGCCGGCGTGCCTTCGGCCGCCCCCAGCAGGGAGGCGAGCTGTTCGACGCTTTCTGCCAGGGGGTCCAAGGCGACTAGGTGGGTTTCTTCAAATCAGCATTGACACTGTCAAGCCCACGGATTAGGCTCGGCCGGGTTCTATAGGTCCGGTTGCCACACCTTTTAGCAAGGTTCGACCGCGAGGAAAAGAGGCCGTATGGAGAGCAGCGTTTCGTCCCCCGCCCTTACCGACGAGCAGCGCCTCGCCGAGCTCGGTTACAAACAGACTCTGAACAGGGCGTGGAGCGGGTTCTCCAACTTCGCGATCTCCTTCACGATCATCTCGATCCTGGCCGGCTGCTTCACGACCTACGGCCAGGCCTGGAACAACGGCGGCCCGATCGCGATCTCGATCGGCTGGCCGCTGATCTCGATCCCGATCCTGATCATCGGCTTCTGCATGTCGGAGCTAGTCTCCGCCTATCCGACCGCGGGCGGCATCTACTGGTGGGCGGGCAAGCTCGGCGGCCCGATCTGGGCTTGGTTCACCGGCTGGTTCAACCTGATCGGTCTGGTCGCGGTCGTCGCCTCGGTCGACTACGCCTGCGCGACCTTCATGAACGTCGTCTTCGGCCTCTACGAAGTGAACATCTTCGGGATCAACTTCGGCGACGAAGCCCACATCCTCAGCGAGGTCTTCCTGCTCTTCGCGCTGATCCTGATGGTGCACACGATCGTCAACGTCAGGCGGACGCACCTGCTCTCGCTGGTCAACAGCGTCTCGGTCTGGTGGCACGTGATCGGCGTTGCCGCGATCGTGATCGTCCTGATCGTCGTCCCCGACACCCACCAGAGCTTCAGCTTCGTCTTCAGCCACCGGATTAACAACAGCGGCTTCAGCGGCAGCATGTACTGGTTCTACGTCCTGCCGCTCGGGTTCCTGCTGACCCAGTACACGATCACCGGCTTCGACGCCTCGGCTCACATCTCCGAGGAGACCCACGGGGCCGCGGAATCGGCGGCGAAGGGGGTCTGGAAGTCGATCTTCTACTCGGCCTTGATCGGCTGGATCGTGCTGCTGGCGATCACCTTCGCGGTGACCAAGGTCAACGGCGCCAACGAAGCCCTCGGCTTCGCGCCGACGCTCCTGGTTGAAGCGCTGGGCTCGGGCTGGGGCAAGTTCGTCTTGATCATCTCGGTCGTCGGCCAGCTCTTCTGCGGCGCCGCCTGCCTGACCAGCGCCTCGCGCATGTGCTTTGCCTTCTCGCGCGACCGCGGCTTCGGCAAACGGGTCTCGGGGAAACTCTCGACGGTCAACTCCGAGCGGGTGCCGATCTACGCCGTGCTGGCGATGGCGGCGGCGGCGCTGGTCATCACCCTGCCGGCGCTGAAGGGGAACGGCGAAAACGTGCCCTTCGCCTTCTTCGCGGTCGTCTCGATCACCGTCATCGGCCTCTACATCGCCTACGTGATCCCGATCTTCCTGCGCTGGCGGATGGGCGACAAATTCCAGGCCGGGCCCTGGACCAACGGCCGCAAGTACAAGTGGATGAATCCCTTCGCGACCTTCTGGGTGGCGCTGATCACGATCATCTTTTGCCTCCCCTTCACGCCGCTGGCGGTTCCCTGGAACGACGAATTCAGCTGGGAGGCGTTCAACTACGCGCCGCTGACCGTCGGCGTCGTGATCCTGCTTGCCTGGATCGGCTGGATGACCACCGCCCGCAAGCACTTCACCGGCCAGGTGCGGGAGATCGATCTCGAGAAAGAGATCGGGGCCCCGCCCGAGGTCGGTCCCAGCGCGCCGTAAGCGGCGTAACGTTCAGCGCGTGACCATCGAGGAGCTGAGGAAGGCGGTTGCCGAGGGCACGGTCGACACCGTGCTGCTGGCGATCGCCGACATGGAGGGGCGGCTGCAGGGCAAGCGGCTGACCGCCACCCATTTCCTCGACGACGTGCTCGAGCATGGGGCCGAGGGCTGCAATTACCTGCTCGCGGTCGACGTCGAGATGGAAACCGTCGGCGGCTACGCGATGTCGTCCTGGGACACCGGCTACGGCGACTTCGCGATGGTGCCCGACCTCGAGACCCTGCGGCCGGTTCCCTGGCACCCGGGCACGGCGATGCTGATGGCCGACCTGCAGTGGGCCGACGGCCGCGAAGTGGTCGCCTCGCCGCGCCAGATCCTGCGCCGCCAGCTCGACCGCCTCGCCGAGCGCGGGCTCACGGCCAATGCCGGCACCGAGCTTGAGTTCATCGTCTTCCACGACACCTACGAGCAGGCCTGGAAGCAGGGCTTCCGCAACCTCGAGCCGGCCAACCTCTACAACGTCGACTACTCGCTGCTGGGCAGCGCCCGGGTCGAGCCGCTGATCCGCCGCATCCGCAACGAGATGGCCGCCGCCGGGATGACGGTCGAGACCTCGAAGGGCGAGTGCAACCTCGGCCAGCACGAGATCAACTTCCGCTACGACGAGGCCCTGCGCAGCGCCGACAGCCACGCGATCTACAAGAGCGGCGCCAAGGAAATCGCCTCCCAGGAGGAGTACGCGATCACCTTCATGGCCAAGTTCAACGAGCGCGAGGGCAACTCGTGCCATATCCACTGCTCGCTCGCCGGCGAGGGTGGCGGCAACGCCTTCGGCGCCGACCAGGCGCTGTTCGATCACTTCGTCGCCGGCCAGATCGCCTGCATGCGGGAGCTGACGATGCTCTACGCGCCGCACGTCAACTCCTACAAACGCTTCGCCCCTGGCTCCTTCGCGCCGACCGCTGTCGCCTGGGGCCGCGACAACCGCACCTGCTCACTGCGGGTGGTCGGCGAGGGCGAGTCGCTGCGGGTCGAGAACCGGCTGCCGGGCGCCGACGTCAACCCCTACCTGGCGCTGAGCGCGATGATCGCCGCCGGCCTGCACGGGATCGAGAACGAGCTGGCGCTGGAGCCGGCCTTCGAGGGCAATGCGTATGAGTCCGACAAGCCGCGCGTCCCGCACAACATCTACGACGCCCGCGACGCCTTCGCCGAGAGCGCCGTCGCCCGCGACGCCTTCGGGGCCGAGGTGGTCGACCACTATCTGAACCGGGCGCGGGTCGAGATCGAGGCCTTCGAGTCGGCGGTGACCGACTGGGAGCGCTTCCGGGGCTTCGAGCGTCTGTGAGCGCGGGGCGTCCATGAGCGCGCCCGCGATCGGCATCTGCGCAGCGATCGAGCGAGTCTCGTGGGGAGTCTGGGACGGCTACGAGGTGACGCTGGCGCCGCGCTCCTACGTGTCCGCCGTGCAGCGCGCCGGCGGGCTGGGCATCGTGCTGCCGCCCGACGAGGCGGTGGCGGAGGACCCCGACCTGCTGCTCGACCGGGTCGACGCCCTGATTCTCGCCGGCGGGGCCGACCTCGACCCGGCCAGCTACGGCGCCGAGCCCCACCCCGAGACCGGCGAGACCTGGCCCGAGCGCGATCGCTTCGAGCTGGCGCTGGCCCGCGGGGCGCTGGAGCGCGACATGCCGCTGCTGGGCATCTGCCGCGGCATGCAGCTGCTCAACGTCGCCCTCGGCGGCACCCTCGACCAGCACCTGCCCGAAGTGGCAGGCGACGACGTCCACCGCACCGTCGCCGGCACCTTCGGCAAGCACCGGGTGCGGCTGGCGCCGGGCTCGCTTGCCTGCGCCGCGGCCGGCAGCGAGGGCTTCGTCGTCTGGTCCCATCATCACCAGGGGGTCGACCGGGTCGGCGAGGGGCTGACGGTCAGCGGCTGGTCGGCCGGCGACGATCTGGTCGAGGCGATCGAGCTGCCCGGCAAGCGCTTCGCGTTCGGCGTCGTCTGGCATCCCGAGGAGGACAAGGACAGCCGCGTGATCGCGGCGCTGGTCGAGGCGGCCCGGGTCGGAGTAGCGCCGTGATCGAGGTTGTTGAGCCGGCGACCGAGCGGGTGATGGCGGAGCTGCCGCGGGCCGGGGTCGAGCAGGTCGACGCCGCGGTGGCGCGGGCCAAGGCCGCCTTCCCCGCCTGGCGCGATGTCTCCCCGGGAGACCGCGGCCTGCTCCTGCACCGCCTCGCCGAGGCAATCGCCGAGCGGCACGAGGATCTCGCCCGGCTGGAGGCGCGCAACGCCGGCAAGCCGATCGGCGATGCCCGCGGCGAGATCGGGATGGTGATCGAGACCTTCCGCTACTACGCCGGCGCGCCCGAGCGCCTGCTCGGCCAGACGATCCCGGTCGCCGGCGGCGTCGACATGACCTTCCGTGAGCCGCTCGGCGTCGTCGGCCTGATCGTGCCCTGGAACTTCCCGCTGACGATCGCCGCCTGGAAGGTCGCGCCCGCCCTAGCCGCCGGCAACTGCGTGGTCCTGAAGCCGGCCGAGCTGACCCCGCTGAGCGCGGTCGAGCTGGAGAAGATCGCGCTTGCGGCGGGCCTGCCCGAGGGCGTCCTCAACGTCGTCGCCGGGCCCGGCAGCGTCTGCGGCGCGCGCCTGGTCGAGCACCCCGACATCGCCAAGATCGCCTTCACCGGCTCGACTGCGGTCGGGAGGGGGATCGCCGCCGGCGCCGCGGCGACGATCAAGCGGGTGACGCTGGAGCTGGGCGGCAAGTCGGCCAATCTCGTCTTCGCCGACGCCGACATCGAGGCTGCCGCCGCCGCAGCGCCGGGGGCAGTCTTCGGCAACGCCGGCCAGGACTGCTGCGCGCGCTCGCGGATCCTGGTCGAGCGCTCGGTGCTCGATGACTTCCTGGCGGCGCTGAAGCCGCGGGTCGAGGCGCTGCGGGTCGGCGACCCGCTCGACGAGTCGACCGAGATGGGCCCCCTTATATCTGCAGGGCAGCGCGAAAGCGTCTCCGCCTACGTCGCCGACGACGCGCCGGTGGCGATCCGCGGCCAGGCCCCCGACGGTCCCGGCTACTGGTTCGCGCCGACGGTGCTGGCCCCGGTCTCCAACTCGGAGCGGGCGGCGCGGGAGGAGATCTTCGGCCCGGTCGCCTGCGTCATCCCCTTTGACGGCGAGGCGGAGGCGGTCGCGCTCGCCAACGACACTATGTATGGGCTGTCGGGCTCGATCTGGACCGGCGACGGGGCCAAGGCGCTGCGGGTCGCGCGGGCGGTCGAAGCTGGGGTGCTCTCGATCAACTCCAACACCTCGGTCCGGGTCTCGACCCCGTTCGGCGGCTTCAAGCAGTCCGGCGTCGGCCGCGAGCTCGGCCCCGACGCGCTGCACCACTACACCGAGGTCAAGAACGTCTATTACGCGACAGGGGAGGGCTGATGGCGGGACGGCTGCAGGGCAAGGTCTGTGTCGTGACCGGGACGGGGAGCGGGATCGGCGCCGCCTCGGCCCGGCTCTTTGCCGCCGAGGGGGCGCGGGTGGTCGGGATCGACCTCGACGCCGAGGCCGAGGGCGAGCTGACGATCGTCGCCGACGTTTCCGACGAGGAGCAGGTCCGCGCGGCCTACGAGCGGGTGGGCAAGGAGTTCGGCCGGATCGACGTGCTGATGAACAACGCCGGCATCAACCCGACCGACGACGGCTCGGTCCTCGAGACCTCGCTGGAGTCCTGGCAGCGGGTCCAGGACGTCAATCTGCGCAGCGTCTTCCTCTGCTGCAAGCACGGCATCCCCCACCTGCTGGAGGCGGGCGGCGGCTCGGTCATCAACGTCGCATCCTTCGTCGCCACCATGGGCGCCGCCGTCTCGCAGTCCTCCTACACCGCCTCCAAGGGAGCGGTGCTATCGCTCTCGCGTGAGCTCGGGGTCGAGTTCGCCCGCCGCGGGGTCCGGGTCAACGCCCTCTGCCCGGGGCCGGTCAACACGCCGCTGCTGGAGGAGCTCTTCGCCAGCGACCCCGAGCGCGCATCGAAGCGCCTCGTCCACATCCCGATGGGCCGCTTCGGTGAGGCCGAGGAGATCGCCAAGTCAGCCCTCTTCCTCGCCAGCGACGACTCCACCTTCATCACCGCGACCGCCTTCATGGTCGACGGCGGCCTCTCAGCCGCCTACCTGACCCCGATCCAGGTGGAATAGGGCCAGAGGCTGCGCGCGCCGATGGCGTGAGTTTCTCGTGACGGCGATGGCACGCTTTCGGCAGACCCTCGTCTTGTGTTGTCACAGCCTCCTGGGAAGGATCGGCAGATGTGCCGATCCGGATTCTCTCGCCGTGGCAGAACGCGGTCATGCCGCGAATAAGCAGCTTCTACGGCATCACGATCTGGATGTACCACGACGAGATCCAGCATCGTGGCCGGCCTCATTTCCATGCCAGCTACGGCGAGTGGGAGGCCTCCGTCGATATCGAAGACCTGGCTGTGATTGCCGGCAATCTGCCGCTGCGGGCGCGGCGGCTTGTCGTCGAGTGGGCACTCGCCCACAGGACCGAGCTGCGGGAGAACTGGAGCCGCGCACGCGACCATCTGCCTTTGGCGCCTATTGAGCCACTGCGATAGGGCCTCTACCATCAGGTTCATGCGCAGCACGCCCCTCTTGATCAGCGCAACGGCGGCAGATGGCTACAACGTCCACGTTCGCTTCGAGGACGGCCTGACGGCATCTGTCGACCTCTCCTATCTGCTCGACTACGGCGGCGTCTTCGAGTCTCTGCGCGACCCCGACTACTTTCAGGAGCTCCGTGCCGACGCCGACGCCGGCGCCATCGTTTGGCCTAACGGCGCCGACATTGCGCCGGAGACGCTTTATGCGCATGCGCGGAGTCGTGCCGCGGCAACTGCGGAGTGATCAGGCGCCGCCCGATCGGCTCATAGAAGCCGTCGCACTAAAGGCACGCTTCCGGCACACCCTCGTCTTGTTCTGACACCGCCGCCTGGCGACTATCGGTGAGTGGGCTCAGACAAACCCATCCCAGGTCGGACGTGGCAGTGCGAAACGCCAAACTGGCGGCCGCTCGAAAACCTGGCGCCTGACGACCTTGAGGACTTCATGTGGATGCACGAGGTCGAACTCGAAGGCGGCGCTCGCCTCCAGGCCTACAAGCACTACTGGACCCGGCGCTACCTCCACCTGGACAGCGAAGGCCGGGCCTTCGTCTTTCGCGACAACGGCACCTATCGCCAGGTCCCTCCCTGCTGGCTGCTCGAGCTCGTCCTGCGAGGGGTGGAGGAGCTTCGGCCGGATTGAGTTTGCGCGCAAATCGCAACTGCTTTGAGAGTCGTAGTCGGGCGCGTTTATGAAGCAGGGGTACATTTGACGCGTCCGTGAGCACGACTTCGCCTCCCATCCCCGCCTCGCCGCACGCCGACTCGGACACTGGCCAGGCCTTCTGGCGGAGTTCGATCGCTCCCCATGAGACCCCGACCTGGCGTCGCAGCCTGGTCGACCTCGCGACCTCGGTGGTCCCCTATCTGGCGCTGACGGTGGCGATGTACATGGCCCTCGACGTCTCGGTCTGGCTGACGCTGGCCCTGGCGATCCCCGCCGCCGGCTTCCTGATGCGGACCTTCATCGTCTTCCACGACTGCACCCACGGCTCGTTCCTGCCGACCAAGCGGGCGAACAGGTGGGTCGGCCGCTTCACCGGCCTGCTCGTCTTCCAGCCGTTCGCCAACTGGGGCCACAACCACGCTGTCCACCACGGCACCTCGGGCGACCTCGACCGCCGCGGCACCGGCGATGTGCCGACGCTGACCGTCGATGAGTACATCGCCCGCTCCTGGAAGGGCCGGCTCGGCTACCGCCTCTTCCGCAACCCGCTGGTGATGTTCGGGATCGGCCCGATCTGGTCTCTGATGATCGGCCCCCGCTTCTGGTCGAAGAAGCAGCGCCCGCGCCAGCGCCACAGCGTCTGGATCACCAACGCGGTCCTGCTGCTCGTGATCGGCGCGATCTCCTGGCTCGTCGGCTTCCAGGCCTGGCTGATCGTGCAGGTGCCGACCGCCGTCCTCGCCGGCACCCTGGGGGTCTGGATGTTCTACGTGCAGCATCAGTTCGAGGACGTCTACTGGGAGAAATCGGACACTTGGAACTACGCCGACGCGGCCCTGCGCGGCAGCTCCTACCTGAAGCTGCCAAAGCTGTTCCAGTTCTTCACCGGCAACATCGGCCTCCATCACGTTCACCACCTCAGCGCCAAAGTCCCCAACTACAACCTCCAGCGCGCGCACGACGAGCTCGCGATCTTCCGCGACGTGCCGGTGCTGACGATCCGCGACGGGCTGCACTCGATCCGGCTCAAGGTGATCGACCCCGAGAGCGGCCGGCTGCTGACCTGGCACGAGGTCAGGGCAGCCCGCGCCTGAAGCGCGGCCCCGGCTAGCCTTTCCAGTCCCCTGATGGTTGAGCTAATCGATCAGATGCCGGCCGGGACGGTCGGCTTCCGGGCCTCGGGCAAGCTGACTCGTGAGGACTACCAGGAGGTGCTGGTCCCGACCCTGAAGGCGGCGGTCGATGCCGGCGAGGTGCGGATGCTCTTCGTGCTGAAGGAATTCGAGGAGCTGGAGCCGCGGGCCTGGCTGGAAGACGCCAAAACCGGCCTCGAGCTGGGCTTCCTCAAGCACTCTGCCTGGAAGCGCTCGGCGATCGTGACCGACGCCGATTGGGTGAAGAAGGCCTTTCGCATGTTCGCCTGGATGACCCCCGGCGAAGTCAAGGTCTACGACCTCGACCAGGAGGACGAGGCCAGGAGCTGGGTCGCGGCCTAGCGGCTGCCGAGGCCGGTCAGAGCGTGATCACGTGGGCGTGCTTGGGGTCGACTCGGCCCTCGAGCACATCCAGGTAGGCATCCTGCACCGCCCGGAAGCCCTGGCCTCGGATCGTCTCCAGCCAACTGCCGGTCCACTCGCAGAACGGATGCCAGGCTTCGGCGACGTTGGTCTCAAGGCTGGCCCGGCCCCAGTCCTTGGAGCGCTTGACCACGCGGTCAGGGGCGAAGAAGAACAGCGGACGGGGGCCGGGCAGCTCCCCCCCACCCTCGCCGAACTCCTCCCAGTGAGTGATCCCGACCGCCATGCTGTGGACGAGCGCGTCGCCATAGTGGGAATGGACCGCCTGGCGCACCGCGCCGTCGCCGGCGAAGTCGACAAAGACGGCGGGGCCGCGGTCGAGCGTCTCGATCGCGTCGTAGCTGACGGCGCGGCTGTAGATCCCAAGGCTCTCGACGAACTCGGCGTTGCCGGGGGAGGTCAGCCCGATCAGCTCGACTTCGGGGCGCTGGGCGAGGAGGAAGGCGGCGGCGATCGCCGTCTTGCTTGAGGCGCTCGCGAACACGATCGGGCCGCGATTGACCAGGCCCTCGTCAGCAAGCTGGTCGTCGACCAGGAACGAGGTGAAGAAGAGCGGCCGCAACAGCATCTGGATCTCCTCAGTGTCCGGTCGGTAGAAGGCGTCCTGCTCGGTCGCCAGGTAGCGATGGTAGGCGGAGGGCAGCGCCGCCCGGTGCGGCGAGCCGTCGACGAAGCCGCCCTCGTCAACGCTTGCCGGAGTCACGACCAGGTGCGAGGAGGGGGACAGGTAGCCGTAGACCCGGGTCCCGGCCGCCACACCCTCGGCCTCGCTGCGCTCGACCTCGGCGAAGCCCCACATCGGCACCCGCCCCCAGCCGTCCTCGGCGGGGAAGAAGTTCCAGTAAGACATCGCCTCGCCCATCACCGCGTAGGTGACGTTGTTGGCGGTCAGGCCAAAGGTGTTGACCCGCAGCAGCGCCTGCCCGGGAGCCAGCTCAGGCGGCTCGGACTCGGCGACGCGGCACTCGCGGAGGTCGTCGCGCTTGACGAGGAAGTCACTCATCGTCCGATGCTCTCATAGACTGCCGGGCCGATGACAGCCACTTACGAAGTGCCTCAGGAGTCCCGCGACCTTCGCGACATGGTCCGCCAGCTGGCCCAGGAGAAGATCGCCCCGCGCGCCGGCGATATCGACCGCGAAGGCAAATACCCGTGGGACGTGCGCAAGCTGCTGGCCGAGCACGACATCCTCGGCCTGCCGTTCTCCGAGCAGCACGGCGGCACCGGCACCGGGACGCTGGTCCTGCAGATGGCGGTCGAGGAGATCGCCAAGGCTTGTGCCTCCTCGGCCCTGATTCTGATGATCCAGGAGCTCGGCACGCTGCCGATCCAGCTCTTCGGCTCCGACGAGCTGAAGCAGCGCTTCCTGCCCAAGTGCGCCAGCGGCGAGTGGTCACCAGCCTTTGCGCTGTCCGAGCCCGAGGCCGGCAGCGACCCCGCCTCGATGCGGACGACGGCCGTTCGCGACGGCGACGAATGGGTGATCAACGGGCAGAAGAACTGGATCACCAACGCCTCGATCGCCGACTTCTACGTCGTCTTCGCTGTCACCGACCGCGAGAACCGCCGGCTCAGCGCTTTCGTCGTCGAGAAAGAGCGCGAGGGCTTCGACCCCGGCAAGCTTGAGCACAAGCTGGGGATCAAGGGCTCGCCAACCGGCTCGCCATCCTTCACCGACGTCCGCGTCCCGCACGAGAACCTGATCGGGATCGAAGGCAAAGGCCTGGGAGTCGCCCTCGGCACCCTCGAGCGCACCCGCCTCGGCGCTGGCGCCCAGGCAGTCGGCATCGCCCAGGGCGCGACCGACTACGCCAGCGCCTACGCCAAGGAACGGATCGCCTTCGGCAAGCCGATCAGCTCCCTGCAGGCGATCCAGTTCAAGCTCGCCGACATGGAGACCGGCACCGCCGCCGCCCGCGAGCTCCTCTACAAAGCCTGCTCGATGGCCGACCAGCCCACTCGCCCCGCCGACCTCCCCAAGTGGACCTCGATGGCAAAGCTCTTCGCCTCCGACAACGCGATGCGAGTCACGGTCGAGGCGATCCAGGTCCTAGGCGGCTACGGCTACGTCAACGAGTACCCGGTAGAGCGCATGCTCCGCGACGCCAAGATCACCCAGATCTACGAGGGCACGAACGAGATTCAGCGGGTGGTTATTGCCCGCAGCATGGGCGCCTGATCAGGAACTTCCCGTACGGGAAGAGTAACGTTCACGAACTCGGACTCGATCGAATATTCCCGTACGGGAAGAATCTCCTGATCCCAAGGCCTTTTTCATGGTATCTTCCCGTACGGGAAGATGACTATTGAATCGACATACTCGGCCGAATTCGGGGCCGCCATCCGGCGCGAGCGCCGGGCCAGGCGCCTTAGCCAGGAAGACGTGGCGATGAGCGCCGGCGTCGGCCTGCGCTTCGTCCACGACCTGGAGCGCGGCAAGCCCACCGTCGAGCTCGAGCGGGCCCTGCGCGTCGCCGCAGCGGTCGGCCTGACCCTGAAGGTAGAAGGCAGTGTCACGGACGCTTGAGGTCTGGTGCTTAGGCCGCCGCGCCGGAAAGCTGGTCGACGACGGTGAACGCCTGAGCTTTGCTTACGACTCCACCTGGGTTGCCGGCGACTACCCCCCTCTGTCCCAGGCGCTGCCGCTTGACGGAGGCTTTGGCAGCCGCCAGGTCACGGCCTTTTTCGGCGGGCTCCTGCCGGAGGGGGAGCTGCGGAAGCTGCTGGCCCGCGAGCTTGGCGTCTCCGATCGCAATGACTTTTCCCTGCTCGAGCGCGTTGGTGGCGACTGCGCTGGCGCCGTCAGCCTGTACCTGCCGGGCCTGGCGCGTTCCGAAGCAGGCGGCAGCGTCAAGTGGCTCGACGAGGCTGAGGTGGCGGAGCTGGTCCGCGAACTTCCCGAGCGGCCGATGTACGCCGGCCCCGACGACGACTACCGCCTCTCCCTGGCGGGCGCCCAGGACAAGCTTCCGGTCGTCGTCGGTGACGACGGGAGGATCGGGCTGCCGAGGGATGGCCGCCCCTCGACCCACATCCTCAAGACGCCGATCGCGGGGCTGCCTGCGACGGTTTTGAACGAGGCTTTCTGCCTGCGGGTCGGCGCCGAGATCGGGCTGCTCTGCGCGAGCGCGATCCCGCGCCGCGCCGCCGGCGCCGAGCTGCTCCTCGTCGCCCGCTACGACCGCGTGGTCAGGGAGGGCGAGACCACGCGTCTGCATCAGGAGGACTTCTGCCAGGCGCTCGCCATCGACAGCGCCCACAAGTACGAGAACGAGGGCGGGCCGTCGCTGCTCGATTGCGTCGGCCTGCTTCGCCGTGTCTCGAAGACCCCGGCACGCGATCTGCCGCGGTTTCTGGATGCCTGGGCGCTGTCCTACCTGGCGGGCAACCATGATGCGCACGGAAAGAATTACTCGCTGCTCTACGACGAGTCGGGCCCAGCTCTCGCCCCGGCCTACGACATCCTCAGCACGATCGTCTACCGCAAGGTGAAAAAGATGGACCGCAAGATGGCGATGAAGATCGGGGGCGAGAACAGGCCTGGCTACATGCATAAGCGCCATGTCGACCGCTTTCTGGAGGCAGCCCGATACGGACCCGCCCCCAGCCGCCGCCGCCTCGCGGCGCTTGCCGCCCGCGCGCCCGCCGCCGCCGAGCGGGTGGCCGCGGAGTTCAAGGCCGAGTACTGGTGGGACCCGATCCTGGACGACGTGGTCGCGCTCTTTGCCGAGCGAGCACGCCGGCTTGCCCAGTGCGCCGCCTGACGACCGCCGCCGCCTACGCCGCCACGGGACCAGGCACGAGAACCGTGGGGTCATGTCCCGGGCGGACGGTGGCGCCGCCATCGCGAAGCACCCGCAGGCGTTCGGCCGATGCCGTCTGCGCGGCGAAGTCGGCGGCGAACATCGGGAAGCGGTGGTCGTCGAGGCCGGAGGCGTAGTGGCTGACGTCGCCGCCGATGATCAGGCGCTCGCCGACGCGGACTGACTGGTGGCCTGGGGTGTGGCCTGGTGTCGAGAGGAGCTGGACCGAGCCGTCGCCGAGCAGGTCGTGGTCGCCGTCGACCAGGATGACCTGCTCATCGATGGCGTTGTAGTCGAGCGGGAGGTAGAAGTTCTTGGCGACTGCGGCAGCGTCGTGGGCCGCCTCCCACTCGCGGCGCTGGATGAAGATCGGGACCGAGGGCGGCAGCTGGGCGAGGCCGCTGGCGTGGTCGAAGTGCAGGTGCGTCATCACCACCTTGGTGATCGTCGCCAGGTCGATCTGCTCAGCGATGCTCGCCTCGAGCTCAAGCTTGAAGAGGCCGAGCGCGTCGGGCTGGCCGTAGTGGCGGGGCGCGTCGGCGACCGCGGCCGGGTGCAGGCCGGTGTCGACGAGGATCCGCTCCTCGTCGGTCTCGATCAGGTAGGCCGGGATCGGGAAGCGGGCCTGGCGCTCGAGGTCGTCGTCCCGGCGCCAGATGCCGGCGGCTGAGGTGAACGAGCCGCCGTCGAGCATTTCGACCTTCATGGCTCCACCTTAGGTTCGCTGTGGGTATGAGATGCGACCTGTGCGTTACCTTTTGCGACATGCGAGTCGCGATGACCGCCGTCCCTGGATGCTTCGACTCCGGCCTGGCCACGCTGCTGGACGTCTTCCGCACGGCGGAGCAGCTGCGGCCGACAGTCGACCCCTCGATCGACCCGATCGAGGTCCGGATCGTTGGCAGCGCGGCGAAGGTCACGACCGGGGGTGGGCTGACCCTGGCGATGGACCATGTGGTCGGCGATGACGACGTGCTCGCCGAGTCAGATGTGTTCATCGTGCCCGGCCTTGGCATGGCGACACCGGCATCGCTGTCCGAGGCGCTCGCGTCATCCCACATCCGCCGCCTGCGCAACTGGCTGGCGCAGGCCGACGACCGCCCCGCGCTCGCCGCTGCCTGCACCGGCACCTTCGTGCTCGCCGACGCCGGCCTGCTCGACGAGCGGGTCGCGACCACGACCTGGTGGCTGGCCGGCGAGTTCCGCCGGCTCTATCCGAAGGTCGAGCTGGACATGTCGCGCATGGTCATCCACAGCGGCCCGGTCACCACGGCCGGCGCGGCCTTCGCCCACATCGACCTTGGCATCAGCCTCGTCTCCCGCGCCAGCCCGCAGCTGGCCGACGCGGCGGCCCGCTTCCTGCTGATCGACGAGCGCCCGGCGATCAGCGTCGAAGCCGCGCGAGGCCACCTCGCTGCCACCGACGCGCTCGTCACCGAGTTCGAGGACTGGGTCCGCGAGCACCTAGATGGCGAGCTCAAGATCGACGATGCCGCCGCGGCGATCGGGGCCACCCGCCGCACTCTGGAGCGCCACTGCCGCACCCGCACCGGCCGCAGCCCCCATGACTTGGTCAAGCGCTTGCGGGCCGAGCGTGCCAACCACCTGCGCCGCACGACCAACCTCAGCTACGACCAGATCGCCCCGCTGGTCGGCTACCGGCACGGCTCGACCCTGCGGGCGCTGCTGCGGCGCCAGGCGGGCTATTCTCCGTAGATGGCGATCAAGCTCCACCGCTGCTCCACTCAGTGGGTGAAGATCAACGCCCATCCATGCTGGAAAGTGCAGAAGGCGCTCGACGAGCAGGGGATCGAGTACGAGTTGGTCAAGGGGCCGCTTCGCCCGAGCAAGCGTGACGACCTCGAGCAGCTCTCGGGTCAGCGCAAATACCCGGTGATCGAGTTCGAGGACGGCCACGTCTACCGCGCCGAGTCGGCGGATATGGCTGAGCGGATCCGCGCTGGAGAGCTTCTCGACCAGGTGTGATCCACGTCGTCTACGCGCTAGTGGCCCTGGGCGTGAGCATCGCCAAGGAGTCGGCTTCACCCGCGGCGACGGCGGCTTTCAGGACGAGGTTGGCTTCGGCGACCTCGCGCTCGCCTGGCCGGCGGGCTGCGCCTTGAGCCTGTCCGCAGCGAAATCGAGCTGGTCGTCGCCGTAGAAGATCTTCTCGCCGACCTCGATGCAGGGCACGCCGACGACGCCGCGCTCCCAGGCTCGCGCCGTCAGCCGCTTCAGCTCGTCCTTGATCGCCGTCTGCTTGATCGCGGCGGGCAGCTGATCGGATGGCAGGTCCACCGAAGCCGCGATTTTGATCAGGACCTCGAGGTCGCTGAGGTCCCGGCTTGCGGCGAACGCCGCCCTGAAAGCGGCTCGGGCGAAGCGCTGGCCGCCGCCCCCCTGCTCTGCCCAGACCACCGCCCGCATCGCCTTCAGGGTGTTGTTGGGCCAGCCCGGAGGCCAGCGCAGCGGCGCCAGCCCGTAGCGCTCGGCGCGGGCCTCGACCTCGGCGATCCGGCCCGCTCGGTCCGGGGTCTGCGACCAGCTGCCGTGTCCGCGCAGGGTGAAGATCCCGCCGACCAGGACCGGCGCCAAGCGCGGCTCGAGCCCGAGCACACCTGCCGCCCGCTCCACGGCCAAGTAGGCGTAAGGGGAGCCAAGGTCATAGAAGAGTGTCGGGTCGGTGGCAGGCATTGAATTAGCTGAACGTCTAGCAAGTTATATAGCATGGCAAGCATGGCTCAAGCCCTGGCGCCGAAGAGCGGCGAGAAGATCCGCGACGCGGCCCGCAGCCGTGAGGCGATCCTCGCCGCCGCCGAGCGGCTCTATTCCGAGCGCGGCTTCGACGCCGCCAGCCTCGGCGACATCGCCCTCGCCGCCAGCCTCTCCCGCGGCGCCCCGAGCTACTTCTTCGGCTCCAAGGAGCAGCTCTACGTCGCCGTGTTGGAGCGGGTCTTCGCCGTTCGCGAGCAGGCTGCCCGCGAAGCCTTCCAGCCGCTCGTCGCCTGGGCCGAAGACAGCTCCAGCGGGTCGCTGGAGAAGGCCCTGGGCAAGGCGGTCGACGGCTACATGGGGTTCCTCCTGCGCCACCCCTCGTTTGTGCGGCTGATCCAGCGCGAGGAGCTGGCGGGGGGCAAGCGCATGCGCGACGCGCCCCGGGAATCGCGCGCGATCGAGGACGCTTTCCAGGCTTTGCGCCGAGTCGCGCGAAAGCGCGGGCTCCGGCCCTTCGACGTCTCCGACGCCGTCCTCCTCTTCGTCTCCCTCACCTTCTCGCCGCTGGCCCAGCACTCGACCTTCATGGCTTCCCTCGACCGCGACCTCAAAGACCCCAAGGTCAGGCGTCGGCACACGCGATTGGTCACCGGCCAGCTGCTGCACCTGCTCCAGAAATAGGGAGGGCGAACACCGAGAGCTGGACTACCAGCGCGGCTGAGATCGCCGCGAGGAAGGCCACGCCGGTGCTCAGCGGATCGAGCCCGACCGCGAGCACGAAGCAGAAGCTCGCGAAGCCGTAGAAGCCGACCAGGAAGTTCCGCAGCAGGACCCGAACTTGGCCAGGGGAGCCGTGCAGATGGGTGAAGACAGCCAGCACGCTGGTGATGATCGGGAAGGGCGCCAGCAGTCCGCTCAGCCCCGGCCCCAACGATCCCGAAGCGGCCGTGATCGTGAGCACGAGCGCCAGTGCCGCGAGCGCTCGCGCCGGCAGGTCCCAGCTCGGCAGGGGGCCGATCTCACCGACTTGGCCCTCGGGCGACGGCAGAAGTTTGATGCCGAGCGCGAAGGTCGCGGCGACAACGATCAGGCTGATCAGGGCGGGCGGGTGGAAGTTGTTCAGGATCGCCACTGCCGCCAGAAAGGCGCCCCAACCGGCAAAGAGGCAGACGACCGGCCTGGCGAAGGGGCAAAGGCGGCCGTAGACGACGACGAAGACGCTCAGCGCCAGCAGCCCGAGCAGGGTTCCCGCCGCCGAGCGGGCGCCGAAGGAGTCGCCGTGGACGAGTGTTAGCACCAGCAGAATCGGCCCGGCGACAACCGGAAGCCCGCCCAGCACTCCGGCGACCGCGACCCCCCAGCGCCTCCCCGCCAGTGAGACGGCAACCACGCAGGCCGGGGCAAGCAGGAGCTTTGCGAGCAGCAGCACTCGGAGTCGTCGCTAGGCGGCTGGGCTCAGGGCCCGTCGACCATGCTCCGGGCGCAATCGACGATCGTCTCCTCGATCGGCCGTGGCGTCCAGCCGAGCAGCTCTTCGGCTTGAGCGCTCGAGTACTCCTGCTTGCGGCCGAGCTGGCCGACGATCGAGCGAACGCCGGGGTCGAAGAGCCCCATCGCACGAACGAGAAGGTCGGGGACCGACCGCTTCGGCACCTTGGCCGCGTCGCTCCCGAGTTGTTCGCGCAGGACCTTGGCGACGTCGGCCATCCACTCAAAGGAGCGGACCGCGATCAGGCGTTTGCCCCCGGCGTCGGCTGCGCCCATCGCCCGGATCTGCAGGTCGGCGACATCGCGCACATCGACCAGGTTGAACCCGATCCGCGGCGCGCCAGGCATCCCCGAAAGCAATCGCTGCACGAGTTCGAGCGAGGGGGAGCGCTCGGCGCTGTCGACGGGCCCGAGGATGGCGCCGGGGTTGACGACCGTCAGGCGCTCGGTCGCGCCCATCTCCTCGACCAGATCCCATGCCGCGCGCTCGGCGATCGTCTTCGACCGCGCGTAGGGAGTTAGGGTCGAATCGTCGAGATCGGTCCAATCCGACTCGTCCAGGCGCCGCCCCGACCCCTTGGCGCTGCCGCCGACGGCGGCGACCGAAGAGGTGACGACGACCCGTGAAGCGCCGGCGCCCAGGGCAGCGCGGAGAACCCGCAGGGTCCCCTCCCGGGCCGGCACGATCAGCTCGTCGGGGTCCTTCGGCTGAGTCAGAGGGAACGGCGAGGCGACGTGGAGGACGTGGTCGCAGCCGTCGACTGCCTGCTCCCAGCCGCTGTCGCTGAGCAGGTCGGCGGCCACCACCGAGAGGCGATCGCCGGACAGACTCCCCACCCGGGCCCTGACCTCCGGCTCGCGCGAGAGGTCCCGCACAGTGGTCCTGACCGAGTGGCCACGGCGCAGAAGCTCGGCCACACACCAGCCACCGAGGAAGCCTGAGCCTCCAGTGACCAGAACCATCTTCTGCTCCTCCGCCATTGGCGTGACCCTATTACCTAAGCGATGCGGGCCAGACGAATCCGTGTGTGTTTGACGAGCATGGCGCCGCCGGTCGGTGTGAAAGTGACCGTGATCCTGGAACGGGCGGCGTGACCTTTGAGGCTGCGCGCGAACGCGCCAGTGGGGGAGATCGCGAGCTTGACGCGGCCCGCCGCGGAGACGTGATGGGTGACCTTCGCGACGTGCTCGCCGGAAAGCGTCAGCTCGCCCGGCCCGGAGATCCCGACCGTGACCTTCGCCTTGCCGGCCCGCCGGTCTCGATCGCGCTTGCCGATGTGGAGCGCCAAATAGGGGGCGGGGGAGGCGAGGGACGACGGCGCCGGCTTCGCGGGAGCGGCTTCGGTCGAGGGGGTCGCGGGCGTCGAGGGCGGCACGTCGGCGGCGAGCCCGAAGGCTTCTTCGATGCCGGGGACGAACGCGCTCTGGATGTTGCCGCCATCGATGTTGGCGCGGCCGATCGCCTGCGGCAGCGAGGCCTTGCCCCAGTAGATGTAGTCGCCGTCGACGGCGACTCCCGCCGGGTGCGCGTTGGGAATGAATTCTTCGTCGATGCCGCCGCCGCTGAGATCGGCGTGGCCGATCGAGTCGTTCATCGAATTCGCCCAGTAGACGCCGTCGGCGCCGACGGCAACTCCGTAGGGGATGAGGGGGCCGGCAGGGTCGATGAAGGCCGCTTCGAAATCGCTGCCGTCGAGGCGGGCGCGGGCGATCGTCCCTTCGCCTTCCGGGTGGCCCCAGTAGAGGAATTCGGAGTTGGCCGCCAGCCCAGCGAAGGTGCCGGCGTTGGGAATGAATTCCCTTTCGACGCCGCTGCCGTCGAGCTTGGCGCGCCCGATCGAGCGGGGCCCGTCGTCGGTCCAGAAGATGTGGCCTTCGGCGACCGCGAGCGCCGTCGGTTCGACGTTTTCGATGAAGCTCTGTTCGACTCCGGTGCCGTCGAGCTTGGCGCGCCCGATCGTGTGGCCGGCGAAGTTCGCCCAGTAGAGGTGGGTCTCATCGACCGCCACGCCCCACGGCTGCGCGGCGCCGGTGATCAGGCTCGGTTCGACGCCGCTCCCGTCAGAGTTGGCGCGGCCGACCGTGTTGCCGCCCATGCTCCCCCAGTAGACCCCGGCGCTGGCCTCCGCGGCGAGCCAGAGGCAGCCGAAGATCGCCAGCACGGCCGCCAGGCCGATGGCGCGGGTTCCCCTGATCGCGGTCGATGCACTGCTCATCGGACCCCCTATCGGTGGCCCGGCGGGAAAGCATTAGACCTGAATGGCGGCTCTGAATTTCTGGGCGAGGTTGGGATCGCCGTTGGGGTCCTGGATCAGGCCGGCGCCGATCGTCACTCCGGTGAGCTTCGCGCCACGGGGCAGCCGCGGCAGGCAGAGGTCATGCATGTTGTCGGCGTTGGCCGCGCTCGGGTGATCGTGGAGGTCGGCGACTTCGAGCGGGGCGACCGCGACGACCTTGCCGCTCGGCAGTTTGTAGATGGCGCGGTAGGAGGCGACGACGGGGGCGCCGACCTCGGCCCCCGTGGGGTAGGCCGTCAGCCCGTTGGACCACATCACGCGCACGAAGGTCTTGCCGACCGTGCAGCGGTTGGCGTCACCGCGGTAGATCGCCGGCGTCAGCTTCCAGGCGTCGACGATGTACGGGCCTCCCGACAAGGGCTCCACGTCGGCTTCCGGCAAGGGCGGGATCTGCCTCCACCGAGTCGCCCCGGGCGCCTTCCCCTGCATCGCCCCGACAACGCGAATCGCAACTGGCGTCGGCCCGCTCACCGAGTCCCCGAAGTCGCCAATCAGATTCACCGTCTGGCCCTCGTCCGACTCGTCCGGCGGGAACTGAAGCGCGCAGGCCGGTGTCGCGCTGCTTCCATCGCTGCGCACGATCCGAAAGTCCGTGGTCTGAATCGACGCGCGGCGGATGAACCAGTTGAAGGTGACGGGGATGTTGTCGAGCCCCTTTTCCCCGCCCGGACAGCCGACCGCGTTGTCGGTGCCCCACGACGCGCTCAGGATTCTCGGCCCAGGCCGCGCGATCGAGCCAGCCCCGATCGCCGTCGTGGCCAACGCGCACACGAGGAGAACTGCTCCAAGCGCATAGCCGGGCAGGCGGCGCATCGAGGGCCTTGCAGGGGCGAGCATCCGGGTGAGCCTAGTCCCGCTCATCGGCGGTTGGCCCAGGCAGGCTGTTGGCATGTCAAACTTTCGTTGTGAGTCGCGTCCGCATGGGTTTGCCAGCCTTATTCATGGTGCTCGCCGCCGCGCTGCTTTGCGCCGCGCCGGCGGGCGCGGCGGAACCGCAGCTGATCGGGCAGGTTGGGGGCGCCGGCACCGTCGGGGGCTGCACCTGCTCCGCGTTCCAGCGCACCACCGCCGCGGCGCCCAGCTACGCCTTTCCCTTCAGCGGGATATTGACCAAGGTCAGGGTTTTCGTCGGCGAAGAAACCCTGCCCAGCGACACGGTCCAGGCGCGGACCTTCAGGGTCCTCGGGCCGTCAACCGCCTCGGTGATCGGCGGCGGCGAAGCGCACTCCCTTTCCGGCCTGCCGCTCACAGCGGAAAGCACCTTCGTCGACCGCATTCCGGCAACCGCCGGCGATCTGCTCGGCGCCCGCTTCGCCGTCAACGCATTCGTCAAAGAGACGCCGCGCTACTTCACCACGGCCGCGGCGACCGATGTCGCGAGCTTCGGCTCGGTGACCCTCGATCCCGTCATCGGCAGCTCGTACTCGACGGGCAACACGAGCAACGCCCGGGTCAACATCGGAGCGGTGCTCGAGTCCGACGAAGATGGCGATGGCTACGGCGACTTCTCCCAGGACCTTTGCCCGGGCTCGCCGATCGCGACCTCGGCCTGCTCGGGGACGCTCTTCGGCAGCAACCTGCAGGGCGAACGCTCGGCTCCACCGCCAGGCTGCGGCGGCGGAGGCTGCATGCGAATCCAGAAGAAGATCGGCGGCGTCTCCACTGCGGCGGCATTCGATGGCGTCGTCGTCCGTTGGCGGGTGCTGGACGGAGATGCGGGCCCCTACCGCGCCCGCGTTGTCGTTCCCAATCCCGCCGCCAGCGGCGGCGGCTTCAGCGGCTACACGGTTCTGCATTCCAGCGCGGCAGAAAACGTGACCGCTCCCGCGCAGCCGCTCTTCTCGAAGATCTCCAGCTTCCCGACCCGGCTGCCTATACCGGCTGGGGCTTTCGTCGGCCTCTCGGTGCCGAGCCTCAGAGACCAGGGCTTTCAGGCAAGTGGCGGCGCGGCGGTTTACGACGATCCGAATGACGGCGGCGACGGGATCACGGTCTCGGGGCTCTCGCACAACGGCACGATCCTCTACGACGCCGACATCGAGCCCGATGCGGACCACGATGGCTACGGCGACATCAGCCAGGACAAATGCCCAAGTGACGGCTCCACCCAGGCGGCCTGCCAGCCGCCCGCCGGCGGAGGCGGCGACGGCCCCGGGATTCCCTTAACGCCCGCGATTTCCGATTTCAAGGCAACACCGAAGTCGTTCCGCGTCAAGCCGGGAGGCGCGGTGGTGTCGCGTCGCGCGGTCCACGCCGGAACGACGCTGCGGCTCACCCTGTCAGAGGCGGCAACGGTCACCTTCAAGCTCAAAGCGAGCTCATCCTGCAGCCCGGCGAAGGCGAGGCGCTGCGCGAAGAGCCCGCGGATTCCCTCCTTCAGCCGCAGCCTGCACAAGGGCAAGAATGCGATCCCGTATTCGGGCCGATACGGCAAGCCCGGCAAGAAGCCGAAGAACCTCAAGCCCGGCGCCTACCGCATGACGGCAGTCGCGACCAATGCCGCGGGCAAGGCGAGCCCCCCAGCCCAGACATCGTTTGTCGTTCGTCCCTAGCTGCTGCGCGCTGAACTCAGCACGCGCCTAGTTCCAGCTTCCCCGGAAGCGAAGTTGCCCGCGCACGGAGTGCCTGTAGTGGAGCTAGGCGGATTCGAACCGCCGACCTCCTGGGTGCGATCCAGGCGCTCTGCCAACTGAGCTATAGCCCCGAGAAATTGCTGATTTGCAGGTAAAACGAAATCCCACCTGCGTTCAATTTAACGGCCGCCATTGTAGCTCGATAGTCATGGGCACGTCTGGGTTCGGGGGTTTCCTCAGGCGCTGGGAGGAGCCGAATGGCGCGAAATCGACCGGCCTAGACCACTTCCGTACCTGTCCAGGCGCTCTTCCAGCTGAACTACAGGCATGGGACCTACTGAAACTGCCTCGTCTAGGACCTCGGCACTTCGAGGCGAATAGCTGGCCGCAGCAACGAGGACGAGCAAGCACGTCGCCATTGACGCGGTTGCCTTGGGAAAGGATGAGCGGAGTGCAGGGTCCGGCCGGAGTCGGGTTGGGCGATCGCGTTTCTGGGCTAAGCGGCAGGGGGATCGAGGTGAGCTTCGCTTAGCCCCGAGTCGATCGAGGCCGTCGCGATTCGGATTGTGGAGCTACTGAGTGATTCCGTGCCTGGGAGGGCGCCACAGGTCGATACGAAGAGAGCCGAGCCGCCTCTCTTCGGAGCCTTCGCTCGAGAGCTGGTTGACTCGCGCAAAGGCCAGGTGAGCGAGGCCATGTTGACGAAGGATCGATGGGCACTCGATCACCTGCTGCCATTCTTTGAGAACTTGCCGCTAGCGGCAATCGATGGAGAAGCTGTCGACGCTTACCGCGCCTTCAAGGTCCGCGAATCCGAGATGAGGCGACAGGCAATCGAGATAGGAGCGCCGCATCGCGATGGCCGCGGACAGGTGCTCAAGCCACAAGGTCCATCGACGATCGACACCTTGCAGTGGATCCTCTCCTTTGCCCTTTGACTACCAACACGTCGCCAAGAACGCGGAGATTGGAAAGCGGCGGCACCTCCCGTGTGAGGTGATTCTCGTTGCCCGCTTTCTCCTTTGAGAGACCTCGAACGTGTTGGTCGGAAGGTCTGGCAACGAGACAACTCTAACTTTTTCGGTGTGTTGGGCCCACCTTCTCCCTCGCCGTTCTCGCTCCCGCGACTAGGCTGCCCTCGTGGACGCCGCTGATGAGATGCCGCGCGATCGTGCCGAGGGATCCGACGATCAGATCAAAGCCCAGCACGAGGAGGAGGCGAGCAAGCGCTACCAGGACGCAAAGCTCCACCGCGAGCGCCTGATCGGCGACTTCCTGGTGGCACTACAGCTCACCTGGTTAGCCGACACTCGATTTTCTGAATCCCAGAAATGGCTGATGCAAAACATGTCCGACGAGCTGCTCGAGTCTGCGGTGGCACTACTGCAGTTGACCGAGCAAGGAATCTTCAACGTCGCCCGCCGCGAGCTCCGCTACATGCTCGAGGCAGCTGTCAAGTACATCTACGTCGATCGGAAGCTCGGGGCGAGCGCCAGTCTCGAAGATCGCGTCCGCTTCCTCGGAGACACACAGAAAGTGCCGCGCTCCTCGGTTACCCGAATCGACGATCTGCGGATCTTGATGGTCCGGGACCCCGATGACTTTCGCGCAGCCGTACACAGCTGCTTTGGAAGGCTCAGCGGCTACGTCCATCCATCCCAGCCGGCGCTTGGCGAGCGTCTGGCCCGGGCTGGGCGCGGTGAATTCAGCGGCTTTGAGAGCGCCCGAACCCTAGAGTCATTTAACTCGGTGGCGTCCCAGTGTCTTGATCTCGTCTTGGTCTTGCTTTTCAACGGGATCGGCCCGACATCTACCGGCGACCTCTTCACGGAGGCCTTCGATCGGCGCGAGCAGTGGAAGTTTCACTGCACCCGCTACGTCCCGCAGGTGTCGCGCTTCTTCGACTACAAAGTCGAGCGGCAAGGACCGTCAGCCTGAGCCCGTACCCAGCTCCATTTCTCGTGGCCGGAAGAGCATCTCCGGGCGTCGATGAGTTAGTCAGGAACCGCCGTCCGGTCGCCGACGGTTGCTTCCGACGGAACCATCGTCTTGCAAGGGCGATGGCAGCGGTAGGGTCGCGGGAGGGGGTGCCGAAGAGAACTTGACCGACGTGGAGCTGAGAGGACCGAGTTGCGGGACATAGATATTCGAGCGGTGCTGCACAATCGCCTCGAGACACGCTACGCCGACGATCCGCTGGTGCGTGTGGTTGACGAGATGGGCGTACTTAGAGGGCGAAGCCGAATCGATGTCGCGGTGATCAATGGCCGCCTAGAGGGCTTCGAGATCAAGAGTGAGCGCGACAGCCTGGCGCGATTGCAGGGCCAGGCCGCCGCCTATGGGAAGGTCTTTAATCGCCTTACCATCATCTGCGCCGAGTGCCACCTTGACGCTGCTCGCGACGGACTGCCCGAGTGGTGGGGTATAGAAGTGGCCCGGCTCCGGAACGATGAGACCTCAATCGTGCGCGATCGAGGCCCTCGGGCCAATCTCCACACAGAGCCCGGGGCGTTGGCCCAGTTGCTCTGGCGCCATGAGGTCCTTGAGGTGCTTGAGGGGCTCGGGCTAGATCGAGGGTTGCGGAGCAAGCCTCGGCGAGTGCTTTGGGCAGCGCTTGCCGCGGCCCTGCCCCCGCGTCTTCTGGCCTCGACCGTCCGTGATCGGCTACGGGCTAGGCCGGCAGACTGGTTAGCTGGCGGCTAACGACCTCGATGTGGCGGCGGGTGGCGACGGTCACCCAGGTCTCGAGGTTTCCGACCCCACCTCGGCCGGCGGCGCATTCGATGATCTTCTCCTCGCCCTGACAATGATCCTTGGTGAGGAACTCGCCGCGTGCCTTCACTTGAGCGGCGAGGTCGCGGTACTGTTCGTAGCCATTTTCAACGGAGCTGCCTTTAACCATCACCCAGTCCTCCTCGGTGGCGTAGATGATCTTGCAGGCCGGCGTCATCACCAACGGGTTGTACGGATCGCCCCAATCGGCTGCGGAGACCCCGTAATCGCCGAAGGTAGGTATCCGCGGCAAATCGTCAGTTGCGCTGATCAAACGGCGCCAGAGCATCCAGTCGTGCCGGGGGAGCTCGCCGCTGGAGTTCGTCTCGATCCGAACTGCCTCGGGGTAGGCGCCGGTGCAGAGCACAAGTGAGCGCCAATCCTGGACATCTGGCAGAGCAAGGATCGCCGCGCGCGCCTGGGCCTCGATCGCCCCCGCTTCAGATTTGAGCAGCTCCCCAAAGTCGAGCAACAGGTCAACCTGTGACGGTTGCTGGCCGATGATCCGGAGGAGCCTCGCTAACCGCTCGGCAAGGTGTTCGGGTTCGCTCAGTTCGGGGCGATGCAATCGGACAGCGGCACCAAGACGCCAGACCTCGACGATCTGCTCCACGGCTTCGAGCTGTGCAGCGTCACGACTTGGGCCGGTAACGGGAACGGCTGCGAGGTCGGCGGCTCTAGCATCGGCGAAGAAGGCGGTGAGCGGGTGGCGGCCATCGGCCATTCGGAGTGCGGGATCGAAGCCGGCGAGGTCGACGAAGCAGGTATCTAGCTGGCCCCAGGTCTCGGCGACCTTGGCGGCGTAGCCGTCGAGCGCCTGATCAACGGTGTCAATCTGGAAAACCTCGTCGGGAAAGAACTCGACCTTCTCGGGGGGCACGTCTATTAGCGGGGCCAGCATCTGCCGCTGCTCGAAGTTGAGCTGGGCAAGGGCTCTAAACTCGCCTCGTTTACCTTTTAGGAACGGGACGTAGCCGGCGTGGTCGGAGGGGGTCATCACGCGATCACCGAGTCCACGCGGTCAGGAGTTGAGGTCTGCTTTGAGCTTTTCGAGGTCGGCTTCGGCGACTTCGAGGATTGCGTTGCCGCACTCAACGCAGTAGCCCCTGTCGGAGTTGTAGGCGGGGTCCTTGACCACTAAGCAGGACTCCCCTTTCGCGATCGAGTGCTTCTTCGAGTGGTAGCACTTCCGCTTCCTGCCGGCGACTCGGACTGATACTGGCTTCAGCACCTGCTTTACCTTCGCCATCAGGCTGCCTCCAGTTTCTGCCGTAGCTGGTCACGTACCTGGTCGCCGATCGCATCGAGCGCCTTGAGGGCGTCCTCGGCCTGGTCGGCGCTCAGCTCTTTACGGGATTTGGCGCGAATCCCGGCGAACTCGTTGATCTCCTGATTGAGCAGCACGGTCACCCGCCGCACGTTCGGCACCGGCGGGCCGCCTAGCGCCTTGGCCAGGTCGCGGCCGGGCCGCGAGATGCCGAGCTCGTCGAGGATGCGCGCGACCACCGACCCGGTGCGCTCGTGCAGGCGGGCGCGGGCCGCTTTGCGGCGACGCTGCGGCATTACCGGGATCTGCATCGGCTCTTCTTCCTGGGCCGTGTTCCTCTCGCGCAGTTTCTGTCGCAGTGTCTCCCGGTCCATGACGTCCCCGACGACGACCCCGGGGACGATTTGTTTGGCGAGAATCTCATCGAGCACGCGGTCGTCGTCGGGGTCAAGGAAGGCGGTGTCGACGAAGTGGCTGATCAGCTCGCTGTCGACGAGCGTTGCCTCGTCGAAGCGGCGAGGCCCACCACCGCCGTTCTCAGGGTCGTTCTCGTTGGGCTCGCCCTCGAGCCATTCGTGGATCAGGCGCTGGTCCTCGAGGTCGAGCTCCTTGAACTCCTCCCAGCGCTCCTCGTTGTTGAGGCCGACGTGGGAGATGACGAAGCCGACGTTGTCGGGATGGTCGGGCTGGTCCTGCACGACGACGCGCATCACCCGGCCGACGAACTGGATGTAGGGGGCGAGGGTGCGGAAGGGCCTAAAGACGGCGGCGACGCTGAGCCGGGGATGGTCGAATCCCTCCCCCAGCATCTGGACCTGGACGATGCAGTCGAGGCGACCGAGATCGAGGTCGTCGAGCACCCGCTCGCGCTCGGCCTCGCTCATGTCGCTGTGGATCTCGGCGGCCCGGTAGCCGCACTCCTCATAGATCGAGCGAATCTGGCGGGCGTGGTCGACCGAGGAGGCGGCGGCAATGATCTGATGCGGGATGCCGGTCTGCGAGCGCAGGCGGTTGCAGCGCTGGATGCTCGCTTCGGCGATGTGGCGGTTGCACTCGGGTGAGAGCGAGACGCCGCGGCGAAACCACTGTTCCTCGCGCAGTTCGAGCACTTCCTCCAAGGAGTGTCGGTGGCGGTCCTCGCCGACCGTGAAGTAGAGCTCCGAAGGGGCGACGCTGCGCGAAAGGATCTGCTTGATAAAGCCGTGCATCATCGCTCGGGCGAAGGGATAGCGATAGATCACCTCGCCCTCGAGCGGCTGTTCGTCGGAGCGAAACGGGGTCGCGGTGAGGCTGACTACCTTGGCCTGGGGGAAACGACGGAAGACCTTCTGCCAGCTGGCAGCGGCGGCGTGATGGCCCTCGTCGACGAGGATCATGTCGAAGAAATTCGGCGGGAACTGGGGAAGCCAGCGATCGGCCGAGCTGGCGAGCTGCTGGATGTTGGTGACGACGAAGTGGCTCTCGGTACAGTCGTGGATGTTGGCGTTGTTGCTGTCGAGGACGGCGAAGTAGGGGCCGTTCTGGAAGTCATCGAGGACGCGGGTCTTGGCCCAGAAACACTCGCGGCTGGCGATGTCGAGCGCGGTGGCGACGCCCTTGCGGATCGTCAGGTTGGGGGTGATGATAAGCACCCGCCCGCAGGCGATCCCGAACGGCAGCGTCGCCATGATCCCGGTCTTGCCGCAGCCGACCGGGATCTGCAGGATCGCCGGGCTGTCGTCCCCGGCGAAGTGCTCGCGGACTTTGCGATGGGCGTCACGCTGGGGTTCGCGCAGCAGCTTGTTGGCCTCGATGTTGGCGTTGACCTGCTGAAAGAGATGGTCGGGATCAGCGGGCTCATCGGCGGCACGCTGGTACTCGAGGCGGAACGGCTCCAGCTCGGGGCGGCGGTAGTAGCGATAGCCGTTGCGTGGGTGACGCAGCGCGGAGATCCTCCCCTCCTGACCCCAACGTCGCAGCGTTTGGGACGAAACGCCGACGTACTCGGCGGCCTCGCCAATTCGTAGATATTCGTCGTCTGAAAAGACCTTCTCAACCATTGTCAACATTATACATACCCTATGGTACCTCTCAGACCTCTTTTCCGGAATGCGAACCTCGCAGTTCGCGCCAACGCGCCACCAGCCCGTGGTGCGTCAGGACAGCCCTTCAATCCTGGGCTCACCGGTGCTCATCAGCTCCCGCACCTGTCCTGGCGTCGCCGGTCGAGTGGTTGCCATCGCCCGAATCATCACCCGACCGTTGACCTGGTGCGGCCGCTGATGTGGCGCGCTTGGAGCCACCCTAACCACGACGAGCGGCTTGCCCTCGATGCGAACCTCATCGACCGCGAAACCGGGTGGCTCTCCAACCCGGTGGGAGATGATGTTCGTCACTTGATCACTTGCCTTGGTGGCGTCATAGCCGATCGGCGCCCCGTTGTCATCGACTCCCACTAGCACTACCCCTCCCGAGCCATTTGCGAAGGCGGCAACGGTCTCGGCTAAGGAGACATGCGTCTTCGTGTCCGACAAAGCCTGCTTGTACTCGAGCTGGGCGTGCTCGCCCTCTTCGAGCCAGCGCGCGACCAACGCCCCTAGCGATTCGGGCTCCGCCGCCGGTGTGTCGAATCGCGCATCCCAGGAGCGTCGATCGAATTCAAATCCCTCCGGGTCGACTAGGGCGACAACGAGCTCGCTCGGTACCCCGTCCGTCGCCAGGTCGATCCTCCCCGGTCCCGCCAGTGCGTTATCGCTGCGCGACCACGCACGATCGCCGGGCTGGTGGCGCCAGGCGGCCCGCAGCGAAAACCCAGCGAGTCCTCCCGGCTCCCCCTCCTCAACTGTGAACAGAACCCCCTCACCGCCAACCTCCAGCGTCGCGATCCTCCCGCGCCTAACGCATAGGCGGATCGAGACCGGGGCGTGTTGCCCAAGTCGGAGCCGCTCTGGAGGCACGCGGAACACCTCCTCTGCGACCGCCGCTGCAAGTGAGGGATAGAAGGGCAGCTCGGGCATCACGAGTGGCTGGTGGGGATCGGCGTAGTTATTGCTTCCGCCACCCGTTTCCATCACGAGCCGCGGCCAGCCCGTTTCGGTGAGTCCCCATTCCTCCCAGCTGTAGATCCACTGAGGCACCACGTTCGCGGGCACGGGCAGCGAAATTTCCGGCGCGGCCGCCTGGACCTCCACGATGCGACCATCTCGTAGCCGCCTCGCCGCTGTCTCGCCGTCGAGTTCCTCGACTCCGAGGATCGCCGAGGGGAAGGCATGGAAGATCGGTACGGCGTGCGCGCCGAGATCGACAACTAAGGCAACAAGGTCCCAGCTGCCGCTTTGGTCGAGCACAGCCGACCATCGCCAGGACACCGGGCCGGCCCACTGTTGGACGCGCTCGCACATCGCGCTCCAACTCTGATTGGGCAGGGTTCGCGACACGACCAGAAGCTAGTCGATGAACAACGATCGCGCCGGCTGGTCGCCAATAAGAATCAGTCGTTGGTCTGTCTGGGTTTGGTCGGCCAATCTCCTAACAATTCCAGCTGGATCTGGCCCCGGAAGACCGGGCAGGCTTGTATGGGCGACCGGAGATGTCTAGATGCCGAGCGATTTGCTGATCGCTGCGGCGGCGACCTCCGTCCCGAGCTCCCGAGCAGTTCTCAAGACCTCACGGGAGACTCGGCGAAGCCGGGATTTCGTCTCCCGCTCGTCTCCTGCGCGAGCCGCATCGATCGCCTTCTCGAGAGCGTCAGCTGAAGCCGGATCGTCGGCTAAGCGGTCGCGAAGGCATTGCAGCTCGGCGACCAGTTGAGCGTTGGCGCCGTAGGGGTGCCGTTTGGGATCGAGTTCGGCGAGGACGTCATAGACGTCGTCGCCGAAGGCGATCGTGCTGGCGGAGTAGCCGCGCAATGGTGTCAGCTCAATCTTCAGCCGCGACAGGATCTCCTGGCGGTGCGCCCCGAAGGAGCGGTCCGCTCCGCCTATCGACTGGTAGTAGAGCCGTTTGAGCGCGTCAGGGGACTCGCCGTAGGGTCGGTGGCGCTCGAGCAGGGCGAGAGACTGATGAAGGCGTCGCCCAGCCCAGTCTGGCCGCTCATCGTGCTCCGGGAATTGATCGAGGATGAAACGGGCTATTTCAGCCTCGGCGAAACTGCGTAGCAAGTAGAGCCGAAGACGCCGCTGCGGGCGGCTCGGAAATCGGTTTGCCGTAAACAACCAAGGCCGGCGGCGAACCGCATCGGCCCGCGTCACCACACAGCTTGGGTTGGCTCGAAAATCAGGTGCAAAGCGCAGACTTGTGTCAAACCAGAGGGCCGAGCCGAGGCTCTGTAACGGCGGACCCGCAGCGTCGCCGGTGACCTCTCCGAGGTGGCGCGCCATACTGGTGCCGAGGTTGCCGAGCAGCACCAAGCGGCCACGCAGCTTGAATCTCAGATCCACCACCCAGGCCGCGAGATCCTCACAGGTGGTGAGATTCGGCGAGTACGGTGGGTTCCAAGTCTCGAATACGGGAGGGCTGTCGAGCTTGACCGAATCGATCTCACAATCCCAGAACTGGTGGGGACGCAGAGCGAAGCTGACGCTGAGAGCAAAGGCACGGTTGTCGCGGTCGAGCGGATAGAAGCGGCGGACGAGATCAGCAACCTTGCCGCTTATCGGCGCTGAGTTTGAGCTCGGCTCGAGCTTTAGGCTGTTGCGCAGCTCGATAAATGGCCGTTCGCCGACCAAAACGTCGTGACCGCCTCCGTTGCGGAAGGCGACCCGACCGGTCCTGTGTAGAAAGCCTCGATCCGGCGTCCAGGTGGGCCACCGACGATCGGCCGTTGCGGGCCGATCGTCAAGCAGGATGCCGTGCCAGAAGATCCGCATCGTCAATGCAGTATCCGGCGTCCCGCAAGGGTTCGCCGGATCCCGACGCCCTGAAACGTCGGAGCTCATGGCTCTGCGCTCTGGCATCTGAGACCTCAGGTGAATAACACGCTGAAGCCCCCCAATCATACGGGCGGCGAATCTCGGAACCCGAAGAAAGAATTCCGCGAGAAGAATCGAAGAAGTGGAACTGGAAGAAACGGGGTGGGGAGAATCGTCGAGACGGACAGAAGCCAGCGCGAGACCGGAAGCAACCGTGAGGACCGAGGAACGCTCGGGCTTGCGCCCCCCGGCTACTTGCCCTTCATGCGGTCCACCTCCTCCTGGAGGTGGCGGTCCCAGCCAATCGCCAGCTCCTCGAGCTTCCTTTCGATCCCCTCAATTTCCTCGTCGAGCTTTCGGTAGCGGTTGAAGAGGGAGCCAAGGTTCTTCGCGTTGGTGAGCCGCGCGCCCGTGTCACGAATTCGCGAAATATCCCCCACAGACACCGATGGCTTCAGCTCGCGGCGCAACGACCAGACGCGCTCGTTCCGCGCTTTCATCAGCTCGGCCTCCTCGCGCATGGAGACCTCGGTGAAGTCCTTGAGCCGGGCGGCCCTGATCGCGGCAATCTCGTCCTCGAGGCGAATGATCTCCTCGTCGGCTTCGATTTCCTTCCAAGGCTCCCCTTCGGCGAGGGCCTCGGCGACCCTCTCGCGCGGAAATCCGTCCGTGACGACGCTCTCGATCATCTCTTCGGCCCACTCCGAGCGCTTGACGATGTCGGCGGCGAGGACCTCCTTCGCCTCGCCGAGGCTCACCTCCAACTCCCCCGCTAGCTTCTTAGTGATCGCCTCCGCCGCCTCGCCGGGGGCGAAATACCCGGGCGCCCAGCTGTCGGCGAGATCGAAACCGTAGGCGCAGATCTCGGCGGTGGTCGCGTCGGGCGAGCCAGCGACACCGCTTGGTTGCTGGCGCGTGAACGCCCTGCCGACTGCCCCGAGATAGGCCCTGGCGAGCAGCGGCAGCGCCGCCGGATTGTGGTGGTCGCCGTGGTAGATGCGGCCGCGGTATGCGTGGGCGCTGCGGAAGACGTCGGCATCGAGCTGGTCGAGGATCGGGACGAAGGCGCTCGCCAAGAGAGGGTCGAGGATCTCCGTCTCGGCAAGGGCGACGCGGGCTCTGAAGTCCGCCCTCAGCTTGCGCAGCCGCCGCTCGTTAAGGCGCGGGATCTGGGCGTAGCCGTCACTGTCCCGCAGCTCTGCGATTCGCCGCTGCTGACGATAGAGCAGTATCTCGGCCAGATTGTCGATCGCGATTAGGCCAAGACGTAGCTTGGCCAACTGTCCGTTGAGAAGGAGTTGGCGCCCCTCATCCATCTGCTCGACGAAGAGCAGGAACTGCGCTCGCTCGTCCTGGCGATAGCGCTGGTTCAGGTCAGCCCAGGCATCAGAGTCCATAAGGCCCTAAGTTCGCAGCTAGCCGCCGATCGCGCTCCGGGCACCCCACGCACACGATCCACCGCTGGCCTTCCGCGAAACGTCCCGACGTCGAGAGCGCTGGGCGCTCGACCTCGCTTCCTAGCCGGGCGAGGCGGCCTCTACCTGCAGGACCTCCGTACGACCTGAGCACTTCAGTTGCGTCAAGAGCTTCTGCTCGTTTCAGGCACTCTTATTCGGAAGTGCCTGAACCCCGATAAATCCCGGTAAACGGCAGGAAGCTGCCCTAGCGGCGGCCTTGAATCGGGAGCCCATAAACCCCCGCAAAGAGCGCAATACTCTGTCTTGCAGACAAATGATTCTGCGTCGTGCGATCCAGGCGCTCTGCCAGCTGAGCTATAGCCCCGAGGTGCTTGGGTTGGGCGGATTGACCCAGGCCCTCGCAACCGCAAGGATAACCGCATAATCTCTAGGCTTCCCGCTGGGACTGAGACATGAGCATCCTCGACGACGCCATCAGGGAGCACCTGGAACTGAAGCGCCAGCACGGCGCTGACGACTCCGAGCTGAAACAGCTGGAGGACGAGGCCTTTGGCCCCGCCGAGCGGCCCAGCGCTGAACAGGCTCTGCCTGACGCCGCCGCTGAGGCGCCCACCGAATTTATGACCCAGCCTCCCGAGGCAGGCGACACGGCTGAGGAGGCGCCCGCCTCCAGCCGCGAGTCCGCGCCGAACATCGCCGACCTGCAGGAGGCTCCGCCGCAGCCGCCCGCTGAGCCGCCGCCGGCCGAGTCGACTGAGGAGGACGTGCCGGTCGCGGTCGAGCCCGACTCCGCCGAAGAGCCCGCGCCTTCCGCCGACGCCGCACCCGCCATTGAGGAGCAGCCGGCGATGGAGCACGAGACCGTGCCCGCCCCGCCGGCTGAGCAGCCTTCGCCCCCCGAACACTCGACCGAAGAGCGCCACGCGATCGCCGAGCAGCCAACTGAGCTCTTCGACGTCGAGGGCGAGATCGCCGCTTCGGAGGCGCGCAGCCCCAGCGACGAGGAGCTGGCCGCGGAGGAGCTGCAGGAGCCTCGCCTCGCCCCGGTCGATCCGCTTGCCGGCCTCGAAGAGGTCGACGAGGACGACGTCAGCGTCGAGGGCCGCGTGCAGGACGCTGCGGTCGAGGCCGAGGAGGAAGATGACTTCTTCGACGAGAAGCGCCTCTCCGAGGAGTTGGACCAGGCGCTCGAGGCGCCAGCCCCTCCCGTCGCCGCCGCGCCCGAGCTGGCGCCGCTACCCGAGGTCGACGAGGAGGAAGACGACGCGGAGGGCCTCTTCGACCAGGAAGAGCACACCGAGGAGCACCCGCTGCCGCCCGCCGAGGAGGACTCCGGGGAGTACGCGGTCGCGCCCGCCGAGGAAGACTCCGAAGAGCTTCCGGTCAGATACGCCGACGAAGACTCGGAGGAGCACCCGGTCGCCGCGGAGCCCGAGTCCGAGGAACAGGATCAGCCCACCGGCGACGTGCTCGGCGGCACCCCCGACTTCCTCGAGGAGACCCCGGAGGACGATCAGCTCTGGTTTGAGCAGAAGCCTCCCAAGGACTTCGACTTCGACGATTAGTCGAGTTAGTTAGAGCAATTGGCGCTCAGCCGGTAGGTTTCCGGTTCATGGCGGCTGACGCAGCTATAGAGGCCAGCGGGCTGCGCAAGTCCTACGGCGATGTCCGAGCCCTTGACGGGGTCGATCTGCACGTGCCCGCCGGCACGGTGCTCGGCCTGCTCGGCCCCAACGGCGCCGGCAAGACGACCGCCGTCCGTATCCTCACCACGCTGCTGCGCCCCGACGGCGGCAGCGCCCGCGTCGCCGGCCTCGACGTCGAGCGCGAGGCGCCCGCCCTGCGCAGCCAGATCGGCCTCGCCGGCCAGTACGCGGCGGTCGACGAGAACCTGACCGGGGCCGAGAACCTGGTCATGGTCGGCCGCCTCTACCACCTGCCCCGCGGCGAGCCCCAAGCCCGGGCGGCCGAGCTGCTGGAGCGCTTCGACCTCAGCGACGCCGCCGACCGCCTCGTCCGCACCTACTCCGGTGGGATGCGACGCCGGCTCGACCTCGCCGCCGCGCTCGTCGCCCGCCCGCCCGTCCTCTTCCTCGACGAGCCAACCACCGGGCTCGACCCGCGCAGCCGCATCTCCCTCTGGGAGACGATCGAGGACCGCGTCGCCGCCGGCACCACCGTCCTGCTCACCACCCAGTACCTCGACGAGGCCGACCGTCTCGCCGACTCGATCTCGGTCATCGACCGTGGCCGGGTGATCGCCGAGGGCACCTCCGACCAGCTCAAGGACCAGGTCGGCGGCGAGCGGCTCGACGTCACCCTCGAGTCGAAGACCCAGGCTGAGGCCGAGGCGGCGATCGCGGCGCTGGCGCCGATCGCTGCCGACACGCCAATGCTCTCCGACGACATCGTCCGGGTCCCGGTCCACGGCCGCCGCGGCGCGATCGCCGAGGCGGTGCGCCGGCTCGACCAGGCGGGAGTCGGGATCGAAGACGTCGCCCTGCGGAGGCCGACCCTCGACGATGTCTTCCTCTCCCTCACCGGCCGCCCGCCCGAGGAGCGCGACGGCGAGGACGGCGATGGGGAGGAGGCGCAGTGAGCGGCCTGCGCCACAGCCTCTCCGACACCTGGGTGCTGGCGAAACGGGCCTTCCTCCGCATCCCCCGCGCGCCCGACCTGCTGCTCTCCTTCACCGTGCAGCCGATCATGTTCGTGCTGCTCTTCGTCTACGTCTTCGGCGGCGCGATCGTCACCCCGGGCTACGACGACTACGTCGACTTCTTGATGCCGGGGATCATCGTCCAGACGATGGCCTTCGGCGGCTTCGTCACCGCGCTTGGCCTCGCCGAGGACCTGAAGAAGGGCCTGGTCGACCGCTTCCGCTCGCTGCCGATGTCGCGGGCGGCGGTCCTCGCCGGGCGCACCCTGGCGGATGTCGGCACCAACATGATCTCGCTGACGATCATGATCGTCGTCGGCCTGCTCGTCGGCTTCTCCTTCGACGCCCCGGTGACGCACGTCGTCGCCGGCATCGGCCTGGTCCTGCTCTTCGGCTACGCCTTCTCCTGGGTCTTCGCCTTCATCGGCCTCGCCTCGTCCTCGCCCGAGGCATCGCAGTCGATCGGCTTCATCCTCATCTTCCCGCTCACCTTCGTCTCCTCCGCCTTCGTCCCAGTCGACACGATGCCGGAGGCGCTGCAGAAGTTCGCCGAAGTCAACCCCGTCACCGTCGTCGTCAACGCAATCCGCGCCCTCTTCCTCGGCGCCCCCGCCGGCAACGCGATCTGGGGCGCGGTCGCCTGGTCGCTGGCGATAGCCGCCTTCTTCGGGGTGCTCTCGGTCGCTCGCTACAAACGAGCGGTCTCCAAGTGAGGCTCCCAGTATTCGTCTCTCACTTGTTGCACTATTGACACATTCTGCGCGCAACACGTGAGTCGAGTCGAACTAGCCTGGGCTAGTGGCTTCTCTGAAGCAGAAAGGAGATCTGGCGGAGCTCAAGGTTGCGACAGACCTGATGGAGAGAGGCTGCCGTCTCGCGATCCCGTTCGGCGAGGACAGCGACTATGACCTCATCGCTGACAAAGATGGCCAGCTACACCGGGTTCAGATCAAGTACACCGAATCCGACGGCGCGATCATCATCCTCCGCTGCCGATCTCATTCGCTGACCAAAGGCAAGATTCGGCAGACCAAGCACTACACGTCGAAGACCGTCGACTGGATTGCGGTTTACGACCGCACGACGGATCGCTGTTACTACTGTCCATCCAGTGAGCTGGGAGAGGGTCGCAGTGAGCTCAGCCTTCGGCTGATCCCGGCGCGAAACGGGCAGCGCCTCGGAATTCGCGACGCTTCCAGCTATACCGATCCGGACCTGAGTCGAGTCCCGAAAGTGGAGCCAGCCGGGATCGAACCGGCGACCTCGGCGTTGCAAACGCCGCGCTCTGCCAGCTGAGCTATGGCCCCTTCCAAAAGATTGTAGATCGCAGCGAGCTACCCGGCGAGCCCGATCATCAGCTGCGAGTGGTCGTCCGGATCCACCTTGACCGGGACCTGGGCGCCGGGCTGGAGCTGGCCGATGATCGCGGGGGAGACGACCTGGGTGTGGGTCACCTGCGACTGGCTGCCGCCGACGTCGACGGTCATGTCGAACTGCAGCTCGGGCTGCATGTTGACCATCTTGCCGGTGGCCTGCATGCCGTTGATCGTCGCCGTGCCGTCGATGCCGCCGTTGGCGAGCTTCTCGGCCAGAACCTGGTCGGACTGGACCTGCTTGACCGCTTCGTTGGCCTGGGCGAGGCCGTCCTTCATCATCTTGAAGCTGCCGCCCCGTTCCTTCTTCATTTCCTTGCCGGTCTTGCTCAGGTCCCTCATGTCCTTGAACATGCCCATCTGTCGCGCTCCTTCGTCGTGGGGCCCCTGTCGCTTCCCCGGTTTGTGGCCCCGACCATAACGCGATGCGGCGCTTCAGGTGTAGATTCACCGCGTGTTCGTCACCGGCGTCTTCCTGCTCCTCCTCGGCCTGGTCGGCGCCTTCTTCGCGGTCGTGCCCCCGGTCGAGGCGATGCGGCTGGGAGCGATCGGCGTCGCCGTCGGCTGCGGCCTGAGCGGGCTGCTGCTCGTCTACCTCGACTGGCCCTCCGGGCGCAAGAAGACCCCGGACGGGATGCGCCGCGCCAAGGCGACGATCCTCGAAGCGAAAGGGACGCCGGGCTCGGTCGCCGGCTACCAGATGGTCGAGCTGACGCTCGAGGTCGCGCCCAAGGACGGGATGCCGTTCCAGGTCAAGCACAAGTTCTCGGCTGGCCGCCTCGGCCGCGTCGACCAGGGACGCAGGATCGACGTCGCCTACGACCCGGCCAATCCGGAGAAGATCGAACTGGCCTGAGGTTTGCGCGCCGGGCGGGAGCGCTCAGCGCGGGCGCTTGGACTGCACGGCGTCAGGGATCACCTTGACGACGTGGACCCGCAGCGTCGGGTGGGTGTTGTTGCCGGCGCAGAAGCTGCTGTCGAGCGGCGTCGCGTGGATGTGAAGGCTGACCTTGACCGGGGTCCCCAGCGGCAGCTGGGTCACCAGCTTGTCGGGGATCGGCATCCGCAGCCGCCGCCAGTGGTTGACGTCGACGCTGAACTTGCCGAGGTTGGCCCGTCCGTTTTCGCCTTCCTTCGACCAGAGCAGGGTCGCTTTGACTTCGAGGTGGGCGGGAGCGTTGACGGCGAGCCGCACCCTGACTCCCGGGACGACCTGGTGGGAGACAAGTTTGGGGACGAAGCTCGAGGCGGTTCCCTCGACCTTCGGGCAGCTGCCGAGGACCGTCACCGGGTGCGTCGCCTGGGCGACGCTGGAGCCGTTGCAGTAGGCGGTCTGGCCGGTGAAGACGAGCGCGGTCGAGCAGCCTTCGTTGTCGGTCTCGGTGACCGTCACCTGGTAGGTGCCGGCCTTGGCGTAGGCGTGGCTCGGTTTCGCGCCGGCGTTCTGGGCCACGGCGCCGTCGCCGAAGTTCCAGTCGTAACGGGCGACCGTCCCATCGGGGTCGGTCGAGCCGCTCGCGTCGAAGGCGATCGCCGCGCTCGGTTTCGGCGCGGGAGAAGTGCTGGTGAAGGCCGCGTGCGGGGGCTGGTTGGGGACGATCGCGATCGCGTTCGGATTGCTGCCGATGGCAAATTCAGTTCCGAGCGTGTTGCTCGTCAGGTTGAAGGGGCCGAGCTTTCCCGTGCCCTCGACAGTTAGGAAGGCGTAGCTCCCGTCGGGGAGGATCGCCAGATCTTCAGGGAAGTTTGCGATCGGCACCTGTGCTGCTGCCGTGTCTGTGGCCAGGTCGACTGGGGTGATGCCGCTGGTGGGGAAAGTGCGGAGCGCGTAGGCGCGGCTGCCGCTGGGGGAGATCACGAGCGTCTCGCCTGGCACGCTGGCGATCGTCGCCACCACGGTGTTGGTCGCGGGGTTGATTCGACTGAGGGTTCCAGCCAGCGAGTTGAGCACATAGACGCGGGCGCCATCCGGCGTGATCGAGACGCTGGAAGGGCCATCGCCGACCGTGATCGGCGCGCCTACCGTGCCGCTCGCGAGGTTGATCACCGAGACCGTGTCGTCGGCCTGGTTGGTCACGTAGGCGCTCTTGCCGTCCGGCGTGATCGCGATCGCCGTCGGTTCGTTGCCGACCGTGATCGGCGCGCCGACCACGGTGCCGCTGGCGAGGTCGATTTTCGAGACGCTCCCGCTGAAGCGGTCGGTCACGTAGGCGCTCTTGCCGTCCGGCGTGATCGCGATCGCCCAGGTGCTGTTCCCAAGCGAGATCGGGGTTCCCGCGGTGTTGGTGGAGACCGAGATCGGGATGACGCTGCCGAACCCGCTGGTGACGTAGGCAGTTGAGCCATTCGGCGTGATCGCGACGTCGGGCGGCGATCCCTCGCCGCCGGGCATCGGGACCTGCGCGCCGGAGATCTGCGTGCCGACGTCAACCGGGACGGCATACGTGCCGGACCCGGACCCGCCGGTGACGTAGGCGATCCGGGCCGAGGCAAAGGCAGGAACGGCCGCGCTCAGTAATCCGGCCAGAGCCATTGACAAAACGGCGATGCGTCCCCGAAACATCGACCGATCCTCGCAGATTTGGGGCTGAAAATCAGCTCGCGAGGGCCGATTCGGGCAGGTTCTGGTCGGCGTGGTAGCTGCTGCGGACCAGGGGTCCGGCGGCGACCGACTCGAATCCCAGCTCGTAGGCGGCTTTCTCCAGCGCCTCGAACTCCTCCGGGTGCCAGTAGCGGTCGACCGGCAGGTGGTTCTCGGTCGGCCGCAGGTACTGGCCGACGGTCAGCACCTGGACCCGGTGCTCGCGCAGCAGGCCGAAGGTCTCGACCATCTCCTCGAAGCTCTCGCCGAGCCCGACCATCAGGCCCGACTTGGTGACGACGCTGTCGCCGCCCATCTCCTTCGCCAGCCTCAGGACCCGGGCCGAGCGCAGGAACTGCGAGCCGCGCCGCGCCTTCGGGTACAGCCGCGGCACCGTCTCGACGTTGTGGTTGAAGACGTCGGGGCGCTCGTGGATCACCTTCGCCAGCGGCATCTCCTGGCCGCGGAAGTCGGGGGTGAGGATCTCGACCTTGCAGCCGGGGGCCATCATCCGGATCGAGCGGATCACGCCGACGAAGGCGCCGGCGCCGTAGTCGGGCAGGTCGTCGCGGTCGACCGAGGTGACGACGGCGTGGCGCAGGCCCATCTTCTTCACCTGGTTGGCGACCCGCAGCGGCTCCAGCGGGTCGTTCCAGGTCGGCACGCCCGTCTTCACGTTGCAGAAGCCGCAGCGCCGGGTGCAGACGTCGCCGAGGATCATGAAGGTCGCGGTTCCGCGCTCCCAGCACTCGCCGACGTTGGGGCAGTTGGCCTCCTCGCAGACGGTGTGGAGGTTGTCGCCGTCGAGCATCGACTTGAGCCGGCGGTAGGTCGGCCCGCCCGGGGCCGGCACCTTCAGCCAGGGCGGCTTGCGGGCGCGGCGGAAGGGGACGGCGCCGTCGGCCTCGGCGGCGGTCCCGCCGGGCTTCGAGCGTGAGCGGGTGACATGGACGCGCTCGGCCGCCGGTGTGGTCGTCTCGCTCATGCGACCCCGAGCCTAGCGTTGTCGAGTCCGAGGTCGGCCGGGTCGGTCGGGACCGGGACCCGCTCGTAGATCTCGCCGAACCTGGCAGCGACCGTGGCAGCGAAGGCTTCGAGGTCCTGCTCGGCGCCCAGCTCGCGGCTCAGCGAGGTCACCCCGCAGCCGTCGATCCCGCAGGGCACGATCCAGTCGAACGGCTGCAGGTCGTTGTTGACGTTGATCGCCAGCCCGTGGGTGGTGACGCCGCGGCTGACGTGGACCCCGATCGAGCCGATCTTCCGTGCCTCCAGCGGCCCCGCCGCCGTGCCCGGAAGCTCGCCCTCGGTCCAGACGCCGGTCAAGCCCTCGATCGTCCCGGCCTCGACCCCGTGCTCTGCCAGCGCCGTGATCGCCACCTGCTCCAGGCGCCGCACGTACTCGTGAACGTCGTCGCCGTAGGGCGCGAGCGAGACGATCGGGTAGGCGACCAGCTGGCCGGGGCCGTGGTAGGTGACGCGGCCGCCGCGGTCGGTGTCGCGGACTTCGATCCCCTGCATCTCGTACCACTCGGTCGCCATCGGCAGCTCATCGGCGGTCGAGCGCCGGCCGCGGGTGTAGACGGGGGGGTGCTCGAGCAGCAGCAGCGTGTCGGGAATCGCGCCTTCCTGGCGCGCCTCGCGCAGCCAGCGCTGGGCGACGCGGCCCTCTTCATAGGGCACCGTTCCGCAGCGGACGACCAAGAGTTCTTCACTCACTCTTCAAATCGTCGCATGCCGCGCCCCTATCCTTGTCTTCCTCCCTGATGGCCCGGTCAAAGGCTCTACGACCCGAATGGCTCCCGGCTGTGGCCCTCAGCTCGGTGCTCGCTGCCTTGATGCTGGCCTGGAACCCCCAGGTCGGCGACCTCGCCGCCCAGGTCTTCCGCACCGAGTTGTTCCAGCGCGGCGGCCTCGCGATCTGGAACGGCAGCTGGTACGGCGGCCACTACACGCTCACCTACAGCGTCCTCTTCCCGCCCCTGGCCTCGGTCTTCGGGCCCCAGGTGGTCGGCCTCTTCAGCGTCGTCGCTTCCTCTTACTTCTTCGACCGCCTGGTCCAGGATCGCTGGGGAAGGGCGGCGCGGCTGGCGACGCTGTGGTTTGCCGCCGGAGTCGTCACCCTGCTCGCCGACGGCCAGCTGACCTTCGCCCTCGGGGTCGCCTTCGGGCTCGCCTCGCTGCGCTTCCTGCAGATCGACCGCCGCAAGCTGGCGCTGACCGCCGCCGCCGGCTGCGCCCTGGCCAGCCCGGTCGCTGCCGTCTTCCTCGCCGGTGTGGTCGGGGTCGGCGCCCTGGAGCGGGGCCGGCCCTTCAACCGCACCGCGCTCTGGGTCTCGGCGATCGCCCTCGCCCTGATCGTCCTTCCCAACCTCGCCTTCCCCGAGCCGGGCCAGTTCCCCTTCGTCTTCTCCTCCTACGTCTCGATCCCGCTCTGGTGCGGGGGGGCGCTGTTCGTCACCCGCGGGCTCGGCCGCGAGGAGCGCCAGCTGCGCTGGGTCCTCTGCGCATACGTGCTGGCGGCGACGCTGCTCTGGCTGGCGCCGAACCCGGTCGGCGGCAACGCGGTGCGGCTGGGGGCGCTGTTCGGCGGCCCGGTGATTGCTGCCGTGGTGCTGGCGCGGCGGCCGCGGGTCTCGGCCTGGGCCCTGGCGCTGCTGATGGCCGGCGGCCTCTACTGGCAGGTGACGGCGAGCGTCAGCCAGATCGCCCGCAGCGTCGGTGACCCCTCGACCACCGCGGCCTTCTTCCAGCCGGCGGCGAGCTGGCTGCGCGAGCACGGCGCCAAGGGCGCCCGGATCGAGGTGCCGCCGACGGCCAACCACTGGGAGTCTGCCTACCTGGCGCCCGGCTTCGAGCTGGCCCGCGGCTGGCTGCGCCAGCTCGACACCACCCGCGACGACATCTTTTACGAAGACGAAGACACGCCACTCGACAACAGCTCCTACAGCGCCTGGCTGCGCGGCAACGCGATCTCCTTCGTGGCGCTGCCCAACGCCCCACTCGATTACTCCTCGGCGGCTGAGCGACGGCTGATCCTCGCCGGCCCGCGCTACCTGATCCCGCGCTGGCACTCGCCGCACTGGCGCATCTACGAAGTGCGCGACCCGAAACCGCTGGTGCAGCCGATGGGGGGCGCGGCAGCGAGCACCCGCTGGGTCGGCCGTCAGGGCTTCTCGCTCGACGTCAAGCAGCCGGGCGAATTCCTCGTCCGCGTCAACTTCACCCCCTACTGGTCGATCGGCCGCGGTGCCGGCTGCATCCAGCGCAGGGGCGAGTGGACCGTGGCCCGCGTCTGGCGCCCAGGGATCCTCCGGGTCTCAGCCGACTTCTCCTTCGGCGGCGCCTGGAACGCGGTCACCGGCACCAAGAACTCCTGCTGAGCAGCTCAGAGAGCTAGGAAGACCGGTTCTTCCAGCAACTCGCGGATCCTCGCCAGGAATTTGGCCCCGTCGGCGCCGTAGAGGATGCGGTGGTCGCAGGCGAGATTGACCTGCATCAGGTGGGCGGTTCCGAACTGTCCGTCGTTGACGACCGGCCGCTCCTTGATCGCGCCGACGGCGAGGATCGCCGCCTGCGGGGGGTTGATCACGGCCGAGAAGCTGTCGATCCCGAACATCCCCAGGTTGGAGACGGTGAAGGTCGCGCCGGAGAGCTCGGGCGGGGTGATCTGGGCGTCGCGGACTCGCTGCGCCAGCGCCCGCGACTCGGTCGCGATCTGGCGCAGGCCCTTGCTGTCGGCATCGAAGACGGTCGGGACGACGAGCGCGTCCTGACCGGCAACGGCGATCCCGACGTTGACCCGCGAGTAGAGCTCAAAGCGCCCATCGCGATAAGCGCCATTGGCCCGCGGGTGCTCCCGCAGCGCCAGCGCACAAGCCTTGACCACCATGTCGTTGAACGAGGGCACCACATCGCCCTCCCCGGCCGAAGCTTTGATCCGCGCCCGAGCCTCCACGGCCCGGCTCATATCGATCTCAGCCGAAAGGTAAAAGTGCGGCGCGGTCGCCTTTGACTCGGCCATGCGACGGGAGATGGTCGACTGCAACTTGGAGAGGTCTTCGTAGGTGGTCGTGCCCTTGGCGGTCTCGGGACTGGGCGGCTCGGCCGCGGGCGTCGCCGCGCCAGGGGGGCCTGCGGGCGGGCGCACGGCGTCCGTTCTCGGCCCCCCTGGCCCACCGCCACCTGCGGAAGCAGCCGCTCGCTCCACGTCGGCCCGGACGATCCGTCCACCGGGCCCTGAGCCGCTGAGTGCCGAGAGGTCCAAGCCCTTCTCTTTGGCCACGCGCCGAGCTACAGGCGACGCCTTCGGACGGCCGCCACCGTCTGAGCTAGCGGAGGGTTCGACCGCTCCTTCCGCGGGTGGCGGGGATGTCGGGGGGGTCGAGGACGGGCCTTCCGCCCGCAGTGCCCCCCCGGCGTCCCCGACAGGCCCCGCGGCCGGGCGCTCGGTCCCATCACCCTTGTCCTTCGACTTCTTGCCCTTCCCCTTCTTCGACTTCTTTCCAGAAGACTTCTCGTCCGCGTCGCCAACCCGAGCGATCACCTCGCCGATCGGCAACGTCGCCCCCTCCTCGGCGACGATCTCGGTCAGCGTCCCCGCCACATCGCTCTCGTAAGCCATATTCGCCTTATCCGTCTCGATTTCAACGATCTCATCACCGACGGCGATCTCGTCACCGACGCTCTTCAGCCAGGTCAGGATCGTCCCCTCCTCCATCGAGTCAGACAGGCGCGGCATCACGATGTCGGCCATCAGATCGATCCCTCCAACGCGGCCAGCGCCGCCTTCACCACATGCTCCTCATGCGGAATCGCCGCCTGCTCCAGCCGCCTCGAATACGGCATCGGCACATCGGCCCCGGTCACCCGCTGCACCGGCGCGTCCAGGTAGTCAAAGGCCTGCTCGGTGATCAGGGTCGCCAGGTTGGCGCCGACGCCGCCGTGGGGCCAGCCCTCCTCGACGATCACTGCCCGGTTGGTCTTGCGCACCGACTCGAGGATCGTGTCGAGGTCGAGCGGGCGCAGGGTGCGGGGGTCGATCACCTCGGCCTCGACGCTGTGCTCGTCGGCGAGCTGGGCCGCCGCGTTCTCCGCCACCTGGGCCATCTTGAGCACGCCGACGATCGTCACGTCGCCGCCCTCGCGCCGCACGGCCGCTTTGCCGAAGGGCAGCATCTCGTCGCCCTCGTCGGCGACCTCGCCGCGGGTGCCGTAGAGGCCCTCGTGCTCGATGAAGATCACCGGGTTGTCGTCGCGGATCGCCGTCTTCAGCAGTGCCTTGCCGTCGGCCGGGGTCGAGGGGCAGGCGACGAGCAGGCCCGGCACCTGGAGGAAGAGCGCCTCGAAGCTGTGCGAGTGGGTCGGCCCGAGCTGGTGGCCGCCGCCGCCCGGCATCCGGATCACCATCGGCACCCGCGCCTGGCCGTTGAACATGTAGGGGATCGCGGCAGCGTGGTTGACGATCTGGTCGAGCGCGAGCAGGGCGAAGTTGACCGTCATCAGCTCGACGATCGGCCGCAGCCCGGCCATCGCCGCGCCGACCCCGATGCCGACGATCGTGTTCTCCGAGATCGGCGTGTCGCGCACCCGGCGCTCGCCGAACTCCTCGAGCAGGCCCTCGCTGACCTTGAAGGCGCCGTTGAAGACGGCGACGTCCTCGCCCATGATCAAGACCGACTCGTCGCGCCGCATCTCCTCCGCCATCGCATCGCGCAGCGCCTCTCTCATCCGCAGCTCCGCCATCAGTCGCCGCCCAGCGGAGGGTCATCCTCGCGTTCGGCGGCGACCTCGGCCTCGGCGCCCTCCTGGGCATCGCCGTGCGTGGCGGGGTTCGGTCGGACTCCCTCCTCCTCGCGGCCGGCGTAGGCGGCGCCGGCTTCGGCCAGCTCGCGAGCCGCGTCGGGCATCGCGCTCTCGCGCTCGCCGCGGTGCGGCTCGGGGCTGCGCTCGTCGACCGCGTACCAGGCCTCGCTCTCGCCGCCGACCGCGTAGAGGTTCTCGTAGAGCGTGTCGAGCGCCGGCTCCGGCGAGGCCTCGGCGAACTCGACCGCCGCCAGCACTGTCTTCTCGGCTTCGTCGCGGACGGCCTGGACCTCGCGCTCGCCCAGCACGCCGGCCTCGACGCAGCGCCGGGCGAAAGTCTCGATCGGGTCCTTGGCCCGCCACTCGTCGACCTCCTCGCGCTCGCGGTAGACCTCGGGGTCGGCGGCGGAGTGCCCGCGGTAGCGGTAGGTGAAGGCCTCCAGCAGGGTCGGCCGCCGCTCCTCGCGGGCCATCCGGATCCCCTCGGCGACGGCCTCGCGCACGGCCAGCACGTCCATGCCGTCGATCCTCCTGCCGGAGATGCCATAGCCCTCGGCCTTCTTCGAGAGGTCGGTCTGGGCCGAGTGGCGCTCGACCGAGGTCCCCATCCCGTAGAGGTTGTTCTCGACCAGGAAGAAGACCGGCAGGCTCCAGAGCGCCGCCAGGTTCATCGTCTCGCCGAAGTTGCCGGTGTTGGAGGCGCCGTCGCCGAACATGCAGACGGTGACCGCGTCCTCGCCCTTGTACTCGGAGCCGAGCGCCAGCCCGGCGGCGATCGGCAGGTTGCCGCCGACGATCCCGTAGCCGCCCATGAAGCGGTTCTCGCGGTCGAAGATGTGCATCGAGCCACCGCGCCCGCCGCTGGTCCCGTCGACGCGGCCGAAAAGCTCCGCCATCACGTGCTGGGGCTCGGTCCCGCGGGCGATCGCGTGGCCGTGGGTGCGGTAGGTGCCGATCAGGTAGTCCTCGTCGCGCATCACCGAGGCGGTGCCGACGATCGTCGCCTCCTCGCCGATCGCCAGGTGCAGGAAGCCGCCGGCTTTGGCCCGCTGGTACTGCCGCCCCGCCTCCTCCTCGAAGCGGCGGATCAGCGCCATCCGCGCGAGCAGCTCGTAACAGGTGGCGGCGTCGGGAAGGTCGGGCACACCCCTGACCTTAGCTCGCGGCTTCGACCGCTTCCTCGACCCGGTCGTCGCCCCAGAAGACCTCGCCGCCGACGACCAGCGATGGAACCCCGAAGACGCCCAGCTCGGCGGCCTCCTCGGTCGCCTCGCGCAGGGCCGATTTGACGATCTCGGTCTGCACCGCTTTCAGCAGCGCTTTGGGATGCAGCTCGCAGGCAGCGGCGGCGATCAGCACGTTCTCGGGGTCGCTCAGGTCGCGGCCGGCGGCGAAGGCCTGGCGGAAGGCGGCGAGGGCGAAGGAGACGGTGCGGCCGGTCTGCTTGGCGAAGGTCGCGACCCGCATCGCCATCAGCGTGTTGCCTGGCCAAGGATCTGGCCAGATGATCGGCGGCAGCCCGTAGGCCGAGGCCCTGCGCCCGATCTCGGCCATCCCCTGCTCGCGCCCGGGCCCCTTTGCCCAGGAGTCACGATCAAAGTGCTGGAACAGGCCGCCGAGCAGGATCGGCCGCCACTCCGGCTGCTCCAGCCCCGCCTCGGTGAAGAGCCCGCTGATCCGCTCGGCGGTCAGGTACGCGTAGGGCGAGCCGAGGTCGAAATAGAAGAAGGGGGGGAGAGATTCGGCCACCCGGCGACTTTATGGGAGATGAAAACACAGCTGAGTGAGGTATCTCATGGTAGATTTCATGCTCATGAAGAAACGCATGAAAATAAGCAAAGGAGGCCAGGTCTCGATTCCCGCCTCGATCCGCAAGCGTTGGGGGACGTCCACTCTCACCCTCGAGGACCAGGGCGACAGGATCGTCTTCGCCCCGGCCCCAGACGATCCGATCGCCGCCGCCGCCGGGGCGTTGGCGGGCGAGGGCCTCGACCTCGATCTAGAGGTGGTGCGCCGCGAAGAGCGAGAAGCCGAACGGGAGATCGAAGAGCGCAAGTGGGGCCTTTAACTCTCCTCGACGCTTACGGGCTGATCGCTCTCGTTCGGGGAGAGCCCGCGATGGAGCCCGTCTTGGGCATTTTGCGGCAGGGAAGGGTGGCGATGACGGCGACGAACATCGCCGAGGTGTTCGATGTCACCACTCGGCGCCATCGGATTGCGCGCCAGCGTGTCCAGGCGATCGTCGATCCGCTGTTCGAGGGCCCCATTGCCCCGATCGCCGTGGACTTGGACTTGGCTCGCCGCGCGGCAGAGCTCCGCGAGAGCCATTACCACCGCTCGACGAGGTCTCTCTCGTTAGCCGACACGATCCTGCTCGCAGCCGCGCGACCGGGGAAGGACAGAATTGCGGCGGCCGACCGTGACATCCTCGCCGTCGCCGGCAAGATAGGGATCGAGACGATTGAGCTGCCGAGCAAGCGCTAGCGCGGCGGAAGGGCCTCAGGCGTGCGTGGCCCAGCCGTCGACGGCGCGGGCGGCGTCGAGGATCGCCTCGGAGATCGTCGGGTGGGGGTGGACGATGCGCGCCACCTCCTGGTAGCCGCCCTCCAGCGCCATCACCGCGACCAGCTCGGCGATCATGTCGCAGGCGCGGTTGCCGACGATGTGGGCGCCGAGGATCTCCCCGTACTTGGAGTCGGCGACGATCTTGACCAGGCCGTCGCGGTCGTCGTAGACGGTTGCAGCGCCGACTCCGCCCAGCTTCAGCTTGCCGACCTTGACGTCGTGCCCAGCCTCTTTCGCCGCCGCCTCGGTCAGGCCGACGCTGGCGACCTGGGGATGGCAGAAGGTGGCGCCGGCGATCAGGTTCTGATCGACCGGGTGGGTCGGCGCTCCGGCGGCGTGCTCGACCGCGACGACGCCCTCCTCGGAGGCCTTGTGGGCGAGCGCCTTGGCGTTGACCAGATCGCCGATCGCGTAGACCTTCTGGTTCGAGGTGCGCTGGAACTCGTCGACCTTGACCTTGCCGTTCTCGGCCAGCTCGATACCAGCCTCGGCCAGGCCCAGCGGCCCGGTGTCGGGCGCGCGGCCGCCGGCGATCAGCAGGTAGTCGACCTCGGCCGAGTTGTCGCCGTAGGTGAATTTGACCGAGTCCGCGCCCGGCTCGACGTTTTCGACCGGGGTTCCAGTTGAGATCGTGATGTTCTGCTTCTTGAAGGCGCGCTCGACGACGCGGACCATGTCCTTGTCCTCGTTGGGGAGGATCTGGGGCAGCATCTCGATCAGCAGCACCTCGGTCCCGAAGCGGCCGTAGGCGGAGGCGATCTCACAGCCCGAGGCGCCGGCGCCGACGACGGCGATCTTCTTCGGCAGCTCCGGCAGCGACCAGGCGCCCCAGGTGTCGAGCACCCGGTCGCCGAACTCGGCCCCGGGGATCGGCATCGAGACCGAGCCGGTCGCCAGGACCACGGCGCCGGCCTCATAGACCGTGTCGCCGACCTTGACGTTGCCGTCAGGGGTCAGCGAGCCGTCGCCCTCGATCATCGTCACCTTGTTTTTGTCCCAGAGCATCTTCACCCCGCCCGAGAGCGAGTCGGAGACGGCGGCCCTGCGCTTGCCGACGGCGTCCCAGTCGATCGAGGCACCCTCGACGGTGACTCCCAGGTCGGCGCTGTTGCGGGCCTGGTCGTAGACCTCGGCCGAGTGGAGGACGGTCTTGGCCGGGATGCAGGCGTAGTTGAGGCAGCGCCCGCCCGGCTTGTCGCGCTCGACGACCGCGGTTTTCTTGCCGAGCTGCGCCGAGCGGATCGCGGCCACGTAGCCGCCGGGGCCGCCGCCGATCACGATCGTGTCGAAGGAATCTGCCATTCCGCCTGAGCCTATAGAACGCCTAATCCCGGGGCATGCGGCTCGGCATCTGGATCCGCGCCATCGCCTTGACCATGAAGAAGAAGAAGGTGCCGGAGATGGCGAGCAGGCCGAGGAAGTAGGCGAACTGCCCCAGCGTCGATGCCCACACCGCGAGGCCCGACACGGCGCTGAAGATGATGAAGACGAGGATCAGCTGGAAGCCGAGCACTGCCCAGTAGCGGGCCCGCCACATCCCCCAGGACATGATTCCCATCAGCAGCGCTGGGGCGATCACCTGCAGCAGTTTGGGTTTCTCGCCGTTGACCTGGACGCCGGCCAGGTAGCTGCCGACGATCGAGAGCGCGATCAGGCCGGCGACGACGGCCCCGATCGTCACCACCAAAGGCCGCTCGCCCTCCTCCAGCGGCACCAGCGCTTCGCGCGCCTGCTGGTTGCGGACCTCGGCTTTGGCGTAGCCGCGCTCCATCCGCTCGCGCGGGGTCAGCGACTCGCCGCCGCGCTGCTTGCGCTTGCGCGGCGCGCCTTGCTCAGCCACCGGGGGCCACGCCCCCGGTCTCGGCAAAGGCATGGCGGATCGATTCCGCCGCCGCCATCGGGTTCTCGGCGTCGCGGATCGCCCGCACCACGCCAAGCCGCCGCGCCCCGGCGGCGACCACCTCGGCCGCGTTGCCGGCGTCGATGCCGCCGATCGCGAAGAAGGGATGCGGCGCGCTCGCGGCGGCATCGGCGACCAGCTCCAGCCCGACCGCCGGCCGCCCCGCTTTGGTCGGCGTCTCCCAGACCGGGCCGACGCTGACGTAGTCCACGGCCTGCTCGGCTGACGCCGCCAGCTGCTCCTCGGAGTGGGTCGAGAGGCCGACGATCACGTCGGGGCCGAGCACCTCGCGCGCCTGCGCGACAGAGGCGTCGTCCTGGCCGATGTGGACGCCGTCGGCGTCACAGGCAAGGGCCAGGTGGGGATCGTCGTTGACGATGAAGAGGGCGCTGTAGGTGTCGCAGACGCGGCGGAAGGTCTGGGCCGCCGCTTCGATCGTCTCGCGGTCGAGGTCCTTCTCGCGCAGCTGGACGATGTCGACGCCGCCGCTCAGCGCCGCCCGCAGCAGCGCTTCGCTTTCGTCGCCGCGGGGAAGCGCATCGCAGACGAAGTAGAGCCGCGCGGTGCGCAGCCGCTCGCGGCGCAGGGGGCCGAGCGCGCTTGGGGGAGCGAGGCTCACCCCCTGATTATCGCCCCCAAGTACCATCGGCGTACCGGGAGTCCGTAAGCCACGGGCTGAGAGGGCGGCTGAGGCGCCGCCGACCGTAGAGACCTGATCCGGGTAATGCCGGCGGAGGCAAAGCGTGACTGAACATAGAAGCTACGACGCGATCGTCGTTGGGGCCGGGGCCATCGGCCTCTCCTGCGCCTGGCGCGCCGCCCGCCGCGGGGCGCGGGTTGCCGTCCTCGACCGCGCCAACCCGCCCGCCGGCGCGACCCGCGTCGCCGCCGGGATGCTGGCTCCGGTCGGCGAGCTGGCCTTCGGCGAGCCAGAGCTGCTGGAGATCAGCCTCGCCGCCGCCGCTGCCTACCCCGGCTTCGTCGCCGAGCTGGAGGCGGCGACCGGGCTCAGCACCGGCTACACCTCCCATGGCGCCCTCCACATCGCCCTCGATCGCGACGAGGCGGCGGAGCTGCGCCGCGTCCACGACCTGCAGCGCTCGCTCGGCCTCGGCGCCGAGTGGCTGCCGCCGCGCCGCTGCCGCGAGCTGGAGCCGGGCCTCACCCCCTCCTTCAACGGCGGCGTCCACGCCCCGGCCGAGGCAACGGTCGATCCGCGGGCGATGTCGGCGGCGCTGCTGGCGGCGCTGACGGGCGTGGGAGTCGAGGTGCGGGCCGAGACGGGGGTCGCTGCGGCGCTGGTGGATGACGGGCGGATCGCCGGGGTTCGGACCGCCTCGGGCGAGGAGCTGCGCGCGGCGGCGACGGTGCTCGCGACCGGCGCCTGGGCCGGGGAGTCGGAGTGGCTGCCGCCCGCCGCCCGCCCGCCGGTGCGCCCGGTCAAGGGCCAGATCGTCGAGCTCCGCGCCCTCGACGGAGTCGCGCCCTGCCAGCGAATCATCGCCTCCGAGCGCGTCTACCTGGTGCCGCGCGAGGACGGTCGCCTGATCGTCGGCGCCACGGTCGAGGAGCGCGGCTTCGACACCGCCGTCACCGCGGGCGGGGTCCACGAGCTGCTGCGCGAGTCCTACCGGCTGCTGCCCGACGTCGCCGAGATGGAGCTGGTCGAGGCGATGGCCGGGCTGCGGCCGGGAACGCCCGACAACCTGCCGCTGATCGGGCCTGGCGCCCTCGACGGCCTGATCCTCGCCACCGGCCACCACCGCAACGGCATCCTGCTCGCGCCACTGACCGGCGAGGCGATCGCCGAGCTGCTCGACTGCGGTCAGCTGCCGAGCACGGTCGCTCCGGCCGCGCCGGCGCGGCTTGCCCACCTGACCGGGGCGATGCGATGAGGATCGAGCTCAACGGCGAGGCGCGCGAACTGTCCGACGGCGCCCGGCTTGACGACGCCGTGCGCGAGAGCGGGGTGGAGGGCGCGGCGCGCGGCGTCGCCGTCGCCCTCGACGGCGAGGTCGTGCCCCGCGGCGAGTGGGGGGAGACCGAGCTGCGCGAGGGCCAGGCGGTCGAGGTGCTGGCCGCGATCCAGGGCGGGGCGGAGACTTGGGAGCTGGGCGGGCGCGAGTGGTCCTCGCGGCTGATCGCCGGCACTGGCGGCTTCCGCTCGCTGGAGCAGATGGAGGGCGCACTGCTCGCCTCCGGGGCCGAGATCGTCACCGTCGCCCTGCGCCGGATCGACCCCGCCGCCAAGGGCTCGGTGCTCGACGTGATCGACCGTCTTGGCCTCTTCACCCTGCCCAACACGGCCGGTTGCTACACCGCCCGCGACGCCGTCCGCACCGCCCAGCTCGCCCGCGAGGCGTTCCAGACCGACTGGATCAAGCTCGAGGTGATCGGCGACGACCGCACCCTCTACCCCGACGCGGTCGAGCTGGTCGACGCCGCTGAGCAGCTCGTCGCCGACGGCTTCACCGTCCTCCCCTACACAAACGACGACCCGATCCTTGCCCGCCGGCTGGAGGAGGCGGGCTGCGCGGCGGTGATGCCGCTGGGCTCGCCGATCGGCTCCGGGGCTGGCATCCGCAATCCCTACAACGTCGCGATCATCGCCGAACGGGCCGCGGTCCCGGTCGTCCTCGACGCCGGCATCGGCACCGCCTCCGACGCCGCCCTGGCGATGGAGCTGGGCTGCGACGCGACCCTGATCGCCAGCGCCATCTTCGGCGCCGCCGACCCGGTGGCGATGGCGGGGGCGATGCGCGGCGCGGTCGAGGCCGGCCGTCTCGCCTGCCGCGCCGGCCGCATCCCCCTGCGCACCCACGCCGAGGCATCGACCCCTGAGACCGGACTGCCCGAGCTGTCCTGACTACCATTGGCGCTTCGCCCCTGTAGCTCAGTTGGTTAGAGCGTCGGACTTTTAATCCGAGAGTCGTGGGTTCGAATCCCACCGGGGGCACTTTGGCGGCAACCGATGGGAGCGTGGGAGCGAAGCGCGACGAGCATCTGCTCCGCGTCCCCTGCGATGTCGAGGAGCAGGACGAGCTTCGCCTCGACCGCATCCACGACGAGGTCGAACGCGGCTTCGACGCGCTGCGGGACATCGACGACGGCGTCTCGATCTTCGGCTCGGCGCGGGTCAAGGAGGGCCACCGCTGGTATGAGCTCTGCCGCGAGACCGCCGCCTGCCTCTGCGGCCATGGCTTCACGGTGATCACCGGCGGCGGGCCGGGCCTGATGGAGGCGGCCAACCGCGGCGCTGCCGAGGCCGGCGGCCTCTCGGTCGGGCTCAACATCGAGCTGCCGATGGAGCAGCACACCAACCCCTACGTCAACCGCTCCCTCAACTTCCACTACTTCTTCGCCCGCAAGCTGATGTTCGTCCGCTACGCCCGCGCCTTCGTGATCATGCCCGGCGGCTTCGGCACCCTCGACGAGATGTTTGAGAGCCTGACCCTGATCCAGACCAACCGGATCAAGCACTTCCCGACGATCCTGGTCGACTCCCAGCACTGGAAGCCACTGCTTGACTGGATCGACGACAGCCTCGAGGACGACGGCCTGATCTCACCCGCCGACAAAGAGCTCCTGGTCACCGCCGACACGCCGGAGGAAGTCTGCGACCACGTCCGCCGCGCCAGCTCGAAACAGAAGGAGCTTGCCGCGGCGCCTGGGTGAGGCAGCAAACAAATGGCCCGCCGAAGCGGGCCATTTGTGAAACGGGGCTGCCGTCGAACTGACGACCCCACCCTCACGTGTTCGTATCGTAGCGCCCCGAGCGGGAGTCGAACCCGCCAGCCCCACTTCGTGAGGGTGAGGTCCGCGTCCGGCGGCCGGGGCGTCGCCGCGGCCGCGACAAGGGCGAAGCTAGAGGGAGATATTGCGCGTGTGGGTCACAAATCAAACGATTGTGTGACTTCCTGAGGAAGGTGCCGCGCTAGTGCCGGAAGTGGCGGTGCTTGGTGAAGACCATCGCGACACCTGCTGCGTCGCAGGCTTCGATCACCTCGGCGTCGCGTTTGGAGCCGCCCGGCTGGATCACCGCGGTGGCGCCGGCTTCTATTGCCTGCTCGGGACCGTCGGCGAAGGGGAAGAAGGCGTCTGAGGCGGTGGCGGATCCGGCCAGCAGGGCATCGGCCTCCTCGCCGCGGGCGTTGCGGCACTTCTCGACCGCCAGCCGCACCGAGTCGACCCGGCTCATCTGGCCGGCGCCGATGCCGAGGGTGGCGCCGTCCTTGGCCAGCACGATCGCGTTGGAGCGGACGTGGCGGACCACGGTCCAGGCGAACTGCATATCGCTCCACTGCTCCTCGCTCGGCTGAGTTTTGGTCACGACCTCCATCAGCTCGCGCGGCTCGGGGTCGCCGTCGCGGTCCTGGATCAGCAGGCCGCCCAGCACCCGTTTGGTGTCGCGCTCGACCGGGTCGGGATCGCGCCGCTCCTCGCCGCAGAGGATGCGGATCGCCTCCTTCTGCTGCAGCACGTCGAGCGCGCCCTCCTCGTAGCCGGGCGCGATCAGGACCTCGACGAAGTTCTGGTGCAGCGCCTCCGCCAGCCCCGTCCCGATCGGCCGGTTGAGGGCGATGACGCCGCCGAAGGCCGACATCGGGTCGCAGGCGAGTGCCTTCTCGTAGGCCTCCAGCGCGCTCTCGCCGATCGCCACCCCGCAGGGGTTGTTGTGCTTGACGATCACGCAGGCCGGCTGCTCGAAGTCGCCGACCAGGCGGCGGGCCGAGTCGAGGTCGAGCACGTTGTTGAAGGAGAGGGCGCGGCCGTGCAGCTTCGAGACCTTGGAGAGGACGTGGCTGCGGACGCCGGCCTCGGAGTAGAGCGCCGCCCGCTGGTGCGGGTTCTCGCCGTAGGAGAGGTCGAGCACCTTCTCGTAGGCGACCGCCAGGTGTTCGGGGAAGTCCTCGTACTCGGCCGAGAACCAGCGGCTGATCGCGGCGTCGTAGCGGGCGGTCTGGGCGAAGGCCTCGTTGGCGAGCCAGTGCCGGGTCGAGGCGGAGACCTCGCCGCCGGACTCCTCCAGCTCCGCGCAGACGGCGTCATAGGACTCCGGCTTGACGACGACGGCGACGCCCTCGTGGTTCTTGGCGGCGGCGCGGATCATCGTCGGCCCGCCGATGTCGATGTTCTCGACCGCGACCTCGGCGGCGACGTCGTGGCCGGAGACGGTCTGCTCGAAGGGATAGAGGTTGACGCAGACCAGGTCGATTGGCTCGATCCCCTCGCGTTCCAGCGTCGCCATGTGCTCGGGGTCTGCGCGCCGGGCCAGGATCGCCGCGTGCAGCCGCGGGTGCAGCGTCTTCACCCGGCCGCCGAGGATCTCCTCCTGGCCGGTGAACTCGGAGACGTCGGTGACCTCGATGCCCGCCTCCCGCAAAGCGGTTGCGGTGCCGCCGGTGGAGAGGATCTCAGCCCCGACCGCGGCCAGCCCCTTGGCGAAGTCGACGACGCCGGTCTTGTCGGAGACCGAGATCAGCGCCCGGCGCACGCGGATCGCGCCGTCGCTCACGGCGGTGTCTGGGCTGTCTGCGGGGGCGTCACTCATCGATTGCGACCGAGGTAACCGAGCCGCTGGCGGCGATCCTAACCCTGCCCTCGGCGATCATGCGGATCGCCTCCGGATACAGCTCGTGCTCGGCCGCGTGGACGGTGGCCTCCAACGCCTCTCGGTCTCGGTTTGCCGGCACAGCGACCTCGCGCTGGAGGATCACCGGCCCGGTGTCGACCCCCTCGTCGACGAAGTGCACGGTGACGCCGGTCACCTCGACTCCCGCCTCGAGCGCCTGGCCGATCGCGTCGAGCCCGGGGAAGGCCGGCAGCAGGGCGGGATGGACATTGACGATCTGGTTGCGGAAGCGGCCGACGAACTCGTTGCTGAGCAGCTGCATGTAGCCGGCGAGGACGACGAGGTCGGCGCCGCGGGACTCGATCCAGTCGCTCATTGCGGCATCGCGGGCGGCTCGGTCGGCGTACTCGTCACGGGGGAAGACCGCAGTCTCGACCCCGGCCTCGCGCGCTCGCTCCAGCGCCCGCGCGCCCGGCTTGTCGGAGGCGACGCCCACCACCTCGACTCCGTCTCTGCCGTGCAGCCGGCCGAGGATCGCCTGTAGGTTGGTGCCGCTGCCGGATGCGAGCACGACTATGCGGAAGCCGATCACGACTGCATCTTCGCGCAACTGAGGATGTCAATCATTCAGCAATTTCCGCGTAGGGTACGCGGACTTGGTTGGCGATCCACGGCAAGGGAGCGGGGGGATGACGTTGTCACCGATAGTGAGGGGCGGTCGCGCGGTGCTCCTGGGGTTGGCTTCGATCCTCGCCATTCTCACCTTCTCATCCGCCGCCCAAGCCGCTCCCGCGAACGATGCTTTTTCCAACGCGACTGTCTTGCCCGCATCGTTGCCGGCGAGCATGTCCGGCGATAATCTGGGAGCCGGCAAGGAGGCTGGCGAGCCCAACCATGCCGGCAACGCCGGTGGCCACTCAGTCTGGTACTCGTGGACGCCGGCTGCTAACGAACCGATCGGGATCCAGAGCGCCTGCTTCGGCTCCGTCGACTTGCTGATCGGTGTCTACACCGGTGCCTCGGTGGGCTCCCTGACCCCGGTTGCCGACAACGGGGTCTCCCTCTCAACCGACTGCTTCTTCTCGGAGCTCCCGCAGGCTGAATTCAAAGCGACGACGGGGACTACCTACTGGATTGCGGTCGACGGCCGCGAAGGAGACCAGGGGTCATTCCAGCTCAGGTTCAATCACACTCCCGCAAACGACGACTTCGCGGACGCGGCGTCGATCGCTGCCGAACCGCCGCAGGAAGTGGCCGGGACGACACGCATCGCGACCAAGGAGCTTGGCGAGCCCGACCACGCCGGCGACCCCGGTGGTCACTCGGTCTGGTACTCGTGGACGCCGACGAGCAGCGGGATGGTCGAAATCACGACCTGCTCCGCCTCCGCCCTCGATGCCCTGCTCGCGGTCTACACCGGTTCGGCTCTCGGAGCACTCGCCGAAGTTGCCAGCAACGACGAAGCGCCGGGACCGGAACGGCTTCTGTGCCGCTGGGCCGATAGCGCAGTCAGCTTCGACGCGGTCGCAGGCATCACGTACAAGATCGCCGTCGACGGTTCCGACGGAAGCGTCGGCAGGTTCGCCCTCAAGATTCGTGGGAGGCCGCAGAACGACGATTTCGCCGGCGCCCAGACGCTCTCGAACGCCTTGCCGTCGTTTTTCGCGGAAGGGAGCAACGGGTTCGCCACCAAGCAGGCGGGCGAGCCCGACCACGCCGGCGACCCCGGCGGCCACTCGCTCTGGTACTCGTGGACGCCGACCACGAGCGGCAAGGTCCGGATTTCGACTTGCACCACCTCGGGCACCCTCGATGCCCTGCTCGCCGTCTACACGGGCTCGAGTCTAGGAAGCCTCTCCGCCTTTGCCTCGAACGACGACGCCTCCAACCAGAGCTGTCGCGAATCCGATGCCGCAGTTCGTCTGACCGTCAGCGCCGGGACCACTTACTGGATCGCGGTCGACGGCAAGAACGGCAGCGTGGGCAATTTCAGCCTCAGCGGTGAAGGCTTGCCAGCCAACGACGACTTCTCAGCCGCGACCCCGGCCCCGGTGGAACCGGGTTCCTCAGTGTTGGGGAACACCGCCGCCGCCACCAAGCAGGCGGGCGAGCCCGACCACGCCGGCGATCCCGGCGGCCACTCGGTCTGGTACTCATGGACGCCGAGCGCGAGCGGCCCAGTCGCATTCTCGACCTGCCCCTACGGGGAAACCAACCCTGACACCTTGCTCGCCGTCTACACTGGCGCGGCCGTCAACGCCTTGACGCCGGTTGTGAGCAACGACGACTCAGCCGCGGCCTGCAGGGAGATTGGCAGCGAGGTCGAGTTCGACGCCGTGTCCGGCACGACCTACTGGATCGCCGTCGACAGCAAGAGCAGCAGCGGAGGGCTCTTCTCGCTTGAACTGAACGGCCGGCCGCAGAACGACGAATTCGTCGCGGCGCAGGTCCTCCCGACCGAACCGATCGCCCCTGGTGGCACGACGATCCTTGCCACCAAGCAGGCGGGTGAGCCCGACCACGCCGGGAACCCCGGCGGCCACTCGGTCTGGTACTCATGGACCGCCCCGAATAGTGGCAAGGTGGACATCTCCGCCTGCGGCGCCAGCGGCGACACTGACACCCTGCTCGCCGTCTACACCGGCGCGGCTGTCAACGCTCTGACGCCGGTGGCAAGCAACGACGATGCGGCGGGCGCATCGCCCGACGAACGCTGCGAATCGTCGACCGGCAGCAGCGAGGTCGAGTTCGACGCCGTTTCCGGCGCCGCCTACAAGATCGCCGTCGACACCAAGAACGGTGTGGGGCGGTTCGCCCTCGATATCGAGCGGCCCCCCGCCAACGACACCTTCGCGAAAGCGGCGCTGCTCTCTCGATTCCTCCCGTCCTACGGGTCCGGTGACATGAAGTTGGCGACCAAGGAGGCGGGCGAGCCCAACCACGCTGGCGACCCCGGCGGCCACTCACTCTGGTTTGTCTGGACCGCCCCAGTCAATGGCCCGGTTTCAATCTCGACCTGTACCCACAGCGGCAGCCTTGACGCGCTGCTCGGCGTCTACGACGGCGGCAGTCAGGTCTCCAACCTCCACGAACTCGTGAGCAACGACGACGGCGCGATAAGGCAGGGCTGTCGCAACACCGACAGCGAAGTCCACTTCGATGCCGTTGCCGAAGTCGGATACGCGATCGTGGTCGATGGCAAGCAGGGCACCACGGGGCAGTTCCAGCTGTTAGTCGAAGGCGCCGCGCCAAACGACGACTTTGGGCACGCGCAGCCCCTGGGGGGCGGGTTGCCGGCGGGATGGTTGTTCGGGTCGAACCGATTCGCCACCAAGCAGGTAGGCGAGCCAGACCATGGCGGCAACGCCGGCGGGCACTCGGTCTGGTTCAAGTGGACCGCGCCGAGCAGCGGCACGGTTAGCGCCGACACTTGCGGCAGCCGCTTCGACACGCTTCTAGCGGTCTACACCGGGGTGAAACTGAACGGCCTGACCCCGGTCCAGAGCAACGACGATGGCAGCGGCAAATGCGCGCCGGGGAGCAGGGTCAGCTTTCCGGCGGCCGCCAACACCACTTACCGAATCGCGGTCGACGGCAAATCCGGCGCCGAAGGTCTGCTGGAACTGCATGTCGACGGCCGCCCTGGAAACGACGATTTCGGATCGGCGACGAAGATCCCTGGCTCGCTCGGCTGGTACCTCCCGGGCTCGACGAGCCTGGCCACCACGCAGGTTGGCGAGCCGGGCGGCGTCGGCGGCCACTCGGTCTGGTACTCATGGACGCCGCAGAAGAATGGGACCGTAAGGCTTGACGCCTGCGCCGCGGGATTCGACCCCCTGCTCGGCATCTACACCGGCAACGCGATGGGTTCCCTCACCCCGGTCGCAACCACCGTCGGCAGCGGCGAATGCAGCGAAGGCGCGAGCGTCTCCTTCGCCGTCGTCAGTGGCACCACATACCACCTCGCGGTGGCGGGGGGCAGCGGCGAAGAAGGGCATTTCGAACTCCACCTGCGAGGAGCGGATACGTTGACGCACCTGCTCTCGGTCGTCAAAGCGGGGTCTGGGTCGGGCACCGTCTCCTCCGGCCCCGCTGGCATCGACTGCGGCGTGATCTGCAACCACGAATTTGCCCCGACGGCCGCTGTCACCCTCACTGCGACCCCATCGCCCAGCTCGACCTTTGCCGGCTGGTCAGGGGGCGGTTGCGCAGGCACTGGCACCTGCCAGGTCAGCCTCGGCAGCGACGTGACGGTGACGGCGACTTTCGTGGCAGCTCCGACCGGAGCAACCACCCCGGCACCCACTTCGTCCGTCCCGCCGCCTCTCGCAACGGCCAAGAAGCCGCTCAAGTGCAAGCCGGGCTTCAAGAAGATCTGGATTCACGGCAAGGAGAAGTGCGTCAGCAAGAGAGGCAAACGCCACCGGCCCGTCAGGAAGCGCGGCTAGCTGCCGGCGGGAACTACGGCGATGTCTTCCAGCGCCGATTTGCCATCGGCGTCTTCGTCGTCCCCAAGCGGGTAGCGGCCGGTGAAGCAGGCATCGCAGTGATCCTCGGCGGGCGTCCCGATCGCGTCGTAGACGCCCTCCAGTGAGAGGTAGGCGAGCGAGTCGGCGTCGAGCTCCTCGGCGATCTCCTCGATGCTGCGCTTGTGGGCGATCATCTCCTCGCGGGTCGACATGTCGACGCCGTAGTGGCAGGGGTTGCGGATCGGCGGCGCCGAGATCCGCAGGTGGACCTCGTGGGCGCCGGCGTCGCGCAGCATGCCGACGATCTGGCGGGTGGTGTTGCCGCGCACGATCGAGTCGTCGACGACGACGATCCGCTGGCCGGTGACGATCTCCGGCAGCGGGTTGAACTTCAGCCGCAGGCCGTGCTTGCGCAGCTCCTGGCCGGGCTGGATGAAGGTGCGGGCGACGTAGCGGTTCTTGATCAGGCCGTCGTCGCGCGGCAGCCCCGAGGCTCGGGCGAAGCCCGCCGCCGCCGGGTTGCCGGAGTCCGGCACGGCGATCACCAGGTCGGCTTCGACCGGCGCCTCGCGCCAGAGGTTCTCGCCCATCCGTCCCCGCACCTGCTGCAGGACTTTGCCCTCTAGGCGGCTGTCGGGCCGGGAGAAGTAGATGTGCTCGAAGACGCAGCGGGCCGGTGTCTCGGCCTTCACCACCTGGCGGGTCTCGAGCCCGCGCTCGGTCAGCGAGATCATCTCGCCGGGGTGGACTTCGCGCATCAGCTCGGCGCCGATGATGTCGAAGGCGCAGCTCTCCGAGGCGACGACGAAGCGGTCGTCGAGCCGGCCGAGCGAGAGCGGCCGCACCCCGTGCGGGTCGCGGAAGGCGACGATCGCGTGCTTGGTCATCACCACGGTCGAGTAGGCGCCCTGCAGCCGCGGCATCACGTCGGTGACCACGTCCTCGATGTATTTGCCGTCGTTGGAGGAGAGCAGCGCTGCCATGATCTCGGAGTCGGAGGTGCCGCGGAAGTCGATCCCGCGCTCCTTCAGCTCGCCCCAGAGCTCGACCGCGTTGGTCAGGTTGCCGTTGTGGGCGAGGGCCAGCTCGCGGCCGTCGTCGCGCCAGACCGGCTGCGCGTTCTCCCAGGAGCCGCCGCCGGTGGTCGAGTAGCGGACGTGCCCGATCGCCATGTCGCCCTCCAGCGCCCGCAGCTTCTCCTCGTCGAAGACCTGGGAGACCAGGCCCGAGTCGCGCAGGGTGGTGATGTGGCCGCCCTCGCAGGTGGCGATCCCGGCCGACTCCTGGCCGCGGTGCTGGAGCGCATAGAGGCTGAAGTAGGCGAGCCGCGAGACGTCGTGGCCGGGAGCGAATACGCCAAAGACCCCGCACTCGTCGCGCGGTCCATCGCGGTCGGTGAGAGGCCGCTCGATCAAGGTTAAAAGCGCGCTTTCCTCGGGTTTTGAAGGACGTGACGCGCAGGCGGACTGCCTACCGGGGCAGGGTAGCAGCGGGGAGGGATCAGGCCGGGGCGCGACGCGAGGAAGCCGCATTCAAAAGGCTGTCGAGTGCCTGGCCCAGCCCGTCGACAGCGTCGTCGAGCGGAGCGTGGCTGCCGGCGGCCCGGGTGCGCAGCAGCGCTCCCTCGATCGTCGAGACGACGACCGCGGCGAAAGTCGCCGCCTGTTTCGGCTTGACGCCCTCTTTGACCAGGGCGTCGGCGATCGTGCCCTCCCAGCTCTGGAAGGCGGCGGTTGCGGCGGCGGCGAGCGCCGGGTCCTCGGGCCGCGCCATCGCGGCGGCGGCGATCGGGCAGCCGATCCGCTCGGGGTGCTCGTCGGCGCGGCGGCGGAAGAGCTCGCCGAACATCGCCAGCGTCTCCTTCAGGCCGCGCTCGGCCAGCGAGTTTTCGATCGACGTGCGGACGCGGATGCCGTCGACCTCGGTCGCCTCGGCGGCGAGCTGGGCCTTGCCGCCGGGGAAGTGGTGGTAGATCGAGCCGCGCGGGGCGTTGCCGCGCTCGGCGACGTCGCGCAGCTCCATCGCCGCGTAGCCGCGCTCGGCGAGCAGCCGGCCGGCGCCGTCGAGCAGCCGCTCGCGCCCGTCGCGCCGCTTCGGCTCGGGTGGCTGTCCATCGGCCAGTCTCGCTATGCCCATCGTCATAGTCTATAGTCGCCGCCGATGTATGACCGTGGGCATAGAGCGGCAGTCCTGATCGCCTGCACCGGGGCCTTCCTTGCCTTCCTCGACACGACGATCGTCAACATCGCCTTTCCGGACATCGCTGCCTCCTTCACCGGATCTGGCCGCGACGCCCTCTCCTGGGTGCTCGACGGCTACTTCGTCGTCATCGCCGCCCTGCTGGTCCCGGCCGGTGGGCTGGCCGACCGCTTCGGCCACAAACGCATCTTCCTCGCCGGCATCGCCGGCTTCACCGTGGCCAGCGCCCTCTGCGCCGCCGCGCCTTCGCTTGAGCTGCTGATTGCCTTCCGCGTCATCCAGGGCATCGGCGCGGCACTGATCGCGCCGACCTCGCTGGCGATCGTCCTCGACAGCTTCCCGCCCGAGAAGCGGGCGACCGGAGTCGGCCTCTGGGGTGCCGCCGCCGCTGCCGCCGCGGCGGTCGGCCCGACCCTGGGCGGCGCGCTCGTCGACGCCGCCGACTGGCGCCTTGTCTTCCTCGTCAACCTGCCGCTGGGCGCGGCGATCCTCTGGGCCGGGCGCACCCGGCTGCCGCAGCGGCCGATCGCCGACAGCCGCCTGCCCGACCTGCCCGGCGCGGGGCTGCTGGCGCTCAGCCTCGCCCTCGTCACCCTGGGCATAGTCGAGGGCAACGACTGGGGCTGGACCTCGGCGGCAGTGCTGGGTGCCTTCGCCGCCTCGGCTGTCCTGCTCGGCATCGTCGTCGCCCGCAGCCGCAGCCATCCGCGCCCGATCGTCGAGCCGGCGCTGTTCGCCGAGCGCTCGTTCCGGGTCGGCAACCTCGGCACCCTGCTCTTCGCGGCGGCCTTCTTCTCGCTCATCTTGGGCAACGTGCTTTTCTTGACAGGAGTCTGGGGCTACAGCCTGCTCAACGCCGGCCTCGCCACCCTGCCCGGGCCGGCGCTCTCGACCCTGGTCTCCGGCCCGGCCGGCCGGCTCGCCGACCGCTTCGGCCACCGCGCCGTGATCATCCCCGGCACCCTGTTCTTTGCCGCCGGGGTGATGGTCCTGCGCTCGGCTGGCGCCGAACCGGACTGGCTCCACCTCTGGCTGCCCGGCGCCTGCCTGACCGGCATCGGCATCGGCCTCGCCTTCCCGACCCTGGGCTCAGCCTCGGTCCGCGACATCTCCGACGAGCGCTTCGCCACCGCCAGCGCCGTCAACGCCGCCTTCCGCCAGGTCGGCGCCGTGCTCGGCACCGCGATCCT
>CAYOAP010000002.1:0-239127 GCA_964401995.1 uncultured Conexibacteraceae bacterium | reverse complement strand
TAGCTGTAGTTCCTCACAACGTTGTTCATCCGGGCCTCCTTGAAGGCTGGGGGTGCGAGCCACCCAGATCAAGGAGGACACCGGATGAAGATCCACGCTAACGCCCGCACCTGCCCGAACAGCCGCAGGCTGCTGGCCAAGCGCATCGAAGAGGAGAACTGGCCGCTGATGGCGGCGGCCGAGGCTGCCGGCATCAGCGAGCGCAGCGCCCGCAAGTGGCTTGCCCGCTGGCGGGCCGAGGGAGAGGCTGGCCTATTGGACCGCAGCTCGGCCCCCAAGCGAGTGCCATCGCGTCTCCCGGCCGATCGCCTGCAGGCGATCGAGGCGCTGCGGCGGCTGCGGATGACAGCGGCGGAGATCGCCGAGGTCCTCGGCATGGCGCTCTCGACCGTCTCCAGGTGGCTGGCGCGGATTGGCCTGGGCAAGCGCAGCCGCCTGGAGCCTCCCGAGCCGCCCAACCGCTATGAGCGAAAGCGCCCCGGCGAGCTGATCCACGTCGACGTCAAGAAGCTGGGGCGGATCAGCGCCAAAGGCGCCGGGCGCCGGATCACCGGGCATCGCAAGAGCCAGTTCAAGCGCGGCGGCAACCACGGCCGGGGAGTCACCGGCTGGGAGTTCGTCCATGTCTGCGTCGATGACGCCACCCGCCTGGCTTACGTGGAGGTCCTGCCCGACGAGAAGGGCGCCACCGCCGCGGGTTCCTGCGTCGTGCCGCTTCCTGGTTCAGGGGGATGGGGATCCAGGTGGAGCGGGTGCTCTCAGACAACGGCGCCTGTTATCGCTCTGCAGTCCACGCCGAGGCCTGCGCGGAACTCGGGATGCGCCACCTCTTCACCCGGCCCTACCGGCCCCGCACCAACGGCAAGGCTGAGCGCTTCATCCAGACGCTCACCAACCGCTGGGCTTACGGAGCCATCTATGGCTCCTCGGCCGAGCGCACCGCAGCGCTGCCCGGCTGGCTCGATCACTACAACTTCAGGAGACGACACGGCTCCCTCGGCCACAGGCCGCCTGCAGCTCGGCTCGCCGAGTTGGAACAACGTGGTGGGTAACTACAGCTAGCCATCGCACCCACCAGTGCGGTCCCGCGTGGCGAAACGTCGCGATTCCTAGCGCAAATCCCTTTTCAATCGGGTCGCCCACTTTGCCCTATTAGCAAGCCGCATGGAACGCGCCCGACTGGATTCGAACCAGTGACCTTCGGTTTCGTAGACCGACGCTCTATCCAACTGAGCTACGGGCGCAGGGGGCCGGATTCTAGGCCAGGCGCCGATCCTAGGGGATTGGGCGATCTGGCTGGTGGCGAGGGCTGAGCCGCTCTCGCAGCTCGTTGGCCTCCGCCTCTGCCCTGGCGATCAGCTTGTCCTTCTCCCGGTCCAGCTCCTTGCTGCGCTGGTGGAAGAAGGCGCCGAAGGAGCCGGCGAGGGTCGCTACTACGGTGATCGCGTAGATGTCGAAGAAGAGCTCGAGCACCTTGCCCTGCTCGGTGGTCGGGTTGGCCACGGAGGAGGCGGTGAGCAGCTGCGAAGTCGAGAAGAGGAAGGCGTCGAAGAGACTGTGGATCTGGGTGCCGTGGGCGTGGCGCTCGGCGATGTAGACGATCAGGGTGCAGACGACGGCGAAGAAGAGGGTGACGAGGGTGATCGTCAGGATCCGCCGCCGCAGGTGGGAGTGGGTCGCGGTCGAGCCGCGGGCGACCGCGATCGCCTCGCGGCTCGCGTGGTTGACGTGGTGGCGTCTGCTCATGGCGAGGCCGGGCGGTCCGGCGCCCCGGTCAGGCGGCGGCCGGCTTGTTGAGGCGGACATGCCACTGGACCGTGGCTTTGGCGACCTGGAGGCCGGACCCGTCGGCCATCGTCACCTCGCAGGGGAACACGACCTTGCCGTCGGCGTCGAGGGTGGCGAGCGCCTCGTCTTTGGCGACGCCGAGCTTGGCGCTGGCGTCGATCGGCCCCTTGGCGATTTTTTCGTAGCTGATCTCGGCCTGGCGGGCGAGCGGCGTGACCTCGCCCATGCGCTCGGCGAAAGCGCCGACAAAGGCGGCCCCCGAGGCGGTCTCAGCCAGGGTGAAGAGGGCGCCGGCGTGCTGGGAGCCAACGTGGTTGGTCAGCTCCGGGCGCTCGGGCAGGCGGACGGTCGCCTCGCCCTCCCCCACGCTCGTGATCTCCAGCCCAAGGTGCCCCGCGAACGGGACCGCCTGGGTCATCCCCTCTGCGATTGCGTCAAAGTCGGTCACTGCCCCTCTCCCTCCTTGTCGTTGTCTGAAATGCGCTCGATCACCAGCTTGCGATGCGGCTCGAGCACCGCCTCCGGCGCCTCCTCCCAGCCGGCGACGCTGCTGGTCACCAGCTCCGGCCGCACCTGCCCGGCCGCCACCATCTCGAGGATCTTCGGGATCGCGCCGCGCGCCGCCGGCCGCCCGGTCACGAACCGCACTCCGGTCGTGTACATCTCCAGCAGCGGCACCGGCGTCGTCGCCTCGAAGTAGATCCCGATGCTGGTGCAGGTGCCGCCGCGCTCGGTCGAGCGCAGGGCGGCGTGAAGACCATCGTGGCTGCCGCTGGCGTCGACCGTGATCAGGCGCCGCTCGTAGCGTTCGGCCGGCGGCCCCTCGATCGTCTTCGCCCCCAGCTCGGCCGCGACCGCCAGCCGCCCCGGGTCGGTGTCGACGTAGGTGACGCTGCCGGCGCCCAGCGCCCGGGCGAAGTCGACCGCGTAGAGCCCGATGCTGGGCCCGCCGCCGCCGACGATGAGGACGTCGGCGCCCGGCATCTCCTCCAGCGGGCCGGCGACGGTGCGCCGCCCGTCGGGCAGGTTGTCGCTGACGCTCGCCGCCGCCACCGGGTCGATCCCGGCCGGCAGCGGCACCAGCATCGCGTCGGCATACGGGACCCGGACGAGGTCGGAGAGCAGCCCGCCCCAGTCGCCGCCGAACGCCCCGAAGCCATACATCGAGCCCGGCCTGACGCTGCCGCAGTCGCCGGTCAGCCCGGCCCGGCAGCGCTCGCACTCGCCACAGGAGATCTGGAAGGGGACGACAACGCGGTCGCCGGCGGAGACCGAGCCGACCGCCTCGCCGACCTCAACCACTTCGGCGATGCCCTCGTGGCCGATCGCCACCGGCCTCGGCACCGGCGTCGCCCCGCTGATGATCGGCGCGTCGAGGTCGCAGAGCGCCACGGTCAGCGGCCGCACGATCGCCTCCTTCGGCCCGCCGAGCACCGGCTCCGGCGCGTCGCGCCAGTCGACCTGCCCCTCCTCGGTAAGCGTCAGCGCCCGCACGGTGACGTGACGATATACGCAAGCACCCCGCGTGCCCTGAGGCGTTCCGGGACCAAGCGATACAAGGAGAAGGAAGCCGGAAGGCTGGTTGCCTTTCGGCGACCGACGACGCCGTAGCGCGCCGGTATCCGGGGCGCCTCAGGGCACGCGGTGCACCTCGAACAAGTTGGTGCCCAGTTCCTGCTCCGGCAACCCGGCCGTGATCGCGATCAGGTCGCCCGACTTGGCGATCCCATGCCGCGCCGCCAACTCCGCGCAGTCGTCGAGCAGGCCGCGGATCTCAGTTTCATGGTCGCTCAGCACCGCCGTCACCCCGAACAAGAGGCCGAGGCGGCGCACGGTCTCGATCCGCGGCGAGACCGCCAGCACCGGCACGTTGGGACGGTGGGCGGAGACCAGGCGGGCGGTGCGGCCGCTGTGGGTCGGCACCACCATCGCCGCCAGCCCCAGCCGATAGACCGCGCCGACGGCGCTCTGCGCGACCGAGTCGGCGACGTCCTGGGTCGCCTGCTCGGTCCGCGTGAACAGCCACTCGCCGTAGCGCAGGTCGGGCTCGGTCGCGCGCGCGATCTCGTCCATGATCCGCACCGCTTCGACCGGGAACTGGCCGACCGCCGTCTCCTCGGAAAGCATGATCGCGTCGGTGCCGTCGTAGATCGCGTTGGCGACGTCGGTCACCTCGGCCCGGGTCGGCCGCCGCGCGGTCACCATCGAGGCCAGCATCTGGGTCGCGGTGATCGCCGGCTTCGAGGCCTTGCCGGCGGCGCGGATCAGCCGCTTCTGGACGACCGGCACCTGGGCCAGCGGCAGCTCGATCCCGAGGTCGCCGCGGGCGACCATGATCCCGCCGGTCGCGAGGCGGATGATCTCCTCGTGGTTCTCGGCCGCCTGCGGCTTCTCAATCTTGGCGATCAGGGGGATGTCGGAGCCGAGCTCGCGCAGCTTCTCGGCGACCGGCGTCAGGTCGTCAGCGGTGGCGACGAAGGAGATCGCCAGCAGGTCGATGCCCTGCTGCACAGCGAACTCGACCCAGGCGAGGTCGGCGTCGGCCGTGACCTGGCCGACCGTGGCCCCGGGGATGTTCATCCCCTTATGCGAGGAGAGGGTGCCGCCGACCTCGATCTCGCACTCGACCCCCTCTTCCTCGGGCTCGCAGACGCGCAGGCGGATCGCCCCGTCGGCGAGGTAGACGGTCTCGTCCTCGCGCAGGGAGGTGACGCCCGGCCAGGAGACCGGGATCGTCTCGCTGTCGCCTTCCATCTCGCGCGGCGTCAGCTTCACGTGCATGCCCGTCTCCAGCTCAGCGAAGTCGCCGCGCAGCTCGCCGATCCGCAGCTTCGGCCCGGGCAAGTCGCCGAGGATCGCGACCTCGCGCCCGACCCGCTCGGCGGCGGTCCGGATCGCCTCGATCGTGCCCGCGTGGCGCTCACGATCGGCGTGGGAGAAGTTGAGGCGGAGGACGTCGGCGCCGGCGTCGATCAGCCGCTCGAGGATCTCCGGGCTCCAGCTCGCGGGGCCGACCGTGGCGATGATCTTGGTCCGCCTGCCCTGCCGTCCTGACGAGCGTGGTGTGGGCGCGGAATTCACGCGTATGACTGTAGATGGTCGCGCCCCGCGCCCAAGAGCTACATCAACACCAAACAATGCATCAGTACCCTGGGCAGATGGCCACCGTGACCGACCCGGCCGCCCCCGGCGACGAGCTCGACCAGAGCCTGGTCGGCGCCGCGCCGCCCTCGCCCGCCGGCCCCGCCGAGCCGGGCGACCTTGAGCGGCTGCCGCTGCCACCGGTGGTCTCATTGCCACCCCGGCTGCAGATGCTGCGCTTCAACCAGCGCCAGATCGAGTTCGTCTTCAAGGCCCGGCGCGAGCTCGGCGAGACCTTCCGCATGCGCGGCATCCTCGAGGCCCCGGTCATCACCAGCCACCCCGACCACGTGCGCTCGCTCTTCACCGCCAAACCCGAGCAGGCCCCGTCGCTGACCGCCGAATCGCCGCTGCGGCCGATCGTCGGCCCCAACTCGGTCCTCACCGCGCTCGGCCCACGCCACATGCGCCAGCGCAAACTGCTGCTGCCCTCCTTCCACGGCGAGGCAATCGAGAACTACTCGCAGCTGATCCGCGACGCCGCCGAAAAGGAGATCGACTCCTGGGACGTCGGCCGGCCCTTCGCGCTCGCCTCGCGGATGCAGGCGATCACCCTCGACGTGATCATGGCCGGGATCTTCGGGATCGAGGGGCGGCCCGCCCCCGGCACCCCCGAGCACGGGATGCGGCGCGCGGTCAAGGGCCTCGCCGCCGCCTCGACCAATCCCCTGGCCCAGGTCGGCGAGCTGATGAACATTGGCCGCAACGAGGCGGTCGGTCTGATGAAAGCCGGGCTGGCGATCCTCGACCGCCCCACCTATGCGGTGATCGCCCGGCGCAGGCAGGCAGGCGACCTTGAGCAGCGTCGCGACATCCTCTCGCTGCTGCTGCAGGCGCGAACCGAGGACGGCGAGGCGCTCAGCGACCAGGAGCTGCGCGACGAGCTGCTGACCCTGGTCCTCGCCGGCCACGAGACCACCGCCAACACCCTGGCCTGGACCTGGGAGCGGCTGGTCCGCAACCCCGAGGCCCACGAGCGCCTGCGCGAGGCGGCGCGCTCCGGCGTTGACGCCGAGGAGACAATCGAGGCGACGATCTTCGAGAGCATGCGCTCGCGGCCGGTGATCCCGCTGATCGGACGCCGGGTCAGGGTCCCCTGGCGGCTCGGCGAATACGCGGTCCCGGCCGACACAGCGGTGACGATGAGCATCCTCCTCGTCCACCACCGTGAGGACCTCTACCCGCAGCCGTTCGAGTTCCGCCCCGAGCGCTGGCTCGGCCACAAGCCCGGCACCTACGAGTGGATCCCGTTCGGCGGCGGCATCCGCCGTTGCCTCGGCGCCGCCCTGGCGATGGCCGAGATGCGGGTGGTGCTGGAGGCGATGGCGAGGCGGCTCGACCTCAAGGCCGAGGATCCGGCCCCCGAGCACGCCCTGCACCGCAACGTGACGATGATCCCGGCGCGCGGCGCGCGGGTCCTCGTGCGCGCGCGCCACAGCTAAGCCTCTGTCGGCCCGGCAGGAGCCTGGTCAGTGCGTCGGCACGATCACGATCGTCCAGCGTCCCGTAGCCCTCACGGTGACGTCGCCATAGGTGCCGGCGCCGATCGGCGCCGTGCCATGGCCGCCCGTCGATGCGATCGCAATCGGGTGGGCGCCGCTACTTGAAATCTCGATTCGCGACCCCGCCTGTCCGCGGGTCCAGCGCAGGGTTGAGCGGGTCGGTGCACGAATCGATCCGAGGCTCTCGCCGCCCGTGCCGGTGAACGCATACGACTGGCTTGGTGGCAATTTCGAAGCCCCAGGAACGACCTCCACGCCGGTGGGCTCGTGCACTGCCACGCCATCTTTGAGATGCGCCTTCTTCACCACTGCCGTCCCGGCTTCAGACCCTCCCGCAGAAGCCGTCGGTGAGAGCCTGACACCTGCGCCAGCGACAACAGGAAGGTCGGCGCGGGATCGGCGCGAGGGCGCGCCGGCAGGATTCGGCTCAGAGGACGGGTTCGAGTCCCTGCCGACCTTTGGCGTAACCGCCGCATCTCTCCCAAACGGGCCTCTGAAGATGAGGACGCAGGCAAGAATCGCCGCGGCGGCACCCGCGACAAATGCTCTGCGGCTTGGCCGATTCCAGGGCCGCCGCATCTCTGACATCGCTACTCGAGCCTGATCGGGAACGGCGAATCGTTCTCGATCCAGAAAAAGATTTTGTGGGTCACGAGGGGCGCCGAGGGCGAGAAGACCACATTGTCGAAGATCGAGGCTCCCGGCTGCGAACCCGGGCTGAAGAATCCGGGCGAGCAAGAGGAGCCCACGGTTCCAACCGCGATTTTGTCATCTGTCTGGACTAAGCAGGTGATGGAGTTCGGGGTGGCGGCCCACTGGATCGTGCCGTGTTCAACCGCGATATGACCAGCGGCGTCGGTGGCGGCGATGGTGTATTTCACGAGCCCGCCGGCGGCCTGACCTGCCGCGAGTTTCACCGAGAAAAGAGTCGTGGAAGCCGAGGAGGTCAGCGGTAGATCCTTGGCGCCGGATGTGATGTTGGTTACGCCCGGAAGGCCCTGTTCTCCTTTTTCGCCCCGCAGACCGGGAGGTCCGGTCGGACCCGTGGCCCCTGCTGGCCCCACCCGGCCCCGCGGCCCTCGCTTGCCTTTGGCGCGCAGCGAGACAGCGGTCTGGCCGCGAGAGCACTCACCGCTCGCCCGGGCCAGTCTCATCGCGCCGCTTGGCGTCACGCATGTGTAGATCGTCTGGCTCGGCTGCGTGGCGGTCACCGCGTACGACGTCCCGGCCAAGGCAAAGAACAGGGCAGTAATGCCGATCACATTTCGTCGCGCAACTGCGGCAAGGCGTTTCATCTACGTCTCCCCATGTGTCCGTGAGGGTACCGCCACAGCCTGCCTTCGTCCAACGCCGCCGGGGCCCCGGCTAATCTGCGGCGCCCGTTGGCCATACGAAGATGAGGAGCGCTGTGATGTCGGTGAGAAGCCTGAAGGTCAGTTTGCTGGGAACCGTCGCCGTCATCGCCCTGCTGGCGGGCGCGTTGGTCGCGCCCGCCGCCTCCAGCGCGAAGAGCACCCGCCTCTACGCCTGCGTCACCGGCCAGTACGGGACGCTCAACCTGACCACCCGCAGCGCCCACTGCCCCTCAGGGCAGAAAAAGATCTCCTGGCAGATCGCAGGACTGCCCGGGCCGCAGGGGCCAAAGGGCGCGAAGGGTGACGCCGGCAGCAAGGGCGAGCCCGGGACTCCGGGCGCCAATGGCGCGACCGGAGCGGCAGGGGCAGCGGGCAAAAACGGCGTCACCGGCCCGGTTGGGCCAAACGGCGTCACGGGCCCGGCTGGGACGGCGGGGTCAACCGGCGCGACGGGTTCGACCGGCGTGACCGGCCCTGCAGGCACCTTGGGCCCAACCGGCGCCACAGGCGTCACCGGATCCACGGGCGCGACCGGATTGACCGGACTCACCGGGACCAGCGGCAGCACTGGCGGCACCGGTAACACGGGCTCGTCTGGCACATCGGGTCCCACCGGCCCAACCGGCTTGACCGGGCCAGTCGGCGTCACCGGGTCCACAGGGTCGACCGGGAACACGGGCAATACAGGCGTCACCGGCGCGGCCGGGACAGGCTCGGCGATCTTCATGTCCGGCGGCCCTGCCGTCCTCACCACAACTGCCGGCGGCGGATCTGGCGAATCGGAGATCCTGCCCCTCTCCGGCCAGCTCGAGGAAACCAACAACAGCACGGAAGCCGCCTCCCAGATCGTGCCGACGAACCTCACCTTCACCGCCCTGCGCGGCCAGATCGTCAACAAAATCCCGCTGAGCCTGGTGGGGACCACGGTCACGGTCTCCGCCCAGCTCTGGCGCAGCAGCGGCGGTGGGCCGCTGAGCGGGACGGCCCTCAACTGCGCCGCGAGCCCCCCCTTCACCGGCGTCATCGGTACTGGCACCACCGCGACCTTCGAATGCACCGGCTTCTCGGTTCCCTTTGCCGCCGGCGATCGCGGCTTCGTCCGAGTCAGTGCCGAAGCTGCCGGCATCTCCTTGATCAACACCGTGAGCCTGCAGACCTCGGTCAGCCTGCTCGGCAACTAGACAGCATCGATACGAAGCGGAGAGGGAGGGATTCGAACCCTCGAGAGAGCTTGCGCCCCCTACTCGCTTAGCAGGCGAGTGCCTTCAGCCACTCGGCCACCTCTCCTTGGACGAGCCGGATTGTAGGAAGTAACGGGGGGCGACGAGGGTAGGCTCGTGCGGTGTCGTCCCCCGCCGACCCCGCGCACGGCCGTTACGAGGAGATCTTCGCCGAGGTAGAGGCCCCGTTTGCCTTCGTCGACCTCGACGCGATGTGGGCCAACGCCGACTCGATGCTGGCCCGCGCCGCCGGCAAGCCGGTGCGGGTGGCAAGCAAGTCGCTGCGCTGCCGGGCGCTGCTGACCGCGATCCTCGACCGCGACCCGCGCTTCCGCGGCCTGATGACCTACACGCTGCCGGAGACCCTCTGGCTGGCCGAGCAGGGGTTCGAGGATCTGCTGCTCGCCTACCCGACCGCCGACACCGCGGCGCTCGGCGAGCTGGCCCTGCGCTCGGTCGCCAACCCGGCCGGCGCGCCGGTGGTGATGGTCGACTGCGCCGAGCACCTCGACATGATCGAGTCGGTGCTGGGCGCCGGGGCCGCCCCGGTCCGGGTCTGCATCGACATCGACGCCGGCTGGCAGGCGCTGCGCGGGCGGGTCAAGGTCGGGCCCAAGCGCTCGCCGGTGCGGACGGTCGAGCAGGCCGTCGCCCTGACCCGGGAGATCGAGCGGCGGCCGCAGATCGAGCTGGTCGCCTTGATGGCCTACGAGGGCCAGATCGCCGGCGTCGGCGACCAGCCGCCAGGGCGCCGCCTGCGCGGGGCCGCGATCCGCTTCATGCAGCGCCGCTCCGCCACCGAGCTTGCCGAGCGGCGGGCCGCGATCGCCGCCGCGGTGGGCGAGATCGCCTCGCTGGAGATCGTCAACGGCGGCGGCACCGGCAGCCTCGAGCTGACCGGCGCCGAGGAGGCGGTGACCGAGGTGACGGCGGGCTCGGGCTTCTACGCCCCCGCCCTCTTCGACCATTACAGCCGCTTCACCCTGACCCCCGCGGCGGCCTTCGCGCTGCCGATTGTGCGCAAGCCAAGCCCGGCGATCGCGACCGCGCTGGGCGGCGGCTACCTCGCCTCCGGCAGCGGCGACACCGCCCGCCTCCCCTCGCCCTGGCTGCCGCCGGGGCTGAAGCTCGACCCCGAGGAGGGCGCCGGCGAGGTCCAGACCCCCCTGCTCGGCGCCGCCGCGGCGGGCCTGGAGATCGGCGACCGCGTCTATCTCCGCCACGCCAAGGCGGGCGAGCTCTGCGAGCGCTTCGACAGCCTCCACCTAGTAGAGAACGGCGAGATAGTCGACGAGGTCGCCACCTACCGCGGCGAGGGCAGGGCCTTCCTCTAGCGAACTGCATCAAATTCTCGATCTACTGGATCGAGAATTTGATGCAGTTCGGGTTAGGGGCCGAGGACCCGGGCCGCGTACTCGTTGCTGAAGGCGCGGCCGGGGTCGAGCTCGTCGCGGGCTCGCTGGAACTCCTCCCAGGCCGGGTAGCGCGGTGCCAGGGTCGCCGCCGTCTGGAAGTGGCGCTTGCCCCAGTGGGGGCGGCCGCCGTAGGAGCTCATGATCTCCTCGACCGCTTCGAAGTAGGGACGCCACTCCATCCCGCGGTACTGGTGGACGGCAATGTAGGCAGTGTCGCGCTCGTGCGAGGGGCTGAGCAGGGCGTCGTCGGCCGCGGTCACCCGCATCTCGATCGGGAAGAAGACCGGGTAGCGGTTGGCCCGCACCCACTCGACCACCCGGCGCGCCGCCTCCGGACCATGCTCGCGCGGCAGCCCGTACTCCATCTCGGTGAAGCGGACGCGGCGCTCGTTGGCGAAGATCCGGTCGCTGCGGTCAGTCGCCTCGCTGCCCGAAGCGGCCCAGGCCGCCAGCCGCGAGAGCCGAGGGATCGCGCCCGGGAAGCGCTTGCCGGTCGCCGAGAGCGCCTCCAGCGCCCAGTTCTCCAGGACGATGTCGTTGAGGTAGGCAGCGGCCCGCCCGCGCGGCCGCGGCGGCGCCTCGGTCCGGTTGCGCTCGAGGACCAGGGCGCTGTCGGCGTAGGGGAAGGTGAAGAGCTCGAAGTGGTCGTTGGCGTCGGCCCGCTGCTGAAAGCTGTCGAGCACCTCTTCACGGGGGTGCGAGGAGTCGACCCGGTGCAGGGTGAAGGCGGGGACGCAGCGCAGCGTCACCGCCGAGATCACGCCCAGCGCCCCGACCCCGACCCGGGCCGCGCGCAGCAGGCTCGGATCGCCCGCCCCCAGCTCACGCACGCTGCCGTCGGCGAGGACCAGCTCCAGCCCCTCAACCTGGGAGGAGATGTTGCGCAGCTTCGCGCCGGTGCCGTGGGTGCCGGTCGAGATCGCGCCGGCGATGGTCTGGCGATCGATGTCGCCGAGGTTCTCCATCGCCAGCCCCAGCCCGCTCAGCTCCTCGTTGAGGTCGGCGAGGACGGCGCCGCCCCCGACCCGGACCAGGCCGCTGGAGCGGTCGGCGTCGAGGATGCCGCCCAGCGCCTCGACGTGGACCATCGCGCCGTCGGTCAGCGCCGCCTCGGTGAACGAGTGCCCTGAGCCCGCGACGCTGACCTTGCGGCCCGCCCCCGCCGCCAGCGCCACCGACTCGGCCAGCTCGTCGCGGCTGCGCGGCCGGATCGACTCGACCGGCCGGCAGGCCTGGTCCCCGGCCCAGTTGCGCCACTCGCCGATGATCGTCGCCGCCTTCCCGCCTGGCATCGACCCAGCCTAGAGCCAAACGGGAGGGTCAGCCGCCGGCCAAAGCCTGTTCGGTCGCCGGCCCCAGCGCCCGGTGGGCGTAGGCCACGGTGAGGAGCAGGAGGACCGCGATCGCCAGGCTCGGCGCGGCGTTGCCGGCGATGCCCGCCAGGCTGCCGCCGGCGATGCCGCCGACCACCTGGCCCGAGGCCCAGGCCATGTTCGAGAGGCCGGCGGAGAAGCCCTGGTGCAGGTTCGTCGCCTCAGCCGCCCCCGACAGCATCGTCAGCGCCGGCGCGAAGCAGATGCCTGCCCCGAGCGAGGTGACGACCAGCGCCGCCACCACTCCCCCGAGCGTCTGCGCGACCGCGATCCCCGTCATCGCGACGGCGCAGATCGTCAGCCCGATCATGAACGGCCGGCGGCGGCCGACCCGGTCGGAGTAGCGCCCGGCGATTGGGGCCAGGACCGCCTCCAACCCAGCCCCCGCGATGAAGCCGGCAGCGATCACCCCGTGGCCACCGCCGAGGGCGTTGATCCGCAGCGGCACCAGGACCTCGACCGCGCCGAACATCAGCGAGGGGATGGCGACGAAGGCGGTCGCGGTCAGCACCGGCCGGCTGGTCATCGTCGCGACCACCTCGCCCAGGCCCTGCTCCTGCGGCACCCGGACCTCGGCGATGCGGGTGGCGAAGAAGGCGAGCACCAGGGTCAGCGCCATGACCGAGCCGAAGACCGGCTCGGTGCCGATTTCGGCGGCGAGGGCGCCCAGCACCGGGCCGAGCAGGGCGCCGGCGACCGCCGTTCCCAGGGCGGTGCCGATCACCGAGCCGCGCTTATCGTCGGGGGCGCTGGTGATCAGCCAGGTCAGCGCCCCGGACCAGATCAGCGCCCCGGCGATGCCCTGGGTGAAACGGGCCGCGTCGAGCAGGTGGATCTCTTCGCCGAAGCCGAAGACGAGGCTGGAGGCGCCGAGCAGCAGCAGGCCGCAGATCACGCTCCGTCGCGGGCCGAAGCGGGTCGCGGCCAGCCCGGCCGGCAGCGAGGCGACCAGCGTCCCCGCCGCATAGGAAGCGGAGAGGATCCCGGCCTGCGCCTTGCTGAGGTTGAACTCCGACACGTAGTCGGGAAGCAGCGGCGCGATCGCCGCATAGAAGGCGACGTCGAAGAAGATCATCGCCGAGGCGAAAACAAGCAGGCGCCGCATCTCTCCATCCAATCATCGGGCCGCGAATTTGCCATGCTCCCAGGCGTCCAGCATCGCTCCCGCATTCACTCCCCGGAGGGGTGGCAGAGCGGTTGAATGCGCCGGTCTTGAAAACCGGTGGCCCTCGCAAGGGGGCTCGTGGGTTCGAATCCCACCCCCTCCGCTCAGATCCCCACAGCGACCGGGAGGACAGCACCGTGACCCAGCCTCGACCCATGGTTTCCCTCGTCACCGCGCCGGTCGCGCAGGCGCAGTCGATCGCCACGGCGCTGGTCGAGGGTGAGATGGCCGCCTGCGTCAACGTCGTCCAGCTCGTCCACTCGGTCTACCGCTGGCAGGGCAAGGTGGAGCGTGACGAGGAGGCGCTGCTGGTCGTCAAGACCACCGACGCCGCGATCCCGGCTCTGACCGAGCTGCTGGACGAGATACATCCGTACGACACCTTCGAGCTGATCAGCCTTGGCATCGAGGGTGGCAATCAGCCGTACCTGGACTGGATCCTCGAGTCCGTGTCCTCGCCGGGCTGAGCTAGGAGCGCCAGCTGAAGCCGACGCGGCCCGCGCTCCAGCCGAGCAGGCGATCCCACTGGGCGCCGGCGTAGTCGGCCAGCGCCTCGACCTTGGCCCGGATCGGCGGCAGCCAGAGGGCTAGCGCCGCTGCTGCGCCCAGCGCCGCCCCGGCGAGGACGTCGCTGGGGAAGTGGACGCCGATCGCGACCCGGCCGATCGAGAGCACCGTGGCAGCGGCGAGGGCGACGCTGCCCCACTTGCGGTTGCGGAGGAAGATCGCGGTTGCGATCGCGAAAGCGGCGGTCGCGTGGTCGCTGGGGAAGCCGGGGTCGGCGGCGTGGTGGGAGAAGAGGTGGACTCCGCCTGGGTCGGCGACGAAGGGACGGGCGCGGTCGACGAGTTCGGAGATCAACTTGGCGGCCATCAGGCCCAGGGCCGCGCTGAGCCCGGCGGCGACGGCGGCGCGGCGCCAGCTCGCCTGGCCGAAGAGGCAGGCGAGCGCCAGCATCGCGATGAACAGCGCCTCGGAGGCGTTGACGTAGAAGCTGAGCGGATCCTCGACCGCGTCGTGGTGGAAGAGGAAGTCGTTGAGTGAGTGCAACAGGGACCAGTCCACGCCCGCGAGGCTGTCACAACTTCTTTACAGCAACCTTAAAACAGCCCGCTCGTGCCGCCGATCCGCAGCGGGGTGCCGACCGGGAGCAGCGGCCAGAGCCTGCTCAGGTCTGAGTTCTTGAGGCGGATGCAGCCGTGGGAGGGCCGGCCGGGGACCAGCGACGGTTCGTCGGTGCCGTGGATGCCGATCACCCCGCCGCCAGGCCATTCGCTGAGCACTGAGTAGTCACTGCTGCCAAAGGCCGCCGGGCCATAGAGGCCAGCGGGATCGCCCGTCCTGAACTTCTCGCGGATCCAGTAGCGACCCGCCGGCGTCGGCGTGCTGCGCTTGCCGATCCCGACCGGCGCGCTCCAGATCGGCGCGCCGCGACGGTAGAGAGTCGCCCGCAAGGTCAATCGATCGACGACCAGCGCCGTCCGCACCAAGTAGAGCGGGCCGAATGCCGAGTGGCGAACCCAGCCGGTCCGGCCGTTCGGGCGCATCGGGATCCGGACCTCGAGCCAGCTGTGCCCCCGTGGGTCGCGCCAGCTGCGCAGGACGATGTAGACCTCGGGGAACCCGTCCTCGGTCAGGTCATGGGTCGGGGCGATCGTCCGTGCCTGAGGGCTCGGCAGCCAGCGAATCGGCGCCCGGCGCAGCGGGTGGGCCCAGCGGGTCAGAGTCGTTTCGTTGGAGAGGCTGACGCTGCCCTTGACCGCGGGCGGCCCGGCGGCGTCCGCCGCCGGGGAAAGAACAGATAGCGCCAGCAGAGCAACTGCCGGCGCCAGCAGGCGCGCGCCGATCCCTGCCACTTCGGCTCAGCCCGTGAAGCTGGGGCTGGTCACGGCCGGAGCGCAGCGGTTGAAGCTCTCACTTGCCACCCGGCGCCGGCCTTTGCCGTCGACGGCCACGACCCGGATCGTGTTGCTGCCCGATCGCAGGCCGGTGACTCCAACCCGGACCGAGAATCGTCCGCTGGTGCTGTGCTTGACCAGCTTGCCGTCGACAAAGACATCGACCTTGCGAATTCCCGAGGAGGAGTGAACCGCGACCTTTGCAGTGAAGGCCTGGCCGGTGCAGCGCTCGCCGCCGCCGGGGCCACTGGGCCCACCGGTCGGGACGCCGGTGATCTGCACATGCGGCCCGCCGTTGCTGCCACTCCCACTGCCGCCGCCGGAGCCATTGCCGCCACCTTTTTTGCCGCCACTCCCACCTTCAGATCCACCTTCGCTGCCGCCGCTTCCAGCGGTCGCGCAGGACGCTTTGGTCACGGTGTCGTTGATCAAGGTGACGGCGCCGTTGCGGGCCAGCAGCCTGCCGTTGACCGCGACGCCACTGTCAAGCGAGATTGATTCCAACGAGAAGATGTTGCCGGCGAAACTGGAGCTCGAGCCGAGGGTGGCCGAGGAGCCGACTTTCCAGAAGAGGTTGCAGGGCTGGGCGCCGTTGATCAGTTTCACCTGCGAGGTCGAGGCGCTGATCAGCGTGCTCGCCGTCTGGAAGATGAAGACCGCGCTGGGGTTGCCTTTGGCGTTGAGGGTCAGGGTCCCGGTGATGCCGAAGGTCCCCGACTGGGAGTTGTAGACGCCGGGGGTAAGGGTCTGGCCGCCGAGCTCGGTCGCCAGAGTGTTGGCCGGGCCCTGCCCCGCCGCGTTGTTGTAGGCGGTGGTGAGGTCGACCTGGGCCTGGGCTGCCGCCGCATCCGCCTGGTGGGTTGCGCCGTTGACGGTTCCGTTTGGCGCGCCGCCAAAGCCGGTCACAGCTGGGGTCGGAGCACTGCCGAGATCGCCGTTGATCACGCTGGGGCCGGTGTTGGTGACCCCCGAGCCGCCAATGACGGCAAAGCTGTCGGCGGTCCCGAGGCCCACGGCGGTCGCGGCCTGGGCGGCGCCGGCGAGCGGCAGCGCCAAGAGGAGCGCAAGCAAGGCGAGGCTGCCGAACAGGCCCACTCTCCCAACGCGCTTGGGAAGGAAGGTGTTCACGGCGGTGCTCTTCATAGCTTGCTCTCCAGGATGGCGGGATGGCGGGATGGGGTCTCAGACAGACTAACACAGATTCATGAATCTCAATTCAATAATTACAGATGATGTATTGTGCCGAGCATGAGCGGCGACTGGGACTTCCTCACCAACCACGCCCACGTCCTCCTCTGCGTGGCCCACGACCCAGACGTGCGGTTGCGCGATATCGCGGCGTCGGTCGGGATCACCGAGCGCGGCGCCCACAGGATCATTTCCCAGCTGGTCGAGGAGGGCTACCTGACCCGCGAACGGCAGGGAAGGCGGAACCGCTACAAGGTCGAGTCGAACCTGCCGCTGCGGCACCCGCTGGTCCAGGAGCAGAAAATCGACGAGCTGCTCGGTGTCCTGCTCAAGTCCCGCCGCGACAATCAGACGCGCTCTGCATAAAGCCGCCCCATCCGGCATCATTGAAGTATGGGTTCCGACCTCACACGACGCAGCGTCGTCCAGGCGGGAGCGGCCGGCGCGGCAACACTCTGGCTGGGGACCCTCAACCGCCTCGGCGGGACCGCCCAGGCGAGCGCGATGCCGACCAGCGGCCTGCGGCGCTCGACCTACCTCAACCTCCCCACCTCCAACTTCACCGCCTCGGTAAACGGGCGCTCGCACCAGATCGAGCTGGTCAGCGTCGACGACCTCCCGGTCGCCGCCTCGGTGCCGTCCCTGCAGGGCAGCGACGACGCCTTCTCGCTGCGCTTCCGCGGCGACGCGCGCGATGCCTTCGACGACGGCATCTGGGAGTTCAACCACCCCAACCTCGGCCGCACCACGCTCTTCGTCGAGCCGATCGAGAAGCGCACCGACAGCCAGGACTACGAGGTGATCGTCGACCGCACCGTGCGCATCCCCGGCCTCGACGACGACGGGGCGCCGGACCCGGTCAACCCCGGCGCCCGGGCCTCGACCTCGTCGCGCCCCAGCCTCGGCGACGGGCGCCTCGTTCCCCGCCTGCGCAAGGTCGCGCTCAGCCGCTCGACCTCGGGCCGCAAGCTGCTGGCCGACGTCTCGCTGGCCAACGCCGCCAGCGTCCGCACCCTGCAGGCGACCCTGCTGCGCCGCGGCAAGGCGGTCGCCACCGCCACCGCCTCTCCCCGCCGCGGCCAGGCGCTGCTGCGCTTCGGCGCCAAGGCCCCGCTGCGCGGCGCCAGCTACGAGCTGCTGCTGGTCGCGATCGACGGCGACGGCAAGGCCACGCAGATGCGCAAGTCCGCTCGCCTCACCTGAGTCGCCGCGAAGTGCCCGACGAGTACTCCCTGGAGCGATTCTCGCCGACCATCGGCGAGATCTACCGGATCGATTTCGGCGAGGGGGGAGCGGTTGAGCTGGAGCTGGTCGAGGCGGCGGCCGTGCCCGGCGGTGAGAACGCGACGCCGCCGCCGTTCACGTTGCAGTTCCGCGGGCCGGCCGAGCCGGTCCTGGCCCAGGCGACCTACCAGCTCTCCCATGCCGCCCTGGGAACGCTCGACATCTTCATCGTCCCCACCGCCGCCGACGCCGACGGGGCCGACTACGAAGCGGTCTTTGCCTGACGCTCCATCAGCAGGTAGACGCCGTGCTCTCCCGCCGGCACGAATCCCAGCCGCTCGTAGAAGCGCATCGCCGGGTTGGCGCGCTCGACGTGGATGCTGGCTTTGACCCCACGCTCGTCGGCCTCAGCCAGCAGCTCGCCCATCAGCCGCCCCCCCACGCCCCGTCCCCGCTGCTGCGGCAGCATCGCGATGTCGACGATCCGCAGCTCCTCGGCCCAGCGGGCGACGATCAGGCGGCCAGCCGGCTCGCCGTCGACCAGCACCACGTCGAAGCTGGTCTCGGTGTAGTTGCTCTCGTAGTGCGCGCTCTGGGCCTCGAACTGCTGCCGGAGAAAGGCGGCCTTCTGCTCCGGGCTGAGCGGCACCTGGGCCAGTTCCTGCTCGCGGGTGCTGGCGTAGACGCGGGCGAGGAAGTCGCGGTCGGCCTCGGTTGCCGGGCGCAGCGCAACCGCGGGCACGGCCTCGCTCACGTACGCGGCGGGAAGACGCCCTGCAGCGCGATGCAGAAGTTGAGCGTCAGGTACGGCGGCATGTTGTTATGCGGGAAGCTGGCCCCGATGACGCTCGCCGACTGAGGGCTCATCTGCACCAGATTCGCGTTCGCGTTCGACTGGTAAGCGAAGCCGGGAGTCGATTTGGCAAGCGCCCGGTTGGCGGCCGGCGCCTGCTGGTTGGCGCCTTCGTTGACCGCTTTGGCCTGGTGGGTATGAGAGGGAATCTCCGATTCGAGCAGGGTGACGTTCTGCTCGCCGACCGACTCCCCCTCGAAGTAGACCGAGAGGCCCTGGCCCTGGCCCTGGCTGATCAGCGCCTGGCCCTGGATGTTGGGCAGCGCGAAGGTCGATTTCCCGTCCCCTCCGTACATCGTCCCCAGCAGCGAGAACAGCGCCGTGTTCTGCGAGAGCGGCAGTATCTGGCCGTCGCAGAAAGCCCACCCCTTGGGGGGGAAGCTGAATCCAAAGACGCGGATCTCGGCTACGAAAGGGTCCATTACTGGCTGGGGAAGATCCCAAAGAGGGAAATTATGTAGTTGATCGCCAAGACCGGCATCCGGTTGTCGTGCGGCTGCGAGCCGCCCACCGGGGTGACCATGTTCGCCGACAGCGCGAGTTCGGGTTTTTCGTGAAGAAAGAGTTTGACCGCGGGCGGCGAGCCGAGGATGTTGCCCTGCGGGTTGGCGCTGGCGCCGGGGCCGGTCGAGGCGATCATCGCGTGGGTGTGGTTCGGGATCTGCTGCGTGTTCAGCGTCACTTCCTCGACGCCCCCCGTCTGGCCCATGGTGTAGTTCGAAGTCCCGGACCCCTGGCCCTGGTGCACCGGCACCCGGCCCTGCAGGTCGGGCAGGCCGAAGGTTGACTGGCCGTCGCCCCCGTAGGTCGTGCCGATCAAGTTGAAGAGAACTTCGAACTCGGAGATCGGCAGCAGCTGGCCCTGGCAGAGCATCCAGCCGGCAGGGGCGAAGTTGCCCGCGAACATCCTGATCTCTCCGACGTAGGGCTGGGCCATGGCTCAGTTCTGACTCGGGAAGATCCCGATCAGCGCGATGCACCAGTTGAGGGTGAGCAGGGGATGGCGATTCTCGTGAGCCTGCGACCCGCCGACCGCGGCGAGCGTTTCGGGATGGATCGTCGTCACCGAGTCAACCGTCCGATAGACATTGTCGACCGAAGCGAGGATCGAGGGGATTGGCTGGTCGCCGGTCTGCGACGAGGCCTGGATCAGGTGCGTGTGGGACGGGATCTCGGACTGGGTCAGGGTGTGGGCCTCCTCGCCAGCACGCTCGCCGAGGGTGAAGCCGCCGCCCATGTGCAGCGGCGCCCGGCCGCGCAGGTCGGGCAGCTGGAAGTTGACCTGCCCGTTGCCGCCATAGGTGGTCCCGAGCAGCGAGAAGAGCGCCTGGTTCTGGTTGATCGGCAGAAACTGCCCGTTGCACTGCGCCCAGCCTTTGGGGGCGAAGTTGAAGCTCATCAGGCGCAACTCGGCAAGAAAGGGTTCGGCCATCGGTTATCAGCTTACGGGGGCGTCGGGCACGAGGCCACCTGTTTGTACTTGGATCCTGCGCCGGGCTGGGTCGCTTTGACGCCCTCAGGCGCGGTGTTGCGCCCGGCGAGGTAGGCGTTGACCGCCGCTGTGTCGGTTTCGCCGCCGCCGTAGCCAGCCAGCTGGGCGGTTGCGTCGCCACGCATCGGGAAACGGATGTCGGCGTTGCCGGCGGTGGCCGACCCGGTCAGCACGTTGGCGAGGCCGCCGGCGCCGCCGATGTCGAGACAAGACGTTCCGGTGTCGCCCACCCCTTCTTCGAAGCCGATTTCGACAAAGATGCCGAAGGTCCCGAAGGTCGTGTCGGGGCTGGCGATCGTGTTGCCGCGCACGGTGGCGTCAAGCGTGCCGACGCCATCGCCCTGGCCCAGTTCGATGCCAGCCTGGTTGATATAGCGGTAGACGTTGTTGTTGGCGACCACGGCCTTGATCGTCGCCGAGCCGTTGGAGGTGACGCCGATGTCGTTGCCGGACGAGGAGCCGGAGTTGGCCGTGCCGGGCGCGCCGATCGTGTTGCCTTCGATCCGCGCGTTGACCTGCGCCGGCTGCGGCGAGCCGGCGCTGCCGGGCGTGTCGACGGTAATCGCCTCGATCCGGGCGCCCTGGATGTTGTTGTTCTGCACGGCCGCTTCCATCGTCGCGTTGCCACCGGGGTTGAGGGTGACGGACCCGCCTGGCTGGCCGACCGTGTTCGACATCGTGTTTTCTTTGATCGTCACGTTCTCGGAGACCGTGTTGGCAGCGTCTGTGGTGACCTGCACGTGGTCGCCTTTGTTGTTGGTGAAGGTCGCTTTTTCAACATTGACCCCGATCGTGCCGGTGTTGGTTCCTTCGAAGAAGATCGAGTCGCCGCCGACTGCCGAGCTGTTCGTGTTCGAATAGGCGCCTTCTTTGAAGGTGGCGTTGACCGTGCCGCTTTCGTTGACGACGGCGACGTTGCGGTCGGCGCTGCCGGAGACGGTCGCTTTGGTCAGGTTGACGGTACCGGTCAGATTGGTGAAGTCGAGGCCGTCCTCGGTCACCGCGTTGCCGTTGTTGGTGATTTCGGAGCTGCCGGTGAGGGAGAGGCCTTTGACGCCGGTGCCGCGGATGCCGTCGTCACCGCCGCCGCTGACTTTGACCGAGGCGAGGCTGACCGCGGAGGTGTTGTTGAGCAGGATCCCGGCGCTAGTCGAGCTCTGGATCGTGCCGCCGCTGGCCGCACTGCCGGTGCCGGTCACGGTCAAGCCGGCGGTTTCGCCGGTGTTTTCAAGCACGATCCCGTCGCTGGCGCCGCTGGAGCTGACGCTCTTGAAGTTGAGGCCGCCGCTGTCGATCGTGGTGCTGGTGACTTTGACCGCCGCGCCCGAGCCCGAGCTCAGCTGGTTGTCGCTGTTGGTCGCCTTGACCCCACCGCCGCCGGTTGCGGCGAAGGTTTCGCTGCCGCCCGAGCGGGTCAGGTGCAGGGCGCCGGTGTAGCTGACGTGGGCGCCGGTGTTGCTGCTGGCGATGACGCCGCCATTGCTGGAGGTGATCGGCCCGCTGAGGGTGACCGTGCCGCTGTTGCGGTTGGAGACGGAAACGACGCTGCCGGTCTCGTTTTCGATCGTCGAGCCGATCGAGATTTCGCCGCCGGCGGCGCCGCTGAGCGCAACTCCGCCGCCGCTATTGCCGCTGACTTTGGTGCTGGCGCCAACCGTGGCGGTGGTCACACCGACTCCTTTGATCCCGACGCCGGATGCGCTGCTGGCATCGACGCGCTGGACTTCGGATCCGTTGGCGAGGACGATCGCGTCGCCGCTGGTATTGGTCACCGCGGGATTGGACCCCCCGCTGGGGGCGACCAGCCCGGAGTGACCGGGGACGTCGAGGCCCTGCGGCGCACCGACCAGCTTCTGGTTGGCCTCGAGGGGCAGGCCTTCGGCATAGGTGCCGGAGTTCTCGATGAAGATGTAGTCGGCCGAGCCGTCAACGTCACCGGCGCCGCTGGCGCCATTGATTTCGTCGAGGGTTTTGAGCGGAGCGCTGGAGCGGCCGTCGCCTTCGGAGGCAGCGCCGCTGTTCACGTACCAGATGAGCGTGTTGTCGATCCCGACCGTGACCGTCCCCGGCGTGGTTGCTTCGCCGTCGGTCACTTTGTAGGTGAAGCTGTCGCTCTGGTTCTTGTCGCCGACCCCAGGCAGGTAGATGAAGCTGCCGTCGGCTTTGATTTCCGCCGTGCCGCCGCCGGTGGTCGAGACCGTTTCCGGCACGACCGAAATCGAGTCGCCGGCGTCTTCGTCGGAGTCGTTGGCGCTGGGAACGTTCCCGCTCATGCCGCTGAGCCCGACGCTCGGCTCGCCTGAGACGGTGATCGCCAGAGTCGCCTTGGTGTTGCCGACCGCGCCGGTATAGCTGTCGGGCTGGGTCGTCGGCGGGTCGTTGACATCGTTGACCGCGATCGTGAATTCCTTCACGAAGGTCGCGTTGCCGCTGTCTTTGGTCTGGACCCGGATTTTGTAGCTGGCCTTGGCCTCGAAGTTGAAGCTCGATTTGGCTTTGAGCTTGTTGCCGGCGATTTCGAAGCTGCCGTTGTCTTCGGAGCCGGCGCCGGCGACCAGGGTGTACGTGAAGCTGTCGCCGACATCCTCGTCAGTGGTCGAGAAGGCGCCGACTTCGGTCCCGGCCGGTTCGTTCTCGTCGATGTTGGATTTTGAGAGCAGGATGTTGGTCGGCGGGTCGTTGACATTTTCGACCGTGATCGTCAGCTGTTTTTCGAAGCCGGCGCTGCCGGAGTCGGTGGTTTTGACCCGGATCGAGTAGCTCGCCTTGGCCTCGAAGTTGAAGCTTTCAGCGGTTTTCAGTTCGTTGCCGCTGATCGTGAAGCTGCCGTTGTCTGCGGAGCCAGCGCCAGCGACCAGGGTGTAGGTGAAGCTGTCGCCGACATCGACGTCAGTTGTCGAGAAGACCCCCACCGTGGTGCCGGTGGACTGGTTCTCGGCGACGCTCGATTTCGAGATCGAGATGTTGGTCGGCGGGTCGTTGACGCAGGTGACCTTGACCGAGACGGTCGCTTTCGAGCCGCCGGTGATCGTGTATTCAAAGGTGTCCGGCGTCGTCCCCGGAGGTTCGTTGCAGTAGTTGGCGTTGGGCTGGTAGGTGAGGCCCGTGCCGCCGCCGGTTATGACCACCGTGCCGTTGGCCGGCTGGGTGACAACGGTGACCAGTTTGGCGCCGCCATCGGGGTCGGTGTCGTTGGCGAGCACGTTGATCGCCGTAGCCGGGTCGTCCTCGGTGATCGTTTTCGAGTCGTTGACCGCGGTCGGCGGGTCATCGACGCAGGTGACCGTGACCGACACGGTCCCGGTTGAGCCACCGTTGAGTGTGTAGGTGAAGGTGTCGGGGCTTGTGCCTGGGGGGTTGTTGCAGTAGTTGGCGTTGGGCTGGTAGGTGAGGCCCGTGCCGCCGCCGGTTATGACCACCGTGCCATTGGCCGGCTGGGTGACCGACGAGATCGATTTCGGGCCGCCGTCGACATCGGTGTCGTTGGCGAGCACATTGATCGCTGTCGCCGGGTCGTCCTCGGTGATCGTTTTCGAGTCGTTGACGGCGACAGGCGGATCGTCGACGCAGGTGACGGTGGCGGACACGGTCGCGGTCGAGCCGCCATTGAGCGTGTAGGTGAAGGTGTCCGGAGTGGTTCCTGGGGGGCTGTTGCAGTAGTTGGCGTTGGGCGCGTAGGTGAGGCCGGTGCCGCCGCCGGTGATCACGACCGTGCCGTTGGCGGGCTGGGTGACTGAGCCAACTGACTTCGGCCCGCCGTCGATGTCGGTGTCGTTGGCGAGCACGTCAACAGCCGTCGCGCCAGCGTCCTCGTTCAGCGTTTTCGAGTCGTTGACGGCAACCGGTGGATCATCGACACATTCGACTTTGGCCGAGACAGTGCCCACGGAGCCGCCATTCAGGGTGTAGGTGAAGGTGTCCAGGCTCGTCCCTGGGGGGTTGTTGCAGTAGTTGGCGTTCGGCTGGTAGGTCAAACCCGTCCCACCACCGGTGATGACCACCGTGCCGTTGGCGGGCTGGACCACGGACGAGATCGATTTCGGGCCGCCGTCGACATCGGTGTCGTTGGCGAGGACGTCGACCGCGGTGGCGCCGGCGTCCTCGTTCAGCGTTTTCGAGTCGTTGACGGCAACCGGCGGATCATCGACGCAGGTGACCGTGACCGAGACGGTGGCGCTGGAGCCGCCGTTCAAGGTGTAGGTGAAGGTGTCCGGCGTGGTGCCTGGAGGGCTGTTGCAGTAGTTGGCGTTCGGCGCGTAGGTGAGCCCGGTGCCGCCGCCCGTGATGACCACCGTGCCGTTGGCGGGCTGGACCACCGAGGCGACGGATTTCGGGCCGCCGTCGGTGTCGGTGTCGTTGGCGAGGACGTCGACCGCCGTCGCGCTGGCGTCCTCAACCACGGTTTTCGAGTCATTGACCGCCGTTGGCGGGTCGTCGACACATTCGACCGTGACCGAGACGGTGGCGCTGGAGCCGCCATTGAGCGTGTAGGTGAAGGTGTCCGGCGTGGTGCCTGGAGGGCTGTTGCAGTAGTTGGCGTTGGGCTGGTACGTCAGCCCCGTGCCGCTGCCTGTGATCACGACCGTGCCGTTGGCGGGCTGGGTGACTGAGGCAACTGACTTCGGCCCGCCGTCGATGTCGGTGTCGTTGGCGAGCACGTCGACCGCGGTGGCGCCGGCGTCCTCGTTCAGCGTTTTCGAGTCGTTGACCGCGGTCGGCAAGTCGTCGACGCAGGTGACAGTGGCTGTGACGGTCGCTTTCGAGCCGCCGTTGAGCGTGTAGGTGAAGGTGTCCGTCCCGCAGAAGTTTGCTGCCGGCTGGTAGGTGAGGCCGGTGCCGCCTCCGGTGATCACAACCGTGCCGTTGGCCGGCTGGGTGACCGAGGCGATCGATTTCGGGCCGCCGTCGACGTCGGTGTCGTTGGCGAGCACATTGATCGCCGTCGCCGGGTCGTCCTCGGTCAGGGTTTTGGCGTCTTTGACCGCGACCGGCGGGTCGTCGATGCCGGTGATCGTGACCAGGACCCCGGCCGTCGAGGTATGCCCGTGGCCGTCGCTGATCGTGTAGGCGAAGGAGTCAGTCGCCTGCTCGCCCGGTTTGAGGCTCGCGAACTGGCCGTTGGGGTCGTAGCTGACGTTGGCGCCGCCGGCGCCGATCGTGACTTTGCCTTTGGTCCCAGTCGTGTCGACGGAGGCGACAGTTAGCGCGTCGCCGTCGACATCGGTGTCGTTGGCGAGGACGTCGATGACTTTGACCGTGCTGGAGTCGGTCGTCGCGGTATCGCCCACCGCTCCGGGCGGCTGGTTTTTGCCGCTTTCGGTGATCGGCGGAGCATCTTTCTCGCAATGGCGTTCGGTGTTGGCGCCGCTGCCGCCGTCGCAGCCATCGACGCCAAGGCCGCCGTTCAAGATGTCGTCGTTGGGGCCGCCGTAGACAAAGTCAGGGCCGCGCCGGGAGAGAAGGTGGTCGTCGCCTGGGCCGCCGGAGATCTTGTCCGGGCCTTTGCCGGTGGTGATCAGGTCGTCTCCCGGGCCGCCGCAGACGACGTCGTTGCCGCCACCACCGATGATCCGGTCATTGCCGCCGAGGCCGTCGATCACGTCGGTCCCTGGGGTGCCTCGCAGGCGGTCGTTGGCCGGCGTGCCCATCAGCGTCACCGGCAGGTCGAGGCAGGTTGCGCTCGAAGCCTTGGCGACGGACTTGCCGTTGCCGGCTATCGCGTAGGCCGCGGGCAGCAGCAGGGCCAGCAGAGCGGGCACAGCAAGGAGGCTGAGCAGGCGGGCCTTGCGGCTGCTCTTTTCTTTCCCACTCACACCCTGCTTGCCCTCGTTCAAATCTATCTCCCGGCCTGTGTGTTTAATAGTTTTGAGTACTCAATAGCCCCGAGCGCTCGACAAGCATGTTTACAGAAGACCGCATGCTTTTGTGATCAATCCCGTTAAGGGCAGATGGCGCGCGGCGGGCTCCGCCTACCCACTGGGTGCAGGAAACACACCAAACCGCCCGAACGAGCGGTGATGGCTGCCAAACCGAGTGGACGCCGCGTGCGCGAGGGATGGCTGCTGCGGGCAGAGCGGATCAGCGACGCCTACGGCCTTGTCCTGGTCCTGGTGCTGACCACCTACGTCCTCGCCTCGCTGCTCTCCAACCATGGCTGGTCGGGAGTCATCCTCACCCTCTCCGCCAGCGCAACCTCGGTGATCGCCCTGACAAGCTCCGAAGCGCACCGGCTCACGGTGCGCGCCGCGATCGTGCTCTCGGCCCTGGCGGTCTTGCTCTCGATTGTCGAGGCGATCACCGGCGAGCGGACCTGGCTCAACATCGCCTCCTTCATCGAGATCGCCCTGCTGACGCTGGCCAGCCTGGCGATTCTGCGCCGGGTCGTCACCTCGGCCGAGGTCGGCTTCCGCACGATCCTCGGCGCGATCAGCGTCTACACCGTGCTCGGCATCCTCTTCACCTTCCTCTACGGCACGATCGAGCGGCTCCAGGGCGGCGCTTTCTTCAGCGAGGTCAGCCAGGCCAAGGGCAGCGACTTCCTCTTCTTCAGCTACACGACCCTGACCACGACCGGCTACGGCAACCTCGTCCCCGCCGGCCAGCCGGGGCGGATGTTCGCCGGCCTGGAGATGATGATCGGCCAGATCTTCCTCGTCACCCTGGTCGCCGGCCTGGTCAGCCTCTGGCGCCCTGGTGAGGGGCTGCGCCGGCGCCAGCAGCGCCGCTCCGGCGAAGAGACCCCCGCCAGCCAGTAGCGTCCAGCCCGCCGTGACCGACTTCGGCGACTACTTCAAGGAGATCTACGCCCGTGGCCTGATGGGCCAGGATCAGCCGATCCCGATCGCCGTCGCCGATCTGGAGCAGGCCGCGCTGGCGGCGATGGAGGACCGCGCCGCCGCCTACGTCTTCGCCGGGGCCGGCGGCGAGGACACGATGCGGGCCAACCTCGAGGCCTTCCGCCGGCGCCGGATCGTGCCGCGGATGCTGCGCGACGTCGCCGACCGCGATCTCTCCCGCACGGTGCTGGGCACGGCGATGCCGGCGCCGGTGATGCTGGCCCCGATCGGGATCCACAAGATCGTCCACGAGGGCGGCGAGCCGGCCACCGCCCGCGCCGCCGCCAAAGTCGGCCTGCCGCTGATCGCCAGCACCGCCTCGCACGCCACCCTGGAGGAGATCGCCGCCGCCAGCGGCGAGGGGCCGCGCTGGTTCCAGTTCTACTGGCCCAACGACGAAGAGATCGCCGCCAGCATCGTGCGCCGGGCCGAGGCGGCCGGCTACAGCGCAATCGTCCTCACCGTCGACACCTTCATCCCCGGCTGGAAGCCGCGCGACCTGCAGCGGGCCTGGCTGCCCTTCCTCGAAGGGATCGGCAACGCCAACTTCTTCCAGGACCCGGTCTTCCGCTCGCAGCTGGAGCAGACGCCGGAGGAGGATCCCGGCGCGGCGACCGGCCACTTCGTCGGCGTCTACGTCAACCCCTCGCTGACCTGGGACAAGCTCTCCCAGTTGCGCGAGATGACCAAGCTGCCGATCGTGGTCAAGGGCATCCTCCACCCCGACGATGCCCGCGAGGCGGTCGCGCGCGGCGCCGACGGCGTCCTCGTCTCCAACCACGGCGGCCGCCAGATCGACGGCGAGATCGCCTCGCTCGACGCCCTGCCCGCGGTAGTCGCCGCGGTCGGCGAGCGCGCCGCAGTCCTGCTCGACAGCGGCATCCGCGGCGGCAGCGACGTCTTCAAGGCGCTGGCCCTAGGCGCCGACGCGGCCCTGATCGGCCGCCCCTACCTCTGGGGCCTGGCGCTGGGCGGCGAGGATGGAGTCGAGGCGGTCCTGCGGATGCTGTTGGCCGAGTTCGACCTGACGATGGCGCTCAGCGGCCACACCCGGCCGGACGAGCTGGGGCCGGGCGACCTCGCGCCCGAACCGCGCTAGCTACTCGGAGAGCTCGACGCGCTCGATGACCTGCGGCTCGACCGGCTTGTCGCGGCCGTCGGTCGGGGCGCCCTCGATCGCGTCGACGGCGTCCATGCCGTCGACGACCTTGCCGAAGACGGTGTGCTTGCCGTCGAGCCAGGGGGCGGCGTCTTTGGTGACGAGGAAGAACTGGGAGCCGTTGGTGTTGGGGCCGGCGTTGGCCATCGCCAGCGCCCCCCGCACGATCTTGTGGTCGTTGAACTCGTCCTCGAAGGTGTAGCCGGGGCCGCCGGTGCCGGTCCCTTCCGGGCAGCCGCCCTGGATCATGAAGTCGGGGATGACGCGGTGGAAGGCGAGGCCGTCGTAGAAGCCGTCGCCGGCCAGCTTGCGGAAGTTCTCCACGGTCTTCGGCGCGTCGGCGTCATGCAGCTCGACGACGATCGCGCCCGCGTTGGTGTGGAGGGTTGCCTGCGACATCGGCGCGAACCCTATCTATTGCTAGTCGCCGCCGTTTTCACCGAGCAGCGCCGGCGCGAACGACTTCACCTTCGCCCCGCCCGCCGCGGCCAGCGGCGCCAGGCCGAAGAGTTCGCCGGTCGAGCGCTGCAGCGAGTAGGGCGTGTATTCGGCGGCGTCGGCCGAGTTGGGGGCGACGAAGCGCGAGAGCAGCAGCGCCCCGACTTTGGGCTTGGCGCCAGCCACGGGAGCGACCGCCCCCGCTTCGGGCGGGTTGAGCTCGTCGAAGGTGACGATCAGCAGCCCGTCTTCTTTATAAGCGGGCGAGGCGGTGATTTTCGGCACCCACTGGGCGAGGAAGGCGTCGGCCGCGGCTGCGCCCGTCGGCGCCCCCGCCGGGCACTGCCCGGCAACGCCGGCGTTGCAGAGGTTGGGCGCGATGTAGGAGTAGTTGGGCGTGGCCGTCGCTTTGCGCAGATCGGTCGAGAGCTGGGTCAACGGCATGTCGTTGGTCGCGCAGTCGCCGAGGTCGAGTAGCGAGTGGAAGTAGACGAACGGGTTCTGGCGGGCCGCATAGCCGCCGAGCGCGGGCTGGTCGACGCTTTCGGCTTCGGGCCGGACGCAGTTATCGGGTTTGCCGGTTGTGGGGTCGACCATTCCTTCCATGTAGGCGTGCCAGCTGAAGCGGCCAAGCGCCAGCCTGTCGGCAAGCGTCAGCGCTTCGACCGGGTAGACGCAGCCCGATCCCGAGACCACGCCCTTTTTATTGAGCGTGGCGCCGGAGAACTCCGAGTAGGTCGAGCAATTGGCCTGGGTCGAGGCGTTCGGCGGCTGGCCGCTGACCGCGGCGATCGCGTTCGGCAGGCCGGCGCTGCCCAGCAGCGTGTAGCCGGAGAGCAGCTCGCCCTGGGGACGCAGCGTCGTCGCCAGGTAAGGCATCTGCGCAGCGGCGCCGAAGGCCGCTTCGTAGCCGGGGCTGGCGAGGGAGATGACGAAGACGTGTTTGACCTGGCCCGCTTCCGGAGTCGTTTCTTCCGGCGTGGCCGGGGTTTCTGGGGTTTCGGTTTCCGGTTCGACCGTTTCCGGCGCGATCGCCGGTTCCGACGAGACAGCCGGGGCTTCTTCGACTTCCGTCGTCGCCCCCGCCGAGGAGTGGGTCGGCGTCACCGCCGGCGCGGGGGACGGTTCCGGCGCCGGGGCGACGGCGGCCGGGGTGTTGTCGGCGGCGAGGCTGCGGCCGAGCAGGGCCGCCAGCGGCCCGCTGCCGCTCGGGTTGGTCGCGGCGCTGGCGACGATCGCCGAGGTGGCGACCAGCGAGGAGGCGACGAGCAGGCCGAAGCGTTTGCCGGTCAGGGTCGCGGCGGCGGCGATCGCGCGCTGGATCGGACGCATCAGGGCAGAGATCACATCGCCTCCAGGGGGACGAGCGGATGCGCGCACTGGGCGCAGAAACGGACCGCGTGGCCGTAGGGGGCGCCGCAGCTGGGGCAGGTGCCGGCGGCGTCGGCGCGCTCCAGCTCCAGCACCCGCTCGACCGCGAGCAGCTCGGCATCGACCCGCTGCAGCTCGGCTGCCTTGCGGGTCAGCACGTCGAGCCGGACGTGGTCGCGGATCGCCATCTCATAGAAGGCGCCGCCGAGATCGGCCTGCATGATCGTGAACTTCTCCAGCAGCCGGTCGCGCTGGGCGAGCAGCTCTTTGTTCTCGTCGACCTCAATCGGGGCTTTGGCCACCGGCTGCGGTTTGACCGCAGCCTTTGGCGCCCGCCGCGGCAGCAGCTCTGCCAGCGGCCTCATGGCTGGGCCCCGTTGGTCGGCGGCGCGGGGGCTGCGCTGGGATCGCCCCCGACCACAGTCACGTCGTTCAGATTCTGCTGCGCTTTTATGTAGTTGGAGCCGACCTGTTCGGGGTTTTCTTCGACCAGTTTGGTGTCTTCTTCGACCTGCTGCGCGCTCGGTTTGTAGCCGGTGATCTGATGGACCGTTCCGTTGCTGGTCTTGGCGACAACCTTGCCGCCGGTCTTGTCAGCGCCTTTGACGGGCTTTTCGTTCTTGTCTTTTTTCGCTTTTTTCGCCGTCGCGGCAGTCGTGGCGCCGGGGGTCGCCGTCGCCGCCACCGCCGCGGGCTGGTTGCGCAGCGCTTCCAGCAGCGCCTCGTTTTCACCGCTGTCGCTGCCGCTGCGGCCGACGACGACGCCGATCGCGACCGCGATCGGCAGCAGGGCGAAGAAGCCGACCGCGGCGGCGCGGCTGGTCGGCGATTTCGCCGGCGGGCGGGCGATCGGGCGGCGGGCTTTTTTGCTCATCGCCGCGAAATAGCGCGACGAAGGGTTGGCGCCGTTGCCGCGCCGCGCCGCGCAGTTGACGCAGTAGCGCTGCTGGGCGTCGAGCGGCGCGCCGCACTCCTCGCAAGGTTCGTAATGGCTGTTGGCGACCACTGTCGTCGTCGGCACGGGTGGTTTTTCGATCTGAGCTGTCATCGCTGCTTGCTCCCCTTGTTGTCCGACTTGGAACGCTGCTTCTTCTGCTTCTGCCTCTCGGCCCGGGCTTCGAGGATGTGTTTGGACTGCGCCTGCTGGCGGGCGGCCTTTTCCTGCGTCGTCGTGCAGCCGGAAGCGACCCCGGCCAAGAGCAGGGCGCAAATCGCGAGCACGCCCAGGCGTGCGCCGTGGCTAGCCAAAGGCGCCACTGACGTACTCCTGTGTGCGCTGCTGGCGGGGCGAGCCGAAGAGGGCGGTCGCGCTGTTGTACTCGACCAGGTCGCCTAGATACATGAAGGCGACGTGGTCGGCGATCCGGTAGGCCTGCTGCAGGTTGTGGGTGACGATGACGACGGCGACGTCGTCGCGCAGTTTCACGATCAGGTCCTCGATCACCTGGGTCGACTGCGGGTCGAGCGCCGAGCAGGGCTCGTCGAGCAGCAGCACCTCGGGCTCGGCGGCGAGGGCGCGGGCGATGCAGAGCCGCTGCTGCTGGCCGCCGGAGAGCTTCAGGGCCGGGTGGTCGAGGTTGTCTTTGACCTCCTCGAAGAGCCCGGCCCGCTCCAGGGCGCTGTGGACTTTGGGCTCGAGCGCCTTTTTGCGCTGGCGGCGGGAGCCCTGCTCGCGCAGCACGTAGGCGATGTTGTCGAAGACGCTCATCGGGAACGGGTTCGGCTGCTGGAAGACCATCGTCACCCGGCGCCGCAGCAGAGTCGGCTCGATCAGCCTGATGTCGATGTCGTCGAGCAGGATGCGGCCGGTCAGTTTCGCCGTGCTGGTCAGCTCGGTCAGGCGGTTGAGCGAGCGCAGCAGGGTCGTCTTGCCGCAGCCGGAGGGCCCGATCAGCGACAGCACCTCGCCCTGGCGGACCGGCAGCGAGACCCCTTTGACCGCGTCGCGGTTGGAGTAGGAGACAGAGACGTTGTCGATCTCCATGCGGCGGATCGAGAACTGGGGCGCGCCGATCGAGCGCCGGGCGCCGGTGAACCCACCGGGCGCGGAGGCGCCGTTGCCGTTGCCGTTCGTGTGGGCGGGCGGCCCCACCTGGCGGGCCGCGGTCGCATCCTCGGTCTGCAGTCGCCGGATCGGTGGCGGCGGCGGTGTTACGAACTCCATGTCCCAACCTTTCGCGCGCGGCGGTGGATGACGTCGACGGCCGCGTTCAGGGCCAGGACCATCAGCAAGAGGACGAAAGCCGCCGCATAGGCTTTCTGGGGCTGATTGAGGTTCCCGGTCGGGGATGCCTCGTAGACGAAGTTGGTCAGCGTCGTGCCGGCGCCGCGCAGGTAGTTGATCGGGAAGGCGGCGCCTTCGACCGGGGCGAAGTTCTGGGTCGCGCCGAGCAGGACGACGATGATCGCCGTGTCGCCGATGATCCGGCCGAGGCCGAGCATCGCCCCGGTCGCGACCTGCGGGCGGCTGGCGGGGAGCAGGATCCGCCGCGTCGTCGCCGCCTTGGTCTTGCCAACCGCGTAGGAGGCCTCGCGCACGTGGCGGGGGATCGAGTTCAGCCCCTCGCGGGTGCTGGCGACGATCAGCGGCAGCGCCACCAGCGAGAGCATCGTCGCTGCGGCGAAGAAGGAGCGGCCGAAGACGACGCCTTCGGAGCTGCGGCTGAGGAAGCCAAGCGCGGTGCTGGAGAAGATCACGGTGCCGAAGAGGGCGAGGACGATCGAGGGGATGCCGGCGATCGCCTCGATCGTCGACTCGGTGATCCGCGCCAGGGCGGTCGGCCGGCCGTACTCGACCAGCCAGACGGCGATCGCGATGCCGGCCGGCAGAGCGATCGCAATTCCCATCACGGCGACGATCAGAGTGCCGAAGAGGGCATCGGAGAAGCCGCCGGTTTCAGTCTGGCTGAAGCCCGCCGAGGCCGGCGTCACCAGCATCGACGGCTTCAGGAACTTGATCCCCTGGATGAATAGGTAGACGGCGATCGCCACCGCGATCGCGCAGAAGAGCAGGCCCAGCGCCCAGCAAATCGCCAGCCCGATGCGATCGGTCAGGCGCCAGGTGGCGCTGCCCTCGACCGCGCCCTTGCCGGCGGGCGGCGGGGGGGCAATCCCCGGCGGGGGCCCCGCCGGGGGGGTTGCGACTGGCGTGCTCATCAGGCTGTCGCCCCGTATTTGCGCATCGAGCGACGGGCGGCCCAGCCGGTCAGCGAGAGGAAAGCGGCGGAGAAGAGCAGAACCGCGGCGATCGCGAACAGGGTCGCGTTGGCCGGCGGCGAGCTGAGCTGGTCGATGTTCTTGACTATCGTCGGCGCCAGCGGCCGCGAGGGCTCGTAGATGAAGATCGCGCCGTCGGCGGGGTTGGGGGCGAAGCCGACCGAGCCGGAGATCATCGCCAGCATCACCGCCTCGCCGATCGCCCGCGCCACCGCCAGCACGGTGCCGGCGACGATCGCCGGGCGGGCGGTGCGGACGGCAATTTTCCAGGTCGTGCGCCAGCGGTTGACGCCGAGCGCCAGCGAGCCCTCGAGCCAGCCCGGTTTGACCGCCCGCAAGCCGTCGGAGAAGATCGAGACCATCAGCGGCGCGATCATCACCGTCAACACGGTGACCGCGGCCAGGAGGCTGTAGCCGGTGAGCGAGATGACGCCGGCGACCGAGGCCTTCTGCGGCTCGGTGACCAGATGGTTGCCGATGAACGGGACCAGGACCAGGACCCCGAGCAGGCCGTAGATGACCGAGGGGACGCTGGCCAGGAAGCGGACCACCGGCTGCAGGATGTTGCTCATCCACTCGGGCGCGAACTCGACGATAAAGACGGCGACGAAAAGGGCCGAGAAGAGGGCGATCGAGACCGCGCCGCCGGTGATCAGCAACGTGCTCCAGATCAGCGGCCAGGCGTGGAAGGTGTAGATGTATTCGGCCCCGGACTGGCCGGAGAGGAAGATCGCGTTGAGCTGGTCATCGACGTCGCCGCCGGGCCCGAACCAGCTCAGCCCGTTGTGGGCGAAGGACGGCCAGGCGTGGATGAAGACGACGACGATCATCGCCAGCAACAGCCCGACCACAGCACAGACCAGCGCGCCGAGCATCCGCTCGACGCGCTGGTCAGACCACTTCGGGCCGTACTCCTGCTGGTACTCCTCTTCCACCTAGTGCTTCTTCTTCGGCTTCTTGTTGAAGGCCGGAACACCACCGGCCTTGGCGATGATTTCACCGGCCACCGCATCGCGGCGGGCCCAGTCGATGAACTTGGTCAGCACCGGGTTGTTGACGCCGGTCGGCAGGACCAGGAACAGGAAGCGCGAGAGCGGGTACTTGAGCGGTTCGACGCTGATCTTGTTGGCCTGGCACGGAATGCCGTTGACCTTCAGTGCCTTCTGGCCCTTGCCCTGCCAGGCGAGGCCGTCGTAGCCGATCGCGTTCGGATCCTGTTTGACGGCGTTGACGACGAGGCCGTCGGCGGTCAGAGCGTTGACGTTGGACGACGGCGGTTCATTGTTGAGGACGGCCTGGAGGAAGAAGTTGTATGTGCCTCCGTTGGTGTCGCGGCCGACCGGATCAATGGTGCTTTCCAGGCCCGAGCCCGGCACCTGGGTCCAGTTGGTCAGCAGCCCGCGGTAGATGTCGTGGGCCTGCTGGATGCTGATGTCGGTCAGCTTGTTCTTCGGGTTGACATCGAGGCAGAGGCCGTCCATGAACATCTTGATGTAGGTGGTGCCGGCATCGCTGGGGAGCGGCGTCCGGGCCTGCCCAGCGAACTGGCTGGTGCCGTTCTGGACGTCTTTGACGCCGGCGTTGCCGCCGTTGGCGGTGTAGACGAATTCGACCTTGCCTTTGGTCAGCTTTTCGTACTGGGCAAACAGCGCCTGCAGCACTGGCTGCGCGGCAACCGATCCGGACCCGATCAGGGTGGTCTTCGCGCCGGCGGTAGCCGGCAGAGTAAGCCCGAGGAGGGCCAGCGCCGTTATGGCGAGGGTCTTGATCTTCATCGAGGTTCCTTTCCTTGCCGGGTTAAGGGTAGACGACTTTGTTGAGCTTCTAACTCGACATCAGGCTATCAGCTTCTGTAGCTTATTGACCTCCTTAGTAAAGAAAGGCTGCCCGGCGGCCCCAACATGGAGGTTCCATTGCTCAAGAGAAGACTGTCCACACCCCGCGCGGCGACGGTTATCGCGCTAGCGGCGGTGATCGCCGCCGCGGTGGCCGTGACGCCGTCGTTGGCCGGCTCCTTCCTCACCAGCCAGAGGGCGGCGCACACCTATGTCACGAACAAGAAAGCGTCGACGCTCTACCTGAGGAAAAAGGTCGCGTCGAATACCTTCGTGAAGAAAATCGATGCCCCGCTGCAGCCGGTCGTCGGCATCGCCGCGGGCACCGCGGTCTTCGGACCGACCACGGCGACGACGGCGGGCTACATCCCGACCGCCTTCACCTCGTTCTCGACCAAGGGCACCGCTCCCGCGGTGATCACTTTCTCGGGCACGGCAACCTGCACCGCCTCGGCGGCCACGGCTGACCTCGCCTGCCCGGTCCAGATCCTGGTCGACGGCCAGACGACGGGCAAAATCAACTTCGCCCCGGCAACTCTCGCCTCGCCGAAACCGGTCGCCCTGGTCCACTCGATCACCCTGACGACGGTGCTCGCCAAAGGCGGCCACACGGTCTCGGTCCAGTACGCCGGCGCCGCGAAAGTGACGTTCACGCTGAACAACTGGAACCTGGCCGTGCAGGCCTATCCGCAGGCGCCTGAAACCACCACCACAACGACTGGCACAACCGGCGCCACCGGCAGCAAATAGACCGAAGCCAGAAAGACGCAAACGAGACCGCGCCGGCGAGCCGCCGGCGCGGTCAGGGCGCGCTGGTTACCGGCGCGTATTCAGTGACACTCAGCCCGTGACCCGTACCGTCACCGCCCGCGAGGCGCCCGACGCGTAGGGCCAGCCATCCTCGGATAGAGCGGTGGCGCGAAGCCGGATCGAGGCAGTGCCGGTGACGTAGCGAAAACGGTAGTGGGCGTGGAAGCGGCCGCCGTGATCGCTGCGGGTGACGAGGATCGGGCGCCAGCGCCGCGTCGCCCGCTCGTAGTACTGGATCGCGACCAGCTTGCCGCGCCGCGGCACTGGGGCGCCGAGGGTGCGGACCCTGCCCCCGAGGCGCACTGCCTGCCCGACCTTGAGCTTGAGCGGCGAGACGCGGAGGCTGATGCCGCCGCGGACCCGCAGGGCCAACGATGGCCGCCGTGATTCCTCCAGCGCCGCATCGCCCCGGTAGCTGACGGTGACGCGGCGCGACGGCCCGGGGCCGAGGTCAAGGCTGAAGCCGCCGCGCGGGCCGCTGTTGACGGTGTCGACGCGGGTAGGGACGAGCGCTCCATGAGACGGCCGCGAGACGACGCGCAGCTGGCAGCCGGGCAGCCCGGCGCCGTCGGCTCGAACCAGGCGCCCGCTGAGGACCGCATCGACGCCGAAGGGAACGGTCAGCTCTGAGCCGAAGCTGCCGCCCCAGCGCAGGCGGGCGAAGATCCTCGTCTTCGCCTTTGCCGGCGTTGGCGCCTTGACCACAGGAGGAGGCGGCGTCTTGCGGATCGCCATCTCGGTGCCATCGGCGCGGCGGCTGGTCGAGGCGGTGTTGCCAGCGGCGTCAGCCGCATCGGCGCGGAACAGATAGGAGCCGGGGGCGAGGTCGGGCAGATGGGCAACCAACGCCGCCGTGTCCGGCGAGCTGCCCGGCTGCAGCTTGGTCGCCAACTCAGTCCACTGTTGAGTGCCAACGCTGCGGTAGTAGATCGTGCCCGCCGCCGGCCCCGAGTGGGTATCGCTGACGTCGGCCCGGATCGTCTCGGGAATGCCGGGGCTGGAGTCGACCGCGAAGGCGACACCGGGGGCGACGTTGTCCAGCCACAGCGGCATCGAGAGCGCCGAGAGCGGCGCTTCATTGCCGGCTTCGTCACGCAGCCAGATCTGCAGCGTGTAGGCGCCGGGGCCTGGCAACCCGAGGTCGTTGAGCGCTCCCAGGTCCCGGCCCGGCGCGAACCTGACGCCGGTGTCGAAGCCGGCCGGGCCGACGATCCGCCAAGAGGCGCCGGCGATCGGGCTGGCGGCGCCCTGGTCGGGGTTGGCCCAGCCGAGGTCGAAGTCGTTGGCCCGACGCCAGCCCTCGCCGCCGGCGAGGGCGAGGTTGCGGGGGTGGGCCGGTGGGTTGTTGTCGATCAGCACCGTCCTCGCCGCCGCGCAGCCGGCGTTGCCGGCGAAGTCGATGGCGCAGTGGGTGAGGACGTGGGGCCCGTCGCTGAAGCCGGTGGTGGCGATCGCCTGCGCCCCGGAGACCGTGGTCAGGCAGGGGAGCATCTGCGTCGCCCGCCATTCGCCCCCGATCGAGGCCATCGCACAGGCATGTTCGGTCAAGCCGACGCGGGCGCCGTCGAGGCCGGTTTCGCTGAAGCGGACGCCAGAGCCGAGGTCGGACCCCCAGAAGGCGAGCGACTGCGTCCCGCGCCGCCAGCCGCCAGCCGCGAGTTCGCCGCCGATTGCCGCCGCCGGCGCGCTGTCGTCCTCGACCGTGATCGTCAGCGCCCGCAGCGCCGACCACGACCCCGGGTCGAGGCTGCACGACTTGCTTTCGGCTTTGGCGCAGAGCAGGCGGTCTTCGAAGGCCGCCTTCGGGGCCGCGAAGCCGGCGACGAAATCGCGCGGGGCGACATCGGTCGCGCCAGCGTCGCCAAAGATTTCGAAGCCGCCGTTGCCGGGGTCGACTCCGAGCCGCTGCTCGAAGCCGTCGTGGAGCGTGTGCCACCAGGTCCCCCTCACCTGGGTGATGCCGGTCCCCGGCGGCGCGCTCCAGCGCCAGCGGCCGAAGCGGGTGCCGGAGACGGTCGCCGCGCCGTCGCGGGTGAAGCTCTTCAGGTGGGAGCCGTCGAAGGGGTCGCCGCCTCCCGCCGGGACGCAGTAGGCGTCGGGCCTGAACTTGGCCCCGCCAGTCGTGTCGGCCCAGCTGGCGTCGGCGCCGACGTACCAGCCGCACTGGGCGACCGCGTACTTGCCGGCACTCGCCTCCTTCGCCGCCAGCAGCAACAGCGCCAGCGCCAAGCCCACTCCCATCGCCACGATCCGCCCGAATCCACCGCGCGTCCCAGTCATCCGCTCCCTTTCGCTCGCTCGCATGTAGAGCACTAAGGGCGCAGCGGCGAAAACTCTCCCCCCTCCGCCGCGAATCGACCCGGCGGCGGCCGGGGACACGCCTTTGCCAGAATGGCCGCGATGGCCCTTCCGACCCAGGATCAGATCACCGAGAAGCTGCGCGTCGTCATCGACCCGGAGCTGCGCCGCTCGATCGTCGAGCTCGGCATGGTGCGCTCGATCGCGGTCCACGACAGCGGCCAGGTCGACGTCGTCGTCTCGCTGACGACTGCCGGCTGCCCGATCCGCTCGCACTTCGAACAGGCCGTCGCCAAAACCGTCTCCGAGCTGGACGGGGTGACCGCGGTCAACGTCGGCTTCGACGTCCTCTCCGACGAGGAGAAAGGGACGCTGCAGCAGACGCTCGGCCGCGGCAAGCTGCCACAGGGCGCGCTCGCCCAGGTCAAAAACGTGATCTGCGTCTCATCCGGCAAGGGCGGCGTCGGCAAGTCGACGATGACCGCCAACCTGGCCGCGGCGCTGGCCGCCGAAGGCCACAGCGCCGGCGCGCTCGACTGCGACGTCTACGGCTACTCGATCCCCCGCATGCTCGGCGTCAACAGCAAACCCGAGGTCGACGGCGAGCGCAAGATCCTGCCGCTGGAGGCGGCGGGCGGGGTCAAAGTGATGTCGATTGGATTCTTCGTCGAGGAGAACGCCGCCGTGGTCTGGCGCGGCCCGATGCTGCACAAGGCGATCCAGCAGTTCCTCGAGGACGTCGCCTGGGGCGAGCTCGAGTACCTGCTGCTCGACCTGCCTCCCGGCACCGGCGACGTCTCGATGACGCTGGCCCAGCTTCTTCCCCAGGCCAAGTTCCTGGTCGTGACGACGCCGCAGCCGGCGGCTCAGTCGGTGGCCCGGCGCGGGGCCGAGATGGCGACCAAATTCGACCTCGAGCTGCTCGGCGTGATCGAGAACATGTCGGGCTTCACCACCCCCGACGGCGAGCGCTTCACGATCTTCGGCGAGGGCGGCGGCCAGCTGCTCGCCGACGAGCTCGACATCCCTCTGCTCGGCAAGGTGCCGCTCTCCGAGGCGCTGCGCGAGCACGCCGATAGCGGCACGCCGCTGGTCACCGCCGAGCCCGACGCCCCCGCCTCCCAGGCGATCCGCCAGGCGGCCCGCGGCATCATCGCGATGACTCCGCAGGAGCTGCCGGTCTTCCAGTCGGCGCCGCCGAGCGCAGAACTGCCGCCGGTCAGCGGCACGCCGCTTCCCGTCGTCCAGGCCTAGCGTCACCGGGCGAACGCGGAGTGACCGCAGGCGTGCCTGTGTCGCATCGCGTCCGCATCGTTGTTGACTGATTTGATAGAGAATGGGGATGGCCAGCGAATGGGACCTAATCTGGCGCACCTTCGACGTGCTGGAGCCGAAGACGGTCGTCCTCGACCCCTGCCGCGTCGCCGCCGGCGACGTCAACGAGATGTTCGACTGACGGGCACGCGCTGACCGACATCGCCCTCGGGGCCGCAATCGCCTTCTGCATCGCCGTCTTCACCACGCCCGTCGGCGTCTCCGGCGCGGTCTTCCTCGTCCCGGTCCAGATCAGCCTCCTGCACACCCCAAGCCCGGCGGTCACGCCGACCAACCTCCTCTACAACCTGATCGCGATCCCCGGGGCGCTGCTTCGCTTCCACCGCGAGGGGCGCCTGGTCGGGCCGCTGACCCGGCTGCTGATCCTCGGCACCCTGCCGGGCGTCGTCGCCGGGGCGGTGATCCGGGTCGAGCTTTTGGATCGGGGCAACGCCTTCCTGCTGGTCGTCGCCGCGGTCCTGGTCCCGCTCGGGGCCTGGCTCGCCTTTGCGAGCCCACCGGCGCCCGCCGGGTTGCCCGATCGGCGTCGCCGCCGCCAGATCCTCGTCCTCGCCCTGGCGGTCGGCACGGTCGGCGGCATCTACGGGATCGGCGGCGGCTCGATCCTCGGGCCGATCCTGGTCGGCTTCGGCTTCTCGGTCTTCGAGGTCGCGCCCGCCGCCCTCGCCGCGACCTTCCTCACCTCCCTGGCTGGGGTCATGGCCTACGCGCTGCTCAGCATCGGCAGCGGCGGCGACATCGCCCCCGATTGGGCGCTGGGGATCGGCATGGGACTCGGCGGGCTGGCTGGCGCCTACCTCGGCGCCCGCCTGCAGGCGCGGCTGCCGGAGGAGCGGCTCAGGCGCGGCCTTGGGCTGCTGGCCCTCGCGCTCGGGCTGCGCTACGCCCTGCTGGCGATCACCTGAGCAGGGCATGGCGGAAACGCCGCGCCCACCGGCAGGGCGGCTACGGCGCCGGCTGACCGGCCATCGCAACCGTCGAGCCGTCGAGCGGGGGACTCGATTCGCTCTTGAACGAATGCCAGTTGCCTTCTTTGTCCTGCCATTTGTAATCGATCCCCGCCAACGCGGTTGCGAACTCGACGACCTGGCTCCACTCGCCTTCGGCCTCGGTCAGGTCCGCTTTCGCTTCCTCGTACTGCTGCGCCGTGGCCGCAGTGTCGGCGACTGTCAAGTCAGTCTGCATAGTCGTCAACTCTTCATCCAGTTCTTTCCACATCTTGACGACCAACTCCATCGCCCCTTGCGCCGAAGAGTTCGCCTGTTCGAGCCACTTGAACTGCAGATTCAGCGCCTGCAGGAGGATCACGTCCTGGCTCGTTTTGGAGATGTCTTCCCGCTCGACTTCGATCAATTCTTCCTTTGCCTTGATTTCTCTGTTGAGAAGAACCGTGCCCGTGATCGAGGCGGCCTCGCCGAGGACGCTGATGACGATGATGCCCGCGCCGATCCCCTGGCCACCGGGGACCAAGCAGCAGGCAACCCCGATCAGGCCGGTGAAGAGAAAGAGGCCTATCCCGATCTCCGAGGCTGTCAGCAGCTTGTTGAACATGTCGATTTCGTGTTTCAGGCTTTCGATTGCCTTGGTCATTTCTTTGATTTTGGTTTCGTCTTCGCCCACGGCGGTGAGGGCATCCGCGGCGATCGTCGTCAGCGACGTGGCATCAGCCGCGATGTCGGTCGAAAATGTGCTCATCGAGGAGAGCAGCCCTTCGCTTGTCTTCACCTGCTGCTGAGCCAGGGTCTGCATCGTCTGCAACGCACGCCCCAGCCCCGCCTTGGCCTGGGCATTGCTCGGATCCGCAATCAGTGCTTCCAGGTACGGCCCGGCGATCGCCTCCTCGAGGCTGAACAGGTCGGCGGTCTGATCGACGATGGTCTGCGGGAAGGAGAGCATCGCCGGGAACACCCCGTTCGTCCACTCCAGGCAATGCGCCTTGGCGGGGGCGAACAGCTGGCCGAATTCTCCGTAGTTTTTCGGCGGATTGCTCAAGACAGGCATGTCGGTGTTGGTGATCGCGTACGCGTACTGGTTCACAAGCGCGCAGGCGTTCTGATATTCGGCGAGCTGTTCCTTCGTCGGCTCGGCGGCGAGAACACTGGTCAGGCTCATGCTTGCTCCTTCATATGGCAGCTGCTGCTGCCTGTTCGACTATGGATTCAAGCCCTTCGGTAAAGACGATCCACCCCTGCTGCGCCGCCGCGAGGTCGACGGCCAGCGAGCCGACCGGGTCGCTCTGGATCTTTTCCAGCGTCGCGATCGCCGCCTGGGCCTGGGCGTCGAGCGTCTGCCACTTGCCCGTGGCGTAGGCGAGCCCATTGGCAGCGCCCTGCGTCAGCGAAACGTCACCCTGCATCTGTTCGATGAAGGCGGTCACCTGACCGATGCTTTCCCCGTCGCTGCGGAGAGCGGCTTCAGCTGCTTCTTCTTCGCTTTCGCTTGGGCAAAATGCTTCTCTCGCGCTCTGCAGCACCGCTTCGTCCTGGGCGCGCTGATTGGCGAGCGCCGCCTCGCGGAGCCCCATCTCCGCGCACGACCTCTGGCAGGCTTCGCCGAGGCCGCCGTTGACAGCCCCGGCGAAGCCTGCCACCGCCGCGGCGAGCTGGTGCACTTCGGCGACACGGGGTGCAACGGTTTCGCCCAGCTCTTTTGCCGCCTTGGAGAACTGTTCGCCGAGCTGCGCATCGCCCGGGTTCGCTTCGAGCTGCTGCGCCACGCTGATGAGCGTCGCCAGCCCAGAGGCGACCGCTTCTTTCTGCGCCACAATCGTCCGCGGCACCTCCAACAGCTGTGGGTAGACATCGTTTATCCAATTCGAGGCCACGCCCTTCACTTCCGCCAGCACGGCCACGGCGTCTTTGCACTCTTCGAATGGTGGGACGATCGGCGCCCCCTGCGAGGAGATGCCGTCGGCAAAGCTGGTAATCGCGGCGACGGCGCCAACATAGACCTGGTCCGGCGCTGCCTCCGCCATCAGGCTGCCTCCTTCACGGGCGCCGCCGGCTCGCGAGCTCCCCCTTGGACGGCTACTTGGCATTGCGGGGTTTGAAGCCTTTGGGCATGGTGTGCTTGCTGCCGGTGGGGCGATTTTCAACCGTCAGGCCAGGCGGAGTGCCCTGCTGCGAAGGGATCTTCCCGGCGATGTATGTGCCCTGGCTGATCCCCAGCAACGTGAGAAACGTGCCTGAGAATCCGGGCAGGGCGGCCAGGCCCTTCGCCGACCCGGCATCGTGGACGGCATGCACCGCCAAGGCGGCGTAGGCGACCAGAAGGATGAGAGTGATCACAAACCCCTGAAACTTCGTGATGTCGATGACCTTGTCGGCGTAAGCGCCCTCCTCCATCAGGAAGATCTGGCTGAGCCGCGGTGGGTCACTGTGACTGCTGGCGGCAATGCGCTCCGACGCCATCGTGTCCTTGGAGCTCTTGACGACGCCTGCCGCAACCCCCGAGCCCGAGACGATCCCGATCAGGCCAAGCACTTCGGAGGGGATTGAAAACGAGAGTGGGTTTGACGCACCATCGATCAGGCGCCCCCAAATCCCCCATGACCAAAAGATCGCCTCCATGTTGGAGTGCCTTTTACTAATCAGAACTTCTAAAGTCAACCCAGAGTGTCGATTTCTTGGGGTGGACCCCCCAACGCCATTGCCGAGTGACCACTGTTAATAATGATTTGATCGTTCAGAATTTTCAATTAATTTCAGCAGTGGCGGCGACCACGCCGGGCTGATCCGCGAGAAGTCAAAGAACGGAATGGCGCTAACGGTGGAGGGGAACACGTCCTCAGTCACACGCAACTCCGACGGCGGCATCGTCGAAACCAAGGAACGGTCGTTTGGCGAAGTCACCTGTGTCGCCCGCATTGAGGATTGGAGCTGAGGCAGGGGGCGGCGCGGCGGGCGCCGAGCAAGAGAACGGGCGGCCCGCAGGCCGCCCGTTCAAAGCTCTTCTCTACAAGGCGAGGCTCAGGCCGCGCTTTTTGACTTGTAGTAGTTGGCGTTGATCTCCGCGTATTTGGCCCACTCTGCCGGGAGCTGGTCCTCGGCGAAACAGGCGTCGACGGGGCATGCCTCAACGCAGGCGTCGCAGTCGATGCACTCGTCCGGATCGATGTAGAGCATCTCGACCGAGTCGTAATCGGGCTCGTCGGGCGTCGGGTGGATGCAGTCGACCGGACAGACCTCGACACACGAGTTGTCCTTGGTGCCGATGCAAGGCTCGGCGATGACGTAGGTCATTCGGCGCTTTCTCCTAAGTCGGTTTCCGGGTGCCGACCGGGGAATGCCCCGGCCAAGCGCGAGCGATCATTTTAGGGATGTGGGACGGCAGGCGGCGTCACTAGGGTTGTCTGGGATGAAAGACGCAGGCAAAAGGGCTCGTCGCCGATGCTGCTGCTGACCGGGGCGACCGGGAGCATCGGGTCGCGGTTGTTGCCGCAGCTGCTGGAGCGCGGCGACGATGTGCGCTGCCTGGTGCGCGAGCCGCGGCGGCTGGGGTCACGGCGGGTCGATGTGCAGATCGCGCTCGGCGACCTCGGCGAGATGTCGGATCCTTACCTGGTGCGACAGGCGCTGCGCGGGGTCGACACCGTCGTCCACCTGGCGGCAACGATCCGCGACCAGCCGCCGCACCGGATCGAGGAGCTGAACGGGCTGGCCACCGTGCGCCTGCTGCGGGCGGCCGAGCGCAGCGGCGTCAAGCGCTTCGTCTTCTTCAGCGCCCTCGACGCCCAGGCGGCGCAGCGGACCCGCTTCTTCCGCGCCAAGTGGCTGGCCGAGCGCGCCGTCGATTCCTCGCCGCTGGCGACGACGGTCTTCGCCCCCTCGATCGTCTACGACCACAGCGACCCCTGGATCACGCTGCTGCGGCGCTTCTCCTTCCTGCCGGTGCTGCCGGTCTCGGGCACGGGGCGGGCGCGGTTCGAGCCGATCTGGGCAGAGGACGCCGCCCGCTGCGTCGCCGCCTCGCTGGCCGCGGCCCCGCAGCGACGGCACGAGCTGGCCGGGCCGGAGGCGATGACCTACGACCAGATGTCCGACCTTGTCAGCCGCATCGCCGGGCGGCCGCGGCCGCTGGTCCACCTCCCCCTGCCCCTGGTTCGGGCCAGCTTGATCGCCCTGCGCTCCGTTTTCGGCGAGGCCGTGTTTGCAACCTGGGAGGAGGCCGAGCTGATGGAGGTCTCGATGGTCAGCGAGCGCGGCACGGCAGATGCCGAGGCGCTCGGAGTCGAGCCAAGGAGGATGAGCGATGTGCTGGAGGATTCCTAACCGGGCCGCGGTCCTGGCGATCGCCCTGGCCGGGCTGTTCGCGAGCAGCGCTTCGGCGCTGACGCTGGCACCGCCAAAGCCAAGTGTCTTCTTCGGGGTCAGCGACAAAGGGACCACCCAGGACTTCAACGAATTTTCCGGCCTGCTGGCCAAGCACCCAGCGCTGCTCGAGACCTTCCACCCCTGGGGCAACAGCCTCAACGCCTCCTACGAACGCTGGCGGGAAACCGGCACGCGGCCGATCCTGGCGATCTCCAGCGCCGACGACCAGACGCTGGCGGAGCTGATCACGCCGGAGCAGATCGCCCTCGGGGCCGGCGACGACTACCTGCTCCAGCTCAACGACTTCTTCGCCAAACACGGCCTGCCCGCCTACATCCGCCCACTCGGCGAGCCCAACCGCTGCCTCAACGTCTGGTCAGCGGTCAACTGCGACGGCACCCAGAAAGGCGGCGAACACACCAGCGGCTGGTACAAACAGGCCTTCCGCCGGATCGCGATCATCGTCCGTGGCGGCCAGACCCTGGAAGGGATCAACACGACCCTGGCCGAAGTCGGCCTGCCGCCGCTGAACCGGACCAAAGGACCCAACCCGGAAAGCCTGCCGGCGGCGCCGGTGAGCATGGTCTGGAGCCCGCTGCCGGGCGGCTCGCCGCGGGTCAAGGGCAACTTCCCGGGCAACTACTGGCCGGGCAGCCGCTGGGTCGACTGGGTCGGCACCGACTTCTACTCGCAGTACCCCGTCTGGGAAGACCTCAACCGCTTCTACAAGGGCGTCCAGTGGCGCAACAAGCCGGTCGCGATAACCGAGTGGGCGGTCTCCGGCAGCGACGAACCGCGCTTCGTCAAACAGCTCGTCTCCTGGACGGTCAAGCGCCCGCGGGTGCGGATGTTCGTCTACTACGACGGCTTCGGCCCCGGTGCCAACCCCTACGACCTCGGGCTCTACCCACGCACCACCAACACCCTGCGCCTGAAGCTGCGCCGCGCCAACTTCCTGCAGACCGCCGAATACAACGCCGGCCTCCTCCCCCCGCTGCCGCCAAAGGCAAAACCAACCCCAACCCCCACGCCCGCCCCAACCCCAACGCCCTAGCCGCCGACGGGCCTCAAAGTGAACCCATGGGTCACTTTGAGGCCCGTCGGCGGAGGGCTGCTTGCGCGAGCAGGCCTTTGATCCGCTGGGCGAGATCGCGAGGTTCGTGTTCGACCTGCGCCCAGGTGCACCGGGAGACCTGCCATCCGGCTAGCTGCAACCGCTGCTCCCGGAGGCGATCGCTCTCGAAAGCAGAGCCGGTGTCGTGGTAGCGATGGCTGTCGGTTTCGATGATCAGGCCGACATCGCGCCAGAGGAAATCGGGCTTGAGATGGCGGCCTTCAATAGTCAGGGACACGTTGACCTCGGGCCGTGGCAGGTCGGCTCTGGCGCACATGCGCAGGAACAGCCGCTCAAGGTGGCTGCGCGTCCGCTTGGTCTGCGGATCGAGTTCGTCGAGGATCAGCCGCAGTCGAGCGACTCCTCGGCGGCCGCGACTGCGCCGGATCAGCCTGCGCAACGCGGCCCGGTCGAGAAGGCGCAGGACCTCCGCCTCGGCAACGGCCTTCCTCAACTCCCAGATCGGCAGTTCGCCGGCTAGGTCCAACAGCACCCGGGAGACACTCGTGCAGGGGATGCCGTTCAGCACGGTCCGGTCGGCCTCCGTCAGCGAGCCATCCCGATGCGCCCTGATTCCCTTTGGAATCCGCCCCCGTCGATTCGGCGCGGTCACGTCAATCAAAGGGCGTCGGTCCTCCCGCAATCCCCACAATGCCGCCGCCGACCGATGCGAGAGGACAGCGCCGGGTCCGCAGGCAAGCACTGCCGCCATCCTCCGCCCATCCAGAGTTAGTGCCGAATGCCCAACCGCGTAAACGCCCTGGTGCAGCGGATGCAGTCGTCCAGCCTCTGCTCGCTTGTACGCAGCCTCCTTGCCGACACCGATACCTCGCAGCTGAGGGAGGGAGATCACACCGTGCTGAACAGCGGCCAATGACGCGATCGCCCGATCTGGGCTGCCCTTTTCCCGCCGACGGGCCGATAAGTGACCCATGGGTTCACTTTGAGGCCCGTCGGCGGGGGGTTTGGGGGGTGCTGCGGTGGCCATGGGGGGAGCTTGGCCGGTGCGGGCGCGCGGGTGTGTGCGGAACTTGGCGAATGTGCGGCAAGAGCGTGGCGATTTGGACGGCCCAGGGGCAAAAAAAGAGAGGCCCGGGTTGCCCCGGGCCTCTCGAAAATCACACGCCTTGGCGGCGTGGTTACATCATGCCGCCCATGTCGGGCATACCGCCCGGCATGCCACCGCCGGCGCCGCCTTCCTCTGGCGGCTCGGCGATGATCGCCTCGGTGACGAGGATGTTCTTCGCGATCGAGGCTGCGTTCTCCAGCGCTGAGCGGGTGACCTTGGTCGGGTCGATGACGCCGGCCTTGATCAGGTCCCCGTACTCGCCGGTGGCGGCGTTGAGGCCTTCACCCGGCTTCAGGTCGCGGACCTTGTTGACCACTACCGAGCCCTCCTCGCCGGAGTTCTCGGCGATCTGGCGGACCGGCTCCTCGAGGGCGCGATGGACGATCCGCGCACCCGTCTGCTCGTCGGCGTCGCTGCCGACCTTGTCGGGGTCGAGGCCGTCCTGCGCGTTCAGCAGCGCGACGCCGCCGCCCGGCACGACACCCTCCTCGAGCGCTGCGCGAGTCGCCTGCAGGGCATCCTCGACGCGGTGCTTTTTCTCCTTCATCTCGGTCTCGGTGGCAGCGCCGACCTTGACCACTGCGACACCGCCGGCAAGCTTGGCGAGACGCTCCTGGAGCTTCTCCCGATCGAAGTCGGAGTCGGTGTTCTCGACCTCCTGTTTGATCTGCTTGATCCGGCCCTTGATGTCATCGGCGGCGCCTGCGCCGTCGATGATCGTCGTCGTGTCCTTGGAGACGACGACGCGGCGGGCTTTGCCGAGCTGCTCGATCTGGGTGTTCTCCAGTTTCAAGCCCATCTCCTCGGTGATCACCTCGCCGCCGCTGAGGATCGCGATGTCCTCGAGCATGCGCTTGCGGCGATCGCCGAAGCCCGGCGCCTTGACGGCGACACCGGTGAAGGTGCCCCGCAGCTTGTTGACGACGAGCGTCGCAAGGCACTCGCCCTCGACGTCCTCGGCGACGATCAGCAACGGCTTGCCGCCCTGCATGACGCCCTCGAGCACCGGCAGGATGTCCCGCACGGAGCCGATTTTCTGGTTGGCGATGAGGATGTAGGGGTCCTCGAGCACTGCCTCCATGCGGTCCTGGTCGGTGACCATGTAGGGCGAGATGTAGCCCTTGTCGAACTGCATGCCCTCGGTGAACTCCAGCTCCATGCCGAAGGTCTGGCCCTCCTCGACGTTGACGACGCCGTCTTTGCCGACCTTCTCGATCGCGTCGGCAATCACGTTGCCGATCTCGTCGTCACCGGCGGAAATGGCGGCGACACGGGCGATCTGCTCCTTGCCGGCAACCTCTTTCGACTGCTTCTCGCGCAGGTTCTCGACGACCTTGTCGACGGCCTGCTCGATGCCGCGGCGCAGGGCCAGCGGGTTGGCGCCGGCGGCCACGTTCTTCAGCCCCTGGCGGACGATGATCTGGGCCAGCAGGGTCGCCGTCGTGGTGCCGTCTCCGGCCACGTCGTTGGTCGCCGTGGCGACCTCGCGGACGAGCTGGGCGCCCTGGTTTTCAAAGACGTCCTCAACCTCGATCTCGCGGGCGATGGTGACGCCGTCGTTGGTGATCGTCGGCGCGCCGAACTTTTTGTCGAGCACGACGTAGCGACCTTTGGGGCCGAGGGTTACCTTGACGGCGTCGGCTACTGCGTCGACACCGCCCTGGAGAGCCCCCCGAGCCTCCTCGCTGAACTTCAGCTCCTTGTGAGCCATTTGTTTTCGTTCCTCCTTGAGTTCTGGTTCGTGGGGCTAGGAGATCTTGGCCAGGACGTCCGACTCGCGCAGCACCAGCAACTCGTCGTTCTCGACGGTCACCTCGGTGCCTCCGTATTTGGAGTAGAGGACCTCATCGCCCTCGTTCACGTCGAGCGGGCGGCGCGAGCCGTCCTCGTTGATGGCGCCGTCGCCGACGGCGACGACCTTGCCCTTCTGTGGCTTCTCCTTGGCCGTGTCGGGGAGGACGATGCCGCTGGCGGTCGTCTCCTCCTCGTCAATCGGCTTGACGATTAGCCTGTCCCCGAGGGGCGTCAGCTTCATCCGTGAACCTCCGTTATAGGTCGGTAGTACTGGTCAAAGTCAGGAAATCGCGCTCTGAAGCCGATTCGCGGCTCCATTGCGGCTGGCACTCTCAATTGCAGAGTGCCAGCAGGACTGAAAGTTAGCAGCCGCGGCTCAGCCGCCGGCCAGCAACTTGCAGCCCAGCAGGCGCGAGATCCCCTCGCCACCGCGGGCCATCACCCAGTCGTGGTTCCACTCGAAGGCGGGCCGCAGCAGCGGCGCCATCAGGTTCATCCAGGGCTTGGTGGTGGCGACGTTCCACTCGTAGAGGACGGCGGTCGCCCCCTCCTGCTCGTAGAGGCGCCAGCGGCCGACCCCTTCCAGCTCGCCGACCGCGTGGCCTTCGAGCAGGTGCATCGGCTCGACCCGCTTTGTCGTCACCTCGAACTCGACCCGGTAGGGCAGCAGGCTCTTCCAGACCAGGCGCGAGACGCTGCCGACCCCGCTCGGCTCGCCCGCCTTCAGCTCTTCGGCCTCCTCCACCCCGCGCCACCAGGAGGGCCAGCGCTCCTGGTCGTAGATCGCGTCCCAGACCGGCTCGCGCGGGGAATCGAGCAGCCAGGTCGTGAGGAAGCGGTACTCGGCCATCAGTTGTGGCTCGGCGTCTCCCCATTGCCGAAATGAGCCCCGGGAGGCTCGACGATCTGGGAGAAGCGGATCACGGTGACGAGGTCGTCGATGGTGACCGTGCGGCTGTAGATCTGCTCAAGGAAGTTGGTCGTTTCCTCAAGCCGGCGGAACTCCGGATTGTCGTGCTCGATGTCGCGCGGCGAGAGTTCGGAGATCTTCTTCACCTCGACGTCGTCGATCACCGCCGAGAAGATTTTCTCGCGTGGGCTGTGGCGGTAGCCGACCGTGACCCAGACGACCTGGCCGCGCTCGTACTTGCCGCTCTTGTTGCCGAGCCGGATCGTCGCGGTCTTGCGGCCGCGTTTGAGCTGGTCAACGAAGACAGCCGAGTAGAAGTTGAGAACGTAGATACCGCCGCGCATCGAGGGCGCGAGCGTACCTGACCCGGACGGATTGCCGAGGCTGCTCCAGATTTACGCCGCGGCGGCCGATGACTGTGGGGATGCCACACGAACGAGACTTCTGCCGGCCGATGTTCGGCCTCCTCCTGGTCGCCGCGCTGCTTCTCGGCCTGGTCGCCACTAGCCAGGCGGGCGCAGCCACCTGCGCCGGCAAGCAGGCAACCATCGTCGGCACCGCCGGCAACGACGTCATCGTCGGCAAGAAAGCGAGCGACGTGATCTACGGTGGCGGCGGCAACGACACGATCTCCGGCGGGCCCAACGGCAACGACACGATCTGCGGCGGGCCTGGCGACGACAAGATCTCCGGCGGCCGCGGCTTCGACAAGCTCTACGGCGAAGGCGGCGACGACACGCTTTCCGGCGCGACCGGCTCAGACCGGATTGACGGCGGCGCGGGCGACGACCGCCTGCTCGGCGCCCAGGGGGCCGACGGCCTCTACGGCGGTGGCGGCAACGACTTCATGCTCGGCGCCAAAGGCCCCGACCGTCTCGACGGCGGGGCTGGCGACGACTACCTCGACGGCAAGCAGGGCAGCGACAAAGTCCTTGGCGAAGGCGGCAACGACATGCTGGTCGGCGACAAGGGCAACGACAGCCTCGATGGCGGCGAAGGGGACGACAAGCTTGACGGCGGCCCCGGCGACGACCCGTCGCTCGAAGGCGGCCCCGGGCGCGACACTGTGTTCGGCGGCGCCGGCAGCGACAACGCCAGCGGTGGCGCGGGCGACGGCGACGTGGTCCGCGGCGACAGCGGCGAAGACAATCTCGACGGCGGCCCCGGCGCCGAGGACATCGTCTCCTACTCCAGCGCCACCCGCGGCGGCGTCACCGTCGACCTCGGCAGCGGCCGCGCCAAAGGCGACGGCCACGACACGCTGACCGGCTTCGAGGACGTCGTCGGCTCAGCCCAGGGCGACGACATCTCTGGGGACAGCGAAACCAACCGTCTCGACGGCGGCATCGGCGACGACACCCTGAACGGCGATGGCGGCGCCGACCAGGCCTTTGGCGGCGCCGGCAGCGACGACTGCCAGGACTTCGCCACCGAGAACTCGTGCGGGCCGGAAGCGAACCCGCCGGGCAACGAAACGCTCGTCATCCTCAACCAGGGACTCGACGAAGCCGGCCTCGTGATCCAGGGCGACTCCGGCCCCAATGACATCCACGTCTCTTTCGACGGCAGCGCCTGGACGGTGACCGACAACGGCTCGATCTTCAGCGGCGAAGGCTGCATCGCCGGCAACGGCGCCCGGACCAGCGTCAGCTGCCCCAGCGTGGTCCCGATCGGGTTGATCGTGATCACCGGCAACGGCGGCGACGACACGATCTCGATCGACCCCAGCGTCCCCGCCGGGGTCAAGGTCCGCGCCAACGGCAACGCCGGCTCCGACACGCTCAGCGGCGGGGCGGGCGACGACGTGCTGGAGGCGGGCGAGAACTACAACAGCCCCGACAGCGGCAACGACACCCTGATCGGCAACGGCGGCAGCGACGTCCTCTACGCCGACCCCGGCGCCGACACGCTCCAGGGCGGGCCTGGCGACGACCTCCTCGTCTCCTCGGTCGCCGTCTGCCAGGGCCACACCTACGACGGCGGCCCCGGCAGCGACACAGTCTCCTATGGGCGTTCCAACGCGGCGCTGAACGTGACCCTGGGCGGCACAGGCGGCCCGGCCGGCTGCGCCACGCCCGACCATGTTCTGGCCGATAACGAGAGCCTGGAGGGATCCGACGGGCCCGATGTCCTGACCGGCGACAGGAAGGCCAACAGCTTCCTCGGCCACCTCGGCGCCGACACCTTCATCGGCAAGGGCGGCGGCGACTTCATCGACGCGATCGACGGCCAGCGCGATAAGAAGATCGACTGCGGCGGTGGGGCCAAGAGCGGCGAAGTGATCAAAGACTCCGTCGATCCCGCGCCCATCGGCTGCTGAGGTTGCGCCGAGCGTGAGAACTTGGCAACCTGCAGGGGTGCCTCAACTGAACCCTCTCGGCGGGGGAGGTCGGCTCTCCGCGCTCCTCGCCGCCATCCTCTGCCTTTCCGCAGCGCTGCTCCTGATCACAGCAGGCGCGGCGGCCGCGTCCTCCTGCCTCGGCAAAAAAGCGACGATCGTGCGCGGCGGCGGCAATGACGTGATCCAGGGGACCAAGGCGCCCGACGTGATCGTCGCCGGCGGCGGCAATGACCGGATCAGCGGGCTCGGCGGCAACGACCGCATCTGCGGCGGCCCTGGCGACGACACGATCGACGGTGGCAAAGGCGTCGACCGGATCGACGGCGAAGGCGGCAACGACACGATCACCGGCAGCAAGGGCCCCGACACCCTCGCCGGCGGCGCCGGCGACGACTACATCAACGGCGAGCAGGGCAGCGACGAAATCGACGGTGGCTCGGGCAACGACAACCTGCTCGGCGACAAGGGCAACGACAGCGTCGAGGGCGGGCTCGGCGACGACCGGATCGAAGGCGGGCCCGGCGACGAGAAAGCGCTCGACGGTGGGCCGGGCGCAGACACGATCTTCGGCGGGGCCGGCAGCGACAACATCGACGGTGGGCCCGGCGACGGCGACATCGTCAGCGGCGACGCCGGCACCGACGCCCTCAACGGCGGCGAAGGCGCGCAGGACATCGTCTCCTACTCCAGCGCCACCCGCGGCGCCGTCCAGATCAACCTCGCCGCTGGCCTCGCCAAAGGCGACGGCCACGACTCGATCACCGGTTTCGAGGATGTCGTCGGCTCTCCCCAGGGGGACAACATCGTCGGCGACGGCGGTCCCAACCGGCTCGACGGCGGCGTCGGCGACGACACCCTCAACGGCGGTGGCGGTGGTGACGAAGCCTTCGGCGGGCCTGGCACCGACGCCTGCAGCAACTTCGCCGCCGAACACTCCTGTGGACCCGAAGTCGGGCCCCCCGCCAGCAGCGCCTACGTGATCCTCAACCAGGGCCTCGACGGCGACAGCCTCGTGATCCAGGGCAGCCAGGGTTCCGACGACCTCCACATCGGGCGCGGGCCGGCCGCCTGGTCGATCTCCAACAACGGCCCGGTCTTCGCCGGCGACGGCTGCAGCAACGTCGGCCCTAACGCGGTCTCCTGCCCCGGCGTGCCTTCGCCGGCGCTGATCGTCGTCACCGGCGGCAACGGCGACGACGCGATCACGACCGAACCCAGCATCCCGGCCAGCGCCAAGGTGCGGATCAACGGCAACGGCGGCAGCGACACGATCACCGGCGGCGCCGGTGACGACGTGCTCGAAGCCGGCGAGAACTACCACGGCCCCGACAACGGCAACGACACCCTGATCGGCAACGGCGGCAGCGATGTCCTCTACGCCGACCCCGGCGCCGACAGCCTCGTCGGCGGCGCCGGCAACGACCTGCTCGTCTCCTCGGTCGCCGTCTGCCAGGGCCACACCTACGACGGTGGCCCCGGTGACGACACCGTCTCCTACGCGCGTTCCAACGCGCCGCTGAACGTGACCCTGGGCGGCACCGGCGGCCCCGCCGGCTGCGCCACGCCCGACCACGTCCTGGCCAGCAACGAGAGCCTCGAGGGCTCCGACGGCGCCGACGTCCTGATCGGCAACAACAAGGACAACAGCCTGCTCGGCCACCTCGGCGCCGACACCTTCATCGGCAAGGGCGGCAGCGACTTCATCGACGCCGTCGACGGCCAGCACGACAAGAAGATCGACTGCGGCGGCGGCAACGACGAAGTGATCAAGGACGGCAACGACCCCGCCCCAATCAGCTGTTAGCTGACGGCCTCAGAAAATGTAGTTGCGGAGCTTTGGGGCGTCTAGCACCGTCACCCTGCCTCGGCCGGAGCGGACGACGCCGGAGCGTTCGAGGTCGGCGAGGAAGCGGCTGACGCTCTCGCGCGAGGTTCCCGCCAGCTGGGCCAGGTCGGCCTGGTTCATCCGGATCGTCACCTCGCCCGCCTCGCCGCCGCGCGGGGTCTCGTCGGCGACCAGCTGCGAGAGGACGCCGGCGACGCGGCTGGGCACGGTCTGGAAGGACTGGCGCGAGATCCGCTCGTTGGCGGCGCGCAGGCGGCGGACCAGCGCCGCGATCAGCTTCACGGTGATATCGGGGTGCTTGGCCAGCAGCGCCCGGACGTCGCCCGCCGGCAGCGCCAGCAGCTCGCCGTCGGTCAGCGCCTCGACGCTGGCCGAGCGCACCTCGCCGTCGAGCATCGCCAGCTCGCCGAAGATGTCGCCGGGGCCGAGGGTGGCGAGGGTGATCGCCCGCCCGTCGGAGTGCTCGCGGGTGACGCGGAAGCTGCCCGAGCGGACGATGTAGCAAGCGTCGGAGTGGTCGCCCTCGTGGAAGACCCGGATCGCCGCCGGGAACGAGCGCGGCACCGCCACCCGCGAAAAGCTCTCGAGCTCGTCCTCCTCGAGGTCGGCGAAGAGCGGCACACTGCGCAACAGCTGGATCGGGCTCTCCTCGATCTCCCCCATATAGGGATTATCCGGGAACGCCCTATGCGGTCGCGGTGAGTTTGCGGGGGCCGCGGCTGAAACCCGCGTTTAGCAGGGCTTTCTCGTGGCCGGAGCCGATCACCGGCTGGCCGTCGAGTTTCTCGATCCCGAGCTTGGGCAGGGTCCCGGCGGAGACGGCTTTGGCCAGGGCCCCCATCGCCTCGGCCAGCTGGGCGTCGTCAAGCGGGACCAGGCGCTGGAGGCCGCGGCCGCCGCGCTCGACGTAGACGAGCGGCTCGCCGTCGCGAAGGAGGACGTGGGCGCCGGGGGCGCGGGCGGGGCGGCGGCCACCCTCCCGCTTCGGCCAGGGCAGGGTCGCGCCGTAGGGGTTGGCGGGGTCGGTCGCGGCGAGGACCGTGTAGGAACCGTCGGCTTCGGGCAGCGAGCGCAGGCGCTCGACCGCGCCGGGCAGGGCGAACTGGGCGCCGCCAAGGCCCTCGACGAAGTAGCCGCGGCGGGCGGTGCCGAGCAGCTCGAGGTTGCCGAGCTCGGCGTAGAGGGTCGAGAAGCCGCCGGGGACGCCCTCGGCGAGCACGGTCTCGCGGGTGACGATGCCGTGGCGCTCCAGCATCAGCTCGGCCTGGGCGCGCAGGCGCGGGCCGCCGCCGGGGGCATTGGCGAAGAGCGGCGCGGTCAGCGACCAGCGCCCCTGGACGGCGGCGCCGGCGGTCGAGCGGCGGCGGGCGAAGCGGCGTCCCTGGCGCTCCGAAGGCGGCACCGCGCGCAGGCGCGGCGCGCGCAGCGGCGAGAAGGCGTCGTTGGTCACCTCACCCGACCAGGCCAGGTCCCAGAGCGCGGTGTGCAGCTCCTCGGTCGGGTGGTCGAGGTCGGCGAGCAGGTCGAGCCAGAAGTCGGGGCCGGCGCCGAGGCGCTCGCGGATCGCGTCGTGGACCTCGCCCTCGGGCCGCTCCAGCTTGACGTTGGCCGGCGGCGGCCCGGCGAGGCGGACGTCTTCGCGGAAGTAGAGGGCGACGCGGCCATCGCTGCGGCCCAGCGAGCCGGCCCCGACCCAGACCACCTCGCCGCTGGTGCAGAGTTCGTCGAGCCAGACCGTCGAATAGGCGCCAAGCCGCCGCGGCAGCACATCGTTCTCCCAGACTTTGGGAGTGAGGGCGACGCCCTGCAGCGGCACCAGCGCCTCGCGCAGGCGGTCGGGGCCGGCGCCGGCGCGGCGGTGGGCGTCGACGTTCTGCCAGCTCGGCAGGAAGCGGGCGAGCTGGGTGCGGTCGGCGGCTTCGACCTCGCGCCGCAGGTGGGCGAGGCTGGCGCGGCGGACGCGGCGCAGGACTTCAGAGTCGCACCACTCGCGCTCGCTGCCGCCCGGCAGCAGCTCGCCGCGGACCAGCGTCCCGGCCCGCTCCAGCTCGCGCAGCGCCGGCCCCGGGTCGACCCCGTAGCGGGCCAGGGGCTGAGCGGTCGGGAAGGGGCCGTGGGTGCGCGCGTAGCGGCCGAAGAGCGAGCCGATCGGGTCGGGGTGGGCTTCGAGGAAGCTCTCCGGCAGCCCGGCCGGCGGCGGCGCCCCGAGCGCGTCGCGGTACATGCCCGCATCCTCGGCGGCGATGTAGCGCTCCTCGCCGTCGATCCGGACCATGGCGGCGCGGCGCTCGGCGATCAGCTTCTCCAGCATCGAGGCGGCCGAGTAGCCCTCGACCACCCGTTCCTCGCACTCGGCCGCGGTCAGGTCGCCGAGGTTGCGCAGCACCTGCTGCAGGGCATCGCGGTCGCCGGCGCGGCCGGCCTCGGTCCGGTGCTGGAGCTGGGCCTCGACCTCTTCCAGCGCTTCGGGGTCGATCAGCTCACGCAGCTCCTCCTGGCCGAGCAGCTCGCGCAGGAGGTCACGGTCGAGCGCCAGTGCCGCCGCCCGCCGCTCGGCGTTGGGCGTGTCGCCCTCGTACATATAGGTGGCGACGTAGTTGAAGAGCAGCGAGGAGGCGAAGGGCGAGGCGGTCGGGGTCTCGACCTCGACCAGGCTGAGCTTGCGCGAGTGCAGATCGCGCAGCAGCTCGCCCAGCGACGGCAGGTCGAGGACGTCGCTGAGGCACTCGCGGTAGGTCTCGAGGATGACCGGGAAGCGGGGGAAGTCGCGGGCGACCTCGAGCAGGCTCTGCGCCTTCAGCCGCTGCTGCCAGAGCGGTGTGCGCTTGCCCGGGTAGGCGCGCGGGATCAGCAGCGAGCGCGAGGCGTTCTCGCGGAAGCGGGCGCCGAACAGGGCCGAGCCGGAGAGCTCGGCGACGACCAGCTCCTCAAGTTCGTCGGGCTCGATCATCACCAGGTCGGCGGGCGGCGGCTCGTCGGCGTCGGGGAGGTGGATGACGATGCCGTCGTCGGAGGAGATCGCATCGACCTCGAGATCGCGCTCGCTGCGGATCTTCTGGCTCATCGCCAGCGCCCAGGCGGCGTGGACGCGGCCGCCGAAGGGCGAGAGCACGCAGAGCCGCCAGTCGCCGATCTCGTCGCGGAAGCGCTCGACCACGATCGTCTCGTCAGAGGGGACGACGCGGGTCGCCTGCTGCTGCTCGCGCAGGTAGGTGACGAGGTTCTCGGCGGCGAGGCGGTCGAGGTCGTACTCAGCGGCGAGCTCCTCGGGCGAGCGCGAGACCGCCTCGCGGGCGAAGGCGCCGATCGCCCGGCCGAGCTCGGCCGGGCGGCCGATCCCGTCGCCCTTCCAGAAGGGCACCGCGCCGGGAGAGCCGGGGGCCGGGGTGACGATGACGCGGTCGCGGGTGATCTCCTCGATCCGCCAGGTCGTCGCCCCGAGCAGGAAAGTCTGGCCGGGGCGGGCCTCGTAGACCATCTCCTCGTCGAGCTCGCCGACCCGGCGGCCGTCGGGCAGGTGGACGCCGTAGAGGCCGCGATCGGGGATCGTGCCGGCGTTGGTCACCACCAGCGAGAGGGCGCCTTTGCGGCCGTGCATCTTGCCCTCGGTCCGGTCCCAGACGATCCGCGGCCGCAGCTCGGCGAAGCGGTCGGAGGGGTAGCGGCCGTCGAGCATGTCGAGCACGTTCTCGAGCTGCTCGCGCGAGAGATCGTGGAAGGGCGCGGTGGCGGTCACGAGGCGCTCGACCTCGTCGATCTCCCACTCGTCCAGCGCCGCCATCGAGACCAGGTGCTGGGCGAGCACGTCGAGCGGGTTCTGCGGGATCGTCGTCTCCTCGATCTCGCCTTCGCGCATGCGGCGGGCGACGACCGCGCACTCGAGCAGGTCGGCGCGGAACTTGGGGAAGATCCGGCCTTTGGAGACCTCGCCGAGGCCGTGGCCGGCGCGTCCGATCCGCTGCAGGCCGCGGGTCACCGACTTCGGCGACTCGACCTGGATCACCAGATCGACAGCGCCCATGTCGATGCCCAGCTCCAAGGAAGACGTCGCGACCAGGCAAGGGAGCTCGCCGGACTTCAACATCTCCTCGACCAGCGTGCGCTCCTCGTGGGAGAGGGAGCCGTGGTGGGCTCGGGCTATTTCCGTGGAGCTGCTGGTCGTGGAATCGTCATGGCCACCGTGCTCCGTTGCCGGCAGCTCCTGCTCGGGCTCGCCAGCGGCCAGCTCGTTCAAGCGCTTAGCTAGGCGCTCGGAGGCGCGGCGGTTGTTGACGAAGATGATCGTCGAGGTGTGGTTCTGGACGAGCTTCAGAAGTTCGGGGTAGATCGCCGGCCAAATCGAGCGCTGATGGACCAACGGCTCGCCCTCCGGGTGCGTCCCGTCCTCGGAGGCAAACGACGGTGCCCCGGGTTCGGCCATGTCCTCAACCGGGACGACGATCTCCAGATCGAGCTTCTTCGCGGTCCCGGCATCGACGATCTTGCACTCGCGTTTCGGGCCAACCAGGAACTCAGCTATCCGCTCCAACGGCCGCTGCGTCGCCGAGAGACCGATCCGCTGCAGGCGAACGGGGGAGGGTTCGCCGGAGCCTCCCCGCTGTTGCTCCGCCGAATCCTCCCCCGTTCGCCCCGCCAACCACTCAAGTCGCTCCAAAGTCAGCGCCAGATGCGAGCCCCGCTTGCTCTGGGCCACTGCGTGGATCTCGTCGACGATCACGGCCTCGACCCCGGTCAGGATCTCGCGCACGCCCGAGGAGAGCATCAGGTAGAGCGACTCCGGGGTGGTGATCAGGATGTCGGGCGGCGTTTTCCGCATCGCCCGCCGTTCGGCCTGGCTGGTGTCGCCGGTCCGCAGGCCGACCGAGATCTCGGCCCCAATCCCCCGCAACGGCGCCCGCAGGTTGCGCTCGATGTCGTAGGAGAGGGCCTTCAGGGGGGAGATGTAGACCAGCCGCACGCCGCCGCCGAGATCGTCGCGGCGGGCGAGGCGGTCGATGCCCCAGAGGAAGCTGGCCAGCGTCTTGCCGGAGCCGGTCGGGGCGCAGATCAGCGCGTTGTCGCCGCCGGAGATCGCCTCCCAGCCACCCGCCTGCGCCGGCGTCGGGCCCTCGAAGGAGGACTCGAACCAGCGCCTGACGGGCGCGCTGAAAGGCGCCAGCGGGTCAGGCTCTACGGTCGCTTTTGCATCGGTGGCCAACCCACCGATCTTACGCAGCCACCGCCGACGGGCCTAAAAGTGACCCATAGGTTCACTTTTAGGCCCGTCGGCGGGGTGTTACGGGGTGCCGCCGGCGAACTTGACGTAGGCCTTCCAGGATGGCTTCGCGACGAAGCCTTTCCCGAACAGGCCGGAGCCGTCGCAGAAGTTGCAGGACCCGGCCTGGTCGTCGACCGAGAACCAGAAGACCCGCTTGATCTTCCACTTCGCCTGGTTGGCGCTCAGCAGCCCGAAGGCGCCCTTGAGCTGGGTGGCCTGGCCCTGGGGGCCCTTGGCGAAGGAGTTGGAGCCGTCGGAGGCCGGCGGCCCCGAGCTCCAACCGAGCTCGGTGATCCAGAGGCCCTTGGAGGCATCGTGGTTCTGCTTCAGGATCGCGCGGATTTCTTCGATGTCCGGCGTCAACGACTTGTAGCTCCCCGAGTACGGGTGCAGGGCGATGCCGTTGAACTTGGACTTGATCCCAGGCGTCGTCGTGTACATCTGGTCGAGGAAGTCGGTGGCGAAGTAGGCCTGCGGCGGCTTCAGGTTCCTGGTCGCCTCGATTGGCCGGGCGAACATCCCGCCGAGGATGATCTGCGCCCCCGGATCGGCGCTTTTGATCGCCGAGTAAGAGAGCTTGACCAGCTTGCCGTACTCAGCCGGGTTCGGGTGGGCGACGAAGTACTTGAAGTTCTCCTCGTTCCAGATCTGCCAGGTGCGTATTGGGCGCTTCGGCACTTCCGGGTTCTCGGCCCAGAAGCTGCCGTTCGGCCCGTAGCGCAGCACCGCCTGCTTGACGAAGTTGCTCCAGCCGGAACGCTGCAGGCCGGTCCTGACGGGAAGGTTCGTCGGGCTGCCCCAGCGCCTGTCAACAGGCACCGCCCAGCTCGGGGCGCCGGAGAGGAAGGGCAGAACTTCAAGCCCGGCGATCGAGTCCGCCTTGACGATCGCGTCGGTGGCGGACCAGTCGAGCGACCCGCCCGAGGCCGGCTGCACCGAGGGCCAGCCAATCGGGGTGCGGACGGTGTCGACGCCGCCGAGCTTCAGCCGCTGCAGCTGTTCGGCGGTCGGCGTCGCCTGAGGCACGACGCCCCAGAACTGGGCGGGAACGGCCTCGGCCGCGCTGGCGAAGGCGCCAAGCCCAGCGGCTACCGCCAGGCTGGCCATGCAGGCACGCAGTCTTCTCGTCATTCGCTTCCTCCCTGTTGGCATCGGGCTAACTGGCCTTCGGCGAAACGGCCGCGCCGGGCCCGTCGCTGTTCTGGCGACGCTGCCTGATCACGAGGGCGCCGATCGAGATAGCGGCAAGCACCGCCAGCAAGATCAGGATCGGCACCAAGGGGGATGAGCCCCCGTCTGAAGAAGAGGCCGGCGCAGTGCTCTGAGGCTTGCTCTTGGCCGCCGAGCCGGTCTGCGGCGAAACGGTCGAGCCCTTGCCGGGGTTGGCCTGGCTGGTGCCGCCTTCGCCCGCCGTGCTTGGATTGAGGCCAGATGCCGACCCGCCGCCGGAGCCTGCTCCGCCCGACCCACTACCGTTCGAGCCGTTGCCGCCGCCGGCGCCGCCTGCGGTCGCTCCGCCAGTTTCCGCATTGGATGACTTCGCGGGGGGTTCTGAAGGGTGCGTGTTGTGAGTCTGGGGAATGCCGGTAGCGGTGGGCGGGGCGTCGTTGTATTCGATGCCAGTGGCTTCCGAAGCCTGAGCAACCGGTACAAAGCAAGCCAATGCCAGCAGAGCAAGCACTGACAGAAGCCCGAAAGTTGAGTGGCCCGAGCGGCGGGCCTGGTGGCGGCGTGTCTGAATCATGGCGGGCAAGGTTAGACCAAACGGCGGCGTTGATCGCTCCGATAGCCCTGATCGGAGGGCTGGCGCTGGCTGGAGGCGGCTACGGATTGAGCGCTCGCCACGTCGCCGGTTTGGCTGTGTGGCTGCTTGTGGTCGGCCTGCTGGCGCTCGGAGTCGCCTCGCGGGCGACCTTTGGACGTCCGTTCTACTGGGCGGGTGGGCTAATTCTCGGTTTGGCGCTTTTGTCTGCACTTTCATCCCTTTGGTCGGGGTCGACTGAGCTGAGCGTCATCGAGGCGGACCGCGTTCTGGTCTACCTCAGCTTCTTTCTTGCCGCGTTCCTCATCGCCCAAACCGACGAAAGGCGGCAACGATTCGCTGAAGGCCTGGCAATCGCGGTCACACTGGTCGCGTTTCTAGCTCTGGGGGGTCGTCTCCTCCCCCACGTTTTCGAGTTTGCCCACACCTTTGAAGCGGGCTCGCGGCTGGGCTACCCGCTCGGCTACTGGAACGCCAACGGGGCGATGTTCGGGATCGCGGCGGCGCTGCTGCTGTGGACAAGCCGGCGCTCGGAGTCGGCCGCCCTGCGCTGGTTCTCGGCCGGGGCGATGCCCGCGGTGCTCCTCGCCCTTTACTTCACCTACTCCCGCGGCGGCCTGCTCTCCCTGCTTGTCGCCACCGGCTGCCTGCTCGTCCTCTCCAAGGACCGGCTCTGGCTGCTGGCGACCCTCGGGGCCGGCGCGCTGGCGGCGCTGCCGGCGGTGCTCGCGGTGCAGGCCCGCTCCGGCATCGCCAACAACTTCCCGACCCAGGAAACCGTCGACCAGGGAGTGACGGTGCTGCTGATCCTGCTCGCCGGGGTCGCCCTCGCCCTGCTGCTCTACGCCGGGCTGCGACGGCTCGAGCGCAGGGGCGGCGCCTTGACCGGGCACGCCGTGCGGCTCTCCCAGAGCCCGGTCCTGCTGAAGCGGGTCGCGCTCGCCTTTGCCCTGCTGGCGATCGCCGCCGCGATCGCGGTCGGCGGCCGCGCCTGGGATCAGTTCTCCAGCTCCGACGTCCAGTTCCCCGCCAACCCACAGCAGCACTTCAGCCAGCTCTCCGGAGCCGGCCGCCACGACTTCTACCGGGTGGCGATCGACGCCTTCGGCGAAGAGCCGCTAATCGGCCACGGAGCCGGCACCTACCAGTTCTCCTGGAACGAGCTGCGCTCGATCAACATGCCCGTCCACAACGCCCACTCGCTCTACCTGGAGGCGTTCGCCGAGCTCGGGCTGCTCGGCGGCCTGCTCGTCCTCGCCCTGGTCGGCGGCCTGCTCTGGACCGGGTTCGCCGCCTGGCGCGCCGCCGCCGAGCCCCAGCGCGACCGCTATGCGGCGCTGCTGGCGGCGATGCTGGCCTTCGCGATCGGCGCCGGCTTCGATTGGTTCTGGGAGATCGCCGGCCTCGGAGCGGTCTTTTTCCTCGCCGCCGGTGTCCTGGTCAGCGTCAGGTGCGTGCAGCTCGCATCGGGCCCCGGCGGGAAAAAGGAGGACGGGCGCCGCTTCGGGCTGGCGGTCGCCGGCCTCGTGCTCGCCTGGATCAGCGCGATCGCGCTGATCGGCCCGCTGGTCGTCCAGCACGAGCTGAAGTCGAGCCAGGCCTCGGCGGCGAGCGGGAACATCGCCGGCGCGGTCGACCATGCCAACACCGCCCGCTCGGTCGAGCCCTGGGCCGCCTCCCCCTACGTGCAGCTCGGCCTGCTCGCCCAGCTGCAGGGCGACTACCCGACCGCGACGGCGCGGCTGACCCAGGCGATCGCCCGCGAAGACCGCAACTGGCAGCTCTATTACCTGCGCTCGAAGGTCGAGCACGAAGCCGGCGAAGCGGCGGCGGCGCGGGCCGACATCGCCCACGCCCAGCGGCTGAACCCGCTTGAGGCCTGCCTCCGATCCGGTTGGACCTGCGGGTGAGCGTGATGGCCCGACCCGCCCAGAAAGGCTCGGCTAGGCAGGCGCCGGGGCCGAGCCCTGCCGCGCCCGTGCCGCAGCGCCAGCGAACCGACATGGCCGCCCGCCTCGGCCTGATCGGGCCGGAGGGCTCGCGGCGCCGCGGCGCCCTGCTGCGGCGGCTGCTGGCGGCGGGCGACTGGACCGCCCTGATCGCCGCCCTCTGCGTGGCGACAGCGACTACCTCGACCACCGACGTCGCCACCCTCTTCTGGGCGGTGATGGTCAGCCCGGTCTGGATCCTGATCATCAAGCTCCACGGTCTCTACGACAACGACCACCGCCGGATCCGCCACAGCACCCTCGACGAGATCTCCAGCCTGATCTCGGCCAGCGCCCTGGGGACGCTGGCGATCGACGGCCTGCTGGCGCTCAGCCCGGCCGGGGCGCTCTCGCCGCAGAGCGCGATCTTGGTCGGGGTCATCGCCTTCCTCGGCAGCTTCGTCGCCCGCGCCGTGCTGCGCTTCCTCTGGCACTGGCTGACCGGGATCGCGACCGGGATCGTGGTCGGGCCGGCCAGCGCGGTCGGGATGGTCGCGCGCCGTGTCTCCACCCACCCTGAGGCGCGCCTGCACCTGGCCGGCTACCTCTCTCTGCGCGAGGACGAGGACTCCGGGGCCGCCCCCGACGGATTGCCGCGGCTGGGATCGATCGCCGACATCTCGCGCGTGGCCGAGGCCTACGACGTCGAGCGGGTGATCGTGGCCGAGCGCGAGATGAGCGAGCCGGCCGCCGAGCGCCTGATCGAGGAGTGCAAGGAGGTGGGGCTGGGGCTGACCTTCCTGCCCCAGCACTTCGGCCTGCTCGGGCCCGGCATCGAGCTCAACCGCCTCGCCGAGCTGCCGGTCCTCGACTTCCGCTTCTCCGACCCGCCGCGCTCGACCATCGCCCTCAAGCGGACGGTCGACCTCGCCGTCTCGGCCCTGCTGCTGATCCTGCTATCGCCACTGCTGCTGCTGATCGCGGTCGCGATCCTGATCGACTCCGGCCGCCCGGTCCTCTTCCGCCAGAAGCGCGCCGGGCTGGAAGGCGAGCCGTTCACGATGCTGAAGTTCCGGACGATGGTGACCGACGCCGAGGAGCGGCTCGGCGAGCTGGTCGACCTGGGCAGCCTCAACGAGCCCGCCTTCAAGATCCAAGACGACCCGCGGGTGACGCGGGCCGGGCGCACGCTGCGCCGCTACAGCCTCGACGAGCTGCCGCAGTTCGTCAACGTGCTCAAGGGCGAGATGTCGCTGGTCGGGCCGCGGCCCGAGGAGGAGGCGGTCGTCGCCCTCTACGACGAGCGCCAGCGGATGCGGCTGGCGATCAAGCCCGGAGTGACCGGGCCGATGCAGGTCTACGGCCGCAGCGACCTCAGCTTCGAGGAGCGGCTGGCGATGGAGCGCGACTACCTCGACAACCTCTCGGTCGCCGGCGACCTGGCGATCCTCTTGCGGACCCCGGGCGCGATCGTCCGCGGCGACAGCGCCTCCTAACCTCCCAGGCGATGCTGCCGCCACCCGATCTCGAGGTCGTGATCGTCAGCCACGGCGCCGAAGAGCTGCTGCGGCGCTGCCTGCGCTCGTTGGAGCTGCATCCGCCCTCATGCGCGATGCGGGTGACCGTGGTCGACAGCGGCAGCCCCGACGCGACTGCCGACATGGTCGAGCGCGAGTTTCCCTGGGCGCTGCTGGTGCGCGCCGCCAACATCGGCTTCTCCGCCGCCAACAACGTCGTCCTGCGCCACAACGAGGCGGCGGCGGTGCTGCTGCTCAACCCCGACACCGAGGTCTACGCCGGCACCCTCGACACGGCCCTGGCCCGGCTCTACTCCGACCAGCGGATCGGGATGGTCGGCTGCAAGTTGGTGACCGAGACGGGTGAGCTCGACCACGCCTGCAAGCGCTCCTTCCCCACCCCGCTCGGCGCACTTGCCCACTTCACCGGGATCGGCCGCGCCAAGGGCGCGAGCGGCTCGCTCAGCCAGTACCGGGCGACCCACCTCGGCGACGACGAGGCGGGCGAGGTCGATGCCGTCAACGGCGCCTTCATGCTCTGCCGCGCCGAGGCGATCGCCACAGCCGGCCTGCTCGACGAGGGCTACTGGCTCTACATGGAGGACCTCGACTGGTGCGCCCGCTTCTGGCGGGCGGGCTGGAAGGTCTTCTATGAGCCGGCCGGCGTCGCCCTCCACGTCAAGGGCGGCTCCAGCGGCAAGCGCAGGCGCCCCAGGCAGGAGATCGCCTTCCACCGCGGCATGGGCCGCTTCTACCGCCGCTTCGACGCCCCCAGGCACTCGCCGCTGCTGAACGCGGCGGTCTACCTGGGGATCGCCGCGAAGCTGGCAATCAGCCTCACGATCACCGCAGCCCAGGACCGCTAACCGGTCGACGGGCCGATAAGTGTCCGTATAGGTCGCTTTTAGGCCCGTCGACCCTAGAACGGGAGGGTGTCGCGAACTTCGCTCAGGGTTGGGGCGCTCTTGTCGCGCTCGGAGAGGAGCGGCTCGGGGACCGGCCACTCGACTCCGACCTCGGGATCGTCCCAGGCGATGCCGGCCTCGGTCGCCGGGTCGTAGAGGCTGGAGACCAGGTAGGTGACGTCGGCGACCTCGCTGAGCACGGCGAAGCCGTGGGCGAAGCCGACCGGGACGTAGAGCTGGCGGTGCTTGACGTCGTCGAGCACGTGGCCCTCCCACTGGCCGTAGGTCGGCGAGCCACGGCGCAGGTCGACGGCGACGTCGAAGATCTCGCCACGCGGGCAGCGCAGCAGCTTCGCCTGCCCGGGAGAGGTCTGGAAGTGGAGGCCGCGCAGGGTGCCCTGGGCCGAGCGCGAGTGGTTGTGCTGGACGAACTCGACATCGACCCCGAGCCCGGCCCAGCTCTCCTTGCTGAAGGTCTCGACGAAAAAGCCGCGCTCGTCGCCGTGGACGGCGGGCTCGATCAGGACGACGCCATCGAGCTTGGTCTCCAGCTTCGCCGCCATCAGCCGAGGCTCTTGCCGTACTGCTTTTCGTAGTACTCGCGGTATTCGCCGGAGCGGATCGGCCCCCACCACTCCTCGTTGTCGCGATACCACTCGACCGTCTTCTCCAGGCCCTCGGCGAAGTGGACCTGGGCCTCCCAGCCGAGCTCGTCGCGCAGCTTGTCGGAGGCGAGCGAGTAACGGCGATCGTGGCCGGGGCGGTCCTTGACGTACTCGATCAGCGACTCGTCGCGGCCGGTCAGCCCGATCACCCGTTTGATCACCTCGATGTTCTCGCACTCGTCGGGGCCGCCGACGTTGTAGGCCTCGCCGGGGCGGCCGTTCATCAGCACCGTGTGGATGCCGCGGCAGAAGTCCTCGACGTAGAGCCAGTTGCGGACCTGGCGGCCGTCGCCGTAGACCGGCAGGCTGTCGCCGTGCAGGGCGTTGAGGGTGATCAGCGGGATCAGCTTCTCCGGGTACTGGCGCGGGCCGTAGTTGTTGGAGCCGCGGACGATCGAGGCCTCGATGCCGTAGGTGTGGACGTGGGCGGAGACCAGCAGGTCGCCGGCGGCCTTGGTCGCCGAGTAGGGCGAGGAGGGGTCGAGCGGCGAGGTCTCGGTGAAGGAGCCGGAGTCGATCGAGCCGTAGACCTCGTCGGTGGAGACCTGCAGATAACGGTCGATGCCGAGCTCGCGGGCGGCGTCGAGCAGCGTCCCGGTGCCGATCACGTGGGTGCGGGCGAAGGCGTCCTGGTCGTCGATCGAGCGGTCGACGTGGGACTCGGCGGCGAAGTTGACGACGGCGTCGCAGCCCTCCATCGCCTCGCGCACGATTTTCGGATCCTCGATCGCTCCCTCGATCAGCTCGACGTCGTCGGGCAGGTTCTCCCTGCGCCCGGCGTAGGTGAGCTTGTCGAGCACCCGCACCTCGTGCTCGCCCTTGACGAGGCGGACGTAGGTGGAGCCGATGAATCCGGCGGCGCCGGTGACGAGGAGCTTCATGCAGCCTCACTTTCTGTTGGTCGCTGGGCCAGGTAGCCGGCCAGGCCGTCCTGCCAGGAGGGAAGTCGGATCGCGTGCTCACGCTGGCTCTCCAGCGCCGAAAAGGCGGGGCGGGGGGCCGGGCGGCCGAGCATCTCGGTCGTGCCCGACATCACCTTGCACTCGACCTTGGCCTGCTCGAAGATCTCGCGGGCGAACTCGTACCAGGAGCAGTGCCCGGCGGCGCCCATGTGGTGGATGCCGAACTCGATCCCCTCGATCAGGCGCACGATCCCGTAGGCCAGATGCCAGGTGTAGGTCGGCGAGCCGACCTGGTCGCGGACGACGAGGACCTCGCCGTGGTCGGCGGCGAGGCGGAGCATCGTCTCGACGAAGTTGCCGCCGCCGATCCCGAACAGCCAGGAGGAGCGAACGACGAAGTGGCGTTTGTTGGCGGCCGCGGTCGCCTCCTCGCCGGCCAGCTTGGTGCGGCCGTAGGCGGAGAGCGGCGCCGGCTGGTCGGTCTCGACGTAGGGCGAGCCCTTGGCACCGTCGAAAACGTAGTCGCTGGAGACATAGACGACGGATGCGCCCACCTCGGCAGCCGCGGCGGCGACGTTGCCGGCGCCGGTCCCGTTGACCGCCATCGCCGCCTCCTCGGCGGCCTCGGCCCCGTCGACGTCGGTCCAGGCGGCGCAGTGGATGACGACATCGGGATGCTCCATCCCGATCTTCTTGCTGACCCCGGCGGCGTCGGTGACGTCGAGCTCGGTGTGGCCGAAGCCGACCACGTCATGGCCGGCGTTGCCGGCGGCGAGCATCACGTCGCGGCCGAGCATCCCGGCGGCGCCGGTGACGAGCAGCTTCATCAGACGATTTCGATCTCGCAGCTGTCGCCGACCAGCATCCGCAGCGTCTGCGGCATCCCGTCGCTGCGGGTCAGCTTCACGTTGCGGCCGAGCAGGCTCGCCTCCATCCGGGTGCCGAGGTCCTCGACCACGGAGCCGGAGAGGATGATCGAGTGCTCGACTTCGGAGCGGCGGATGTGGACCTCGTCGCCGATCGAGGTGTAGGGGCCGATGTAGGCGTTCTCGATGCGGGCGCCGGCGCCGATCACGGCCGGGCCGCGGATCACCGAGCCGACCACCTCGGCCCCGGCTTCGACGACCACGCGGCCCTCGACCCGGGAGTCCTCGTCGACGCTGCCCTCGAGCTTCGTCTCCAGCTCCTCCAGCACCAGCCGGTTGGCCTCCAGCATGTCGGCGAGCTGGCCGGTGTCCTTCCACCAGCCCCTGACCACCTCGGACTGGACCCGGTGGCCGTCGTCGATCAGGCCCTGGATCGCCTCGGTGATCTCGTACTCGCCGCGCCAGGATGGCTCCAGCGCCCGGGCGGCATCGAAGATCGAGCTGCTGAAGAGGTAGACGCCGACTAGGGCCAGGTTCGAGGGCGGGTCTTTCGGCTTCTCGATCAGGCGCACGATCCGTTCGCCGTCGAGCTCGGCGACGCCGTAGGAGCTGGGGTCGTCAACCGGGGTGAGCAGGATCAGCGCGTCGGGCTCGTCGCGGCGGAAGGTGTCGACGAGGCCGCGGATGCCGTCGCGCAGGAGGTTGTCGCCGAGGTACATGACGAAGGGCGAGTCGCCGATGAAGTCGGCCGCGGTGAGGACCGCGTGGGCGAGCCCGGCGGGGGTGTCCTGGACGATGAAGGTGACCTCGGCGCCGAGCGCCGAGCCGTCGCCGACGGCGTCGCGGATCTCGTCGCCGGTCTCCGGGGCGATGATGATCCCGATCTCGGTGACGCCCGCGTCGACCAGCGCCTCGATCCCGTAAAAGAGCACGGGTTTGTTGGCGACGGGCACGAGCTGCTTCGCCGAGGTGTGGGTTATGGGGCGCAGGCGGGTGCCGGCGCCGCCGGAGAGAATCAGTCCCTTCAGAGGCTCCATGCGAGGCTGCAACCCTACTTATTGAGAGAAAGAGCTGTGCGACCCACCGTCTACATCCCCAATTTCAACGGCTCGGCGCGCCTCGGGCGGACCCTCGAGAGCCTGCGCCGGCAGACCAGGCCGGTCGACGTCGTCGTCGTCGACAACGGCTCCGCCGACGACTCGGCGGCCCTGGTCCGCGAGCAATATTCGGAGGTGACGCTGCTCGAGCTGGGCGAGAACATCGGCTTCGGTCCGGCCCTGAACCGGGCGATCGCCGCCCACCCGGCAGAGGCGTTGATCCTGCTCAACAACGACGTCGAGTGCGAGCCGCGCTTCGCCGAGGCCCTGCTCGACGCCTTCGATGACGATGTCCAGAGCGTCGCCGGGGTCCTCATCCAGGAACGCGAGCCGGGCCTGATCGACTCTGCCGGCGTCGTCGCCGACAGCACCCTGATGGGCTTCGACTACCTGCATGGCGAGCCGCTTCAGGCGGCGCATGGTGCGGCCGACCCGCTCGGACCGACCGGCGGCGCGGCGTTGCTGCGGCGCGGCGCCTTCGAGGCGGTCGGCGGCTTCGACGAGCGCATCTTCCTCTACTACGAGGACCTTGACCTGGCGCTGCGGATGGCCGCCGCCGGGGCAAGCTGCCGCCTCGCCCCCGAGGCCAGGGCGCTGCACGCCTACTCGGCCAGCCTCGGCGCCAAGAGCGGCCAGAAGTTCGCCTTCACCGGCTGGAGCCGCGGCTACATGCTGCGCCGCTACGGGGTGATGTCGCACCCCGGCCTGGCCCTGCGGGCGCTGGCCTGTGAGGGCGCGATCTGCGCCGGCCAGCTGCTGATCGATCGCACTGCCAAGGGCACCGGCGGGCGGCTGCGGGGATGGCGCGACGGCGCCGGCCTTGATCCCCGCGACCTCGACGTCACCGGCCTGCTCGACATCTCCACCCGCCAGGCCCTGGCGCTGCGACGGCGGCGCCACGGCTGAGGGACGAGACCTACATTTCCATCCTCATAGAAGGGAAATGTAGATCTCGTCCTCCTGCCTAGCCTCCGTCCGCGCGGACGCCGAGCCAGCGGCGGGCTCGGGCAAGATCGCCTTGCTCGCGCAGGCGGCGGCGCTCCCTGAGCAGGCGGGGCAGCCGCGGCGCGACGGCGAGCTTGCCCTTCAGGGTCGGCCAGAAGCGGCGCTGGGATGCGGCCCGGGCCAGCGCTCCGGCCTCGACCGCGACGATCCGCGGAGCTGAGCGCAGGGGCATGAACTTGACCTGGGTCGAGAGCCGGTTGCGGGCGACCAGCCTCGCGTTCTCGGCCCCCGGCCGGGTGAAGCCGGCCGACCAGGAGGCGTTGCCGACGTGCCAGACGGCCGCCTCGGGCACGTACTCGAAGCGCCAGCCGGCGATCCGCGCCCGCAGGTTGAGGTCGACATCCTCGTAGAAGGCGAAGTAGCTCTCGTCGTAGCCGCCGAGCTGGTCGAACAGCTGCCGCCGCAGCAGGCAGGCGGCGCCGCAGACGCCGAAGATCTCGTGCCGGCGCCGGTGCTCGGGCCCCTGCGCCTCCCCAGCCGCCTCCTCGATCGCGCGGCCATCGGCGAGCAAAGCCTGGCCGGCGCTGTAGAGGCGGGCGGCGTCGAGCCCGGGCCGATCGGCGGCCTCGCCCTCGAGCTGCAGGATCCGCGGCTGGACCCCGCCGAGCGAGGGGTCGGCGGCGAGCGCGCCCAGCAGCGCCCCGACGCAGCCCGGCGCCAGCTCGGTGTCGGCGTTGAGAGCCAGGATCGCCGCGGCCGAGACCCGCGCGGCGCCGAGGTTGACGGCGGCGGCGAAGCCGATGTTGCGGGGCAATGAGAGATGGGGCACGCCCTCGCGCTCGAGATAGGCGACCGAGCCGTCAGCCGAGCCGTTGTCGACGACCATCAGCTCGACATCGACTTCCTGGCGATCGACCGAGGCGAGGCAGCGCGGCAACAGATCCAGCGAGTTCCAGCTGGGAATCACCACCGCGACGGTTGCCGGTTCCATGCCGGATAGCCTGCCAGGGGCCGCGGGCGGCGCTATCCCTGGGTGCAGACTCGGGCGGCCCCGGGTGCCTCGACCCGCAGCATCCAGGGCCGTCGAGAGCGGTCGGCGGGGATCGTCAGCCCGGTCACCGAGGCTGCCGGCGCGCTTGCCAAGACCACCGGGTACTCACCGACAGCGAAGCGGCGCAGGGAGAGCCGGGCCGGGCCACTGGCGTCGATCGCGATCCGGGTGACGCCCGGAGACAGCTTCACCTCGTTCCCGGCGTTCCCGGCGCCGCCGGGAACGACCGTGCAGTGGGCGGCGGGACCGACCTTGGCGCCGGGCTCGACCGCAGCGGTGATCGGCAGTGCCGCGGCGAGGGTGAGGTCGGCATGTACCCGGCCGGCCTCGGGGGCTCGGGCGAGCTCGCTCGGCGTGTCGGCGGGGCTGCCGTACTCATCGACGGTGCGGAGGTATTCGGGCGCATTGATGTTGATCAGCGACGGCGTCCCGGCCCACTGGGGAGCCATGTAGAAGGTGGGGGCGGCGGTGGCGCGGGCGATTTCCAGCGCCCCGGTGTCGGCCCGGGTGAGGATGGCCTGGTTTTTCAGGTAGACGCTGCCGTCGTGGAGTTCGCGGAAGTTGATCGCCACGGCGGCAATCACGATGGCCGCTGCGATGAGCAGGGACCGGCTGCCGAAGCGGACGCCGCGGAGCAGGTCGGCCGCCCCCAGCAGGATCAGGATCGCGCCGACGTGCATGTAGCGACTGGCAAGGGCATCGCGGCCGGCGGCGTCGCGGGCGAAGGCGGCGAGGAACCAGAAGGTCGCGGCGGTGGCGGCTAGCGACCAGAAGCGCGAAAAGATCGCCGGCGGCCGGCGTATCGCCCAGGCTATCGCCCCGCCGATCGCCAGCAGCGCCGCGAAGCCGAGCCATGGGGCACCGCCCGGGTCGCCGCTGAGCGAGGTCAGCCCAGTCAACGCGCCAACCGATCCCGACAGCCCTTCGACGACAAAGATCGGCGAGTGGATCACGTTGTGGGCGGTGACCAAGGTCTTTGCTTCGTGCCCGATCGCCAGATACCAGATCGCGTAGAGGAAGACACCCACCGCCGGGACCCAGAGCCGCCTCAGCCCGCGCGTGCTCCGCCTCTGCAGGACGTCGACGGCAGCGCCGACGGCGAACGGCAGGCCAAGGGTGGAAAAGCCGATCGAGACAACGAGGAAGAGGCAGGCGGCAACGTCGCCGCGGCGGTCTTCGCGTTCGAGCGCGAGCAGCATCGCCACCCCGGCCATCGTCGAGCCGACGAGCGCGATCTCAAAGGGCCAGAGCAGGACCTGCCAGGCCGGGCCGAGGAAGAGCAGGAGGACCGTGCCAAGCAGCGCCGGCCAGGGCCCGAGGCGGCGCTTGATGTAGACGAAGACGAGCAGCGCCGTGACCACTAGGAGGACGTTGAGGACGATGTATTCGGGCAGCGCCGAGGTCATTCCGAAGATCGCGACCAGCGACTTCTCGATCGCCACCGGGATGACGACGATGTGCTCGTTGTGCGGTTCGAAGAAGGCCCGGGCGTCGAACGGCCGGCGCTGGATCAGGAAGGCCCAGGTGTCCTGGAAGAAGGTCAAGCCGGAGCTGAGGACCATCAGCAGGACGACCGAGGCGACCAGCGCCCCGGCCAAAAGCAGATACGGCGCGAGGCTGTCTCTATCGACTCGATCCACTTGCGGTGCGACCTCGGGCCGAGAGGTCGGTCCGCGAGTCTAGTCACCGACCGCGAGTCGAGGACCGGCTGCGGGCGCTCCGCCTCTAGGTAGCCTAGGGCGTCATGAGCCCACTCGAGAAGTCGCAGCAGGCGGTGTCGAAACCGGTCACCCCGCTGCCAGCCATCCCGATCTACCTCGACGCCCGCGGCGTCTTCGCCGACAGCTTCCTCTTCGGCAAAGGCCTGGAGATCGGCCCGCTGCACCAGCCGCTGACAATGCCCCCGCACGTCGAGGTCAGCTACGTCGACCGCATGCTCGACGATGACCTGCGCCGCGAGTACCCCGAGCTCGCCGACTGGGACCTCACCCCGGTCGACATCGTCGACGACGGCGAGCTGCTGACGACGATCGACGACGAATCGCAGGACTTCATCGTCGCCAACCACTTCCTCGAGCACTGCGAGAACCCGATCGGGACGATCGAGACCCACCTCAGCAAATTGAAGCCCGCCGGCATCCTCTTCTACGCGGTGCCGGACAAACGCTTCACCTTCGACCACCTGCGGCCGGTGACGCCGCTGCAGGACATGGTCGACGACTACGAGGGCGACCACGAGCAGACCCGCCGCGGCCACTACGACGAGTGGACGCGGCTGGTCGTCAACGACCAGCTGGGCGAGCCCGCTGAAGTCGACGGCAGGGCCGAGAGTTTCGAGGAGCTGGCCGAGCGCCGCGCCCGCGAGATGGAAGCCGCCAAGTACTCGATCCACATGCACGTCTGGAGCCAGGCCGAGTTCCTGCAGCTGATCCTCGACTGCCGCCGGCGCTTCGGCGACGCGATCGACATCGAGGCGGCGGCGCGGCAGGGGATCGAGTTCATGGTCGTCCTGCGCAAGACCGGACCCCTGCCGGACCCGATCGCGACCCCCCCGCCGCCGGCGATGGAATTGTCCGAGATCATGGAACGCAACAAGCTCGTCGCGCGCACGAGGCGCGCCCTCGGAACCGCGCGCCGCGAGTTCCGCAAGATAGAGCCGCCACGGTAAGCGATGGCTGCCGACCAAGCCACCGCCACCCCCGCGAGCGACCACCACCTGCGTCCGGGGCCGGAGACGCCGCTGGCGATCGAGGCCCGCGGGCTGGCGAAGACCTTCCGCATCCCGATCCACCGGGTCGACTCGATCAAGGAGCGGGTGTCCCGGCCCTTCTCCTCACGCGACTACCGCGAGCTTCGCGCGCTCGACGGGATCTCCTTCGAGATCCGCCAGGGGGAATTCTTCGGCATCGTCGGCCGCAACGGCTCCGGCAAGAGCACGCTGCTGAAGCTGCTGGCGAGCATCTACCGGGCCGACGCCGGGACGATCCGGATGGCGGGACGGCTGGCGCCGTTCATCGAGCTCGGCGTCGGCTTCAACCTCGACCTCACGGCACGCGAGAACGTCGTCCTCAACGGGGTGATGATGGGGATGACGCCGAGCGAAGCGCGCGGCCGGCTCGAGGCGGTGCTCGAGTTCGCCGAGCTCGAGGAGTTCGTCGATCTGAAATTGAAGAACTACTCGTCGGGGATGCTGGTCCGGCTCGCCTTCTCGGTGATGATGCAGGCCGACGCCGACGTGCTGTTGATCGACGAGGTGCTGGCGGTCGGCGACGCCTCCTTCCAGCAGAAGTGCGCCGATGCCTTCCACGAGCTGAAAAACGAAGGCAAGACGATCGTCCTCGTCACCCACGACGTCGCCGCGGTCGAGACCTACTGCCACCGCGCGATGCTGATCAGCGACGGCGAGGTCCAGTACATCGGCGACCCGGGTGAGGTCGGCCGGAAATACCTGCGGCTCAACTTCGAAAGCGGTGAGACAAGCGCCAAGGTCACCCTCGCCAGCGACGACCTGAAACTGCTCGGCGTCTGGCTGGAGCGGCCCGACGGCGAGCGGGTCGGCAACGTCGAGGACAGCGAGGAGATCCACATCCGCGCCGAGGTCGAGATCCTGCGCGAGGTGCCGGGGGTCGGCGCCGGCTTCACCCTGACCAACAGCGACGGCATCGGCGTCTTCCAGTTCGGCACCAACACCGACGAAGAGGGGCCGCCTTTGCCGGCCGGCGAGCGGGTCCACTTCGACATCAGGATCGAGAACATGCTGACTCCCGGCCGCTATTACGTCCACGCTGGGATCAAGCGCCACCCGGACCCGCGGGCGACCGTCCTTCACGTCGAACGGGCGCTCGACTTCCACGTCTTCGGCGGCCCGGCGAGCCACGGCATCGTCGCCCTCCCGCACACGATCGAGACCACCCTGGAAGGCCCGGCGCAGCCGTGAGCACGACCACCCCAGCTCCAATTGGACCGCTGCGCGAGGTCCGCGGCCCCTCCGCTCTCGGGGGCGGCCGACGCCGCTTCTTCGACCTGCTCTGGCTGCTGTCGGTGACCGAATTCAAGCGCACCTACTTCGGCACCGTGCTCGGCTACCTCTGGTCGCTGATGCGGCCGCTGATGCTGTTCGCGGTCCTGCTCTTCGTCTTCACCAAGGTCTTCAGGGTCGGCTCCGAACTCGAGTTCTACCCGGTGCTGCTGCTGCTCGGAATCGTCAACTACGGCTTCTTCCAGGAAGCGACCTCGAACTCGGTCACCTCGGTCGCCGCCCAGGAGGGCGTCGTCCGTAAGACCCAGTTCCCCCGCCTCGTGATCCCGCTCTCGACGGTGCTGACCTGCATCTTCAACCTGGCGATCAACCTCGTCGTCGTCTTCGCCTTCATCCTCGCCTGGGGGGTGGTCCCGACCTGGTCCTGGCTGCTCTTCCCCTTCGCCCTGCTCGCCCTCTTCGTCTTCGCCGCCGGGATAAGCATGATGCTCTCGGTCCTCTACGTCCGCTTCCGCGACGTCTCGATCATCTGGGTGGTCTTCGCCCAGGTCCTGTTCTACGGAACGCCGATCCTCTACCCGCTCGGCCCCGGCGGCTACGAAGAACTGGACGTGATCCGGCTGCTGATGATCAACCCGCTGACGGTGATCTTCCAGCAGATCCGGGTCTGGGTGATCGAACCAGGAGCACCAACGGCGGCCGAGGTGGCTGGTGGGCCGGAGTGGCTGCTGCCAGCGGCCTTCATCTTCGTCGCGACCTGCCTGTTCGGCGCCTGGATCTTCAACCGCGACGCCCCCCGCATCGCCGAGGATCTCTAGATTCCCCCGCGATGCCAGTCGATTTGATCATCCCCCCGCCCGACCTGCTGCAGCGGATCGGACCGATGGGCGACGAGGACCCGGTCGGGATCTACAGGGAAACCGGGCGGCTGCACCGCGAGCTGCTCGAAACCACCCTCCCCGCCGATTGGTCGTGGACGGACAAGCGCGTGCTCGACTTCGGCTGCGGGATCGGGCGGATGCTGCAGCAGTTCGCCCCCGAGGCCGGCGAAGCCGAGTTCTGGGGCTGTGACCTCGACCGGCCCAGCCTCGACTGGCTTGAGGCGAACCTCTCTCCCCCGTTCCACTTCTTCGAGTCGACCGAAGTCGCCGGGCTGCCCCAGGAGGACGGCTTTTTCGACCTGATCTACAACTTCAGCGTCTACACCCACTTCACCGACAACTGGGCCTCCTGGCTGCTGGAGCACCACCGCGTGCTCGCCGACGGCGGCCTGCTCTTCGCCACCTTCCTCGGCGAGGGGATGATCGAGTCGCTGACCGGAGAGCAGTGGGACGAAGACCGGATCGGGATGAACCACCTGATGCACGGCTACCCCTGGGACCTCGGCGGCCCGATCGCCTTCAACTCCGAGTGGTGGCTGCGCGCCCACTGGGGGCGCGCCTTCGACATAGTCGAGCTGCACCCACGGCTGGGCGAAGGCGTCCCCAGCCACGGCATCATCCTCGCCCGCAAGAAGCCGATGCAGATCAGCGTCGAGGAGCTGACGCGGCTAGAGCCCGATGAGCCGCGCGAGATCCTGGCGCTCGAACACCACATCGCCCAGCTCGCCGCCGAAGTCGAGCGCCTGCACGGCGCCCACGGAACTCAGGCGGCTCACAGCCAGAGGCTGGAAGGCGAGCTGGCGACGATGAGGGACTCGACCTCCTGGCAGCTCACGGCACCGCTGCGGTCGGCAAAGAAGCTGCGCCAGTCCCGGCGCTAGCGCTCCCGCGCAACGAGACCTCCGACTCGCCGACCTCGTCCGAGCGCCAGGCGACGAGCCCGAAGCCCGCCAGGCTGGCAGCGGTAAGCAGCGCCCCGATCAGCGAGTAGCTGGACCCCGGCTCGTATTCGAGCGAGGGCACGAAGGGCAGGAACATCAGCAGGGCGCTGATCGGGACGAACCAGTTGGCGAAGCGGGGAAAGGTCGCGCGCAACCCGGCGACGGCACCGCAGAAGGCGAGCACCGGCAGGGCGAAGGTGCCGGCGTGGAGCACGGCTCGGCTCGGCAGGTTGCCGAACAGAAGCAACCCCCAGATAACCGCGCCGGAGAAGGCGATCAACCAGCAGGTGAGGGCGAAGCTCCAGTCGCCGCCAGGGCTGGCACGCCCCCGGCGGCGGCCGAACAGCATCACCAGCGGCGCGATCACCAACAGCCCCAGCGAGGGCAAGAAGAAAAAGAAGAGGATGATGCGGGCGTCCTTCACGGCGAGGCTGAGGTCACCCTCGCCGACCGCGTCGACGCCTTCGCGGGCAGTATCGAAGGCGAGGCCGCCGCCCGCCATCGTCACGAAGTTCTCCGCCTTGTTGTGGAGGGCGCCACCGAGCCCGACTTCGCCGTAGCTGTCGAAGATCGCTTCTTTGGTGCCGCGAGGGTCGATTTCGTCAACGCCGGCGAGCATCCACTTCGTCAACCGGTTGCCCGGGGGGTCAGCGTACTTCTGGTACGCCGACCAGGGCGCCATGAGCACGAAGCCGGCAATCAGGGCGACTCCGATCCAGCGCCAGCTCGGCAGCCCCCGGTAGACCGCGATCAATGCGATCGGGATCGCGCCGAAGATGCTCGACCCGTGCCCCAGCATCGCCAGCCCGAGCAAAGTCGCGACCAGCGCCGCCGCCCAGAGATTGCGACGCAGGTCGCGCCAGAGCGGCGTCGCGACCAGCGCTGCCGCGGCCAGCAGCAACGCCGCCGGCAGCATCTTTGGCCAGACGTAGAAGCCGTTGATGATCGCGACGTCGCTGAGTAGCACGGTGCCGATCGCCAGCGCCCGGGTGACCCGGCCCACCCGGGCGGCCAACAGCAGCGCCCAGACGCCGATGATCCAGAGCTGCTGAAGGAGGACGCCGATGATCTGGTAATCGATCAGATCGCTGTTCCAGAAGAACGGCCGCTGGGCGAGCATGTAGCCGACCTGCAACGGGGGGCGATCGCTGGACAGCCATTCGGGCGGGAAGACCGGTGGCGTCCCGTGATGGCCTTTCAAGTAGAACCATTCGGTGAAGAAGTGGGAGATATCGTTGTCCGAGGGCAGCGGGCTGCCGGTGAAGCGGTGCACGGAGGTCGCCTCGGGCGAGTGGCCGCCGCCATGGAGGAAGCCGAGAAAGATGAGGAAGGCCGAGCCCAGCACCCAGAGCGCCAGCGGGGTCGCAAGTCGGCGCAGAAGAACCGGGTCGATCTTGCTGCCATAGAGCGACCAACCCGCCAGCAGCGCCGAGCCGACGAGCAGGAAGCAGGAGAACGACTGGCCGAGCTCGTGGCCGGCGTAATAGAGCCAGAAGGCGAGCATCGCGGCGACCCCCGTGGCGCCAAGGCCGATCGCCAGCAGGACCGGGACCTGGCGCACGCCGCGCCGCGCCGCGAAGAGAACGGCGGCGACGCCGGGAAGCCCGGTGAAGACGAGGTGGACCGCCAGGAGCAGGAGTATTTCGCCCTGTTCCATCGCCTAGCCGCGCCTCCGCACGTCGCCCTGCCGCGACCGCGACCGCGACGACTGATCCCCTGCTACTCGCATCGGCGGTAGGTTTGCACAAGCTCAAGAGGTGCCGCGCATGCCGCGCCTGAGCGGCCATCGACATGGGTAGACTCGCCGCGATGGCTGATCAATCCACGTCGGTCGAGGCGGCCGTGAACGGTACCCAGACACCGGACTACGGTGCCTTTTACTACCGCCACGACTGCGGCATCCCCTACGAGCGCAACGAGCACTGGCTGAAGTTCTTCGGTGAGATCGCCGACGGCATCGTCCGTAACCTCCACCCAAGCTCGGTCCTCGACGCCGGTTGCGCGATGGGGTTCCTGGTCGAGGCGCTGGCGCAGCGCGGCGTCGACGTCCACGGCGTCGACGTCTCCGAGTACGCGATCTCGAAGGTCCACGAGTCGGTTCGCGACCGCTGCGCCGTCGGCTCGCTGGCCGAGCCGATCGAGGGCCGTTTCGACCTGATCGTCTCGATTGAGGTGCTCGAGCACATCCCGCCGACCGAGACCGACCAGGTGATCGCCAACCTCTGCGCCGCAACCGACCGCATCCTGCTCTCGACAACGCCGGTCGACTACGGCGAGGCGACCCATCTCAACGTGCAGCCACCGGAGACCTGGGCGGCGCTGCTGGCGCGCGAAGGCTTCCTCCGCGACGTCGACCACGACTTCTCCTACATCACCCCCTGGGCGTCGCTCTACACCCGGGTCGAGGAGCCGCTGCCCGAGACTGTGCGGCGCTACGACCGCAGCCTCTGGCGGCTGCGGCAGGAGGCATCCGAGGTGCGGACCGCGCTGCTCGCCACCCAGGGCAAGCTGGCGGAGTTGGAGGAGCGACGGGAACTCGATGACCGCTCGGCGCTTGGCAGCGAGCTCGATCGGCTGAAAGAGGAGAATTTGCGGCTGCGCGACCGTCTGATCGGCAAGGACGCCGAACTCGGCGCCGCGCTGGGACAACTGGCGGCGTTGCAGGAACAATCGCAGCGAGTCGCCAACGTCTACGGCAAATTCCAGCACCGGGCGCCGCTGCTGATGCGCCTTGTCAGCGCGATCCTCCGTCGCCTCCAGGCCATCGGCCGGGGTTAGCGCGGGTGCCCGCGCCCCGCTTCTCGATCCTGACGCCGGTCTACGAGACTCCGGCGGATGTTCTCTCGGAGATGCTGGCATCGGTGCGGGCGCAGACCTTCGACGACTGGGAGCTGTGCCTGGTCGACGACCGCTCGAGCGAGCCTCACGTGGCCGAGATATTGGCCGAGGCGGAGCGAGAAGACCCCCGAGTCCACGTTCAGAGGCGGACCGAGAACGGCGGCATAGTCGCCGCCTCCAACGACGCGCTGGAGATGGCGCAAGGTGAGTTCGTCGTCCTCCTCGACCACGACGACGAGCTGCACCCCGACGCCCTCGCCCACGTCCACGAGGCGCTCCTCGCCCGGCCCGATAGCGACTACGTCTACACCGACGAGGACAAGATCGACCTTGCCGGCAGCCACTCGGGCCCGTTCTTCAAGCCGGAGTGGTCGCCGGAGCGGATGCGGACCCAGATGTACACCTGCCACCTCAGCGTGCTGCGGCGAGCCCTGGTCGAAGAGGTGGGGGGCTTCGACCCCGAGTTCGAGGGTTCCCAGGACTGGGACCTGGTTCTCAAGGTGACCGAGCGGGCACGGGCCGTCCTCCACGTCCCCCGGGTCCTCTACCACTGGCGCATGCTTGAGACCTCCGCCGCCGGTGGCGGCGAAGCGGCGAAACCGTGGGCCTTCGAGGCGGGCAAGCGCGCGGTCCAGGCGCAGTGCGAGCGGATCGGGCTGCAGGCCCAGGTCGAGCGCGACCCGGCCGACGCCGGCGTCTACCACCTGCGGCCGGCGCTGACCGACGAACCGCTGGTCAGCATCGTCATCCCCACCTGCGGCCAGGTCCGCGAGATCCGCTACGAGCCCGTCGTCCTTGCCAACAACTGCGTCCGCAGCATCATCGAGAAATCGACCTACAAGAACTACGAGATCGTCTGCGTGGTCGACGACTCTACCCCGCGCAACGTCTTCCACGAACTGCGCGAAATAGCCGGCGACCGCCTGCGGCTGGTCACCTTCGACCGCCCCTTCAGCTTCTCGGCCAAGATCAACGTCGGCGCCGTCCGCAGCGAGGGCGAGCACCTGATCCTGCTCAACGACGACATCGAGGTGATCACCCCGGACTGGATCGAGCGACTGGTGATGTACTCGAGCCTGCCGGAGATCGGCGCCGTCGGCGGTCGGCTCCTGTGGGAAGACGGGCGGCTGCAGCACGTCGGCGTGCACTTCGAGAATGGCCTTCCCGGCCACCTCCATCGCGGCTTCGCCGGCGACTTCCCCGGCTACGCGAACGGCCTCAAGGTCGCCCGTAACTGCCTGGCGGTCACCGGCGCCTGCCTGGCGACGCGGCGCGAGCTGTTCGACGAGCTCGGTGGGCTCTCAACGGTGCTGCCGGTCAACTACAACGACATCGACTACTGCCTGAAGCTCCACGCCAACGGCCGGCGGACCGTCTACGACCCCGATCTCGTCATGTACCACTTCGAGTCCTCCAGCCGGCCGACGGATGTGGCGGACTGGGAGAAGGAAAGGCTGCTCGAGCGCTGGGGGGCGGTGACGGCGGTCGACCCGGACTCGAACCCCAACCTGCACCACGGCTCGCCGCGCCTCAGCTCCGGCCTGCGCTGGGCCGTCAGGCGCCGCCCGAGCCTGCCCGGGCTGCTCTCGAGGCGGTAGCGATGAGGATGCGACGGGGCGGTCCGGATCCGGCGGTCTCGCTCGGCCGGCTCGACTTCCCGCCCCCCGGACACAGCTTCGAGGGCCCGATCGTGCTCAGCGGCTGGGTCGCCTTCCCCTCCGGTCCGACCGCCCGAGTCGAGGCCTGGCTCGACGAGATGCCGCTCGGCCGCGCCCGCATGGGGATCCCGCGGGCCGACGTCGTCGTTGCCTCTGACGCGCCCGACGCCGCGGTCGCCGGGTTCGAGCTGCGCGCCGGCTGTGACGCCCACCCCGAGCTGCGCCCCGGCCCGGCGACGCTGCGCGTGGCCGCAACCTCGCTCGCCGGCGAGCGCTTCGAGTTCGACCCGGTGCCGATCGTCGTCGCCGAGCCGCCCTCGCCCTCGCCCTCGCCGGCGGTCCGTCCCGTGGCCACCCCGACACCCGGCACGGGCCGGAGCCCGCGCCTGCTCGCCTTCACCAACGTGCTCAGCCACGGCGGCGCCTCGCTCTACCTGTTCGACCTGCTGCGGGAGGCGCGGCGCCAGGGGCGGATCGAGCCGACCGTCGTCAGCGCCGTCGACGGGCCGCTGCGGGGCGAGCTCGAAGCGCTCGGGGTCGAGGTCCACATCGCCAGCCCCTCCTCGCTCGAGAGCCTCGTGGCCCACCTCGACCGGGTCGAGGAGCTCGCTGCCTGGGCGGCGCCCGGCGAGTTCGACCTCGTCCTCGTCAACACGACCAGCGGCCACACCGTGATCGGCGCCGCTCTGGCGGCACGGCTCGGCCTGCCTGCGGTCTGGACGATCCACGAGAGCTTCGAGCTGGAAGAGCTCTGGGGCGGCCTCGGCGCCGATGTCCGCGCTCACTCGGAAGCGATGCTGGCGGCCGCCGCGCTGGCGATCTTCGAGGCCGACGGGACCCGCCAGATGTATCGGCGGGTGCTCGACCAGCGCCGCTGCCGGACCGTCCCCTACGGCCTTGACCCAGCGCCGATCGACCGCTTCCGAGCTTCATTCGATCGTGCCGGGGCGCGAGCCGAGGAGGGGATCCCGGCCGATGCCGACCTCCTCCTCTGCGTCGGAACGGTCGAGCCGCGCAAGGCGCAGATCCCCCTGGCGCTCGCCTTCGAGCAGGTCGTCGAGCGCTTCCCCGACGCCCACCTGGCGATCGTTGGGGTCGGCTCCAGGCAGGCCTCGCCAGCGCTCGTCGAGCGCGTCAAGGCCTCCGCCTGGAGCGAGCGCTTCCACCTGGTCGGGATCACCGACCAGGTCCAGCGCTGGTTCGGGATGGCCGACCTGTTCGTCTGCGCCTCCGACGTCGAGTCGCTGCCGCGCTCGGTGCTCGAGGCGATGGCCTGGGAGACGCCGGTGCTGGCGACCTCTGTCTTCGGCCTGCCGGAGCTGATCGCCGACGGCCAGACCGGCTGGCTCTGCGAGGACCGCGACGTCGCAGCGCTGGCCGCCGGACTGGAGCGGGCGCTGGACGCCGACCCGGCCGAGCGCAGGCGGATCGGCGCCGCCTCGCGGCGGCTGGTCGAGAGCCGCCACGCGCTCGATGGCTACGCCCGGGCGGTCTCCGACCTGCTCGACGGTGTGCTCGACGGCGGCCGGACCGGGGACGGGTTGTCTACGATGCCGCCTCAATGAACTACGAGCGCCTCTACACCTACCGCTTCCGGGACATCGATCAGGACGGGCGGATCGCCGTCTGGAAGGAGATCGGCCCCCACGTCCACGGCCTGATGGGCAAGCCCCAGAAGGTCCTCGACCCGGCGGCCGGGCGCGGCGAGTTCATCGGCGCCGTGCCGGCGAAGGAGACCTGGGCGGTGGACGCGGTCAGCTACGAAGAGGCCGCCCACAAGCCCGACACGAAGGTGATCACCTCGCCGATCATGGACGCCGAGCTGCCCGCGAACCACTTCGACGGCATCTACGTCTCCAACTTCCTCGAGCACCTCTACGACCAGGAGGCGATCGCCGCCTTCCTCGAAAAGATGCACGGGGTGATGGAGAAGGGCGGCCGGATCGCGATCATGGGCCCGAACTATCGTTACTGCTCCGACGAGTACTGGGACTGCGCCGACCACTACGTCGCCCTCACCCACGTCGCGATCGGCGAGCACCTCTACGCCGCGGGCTTCGAGATCGAGCGGACGATCCCGCGCTACCTGCCCTACTCCTTCCGCGGAATCCTCCCCCCCTCGCCGAAGCTGACGAACCTCTACCTGCGCACGCCCGCCGCCTGGCGCCTGCTCGGCAAGCAGTTCCTGGTCATCGGCCAGAAGTAGACGGTCCACCGAGCGCTAGGCGACCGGGCGGGCGGGGACCCCGACCACCACTACGCCGGGGGCGACGTCCCTCGTCACCACAGCCCCGGCGGCGACGACCGCCCGTTGGCCGACGACAACGCCCGGAAGAAGAGATGCTCCGCCGCCGATCATCGCGCCGTCTTCGACCGTCGGGCCTCGGACCTCATCCCTTATGTATCCCTCCCTGCCAAAGGAGTTGTCGTTGGTCGAACTGACCAGGGTCGAGATGAAGACTCCATTCCCCACCGCCATCCCACCGGTCAGATGCGCCTTGTCCATGATCCTGGTCCCTTCGCCGATCGTCACCCCGGTATCCAGGGTCACCCCGCGTCCGACGACATTGCCGACACCAAGCCGGCACAGCTCTCGCAGCGAAGCGCCGTCCCCGATCAGGTTGTCCTCACCGATCTCGACGTCGCAGTAGATCACCGCGTTGGCGCCGATCGCGCAGCCCGAGCCGATCGTCACCCGCTGCCGGAAGACCGGCTCGCGTGCGACCGCTCCCGCGGCTCGGGGTTCCCTGCCTATGTAAGTTCCGGGCAAAATCTCGATCTCTCTTCCAAGCTTGACATCGGGACCGATCACCACGTGGGGATGGATCGTGACCCCGTCTCCGATCTCACTGCCGGGGCGAATCACGACGAACTCCGCGATCGAGACACCAGCGCCGATCGCCTCGGTTTCTATGCTGGCGGTGGGGTGGATCGACGGCATCTCGGGCGATCGTAGCGCCCAAAGCGCTGGTAGGGTCCGCGTCCTCTTGGGCGTCGAGAACTGCCACCTCGTAGAGCTGCCGGTCATTCATGATCCGCAGGGAAATCTCACTTTCATCGAGCAGAAACGGCACGTTCCCTTCGAGATATCCCGCGTTTACCACACCTATGACGTGCCCGGCGGGGCGACCCGGGGCGGTCACGCCCACCGGGCCTGCGAGGAGCTGCTTGTGGCCATGTCGGGCAGCTTCGAGGTCGTCGTCGACGACGGGTCGGAGCGGGCGAGCTTCAGGCTCAACCGCTCCTACGTCGGCCTCTACCTGCCTCCGATGATCTGGCGCGAGTTGCTCGACTTCTCCTCCGGCTCGGTCTGCATGGTGCTCGCCTCCGACTACTACGAAGAGGACGATTACATCCGCGACTACGCCGACTTCGAGAACGTCGTCCGGTCCGACGACTGAGCCGGCTTACCCGACCAGAGCGGCAATCGCCCCGCACAGATCGGGATCGAGCTGCGGGAACATCGGCAGGCTGAGAACCGAATCGGCGAGAGACTCCGCAACCGGGAAGCTACCGCGCCCCCAGCCGAGGTCACGGTAGGGCGGGGCGAGATGGGGAAGGAGCGGGTAGTGGATCAGCGTCTCGACACCGCGCCTCCGGAGCCTCTCGACACAGCGGTCGCGATCCGCCCGGTTGATCACGAAGAGATGCCAGACAGGGTCTGCCCAGGACGGCGCGAGCGGCAGCGTGGTCGAGTCGTCGCTCTCGAAGGCCTGACGGTACCGCGCGGCGATCTCCGACCGCCGCGCGTTCCAGCCGTCGAGATACTCCAGCTTGACGCGCAGCACAGCCGCCTGGATCTCGGCTAGTCGAGAGTTCACCCCCGCCGTCTCGATCTCGTAGCGGTTCTTCATTCCGTAGTTGCGCAGCAAGCGAACCTTCGCGGCAAGCTCATCGTCATCGGTCGTCACTGCCCCTCCGTCGCCGAACGCTCCGAGGTTCTTCGAAGGGTAGAAAGAGAAGGCGCCGGCGTTGCCGAGCCCGCCGACGCGTCGGCCCCTGTGCCTCGCTCCGTGGGCCTGTGCCGCATCCTCGATGACGGCCAGCCCGTGGCTGCGCGCGAGGTGGCCAATGGGATCCATGTCGGCCGGCTCTCCGCGCAGATGCACCGGGACAATCGCCGCGGTCCGGGCGGTGAGTGCCGCCGGGATAAGTTGCGCATCGAGGTTGAAGGTCGACGCATCAACGTCGACGGGAACGGGCTTCGCGCCGGTGGCGGATACCGCGAGCCAGGTCGCGATCCAGGTGTAGGCAGGAACGAGCACCTCGTCGCCGGGACCGATGCCGGCCGCCCGAAGCGCCAACTCGATCGCGCTCAGACCGCTTCCTACCCCGACGCAATGACGCGTCCCACAGTAAGCGGCAAATTCCTGCTCGAAGGCCTCTAGCTCGGGGCCGAGCAGGTACCAACCGCTCTCGGCGACCCGCGTCAGCGCCGAGTTCAGTGCAGGACCGATCTCGGCCTGCGTGGCAGCAAGATCCATGAACGGGATCTTCATCTTTCTCATCGGCTGCGGTCCCAATCGCTGGCCGCTAATCCACCTGGGGGATGCCATGCACGCCCCAGTCCGAATGCGACTCGTACCTGCTCTCGTGCTTGTCACAGACCACGGCGTCGATCATCCCGAATCGCACCCCCGCGTCCATCATCCGCCGGCACAGCGACCAGTCGTTCGGCTCCTGGAACAGTGGGTCCGCCAGGCTCATCTGGAAGTAGCGCAAGCCGGAGTGGTAAAGCGCGGCCTGAGTTAAGAATTCGCCCTTCTTGGGTGGGAAGCTGCCAAGCTCGAAGACGTCGCCGCCGCGGTAGTTGACCCGGAGGCGGCCGTAGCAGTTCTCGTATCGCCCCTCCTGCGCCGCTGCGAGGACTCGCTCGACGAACTCGGGCCGCACCGCGTCATCGTCTCCCATCGCGGCAACCCAGCGGCCCCGTAAGAGCGAAAGAGCATCGTTGAAGGGCGGCGAGCCGAGCATGTACCAGCGCACGCTCTTGTCCTCGGGATAGGGGCCACGGACTGTGCGGTTGTAGTAGCGGACCCGCGGATCGCCGATCGCGGCGATCGCCTCGGCGGTCTCCGGCGGCGAGCAGTCGCCAATCACCAACACCTCGACGTTGGCGTGGGTCTGGCCGAGGATCGAGGGCAGGGAGACGTCGCGGAGGGCCTCGAAGCGGGTGTGGGTCGGAACGATGAAGGAGACCAGCGGCTCCGGTTCGGAGAAGGCCAACTCGTACTCCTCGCTCGAGCGCAGCTCGTAGAGGCGGCGGCGGTTCTCGGTCGCTTCGTCGTCGAGGTGTCGCAGCATCAGCTGCATCCGCCGCAGTTCGCCGAGCTCGACGTCGGACCGCATGATCGTCAGATCGCGGATCTCGGCCCGCATCTGGTCGATCCTGGTGCTCAGCTCGCCGACGTACGGGGCCGCCAGCTTGTTGGCGACGCGGCGCAGGAGCGTTCGCACTGGGCTGGCCATAGGCGCGATATTAGGGCAGGTCAATCGCTATCCTCGCCCGGGTGCAAGGGGCGTCCACTCGGCAGGGTCGCGCGGCCAGTGGAGAGCAGGAGCCGCGAACTCTCGTCATCGGCTGCGGATTCATCGGCTCACGGATCGTCGAGGAGATCGCGGCGGGCGCCGCGCCGCCGGTGGTGCTGACCCGCTCGCCCCCGGACGAGTCGGTCGCCGCGCTGCTGCCCAAGGGCCACCTTCGGGTAGGCGATGCCGCCGACCCAGAGATCCTGGCCGCCGCCCTCGACGGCATCGACCGCGTCGTCTTCAGCGCCGGCGGACTGCTGCCGGCGGCCTCCGAGCTAGACCCCGAGCTCGACACGCGGCTCACCCTCTCCCCCGTCCGGGCGCTGCTCGAGGCGCTGCGCCCACGCCCCCACGTCTCCCTGATCTACCTCTCCTCGGGCGGGACCGTCTACGGCGAGCCCGACCGGGTCCCGGTCGACGAGGACGCCGAGACCCGCCCGCTCGGCGTCTACGGGCGGCTGCACCTCCAGTGCGAGACCGAGGTGATGAGTGCTCGCCGCGAGCACGGGCTGTCGGCGCGGATCCTCCGCTGCGCGACGGTTTACGGCGAGCGCCAGCGCCCCGAGCGCGGCCAGGGCGCCATCGTCACTTTCCTGCACCGGACCGAGAGGGGGATCCCGATCGACCTCTACGGCGGCGGCACGACGGTCCGCGACTACGTTTATGTCGGCGATGTCGCCCGCGCGGTAGTCGCCCTGCTCCCCAGCCGCGAGGGGGGGGCGGTCCTCAACGTCGGCAGCGGCAGCGGCACCTCGCTGGTCGACCTGCTCAGCCTGGTCGAGAAACAGGTCGGCCACGAGGCCGAGGTCGCCCAGCACGAGGCGCGCGGGTTCGAAGTCCATCGGATCGTCCTCGACATCGCCCGACTGCGGCAGCTGATCGAGTTCGCGCCAACGCCACTGGCGACGGGCATCGCGCGCACCCACGCCTGGCTCGCCGGACTCGGCGCCGAGACCGCATGAGCTGGGGACGCAGACGCCTCGCCAGCCTGCTCGGGCGGGCGGGCGGGCGGAGGCCGGCTAGCGGGCGCCGGCGCCCTGGCGCCGCTCGGCTTTGCTCACCCGGTAATCGCCGCGGCTGAGCGTGCTCTCCAGCCAGACGTAAAGCACGATGAAGAGGTAGCGGCTGCCCATCTCTTTCATCGCCAGCTTCGGCACGCCGCTGGTGCGGTTGGTCCAGGAGGTCGGGATCACCTCGTAGCTGTGGCCCCTGACGATCGCCTTCAGCGGCATCTCGACGGTCAGGTTGAAGTGCTTGGAGAGCAGCGGCGAGATCGTTTCGATCACCTCGCGCCGGTAGGCCTTGAAGGCGTTGGTGGTGTCGTTGTAGCGGTGGCGGAAGAGGATGCGGATGAACCAGTTGGCGAGCCGGTTGATCGTCAGCTTCAGGCGCGGGTAGTCGTGGATCTGGGCGCCGGGCACGAAGCGCGAGCCGAAGGCGCAGTCCCAGCCGTCTTCGAGCAGCCGGTGGTAGCGGATCAGATCCTCGGGATCGTCGGAGGCGTCGGCCATCACGATCGCCACCGCGTCGCCCTCGAAGACGTCGAGGCCGGCCCGGATCGCCATCCCAAAGCCGCGCTCGTAATGGGAGCGGTGGCAGCGCACCCGCGGGTTGGCGCTGCCAATCGCTTCGACCACGGCGGCTGTCGAGTCTTCGCTGTCGTCGTCGACGACGACGACCTCGTAGTCGATCTCCTCCCGCTCCAGAGCCGCGACCACGCCTTCGACCGTCGCCCCGACCGAGCCCTCCTCGTTCTGGGCTGGCATCACCACCGAGAGCTTCATCCCGCGTTCACCGTCCACCGCTCCAGGTTCTGCTCGTACATCTCACTGAGGATGTCCTCTACCCCGTAGCGCAGCTTCCACTCCGGGTAGTCGGCTTCGAACGGGGCCAGGTCGGAGATCCACCAGCGGTGGTCGCCGATCCGCGGCTCCTCGCCCATCTCCCAGCTCAGCTCGCGGCCGGCGACCCGCTCGCAGATCGCGATCGCCTCCAGCATCGAGCAGTTGCTGCGGCGGCCGCCGCCGATGTTGTAGACGGCGGCTGGGCGCGGGGCCTTGTGGAAGGCAGCGAATGCGGCGATCAGGTCGGCGCTGTGGATGTTGTCGCGGACCTGCTTGCCCTCATAGCCGAAGACGGTGTAAGCGGTGCCGGTGGCGGTGCACTTCATCAGGTAGGCGAGGAAGCCGTGCAGCTTCGCGCCGGCGTGCTGGGGCCCGGTCAGGCAGCCGCCGCGGAAACAGACGGTCGGCATCTCGAAGTAGCGGCCGTACTCCTGGACGAGGAGGTCGGCGGCGGCCTTGGAGACGCCGAACAGCGAGTGGGTCGACGCGTCGATCGACATCGAGGTGTCGATCCCCTTGTAGTAGGGGTGGGACTCGGGCAGCTCCAGCCGCAGCTCCAGATCCTCCAGCGGCAGCCGGTTCGGCGTGTCGCCGTAGACCTTGTTGGTCGAGCAGAAGACGAAAGGCGTGTCCGGGCAGTGGGCGCGGGCGGCCTCGAGCAGGTTGAGGGTGCCGTTGGCGTTGACGCCGAAGTCGGTCTGCGGCTCGCTGGCGGCCCAGTCGTGGGACGGCTGCGCCGCCGTGTGGATCACCAGCTCGATCCGGCCAGCGTGGGCGGCGAAGATTCGCTCGATCGCCTCAGTGTCGCGGATGTCGGCGTTCTCCCAGTGGAACTCGGGGTGCTCGGCGACCAGCCGCTCGGTCACGTGCGAGGTCGAGGACTCGGGGCCGAAGAAGCGCGCCCGCATGTCGTTCTCGATGCCGACGACGTCGAAGCCCTCGGCGACGAAGTGGCCGACCGCCTCGGAGCCGATCAGCCCTCCAGCGCCCGTGATGATCGCTACCGGCATTCGTTTCTACTCCCTTCCCCCCGCGGAGGAGTCGATGTTGAGGGCCTCGGCAATCCGCTCCTCGTCCGCCGCGATCCAGTCGTGGATATCGGCGAGCACCTGCTCGGCGCCGCGCCGCGGGCGCCACTCGTCAAGGCCATAGAGCTTCGCGCAATCGGAAAGGTATATCGGCACGTCGCCGGCCCGCGTCTCAGCGACCGGCGTGATCGGCACCTCGTTGCCGGTCAGGCGGCGGCAGATCTCGGTCGTCTCCAGCAGCGAGAGGCTGCACTCGCGGCCGCCGCCGACGTTGACCGTGCGCCCGTCCCAGGCTCCCTGGTCGAGCAGCTGGCGCTCGACCAGGTCGACCAGGTCCTCGACGTGGAGCAGGTCGCGCACCTGCTTGCCCGCGCCGCCGAAGCCGATGTAGCTGAGCGGGTTGCCGAAATGATGGGCCAGCATCCAGTGGGTGAAGACCCCCTGGTCGACCTTGCCCATCTGCCAGGGGCCGGCGATCACGCCGCAGCGGTCGATCACCGCCGGCACGCCGAGACCGGCCCGGTACTCCTCGATCAGCAGCTCGGCGGCGAGCTTGGTCGCGCCGTAGAGAGTGCGGGCCCCATTGAGCGGGAACTGCTCGGAGAGCCCGGCGGGCGAGATCCCGGGCACCGCCTGCTCGGCGGCGATCTCGAACCGCGTCTCCGCCTGCTCCAGCTTCAGCTCGACCTGCGGCTGCACCGGGTAAACGCGGCTGGTCGAGAGAAAGACGACGAAGGCGCGATCACGGCGGGCCAGCTCGAGGCAGTTGTAGGCGCCGGTGAGGTTGGTGTGGACGAGGTAGCCGGTGTCGCCGTCGACGCCGCTCATCACCGAGGGCTCGGCCGAGCACTCGATCAGAGCCGATATCTCCGGCAGCCGCTCCAGGTCCCCCGGCTCGCGCACATCGCCCTTGACGAACTCGACCCCTGCCTCCTGCAGCCGCGGCAGGTTCAGCGCCGAGCCGCGCCGGTAGAGGTTGTCGAGCGCCAGGATCTCCCAATCGGGGTGGCGCGCGGCAAGCGAGACGGCGAGGTTGGAGCCGACAAACCCGGCCCCACCGGTGATCAGCAGGCGGCTGATGATGGCCTCCGAGCGATCTGTCTTCCGGCTTGGATCCCTGGCACGGGGCTGACGCTATCGGACCATCGTCGACGACATTCCCCCGAGGGCTCGGCGTAACATCGCCCTCCTTGAACCGCAATCTCGCAATCGTCCCGGCTCATAACGAGGTTGAAGCGATCGGCACGACGATCGCTTCGCTGCAGCGCCTGGCGCCGGACTTCGATGTCCTCGTGATCGACGACGGCTCTTCCGACGCCACTGCCATGCGGGCGCGGGAGGCGGGGGCCGAGGTGATCCGCCTTCCATTCAACCTCGGCATCGGCGGGGCGATGCAGAGCGGCTACATCTACGCCCAGGAGCGCGGCTACGAGGTCGCTGTCCAGGTCGACGGTGACGGGCAGCACGATCCCCGCCACATCCACGACCTGCTCAACCTCCTGCAGGGGGATCCTGGCCTGAACATGGTCACCGGCTCGCGGTTCCTCGACCCCGACGCCGACGGCTACCGCTCCTCGGCCACCCGCCGCATCGGCATCCGCCTCTTCGCCCGGGTGGTCTCCTTGATCACGCGCCAGCGCGTGACCGACCCCACCTCCGGCTTCCGGATGACCGACCGCAGCGGCATCGAGCTGTTCGCCCGCGACTACCCGCCCGATTACCCGGAGGTCGAGGCGATCCTGCTGATGCATGTCCACCGCCTCCGCAGCCGCGAGACGCCGGTGGTGATGGCGCCACGGATGACCGGCGAGTCGACGATCTCCTCGACCCAGTCCGTCTATTACATGGTGAAGGTGCTGCTGGCGCTGTTCGTGGCCCTGTTCAGGAGACGGCCGACCAAGGCAGAGGCAGCCGCCTCCCCCGCCCTCGAGAGCACGACGTGATCGCCGCCGCGACTCAGATATTCGGCGTGGCGAGCCAGCGGATCGAGGTCGTGGTCATGGCCCTGTTCATCTGCCTGATGATCTTCGAGCTGGTCAGGCGCAAGCACCTGATGGAGCGCTACGCGATCCTCTGGCTGTTGGCGGGGGTCACGGTGCTCGTGCTTGCCCTCTGGCAGGGCCTGTTGACGACTCTGTCCCACGCCGCCGGCATCTTCTACCCCCCCGCCACGCTCTTCGCCGTGGCCTTCCTCTTCGTGCTGATCATGCTGGTGAATTTCTCTGTGGTCGTCTCGCGCCTGGCCGACCAGAACAAGGTCCTGGCCCAGCGGGTGGCGCTGCTGCAGCAGCGCCTTGAGCAGCAGGACGAGGACGAGCCTTCGCACACTCCTTGATGGACCAGCCGGCCCTCTGCCTCACCTACCTCGCCTGGACCCCCTACGGACCAGAGGCCGCCGAACAGTTCCTGGCCTCCTACAGCGAACACCCGGCCGGCGCCGACCATCGCCTGCTCCTCGTCCTGGCTGGACCCGAGAGCGATCGAGACCCGTGGCGCGACGCCTTCGCCGCGGTCCCCCACCAGGAGCTCGAGCTTGGCGAGGGGATGGACCTCGACCACTATCGGACGACCGCCGACCGGGTCGCCGCCGAGCGCTACTGCTTCGTCAACACCGTCAGCGTCGTCCTCGCCGACGGCTGGCTTGGACATCTCGAGCGGGCGCTGCTCAGCCCCGGGGCAGGCATGGTCGGGGCGACCGGCTCCTACGAGAGCCCCAATGCCGTGCGGCCAGGCCCACTGCGCAAGCTCCGCCCGGGCCACGAGCCGTTCCCCAACCCGCACCTGCGCACCAACTGCTTCGCGCTCAGCCGCGAGCTGCTGCTCTCGCTCGAGTGGCCGACCGGCGTCGACAAGCTCGGGGCGGTGGCGTTGGAGGGCGGCAGCCGCAGCCTCACCCGCCAGGTCCAAGAGCGGGGCCTGAAGACGCTCGTGGTCGGCCGCGACGGAGTCGCCTACCCCCCCGAGCGCTGGCGCCAGAGCGGCACCTTCCGGGCCGGCAAGCAGGCCAATCTGCTGCTCGCCGACAATCGCACCCGCCACTACGAGGAAGCGGGACCGCTAACGCGGCGGGGTCTCGCCTGGCTCGCCTGGCACCGCTGGCGCTGAGCGCCGCGGGACGTAGACCTCCTCGACATAGCCGCCTCTGACCCAGGCGGCATCCCGACGCAGCCGCTCGAAACCCCCCATCTCGGCGACAGCTTTGTGAACCACTCCCTGGGTCTCGCCGAGGAACTCCACCGCGGCCTCCTGGTTGTGGCTGTAGAAAAGCCCCTCGCAGTTGTCAGCCCCCCACTCGAGGTACTCCATCATCGCCTCGTAGGGCATCTCCGGCATGCTGTCCTTGTTGACCAGCGCGTCGCATGGCGACTCTACCTCCGCCAGGGCGAAGTTGGGGACTATTTCCACCTGGGCAGGCGGCTCGCCGTACAGGGAGACGCGGTCCGGGCCAAGGGCGCGACCCAGAAAGTAACCCTGGAGGACGTTGACGATCGGCAGGTCGACGATCGTGTAGCGGGCCACAGCCGCCTGCCGCTGCAAGAACCAGTGGCACATCGCGCCATGGCCACCGCCGATCTCGACTATCCGCAAGGGGTCATTGCCGGCCCCTCGGCCAAGGTGCAAGCTGATCGCCTGGTCGAGGCGCATCGCGGCATAGATCTGGTCCGGCGTGTCAGGCGTTATCAGCCGACCCTCGACCGCCAGCCCGCTCGGCGCGCCGATGTCGGGGAAATCGACGCGGAAGCCAAGCTCGCCCTCGATCGCGGCGAACAGCTCGGCGAAGCTCGCCTCGAAGGCCAGCCCCGCGCCCCCCTGCTCAGGGCTCTCCACCGCCACGACGCCAAGCGCCTCGGCCAGTGAGGCGAGCCCATCTAGAGATTTCAGGCCCCAGGCGCGTGCTTCCAGCCGGAACCGTGTCTGGCGAATCAGCGGCCCCTGGGCCATGCCGAGGACAAAGTCCTGCGCCAGCATCGACGCCATCAGCTCGGCAAGCGCCGCTGGATCGCCCTTTTTGAGAACGACGGCGAGATCGCGCTGACGAGCATCGGAGATCCACGACCACATGCCTTCGGTCGACTGCGCGCCGGGCTGTTGCTCACAGGCCTTGGAGAAAGCGGCGATCAGGCGCCGGCAGAGCTCGACGTCGACGTCGGCGACGGGTGTCGGCGGACGGCACTCGATGCGAGTCGCGGGAACGCGTCCCCTGCTGTAGAACCATTTGGTTCGCCGTACCGTCAAGAGCATGCGCAGGGCGAAGGCAAGAGTGCCGAGCCTGCGGACGCCGCGGTAGGGCGAGGTGAGCATTGCCGAACGGGGCATCAAGCCGAGTTTTTTGGCAAGCGGCCCCAAGATCTTTGCCGGGAGGCTCACTGGCTCTCCACCGGCCACTTGGCGGCCCTGAGCATGCCGCGCGGGCCCAGCGCTTCACGCAGCTCGTCGGGAACCATGCCGACCAGGTGGCCGACGCCGATGAACAGCGCCGCCGACAGCCCGGCGGCGACAAGGTCGGGGATGCCCGTGAGCAAAAGCGGCACGGAGGCGGCGGCGGCGGCCAACGCCACTCGGGCCAGGAAGCCCAGCCGGACCATCACCCTGCCGGTCGCCAAGTGCAGCCGCCAGTAGATCAGGCCGGCAAGAACCGCGTCGCCGAGCACGGTCGCGACGGCCCCGCCCCGAGCGCCGGACGCGGGGACCAGCAGGCCGGCGAAGATAGCCACCGCGGCGAGGCCGAGGGCGTTGGTCAAGATCAGGTCCCGCTGCCGCCCCAGCGCCACCAGCGACACCGTCCAGATCTGGTAGAGCGCGATGAACAGCAGCGCGACCACCTGGATGCGCAGGACCGCGCCCGAAGGGCCGAAAGCGGCGCCGCCGATCGCGGTCATCACCGGTTCGGCGGCGCGGACCGTGACCAGGATCACGAGCACGCCAGCGATCACCGCGCCCTCGCCGAGGCCTTCGACCGCGTAGCGCAGGCGGGCGCGATCGTCGCGGGCAGCTGCCGTCAGCAGCGGCAACGCGACGCCGGCGATCAGGACCGGGATCGTGATCAGCGCTTCCATTGCCCGCAAGGAGCCGCCGAAGTAGCCGGTCTGCTCGGCGGAAGAGATCAGCGACATCAGCACGATCACCAGCCGGAAGTAAACCTGTCCGAGCGCCAGCGCGGCTGCCACCGGCAAGGCCGTCCGCATCAGCGTGCGCTGATCGGAACGGTCAAAGCGCGGCCGCACAAGCCCCCCACGGCCGACCAGCAGCGGGGTGACGGCGACCACGGCGACGCCGACGACGATCTGGACCGCGAAGAAGGGCGTCAGCTGGGCGCCGAGGGCAACCAGCAACGCCACCCCGGCGAGGGTGACGACCTGTCGCAGGAAGTCGACAAAGGCGACGCCGGCGTTGCGCAGCTGCACGGTGAGCGGGACCAGGATCGAGTTGGCGATGGCGACGATCAGCACCCCGGCCCCGGCCAGGGCGGTGCCAGTGACCATCTCACTCGGATAGCCGGCGACCAGGGCGAAGGCGACCAGGGCGATCAGGGCGACGAAGGCGACGAGCAGGCGCTGGCCGAAGATGTTCGCCAACAGCAGCCGCCGTTTTCCGGGCTCAAGCCGAGCCAGCTCGCTGCTGGCTGTCACGTTGAGCCCGTTGTCGGCGACGCTGACCGCGATGCCGACCAGCGACAGCACGGTCACATAGCGGCCCGATTCAGCAACCCCGAGGTGCCGCAGCAAGAGCGTGGCGGTGATCAGGCCGAGCCCGACACCGGCGACGTTGGCGACGACTCGAATCGCGCTGCCGCGAATCACCTTGCCGCCCGCCTCGCTCGACGTCAGGACATCTTCGCTGGCGTTCGGCATCGATCTAAAGGTCCCCGCTGGGTCAGACGCGATCTTCCCCAGACCTCGCCACCCTAGCGGCAGACCGTCGCGCCCTGCGCCGCTTCTGCCTGCAGGCGCCAGGGCCGCACCGCGCTGTCGCGCGGGATCCGCAGCAGCGTCGTCGAGCCTCCGGCGACGCCTTCGGTGATCAGCGGGTATTCGGTCGTCGCGAAGCGGCGCAGGCGGATCGTCCCTGGCCCGCCCGGCGGGAACTCGATTCGCGTCAGGCCGGGGCTGAGCTTCAGGGGCTGCGCACCTGGCCCCGCGCCTCCGGGGATTGAGACGCAGTGGCCACGCGGGCCCGGCGCCTCCCCTTCCTCGACTTCGCTGCTCACCGGCAGGGCGTTGGCGAGGACGGTGTCGGCCTGTTTGCGGCCGACTTCGGGCGCGTCCGCCAACTCAGCCGGGGTATAGGCGGGGGAGCCGTATTCGCGCACCGCCTGCAGGTACTCGCCGGCGGTGATTTCGTCGAGGAAGCGGCTGCCGGCAACTTCCGGGGACAGGGCGAAGGAGGGTTCGACCGTGTGCCGGGCGATCTCGAGCGCGGCCAGGTCGGAGCGGGTCAGCACCGTCTCCTGGCGGAAGAAGTCGCGGCCTTCGCGCAGCGGGGTGAGGTTGAAGCCGGCCGCGACCAGGGTGACGGCCCCGCCGGCAACCAGGGCCCGGCGGCCGATGCGCACGCCCTTGAGCAGGTCGGCGGCGATCAGCAGGACGAAGACCGCCCCGGCGTAGAGGTAGCGGCTCGAGTAGGCCTCCCGCCCGGGGATGTAGTTGAACCCGGCCAGGAACCAGAAGGCGGCCGCGCTGGCGAGGACCGGCCAGAGGCGGGGAGAAAAGCCGGGCTTGCGGACCTTGGCGTAGCCCAGCAGGGCAAGGAGGATGACGAGCAGCGGCAGGCCCCACTGCGAGCGGCCGACCGCTTCGTCGGCGATCGTCGCCAGCGCCAGCAGCGAGGCAAGCGAGGAGGAGAAGCCTTCGGCGACGAAGCGGGGTGAGACGAGGACGTTGTGGAGAGTGAGATGGGTTTCGGCGTCGTGCCCCCAGCCCAGGTACCAGGCCGCGTAGAAGAACAGGGGGACGGCGACCAGCCAGGCGCGGCGCAGGCCGCGGGAGCGGCGTCGCTGCAGGATGTCGACGGCCGCGCCGAGCGCGAATGTGAGGCCGATCGTGGAGAAGCCGATCGAGATCGCGAGGAAGAGGCAGGCGGCCCGGTCCCAGCGGCGGTCGGCGCGCTCCAGCGCCAGCAGCATCGCGATCCCGAACAGGAGCGAGCCGACGAAGCCGATCTGGAAGGGCCAGAGCAGGTCCTGCCAGGCGGGGCCGAGGAAGAGCAGCAGCACCGCCGCCATCAGCGCCGGCCAGGGGCCGAGGCGGCGGCGGGCGTAGACGAAGACGAGGGTCGCCGTGGCCAGCAGCAGCGCCGTGAGGACGACGAATTCGGGCGTCGTCGAGCTCATCCCGAAGACCCGCAGGATCAGCTGCTCGATCGCCACCGGGATCAGCACGATGTGCTCGTTGTGGGGCTTCAGCAGCGCGTCGACTGAGAGTCCGCGCCTGTGCATCAGGTACTCCCAGCTGTCCTGGAAGTAGGTCAGGCCCGAGGCGTAGCTGAGCAGCACCGCCGCCGCGACGAGCAAGGCTGCGCCGAGCAGCGCCAGGGCGGCGTTCTGCTTGAGCCAGCCTTTGGCCGCGGCGGAGGTCAAGCAGCCGTCAAGGTCGGACGCGGCCGCCCGTGAGCTTCACGAACGCGGGCCAGACGGGCTTCGGCTTGAACTTTGGCCCTTCTTTGAAGAAGCCGACCGAGTCGCAGAAGTCGCAGAGGCCCTTGAGGTCCTTCCAGGAGAACCAGTAGACGCCCTTGAGGTTGAGCCGGCTCTGGTTGGCGAGCAGGTATTCGTAGGAATCGCGCATCTGCCGCACCTGTCCGGCGCTGCCCTGCTCGAAGGCATCGTGGTTGAAGTCGTTCTGCGATCCCCAGCCCATCTCGGTGATGTAGAAGCCGGGGCGATCGTGGTTTTCGACGCTCACTTCGTGGAATTCTTCGACGTATTCTTCGAGCGTTTCGGCGTCGACCGCGTAGGGGTGCAGCGAGACGGCGTCGAAGCGGCTCTTGATCCCGGGCGTCTTGTAGAACTGGCGCAGGAAGGTGGCGGCGGGCATGCCGCGCTTGCCGCTCGCGGTCGGCTGGCCGAAGAGCCCGGAGAGCAGCACCTTCGCCCCCGGCCTGACCGATTTGATCGCCTGGCTGGAGATCGTCACCAGCTTCGCGTAGCGAGCCGGGGAGACCGGATAGGCGAAGTAGAAGAAGTTGGACTCGTTCCAGATCTGCCAGGTCTTGATCGGCAGCGCCGGTGTCAACGCCGGTTCGTAGTTGACGCCTTCGTGAGCGTGCAGCTTCCAGAATTCGCCGCCCGGCCCGTAGCGTTTGACCGCCGCCCGCAGGAAGGCCTGCCAGGCGGCGCGCTGCTTGGCGGTGTCGATCGGCATCGTCGTCGACTTGCTGGCAACCCAGGTGGGAGGCCCGCCGATCGAGGGCAGCACCTGCAGGCCGGCCTGGGCGGCGATCGAGACGACCGGGTCGAAGCTGCTCCAGTCGTAGGCGCTTTTCGCCGTCGGCTGCACCGTCGACCAGACCAGCGGCCAGCGCACGCTCCCGATCCCGCCCGCAGCCATGTAGCGGGCGTCTTCCGGCGTCAGCGGGGTCTGCGGCGTGATCCCGAAGAAACCGGCTGGCGGCGCGACCGTGACCGCGGCCGGCGCCCCGCTCGTCGTCAACGGAACCGCCGCCGCGAGACAGGCGAGGAAGATGGCGGCGGTCAGGTTTCGGCGTCTCACGAGTGGGGAAAGGTAACGGTCACGTCACTCTGAACACTGGTCCCGCCCAGATGTAGCGAAGACGTGAACTACCTAAGCTCTTGCCAATGGCGAAGACCCTCGGACTCATCTGCACGATCTCTCTGGTCCTTTCCCTGGCCGCCGCCTCGGCCGCGCCAGCCGCCTCGCTGCAGCCGGTCGGCAGCTTCGAAGAACCGATCTACGTCACCTCCGACCCCGGCAACCCGGACCGCCTGTTCGTGGTCGAGCGCGCCGGCAAGATCATCGAAGTTAACGGCGGCGCGAGCCACACCTTCGCCGATCTCAGCTCCGTCGTCAGCTGCTGCGAAGGCGAGCGCGGCCTGCTCTCGATCGCGCTGGCCCCGAGCTTCGACAGCAGCGGCCTGCTTTACGCCGACTACACCGGCAAAGAAGTCCCGGGTGAGATCCACGTCGCCGAGCTCACAGCCACCGGCAAAGAAGCGCAGCTCTCCAGCCTTCGCAACGTGCTGAAAATCCCCCACCCGGGCCAGAGCAACCACAACGGCGGCCAGCTTCAGTTCGGGCCGGAAGGCGACCTCTTTATCTCGACCGGCGACGGTGGCGGCGGCAACGACGAACTTCACAACGCCCAGGACCTGACCAAACTGCTCGGCAAGATCCTCCGCATCGACCCGGGCCAGAGCGGCCTGCTGCCCTACGCCGTGCCTGCCGGCAATCCCTTCCCCGCCGCTGCCGGCGACGCCAAGGCAATCTGGAGCTACGGGCTGCGCAACCCCTTCCGCTTCTCCTTCGACCGCCTCAACGGCGCGATCGTGATCGGCGATGTCGGCCAGAGCGCCCGGGAGGAGATCGACTACGCCGCCGCGCCGGGGCTGGGCGTCGGCGCCGACTACGGCTGGAACTGCCGCGAGGGGTTCCTGGCCGGGCCGGCGACCGACCCACAGTGCGGGTCGCCACCGGTAGGAGGCTTCGTCAGCCCGGTCTTCGACTACCCCCACTTCGGCGGCTCCTGCAGCGGCGCGATCATCGGCGGCTACGTCGAGCGCGACCCGAGCGTCGCCGACCTCTACGGCCGCTACGTCTACGGCGACGCCTGCAACGGCGAAATCCGCTCGCTCGACCTCGCCGCCCCGCTGACGAGCGACCGCCCCGAGGGCCTGCACGTGGAAAACCTCGACTCCTTCGGCGAAGACTCCTGCGGGCGGCTCTACGTGGTCTCCGGCGGCGGAGCGGTCCAGCGTTTCGTCGGCTCGACCGCAGCCAGCTGCTCACCCCCGGCTCCGGCCCCGGCCTCGCCGAAGAAGTTCTCCTTCATCGGCCTGCGCGCGGTCGGCCACAAGGTCGAACGCAACCGCCGGGCGGCGATGGTGGCCTGGGTCTCGCCCTGCGAGGGGCGGCTGGGGGATCGAGTGCGGCTGCGGCGCGGCAGCCGGACGATCGCGACCCACAGCCTCAACCGCGCCTGCACAGCCCACTTCCTGGTCCGCGTCGGCCACAACACGAAGTTCCACGCGACCATCGCCGAAAACACGACCTACCAGGAGGCGATCTCCAAGCAGGTCAAGATCCGGGTCGTGCGGCGCCACCATCGCGCGCACTGAATCTCGTCACAAAATTGGCCGGGAATTGTTTCTTTGCGCGCGCATCCCGCGACCGAAGCGGCGGTAGCTTGGGTCGATGATCACGCTTGAGAGATCGATCCAGCCTCGAACAGCCGACGATCGGCGAAGTGCTATGGTACGTACTAATCATTTAGTAAGCGTACGTACGAGATCAACGGAGGCTCTCTTGGCTATCAGCGCTTCGAAATTACGCGCCGACGTCTATCGGCTGCTGGACGAGGTGCTCGAGAGCGGGCAGCCGCTGGAGATCAACCGGGGGGGAAAGATGTTGGTGATCGCGCCAAAGCAGGAGCGGTCGATCTGGGATCGGCTGCCGCGGAACGAGGGATACATCGTCGGCGACCCCGATGAGCTGATCCACATCGACTGGTCATCGGAGTGGAACCCTGATCCTTCTTGACACCCATATTGTCGGCTGGCTGTTTGAGGGTGCCGACCGGCGCATCCCGGCGAAGACCCGCAAGTTGATGGAGTCTGGAGACGCCTTCTTTTCACCAATCGTTGAGCTGGAGCTGACCTACCTCTACGAGATCGGGAGGGTCAGCAAACCAGCCTCAGCGCCACTGGCCTCACTGCGACGCAGCATCGGCCTGCAGCCCGCCGACCTGCCTCTCACCGAGCTGATCCAGGCAGCAACCGGGCTCTCCTGGACCCGCGACCCGTTCGATCGCCTGATTGCGGCGCACGCGATTGTCGCCAACGCGCCGCTGGTCACCGCCGACGAGACGATCCGGGAAAACCTGCCGCTGGCCATCTGGAACTAGGCGTGCCAGGAGCGAGAGCTCAGTAGGTTCCGCCGAGCTTGCGGTGGTCCCAGCTGGCGGTGCGCTGGGGCTTGAAGTGGATCGCGACCCGCTTCGGCGCCTGCGCCTCCAATGCCGCTTTGGCGTCGCCGTCGATCGAGGAGATTCCCTCGGCGTAGCGCAGGGTCAACTCTTCGGCGAAGCCGAGCACCGTCTCCGGGTCGCGGTGGATCTCCGCCTCGGCCTCGATCGAGGCGCCGCGCAGCTCCGAGTACTCGTGGCCGGTCTCGACCAGCAACGTCGCCCGCGGATCGCGTTCGAGGTTGCGCACCTTCTGCGACTTGGCGTAGGTCCAGATCCAGATCTCGCCCCGGCGGGGGACGAACCACATCGGCATCGAGTGCGGCCAGCCGCGTGGGCCGTTGCTGGAGACGATCGCCACCCGCTCGGAATCGAGCAGCTCCAGCAGCTCCTCGTCGCTGAGCTTGATCTGGTCGCGGCGGCTCACGACAAATCAGCCTAATGGTCAGGCGGCGACCGGGGTGAACGAGCGCCGGTAGGCGGTCGGCGTCGTCGCCAGCGCCCGCCGGAAGTGCTCACGCAGGGAGGCGGCGGTGCCAAAGCCGGCCCGCCAGGCGACCTCGTCGATCGGCAGGTCGGACTCCTCCAACAGGCGGCGGGCCTCCAGCACCCGCTGGCTGAGCAGCCACTGCAGCGGCGTCGTCCCCGTCTCCTCACGGAAGCGGCGGGCGAAGGTGCGGGGGCTGACCCCGGCGTGGCGCGACATCGCGGCGACGTCGAGTGGCTCGGCCAGCCGCTCCCCCGCCCAGCGGCGGGTCGCCTCCAGCGAGCCGATCGGCCCAACCTCGGGCCGCTTGATGAACTGGGCCTGGCCGCCCTCGCGGTGCGGGGCGGCGACCAGGTGGCGGGCGACCCGCTCGCCGACCGCGGCGCCGAAGTCCTTGCGGACGACGTGCAGGCAGAGGTCGATGCCGGAGCTGAGCCCGGCCGAGGTCATCACCTCGCCTTCGTCGACGTAGAGCGCGGCCGGGTCGACCTCGACCGCGGGGAAGCGCGCCGCCAGCTCCTCCGACCACTGCCAGTGGGTGCTGGCCCGGCGGCCGTCGAGCAGGCCGGCGTAGGCGAGGGCGAAGGCGCCGGTGCAGACCGAGAGCACGCGGGCGCCGCGCTCGGCGGCGAGCTGGAGGGCATCGAGCGCCTCCTGCGGCGGCGGCGAGAAAGCCGCGAAGTAGCCGGGGACGACGATCGTCTCCGCCCGCGCCAGCGCCTCCAGCCCATGCTGCGGCGTGACCGAGAAGCCCGTCGTCGTCGCCACCGCCGCTCCGTCGATCGAGCAGGCCAAGAACTCATAGAGCGGCGGCGCGCCATCAGCCCTGTAGGCGGGCGTGAAGACCTGCGCCGGCGCGGTCAGGTCGAAGGCGACCAGCCCGTCGAGGCAGAGAGCGGCAACGCGGTGCATGGCAGGAATCTAGCGAACATTGGCAATCCTGCCTCTGGAACTTGCCGGCAACCGCCGCCAAGATTGGCTCATGCAAATAGCCATCCTCATATTCGACAAGCTCACCGCCCTCGACGCGATCGGCCCCTACGAGGTCCTCCGTCCCGTCCCCGGATGGGAGGTGAAGTTCGTAGCTCCCACCAAAGGCGAGATCCGCACCGACAGCGGCTTCCTCGGCCTCACCGCCGATTACTCGCTCGACGAGGTGACCGAGGCCGACATCGTCCTCGTCCCCGGCGGCGAAGGCAGCCGAGCCCTGCTCGAGGACGAGATCGTCCTCTCCTGGCTGCGCGAGATCGACAAGACGACGAAATGGACGACCTCGGTCTGCACCGGCTCGCTCGTGCTCGGCGCCGCCGGCCTGCTGCAGGGCAAGCGGGCGACCACCAACTGGATCCAGCTCGACCGCCTGCGCGAGTACGGCGCCGATCCGGTCGGCGGGCGCTGGGTCGAGGATGGCAAGACGATCACCGCCGCCGGGGTCACGGCCGGAATCGACATGGCCCTGCACCTGGTCGCCCAGGAGGTGGGCCCGGAGATCGCCCAGGCGGTCCAGCTCGGCCTCGAGTACGACCCCCAGCCCCCCTTCGACAGCGGCTCCCCGGAGAAGGCCCCGCCCGAGATCATCGAGCTGGTGAAGGCGGTCGAGGCTGCTAGCGAACCCGCCTAAGAATCAGCTGGGGCCTGATACGGAATGTGGCGGCGCATGAACTCAGCAAACCGCGGCACCGTGAAGTCAACGTAGCCGAAGTCCTCAGTGGCGTAGATCAGGCCCTTCGTCATCAGCTGCTGGCGCGTGGGCGAAGCCTGGGTAACCGAGTGGCCCGTCTTTTCCGCCACCTGCCCGGACCGGTATGGGCCCACTCCTAGCTCGGCCATGGCTCGCATATAACGGCGCTCGCCATCGGTCGCACGCTGCATCCGGACCTCGTAGATGCTCTTGTCCAGCGCCGCCTGGGCGACGGGCATCGCTCTTTCGATATCCGTCGCCGTGATCGGCGACTCGGGCGCCAGATTCCAGGCATGCTTGGCGAGCTGCTGAATGTAGAAGGGATAGCCAGCCGTCCACTCAAGCGCCATCTCCAACGCATCTGGCGAGAAATCGACGCCCTGGCGCCGGGCCGGCTCGACCAAGGCCATGGTGGCCGCCGGCTCGTCCAGATTCTTGATGGTCGGAAAGTCGAACAGCCGCTCAGCGTATGACCGCGCCTCCCCGGTCAGGAGGGGGATCTGTGGCAGCGCCGCGCCCGCCACCGTGATCGGCAGCTCTTTCTGGGTGGCCCGGTGCAGGGCGCTGATCAGGGCTCGGTACTGAACCTCGTCTACGAACTGCAGCTCGTCGAGGAAGATCGCGACGCCGGTCTCATGCTCCCGCGCGGCGCCCCCTAACTCAAGCAAGAGGTCGGTCAGATCCGCAGTGATCGTCCCCTCGTCAGCGCTTCTGATGTCGACGGCGAGGCCGAAACCTTCAGGGCCCGTAAGCCGAATCGTCTTGAGGCGCCCAAGGGCACTGCGAATACGACCTCCTAGCCGCGCCCCAAGGCTTAAACGGTCAAGTGCCCTCTCCGCGTCACGCACAAGTTCGTCGATGAGGTTCGTGTCGGGGGTCAGCTCGTGGTAGAAGGTCAAGAAGCCTGCGCTCTCGGCCTGATCCTCGAAAGCGTTGAGTAGGACCGTCTTCCCGACCCCGCGCAATCCGCGCACGACAATGCTCTGCTCGGTGGCGCCTCTCTTCAACCGTCCAACGAGAACTTCGAACTGCTGGATCTCACTCTCACGGCCCGCCAGCTCAGGAGGGCGTGAGCCGGCATTTGGGGTGTAGGGGTTCCCGATCGGATCCACGTTCTAGTGAGTTATAGCAAGTTATAGCTTGAATCCATATAACTGCCTATAACTACCTTTGAATTGCGCTTATGGCCTCCGCTTGAGCGTCACCGCGGTGGTGCTGCGGGCGCCGGGGATCGCGACCAGCAGCTTTGCCTTGATGCTGGCCCGCTCGCGGTAGAGCAGCCGGCCGCGGGAGTTGAGGACGACGAGGAAAGTGTGGGTGTGGCCGCCGGCGAGGTTGAAGGCGCGGTGGGCGATCGCCACCTGGGCGACATGGCCCGAGAGGCGGACGTGGGCGCGCATCACGATCTGCCCCGGGCAGGTTTCGCCGGCCGCCCAGCCGCAGTGGACCTGCACCCGCACCCGGCTCCCCGTCGCCCTGACGCTGGGAACCAGCAGCGGCGGCACCACCTGCTGGGGGGCGATGGCGCCGGCGGTCGCGCCATCGATGTAGTCGCTGTCGATGTTGATCGCCACCCCGCCGTAGGTCTCGTTGTGGGCGCCGCGGTACTGGTGCAGGCGCTGGTGGTGGGCCCAGTAGGTGCTAGGCACGACCGGGTCGATCGTGTTGGCCTGGCCGTTCCAGTTGGCGATCCAGAGGTCATCAGGCGCTTCGTAGCCGAGGCCGACTTCGCCGGCAATGTCGGCGATCCCGGAGGCGCTGCTGCTGTAGACGCCGGCGGTGTAGCCGAGCGCGTGCAGGCGGGCGGTCCAGGCGGCGAGGAAGGTCAGCGTCGCCCGGCTGGAGCTCGTCGTCAGCGAGTAGCTCTCCATGTCGAAGTAGATCGGGTTGCCGGGGACGATGCCGACGGCCTGCGCCTGGGCGACGGCGTCTTCGGCATCTTCGGTCCCCTGCGTCGTCGCCCGTGAGGAGCTGATCTTGGCGCAGCTGCCGCAGCTCGAGGTCGGCGACTGCAGGCCGACGTAGGTGGGGATCAGGCGCCAGCCCGCCTCGAGCTGTTCGTTGACCCAGGTCGAGGTCAGGTTCGGCTGCGAGCAGGCGCGGTTGGCGCCGCCGATGTAGACGCCGAGGACGCGGTAGGGCGAGGCGCCCCAGGCCGCCATCGTCTTCGTCGAGGGGGTGGCGCAGGCGTCGAAGCCGGGGCCGGTGAAGTCGGTGATCGCGGTCGAGGAGGTGGCCGTCGAGCCAGGCCGAGGCGTGGCGGGCAGGGCCGCGGCCCGCGCGGCCACCTGCGGGTCGATGACGATCGCCCGCTGCCGCCCGATCGCGTCGGCGGGGCAGCGCTGGCTCGGCGAGGGCGTCCCCAGGTAGACGGCGCGGCGATCCATCCGCACGCACATCCGCGGGTGCTGGGCGAGCTTGTAGACCGGCCAGGAGGCGGGAACGTCGGCTTTCTCGCCTGCGAAGTGGACGACCTTGGCCGCAGCCGCGGCAGGAAGGGCGATCAGAAGCAGTAAGGCGATCGTGAGGGTGCGCATACCTGCTCCAACCGTTCGACCGCCCACTCGATTCGCCTCCCCGGCCAAGGGCCTATCCCGGTAGGGGTGGAACGTCTTGCACTTTTTCGCCGGCGACAATCGCCGATAGCCAACAGCGCCGCTCGAAAAAGTTAAGTGGAACCCCTGCCGGGATAGGCCCCATGGGGCACGAGGTCGAGCTCGCGCCAGGGACCCTCGCCCGCCATCGGCTGCGTCCGCCCCTGCAGCCAGTCGGGCTGGAGGTCGTCGTAATGCGGGCTGGCTGGGTGGCCTGACTGGCCGGTGAACATCTGCCAGCGCGAGCGGGCCGGGTCGGTCGGGTCGGCGATCATCCGCCAGCTCGGCGCCCAGACCGCTTTGTAGGGGTCGTTCGGGTCGTAGGCGATCTGGCTCACCGTCTCCTGGGCGCCGCCGGCCTTGAGCCGGCGGTTGAGCAGCCGCCGCAGCAGCGGGTTGGCTTCGCCCAGCGCGTGCGGGAACTCAAGCTCGTGGACGTGGCCCCAGCGCCAGCCCTCGGGGTCGGGGCCGAAGCGGTCGGAGAGGTCGTCGAGGGCACCGCTCAGAGCCTCCAGCACGAGGCCGTCCCAGGGCCTGCCGATCAACTCCTCGTCACCGGCCTCCCAGAGGTCCATCAGGTGCGAGTGCCAGCGCCAGGGCGAGGTGATGTGGGGCATGAAGCCGTTGTCGGCGCGGTCGAGCCAGCGCTCGGCGAGGTCGCGGTCGCCGATCGCGCAGCGCGCCACCTCGCGCGCCAGCCGCAGCAGGAAGGCCTGGTAGATGGTGCCGGCGATCGTCTCGGGCCCAAGCTCCCCGTCCCAGCTGCGCAGCCGCTCGATCGCGCTGCGCTCGCGCTGGCCGGCGGGCGACATCCTCCCCAGCCGCCGCGCCGCCTCCAGCCCGGGGATCGAGAGGTTGTCGGACTGCATCTGCTCGAAGCTCTCGAGGTCGTGCTCGTCGCTGGCCCGCAGCAGCTCCTCAATCCGGCGGGCGCGGAAGCCGTCGAGCCAGTCGCTGGTGATGTGGTGCGGGTACTCGTCGCCGACGATCCGGTTGTTGGCGGTGACGAGGAAGCCGCTCTCGGGGTCGATTGTCTCCGGCAGCTCCTCATATGGGACCGTCCCCTCCCACTCGAACTCTCCCGTCCAGCCCGGCTTCGGCAGGTCGGGGCAGCCGCCCTTGCGCAGCGGCAGGCGGCCGATCAGCTTGTAGCCGATCGAGCCCTGGCGGTCGGCCCAGATCAGGTTCGAGGCGGGCGAGGTGTGGCCCTCGAGCTTGCGGATCAACTCCGGGCCGGAGGAGATCTCGAGCAGCTCGAACATGCCGCTGAAGCTGGTCGGCTCGTCGAGGCTGAGCCAGCGCAGCGCCAGCGGCTCGGCCTCGTCGGCGCCGAGCGCCTCGTTGACGATCGGGCCGTGGTGGGTGCAGCGGACATCGAGGATCTCGGGCTCGGAGCGGCCTTTGACCGGGATCTCCTCGCGCACGATCTCCAGCGGGCGCCACTCGTCTTCAAACAGGTAGCGCTCACCGTCGATGCGCTCGATGAAGAGGTCCTCGATATCGGCCATGACGTTGGTGAAGGTCCAGCAGACGTCGTTGTTCTGGCCCATGTAGACGCCCGGCATCCCGGCCAGCGAGGCGCCGCGGACGAAGCGGTCGCCTTCGGCCATCCCCACCTGGTACCAGATGCCCGGCATGCTCGGGGGCAGGTGCGGGTCGCCGGCGATCAGCGGCGAGCCGGTCGCGCTGTGGGCCCCTGTGACCGCCCAGTTGTTGGAGCCGCTCGCCTCCACCGCCAGCCCCAGCGAGCGCCGCACGGCGTCGATCTGCTCGGCGACGGCGAGGCCGTTGCCGGACCACGGCTCCTGGGTGACGACGGGGTTGTCGGCCGGGTAGCCGGGGTCGAGCTTGGCCGCCAGCTCGGGGCCGAGGGCGCGGGCCATGTCGGCCCGCAGCAGCTCTCGCTCCCAGTTGGTCGAGAGGCCGAAGGCGAGCAGCTTGCCAAGGCTGAGGATGTCGACCGGCGTCCAGGGCTCCCACTTCAGCCGCAGCAGCTGCATCTCAAACGGCAGCGCCTTGGCGCTGTCCGCAGCAGCGTTGACCCCGTCGCAGAAGCGCTGCAGCTGGGCGCGCAGCTCGGGGTCGAGCGCCGCCGCCTCGCGCTCGGCTGTGCGGCGGATGCCGAGGGTCAGCATCAGGCGGTCGACCGGCAAGCCCTCCGTCCCGGCCATCTCCGAGAGCCGGCCGCGGACGACGCGGCGGTAGATGTCCATCTGCCAAAGCCGGTCCTGCCCGTGGCAGAAGCCCTGGGCGAAGTGCAGGTCGCCGCGATCACCGGCCTCGATGTGGGGCACGCCCCAGCGGTCGCGACGGATCCGCACCGGCCCCTCCAGCCCATCGAGGGAGATCGAGCCCTCCTGCTTGGGCAGCGGCCGCCGCGCCAGCCAGTGCCAGGCGACGGCAGTCGTCGCAGCCGCAAGCCCGGCCCCGGCAACACCGGTGAGCACGCCTGCCCGTGCCGCCCTGCTTATGCTAAAACGACTCATAGTGATTGTTTATCAGTTGGCTGGTCAGCCAGGAAGTCAGGGGAGGGGTATCGATTTGAGCGGGAAAGAGCGGATCAAGCGGGCGCACACGGCCGTTGCAATGCTGGCCTGCCTCGTTGCGACGGCGGCCGTCACGGCAACCCCAGCGGCGGCGAAGACGGAGCATGGCGCAAAGCCGAACCTCGCCGGGCGACTCGACCAGAGCTTCGGCAAAGGCGGCAAGGCGACGGTCGCCTTCCCCGCCGAAAATGCCGGCAACGTCGGAGTCAAATACACGCTCCCCTTCCAGTTCACCGCTGGCCACCTGGTGATGGCGCCGGCGCCGGGCGGCAAGATCGTCGTCGCCGGCAGCACCAGGATCGCCCGCTTCCTGCCCAGCGGGAAGCTCGATCCAGGATTCGGCGCCGGCGGCCTGGTCACGGTCGCGCGGCCCCCGGGAATGAGCTTCGTGCTGGCTGGCGTCGCCGTCGACTCCCAGGGCCGGGTTCTGATCGGCGGCTCTGCCCGCCCACTGCCCGCCAGCTCGACGCCCGACCCGCTGATCAGCTCAGCGGCGGTGATGCGCATCGCCGCCGATGGCGCCGTCGACACAAGCTTCGGGCAGGGAGGCACGCTCGTCTCGAACTTTGGGATCAAACCTCCGGCAATCGGCGCCGGCTTTTACAGCGGCGCCGCCGTCGGCCTCCGCAGCCTCACCGTCGACTCGCAGGACCGGCCGGTCCTGACCGGCGGCTCAGTCACCAAAATCGTCAACTGCAGCTCGACCGAAACCGCCATTTCAACCGGCTTCGTCGCTCGCCTGACCGAATCCGGCGGCCTCGACTCCAGCTTCGGTGAAGGCGGCCTCCGTCAGATCTCCGATCTCACCTCCTTCGAGCAGGGGGCCCTCTTTCCGAGCGGCGACCTATTTGCGGTCGGGCTGGGCAAACCTCGTTGCAACGGGGAAGGCGGCGGTCCTCCTGTGGTGCTGACCGGGTTCGGGCCCGAAGGTGCTCTTAACCCCGGCTTCGGCTTCGCCGGCTTCCGCGCGATCGGATACCAGAGCGCTCCAGTCGCCACCGTCACGCGCTCCGGCAAGATCGTCCTCCTCGGGGCCCCGGAGAAGGGCGCGCAGCTGGTGCTTCGCCTGCTCCCCGACGGCGCCGCCGACCCCGGCTTCGGGCGCATCGGGCGACTCCAGATCATCCTGCCGAAACGTGCCGCGTTTGCAGCCGTCACCGCTGACTCGCGTGGGCGCCTGCTCTTCGCGGGCCGGATCTCGAAACGAGTCTCGAAATCCAAAAACAACCGGCTGACCCGATCCACGTTCTTCCTCGCGCGGATGAACCCAGAAGGGAACTTCGACCGCTCGTTCGGACGGCACGGGTCTGTCAGGACCGGGTTCGGCGGCCCCTCGAGCAGCTTCGCCACCCAGGTCATGCTCGACGCGCAGGGCCGGATCGTCGTCGGCGGCGGCATCTCAACCTCGCTCCTCGGCACCGGCGGCGGCTTCGCCATCGCCCGCTATCTGAGCGGTGACAAGAAAGCCGGCTAACGGCTGACGTCGCCCGGCAGCCGGCCTTCGGCCTCCAGCTTCTGCAGGTGTGCGTCCATCACCATCGCCGCCGCCTGGCGCAGGCCGGGCGCGACGTCGTCCCAGACCTCGTCCAGCAGCGCTTCGCGGGAGCGCTCGCCGCGGTCGAGGGCGGCGAGCAGGCGGCGCTCGCGCATCTCGCGGTGCTCGACGTACTCGGCGAGTTTCGCCGCCGGGTCGGTGATCCAGGGACCGTGGCCGGGGCACATCAGGGCGATCGGCTCGGCCTGGAGCAGGCGCAGCGAAGTCATGTAAGCGGCCAGCGAGCCGCCGTCGGGCGGGACGAAGGTCGAGCCCTCGCCCAGCACCAGGTCGCCGCTGAAGCAGACCGCGCCGGCGGCCATCAGGCAGACGTGGTCGGCGGCGTGGCCAGGGGTGGCGAGCGCCCGCAGGCCGCCGTGCTGCTCGCCGTCGAGCGGCAGGATCACCTCGACCCCGAGCCGGCCGGCGCCGTCGGCGTGGTCGCCGTGGCTGTGGGTGAGCAGGACCAGGCCGACGCCGCCCCGCTCCTCTGCCGCGGCGCGGATCGCGTCGATGTGGCCGGCGTCATCGGGGCCGGGGTCGATCACGACGCACGGGTCGGTCCCATATAGGTAAGTGTTGGTCCCCGCCCCCGTCATCGCTCCCGGGTTGGGGGCGAGGATGCGGACGATCTCTGGATGTCCCGGCGCCTGGGTCAATTCAATCCACCAGGTAGTCGATCACGAAACCCACATTTCCCGCCTATACGAACGGAAATGTTGGTCTCGTTGCGGGCGCCTGCGTCAGTCGGTCAGCTCTTTGGCGATCGCGTCGCGGGCCTCGTCGGGCTCGAGCACGACGAGGTCGCCGGCGCCGCGCAGGATCTCGCGCACCAGCCAGGAGGTGCCGGCGTAGGGGACCTCGACGACGACGGCGCCGTCGGCCAGCTCCTCGACCACGGTCCGCTCCTCGCGCAGCCAGCGCGCCCGCTCCGGCGAGACCCAGACCCGGGCGACCTGGGCGGTCGGCACTTCGCCGTCGGTCATCCAGCCCTCGACCCCGGCCAGCTCCTCGACCTCGGGGCGCGGCTCGAAGGTCTCCTCCGAGAGCGTCGCCTCCTTGACCCGGTCGAGCTTGAAGTGGCGGATCGCCTCACGGCCGAGGTCGAAGCACTCGACGTACCAGCCCTCCTTGCCGTTCTCCAGCCGGTAGGGCTCGACCGAGCGCTTGGTGAACTGGTCCTCGTTCTCCTTGTAGTACTGCAGCTCGAGGATCCTGCGCTCGGCGATCGCTTCGTTGACGACGCGCGCCACCTCGGCGTCGTCGCCGCCGCCGGAGGCGATCTCCAGCCCCTCCTCGGAAGGGTCGTGGCCGAGCGCGGCGACGATTTTGGTCCGGGCGCTCTGCAGCCCGCCCTGCGGCAGGTGGTCGCCGAAGAGGTCGATCGCCGCCACCAGCGCCTTCGCCTCCAGCGGCAGCAACCGCGCCGGGCGGGCGAAGTTGTCGCCGTAGGGCTGGGAGTCAACCTCGATCTCGTTGCCGATGATTTCGGCGTAGAGGACGTAGGTGCCGCCGCCGAAGTTGACGACGTTGAGCAGCTCGACGTCCTCGCGCAGCTCCTCGTCGGTCAGTTCCAGGCGCTGGCGCAGCTCGGCGATCTGCAGCCGCTCGCCCAGCTTCGCCGATTCGATCAGCATCCCGGCCAGGGTGACCAGGCGGGCGAAGCGCTCGGGCCGGATCGCCGCCTCGCCGCGGCCGTTGGAGCGGGTGCGCTTCGGCGCCTCGCGCAGCGGCCGGTCGACCGTCTTCGCCGGCTCGAAGCCGTTCTCGTGGCGGGAGTGCAGCAGCGAGAGCCGCCGCTCGACCTCCTCGCGCAGCTCGTCCGGGCCCAGCACCTGCACGTTCTGGCGCCAGCGCAGGATCCAGGCGATCAGCTCGCGCTCGGAGGCGTACTCGGTCTCGAAGATGATGCCCTTGCCGGAGGCGCCGTCGGAGCGTTTCGCCTCGCGGATCTCGCCGTAGCCGCCGTTGTCGCGCTCGACCAGCCAGGAGATGCGGTCGCGGACGAAGATCTTCGCCGTCCCCTTGGTCTCGCCCAGCTGCCAGTCGGCGCGCTGGCCGTAGTCGCGGCGGTCGAAGTCCTCCGGCGGCGAGAAGTCGTGCTCGGCCTTGGAGGCGTAGCCGACCTTGCCCTGGATCCGCGAGAGGCGGAAGACGCGGACCGCCTCGCGCTCGTGCGCGTGGCCGATCAAATAGAACTGGCCGCCACGGAAGACGAGGTGGAAGGGGTCGACCTTGCGCTTCTCGGTCTCGCCCCGCTCCATCGTGTAGTAGGTGAACTCGATCGTCTTGCGGCGGCTGATCGCGGTCTCGATCTTGGAGAGGCGCTGGGAGAGGTCGCGGCCGCCCGCCGAGGCCGTCATCGCCATCTCGACCGGGGCGCGCTCGACCTCGTTGAGCGGGTTCGGGTGGCCCCAGGCGACCTGCTGCAGGGCCAGGCGCAGCGGCTCGGCGTAGGCGAAGCCGCCGTCGGTCAGCAGCGAGAGCGCCGTGCTCAGCGCCGCCAGCTCGCCATCGTCGAATTTGATCGCGTCGAGGTAGAAGTTCTCCGGCGGCAGCGAGTAGAGCTCGGCCTCGAAAAAGCCCTCGCCGGGCTTCTCAACCCCGAGCTGGATGCCGAGGCTCTCCAGCTCGGCGCGGTCGGCGTAGAAGCGGCGCGCGAAGGCGTCGTCGTTCATGTCGCTATAGCCCTCCACCTCGCGCTTGATCTCCAGTGCCGAGACCGGCCTGCCCTGTGCCATCAGGAAGGAGATCAGCGAGAGCTGGCGGATCAGCTTCTCGGTGTCCTTTGCCACGTGGGGCAGGATAGTCTCCAGCCAACGCCATGGACGTCCTAAGCAATCTGTTCGGCAGCCTGACCTCCGGAATCATCCGGCTGTTGGTCGTCGTCGGGGTCCTGGCCGCCTCCTATTTCTTCATCGTCAAGCCGGTTCTGCACACCACCGACGAAGCGATCAAGAACAGCGGGCTCAACGAAATCGGCAAGACCTTGAAGGGCGTCAGCAAAGAAGTCCGCCACCAGGTCAACCACTCGTTCCACGTCACCAAACAGCAGGGCGGCAACCCGCAGAAGCTGCTCCACTGCGTCCAGAACGCGAACGGGGACGTGAACAAGATGCAGCGCTGCACCCGCCGCTTCTAGCGCGGGCGCTAAGCCGCGACGTTGCGGCCGAAGTAGGCCGAGCCGGAAAGGGCGCGGTCGAAGCGGGACCAGGACTCGCCCTCGGGAAGCTCGCGCTCAAGGCGGTCGAAGCTGCCGAGACGGCCGCCGAGGTTGTCGATCATGTGGACGAGGACGGCCTCGCGGGTGGCGGGGACGACCGGGGAGCCGTGTTCGAGCGAGCCGTGGTGGCTGAGGATGATGTGGAGGACCGCCTGGGCGAGGCCGGCGTCGAAGCCCGGGATCTCCTCGATCTCACGCCGCACCATGTAATAGCCGAGCGGAATCTCGCCCTGAAGGCGACCGAGGTCGGTGAGGTCGATCGCCAGCAGGTCGTCGTTGTAGGCCTCGGTCTTGCCGATGTCGTGCAGCAGCGCGCCGGTGACGGCGACGCCGCGGTCGATGCCGGGGAAGAAGGCGGCGGCGGCGCTGACCGCCTGGGCGACGGAGACGGTGTGCTCGAGCAGCCCGTGGCGGTAAGCCTGGTGGTAGACCTTGGCGGCGGGAGCGTCGCGGAAGCGGGCCCATTTCTCGGTCCCCGCGCCGAAGAAGCGGTCGAGCAGCTCGCGCAGCTGCGGGTCCTGCACGGTGGCGAGCAGGTCGCGCAGGTCGCTCTCAAGCCGCTCGCAGGAGACGTCGGACTCGGCGGTCAGGTCCTCGACGCTGTACTCCTCCGGCGCCGCTTCGCGCAGCTCGGAGATCTTGACCTTGCCGCCCCAGCGCTCGCTGACCTCGAAGACGCCGGTGACGAAGACGGGAGTGCCGGAGGCGGCCAGCGCGAAGCGCTCCTCGGCGCCCTCCCAGAAGACCGCCTCGCAGGCGCCGCCGGCGTCGCCGAGCACCAGCCGCAGCCAGGCCTCGCCGTTGCGCTTGCGCCGCAGCTCACGCTGGCGGACGGCGTAGACGCCGGCCACTCGCTGGCCGTCCTCGAGGTCGCGCAGGGCGACTCGGAGGGGGGTCAATGTGTCGGTTAGAGCCTGCTGCTCCATCGCCCGATCCAAAGTAAAGACAGGGGCGGACGGCGCAGGAGCCGCCGCTCTCGAGGCCCGCTACAGCGCCCCGCCGAGCCAGTGGCCGAAGGCCACGGCGGCGAATCCGACGACCAGCGAGACGCCGATGTTGAGCCAGGCGATGCGGGCCAGCCCGGCCTGCCCGAGCCGGTGGGAGTCGAGGATCCAGGTCGAGAAGGTGGTGAAGGAGCCGATGCCGCCGCCGGCGACGATGATGAGCGCCTGGCCATGCAGCGCCGCTCCGGCGACGAGGCCGAGGGCGAGCGCGCCGGCGATGTTGACGGCGAAGATCCCGAGCGGAAAGGGGGCCGAGTAGCGCGCGTGGATCGCCGCGTCGATCAGGAAGCGCGCCGCGGCGGCGGCCCCGCCGAGCAGGCCGACGGCGATCCAGCCCAGCGGGGTCATCGCGTGGTTCCTTTCGACAGCAGGGCTGCTGAAAGGAACCACGCGCCCAGGCCAGAGATCATCGAGCGACTCCCTGGCGGCGCTCCAGGTCGATCCCGGCGCGGACGCAGAGGTAGCCGAGCGCCAGCGTCGCCGCGCAGTAGCCAGCGGCGAGGCCGAGCCGGCCGCCGTCGACCAGCTCGAACAGCTCCAGCTGCATGGTCGAGAAGGTGGTCAGGGTGCCGCAGATGCCGGTGCCGAGGAACGGGTGGTGCAGGCTCTCGTCAGGATGGTCGCGGAAGAGGGCGAAGAAGTAGCCGAGCAGCAGCGCCCCGGCCATGTTGACCGCGAAGGTCGCCCAGGGCCAGCCGCCCGGCCCAACTGGCGCCGCCTGCGCCAGCCCGACTCGCAGCAGCGCGCCGGCGACCCCGCCGAGATAGATCGCGAGCAGCCTGCGGCGGTCGAGCTGGGAGAGGCGCATCAGCCGCTCTCCTTCGACGCGGCTCGGGCGATCACTCCCTCAACCATGCGACGGACCTCCTCGATCCCCTCGGGATCGAGCGGGAGGTCGCCGGCGCGGCCACGCAACTCAGCAGGATCGGCGAGGCCATGTCGCAGCGCTTCCTCGACGAACTCCCAGTCCCGCGCCCGGCCCGCCGCGCACTTGGAGAGCAGCAGGTCGTGGACCTCCAGGCACCAGCCGGTGGCGCCGCCGGTGTTCTCGTTGCGGATCGGCACCAGCCGCCGCTCCCAGCCGCTCGGCGCCTTCGCCGTCTCCGGCCCGACCGCGTGGGCGTAGTAGCCGAAGGTCGCGTCGAAGTAGGAGCCGTCGCCGAGGCTGCCTTCGATCTCGTCGCCGCGCTCGGGATGGTTGCGGGGGTAGACGTCGGCCTCGCGCGAGACCAGCATCGAGGCGGGCGCCTCGGGGAACTGGCCAAGGATCGCCTGGCTGCCGACGATCACCAGCTCGTCGTCGCCGCTGGCCGTCGCCGCCGCCCGGATCACGTGCTCAAGCTCGGGGCGGCGCATCTCGGCTAGCGGACCGTCTCGATGATCCGGCGGCGCTCCTGCTCGTTCAGGACCCCGGCGAAGGGGCTGTTCTGGCGCAGGTCGCGGCCCTCCTCGTCGTCGGCGGCGATCGCCGCCGCGATCTCGTCGAGCGGACGCGAGAGCAGCCCCCGCCAGCGCTCGGCGTAGCGAGGATGCAGATGCCCCTCGGCGGCCAACCGCTCGACCCGCGCACGCGCCTCCTCGACCAGCGCCGGGTCGAGCCGCTCGGCGACGACCTGGTGGGCAGCCCGGCTGCGCCGCTCGGCAGTGAGGTGGCCACGCGGGACCGAGGGCTCGGCCGGGCGGCCGCCGCCGACCTTCGCCGCCGCCTCGCGCCGCGCCGCCAGCGCCGCCGCCAGCGGCTGCCCGTGGCCCCTCCCCCTCATCTCCTCGATCGCCTCGCGCAGCTCGACCACGAACTGGCGCGGCACCTCGCGCCGCCCCCCCGGGGTGAGCACAATCGGGATCTGGCCGGCGGCGACCCAGCGGTCGAGGGCGGTCTGGCTGACCCCGAGGATCAGCGCCGCCCGCGAGCGCGAGAGCGTCGCCCCGACCCGCGCCTCGAGGTCGCGGCGGACGGCGGCGACATCGGCCGCGGCCGCCGGAATCCGCTCCGCACGGCGCAACCTGACGATCCCGTCGACCAGCTTCTTGCTCTCGGCGACGCTCGGCATAGCCGGGTCATTCTAAAGAATGTTGAGGATATTTGCTCTTTTTTCTAAACACCGCTCTTGACCGCGCCTTCGCACAGTTGCGAGTGTTACGAGGAATTCCCGGTAAAAAACCTGAGGAGGATGTATGCAGGCCTTGAAGGGCAAGTTGACCTACGCGAATGTGATCGCCACCATGGCGCTGTTTTTGGCTCTGAGTGGCGGCGTCGCCTGGGCCGCCCACAAGATCGGCGCCAACCAGTTGAAGTCGAACTCGGTCGGCACCGGCAAGATCAAGAAGAACGCGGTGACGGCCAAAAAGATCAAGGCCAAGGCGGTGACCAATGCCAAACTTGCCGATGGCTCGGTCAACTTCGCCAAATTGGCAACGGGCACAAACGTGATCGCGAGCGCGACCAGCGCCCCGGTCAGCGTCAATTCGGTCAACACGGCGATTCCGGTGCCGCTCACCGGCACAACCACCTTCACACCGCAGGCGGGTGTCGTCGATCTGCTCAGCATCGAAGCGAGGGGCATCAACCTCGGTCTCGAAGCTGGGAAAAGCTTCTGTACCCCGACAGTTCAGCCGCTGATCAACGGCCAGCTCTTCCAGGTTTCGAGCGGCTTCCTCGCCGTCAGCTCAGAATCCAACCCGAAATCCGAATTCAGCCCAGTGCCGGTCGACAGTGAGACCGGTCCGGTCGGCCTCGGCCAGCCCGGCGTCCCGCAGCAGATCACGATGCGGGTGCTCGGCGACAAAGAATGCACGGCGGCGTCACAGGTATCCGTCGCGCTGGTTGTGACCCAGCTCAAGTAGGGCTGACGAAGCCTCTGGGATCGGCGGCCCGCTCCACACGGAGCGGGCCGCCGCCCGCTTGAACGGGCGTAGGCTGCGCCCGTGGCCGCGCGCGACAGAGACACGATCGCCGTGGCCGGCGCGCTCGGCGCCTACCTGACGACGGTGCTGAGGCCGGCCCGCCATGAGCTGCGGCGCTGGCAGATCGAGGCGCGGTCGATCCCCGACCCGGTCCTGCGCCGGCACGCCCTCGCCGCCCTGGAGGAGAAGGGGCTCAACGTCGAGGCGGTCGCCGTCTTCGCCACCCTCGCGCCGCGGGCCTCGCGCCGCGCCGCGCTCGGCGCGATCGCCGCCCTGCAGATCGCGATCGACTACATCGACAGCCTCGGCGAGGAGGAGGCGCCGGCGGCGCTCGAAGACGGCCTGCAGCTGCACCGGGCGCTGGCGGCGGCGGTGACGCCCGGCGCCGGCCCGGTCGACTGGTACCGATTCCATCCCCAGGGCGATGACGGCGGCTACCTCTCGCGCCTGGTCGCCGCCTGCCAGCTGCGCCTGCGCTCGCTGCCCTCGCAGGAGGCGGTCCTGCCCCTGGCCCAGCGGGCGGCGGCGCGCTGCGGCGAAGGCCAGAGCCACACCCATGACGCCGCCCGGGGCGGGGACGAGCTCGAGGGCTGGGCCAGGCGCCAGGGCGGGCCGGCGGGCTACGAGTGGTGGGAGGTCGCCGCCGGCGCCAGCTCCTCGGTCGCCGTCCACGCCCTGATCGCCGCGGCCGCCGCCCCGGGCTCGACCGCGGAGCAGGCCGCCCTGATCGAGGCCGCCTACTTCCCTTCAATCGGCGCCCTCACCGTGCTGCTCGACGATCTGATCGACCTCGACGCGGACCGCGCCGCCGGCGAGCACAACTACATCGCCTACTACCCGAGCGGCGAGGCGGCCGCCGACCGCCTCGCCGCGATCGCCGCCGAGGCCTCCGCCGCGACGGCCCAGCTTCCCGACCCCCGCCGCCACGCCGCGATCCTCGCCGGCGTCGCCGGCTTCTACCTCAGCGCGGCCGAGGCGGAGACCCCCTTCGCCGGCCCGATCCGGGCGCAGATGCTGGACGCGCTCGGCCCGGACACCCGCCCCCTGGTCGCCTTCATGCGGCTGCGCCGCCGGATCTGAGATCGAGCCCCAAAACGCAAACAGTCCGGGAGAGAGGGAAGCTCTCCCGGACGTTAAGTGTTTGCTTTACGGGAGCCGTGGCGACAGGGAAAGTAGACGCGACGGCTCCGACCCGATACACAAGGTATGAGGCACCAGGAATAAGAACAGCTACGGACCATTTTGTCAACCTCCCCCGCCGAGGGCGCGGGCCATCTGGTTCGACCAGCGCTGCGCCTCGGAGAAGCCCAGATAGGGCAGCAGGGTGAGCAGGACAAGCTCCGGGCGCAGCTCGGCCAGGCGGTCGGTGCGATCGATGCGGATGTGGTCCCCGACCAGGCCGACGATGCCGGAGACCAGGGCCTCGTCGGTCGACCCTGGCAGCCGCGCCTCGACCGGCGCTTTCAGACGGATCAGCTCTGCCAAGCGGCCAATCATGCGCTCATAGTGCGTCGAGCCAGTCCCGCCAGGGGCTTCTTCGACCGCCAGCAGCTGGGCGATCACCGGGTTGGCGATGGCGAAGTCCACCCCGGCGTAGATCGCCGCCGCGACTTGCGCCGGCCACTCGGCGTCCCCGGAACAGGCGTCCACGACCACTCCCTCAAGGCCAGCCAGCGCTGCCGGGTACAGATCATGTCCGTCCCCCGTCCTCAGATTAGGAACATTAACAGACCAGGTGGAGGCATTTGCAGCGCTGGAGGCCGCTCAAGCTCTCTCAGCGGGCGCGGCAGCCGCGGGCGATCGCGGTGCCGATCTGGCCGCCGTCGGCGAGCGTGAAGCCGGCCCGGGCGAAGGAGAAGAAGCCGGCGGTGAACCGCTTCGGGATCGGGCAGGAGGCGCTGACGTAGCTGCGCGGCCGGCCGCGGTAGGAGAAGTGGCGCGAGAGCGTCAGCTCGAAGTGGGAGAAGTGCGGATACGGCCCCAGCGCCCGCGGCAGGTTGGCGACCAGGGCCACCCCGAAGCGGCCGGCGCCGTGGCGGAAGCGGAAGGGCACGACCACGGCGGTTGGCGGGTGGTTGGCGATCGCGTGCAGGATCAGGGCCCTGTGCCCGTCGATCCGGGCGTTGAAGGCGAGCAGCCGGGTGGAGATCCTGAATGGCTGCTGGTTCGGCAGCACCACGTCGGCCTGCAGCCTGCCGCGGCCGACCAGCGCCTCTCGGCAGGCGTCGAGTGCCTTGGCGGTGGTCGTGTTGTCCAGCCTGCGCAGGGAGCAGACCGGCAGCCCGCGGGTGAAGATGGTCGCCTGCGCCGGCAGCCCCAGTTCGACCCGGCTGACCCGCGGCAGGACCGCGCCATCGCTGGTCCGCAGTCCGCCTTCGAGCTCGACCGCGACCGGCGCCGCGTGCTCGCGAGGCAGCTTCAAGGGCGAGAGATGCCCATCGAGGGAGACGATCAGGTCGCCGCGCTGAGCCTGCTCGCCGCGGGCAAGGCCGACCCCGCCCACCAGCGCCAGCAGGAGCACGGCGAGCAGCGCCCGCGGCGCCGTCCCAACGCGGCTCCCCGGCCTCTCCCTCACCCGTACCTGGAGAACTTGAAGCTGCAGTAGTTGAAGCCGAAGGCTAGGACCACATTGTTCGCCAGGTTGCCGTTGTGGATGAACCTCGCGGTGAGCCGCTGAGCCCTAATCGCGTGTCCGGCCCGCAGCTGGGCGGTCGTCTGCACCAGGTAGCTCTCCTGCATGTCCAGGTAGCTGAACCACTTGGAGAGCTTCGCCGTGTCGGCGCTGGGCTCAGACACCGCCCCCATCGCCCGCACGGTCGAGCCGAAGATCGAGGCCGCCTTGGAGAACTTGCCGGCGGCAAGCGAGAGGCGTTCGGCGCTGATGTCGCTGCGCGCGCCCTTCATCGCCCGCTGCGTCGCTTCCGCGTCGGGCTTGCAGATGCCCTCGAGCTGGCTCACGTATTCGGCCCGCGTCGGCGCTTCCGCGGCTGCCGCCATCGCCGGCGCCAGCAGGGCGGCGAGCGCGGCGAGCGCGGCCCAGCCTCGGCGGCGGCTCGCTCCTGAAGCTCTTCTCAACCTCTTGCTCCTTCTAGTAGCGGTTGCGGTCATGCGTCTGCGGCCCCCGCCCTAGCACTAAGCACGTTACGGCGCGGAAGGATGCGGCGCAGCCCCCGGGGAGTTCGCCAGACCCGGTCGCCGAGCAGCAGCATCAGCGCCGGCAGCAGGACGATCCGGACCACGGTGGCGTCGAGCAGGATCGCCACCGTCAGCCCGACCCCCATCTGGCTCACGGTCGCGATCGGCGCGGTCGCGAAGGAGACGAAGACCGCCGCCATGATCGCGGCGGCGCCGGTGATCACCCCGGCCGTCTTCTCCAGCCCGTAGGCGATCGCCGCCCGGTTGTCGCCATCGACCTCATAGCGCTCCTGCATGCGCGCGATCAGGAAGACCGCGTAGTCGATCGAGAGCCCGAAGGTGACGCCGAAGATCGCACCGGCGCCGACCGTGTCGACATAGGGGTGGCCGCCCAACGGGTAGCCCGCGGGGATCTTGCAGACCAGCGTCATCACCCCGATCGCCGCCGCCACCGTGGCCAGGTTGAGGCCGACCGCGAGCAGCGCCAGCAGCGGCGCCCGCAGGATCGCGATCAGGGCCAGCAGGGTGAAGAGGACGAAGGCGCCGAGGACCAGCGGCAGCCGCGCCCGCGTCGCGTCGCCATAGGTGTTGAGGGTCGCGGCGCCGCCGGTGAGGCCGGTGCGCAGGTTGCCTTCGCGGCCGATCTGCGCAGCGTCGGCGCGCAGGCGCTTGCCGGTCTGGCGCGAGCCCTCGGTGTTGAAGGGGTGGGTGGAGACGATCAGCATCCGCGCCGCCTGCCCGCCCCTGCCGACGCTGACCGCCTCGCCAGCTGCGGCCCTGCGCTGGGGTGGCGCGCCGTCGAGGGCGGAGAGGACGAAGTAGCCGGACTCGAAGAGGTGGGGCGATTCGCGCTGCAGGCGGCGGGCGCCGCGGGCCAGCGGCGCCGCCACCGCCGAGACCCGCACCCCGGCGCGCTGGAGGCGAGCCTGCAGTGGGTAGGAGCGGTGGAAGCCTTCGGCAAGGCCACTCTGCAGGGCGCCGGCGCCGCCCTGCAGTTCGATCAGCCCCCCGGCCAGCCGTTCGGCCCCGCCGCCGAGGCGGTCGAGGCCGTTGCTGAGGCCGCCGGCCGCTTCCGAGAGCTGCGCCACCCCGTCTTCGAGCCGCTTGCCGCCGGGAACGAGCCGGTTGAGGCCGCCATTGACGGTTTCGGCGATGCCGCGCAGGCGGCGGACTTCGTTGCGGTTGGCGGCGATCGTCCGCGCCAGCACCCGCGCCTGGTTCGCCGCCGAGCGCTGCGAGGGATCCGTGGCGGCGGCCCGTTCGAGCTGCTTGGCCAGCTTGCGCGCCCGCGCCAGCTCCCCCCCGCGCAGCCGCGGCACCAGCGAGTGCAGCCCGAGCGTCAAGCTAAGGGTTCCGACCGCGGCCTTGCGCTGGCCCTTGGCGAGCCGCTTGCTGCCTGTTTCGAGCCGGTCGATCGCACCGGTCGCTTCTTCTCCTCGACCGGCCGCCCGGCGCAGCTCGGAGGCGATCAGCCCGGCCCCGGCCGCCGCCCGTTCGGAGCCTTCGGCAAGCAGCCCGCTGCCGTCGGCCCCTTCGGCGATCCCGGCCCGCAGCAGCCCCACCGCCCCAGCCGCCCGCCGCAGCCCAGGCCCAAGCCGCGTCAACTCGCCAAACCCCCGCCGATGGGCCGATAAGTGACCCATATGGTCGCTTTCAGGCCCGTCGGCGGGGGAAGTTAGGGATTCGCCGAAGTGGCGGGCGCCGGCGGCGCGGCGGGCGATCGGGGCTGGGCCGATTACCGCCCGCACTCCCGGTTCGGCGGCGATCTGGCGCTGCCAGCGGGCCAGCAGCGCCAGCTTGCGGCGGGTCGTGATCGGGCCCCGTTCGGTCGCGGCGACGAGCACGAACGGCGCCTCCCAGCCCGGCCCGACTGCCGCGTCGATCGTCTCCGCGCTCTGGCGGGCCTGGTTGGAGCTGGGCAGCTCGTCGATGCCGGGGGCGCCGGTGGTGAAGCCGAGCGTCGGCAGGATCAAGAGCAATAGCGGCACGGCCACCAGGCAGGCGACGAGCGCCGGCTTGCGCAGCGCCGCCGTGGCAGCGGCGGCGACGGTGAAGCGCGGGGCAGCGGCGGCTCGCCGGCCGATCCGCCCGGCGTTGATCCGGGCGCCGAGCAGGCCCAGCAGCGGCGGCACCGCCAGGGTCGAGAGGACGACGCTGATCGCGGTGACGACGGCGACCGCGGTCGCCAGCGAGAGCAGCAGAGTCCCCGGCTGCAGGAAGGCCGAGAAGACGACGGCGACAATCAGCGTCAGGCCGGCGAAGAAGGTGGTGCGGCCGGCGCTGCCCCGGGTCGCGGCGGCCGCGGCCCAGGGATCGCTGCCCTTGTCGAGCTCCTCGCGGAAGCGGGAGACGATCAGCAGCGAGTAGTCGACCCCCAGGGCCAGGCCCATCATCGTGCAGACGACGAGGGAGAGGGCGTCGATCGTCATCGCCGAGCTGAGCAGGGCGAGCACGCCGCGGCCGGCGACGACCGTCAGCGCCCCGAAGGCGAGCGGGATCGCCGCCGCCACAACCGAGCGGAAGACGAGCAGGAGGATCAGGATCAGCAGCGGCGCCGCCAGCAGCTCGGCCCGCTCGGTCGCGCTCAGCGATTCGTCCTGCAGGGCCCGCGAGACGCCGGCGTAGCCGGACTGGGTGGCGGTGACGGGCGCGCGCACCTGCCGCTGCAGAGTCCGTTCCAGCGCCGGCAGCGTCTGGCGCACCGCGGTCGCCAATGGTACGTGGAAGTCAACTAAAACAAGCGCCTTGCGGCGGCTCGGCCGCAGCCCGTCGACAGTGCCCCGGTCCCAGGGAGAGATGACGGTCGCGGCCGGGTCCCGCCGCAGGGTCGCGACCAGCGCCGTGCCCTGCCGGTCGACCGCCCCGGGCGGCCCCTGCAGCAGCACCGCGAACGGTGAGGAGTCGCCGAAATGGCTTGCCGCCAAGTCTTCGCCTTCGGCGGCCGAGGTGCCAGGCACCTTCAGCGAGAGCGGCGCAAGCTTGCCCTCGACGTTGAGCCCGATAACGCCGAGCACCAGGCAGAAGAGCAGGACAAGGCCAAGGCCCGCGAGGGGTCGTCGGTACATCACCACCCGAAACTCCCTCCCATTGCGGAAAAGTCTACGTCAGCAAGCTGTCAGCAGCGGTACATCGATGTCTTTATTTATGCGGCGGAGGGCTTTGAAAAACCGTCTTCGGCGCAATATCGACATGCAACAACCTCCCGGCCCTAAACTGAAGGGTGATGGCCCTGCGGGCGGACAACGACGACATCGGTGACGTCAAGCGCGCCAAGGAGGCCCGACTTGCGGCCGATTGGAGCGCCCCGATGAGCGAGCGGCTGGCTCGTGTGCACGCGCTCTGCAAGCAGATGAGCGCGATCAAGGGCGCGGCCAGAGCGCGTTGAGCGAGTAACCGAGGATCTCGATCTCGTGCCGGACCCAGACCCAGCCAACCTCGCCCGGCTTGCCGAGGCGCTTGCCGCGCTGGACTCCACCCTGCCGACGGTCGCCGGAAGGCCTTTCGATCCGGCGGCCGACGCCGATGTCATCCGTCGCGGCGGCAACGTCACTGCCGACACCACGTTCGGTGGGCTCGACGTCGTACAGCGCCTGCGCGGGGTCCCCGACTACTCGGAACTGACCAGGGATGCGGTTGAGAGTGACCTGCTGGGCGTGCCGGTGCGAGTGTGCTCGCTGGCTCGCCTGCGAGCGATGAAGGAGGCCCAGAACCGCCCGCAGGATCAAGCCGACCTGGAGAACCTGCCCGAAAGCTGACGCGAAGGCCGTCGCGGCATCCGTGCCGGAGCTCAGAGCGAGAGCTCAGAGCGGCACGGCCGTGAGGCCCGGGACTCGTTCGAAAGGCGCAGCGTCCATCAACTCACGCCATCTCGCCGCCGAAAACAGCCGTCCGCCGAGCGCGGGGTTTTCAGCGACCTCGGTGGAGCTCAGGCGAGTCACGAAGGCAGGGCGATCAGATAAATCTGATGTGGCTTGCGGTCGACTCGAGCGCCAGCGATTCAAAAGATGTCCGCGGCGGTGATCGCCAGCACGTCGTCGGCCTTGTCGACGCTCTCACGTGCGCAAACTGCATAGCGCGGCGCCGCGGCCAGCGCCGGCAGGGCTTCGGCCTTGCGCTCCAAGCCTGCCCGCAGGCGGGCGCCGTTGACCCGCTTTGCCCACTTGGCCTCGCCGATCAAGGCCGCCTCCCGCCCTCGCCCGGCGAGGGCGACGGCGTCGATCTCGGCCGGGTCGGCGGCGGCGGTCCAAAACGAGCCGATCGCGACGATGCCGGGGCCGAGCTCACCGGCAGCGGCGAGCCTGCGCAGGTGATCACGGAAGGCCTCCTCCCACGGCCCGCCGAGCTGGTCGTCGATCGAGTTGAGCAGCACCGGCAGGATGCTTTCTCCCAAGCCCCGTTCGATCTCAGGCCGGTAGCGATCCAGCGAGCCCAGCCAGAAGGCGAGGAAGTTGTCAGCTATCCGGTAGGTGCGGCGGCGGGTGCGGCGGGGGTTCTCGGTGACCGGCACCAGCCGCTCGACCAGGCGTAGCGCGACGAGCCTGTCGAGGGTCCGCCCCGGATCGGCGCGAACCGCCTGCTCAATCTCGTTGAACTTGGTCCGCCCGGCGGCAATCGCATAGAGCGTCTGCCGGGCCAGCTCACCCCCCTCTCCCTCGGTTGCGAGGACGAGCTGCCCCTCGGTCAGCAGCTGGCCGCCCGGCGTGCAGACCAGACGGGCAAGATTGGCGCGGACGCTGGCGCCCTGGTCCCACCACTGCAGATAGAGGGGCATTCCACCCACAAGGCCCCATACCAGCGCCCGCTCCGCGGGTTTGAGAGACGGCAACATCCGGGCCGCCTCGTGAGGCCGAAACGGGTGGAGGAGGAGGGCGAGGTCCAGGCGCCCGTAGAGAGGCGCCCGCTCCTCCTGCATCGCCTCCATCACGCGCACCGCGGAGCCGCAGAGAAGCAGTTTCAGCTTGGTCTTGGAGCGGACGCGGTCCCAGGCAGCGCGGATCAGGCTGGGCAGCTCCGGCGAAATCTCCGTCAGCGTCGGCAGCTCGTCGAGAACCAACAGGATTCGTTTGTTGCGAGCGGCCATAGCCAGCGTCTCAAAGACGTCATCCCAGTCGGCAAACGGCCGCGCGTCGAGATCGCGGACACCGCCGGCGAGCAGCGGAGCGGCGGCACGCGAAAGCGCGGCAAGCTCCGCGGCGGCGGGCCGCCCGCCGCCGGTGTGAAAGACAGTGGGAAGGTCGGCCGCGAAATGCTGAAGCAGCGCGGTCTTGCCAACTCGGCGGCGGCCCCAGACGATCGCGATCCCCGCGCCAGGAGACCTCCACCACGACTCGAGCTGCTCCAGCTCATGCTCTCGATTAACAAAAGGCACCCGCCGAGATTACCAGCAGTAAGTGTCGGCGACGTTCAGTGTCGGCGACGTCAGACAGGTGATACGTCATCCGGCAAAGCTAGCCGCCAGCTCGGGCGGCAGGTAGTAGCTGAGGACGAAACGAGTCAGCTTTGGCGCCAGCTCCGGGAGCTGCACAACCCGGTCAGCGAGAACCGAATCTGCGATCTGCCAGCGGACGCCGCCGAGCAGGGCGGGCTCGACGAAGGACGGGTTGGCGTTGGCCTCAGGCGAAAAACGCGCGGCTCGGCGGAGCAGGCCGGCGTAACGGTCGACCCAAGATAGATGGGACCCCAGCAGCGACTGCCCGCATTCGTATGGCTGCAGCGCAACCAGGTCAGCCAGCTCAGGCTCAGATGCGAGGAGCGCGAGGCCGGCGTCGAGCGCAGCGCGCACCTGGTCGCCGAAGCCCACCTCGGCGCCGCCGGCTGCGATGACCGTCTCAAAGAGGCGCCCCGCCCCGCGCTCGTACTCCGTTTGGCCCTGCGTCGAGGATCGCATAATTAGAAACAGAGACGGACCAATCTACCAGGAAAAGGGCGATTTTAAGCCATTTTTACCAGCTGTTTAACAGAACAGCACGTACCAGTAGCCTGCTCCGCTTCTCTCCGCAGTCAACCCGCACCATCGGGTTGAGTTCGAGGAACTTCCCGCTCTGAGCGCGGAGCAGAGCCCTCGCCCGTGGCCTCGCTTTGCAGAGGTCGGTGTTGTTGGCCAGCAGCCCCTTGCGCCCGCCCTGCAACGTCAGTTCGAATTTGCTCACCGGAGCGTCGGGAAGCATTTCGAAGCTGCCGCGAAGCCGTGAGTGGGCCGAGTCGATGCGCCCAACAAGGTCAACGTGGATCTGCCCGTCCAGGGAAGCCACCAGGTCGGGCAGCTGGTGGTTGCTGGAGCGCAGGTAAACCGGGCCCTGCAGCGGCTCATCGAGCAACGGGCTCCAGGCCTTCGCGTAGCCGTAGACCGACCCCGCCGGGCAGTCGTGTGCGGTGTAGCGGGCCCGAGTGCAGATCGTCTGGATGTGGGCGTTGTCGAGAAACTCGGTCCCCGGCAGGGTCAGCGCGAGCCTGCGGAGGTTGGAATCTCCTTCACGGGTGGCGAGGACCGCGCGGACCTTGGGATGGGCGCTGCGGTGGGTCGGGCCGGAGAAGCGCAGCGAGAGCCTGGGCTGGAATCCCAGGGCGGCGCAGCCTTCGGCCTGGAAGCGATCGGAGGGACTCGAGACGGCGCCGCTGGCGCCGGTCGCCGTGGCATCGACCGCGCTCGGCTCGCAACCGGTCGGGTTGCGGGTGAAGTGGGGCCGGTCGATCCTCACCGCGATCGAGCGGATCCGCAACGGCACACCTTTGAGGATCTGCGGGATCGGATCCGACTGGATCGTGACCTGGGCCGTTTCGGGATTGATCCGCAGGGCCGCTCTGATCACCACATTGCCGAGGTCGAGCGGACCCGCCACCGCGGGGATGGCGAAGACCAGCGAGAGCGGAGCGCCCTTATAGGGACCCGAGAGATAGGCCTTGCCGCCGACGTAGAGCGGGGCTTCGCCGGCGCCGACGGCGGCGGTCACGATGCCGATCTGGCTCGCGGCCGGACAACTCGGGCCGACCTGGTCAACAGGGCAGTAAGGGACGCCCCTGAGGCTGGCGGCAAGGCCCTTCGGCAAAGTGACATCGAGCGAGCTCAGCTCCTGCTCGCCGTCGCGGCGGGTGACTTCGAGGAGGAAGGGGCTATCGGCGCCCGCCCGCGGAGTCTCGGCGCCCGCCGCAAGGCCGAGGGCAAAGGGCCGAGCCTGGGGAGTGGCGGCGCAAGGGCCGCCACCGGCGCCCTGGCTGACCGAGAATTCAGAGCCCGGCGCCACCGGCGCGCTGCCGGACCAAGGGCTGAGCAGCGCTTCTGCCCTGAAGGCGCCGCAGGTCTCGGGCATCGCAAGGATGCCGCGGCTGCCGGCCTTGAAGCGCAGCTTGAAGTCTTCGATCGGAAGCTGGGGGCCATCTTTGATCGCCGCCGTCACCTGCCCGGTCCACGGATCCAGCTCAACCTCGCCTGCCAGCTTCAGGTTGAGTCCGTAGCCCTTCAGCGCCACGTAGATCGCTGCCAACGAGCCAAAGGGGTTTTCATCCTGCTTGGCGAGATAGATCGAACCCTGCAGCGGGCCGGGCAGAGGCGTCGAGTCGACCTCGGCCGTGCCGATCTTCGAGGCTTCCGGACAGCTCTGTTCGGCTTCAGAGAAGTGGATCGGGTTGGGGTATCCGAATTCGGTCCCCAGCAAGCCGATCTGCTGCTCCGAGCAGGCCTTCAACCCATCTGCCGCGGCTGGATTCAGCGACAGGCCCTGCGGCAAAGCCACGACCGCATCGCGGAGGTCGGAGGTGGCGACACCGTTGGGATCTTCGTTCTGCGGCACCGAGAGGTCGAGATTGAGCCCGCTGGCGCTTCCCACGGCGGTCGAGGTCGGCTGAAGGTCAAGCGAAGCACCAAAGGGCACGTCCTGGCAATTGGTCGGCGTCGGCTGGCTCGAGCTGACCACGTGGTGGATTCCAAGATCCCCATTGAAGGTGACGTCCAGTCCGGTCGCCTTCGGCCCGTCACACACGGTCGGCGCCCGCAGGAACGGCTTGCGCACTTCTCCTGGCTGGTCGGGCGGGAGGGCAGGTTTGATGATCCCGTTCTGGTTGAAAAACCCCCCACGGGTATGGGCCACCGGAACGCCCCAGAGGGTGATGCTCACTTCCCGCAGCGGGGAAAGCCCTTCAGCCTCTGGAACAAGGCCCTGGAGGCCATAGTCAGTGCTGGTGCGAGCGCCTAGCGTGACCAGCATCGTGGATGAGTTGGGCGCCGCCAGGATCAGCCGCCCGGCCTCGCCGGGCCCCGGGGCGAGGTTGAACACCCCGCCGGAGGTCAGCGGTTCTTCTCCCAACGGACTGCCGCTTATCCAGGCGGCAAAGGTCCCGACCTGCGACTGCGAAGGACAGGCCGCGGCCACAGCGGGGCCGGACGGACCCAGATCCACGTTCGGACAGGTGGCCGCCGCGTGTGGATTGCCGACGAGGCCCGGTGGCAGGCTGACCGCAATCGAGCCCAGGGTCCCGTCGGCGATCAGGCCTCCGGGAACAGTCGTATTGACTTTGACTTTCGCGGTCAGATCGGGGTGTGAGCCGGCATCGGCGCCGGTCAGGCTCGTGGTAAACGAGTTGATGCCCTGTTCCGCCGCAGCCGAAGAAGGCGCCGCAAAAACAGCGCCGACCAGCACGACGGACAGGGCACGCACAACGGCCCGTTTCCGAGGGCCTCTCAGCAGTGACGGAGCGCCTCCCTCACACGCCCTGCCGCGTGCGCCGCGACCAGGTCGCTCGCTCAAACTCCACCTCCGTTGGGCAATCAGCCTACCGCCATTTTGCCGCCCTATCGCGATCTACCCGCCCGAAACCCGACAGCTCCTCACCACTGTGGTCGTCAGCTGCTGCCCATCGTCAAAGCCGTAGGTGGCCCTCGCGAAAGGGAACACCGCGCCCGGGAACCCTGCCGGCGCCGCGCAGGCCGCAGAGACGTAGGAGCGGGTCTTGCCCCCGTAGGAATAGCTGCGCCTCAGCGTCATGTCGAAGTGGGTCAGGTAGGCCCAGCCCCGCGCCGAGGGGGGCAGCGAGGTGCTCATCGTGGTGCCGAAGAGCCCGCCCTTCTTGACCACCTTGAAGGTGAGGACGAAAGCGCCCGGCGGCGCCTTGGCATAGACCTGAGCGAGGATCAGCTTGTGGCCGTTCTTCTCCGGGCCGTTGAAGGCCAGGAGCTTGGCTTTGACCAAAAAGGGCGCCTGTGAGGGGAGATGGGCCTCGACGGTGACATGGCCGCTGCCGACGATCGCCCCCGAGCAGACTCGGCGGGCGTTGGCGGCGGTGGCGGGCTGGATCGATTTCACCGCACAGGTGGGAAGGCCTTTGTCGTAGAGGTGCCCGGCGCGGTTGATCTCGACCGAGATCTGCCGCAGCTGGGGCAGCGACGCGCCTTCGGTGGCGCGGATGTCGCCGGCGACCGTCACCGCCACCGGGGCGGGCGTGCCCCGGGGCAGCGCCTTCGGCGAGAGGTCGCTGTTGAAGGCGACGATCAGGTTGCCGTCCTGGGAGAGCTCCGCCTGGGCGGGGACGCCGAGGCAGGTCAGCAGGGCAACCGCGACGACGAGCAGGCGCGCCGCCCTCATCAGGAAAACCGCGACGGGTTGATCCGGCAGTAGTCGAAGCCGAAGGCAAGCACCGTGTTGTTGGCGAGGTTGGAGTTGCGGTTGAGGCGAACCGAGTCCAGCTGGGCCTTGGCTTTGTTGCCGGCGGCGAGGTCGGCGCCGATCTTCGCCAGGTAGGTGCTCTCAGTCTTGAGATAGCCCAGCCACTTGTTCAGCTTTGCTTCGTCAGCGGCTGGACGGGGAACGGCTTCGAGCTGTTTGATCGTCTTTTCGAAAGCGCCCACCGCGTTGGCGAAGCGCTTTGAGGCCGCCTCCAACTTGCCCGCCTTCACCTCGCCTTTGGCGCCGTTGAAGATCTGCTTGTTGGCTTCCGTGTTGGCCTTGCAGATCGGCTCCACCTGGGCGACATATTCCGCCCGGGTTAGTTCCGTCGCGCTCGCCGCCGCCACGCCCAGCGCCGCCAGCGTCAACAGGCCCGCCCCGATCGCCGTCACGACGATTCTCTTCATCCGTCCCCTACCGCTCATTTCAAACCCTTTCTCTCATCTGTTCAAACACCCCTAGGCGGGGTGAAGCTCGATCCTCGGCATGACCCGCTCCAGCGGCGCCGGCAACCACCAGACCCGCTCGCCGATCAAGAGCATCAGCGCCGGCAGCAGGACGATCCGGACCACGGTGGCATCAAGGAAAACCGCCACCGCGAGGCCGACGCCGAGCTGGCTGACGGTCGAGATCTTGGCGGCGGCGAAGACGAGGAAGACCGCCATCATGATCGCCGCGGCGCCGGTGATGACGCGGGCGGTGCGCTGCAAACCGAAGGAGATCGCCGCCTCGTGATCTCCGCTGGCCTCATACGCCTCGCGCATCCGCGCCAGCAGGAAGACCGCGTAGTCGACCGAGAGGCCGAAGACGATGCCGAAGATCGCCGCCGCCCCGATCGCGTCGACGTAATCGTGGCCGCCCAGCGGCCAGCCCGCCGGGACGTGGAAGAGCAGGACGAGGACGCCGAAGGCGACGCCAACCGTCATCAGGTTCAGCACCACCGCGACAAGGGCCAGGATCAGCGCCCGCAGGATTGCCACCAGGGCGAGAAAGGTGATCAGGGTCATCGCCAGGATCACCAGCGGCACGTGGCTGCGCATGATCTGGTTGTAATCGGTGAGCTGGGCCGCCCCGCCGGCGACCCCCGTCTGCAGGCCGGCTTTTTCACCAAAGCGGGCGGCCAGGTGGTTGAGGCGGTGGTCCAGCGCTTCCGATCCAGGAGTGTTGAAGCTGTAGCGGGGGATGACGAGAATCGCGGCGCCCTCACCGCCATGTTCGAGGTCGATCGACTGGGCGGCCTTGGAGCGGGCGCCGGGCCGGGCGCCGTCGAGGGCGGAGAGGACGAAGTAGCCGGAGTTGAAGAGATGGGGCGTGGAGTGACGCAACGCCGCCCTCTGGGAGACGAGCTTTGCGGCGCTGCCGCTGACCCGAGTGCCAGCACGATGCAGGCCCCCCTGCAACGGGGTGGAGCGGGCATAGCCCTGGGAGAGGCCGTCGGCGAGGGCTTCGGTGCCTCCCTGCAGCTGGGTGAGGCCGCCGGCGAGACGGGTGGCGCCGCCGGCGAGACGGGTGAGGCCACCCTGCAGTTCTTCGGCGCCGCCAGCGAGGCGCGAAGTGCCGTCGGCGAGCTTGCGCCCACCGGCGGCGAGGCGGTCCATGCCCCCGTGCAGGCGCTGGGCTTCACCCCGCAGCGAGCGCAGGCGGTTGCGGGCGCCGGTGAGCTGGATGACGACGGCAGAGGCTTCCCGGGCGGCCTGCTCGAGTGCCGGGTCGGCTTCGGCGGCGCGGGCGAGCCGGCCGCGCAGGGCCCGCGCCTTCGCCAGGGCGCCCTTGCGCAGCTGCGGCAGCAGGTCATGCAGGCCGAGGGCGACCGAGAGCGATCCAGCGCTGGCGCTGTGCTGGCCTTCGGAGAGGCGCTCGGCGCCGTCCGCCAAACGGCCGATCGCGCCGGTCGCTTCGGCCCCCCCGGCAGCGGCGCGGCGCAGCCCCCCAGCGATCCGGGCGGCGCCTTCGTGGGCCCGATCAGAGCCGCTGCCGAGCAGGCCCGCCCCGCCGGCCGCGGCAGCAAGACCGTGGCGCAGGCGGCCGACGCCGACGCCGGCGGCGGTCAGCTTCGGACCGAGGCGAGCGATCTTCGCCAGGCGGGCGGCGCCGGGATGGCCAAGGAAGCTTTCGCCCTGGCGCTGCAGGGGGGCGGCGCGCTTGGCAATCTGCCCAGGCCCGATCACGGCCTGCACCCCCGGCTGAGCGGCGAGCAGTTGCTGAAAGCGCGCGAGATGGCGCAGGTCGTCCGCCGCCGTGATCGGGCCTTCCGCTGTCGCCGCGACAAGCAGGAAGGGAGCGTCCCAGCCCGGGCCGGTCGCCCGCGAGATCGCCTCGGCTTCCTCGCGAGTGGAGTCCGAGCTGGGCAGCTGCTTGGCGCTGGGGGGGCCGGTTTTGATCGCGATCGCCGGGGCGGCGAGCGCCAGCAGGACGACAGAGATCACTGCCGCCACCGGCGCGGGCCGGCGCAGGACGGCGGCCAGTGACCTGGTGAGGATGGTGTGGGTCTCGTGGTCGCGGCGGGGGCCGAGGTGCCAGCGGTTGACGTTCTCGCCGAGGAGCAGGAGCAGGGCCGGCGCCAGGTAATTGGCGACGGCAACGCTGATCGCGGTGACGAGGATCGCGGTGCCGGCCAGGGAGAGCAGCAGCGAGCCGGGCAGGACGAAGACCGAGACCGCCATCGAGGCGAACAGGGTGGTGCCGGCGAATAGGGTGGTGCGGCCGGCGGTGCGGCGGGTGCTCCAGGCGGCCTTGAGCGGGTCGGCGCCCTTGCCGAGCTCCTCGCGGAAGCGCGAGACCATCAGCAGGGCATAGTCGACGCCGAGGGCGAGCCCCATCATCGTCGCCACGGTGAGGGCGAAGGCGTCAATCGAGATCGCGCCCGAGGCGAGGTAGAGGACGCCCCTGGAAGCGATCACCGTGATCGCCCCGAAGCCGAGCGGGATGATCGCCGCAATCGGCGAGCGAAAGACCAGCAGCAGGACAAGCAACAGGAACGGGATCGCGAGCAGCTCGGCCCGCTCCGTGGAGGAGATCGACTCGTCCTGGATCGCCCGTGAGAGCGAGGCGTAGCCGGTCTGGCTGGCATGCACCGGCGGGTGGACCTGGCGGGCGAGGATTTCGTTCAGCGCCGGCACGGCGTCGCTCACCGCCTTCGCCGCCGAGGTGTGGAAGTCGGCGAGGATCAGGGCCCGGTCAGGGCTCGGGCGCAGACGGGCGAGAGCAGCGCCGTCCCAGGGCGAGAGGGTGGTGAGGCGATCCTCCCGGCGCAGGGCACGGATCAGGCGCGGGCCCTGGCGTTCGACCGCGGCGGGCGGCCCCTGGAGGAGGATCGCGAAGGGCGCTGAGTCGCCGAAATGAGCCTTGAGCAGGGCGGCCCCTTTGGCGGAGGAGGTGCCGGGGACAGAGAGCGAGGTCGGGGTGAGGCGCGACTCGACCCCGGTGCCGAGCAGGCCAAGCGCGACGATCAGGACGGCCGTCGCCCCCAGCAGCGCGCGCGGACGGCGCAGTGCCAGGGGCGGGCGGCCGGAGCCGGGGCTCAATGCTTGCTGCTGCGCTTCTTGTGCGGTTTGGCCTTGCCGCAGTCGTTAGTCACCTTCGGGAACTGGTCGGCCGACTTGCCGTTCTGGCCGTCCATCTGCACCGAGGCGTAGGCGGGCGACCCGCAGATGTTGCGGCTGTTGACCAGCAGCCCCTTCTTGCCGCCTTCCATCGTCAGGGTGAATTTGGAGACCGGGGCGTCGGGCACGACGTCGAAGGTGCTCCTGATCCCACCCTTGACCGAGTCGATGCGGCCGTCGAGTTCGACGTCGACCTGGCCGTGAAGCGCGGCCACCATGTCGGGCAACTTGTTGCTCGAGCTCCGCAGGTAGACCGGGCCTTCCAGCGGCTGGTCCAGAAGCGGGCTGTACGCCGTCGCATGGCCGTAGATCGAGCCTTCGGGGCATTCCTTGGCCGCGAACTGCAGCCTGGTGCAGACCGTGCGGATGTGGTTCTGCGCCAGGAACTCCGAGTGCGGCAGGGTCACCGCCACGCGGCTGATGTTGGACTGGCCTTCGGGCTGGGTCAGCGTCGCCGAAAGCGACGGGTAGCTGTTGCGCTTGGTGCCGCCCTTGAGGTCGATCGCCAGCTTCGGCTTGAAGTCCAGCGCGCTGCAGCCGCCAACCTGGAAGCCACTGCTGATCGACTTCGATCCGCCCTGGAGGCTGGTCAGATCAGCCTTGACCGCCATCGGCGAGCAGTTCGTCGGGTTCTGGGAGAAGCCCGGTCGATCGATCAACACGTTGATCGTCTGCACATCAAGCGGAATGCCCTTGACGACGCCGGGCAACGCCCCGTCGATGACCTGGCTGAGCGAGCCGTCTGGCTCGTAGAGCCGTGACTGCTTGAGCTCGGCGGTGACGTGGGCGTCGGCCGGATCGATGAAGAGGGCGACCCGGGTGACGACTTTGCCGAAGTCGAACGGGCCGACCTTGGCCGGCACGAGAACGCTCAGAGAGAGCGGCGCGCCAGCGTAGGGGCCGGCCAGGTAGACGGCCGTCGGTTCGCCACCGGGACGCGGGATCCAGAGCGGCGATTCGCCGGCGCCGGTGGAGATCGTCGTCGTCCCGACCTGAGTTGCCGCGGCGCAGGTGCCCGCATCGGCCGCGGCCGGCGCGCACTGCGGGACCCCGGCGATTTTCGCCGCCAGGCCCGGCGGCAGGATCGCCTTCACGCCCTTGAACTGCTGGGTGCCGCGTTTACGCGAAAGCGTGAGGGTCAGGGGTGAGGAGACGCCGGCGGTGGCGTTGGTGGCGCCGGCGGTGATCGTCGGTTCGAACGCCGGCGCGCCGCCACTGACCGCGAACGAGCTGCTCGGCGTCGTGCTGGCCCCGCCCGACCAGGGGACCATCGTCGAGGTCGTCGTCTTCGTGCCGCCTTCCAGCGGCGTGGTCAGGATCCCGTGGCTTCCCCCCTTGAAGGAGAGGACAGCCTTGCTGAACGGCACCTGAGGCAGGCCGTCGAGCACGCCCGGAGGAACGTTTTCCCCATACATCGTGTGGGGGTCTCCGAATATCGCGGTCAGGCGCCCCGTCCCCGGGTCGGCTTTCACGTATCCGGGGAGCTTGATCTTCAGCCCGTACCCTTCGAAGTACTGGAAGATGCGGAACATCTTCCCCGACTGAGGGTCGTTTGACTGCTGGGTTCCGACGTAGAGAGTTCCCTGCAGCGGCCCTGGAAGCTGCGGAATGGTGGCCGCAATCGTGCCGATCTTCGATCCTTCCGGACAGGTCGCCGCGGCTTTGGTGCCGTAGCCGAACTGGGCATCGGTGCAGGCTTCCAGGCCGTCGGCGGCCGAGGGGTTAAGCGACATCCCTTCGGGCAGCGTTACTTCTGCCCGCCGCAACTGAGAGGTGGCGACGCCGTTGGGATCTTCGTTCTGCGGCACTTCCAGCTTCACGTCGAGACCGGTCGCGTCGTCGGGCTTGCTGCTGGTCGGCTGCGTTTCGATCGTCGGCGCGAAGCCAAGGTTCTGGCAGTTCGTCGGCGTCGGCACCGCTGAGCTGGCTTCGTAGATCTGTTCGTGTTCGAAGAATTCCATTTCTAGCCTGGTCGTCTTCGGCGCGTCGCACACCGTCGGGTTGGTCATAAACGGCTTGCGCACCTCTCCCGGCTGATCGGGCGCGATCGGGGCTTTGATCACTTCTTTATTGCCCAAAATGCCAAAGCCAAAAAACCCAGCCCGTGTATGAGCAACCGGAACCCCCCAGAGTTTGACCCTGACGTCTCTAACGGCAGCGTTGGCGTCTACCTCTGGAGATATACCGATCAGCCCGAAGTCGGACTCCGTGTGGGAATCAACTCTAATGTAGGAAAGGGGCACAATCATCGCCGCCAGCAGCAGGCGGCCGGGCTCGTTTGGAGCGGGCTTCATGTTGAAAACCCCTCCCGAATACTGCGGTTCTTCGCCTATGGGCGTGCCACCGATCCATACTTCGAAGGTGCCAACCTGGGACTGATAAGGGCAATTGAGCATGGCTTCGCGCCCTTCGAGCGTGGCGAATGTGTTGGGGCAGTAAGCGGCCGCCGATGGAGTCCCAAGCAGGCCCGGAGGTGTGTTGATTCGGATCGCTTTCGGCTCATGATCCGGAAAGAGGCCGCCGGGTTCGGTCGTGTTGGACTTGATGAAGTAGGTGACGTCGGGGTGGGCGCCTGCTTCGGGTGTCGAGGTGGTGGTGGTGAAGGACTGGATGCCCACTTCAGCCGCGGCATTGGCCACGAACATGCCAAACCAGGCACAGGCGACAACTGTGGCTGTCGCAACCGTGACCAGCAACCCCGGCCGTGTCCGACCCCCTCCGCTAACGACACCACTCGTGAGCCCTGCGATAGCGGAATTCACGATCTGCCCCCCTTCTTGGTCTGCCCGGCTCGTTTTTTGGAGCCTGGCTCAGTCTTTCGATGAAGCCGCAGCGTCACGACCTGCGCTTTCGGCACTCCCGAGTAGGACACTTCCAGCCTCAGCCTCAGCTTCCCCGTCTCTTCCAGGGCCAGGCTCGCCGGCTTGGACAGCGACAGCGCAATCGTCGCCGTGCCTCCCGTTTTGAGCTTCTGGGCGCCGCTTGCCACCGCTGTCTTATTCCCGCTCAAACCCGCCGTCGCCCGAACCTTGACCTTGCCAGCGTCGGATACGGCCACGCGCACGATCAGCTTTCCGGTCTTGGCAAGCTGTTCCCGTTCGAGCCGGCCTATCGGCGCAACTGAGAACGTGCGCGGGCTGGACACGGTGGAACCGCCCGCGCGGCCGGGCTGAGCCACTGCCGGCGGCGTCGATCCGCTTCCCTGGCAGGCGCCCACGACCGGATTGCAGCTTTCGGCTTTTGCCGAGGGAGGCGCCAACCCTCCGCCGGCCCTCGCGTCATATAGATCCTTGAACCCACCATCGACATCCCGGCTCGGGTCCAGTGTCTGGTTGGTGGTGAGGAACACGTCATTCCCACTGGCGGAGTTGTCCACATATTCCGTGGCTTCCGAGTAGCCAGGCGGCGAGATCAATGTCACCTGGCCAGTTGCCGGCGACACCGCGTAGACATCCTGTGCCGAATTGGTATCCGCCGGAAGCAGGCTGTCGGTCGTCTGGAAGAAGACTTCGCTGCCGGTGTCAGTCAAGGTCCGGCAGCGAGGCTGTCCGGCCACGTTACGAATCGCACAGCCCAGTATCGGAACGGTGGTGGTATTTGCATCCGGTTCGACTCCCTGGCGCACCCGGCGTACTCCGACCCCCTGGCGCCAGACGTAGAGATCACTGACGCCATCCGTGTCGGGCCCGCCCATTCCGGCAGGGAGGTTGACGTTGGTCGTGAGAATGAAGGCGGCGGTCTTGCCATCGGGGCTGAGCCTGATCAGGCGAGCGGCAAAGATCGAGGTTGTCGCATTGGCCACCAGGCTGGAGCCGGTGGCGGTGCCGGCGTCGGTGCCATTTGTCGCATTGGTCACTCCAATGCCAACCGGCGCGATGTATGTGGTCGTGGAGTTGACTACGTCACGAACATAGAGGCTCTGCTGCCCATCTGTATCGGATGGATTGAGAATGTTGCCGCTGATGAAGAAGACGTGCGATCCATCGTTGGACACGGTGCTGAACTTCGCGGCGCTGGCGTTGGTCGTGCCGGTGTTGCTGAGGTTGTCGTTGCAGGGATTGGGGGTTGCCGACGCGCAGCTCGGGTCGGAGACCGCCACTCTGCTCAGGTGTGATCCTGACGGTTTTTCGGCGTCGTACTCGTAGATGTCGCTGACCGTGTTGAGGTCGCCGTTGCTGAAACCGTCGCCGACAAGTTTCTCGGTGGACGAGAAGTAGATCTTCTTGCCGTCGACGGACCCGCCCTCGAAGTTTCTCGCCACCGGAGTCTGGGAGACACCCGTGAACTCGGTGTTGGAGATCCAGGTGGTCCCGGATTCGCCCACCTGGTAGACATCGTTTACCGTGTTGGTGTCACCAGCCACCATTTTCTGAGTTGCGGTGGCTGTGAAAGTGAACGCCGTCCCACCCGAGCCGTCGAGCGATACCGCGTTGGGTCGATCGAGCGTCGGCGGTGTCAAGGATGAGGCCACTATCGCCGGTGTTCCGGTGGCGTCTCTAGTTACCAGAGTGGTGCCGGCCGGGGACCGTTTGTAGACATACCCAGCTAGCTGTCCACTGCCGGCATCGGCGATACCAGGAAGGAGTCCGGCCATAGAGGAGAAGTACACAGTTCCCATATCCGCGGTTCCTCCCAGGTACGAATCTTCGGGCGATTTGGAAAATGTTCGGACCACGGGGACTATTTCCGCCGGGGTCGTTTCAGTCGCGGGTATTTCTCCAAATTTGCCGCTGATGAACGTGCTGAGGTTAGTGGTGGTGTCGATTTTGTAGAGGGATCCCTGGGACGCGACCTCCTGATCCATGGCGATGCCGGTGATCGGATCCTTGCTCAGCCCTTCCTGGTCGTTCCGGCAGAAAGGACGGACCAGAACGCTGCTCGCGTCTTCGCTGAGGTTCATGAAGGGGACACCGACGGCACACGGTGTGCCGATCGCCCCGGTTGGACGCCATGTCCATCCTGATTTGCCTCGCCTTGAGACCAGGGTGTCGGCGCCATCCCCGTCGATTTCCATTCCTTCAATCGTGCCGTTGAAGGCAAGGACATAAGCGACGCCGTTGCCATCGCTGGTTGACACCCTGGCACCGCTTGCCTTTGGAACCACTCCGGTGCCGTTCATCGGCAGGAACACACCGTATGCCCCACCGTCTGGCGGACTCACCAACTCATAGGCACGGCAGCTGGTAACGACAGTAGCGCCCTGTTCGACCCGGAACGATTCGTTGGCGCAGGCGGTGGGCGCAAAGGTCCTGTCGGCGCTGGAGGAAGTCCCGTTGGCGCTGGTCGCCGTCAGGCGGAAGTGGTAGGTCGTGCCGGCCTGGATGCCGGTGATCGTGCGGGTGACGTAGACGTCGGCGCCCCCCGAGCCGGCGCTGGCGTCGACGCTCGGGAGATGGGTCGCGTTGGCGTACCCATGGGCCTGGAAGTCGGCGTCGGTGGTGTATTCGAAGCGATAAGTGGTGGCGACGTTGTTGGGGTTGACCCGGCCCGAGATCGTCGCCTGGGTCGGGGTCAGGCCGCTGACCGCTTCGGTGCTGGCGTCGGGCCCGGCGCTGGGGGTCGAGAAGGTCGTCGTCGTGCTGTTGGTCGTGCCCGAGCCGAAGGGCTTGGTCGCGGCGACCCGCACGTCGTAGGTGCTGGCGGCCTGCAGGCCGGTGATCTGCTGGTTGAAGAGCAGGTTGGTGGTGCGGTTGCCAGCGTCAGTTTCGGCCAGCACCGTGAAGCTCGGATCGCCCACGCGCTTGTATTCGAGCCGGTAGCTGGTGTGCTGGCCATAGGCCAGTTCGGGCCCGTTGGGGTTGACGAGGCCGGTGATGGTGGCGGTGTGGGCGCTGAGCCCGGAGATGTTGGTGATGCTCGCCGTCGGCGCCGTCGGCTGGCCGGTGTTCAGCACATAGACGCGCTGGTCGAGCAGGCTCGAGGAGAAATAGACGTCCCCGGTCGAGGAAGAGGTGCGCACGGCGAGCCCGTTGGCGGGAGTCAACCCGGCACATGTGCCGTGGGTCGCCTGCAGGACGGCGGCCGAGGAGATCTCGACCACGCGGCTCTCCGCCGGCGAGGCGGCGCCGGTGATCGGGCAGCTCGGCGTCGCGGCGGCGGCAAAGGCCCTGCTCACCAGAACGTCTGAGGTGGCTGGGTCGATCGCGACGTCGGAGGGGGCGCTGGCGGCGGCGGCGGGGAGGTCGGTCGTGTCGAAGGCCCCGCCCGCGGTGACGACATTGGCCGGCAGGGTGAATTTCTGCACGCGGAAGTTGGTGGTCGGCTCGACCGTGTAGAGGTTGCCGCTCGCGTCCTCGGCCACGCGGGTCGGAGTTGCCGTCGCGAACTGGCCCGTGCCGGCACCGGTCACGCCGATCTTGCAGACGTCGAAGTTGACGGCCGAGCAGGTCTCGAAGGCGACGCCGGTGTTGCCGGGGCCGGCTTTGGCGACGTCGAAGCCGAAGGCACGGACGAAGGCGCCCGTGTTGCTGAACTCCTGGACCCGCAGGTTGGCGGGGTCGGCAATGAGGACATCGCCCGCGTTGGGCGCTCCGGTGGGAGCGACGCCGGGATAGCCGATCGTCGCGCCAAAGGCGCCGGCGGTAGCGCCAGTCACGCCGATCTTGCAGACGTCGGTCGTGTTGCAGACCTCAAAACCGGTCGCGCCCGCCGTGGCCGAGGCGACGGAGGCAGTGCCGCCGGTCAGCGGTTCGCCCGCTGCCGAAGCGGCGGCGATCGTCGGCTCGGGGTTGTTGGCCAGATTGCCGGCGAAGGTGACTTTGAAGACGCCGGCCGAGGTTTCGCTGACGGTCGCGTTGCCGGCGCCGACGGAGGTCAGCGCCTGCAGCGCGGTCTGGATCTGGGCGGCGGTGGCGTTGAAGGCGAGTTCGGAGCTGGTCTGGCCCTGGAAGGCAAGGGTGTATTTGCCGCCGGTGGCGGTCACGGTGAGGGTCTGGATGGCGCTGGTCGCCGGCTTGTCGTCTGGGCCGGTGCTGACCACGTCCTGGCCGAAGGCGCGGATGAAGACGCCGTTCTGGTCGAACTGCTGGACGCGCAGGTTGCCCTGGTCGGTGACGTAGACGTTGTTGGTCGCCTGATCGACGGCGACCCCCTGGGGTGTGTTCATCGCGCCGCCGGTGGCGACGGTGCTGAGGCCCGGTTTGCAGGAGTCGCCGGAGGCAGGGACGCAGACCTCGAAGTTGGTCCCGTTGTTATCAGGGCCGGAGGCGACGACGTCCTGGCCGAAGGTGCGGGTGAAGGCGCCGGAGGAGTTGAAGACGTTGACGCGGTTGTTGCCGCGATCGACCGCATAGATGTTGCCGGTCGACTGGTTGACGGCGACCCCGCCGACGCCGGTCGTCGCCGAGAACTGGCCGGCCACGAAACCACCGGAGCCAAAGAAGCCGGTCACGCCCTTGGGAGTGACGGCGGCACCCGCGCTCGGGGCAAGGATCAGGGCGAAGGCTGCAGCCAGAACCAAGCAGCGGCAAGCTCCAGCCAAGCCAGAGCCGTCGAATTTCCGCGCGATCGATGCCTTCGAGTGGCGTCTCACCAAGATCTCTCCTTGTCCCATGACCACCGCCTCCGTCCCGACCCGCATTGCGGATCCCCTGACCGAGGCATCGGTCGTTTGATCTCTCTCCTGCCTCTGGAACACCCATGGCTTCCCGTTACAGCGGAGGCCCGTTCCGGAGGCAGGCGAAATAAGAACAGACACGGACCACATTGTCAAGTACCAACGCTTTCTAACTCAAACACGAAAGGGGTTGGAATTGATCTTTTCTGCTCTAGAATGGGGCTTCTGGGTGGGGAGAACGGGGTGTAAATAATGTTCCATATCGAGTCGCTTACGTACCACTCTGGGATTTTTTGGTGGTCGTAGTGAGGAACACCGAGGTGCCCGGATATCGTCCGCCCGCGATGGCGCAGACACCGTGGGGGGACGCCGCTCATTTGCGGGAGAAGAAGCTCCGCCCGGGGCGTGGGACGCCGCGCAAAGAGGCCGAGCGCAACCAGCGCGAGCGGCTCTTCGCGGCGATGGTCGCGACGGTTTCAGAAAAGGGCTATGAGGCGACCACGGTCGCCGATCTGGTCGAGCTCTCGGGGGTCTCCCGGAGCGCTTTTTACAAACACTTCGACGACAAGCAGGCCTGCTTCCTCGCCGCCATCGAAGAGATGGTCGAGCCGACGCTGAAGAAAATCGGCGGCGACGAGAGCGCTCCAGCCGGGGTCGAGCGGGCGCGGCGGGCGTTCGAGCGGCTGATCGAGCTGATCGTCTCCCAGCCCGCCGCGGCGAAGATGTGCATCGTCGAGATCTACGCCGCCGGCCCGGAGGGGGCGGCCCTGGTCGACCGCACGCTCGACGCGACCGAGGCGCTGGTCAAACAGCTCTTCGATCAGATCCCCGATCGCCAGGGGATGCCGCCGGAGATCCTGCGGGCGATCGTCGGCGGGATCCAGAAGGTGATCCACAAGCGCCTCTACCGCGGCAAGGAGGAGGAGCTGCTGGAGCTGGTGCCAGGGCTGTGGGAGTGGGTCCTCTGCTACCCGATCCCGCCCGGGCCGTTGCGGGCGACGCGGCGGCGCACGGTCAAAGCGGTGCCCTTCGCCGAGCGCCAGGCGCAGTCCAACCCGCCCGAGCGGGTGCTGCGGGCGCTGGCCGCGGTGGTCGGCGAGAAGGGCTACCCGGACACGACCGTGGCCGAGATCGTCGAACGCGCCGGCACCTCGCAGCGCACCTTCTACGAGCACTTCGCCAACAAGGAAGACGCGATCGTCGCCGCGCTCGACAGCGGCTCCGCCCACATGCTCGCCGCCGCCCTGCCCGCCTTCCGCCGCGCCCCCGACTGGCAGCACGCCGTCCACGACACCCAGGAGGCGATGTTCGCCTTCGGCGCCGAAGAGCCCGAGTACGCGCGGATGGGCGGGGTCGAGATGTACGCGGCCGGCAAACGCGCCCTCGACCAGCGCGAGGTGGTGACCGAAGGCATGGAGGGCCTGCTCGCCCCCGGCTACGAGCTCAACCCCGAGGCCCCGCCGATCGCGGCCGAGGCGATCGGCGGCGCCCTCTACTCCCTGCTCTACGACCACGTCAACAAAAAAGGCCCGGAGACACTCCCCGACCTGGTCCCGACCGTCGTCTACGTCACCCTGGCCCCCTTCCTCGGCGTCGAGGAGGCCTACGAGGTGGCGATCGGGTAGCTCAGGCTGCCGAGCGCACGAGATCGGCGACGACCTCGCCGGGCTGCTGGCCCCGCTCGCTGGCGATCCTGGCAAGCCGCTTGGCGTCCTCGCCCTCGACCAGCACCTCGATCGAGATCGCCAGCCCCGAGCCCGCCTCGACGAACTCCAGATCCTCGTCGGAGATCGTCTCCAGCTCGACGTCGAAGTCGCCGGGCTGCGGGTCGGAAGCGTTGGTCGGAAGCTCGTTCATCGTTCAGCTTTCTCCGTAAGGATCTTACGCTCGCGCTCCGTCGCCTACCCGGGACGGCGGTGCACTTCGGTCGCGGTCGCCTGGTCGCGGGGACGGACGAGGATCTCGTCGATGTTGACGTGGGCGGGCTGGGCGGTGGCCCAGCGGATGCACTCGGCGACGTCCTCGGCCCGCAGCGGCTGCATGTCGCGGTAGACACGGGCTGCGGCCTCCTCGTCACCGCCGAAGCGGACGACGGAGAACTCGGTCTCGACCATGCCGGGGGCGACCTCGGTGATCCGCACCGGCTCGCCCAACAGCTCCAGCCGCAGCGTCCCCAGCACTGCCTTCTGGCCGTGCTTGGCGGCCGAGTAGCCGGCGCCGCCGCGGTAGACCTCGAAGGCGGCGATGCTGGTCACGGCGACGATGTGGCCATCGCCGGAGGCGATCAGCCGCGGCAGCAGCGCCCGCGTCATCCGCATCGTCCCCAGCACGTTGGCCTCGTACATCCAGCGCCACTTCTCTTCGTCGGCCTCGCCCAGAGGGTCGAGGCCGAGCGCGCCGCCGGCGTTGTTGACCAGGACGTCGCAGGCGGGAATCTGGGCGACGAACTCGTTGACGGAGTCGAGGTCGGTGACGTCGAGCGCGATCGCCTCGCCGCCGATCTCCGCCGCCAGCGCCTGCAGCCGGTCGAGCCGCCGCGCGCCGAGGATCACCCGATAGCCGTCGGCCGCCAGAGCCCGAGCGGTGGCAGCGCCGATCCCGCTCGATGCCCCGGTGATGACGGCGGTCCGCTCCATGGCGCAGACACTAGAAGAGACGGCCGCGCTCGGCGAGCTTCTGCGAGGCTCTGCTCCAGTGCTGACCGCGAGGGCGCAGAGCTGGCTGCAGGGCGGGTCGGTCGAGGATGTCCTCGGCCGGCAGCTATATGTGCGCCGGCGCGAGGGCGGCGGGCCGCTGCTGGTCTTCCTCCACGGCTTCCCATCCAGCTCCTACGACTGGCGCGAGCTGCTCGAGCTGCGGCCCGAGCGGGCGGCGTTGCTGCTCGACTTCCTCGGCTTCGGCCTCTCCGCGAAGCCGCACGACCACGTCTACTCGCTCTCCTGGCAGGCGGACGCGGTCGAGGAGCTGGTGCGCCGCGAGGGCTCGCCGCCGGTCTTTCTCGTCGGCCATGACATGGGGACCTCGGTAGCGACCGAGCTGATGGCGCGCGACCTCGCCGGCGAGCTTGAGATCGACGTCAGCGGAGCGCTGCTCTTCAACGGCAGCATGCTGCTGCACCTGGCGAAGCCGACTGTCGGCCAGCGCCTGCTGCGCGGCCCACTCGGCCCGCTCTTCGCACGGCTGACCACGGAGCGCACCTTCCGCGCCCAGTTCTCCCGCGTCTTCTCCGCCGAGCACCCGCTCAGCGCGGAGGAGGCTGCCGACCAGTGGTCGCTGATCGCCCACAACGACGGCGCCCACATCGCCCACAAGCTGATCCATTACATGGACGAGCGCGAACGCCTGACCGAGCGCTGGCACGGCGCGATCCGCGACTGGCCCGGCCCCCTCACCCTGACCTGGGGCCTGCTCGACCCAGTCGCCCGCACCGAGGTGCTCGACGGCCTGCGGGCGCTGCGCCCAGGAGTCGAGACAATCGAGATCCCCGAGGCCGCCCACTACCCCCAGATCGAATGCCCAGAGCGGATCGCGGCGGCACTGGATGCAGCGCTTGCCGCGAGCGCCTGATCACGGGTTCACAGTCAGTCAGCGTCCAGCATCCGCTCAACGGCGGCAATGAAGTCGTCTGCGCTCTCGACGATGGCCTTTGCCTCGTCGGGATCAGGTGTGACAGCTTCGTAATCACTCTCCTCGCGGGCCTTCTGCGCCTTGTGCGCGAGAGTGAAGAGGTGCTGGTCGAAAGCGTCAGTAACGACATAGCGCTGACGGAACAGGTTCCAGGTGCCGGCGTGAGTGCGTGCATGTTCATCGCTCTCGGAGAGAGCAGCACGAGCCGCATTTAGCATCGCGTAATAGGCAACGCTGACGGCCGTCTCTAAATGGCCCGCGGTGAAGAGTTCGCGCGCCGCTACGACGCGCTCGTGCGCCTGCTCCATGAACTCTGTTGAGCGGGGGCTCACTCGAGACCACTCCCATGGAGGACGATCTTGTCGCGATCGACCTCCTGGATGAAGAAGGAGCGGATCTCGCGTCGATCACGCAACCGGTCGATGTCGTAGATGAGCATCGAATACCAGACCGGGCTGTCGCCCTCGGCATCGGCAGCATCTTCGATCAAAGGGAGCGCCTGCCCGCCAAACGTGGTCCAACCGGACGATGGATTGACGATCAACATCAAGTCGATGTCGGACTTCAAGTCGATGTCTGTCTCCTCTGGGTTGGCCTCACCACGAGCGCGCGAGCCAAAGAGCCAGACAGCCAGCAGCTCCTCCCCCAACTGATTACGAAGAGCAGTTAGGAGCCGCTTGAGGACGCGCCGCTCCCGCTCGGAAAGAGAGGCGCCGGAGAGAGCGTTGTCGAGTTGCGCGATCATCCCGACAGAGGATAGGAGCCTCAAAGATGGCGAGGGTGGGAATCGAACCCACGACACCACGATTTTCAGTCGTGTGCTCTACCAACTGAGCTACCTCGCCTGGGAGACGGAAGGCTAGCGGCCGGGTGGCTAGGTTGGGAGCGTGGCTTGGACTCGTGCAGCGTTGGGCGCGGTCGCGGTGGTGGCGACGGGGGGCCTGCTTGTCTCCGGCGGGTCGTCGGCGGGCCCGCGCACGCCCGCCGCGCTGCCGGGTGAGCCGGCGCCGTTTCTGGGGACGGCGGTGGTCGGGAGCGGGGGGCTGACGGCGGCGGTCGACGCCTATGGCGACGTGGTCGACCTGCGGGTTCCGGGGCCGGCGGGACGAGGGCTGATCGACAACCCGGCCGCGCGGCAGGCCGCAGGGACCGTCTCCCCGACGACGGGCATCGTCACCCGGATCGCGGTGGACGGGGGCAAGCCCAGGCCACTCTGGCAGGCCGACTCGGTGCGCCAGCGCTATCTGCCTGGGACAAACGTTTTGGAGACCGAGGCCCGGTTTGGGTCGGCTCGGGTGGAGATCACGACCGCCGTCGCCGGGTCGTCGCTTGAGCGCTGCGTGACGGTCGCTGGGCCCGCGAGCCGGCAGATCAGGGCCGAGACCAGCTTCAACCTCAGCCCGGGCGCGCGGATCGGCTGTGCGGGGGCGGCGGGGCGGCGGGCGATACGCCTGTCGGCAGCGGCGGACCGGCGTTGGCTGGCCCAGGCGCGCCCGCTCGGGCCAGGCGCGCCGGCATGGGCGCGGCGCATGTACTCGCGCTCGCTGCTGGTGCTGCACGCCCTGGCCGACCGCCGCACCGGGGCCGTCGCCGCGGGAGCGCGGGATGGCTGGGTCTACGTCTGGCCTCGCGATGCCGCAACCGCCGCGCTCGCCTTCGCCGCTGCCGGCTACCGCTCCGAAGCGCGGCGGGTCGGCCGCTTTCTCCTCGACCTCAACCTCGACGCCGCAGCTCGCTTCGGTGGCGACGGCCCGCCGGTCCCCGGGCGAGCGGCCCAGGGCGACGCCTGGGGCTGGGTGGCAGCCGCGTCTCGCGCCACCGGCCTCCCCCTCCCTCCCGGCCACCCGATCTGGCGAAACCGCGCCGACTACCAGGAGAAATCACCCTCCAGCTACCTCGCCAACGCAATCGCCTCCGCCGCACTGCCCGCCGACGGGCCTAAAAGTGACCATATAAGTCACTTATCGGCCCGTCGACCGGAGGTTGCGCTGACGCGGCGGCTTGGGGATCTCGGATCCGGGTGGGATAGCGCTGCCGCCTGGGCGGTGCGGCCGTTTGCGCTGCGGCCGCTCTACCCAGCGGTGCGCGCTTCGCTGCGGCGCGCCCTTCGCACCGGAAGCCGGTTCGGGCTCCTCCCCTCCCAGGACTGGCCTGGCCGGGACCCCTGGACCGCCCCCACCGCCTGGACCGCCTGGAGCCTCGCCGCGCTTGGCGAACGCAGGCAGGCGCTGCGGCTGATGGCCGACCTGCGCCGCGCCGCCACCCCGGCCGGCCTCCTCCCCGAGCGGGTCGACGCCCAGACCGGCCTCCCTGCCTCGACCACCCCGCTCGCCTGGTCGCACGCCTTCGCGATCCTCGCCCTGCGGGAACTCTGGCCCGGGCGCAGCTAGCTGTCGATCGCGCCCAGCGCCGCGGCGACGGCCTCCTCCGCCGTGGCGACGACGACCACGCCGGGCGGCGACTCCATCGCCCCCTCACCCTTCAGCGTCCAGCTGCGCAGGGCGACGACGGTCCTCCCGATGCTGCGAGCGTGGCCGATCTCCGAGAGCGTCCCCCACTCGCCGCCGACCGCGATCACGGCTTCGCCGGAGGCGACGACGGCGAGGTTGCGGGCCTGGCCGGTCCCGGTCGCGACGACCTGGGTGCAATGCGGGTTGGCTTCGTCGGGCGAGACCCAGGGCAGGATCCCGATCACCGCGCCACCCGCCTCGGCCGCGCCCCGCGAGGCCGCCTCCATGACCCCGCCGCGACCGCCGCAGACGACCGTCGCGCCGGCCTCCGCCAGCCGCCTGCCGACCTCCTCGGCCAGCTGCGCCAGCTCCGAGCCAGGCTCCAGACGACCGGAGCCGATGACGGCGATCTGACGCGCACGCTTGGAAGGGAGGGAGTGGGCCTCGACGGAACCTCCCCGCTGTTCGTGACGGCGTGGCCCGCTCCCTCCCTTCACTGCGCCCCCTGCATCGTCCGCATCAGCTCCAGCGCCCCCGCCTTGTGCAGCGGCTCGTTGAGGTTGCCGCACTTGGGGCTCTGAACGCAGGAGGGGCAGCCGGACTCGCAAGGGCACTCGCCGATCAGGCGCTCGGCGTCGCCCAGCAGCCGCTCGAACTCCTCGTAGCCGCGCTGGGTGATGCCGACCCCACCCGGGTGGCCGTCGTAGATGAAGATCGTCGAGCGGCCGGTCTGGAAGTGGACGTTGGTCGAGAGGCCGCCGATGTCCCAGCGGTCGCACATCGCGATCAGCGGCAGCACCGCGATCTGGCCGTGCTCGGTCGCGTGCAGGGAGCCGAGCAGGGCGTCGGCAGGCAGCGCCCCGCCGAGCCGCTCCGGCAGCACGTACCAGAGCGCTTGGGTGACGAAGCTCTGCTCCGGCAGCTCGAGGGCGACGATGTCGATCGGCTCCTGCTCGGAGATCGAGACCCGCTGGAAGGCGATCACCTGCTCGGTCACCGAGACCTCGCCGAAGTTCAGCTGCACCCCGGCGACCTCGCGCTGCTCGAGCGTGCGCTCGATGTAGATCTCGGTCTCCTTTTTCGGCCGCGTGTACCAGTCGCCGTCGAAGGCGCTGACGACGGCGCGGCGGCCCTCGATGTCGAGCTGCTCGACCTCGTAGGAGCGGCCAAGGTGGAGGTAGATCGCGCCTGGGTGGACCGTGGTGAAGGCGCGCTCGGCCTCGACCACGCCCAGCATCTCGCCCGATTCGCGCTCGATCACCGCGACCGAGTCGGCCGAGGCCGAGCGCAGCGGGATCCTGTTGGCGACGAACTCGCTGCGGCGCGGCAGCAGCTTCCCGCCGGCGCGGCGCAGCTCGCCGGCGCCCAGCAGCCGCTCCGCCCGCTCGCGCCAGCCCTCGCCGAAGATCTCGTCGTCGGCATCGGTCAGCGGCAGCTCGTAGGCAGCGGCGATCAGGTGCCGGCCGGCAATCTGCTCGTTGCTGTGGTCGAGGATCGCCGCCTCGACCGGCCGCTCGAGGAACTCTTCCGGGTGGCGGCAGAAGAACTGGTCGAGCGCGTCCTGGCCGGCGACGTAGACGGCGAGGCCACGGCGGCGGCGGCCCGCCCGCCCCCACATCTGGCGCAGGCTGGCGACGGTGCCGGGGAAGGTGACGCAGATCGCCGCGTCGAGCTCGCCGACGTCGATCCCCAGCTCGAGGGCGTCGGTGGCGACCACCGCGAGCAGGTCGCCCGCGCTCAACCGCGCCTCGATCTCGCGCCGCTGCTGGGCGGTGTAGCCGCCGCGGTAGGGCGCGATCCGCGCCGCCAGCTCCGGCTTGCCGCGCGCCGCCAGGTTGTCGCGGGCGAAGCGCTGGATCAGCTCGATCCCGCGGCGGCTTTTGAGGAAGCAGATCGTTCGCACTTCCTGGGAGACGAGGTCGGCGAGCAGCTCCGCCGCCTCCGAGAGCGCCGAACGCCGCGCCCCGCTCGCCTTGTCCAGCAGCGGCGGGTTCCACATCGCGATCTCGCGGCCGGCCCGCGGCGCGCCGTCATCGTCGATCAGCTCGAAGGGCGTCCCGACCAGGCGCTCGGCGAGCTCGACCGGGTTGGCGATCGTCGCCGAGGCGAGCAGGAAGCGCGGCTCGGCCCCGTAGGCGCGGGCGACCCGCCGCAGCCGCCGCAGCACGTTGGCGACGTGGGAGCCGAAGACGCCGCGGTAGGTGTGGGCCTCGTCGACGACGACCCAGCCGAGGTTGGCGAGGAAGTCCCCCCAGCTCTTGTGGTGGGGCAGGAGGCCGACGTGGAGCATGTCGGGGTTGGTCAGGACGAGGTTGTTGCGGCGGCGGATCGCCGGCCGCTCTTCGCGCGGCGTGTCGCCGTCGTAGATCGCCTCGCGCAGGCCGGGCGGGCGCAGCTCGCCGAGCTTGCGCGCCTGGTCCTGGGCCAGGGCCTTGGTCGGGTAGAGGTAGAGCGCGCGCCGCTTGGGATCGCGGGCGATGCCGTCGAGGACGGGCAGGTTGAAGGCGAGGCTCTTGCCCGAGGCGGTGCCGCTGGTGATCACGAGGTTGGAGTGGGCGGCAGCCTCCAGCGCCTGGCCCTGGTGCGAGTAGAGGCGCTCGACCCCGGCCCGTCGCAGCGACTCGACGAAGCCCGGGTCGAGCGAAGCGGGCATCGCGATCCGTTTCGCGCCGCGCTCCTCCTCGCTGCTCGCGGCGACGATCCGCCCGTCACGCCGAGCGGGATCGATCGCGATCGACCACGGCGACTCAAGCAAACTCTTGGCCATCAAGCGGCCCCGCGCCCGGGGCGGACGATCCGCCCGGCAACCTTGACCGCCTGCAGCGAACTTCGATCGTGGATGCGGAGGATGTCGGCGCCCTCGCGGATCGAGAGCGCCACAGCGGCGACCGTCCCCCACTCGCGCTCGGCCGCCGGCAGCCGCCCCTCCCAGGAGCCGGCCAACAGCGCGCCGATGAAGTCCTTGCGCGAGAGCGAGACGTAGAGCGCCGGGCCCAGCTCGCGCAGCTCGCCGAGCCGCCGCAGGATCTCGAGGTTCTGCTCGGTCGTCAGGTCGAAGTCGAGCCCGGGGTCGATCGCGATCTGCTCCATATCCACCCCAAGTCCCCGGGCCTGCTCGATTCTCCCCCCGAACCACGACTTGAGGTGCTCGACGACGTCGCCGTACTCGCGCGGCGGCCGGTCGACCCGCGGCGGCCCCTCCATATGCATCAGCACGTAGCCGCAGCCGCTCTCGGCGACCAGCTCGAACATCTGCTCTGAGCCGCCGGAAATGTCGTTGACGACCGTCGCCCCGGCGGCCAGCGCCTGCCGCGCCACCGCGACCGAGAAGGTGTCGGCCGAGATCGGCACGCCCGCCCCTGCCAGCCCTTCGATCGCCGGGATCAGCGCCGCCGCCTCGACCTCGGCCGGGACCGGCGGCCCGCTGCGCGCCGCCACCGCGCCGACATCGAGCATGTCGAACCCGGCCGCGACCAGCTCCAGCCCATCGGCCACCGCTTGCTCGGGGGTGCCGCTGCGCGCCCCCTCGAACATCGAGTCGACGGTGACGTTGACGATGCCCGCCGCCAGTGGCTGCTCCAGGTCGAGGCTGCGATCGGCGAGTCGCCACACGTCGGCTACCGTAGCGACCGACCGATGCCGCTGAAGTGTGTCTACACCGACCTCGACGGAACCCTGCTCGGCAAGGGCAGCTCGCTCTTCCACGACGCCGACGGCAACTTCTCCCTGGCCCAGGCGCGCGGGCTCGAGGCTTGCCATCGGGCCGGCGCCGAGGTCGTGATCATGTCGGGGCGGCGCGAGCCCCAGGTCCACGAGGACGCCCGCCTGATGGGCCAGACCTCCTACATCTACGAGGCCGGCTGCGCCTTCTCGATCGACCGCGAGACGACCCTGCTGACCGGCGGGATGGTCCCCGACGAGAGCGGCACCGTCTACGAGCAGATGGAGGCCCGCGGCGTCCCCAAGCTGCTCTTCGAGCACTTCGAAGGGCGGCTCGAGTACCACTCGCCCTGGCACACCGGCCGCATCCTCTCCCACCTCTTCCGCGGCAAGGTCGACGTCGACGAGGCCAACGCGCTGCTCGGCGAGCACGACGCCGGCGACCTGCGCCTGCTCGACAACGGCGCGATCGGGCGCGAGATGCCGACCGTCGACGGCCCCACCCACGCCTACCACCTGGTCCCGAAGATGGTCAGCAAGGCCGGCGCCGTCGCCGCCCACGCCCGTGCCCGCGGCTACGACCCGGCCGACTGCATCGGCGTCGGCGACTCGGTCGAGGACCTCGAGGTCGCCGCCGCGGTCGGCCGCTTCTTCGTCGTCGCCAACGGCCCCGAACGCGACCCGGGCCTGCGCGCCGCCCTCGCCGCCTGGAGCAACGCCACGGTCACCGAGGGCCGCAACGGCGACGGCTTCTACGAGGCGGTCGTCTCGACCCTGGTCGAGCGGCGCTGAGCAGCCACTAATATCGGCAGCGGCCGAAACTCGACCCCGAAGGAGCAGCTTTGTCGCAGGAGAGCGCGACCGTCGCCGAGCAGGAGTACCTGGAGATCATGTTCTGGCTGGAGGAGGCCGGGCTGCCGATGACCGGCGCCAACATCGCCCGCGCGATGCAGCTCTCGCCGCCGACCGTGCACGAGATGGTCGGCCGCCTGATCGAGGACGGCTACGTCGAGCGCAAACCCGACAAATCGCTCGACTTCACCGCGTCCGGGCGCGAGCACGCCAGCCACATCGTCCGCCGCCACCGGATGATCGAGCGCTTCCTCACCGACGTCCTCGGCATCCCCTGGGACGAGGTCCACGAGGAGGCCGAGCGGATCGAGCACGCGATGTCGCCGGTCCTGGAGGAGCGGATGCTGGCCGCGATCGGCGACGCCACCACCTGCCCGCACGGCCACCCGATCGTCGAGGGGGCGCGCGAGCAGGGGGCGCTGCTGGCCGACGTCGAGGCCGGCGCCAAGGTCGTCGTCCTGCGCTTCGAGAACGAGGCCGAGGAGCTGCTGCATTACCTCAAGGCCGCCGGGCTGGAGCCCGGGCTGGAGGGCACGGTCGAGAGCAGCGACGAGCACGGGGTGACGATCGCCTCCGCCGACGGCAGCCACGAGGTGACCCGCAGCGTCGCCGAGACCGTCTCGGTCCGCGCCGACCCCTCACCGCCGCCGCGGGCGGCGATCCCCGAGCAGCTGATTCTCTCGTCGGATCGCTACGGCCGCTGAGCACCGCCGCTACTGCGGCATCGAGACGCTGACGATCGGTTCCGAGGTCGGCTGGGCGCTGCCCCCACGCGGCTCGGCTGTGACCATCACCACTTCGACGCCTTCCATGTTGGGAATCGTCGCCGTCGCCACGCCTTTGTTGTCAGGCACGAAAAGGGCGTGGGCGGAGACGACCTTGTCGCCGCGCCGGACCCATGCCTGCAGGACCTTGTCGGAGGGGATCTCGCGAACGTTGGCGAGGCGCAGGGTGCCGGAGTCGCCGTTGCTGACGACCCTGGCGGTGACGCCGGGCGCCTTGCCGGCGTTGGCGACGACCGTGCTGCTGCCGCCGCCGGACCCGCCGCCGCCGATCGCGTAGCCGGCGACAGCGGCGACCACGAGGGCGAGGACGGCAACGCCTGCCACCGGGCGCAGGCCGAGCGGCCCCCGATCGCCGAGCACTCGACTCCAGAAGCCTTCCTTGCCGGCCGCGCCTGTGCCTTCCCGGGCCGCCCTCGCCCGCTTCGCATCGGCCTGGACCTCGTCCATGACGCGGGCGCGCAGGGCCGGCGGCGCATCGACGCGCTCCACCGACTCCGGCAGCGCCTGGATCGCCGGCCGCAGCCACTCAAGCTCGGTCCGGCACTCGACGCACCCTTCAAGGTGGCGCTCCAGGTCGGTCGCCTCCGCCGGCTCAAGCGAATCGAGCAGGTAGGCCGCGATCTCCTCGCGCCGCAGGTCGTGATCTTTCTCGCTCATGCCAATCCCTCCGCCAGCTGTCCGCGAATCTTCTCCAAGCCGAGCCGCATCCTTCCCTTCACCGTGCCAAGCGGGACTCCCAGCACCTCAGCGATCTCCGAGTGGCTGAAGCCGGCGAAGTAAGCGAGCTCGATCACCTTCGACTGATCGTTGGGCAGCTCGCCGAGCGCCCCCCGCAGCTCCTGCGCTGTCTCCCGCCGCAGCGCCTCCTCATCTGTGAACTCCTCCGAGGGGCGGGCCTCAAGGATCGCATCGTCGTCGAAGGACAGTTTCGGCGCCCGTCCCGCCTTGCTGCGGAGGACGTCGATCGCCCGGTTGCGGACGATGCTGAGCATCCACGACCTGACGCTGCCGCGCGCCTGGTCAAAGCGCGCGCCGCTGCGCCAGATCGAGATGAAGGCCTCCTGGGTCACATCTTCGGCCACCGCCCGCTCGCCGACGATTCGATACGCCAGCGAGTAGGCGGCGCCTCCGTGACGGTCGTAGAAGACCTCGAAGGCGGCGGGGTCCTTCTCCCCGATCAGGGGCATCAGCTCCTCGTCCGCGAGGCGCTCCGCCTTCTCTCGTCGCACCTTCATTGCGCTCAGATACCCAGTTCGATCACTGGATGAACGGTTTCACAGCGGTCAACACCTGCGATTCGTCGAGCGAGGGATCGAACGCGTCGGGGGCCGGTTCCTGCTTGTTCTGCAGCCGGATCGCCGCCGCGTGCCGTGCCTCGACCTGGACGATCGAGCCCGCCGCGCCCAGCACTTCTTTGCTCTTGATCGAGGGCGCGGCGCCGTTGTAGGCGCTGACGCCGGTGTCCTCGAACGTCTGGGCGAGTTTGAGGAAGCCGGCGGTGTCGCTGTAGGGGAAGTCGAACTTCGGCTCCGCCACCGGCTTGCCGCCGAGCTGCTTGATCGAAGCGGTGAGCGCTTCGACGTGCTGCTGCTCGTCGCTGGCCAGAAGGCCGATCAGGCTCTTCAGTTCGCCGCTCGCCTTGGCCCGGGTCTGCGCTTCCTTGTAGAAGGTCGACTCCAGATACTCGAGCGTGAGGGCGAAGTTGAGGATGCCGACATCGCCGCCATCCGACATCGCCAGCGCGTTGCGGACGAAGGGGCCGACCATGCCGACGCCGTAGACGGCGCCCGCGGCCAGCGCTCCCTTGAGGATCACCTCGCTGCGGGAGAGGTCGCCACTGTCCTCGACGACGTGGACGTCGGCGAGCTCGGGATGAACCAGTTCATTGCTCATTGTCTTGTTCTCCTTTTTAGCTTCGCTCGCCGCGTCAGCTGACGATGAAGGGTTCGACCGACTTGAGGACGGTTGCCGCGTCCGCCGGCTTGGCGAAGGCGCCATCGGGGGTGATCGATTCGCCGATCAGCGTGTTGAGCACCGAGGCGTGGCGGCCCTCGACGCTGTGGATCGCGAGCGCTGAGGCCAGCACGGCCGGGCTCTTGATGTTGGCGGCCTGGCCGAGGTAGGCCGCGGCGCCAAGGTTCTCGACCGTCGAGGCCAGTTCAAGCACCGATTTGGCGCTCGACAGCGGGAACTTGGTTTTCGGCATCGGGGCGGGGGTGCCGCCCATCTGCTTGACGGCAGCGGTCAGGGCCGCGACGTGTTCAGCCTCCTCGCTGCCGAACTTCTTGATCGTTTCCAGTTCGGCGCCCTTGAAGAGGCCGCTCTTGATCACGTCCTTGTAGAAGGCCGTCTCCAGGTACTCCAGGGTCAGGGCGTAGTTGAGGATTCCGATGTCGCCCTTGCCGAACTGCTCGGTGCCGGTTGTGCCGCCGCTGCTGGCAGTGCTGGTGGTCGTGGTGCCGCTATCGCTGCCGCAGGCGGCCAGAAAGGCTGCCAGGGCGGCGGAGCCACCGGTCAGGGCCATGAACTTGCGCCGCGACACAGGATCTTTGACCACACGGGCGATGGCGCTGTCCGCGGGCGGGACGGTGGGCCTCTCGCGTTCTTTGCTCTCAGGCATTGTTTTCGTCTCCTCGTGGTTTGCGCTTCTGTCCACACCTACGCGGCCCCCGGCGGGGCTGGATCACTGCGGGCGCAGATCCGGTGAACCGATCGGGCGTCGGCGCACGTAAGGAAGGGGCATGAAACCTCCCCGCTACGTCCTCATCTCACCCGCCCTGATGCTCTCCCTGATGGCCCTGGCGCTTGTCGCCGGCCTCGCTGGCTGTGGCAGCAGCGGCGGCAGCTCCACGTCCACTTCCTCCACAGCCGCCGGCCCCAAAGCCGTCACGATCAAGGACTACGCCTTTGCCCCCGCCGATCTGACGGTTGCCAAGGGCGCCACGGTCAAGTTCAGCAACGACGACTCGACCAACCACACGGCGACCGCGACCGACTCAGGCGCGCTCGACACCGGCACCATCGCCCCCGGCAAGAGCAAGACGGTGAGCTTCGAAACGCCCGGCACCTTCCAGTACTTCTGCGCCTTTCATCCCTTCATGAAAGGGACGATCACGGTCACTGGATAAACGGCTTCATGGCCACGCGAACCTGAGATTCATCCAGAGCGGGGTCAAACGCGTCAGGCGCTGGCGCCACCCCGTTCCGCTGCCGGACCATCGCCGCGAACCGCCCCTCGACCTGGGCGATCGCCGCGGCCGTCGCCAGCGCTTCTTTGTCCTTGAGCAAGGGGATGAGGCCGTTGTAGGCGCCGACAGCGGTGTCCTCGATCGTCTGCGCCAGCCGCAGCAGGCCGGCGTCGTCGCTGTAGGTGAAGTCAAATTTCGGCGCCGTTGCCGGCTTGCCGCCAAGCTGCTTGATCGCAGCGGCAAGCGCGGTGACATGCTGCGGCTCATAGTCGGCCAGCAGCCCGATAAGAAGATCCAGCTTGCCGCCTCTGACCTTGGCGTATGCCCCCTTGTAAAAGGCCGACTCCATCTGCTCGAAGGCAAGGGCGAAGTTGAGGGTGTCGACATCGCTGCCTCCTGCCACAGCGAGCGCCTTGCGGACGAAGGGGCCGGCCGTGCCGACGCCATAGACGGCCCCAGCCGCAAACGCTCCCTTGAGGATCACCTCGCTGCGGGTGAGGTCGCCGCTGGCCATCAGCCGACGATGAAGGGTTCGACCAACTTGAGGACCGTTTCGGCGTCCGCTGGCCTGGCAAGGGCGCCGTTGGGAGCCACCGATTCGCCGTGCAGTGAGTTGATGGCCGACGCGTGGCGAGCCTCGACGCTGTGGATCGCGAGCGCCGAAGCCAAGACAGACGGGCTCTGGATGTTCGGCATCTGCCCGAGGTACGCGGCGGCGCCGAGGCCCTCCAGCGTCGATGCCAGTTCCAACGCAGATTTCTTGTTCTTCAAAGCGAACTTGGTTTTCGGCGCCGGCGCCGGTGTGCCGCCCATCTGCTTGACGGCGGCGGCCAGGGCCGAGACGTGTTCGGCCTCCTCGCTGCCGAACTTGCGCATCATCTCCAAGTCGGCGCCCTTGAAGAGGCCGCTCTTGATCACGTCCTTGTAGAAGGCCGTCTCCAGGTACTCAAGGGTCAGGGCGTAGTTGAGGATTCCGATGTCGCCCTTGCCGAACTGCTCGGTTTCGCTGGTGACGCCGCCCGTGCTGCTCGTGGTAGCCGCGTCGTTGCCACAGGCGGCGAGAACAGCGGCCAGGGCGGCCGAGCCACCGGTCAGGGCCATGAACTTGCGCCGCGACACGGGGGCTTTGGCCATGCTGGCGACGGCGCCGTCCTCGCGGGGACTCGATCTCTCTACTCGAAAACTATTCACTAATCGATGATTTGTACCTCAATCCGAGCCGCTGGGGCAAGGGCTTCGGGAGCGAGGCCGCTCAGGCGGGCGAGGCGGAGCGGATCCGCTCCAGCGCCCGGGCCACGCGTGAGACGCCCTCGGCGATCCGCTCGGGCGGGACGCTGGCGAAGGAGAAGCGGAGGCTGTTCTCGCCGCCGTCGATCATGAAATCGGGCCCAGCGACGAAGGCGACGCCCTCGCCCTTGGCCTCGGCCAGCAAGGTCACGGTGTCGGTGCCCTCGGCCAGGTCGGCCCAGAGGAAGTAGCCACCGCCGGGCACGACGAACTCGGCCTCGGGGATCTGCTCGCGCAGCGCCTCGACCAGCGCGTCGCGCCGCTCGCGCAGCGCACCTTTGACGAACTCGATGTTGCGGTCGAGCTCACCGGAGCGGCAAAGCTCCAGAACCACGGCCTCGGCCAGCATGTTCGGCGAGATGTAGGTCTCGTTGGCCCGCTTGGCGAGCTTGGCGATCTCCCCGGCGGGGCCGACCAGATAGCCGACCCGCACTCCCGGGCTGACGGTCTTGGAAAAGGACGAGGCGTGGAAGACGCGCTCGGCCTTGTCGATCGAGAGCATCGTCTCCAACGCCTCCCCCTCGAAGGGCAGCTCGCGGTAGGGGTCATCCTCGAAGATCCAGAAGCCGTGCTCGGCGGCCAGCTCGACCAGGCGCACGCGCTTGGCGGCCGAGAGCGTGCAACCGGCGGGGTTGTGGAAGTTGGGGATGACGTGGGCGAACTTGATCGGCCCCTCGGCCAGAGCTGCTTCCAGCGCCGCGATGTCAAGACCATCTGACTCCAGCGGCACCGGCACCAGCTCGACCCCGGCGCGCTGCAGCAAGAGCAGGGTGCGGTCGTAGGTCGGCTGCTCGACGACAACGCGGTCGCCGGGCTCGAGCAGATGGTCGAACAGCATCGACGCGGCCTCCATCGACCCGTTGGCGATCATCACCTGCGAGGCGTCAAGGCCCCCATGCCGCTCAGCGACCCACTGGCAGAGCCCGGGGTGGCCGATCCCGGTCCCATAAGAGAGCGCCTTCTCCCAGTCCTCGGCAAGCGCAATCCCAGCCGCATCGCGCACCGCGGCGTGAGGAAGGATGTCGGCGCTGGGCGCCCCCCGGGCAAAGGAAATCGAGTCGTTAGCCATCGCCCCCGACACTACCAACGCCCCCGCATGGCCGACGCCTGGGGGGAGAGTTTCGACGTGCGTGAGCTTATGCATGACATGCATGCCAAATCTCACTCACGTGCTTCCTCAGAAGGGGATCGGGCCCTTGCCGAGCTGGCGACTCAGCAGTACGGGGTGATTTCGCGGGCACAGTTGCTCGGGCTGGGGCTCGGGCGCGGCGCAATCGCCCATCGAATCAAGCAGGGACGGCTGCATGCTGTGCACAGTGGCGTCTACCTGGTGGGACACAGAACTCTGAACCAGCGCGGTCGCTGGCTCGCCGCCGCACTTGCCTGTGGTGAGGGAGCGCTTCTGAGCCACAGGAGCGCCGCTGCACTTTGGGGATTGCAACGACCATGCTCGCCGATCGACGTCACGTCCCCGCATGGTCATCCCGGTCGTTCGGGCATTCGTCTACATAGCGGGCGAATCCACCCAGATGACCGCGCCATACGCGACGCCATTCCCGTCACCTCCGTCGCCCGCACGCTCTTTGATCTTGCCGAAGCCATCGATGAGCAGGGCCTGAAGCGAGCTTTCGAGGAGGCAGACCGGCTCAACCTTCTGCGAATGAGAGCGCTGGAGAGCATCTGCGAGCGAGGCCGCGGCCGCCATGGCCTCCGCAAGATTCGTCCCCTTATTGCCGCCGCCCAGGCTCCCGACACCACCAACTCGCCGCTAGAGGATCGCTTCATCATCTTCTGCCGGGAGCACAACCTCCCCCAGCCCCTGGCCAACGTGGTCATCGAGGGCAAAGAGGTGGACGCTTTCTGGCCAGCCAAACGCCTGATGGTCGAGCTCGACAGCTGGACCTTCCACCACCACAGAGCGGCCTTCGAGCGAGACCGAGCCAGAGACGCCGCCCTCCAGGCAGCGGGCTACCGAGTGGTCCGCCTCACCTCTCGACGCATGGAACAGGAGGGTCGCGCCGTGGCCGAGGAGCTGCGCCGCATCCTCAACGCAACCTCAGGAGGATCGGCCAGGAACTAGGAAGCGCGCAGCGTTTCGACAGCGATCTGCGCCGCCTCGCTCGGGCTCTGCCCGACCCGCACGCCCTTGGCTTCAAGCGCGTCTTTCTTCGCCTGCGCCGTCCCCGAGGAGCCGGAGATGATCGCGCCGGCGTGGCCCATCTGCTTGCCAGGGGGCGCGGTGAAGCCGGCGATGTAGGCGACGACCGGCTTCGAGACCTCGGAGGAGATGAACTCCGCCGCCCGCTCCTCGGCGTCGCCGCCGATCTCGCCGACCATCACGATCAGCTCGGTCTCGGGATCGGCCTCGTACATGGTGAGGATGTCGATGAAGTCGGAGCCGACGATCGGGTCGCCGCCGATGCCGACGATCGAGGAGTTGCCCTCGCCCGCCTGCTTCAGCTCGTTGCCGATCTGGTAGGTCAGGGTCCCCGACTTGGAGACGACGCCGATCTTGCCAGGGTCGAAGAACTGGGCCGGGATGATGCCGACGTTGGCCTTGCCGGGCGAGAGCACGCCGGGGCAGTTCGGCCCGATCAGCCGCACGCCGGCCTGCTTCGCCTTCCAGTAGGTGTTCAGCATGTCGAGCACCGGGATCCCCTCGGTGATCGCGATCACCGTCTCGACCCCGGACTCGATCGCCTCGTCGATCGCCGGGGCGGCGAAGCGCGCCGGCACGAAGATCATCGAGGTGTTGGCGCCGGCCTCGTCGACCGACTCCTTGATTGTGTCGAAGATCGGCACGCCCTCGACGTCCTGGCCGCCCTTGCCGGGCGTGACCCCGGCGACGAGGTCGGTCCCGTAGGCCTGGTTGCGCAGCCCGTGGAAAGAGCCCTCGCGGCCGGTCAGGCCGGAGACGACGAGCTTGGTCTCGCTGCCGACGATGATGCTCATGAAGCGCCCCCCGCCAGTTCGACCACGCGGCGCGCGGCGTCGAGCATCGTCTTCTCCTGGTGCAGGTTGGGCAGATCGGCCTCGGCCAGGATCCGCAGCCCCTCCTCGGAGTTGGTGCCGTCGAGGCGGACGACCAGCGGCACACCGAGGTCGAGCTGGCCGGAGGCGGTGACGATGCCCTTGGCGATCTCGTCGCAGCGGGTGATGCCGCCGAAGATGTTGAAGAGGATGGCACTGACCTTGGTGTCGGAGACGATCACTTCGAGCGCGTTGACGATCGCCTCGGCTTTGGAGCCGCCGCCGGCGTCGAGGAAGTTGGCCGGCGCGCCGCCCGCCTGGGCGACGACGTCCAGGGTCGACATGCAGAGCCCGGCGCCGTTGGCGAGGATGCCGACGTTGCCGTCGAGCTTGACGTAGGTGAGGCCTTTCTCCTTCGCCATCGCCTCCTGCGGATCGTCGACCGTGTCGGCGATCTCGGCCAGGTCCTGGTGGCGGAAGAGGGCGTTGCCGTCGATCGTGACCTTGGCGTCGAGGGCGACGACCTGGCGGTCGGCGGTGACGATCAGCGGGTTGACCTCGATCAGGTTGGCGTCCTCGCTGGTCGCGACCTCGGCCAGCTTGACCAGCACCTCGGCAGCCTGGTCGCTGACGTCCTCATCGAGCCCAGCCGCGTCGATGATCTCGCGCGCGGCGGCGACGTCGAACTCGCGGGTGGGATCGATGTGGCGCTTGACCAGCGCGTCGGGGTCCTCGGCGGCGACCGCCTCGATGTCCATCCCGCCTTTGGCCGAGACCATCGCCAGCAGCTTCTTCTCGCCGCGGTCGAGGATGACCGAGGCGTAGTACTCGGAGGCGATGTCGGAGCCGCCCTCGATCCAGACCTGGTCGACGCGGAACGGGCCCTCGCCGTGCGGGCCGACGATGTCCATGCCGATGATCGCGGCGGCGTACTCGCGCGCCTCGGCCGCGTCCTTGGCGATCTTGATCCCGCCCGCCTTGCCACGGCCGCCGATCAGGACCTGGGCCTTGATCGCACACGGGTAGCCGATCCGCTCAGCCGCCTCGACCGTCTCCTCGATTGTGGACGCAACCTCGCCGCCCGGCACGGAAACGCCGTGCTTGGCGAACAGCTGCTTGCCCTGATACTCGAGGAGGTCCATGAGGTGGTTTGTCGCGGCGCGCCTAAGGCGCGGGGCGGCACCCTATCCGACCGGAGCGGTGCCGCGAAGCCCGCCCGACCGGCGCTTGCCATAATGCCGCGTCCCCGATGCCCCTCCCCAGCCTCAAAAACATCAAATGGGTCACCGCCGATTGTTACGGCACCCTGATCGATTGGGAGAAAGGCATCATCGACGCCTGCAAGAAAGAGGCGGCGAAAGACGGCTTCAGCTTCGAAGAGGGTCCTTTCCTCGCCCGCTTCATGGAGGTCCAGGCCGAAATCATGGCCGGCTCCTACGAGCTCTACGCCGAGGTCCTGCGCCGCACGATCGTCAAAGTCGCCGGCGAGCTGGGCTGGGAGATCGAGCCCTCGCGGGCCCAGTTCCTGCCCAACAGCGTCGCCTACTGGCTGCCTTTCCGCGAGTCGAACGCGGCGATGGACCGGCTCCGCAAAAAGTACGAGATCGGGATCGTCTCCAACGTCGACGACAAACTTCTCGGCATCTCCCGCCGCCACCTGCGGACCGAACTTGACCTTGTCGTCACCGCCCAGCAGGTGCGCAGCTACAAGCCGGACCCGGTCCACTTCAAAGAGTGCGCCCGGCGGATCGGCGGCAAGAAAGGCTGGCTGCACATCGGCTGCAACTACACCAACGATGTCGCCCCGCTGCTGAAAATGAACGTGCCTGTGATCTGGGTAAATCGCCACGGCGAGAAACTCGAAGGTCGCAAAGCCCCCAGCGCGACGGTCAAAAACTTCCGCGAAGCAGCGAAAAAGCTCGGCGCGTCCTAAGCGTCTTTTAGCGTTCACGGCGCAACTCGGGCAGGAAGCGCTGGTTTCGGACTAGGCGCCTCGGCACCGAAGGCATATGGATCGAAGCACTGACACCCGCGCGCCCGCGAGCGCTCGCCTGCTGATCGCGGCGGGCGTGATGGCGCTGCTGATCGCGATCGTCGCCGGTGGCCAGGCGCACGCATTGGCGGCCGCGAGCCAGCGCCCCAACTTCGTCGTGATCCAGACCGACGACCAGACGCTCGACCAGCTCTACGCCTCCTACACCCCTCCTGGCGGCGCCCCGGTCGTGGCAATGCCGAACACGCTGAGCCTGATCGCCGACCGCGGCGTCACCTTCAACCGCTACTACGTCTCCTATCCGCTCTGCTGCCCCTCACGGGTCAGCCTGCTCACCGGCCGCTACGCCCACAACCACAACGTGCGCGGCAACGTCCCGCCCGAAGGCGGCTACACCGGCTTCTCGATCCGCAACGCCTACTCGCACAACATCGCCACCTGGCTGCAGGGGGCCGGCTACCGCACGATCCACGTCGGCAAGTTCCTCAACGGCTACGGCGACGAACCCTTCGACGACGGCAAAACCGTGCCGCCGGGCTGGAGCGCCTGGCATACGGTCCTCAACGCCGACACCGATCACTACTACTACGGCTACACGCTCAACGACAACGGCCAGATCGATGGCCCCTTCGGCGACTCCGGCAGCTGGGACACGCGTGAATACGGCCTCCGCGACGAATTCGGCTGCCCCAGCGCCCCGACCCCGGGCGTGCCCTGCCTCTACGAGACCGACGTCTTCAACCGGATCGCGACCGAAGAGCTGGCCGGGACCTCGCCCGAACAGCCCTTCTACCTGCAGGTCGACTACACCGCCCCGCACGGCGACTTCCGCCGCCCCGCCGGGCCCGAGCCCGCCACCCGGTACTACGACTCCTTCCTCGGCGCCCCGTTCCCCCACAGCCGCGAACAGGGCTTCGACGAGGGCGACGTCCGCGACAAGCCGAGCTTCATCCGCGAAGCGCCCTACCTCTCGCTCAACGACATCCACACCTACCGCGTCTACTACCAGAAGGCGCTGGAGTCGCTGCGCTCGGTCGACGACGGCGTCAAAGAGATCGTCGACGAGCTCGGTGCCCTCGGGCGGCTCAAGAACACGTACATCATCTTCACCTCCGACAACGGCTTCTTCTACGGCGAGCACCGCCTCACCGGCGGCAAGTTCCTCGCCTACGAGCCCTCCACCCACCTGCCCTTCCTGATGCGCGGGCCGGGGATCAAACCGGAAACGCAGACCGGGGAGCTGGCGGCGAACATCGACATCGCGCCGACGGTCCTCGAACTGGCCGGGGTCAGCGCCGACAAAAGCATCGACGGCCGCTCGCTGGTCCCCTTCGCCAAAGACACCAGCCTGCGGACCCGGCGCCCGATCCTCTTCGAGTCCTTCGTCGAAACCTCCGACGTCGAAGAGAACGGCGGCGGCCCGGCGGCGGCGCCGGCAAAGGTCGCGGCGGGCAAAGCCGGCGGCGGGCCGAGCATCAACACCCGTCCCCGGGAAGCCGGTGCGACGGCCTCGATCCTGGCCCCGCCCAAGAACTACTACGGGATTCGGCTCGGCCGCTACAAGTACATCGAGTGGCCCGATGGCGAGAAAGAGCTCTACGACCTCAACCGCGACCCCTACGAGCTCAACAACCGCTCCAAGGACCCCAACCTCTTCCCGATCCGCAACTTCCTCCACCGCGAACTGGAACGGCTCGAGACCTGCTCCGGCAAGACCTGCCAGGAAGTCGCGCCCAAATTCCCGCTCACCCGTGACCAGCAGCTCAAGGTCAAACGGGAAAAAGAAAAGGAACAGCGGGAAAAAGAACGCGAAAAAGAAAAGCACCACCACAGGTAGGGGCGGTGCTGGGCCGCGGGCCGGCTAGCTGAGCGCGACCGCTATTTGATCACGGCGAGGATGTCGCCGCTGGAGACCGAAGCGCCCTCGACGACGTTGAGCTCCTCGACTTTGCCGCTGCGGTGGGCGGTGATCTCGTTCTCCATCTTCATCGCCTCGATCACGCAGATCAGGTCGCCCTCGGCGACCTCGGCGCCCTTCTCGACCAGGACTTTGAAGACGGTGCCCTGCAGCGGCGCGGGCAGCGCCTCGCTTGACGCGGCAGCGCCGCCGCCCGACTTGCGCTCGCGTTTGGGCGGGCGCTTGCCGCCGGCAGCCGGGGCCGCGCCGCCGGCGATCGCCTCGCCGATCACCTTGACGTCGAAAAGCTTGCCAGAGACCTCGACCTTGTAGTCGCGGCTGATCAGCTCGGCGCCCTCGGCGACCTCGGCCGGGGCGGCAGCCTCAGGGGCCGTTGTCTTCAGCCAGTCGCGGTCCTCCATCAGGTCGCGGCAGGTCTCGGCATCGGCCCACTGTTGGGTGGCGAGGATTGCCTTGTGGAAGGGGATCAGGGTGGTGAGGCCGCCGATCTCGTACTCGTCCAGGGCCCGCAGCATCCGCCGCGTCGCGGTCTCGCGGTCGACGTCCCAGACGATCAGCTTGGCCACCATCGGGTCATACATCGGCGTCACCTCGGAGCCCGCTTCGACCCCGGAGTCGACCCGCACACCCGGGCCGGCCGGCTCACGGTAGGTGGTGATCGCGCCCGGCGCCGGAGCAAATTTCTTGTGGGCGGCCTCGGCGTTGATCCGGCACTCGATCGCGTGGCCGCGCAGCTCGACCTCGTCCTGGCCGATCGAGAGCGCTTCGCCGGCGGCGACGCGGACCTGCTCGCGGACGATGTCGACGCCGGTCACCATCTCGGTCACGCAGTGCTCGACCTGGACCCGCGTGTTCATCTCGAGGAAGAAGTACTCGTCGCCGACCTGCATGCCCTCGACCGTGCCGGCGCCGCGGTAGCCGACGGCGGCGGCCGCGTCGGTCGCGATCTTGCCGATCCGCTCGCGCATCTCGGCGTCGACGCGGGGGCCGGGCGCCTCCTCGATCACCTTCTGGTGACGGCGCTGGATCGAGCAGTCGCGCTCGCCGAGGTGGATCACGGTCCCCTGCGAGTCGGCCAGCACCTGGACCTCGACGTGGCGCGGGTCCTCCAGGTAACGCTCGACGTAGACGCGGTCGTCGGAGAAGAACTTCTCACCTTCGCGGGCGGCGCCGTCGAAGGCCTCCTCAAGGTCGTCGGGGGTCATCGCGACCCGGAAGCCCTTGCCGCCACCGCCGCCGGCGGCCTTGCAGGCGACCGGGTAGCCGGCTTCGTCGGCCTGCACGCGGGCGGCGGCGACATCTACCGCCGGCTCGGTCGCGCCAGGCACGATCGGCACCCCGGCCTCGGCCATGATCTCGCGCGCTTTGGTCTTCGACCCCATCGCTTCAATCGCGCTGGCGGGCGGGCCGATGAAGACGATCTCGGCCTCGGCGCAGGCATTGGCGAACTCGGCGTTCTCGGCGAGGAATCCGTAGCCGGGATGGATCGCCTCCGCCCCGGCCTCCTTGGCGGTCTCGATGATCTTCGGGATGCTCAGGTAGCTCTCGGCGGGCACCGCCGGGCCGATCAGGAAGGCCTCGTCGGCCTCGCGCACGTGCGGCGCGTCGCGGTCGATCTCGGAGTAGACGGCCACCGAGCCGATGCCCATCTCCTTCAGAGTCCGGGCGACGCGGATCGCGATCTCGCCGCGGTTGGCTATGAGGACTTTCTTGAACACGGCGGCGCAGTCTATTTAGGCGAGCGGCACGACGTTGGGCCGCTGATCAAGCTCGCTTGTAGCGGCTGGCCGCGTACTCCTCGACCCATGCTGAAGAGCTGCGCCAGCTGCCGTCGGCAGCCTTGGCGGCCTTGAGCCTGCCACGAACCGCTGCCACGCGCAGAGCGTTCGCGGAGATCTCCTTGGTGGCCAAAGCCGGTAGCGGCACCATGCGAGCTGGTCCGGCAATTGCGGGGACGACAAACTTGTAGAGGTTGTCGAGCACGGCCCGGGCCAGGAACTCGCCCAGGGGGCCGGGGTCGCCTTGGTCAGCCCGGCGCAGCGCGGCCAGATACCGAGAGCGATCGCCTTTGTAGATGATCGCCGGCGGATACCCGAGGCGCACCAGGAGGAGGTTGAGGACGAGCCGGCCAGTTCGGCCATTGCCATCGAGGAAGGGGTGGACCTGCTCGAAGCGCGCGTGCAGAACCGCCAGCGCCTCGGCAATGGTCGACTCATCCGCCTTGCGCAGAGCCTGAGCATCGTCGATCCAGTCGCGAATCAGGACTGGCACTTCGGTCCACTCAGGTGGCCGCATCCCCTCCGGAAACGGCTCGATGTCGTGCTCGCGAAACGAGCCCGGACCCTCTTTCGGGGTCGCCTGCGGGTGCGGCGCCACATCCCACACCGGAGTCATCGCAAACCTGTGGATCTCGCTCACCTCCGCCAGCGTGAGCAGGTCGCCGGCGCCCCAGTCGCCGGGTTGTATCCCGTGCCCGTAGACCCAATTCGCGGCATCGGCGTATCCGCGAACCTCAAGGTATTCGCTCAGTTCTTTGTTGCCTACCGCGCGGCCCTCTGAAAGCAGCTGCTCGACCTGCTTGAGCACAAGGGTGTTGCCCTCCAGGGCAGTCGAGTGATGGGCCTCCTCCAGCCAGATCCCGCGCCAGATTCCTTCCGCCTCCTCGGGCGAGGGAAGGCCGCCCAAGCGCTCACGTAGCTCTCCGACCTGCACGCGGAGGCGCTCGTAGACGGCGGCGCGGGATGGCCTGCCACGCCGGGAAGCGCTAAGTTTGTTCGGTTCGACCATTTTTTAATTGTACCGAACATATTGCTATTTGTTTGGCTGAGAGAAAAATAATTGTTCCGAACACTTTCTGGCCGAGCCGAGCCAGTTAGGGTGCTCGCCTCATGTTGATCGAGCTGCAGAGCCACTCCACAGTCTCCGACGGACAGCTGCCCCCAGCCGAGGTGGTTGAGAAAGCCGCCGAGGCCGGGGTTACGACGCTGGCGCTGACCGACCACGACGGAGTGGCCGGTGTGCCGGAGGCTGCCGAGGCTGCGGAGCGGCTTGGGATTGAGCTGGTTCCGGCGATCGAGATGTCTTGCGTGCACGAGTACGCCGAAGACCTGCACATCTGCGGGTACTGGATCGACCTTGAGACGATCGCTCCTGCTTGTGAGCGGGCTCAGGAGGAGCGGCGGACCCGGGCCGGGGAGATCGTCGAGAACTTGCGGCGCGAGGGCTTTGACCTGACGCTGGAGGACGCGATCCGGGAGGCTGGCGCCGCCGACTCGATTGGGCGGCCGCACATCGCCAAGGCGGCAGGCGCCACGGGTGACCTGGGCCCCTTCTTCGAGGAGTACCTGGTGCCCGGGGCCAAGGCTTTCGTGCCGCGCCGCTGGCCCACCGCGCAACAGGCGATCGAGCTGATCCACGAGGCCGGCGCCGTCGCGGTAATCGCCCACCCCTACTGGGACATTTCAGACCCGGCCAAGGTGGAGGACCTGATCCGCTCGCTGCAGCCAGACGGCGTCGAGACCTTCTACCCGCCGCACACCAAGGAGCAGACAGAACACCTGCTCAGCCTCTGCGACGAGCTCGGCCTGATCCCAACCGCCTCTTCCGACTACCACGGCCCGACCCACAAGACCTTCTCGAAGTTCGGCGACTACGACACCTACGGCCTTGCCGAGCCGCAGGTGCCGCCGAAGCCTTAGGCGGTTACAGCAGCAGCCGGGATCAGGTCCCGCTGCTCGAGGTAGTCGAGCAGCTTCGCCGCCGACTCCTCGGGAGTCTCGTTCTCGGTGTCGCAAACCCAGGCGGGGTTCTCAGGAATCTCGTAAGGATCCGAGACGCCGGTGAATTCTTTGATCTCGCCCGAGAAGGCTTTCGCGTAGAGGCCCTTGACATCACGCTCGGCGCAGGTGTCGACCGAAGCCTTGACGTAGACCTCGATGAAGCGGTCGCCCATCAGCTCATGCGCCTCGTCGCGAATCTCAGCGTAGGGGGAGATCGCGGCGGTGATCACCGGCACGCCGTTGCGGCTGAGCAGGTCGGCGACGAAGGCGATCCGGCGAATGTTGATGTCGCGGTCCTCCTTCGAGAAGCCAAGCCCCTTCGAGAGGTTTTCGCGGACGACGTCGCCGTCGAGGATCTCCAACTTCGAGCCGCGCTCGCGCAGCTGCTTCTCCAGCAGCCCGGAGATGGTCGTCTTGCCGGCTCCTGAGAGCCCGGTGAACCAGAGGGTGAATCCCTTCTCACCAGCCATGTCTTGTCAGTCCTCCTTGTAAGCGTCGATAAGGATCTCGGCAACCTCGTCGCGCGAGAACTCGTGCGGCGGCTTTTCGCCGTTGCCGAGCATCTCGCGGACCTTGGTGCCAGATAGGAATAGGTGCGACTCCTGGGCGTGCGGGCAGGTCTTGCCGGAGGCGAGACCCTCACACTCGTTGCACCAGAAGGTGTGCTCGAACATCAGCGGCTCGATCCCGAGCTCGTCGATGTCGATCTCGTCGAAGATCTTCTGCGCGTCGTAGGTGCCGTAGTAGTCACCGGCGCCGGCGTGATCGCGGCCGACGATGAAGTGCGTCGCGCCGTAGTTGCGGCGGACGATCGCGTGCAGCACCGCCTCGCGGGGGCCGGCGTAGTGCATCTTCGCCGGCTTGACGCCGAGCACGACGCGGTCCTGCGGGTAGTAGTTCTCCATCAGCACCTCGTAGCAGCGCATCCGCACGTCGGCGGGGATGTCGCCGGCCTTGGTCTTGCCGATCAGGGGCTGGATGAAGAGGCCGTCGCAGGTCTCCAGCGCGGCCTTGGTCAGGTACTCGTGGGCGCGGTGGATCGGGTTGCGGGTCTGGAAGGCGACGATCTTCTTCCAGCCGCGGGCCTCGAAGTCCGCCTTGTGCTCGGCGGCGGTCTTGTAGCGCCGCATGAAGGCATCCTCGTGATCGGGCAGCGCGTCGACCTCGATCGGGCCGGCGATGCAGCGGTTGCCCTCCTCGTAGATCGCGGCGACGCCCGGGTGGGCCTCGTCGGTCGTGCGGTAGACCTGCTCGGCCTCTTTGCGCACGTCGCGATCGAAGATCTCCTCGACGGTGAGGCGGCCGAGCGGCTTGCCTTCGTCGCTGGAGAGGGCGACGACGTCGCCGACCTGGCAGTCGAGGTCGGTCGCCAGGGTGATCGGGATCGGCCAGTAGTCGCCGGCAACGGTCCGCATCTCGGAGCAGACTCGCTCCCAGTCAGCGGAGCCCTGAAAGCCGGTCAGCGGCGCGAAGCCACCGTTGGCGATCATCTCGAAGTCGGCCGTATGGCGCTCGGACAGGGTCAGGGACAGCTCAGCAATGGTCTCGCTCATCGGGAAGTTCTCACCAATCGGTTCGGGGGAGGGGTATGGAAGGCGTGCCGGGGGGCGCCGCTAGTTGATCCCGCACTCGGTCTTGGCGACGCCGGCCCAGCGGCCGTCGCGCGATGAGCCACCAGGCCCGACCGGCTGCGTGCAGTGCGTGCAGCCGATCGACGGGTAGCCCTGATCGTGGAGCGGGTTGTAGGGAAGGTGGTGCTCACGGATGTAGTTCCAAACGTCGCGCTCGGACCAGTCCGCGATGGGATTCAGCTTCCAGAGGTTGAATTTCTTGTCCCAGCCGAACTTCGGCGTTTTGGAACGGCTGCTGGAATCTCCGCGGCGGACGCCGGCGACCCAGCAGTCTACGGAAGAAAGCGCCCTCCGCATCGGGTCGACCTTGCGCAAACCGCAGCAGGAGTCGGGATCGCTCTTCCAGAGCTCGTCGCCATGCTGGGCGGCCTGCTCCTCCAGAGTCAGGTTGTGGAAGCGGTCGAACTCGACCCCGAGGTGCTCGGCCAGGCGGTCACGAGTCTCGTAGGTCTCGGGGAAGAGGACGTCGGTGTCGAGGTAGAAGAAGCGCGCCTCGGGGTTGATCTGGCTCGCCATGTGCGCCGTGACCGAGCTCGTTTTCTGGAACGAGCAGGCGATGTAGTGGTCCGAGCCGAAGGTGTCGAACATCCACTCCAGCGCCTCCTGGGCGGAGCTGTCCTCCAATTCCGCGGCGACGGTCTCGTGATCGATGTCGGTCGCCGAGGGCACGGAAGCGGAAAGTGTGGCAGGCGGTGGCTTCATGGCAGGGACGCGGGCGCGCTAAATCGCGCACTCCCCCTCGCCGCGCTCGACTTTGTAAGGGCTGGAGCGGTTCCAGTCGATGAAGTGCTGCATCGTCTCGAGGCTGAACTCAGCCGGCAGCGTCAGGTCCTTGACCGTCTCTTCGAAGCGGCCGGCGCCGACCCGCTCGGCGAAGGCGTTGAACTCCTCGTCCTCGCGCTCGGACTCGTAGAGCCGGATCCAGCGCTCGACGGCCTCGGGGACGCGTTTGGCCGGCAGCCGTGATTTGAGCCGGGTGCCGAAGATGACCTCGCCGCCCTCGTAGTTGCCGCCGATGTGGGGGATGTAGGCGGGCATCTGGTGGCCGCCTACTTTGAGCGAGGCGCCGTAGAAGCCGATGTTGGCGATGTGGTGCTGGCTGCAGCCGTTGGGGCAGCCGCTCATCTTGATGTGGATCTGCTTGGTCAGCTCGTCGCTGATGTCCATCCCGTCGACCCGCTCCTTGATCGCCCGGTTAAGGCCCATCGAGCTGGTGATCCCGAGTTTGCAGCTGTCGGTGCCGGGGCAGCTGACGACATCGGTGATCTCGCGGGCGCCAGCCTCGCCGAGGTCGAGCTCGACCAGGCGCTGCCAGACATCGTAGAGCGCCTCGTCGCGGACCCAGCGCAGGACGAAGTTCTGCTGCACGGTGCTGCGGGCGTAGCCGCCCGTGTACTCGCGCATGATCGCGGCCAGGCCGCGGAACTGCTCCGGGGTCAGATCGCCGCGGGTGACCTTGACCTCGACCGCGGAGAAGCCCTCCTGGCGCTGAGCCTGGACATTGCCCTGGCGGAAGCGCTCGAATTCGGTGTGGTCGCCGTTGGGGGAAGCGGGCTCGGCCGGGACGCCGGGAGCATTGGCCTCCTCGTCATCGTCGTAGCGCAGGCGCTCGACGTCGAATTCGCGCTCGTTGACCCAGTCGCCCTGCAGCTCCTCGTCGACCTGCTCGCGGAAGGCCTCGATCCCGATCTTGTCGACCAGGACCTTGATCCGGGCGCGGGCGCGGTTGACCCGCAGCCAGTCCTGGCGATCGAAGATCCGCAGCGCCGCCTCGGCCCACATCATGTAGTCGCCGTTGTCGGCCTCGACGAACTCGGTCAGCGTCGGGGCGACGCGGGCCATGATCGAGGTGCCGCCGCCGACCCGCATCTCGAATCCCTTGATCCCGTCCCTTTCGCGGGCGATGAAGGCGATGTCGTGGATGCCGCTGATAGCGCGGTCGGCGTCGGAGCCGGTGAAGGAAGTCTTGATCTTGCGCGGCATCAGCTGCGTCGTCGGGTGGCGGACGAAGTAGCGGACGTAGGCGCCGGCGTAGGGCGTCGGGTCGAAGACCTCGTCGGGGGCGACGCCGGCCCAGGGGTCGCCGGTGACGTTGCGCATCGTGTTGCCGCAGCCCTCGCGGGAGGAGAGGCCGGATGACGAGATCTCACGGATCAGCGACTCCATGTCGCGCAGCGGCACATGGTGGATCTGGATGTTCTGGCGGGTGGTGATGTGCCCTTTGTTCAGGGGCGCGTACTTCTCGACCACATCGGCGAAGGACTCCATCTGCTCGGGGGTGACGCCGCCGAAGGGAAGCTTGACCCGCACCATCTGCACGTTGGGCTGGCGCTGGCCGTAGACGCCCTGTTTGAGGCGGAAGCCGATGAACTCGTTTTCCGGCAGGCGCTCGGCGAGGAACTCCTCAGCTTCGTTGTCGAAGTCGTCGAACTCGCGCTCGAGGATCGGGATGATGTGTCCCGGGACGTTCTCGTAGGACTCAGGGTTGTCCAGCGTGCCGACGCGGCCTTTGCCGCGCTGCACCTTTTTCTCGTCGACTGCTACCTCCATGAGGAGAAAATAGCAAAACCTGACTGGGATTCGGGTATTTAGCCCGAAACAGCCTTTTTCCGTGCCTGGAGGATGTGCGCGGCTTCGCCTGACTCGGCCACGTAACCCTCCTCCGGCTCGAGCGGCAGCTCCGCCTCGTCCCAGCCGACGATGCCCTCCTCCAGCTTCACCGCCTGGTAGCCGGCGTCGCGCAGCGCCTGCGCCGCCATCGACGAGCGGTTGCCGCCGCGGCAGTAGAGGACGACGGGACGGTCGGGGTCGATCTCAGCGGCGCGGCCGGCGAGCTCCGCCAGCGGCAGGTGGGTCGCCCCGGCGATCCGGCCGGCCTCCCACTCGTGCTCGGTGCGCACGTCGACCAGCTGCGCCCCGTCCTCGATCAATTTCTGGGCCTCGTCGCGCGAGACCTCGCTCCCTGCCTCGGTCACTAGTCGATCTCCGTTCCCTCGATCAGGAAGGCGACCCGCACGTGAGCGCGGTACTCGTCGAGGTTCTCACCCCGGATCCCGGTCGAGACTATGTCGACGGCGCGGATGTTGCGCAACGTGCCTTGAGCCTGGCTCAGTGCCTGTTTCGCCGCGTCGTCGGTCGATGTTTTCGAACTGCCGACCAGCTCGATGATTTTCACGACAGCCATTTCTCTCCTCCTTCTAGATCCTGCACAGTGCCCTTGGCGCTGATCCCCTCGATCAGCGCCGCCCGATGCCACGGGCTCAAGCCCTGTCCCGACTCGGGAGCGGCGACAGCCGTCTCCGCGCGGAACCGCTCGATCGCCGCCGCGACTGCGGCGGCCTCGTCTCCAGTTGCCGTCTTGCCCACGCCACAAGCCTAGAGGTTCGATTCGGATCGCCGGCCTTGCGCTCCCGCCTCGAAAGCGCGGGTTGACAAGCGCTACCTAACTAATCAAGGATGTCTGATCGATAGACCCCGCCGAGAGGAGCAGCAGTGCCGCGAAAGATAAAGGGCTACGGATGGGTGCCGGACCTCCCCGATGGCCGCGACCTGCTCTACGGAGCCCCGCTCAAACCGCTTGCCAAACTTCCGGGCCGGGTCGATCTGCGGCCCAAGTGCCCGCCGGTCTATAACCAGGGCGAACTGGGCAGCTGCACCGCCAACGCGATCGCCGCGGCGCTCGAGTTCGACCAGATCAAACAGCGGCTGAAGTCCTTTGCCCCCTCGCGCCTCTTCATCTATTACAACGAGCGCGCGATCGAGGGGACAATCGACTCCGACAGCGGCGCCCAGCTTCGCGACGGCGTCAAGAGCGTCGCCAAGCAGGGGGCCTGCAGCGAGGACAACTGGCCCTACGACATCGAACGGTTCCGTCAAATGCCGCCCAAACCCTGTTACGCAGAAGGGAAGAAGAACCAGGCGATCCGCTACCTCAGCGTCAGCCAGTCGCTGCCGCAGATGAAGGGCTGCCTGGCCGAGGGCTACCCGTTCATCTTCGGGTTCTCGGCCTACGAGAGCTTCGAGAGCGGCGAGGTGGCAAAGGGCGGCCACCTCGAGATGCCGCGGGCGGACGAGTCGCTCCTCGGCGGCCACGCGGTGATGGCGGTCGGCTACGACGAGCGCAAACAGCAGTTCATCGTCCGCAACTCCTGGGGCAAAAAATGGGGGATGCGGGGCTACTTCACGATGCCCTACGCCTACCTGACTCAGCCAAGCCTGGCGCAGGACATGTGGACGATCCGCCGGGTTGAGGGCGCCAAAAGGAGCGGTGGCGGCGCCAAGCGCAAAAAGGGGACCCGCTAGGGCCGGCCGCGCAGGCCCGGCACCGGGTGGCCGTGCTTGCTGTCGGCGCAGACGACCGGGGCGGGGTCGAACGGGTCGGTCAGCGCCCGGCCTTCCGGCTTGCCTTTGATCGGCTTGCCGGGTTTGGGAGCTTTGCCCCGGCCACACTGGATCGAGATATCGCGGACGCCGTCGCGGGCGTCGATCACGTCGTCGCCGCCGCCGCCGTAGAAGACGTCTTCGCCGGGCTGGCCGAGGATGCTGTTGGCGCGGCCGTCGCCGATCAGGACATCGTTGTCGAACGAGCCCTCCATGTCCTCGTCGGTCTTCGAGAGGTGGACTTTGTGGCAGCCCTTGATCACGTCGATGTAGGCGACCCCGGCCGCCAGCGAGACGTAGAGCAGGCCCGGGTGGGCGTCGGTCTCGGCGAAGGAGGCGTCGTCGCGGCCCGGGCCGCCGACGATCGCGCCGCCGGCGCAGCCGCCACCGGCGGCGAGCAGGTCGCCGTTGGGGCCGCCGTAGAGCCAGGTCGGGCCGGGCAGGCCGCCGACCAGGCCGTCGGCGCCGGCGCCGCCGTAGAGATGGTCGCTGCCGAGGCCGGACTCGATCAGGTCGTCCTCGGGCCCGCCGTGGATCGTGTCATTGCCGTAGCCACCGGCGATGCGGATGCCGCCGACGGCGGTCAAAGAGCCTTCGACCCGGAGGCTGTCATTGCCAGGGCCAAGGTCGGCCATCAGCCAGCGGGCCGGGCCGTTGCTTGGGCAGGAGACCTGGTTCGTGACTTTGGGCGGGCGGCTACAGCCAGGGCCGATCGCGATGCTTTTGGCCGCGCTGACGCCGAATACTTCTGCCGCTTCGTCATAAGAGACGGTGAATTCGTCGACTCCGGCGCCGCCAACTACCTGCAGCCCCGCGCCGCCGCCAGGCGTGGGGTCGAGCTGGACGTAGGCCGAGGCTTTCGGGGCTTTTTCTTTGCCGCACGACGTGGTCCGCCCTTTCGCCCCCTTGCAGCTATCGCTGCCCTGGCCGCCGTCGATCGTGTCTTTGCCGCCGCCGCCGACCAGGGTGTCGTCGCCGGCCCCACCGCTGATCGTGTTCGCTGCCTTGCTGCCGATCAGGGTGTCGGCGAAGGCCGAGCCTTCGAGCGCCTCGAAACCGAAGAGCTTGTCGTGGCCGTCGCCCAGCGCTTTGTGGGCCGCCAGCGAAGCCCAGACGCCGCCGCCGCGCCCGGCCGCGATGGCGGTGGCGAAGGAGGCGATGTCGCCCGTGCCGGCGCCGCCGGACATCCGGTCCCAGCCGTAGTCGCCGTGGACGAGGTCGTCGTTGCCGGGGCCGCCGTTGACGATGTCGATGCCGAGGTCGCCGGCAACCTCGTCGTCGTTGCCGGCGCCGCCGAGGATCTTGTCGTCGCCGAGGTCGCCGTTGACCTGGTCGCCATCGCCGGCGCCGCCGTCGACGAGGTCGTTGCCGCGGCCGCCGTGGATGATGTCTGCGCCGGGCCCGCCGCAGATCAGGTCGTTGCCGAGGCTGCCGTAGATCTTGTCGTCGCCGCCGCCGCCCCAGATCACGTCACGGCCCGGCGTCCCCCTGATCACGTCCGGCCCTTCGGTGCCGACGATCTTCGCCTGCCGCCCGTGGCAACGCGGCACCTCGATCGTTTCGTTGACATCCGCGGCGGCGCTGGCAGTCACCACAGCCGCCACGAGAACCGCGGCAAAACCGTAGCTGGATCGAATAGTGGGTCGTCTCATCAGGCTGGCCAGGATACGAGGCGACCCAGGCGTCTCCGCTGATTGGAACCCCGTAAGGGAGAAATAGGAGCGCTATTCGAGGTTGATCATCACGTGCTTGATCTCGGTGTAGTCCTCGAGCGCGTACATCGAGAGATCCTTGCCGTAGCCGGACTGCTTGAAGCCGCCGTGCGGCATCTCCGAGACGAGCGGGATGTGGTCGTTGATCCAGACGCAGCCGAACTGCAGGGCGTTGGCGACCCGCATCGCGCGGCCGACGTCGCGGGTCCAGACCGAGGAGGCGAGCCCGTACTTGGTCCCGTTCGCCCACTCGATCGCCTTCGCCTCGTCGCTGAAGGGCTGGACCGTGATCACCGGGCCGAAGATCTCGTCCTGGACCATCTCGTCGGACTGCTCGAGGCCGGCGACCACGGCCGGCTCGAGGAAGTAGCCGGGCAGGTCGGGGGCGATGCCGCCGGTGACGACCTCGGCGTTGCCGGGCTTGCGCTCGAGGAAGCCCTGCACCCGCTCGCGCTGGCGGGCCGAGTTGAGCGGCCCTAGGGTGGTGTCGGCCGCCATCGTGTCGCCGAGGACGAGGCCCTTGGCTTCGGCGGCGAGGCCGCTGACGAGGTCGTCGTAGATGCCGGCCGAGGCGAGCACCCGGGTCGCCGCCGTGCAGTCCTGGCCGGCGTTGTAGTAGCCGGTGCCGACGATCGTCTCCAGCGCCGTCTCCATGTCGACGTCGTCGAAGACGACGACCGGGGCCTTGCCGCCGAGCTCGAGGTGGACACGCTTGAGGCTGTCGGCGGCGGCCTTGGCGATCCACTTGCCAGTTGGCGGCGAGCCGGTCAGCGAGACCATGTCGACGTCGGGGTGGGTGACCAGCTCGGAGCCGGCGGGCTCGCCGTGGCCGCCGATCGCGTTGAAGACGCCGGGCGGCAGCAGATCGGCGCACCACTCGGCGAACTTCAGCGTCGTCACCGGGGTCGTCTCGGCCGGCTTCAGCACGACCGTGTTGCCGGCGGCGAGGGCCGGGCCGATCTTCCAGACGGCCATCATCAAGGGGTAGTTCCAGGGGGCGATCTGGCCGATCACGCCAACCGGCTCGCGGCGGATGAAGGAGGTGTGGCCCTCCATGTACTCGCCGGCGGCACGGCCCTCCATGCAGCGGGCGGCGCCGGCGAAGAAGCGCAGGTTGTCGGCCATCACCGGCACCTCGTCCTCAAGCACGGCCCCGCGCGGCTTGCCGGCGTCGGCCGACTCGAGGTCGGCGATCTCCTCGCCGCGCTCCTCGATCAGGTCGGCCATCCGCAGCAGCGCCCGCGCCCGTTCGCCGGGCGGGGTCGTCGCCCAGCCGCCGAAGGCCTTCTTGGCGGCGGCGACGGCGCGGTCGACATCGGCTTTGCCCGAGAGCGGCGCGGCGGCGATCACCTCGCCGGTCGCCGGGTTGACGACGTCCTCGGTCGCACCGTCAGCGGCGTCGACGGCCTCCCCCCCGATGAAGTTCTGCAGCTTCGTCTTAGAGTCCATTCGGAAATCCCCCGCGCACGTCTGACGGCGGCGGACGCTGCGCGTTGCGGCGTCCTCGGTCGGGCAAATGGCGCTGCCATTCGCGCCTCCCTGCGTCCTTGCCCCGCTTGGTCCGGCGCACGCCAGCCGCACACGCGGGATTTCCGAATGGACTCAACGCCGTCGCCATCTCTCAACCCACCTCCACGTTGTGCTTTTCAGTTCTGTCCCGCTCGAATCCCAGCGCCTGCTCGACCGGCACATAGGTCTCTCCCACCCCTTCGGCCACCGCCTCGTGCGTGACCTCGCCGGCGGCGACGTTGACGCCCGGCCGCAGGCCGGGAAGGCGGCGGATCGCCTCGGCGACGCCGTGGTCGGCGAGGGCGATCGCGTAGGGCAGCGTCGCGTTGGTGAGCGCGTTGGTCGAGGTGATCGGCACCGCGCCGGGCATGTTGGCGACGCAGTAGTGGGTGATCCCGTCGACCTCGAAGGTCGGGTCGTGGTGCGTGGTCGGGCGCGAGGTCTCGAAGCAGCCGCCCTGGTCGATCGCGACGTCGACCATGACCGCACCCGGTTTCATCAGCGCCAGCTGTTCGCGGCGGACGACGAAGGGGGCGCGGGCGCCGTGGACAAGGACGGCGCCGATCACGAGGTCAGCACGCGGCAGCATCTCCTCGACCGCCAGCGTCGTCGAGTAGACGGTCGAGCAGCGGCCGCCGAAGACGACCTCCAGCTCGCGCAGGCGATCGATCGATTTGTCGAAGACGAAGACGTCGGCCTCCATCCCGATCGCGATGAAAGCGGCATTCATGCCGACCACTCCACCGCCGATCACCATCACGTTGGCGGCGGCGACGCCGGGGACGCCACCGAGCAGGATGCCGCGGCCGCCCATCGGCTTCTCCAGCATGAAGGCGCCGGCCTGGGTCGCGATCTTGCCGGCAATCTCGCTCATCGGCGCCAGCAGCGGCAGCCGCCCGTGGGCGTCCTCGACCGTCTCGTAGGCGATGCAGGTGGCGCCGGACTCGCGCAAGCCACGGGTCTGCTCGGGGTCGGGCGCAAGGTGCAGGTAGGTGAAGAGCAGCTGGCCCGGGCGCAGCCGCTCGATCTCGGGCGGCTGCAGCTCCTTGACGTGGAGGATCATCTCCGCCTCGCCGAAGACCGCGGCGGCGTCGGCGACGATGCGCGCGCCCTGGGCCTCGTAGTCGGCGTCGGGAATGGCGCTGCCGAGCCCGGCCTCAGTCTCGATCAAAACCTCGTGGCCGTGCTCGACCATCTCGCGGACGCCGGCAGGGGTGATCGCGACCCGGTACTCGTCGGGCTTGATCTCAAGCGGGACGCCGACCTTCACGAGACGACTAGCTCCCGGGCTCGCAGGGCCAGCCAGAACTCGATCCGGTCGTGGGCGCGGGAGAGGTCGCGGCCGGTCAGCTCTTCGACCTTGCGCATCCGGTAGCGCAGGGTGTGACGGTGGCAGAAGACCTCGCGGGCGGCGCGCTCCCACTGGCCGTTCTGTTCGATGAAGGCCTCCAGCGAGCGCAGCAGCTCGCCGCCGTACTCGTCATCGCCCTGCTCGATCGGCCCCAGCACGCTCTCGCAGTAGAGCTTCAGCGCCTCGTCGTCGGAGATCGAGAGCAGCAGGGTGAAGGCGCCGAGGTCGCGCCAGGAGGCGACATCGGGAGCGTGGCCGTTGTCGAAGGCGGTGGCCTCGAGGGCGCAGCGCGCCTCGTGGAAGGAGTGGCGCAGCTTCTCCGGCGGGGCCGGGCGGCTGGCGGCGGCGCGGACCGCGCCGCGGTCGACAGTCAGCGCCTTGCGGGCGTCGCTGGCGACGTCGAGCGGGTCGCGGTCGGCGGCGTCGATCACGGCGCAGAGCAGCTCGCGGCCGCCGGCGGTGTGGGGGGCGACGACGGCCGGGCAGGCATCGGCGGCGAGGGCGCGTTCGAGCGCCGGCTCGGCTGCTGAAGGACTGTCGAGGGAGAAGACGAGGACCGCGGTTTCGTCACCAATCCCGAACGGCTCCAGGCGGCGGCGCAGCTCCGAGGGTTCGAGCCGCCCGCCGAGCGCTCCCGCCAGGACGTCGCCGGCGAGGCGGCGCTCGGTCTCGCGGGCGACGCGGCGCCGCATCAGCTCGAGGGCGACGACGGCGACCGCCTGCTGCAGGATCAGGCGCTCGAAGTCGCCGAGCCCGCCGGAGTCGCGGACGATCACGACCCAGGCCTGCGGCGGCCCGCCGCCGGGCGAGATCACCGGATGGGCGAGGGCGCGGCCGGAGACGGAGGGGTGGGCGGGCACGAAGGGGTGGCCGTCGGCGGTGTGGGCGAGGGCTTCTTTGCGGATCGCGGTGAAAGCGTCGGCGGAGAGCTCGCGGCGGAAGTCACGGCCCGCCAGGCGCTCTCCGCGGCCATCGAGGATCGCGACGCTGCCGCCGACCGCCGAGGAGATCGTCGCCACTATCTCCTCCAGGCCGCGTTCCTCCAAGACCAGCCGCTCCAGCCGCCGCTGGACCGCGATCCCGCGCTGCAGCACCTCGTACTGCTCGTTGACGAGGCGGGCGAAGGCCTTCTCGGTAACCGCGATGAACGGGGTCGAGTAGGGCACCTCGAAGAGCGGGAAGTCGCGTTTGCGCGCCTCGTCAACGACTGGTTTCGGGATTTTCTTGTGGGTGAATCCGGTGCCGAAGCCGAGCCCGGCGAGGTTGCGGTCGGCCAGCAGGCGGACGAAGGCGCGCTGTTTGGCGGCGGTGTCGAGCGGGATGCCGGTGGTCAGCATCAGCTCGCCGCCGGAGAGCCACGGGGTCGGGTCCTCCAACTCGGAGATATGGACCCAGCGCACCGGGGCGCCGGCGGCCTGTTCCCCGGTCGCAAGATCGAGGTGCAGCTCGTCAAGCAGGCTCTGGACAGTGAGCATCGGCTACCTGCGGACCCGCTCCCAGGCCTCGGTCAGCACGCCGTGGAGGACATCGTGGATCTCTTCGAACTGCTCCGTGTCGGCGATCAGCGGCGGCGCCAGCTGGATGACGGGGTCGCCGCGGTCATCGGCGCGGCAGATCAGGCCGCGGTTGTAGAGCTCGCCGGAGAGGAAGCCGCGCAGCAGGTCCTCCGACTCAGCCTCGTCGAAGCTCTCTTTCGTGTCGCGGTCCTTGACCAGCTCGATCGCCTGGAAATAGCCGGCGCCGCGCACGTCGCCGACGATCGGCAGCTCGCGCAGGCTCTCCAGCATCTGCCGGAACTCGCCCTCCTTGGCGAGCACGTGGCCGCAGAGGTCCTCGCGCTCGAAGACGTCGAGGTTGGCCATCGCGATCGCCGAGGCGAGCGGGTGGCCGGCAAAGGTGAAGCCGTGGGCGAAGGAGGCGTCGCCCTCCATGAAGGGCTCGGCGACGCGGTCGGAGACGATCATCGCCCCCATCGGCGCGTAGGCCGAGGTCAGCGCCTTGGCGACGGTGATGATGTCGGGCACGTAGCCGAAGCGCTCGCAGCCGAAGTAGTGGCCGAGCCGGCCCCAGGCGCAGATCACCTCGTCGGAGACCATCAGCACGTCGTGGCGGTCGCAGATCTCGCGCACCTTCTCGAAGTAGCCGTCGGGGGGGACGAAGCAGCCACCGGCGTTCTGGACCGGCTCGAGGATCACGGCGGCGACGGTGTCGGGCCCCTCGAATTCGATCCGCTCCTCGATCGCGCTCGCCGCCCAGAGCGGGTGGCGGTCCTCGGGCCAGCGGTAGGTGTTGGTGTTGGGCACGTGGCAGCCGCCGGGGGCGAGCGGCTCGAACTGGGAGCGGAGGTCGGTGATGCCGGTCGCCGAGAGGGCCCCGAGCGAGGTGCCGTGGTAGGCGATCTCGCGGGCGATCACCTTGTGCTTCTGGCCTTTGCCAAGCATCCGGTGGTAGTTGCGGGCGAGCTTCAGCGTCGACTCGACCGCCTCGGAGCCGCCGGATGTGAAGAAGACGCGGTTGAGGTCGCCGGGGGTGAGCGAGGCGATGCGGCTGGCGAGCTCGATCGCCCGCGGGTGGGCGTAGCTCCAGAGCGTGTAGAAGTCGAGCTCTTCCATCTGGCGCCCGGCAGCCTCGGCGAGCTCGGTGCGGCCGTGGCCGGCGTTGACGCAGAAGAGGCCGGAGAGGCCGTCGAGATAGCGCTTGCCGTGGTCGTCGAAGACGTAACAGCCTTCGGCCCGGGTGATGATCGGGATCTCGTGATCGGCGCTGTAGGCCCCCATGCGCGAGAAGTGCATCCAGAGATGGCGCTGAGCCAACTGCTGGAGGCTGGTGTCGACTGCGGGTGAAGCGCTGGCCATGCGAAATCCTCTCTCCCTACGACGGTCTGGACAACGCTAGCCCCGTTGTAGCCCCAATGCAAGTGGTCATTGGGTCAAGTCCCGAAGAAGGACTTGTACAGAAGGTATAAGCCAAAGTCCAGCTTTTGGGACATTTGCCACTTGCACGTCCCGCGTCCTGGGCATACCGTCGCTGCCATGGAGAGCACGGTCGAAGACAAGGGCCTGAAGAAGAACGCGATCGGGTTCGTCTCCAGCGTCGTCATCGGGGTCGCCTCGACCGCGCCGGGCTACAGCCTCGCCGCCACCCTCGGCTTCGTCGCCGCCGCCGTCGCCCTGCAGTCGCCGGCGATCCTGATCATCAGCTTCATCCCGATGTTCCTGGTCGCGGCGGGCTACTACTACATGAACAAAGCCGACCCGGACTGCGGCACCAGCTTCTCCTGGGTGACGAAGGCGATGGGCCCGCAGCTGGGCTGGCTGGCGGGCTGGATGATCGTCGTCGCCGACGTGATCGTGATGGCCAACCTGGCCCAGATCGCCGGCCTCTACACCTTCCTGCTTTTCGGCATCGACGCCTCGACCCTGGCGGTGACGATCGTCGGCGTGCTCTGGATAGCGCTGATGACGGCGATCGTCGTGATCGGGATCGAGCTCTCCGCCCGCACCCAGGTCGGGCTGCTGGCGGCGGAGATCTTCACCCTCGCCCTCTTCGCGGTCGTCGCCCTGGTCAAGGTCTACGCCGGCAGCGCCCCGGTCGGGTCGATCGACCCCAGCCTCTCCTGGCTCAACCCCTTCACGCTCAGCCCGAGCGAGATCTCAGCCGGGATGTTGCTGGCGGTCTTCATCTACTGGGGCTGGGACACGACCGCGACCGTCAACGAGGAGACCGAGGATCCCGGCGAGGCGCCGGGCAGGGCGACCGTGATCAGCACCCTGATCCTGCTCGGCATCTACCTCGTCGTCGCGATCGCCGCCCAGTCCTACGCCGGCGTCGATGCCCTGGTCGCCAACCAGGAAGACGTGCTCAGCTCGCTCGGCACCGAAGTCTTCGGCTCGCCACTCGACAAGATCCTGATCATCGCCGTGCTCAGCTCGGCGGCGGCCTCGACCCAGACGACGATCCTGCCGACCGCCAGAACCACGCTCTCGATGGCGCGCGCGCACGCGATGCCGGGCAGCCTCGGCAAGGTGCACCCGCGCTTTCTCACCCCACACATCTCGACCCTGTGGATGGGCGGGCTCTCGATCGTCTGGTACGTCGGCCTCACCCTGGTCAGCGAAGACATCCTCTTCGACTCGCTCGCCGCGCTGGGGCTGATGATCTCCTTCTACATCGGCATCACCGGCTTCGCCTGCGCGATCTACTACCGCCACGAGCTGACCCGCAGCGTCAAGAACTTCTTCTTCGTCGGGCTCGGCCCAGCGTTCGGCGGCCTGATCCTCTTCTACCTGCTGGTCAAGAACGCGATCGAACTCGCCGACCCCGCCAACTCGGAATCGGGCAACTCCTGGTTCGGGATCGGCCCGCCGCTGGTGATCGCCGTCTTCTTCCTCCTCTTGGGGTTCCTCTTGATGGCAGTGCAGTGGCGCGCGGCGCCGGCCTTCTTCCGCCGCAAGCCGGAGGTCGCGCCGGCCGGCTTCCTCGAGGGCGAAGCGCTGCCTCCACCGCCGGTATCACCCGAGACTGGAGGAGGTGTCTGAGATGGGGCAGATCGTGGTCGGATACGACGGCTCGGATTGCGGCAACGCAGCGCTCGATGCGGCGGTCGAGATGGCCAAGGGCCTCGGCGACTCGATCGTCGTCGTCTTCGGCTACGCGCCGCCGGGATTGTGGGGCGGCGAGATCGCCGAACACGAGGAGGCGATCGAGGAGTTCGGGGCCAGGGTGATGGGCCAGGCGAAGGAGCGGGCGGCAGCGGCCGGGGTCGACCCCGAGGTCGAAATGGTCGCCAAGCGCGGGCCGGACGCCTTGATCGACGTCGCCGAGCAGCGTGACGCGCGGATGATCGTCGTCGGCAGCTATGGGGATCCGCCGTTGAAGGGGATGATCCTTGGCTCGACGCCGAACAAGCTGCTGCATCTCTCGGACCGGCCGGTGCTGGTAGTTCCCGCTCCGAAGTAGGGCGAACTGCTAGCGGCCGATGTGGAAGCCGATCAGCTCGGGGATGCTCGCCAGCGTGGCGCTGATCGGATCGGGGCGCTGACCCGCCAGCTCGGCTTGCTCCTTGCGGATCAGGCCCTGGCGGATTGCTTCCGCGCCAATCCACTGGAAGGGCTGCGGGGGCAGGCGCGGTGGTTCGGGGTCGATGAAGGGCAAACGCGCAGGGTCGTCGCGGCGATCCAGGGCTAGTGAAGCGAGGGTTCTGCCGACCATCTGGGAGGGGCCCACTCCGTTGCCGGTGTAGCCGGCGGCGGCGAAGGCGTGGCCGCTGGAGAGGGGAACGACGATTGGGAGGTGAGTTGGGGAAGCGTCGATCGGGCCGCCCCAGGCGTGGGTCAGGCGGCGGCCCTCCAGGCCCGGGAAGCAGGCGCGGAGGTGGGCTGCGGTCTGCTCGATCACGGCAGCGTCGAGCTCGGCGCGGCCGCCGAGGCGGGCGCCCAGCGCGATCCGGCCGCCGCCCCAGCCGAAGAGGATGCGGCCGTCGGGGGTGGTGCGGAAGTAGTCGATCAGGGCGCGGCTGTCGGTGATGCACTCGCCGCCGGTCCAGCCGATCTCCTCCAACAGCTCGGGGACCGGCTCGGTGAGGACGATGTGGGAGGAGGCGACCGTGATCCGGTTGCGCAGCGGCCCCTGCGGCGCCGTCGCCGCGCCACCGATTGCGATCACGGCGGAGCGGGCGCGAACAACAGCGGCCGGGGTGCGGGCCTCGACGCCTCCAGGGCCATCGCGCAACGCCCGGACCGGCGAGTTCTCGTGGATCTCGACCCCGGCGGCAAGCAGCCGCTCGCGCAGCGCCAGCGCCAGCCGTGCCGGCTGCACGGTCGCCGCGCCTGGGTAGAAGGCGCCGCCGCGAAAGGCCGGCGAAGCACAGCGCGCCGCCACCTGCTGCGGGGAGAGAGGCTCGATCGCCTCGCTGGCGCCGAGCTCGCGGCAGGCGGCAAGCGCCTCGGCCCAGTTCGCGTCGTGCGCCGCCGCGGTCGAGACCTGCAGGTAGCCGCCGGGCCGGAACCAGGCATCCACCCCCTCGCGCTCGCAGAAGGCGCCGATCTCGGCGACCGAGCGCTCGGCGGCGCGGGCGACGGCAAGCGCCCCGGCATCCCCCCAGCGCTGGCGCATGTTCGGCAACGAGGCCCACATCAAGTTGCAGAAGCCGCCGTTGCGCCCGCTCGGCCCCTCGCCGCAATGCCCGGCCTCAAGCAGGACGACGCTCGCCTCGGGCGCCAGCTGCTTGATGTGCCAAGCGGCCCAGAGCCCGCTGAAACCACCGCCGATGACGACCACGTCAGCACTGCGATCCTCGCCCAATGCGGACAGCGGAGTGACGGGCGGGGCCTCCCGCAGCCAATAACCGTGGCTCGTGTGCTCCATCGCCAGCGAGTCTCCCACCACCACCCGCCGACGGGCCTAAAACACACCTATATCGTGGGTTTTAGGCCCATCGGCCCCGGTTGGGCGGTTCGCTAGGGTCACCCGGTGGCCACGTATGACTTGATTGCCGATCTGCCGCTGGAGATCGAGGCTTGCTCGTTCGAGGGGCTGGAAATCACGCTCGGCGAGTTCGAACGGCTGACCACGATCGTCAAGCTCAGCGGCGGCGGCCACGAGGGCATCGGCGAAGACGTCACCTACGACGCCGTCGACCACATCGCCCAGCAGGGCCACGGTCCGCCCGAGGGGCTGGCCGGCAAGCGCAGCTTCGCCGAATTCTCGGCGGCGCTGGACTCGATCGACCTCTTCCCCGCCGCCGCGCCCGAGCGCGACGTCTCCCGCGACTACCGGCGCTGGGCCTTCGAGTCGGCGGCGCTCGACCTGGCGCTGCGCCAGGCCGGGACCAACCTCGCCGCGATCCTCGGCCGTGAGCCGCGGCCGCTCAACTTCGTCAGCTCGATGCGGCTCGGCGGCTTCGGCGATGAGCCCTCCTCGATCGAGCCGCTACTGGCCCGCCTCGCCGTCAACCCGGGCCTGCGCTTCAAGCTCGACCCGACCAACGACTGGAGCGACGAGCTGATCGCCGCCCTGGCCGAGACCGGCGCCGTCGACTCGCTCGACCTCAAGGGCTTCTACAAAGGGACCCCGGTCGACGTGATCACCGACCCCGTGCTCTACGCGAAGCTGATCGAGACCTTCCCCGACGCCTGGCTCGAGGACCCCGACGTGACCGACGAGACCCGGCCGATCCTCGACCCGGTCTCCGAGCGCGTCACCTGGGACGCGCCGATCCACTCAATCGCCGACATCGAGGCGATGCCCTGGTCGCCGCCGAAGACGGTCAACGTCAAGCCCTCCCGCTTCGGCCCGATCAGCAACCTCTTCGCCACCTACGACTACTGCGAGGAGCACGGGATCGGCGCCTACGGCGGCGGCCAGACCGAGCTCGGGCCGGGCCGCGGCCAGATCCAGTACCTGGCCTCGATCTTCCACCCCGACACGCCCAACGACGTCGCCCCGATCGGCTACAACGACCCCGAGCAGGCGACCAAGCCCGGCCTCCTCCCCAGCCCGCTGCAGCCGGCGATCGCCGAGCTCGGCTTTCGTTGGGTCGCCTAACCCTCTCTTCGGCCAGCCGAACTCCAAGTTTCGGCTACGTTGGGGCCAACCGCCCCGCGCCCCAGCAAGGAGACACCATGGCCGAGAAGAGCTTCGCCGACGTCCTCAACGAGCAGATCGCCAACGAGTTCGCCGCCTCCCAGCAGTACGTCGGCATCGCCGTCTACTACGACGCCGCGACGCTGCCCCGCCTCGCCCACTTCTTCTACCGCCAGGCGCTCGAGGAGCGTGAGCACGCGATGATGATGGTCCAGTACCTGCTCGACGTCGGCGAGCAGGTCCACATCCCCGACATCAAGGCCCAGGAGACCAGCTTCGCCGACGGCATCGCCCCGGTGAAGCTGGCGCTGGAGCAGGAGAAGCGCGTCGGCGAGGAGATCTACGCCCTCTTCGAGCTCGCCCGCGAGAGCAAGGACTACCGGGCCGAGCAGTTCATGCAGTGGTTCGTCAAGGAGCAGGTCGAGGAGATCGCGCTGATGGGCGACGTGCTCAACGTGGTCGAGCGGACCAAGGACAACCTGCTGCTGGCCGAGGACTTCCTCGCCCGCGAGAAACTTGGCGAAGGCGGCGGCGACGCGACCGCTCCCCCAGCCGCCGGCGAGGGCGGCTGATCAGCCCAGCCAGCCGGCGCGTTTGCGCATGCTGGTGAGGCGGCGGTACTCGGCGATGTCCTCGCGCAGGGCGGCGGGCGCCGGGGCCGGCAGGAAGCGGGCTGGGATCGGGGCCTCGGAGGCCTCGCCCTCGCGCGCCACCACCCGGTAGGCGCGGGCGCCGCGGCGGGCGGTGACGGCGGAGGGGGCCGCGGTCCCCTCCCAGATCAGGCCGGCGTAATCGTCGAGGCCGTAGCCGCCCGGCATCCCCTTGGCCACCGCCTCGAGATAAGCGGCGCGGCGCTCAGGCTCGTTGTTGTAGTGGACGCAGAGGCTGCCGTCGAGCAGCCCGAGCCCGGCGGCGGCGAGCGGCTTGCCCGAGGACTTGGTGATCCCGGCCTCAAACCAGCACATTGCGCCGGCGCTTTGACCGGCGAGGACGATCCCCTGGCGCCAGGCGAGGCTGAGGATGGCGCCGATCTCGTGCGCCTCCCAGACCGCGAGCAGGTTGACGAGGCTGCCGCCGCCGACGTAGACGAGGTCCTGGGCGAGCAGGTGGTCGCGCAGCGCCATCGGCCGCCGGCCGAGCCGGAAGAGCGAGAGGTCGGAGGGGTCACAGGGCCGCTCGCCGAAGGCCGAGTAGAAGCCGGCGATCAGGTCGGAGGTGTCGCCGCTGGCGGTCGGCAGGATGCAGATCTTGGGCCGGCCGCCGGCGCGCTCGGTCGCCAGCTTCAGGATCAGCTCGCAGACGGCGCGGTCGGGTGGGCGCGAGCTGAACTCGTGGCCGCCGAGGGCGAGGATGCGCCGAGTCGGCAGCATCAAACGGCGACGGCGGTGGAGAGCGCCTCGGGCAGCGGAACCACTGCCGCGGAGACCGGATCGCCGAGGTAGGCGGTCGCGATCCGCATCTCCACCACGCGCTCCCCCATCGGGTCGAGCCGGTAGCCGCGAGCCTGCGGGCGCGAGGCGACGACCCGGGTCAGTTCGGTCCCGGTGAAGTGCAGGGCAGCCCCGTCCTCGGCGGCGTAGCCCGGCGCCATCCCCGCGCGCAGGAACTCGTGGTAGGCGAGCCGGCGCTCGGAGCGGGGCTCGTAGTGGACGCAGTTGCTGAACGGCAGCAGGCCGAGGCCCTCGACCCGTTTCGGCGCGCCGTGGAAGCCCGTCACCGCCTCGGAGAACCAGCAGAGCGAGCCGGCCGAGAGCCCGCAGAGGACCACCCCCGCTTCCCAGGCTTCGCGCAGGATCTCGTCGATCCCGTGGGCGCGCCAGACGCCGAGCAGGCTGATGACGCTGCCACCGCCGACGTAGATCAGGTCCTGGGAGAGCAGGTGCTCGCGCAGGTCTTCCGGCCCCTGCTCACGGCGGAAGAGGGAGATGTGGCTGGCCTCGCAGCGATCGGCGGGGAAGGCCCGGTAGAAGCGGACGATGTAGTGGTCGGCGTCGCCGCTGGCGGAAGGGAGGAAGCAGACGCGCGGGCGGGCGGCCCCGGTCAGGCCGAGCACGTAGTCGTCCAGCAGCGGGTTGCCGGACTCCATCGAGAAGCCGCCGCCGCCGAAGGCAACGATCTGACGGGTCGAAGTTGTCATTACCAAATAGTGGCGGCAGCGCCCGCGGCTGTCGTTGTACAGCGGTCCGAAGTTCGGGGCGCTCGGCTCGCCCGCGTGTACAGGGGCGTGCGCCTCCGCGCAGCGTCCTAAACGGGGCCGATCGCGCGCCGGAGCTTGGCCCGCACCCGGTGCAGCCTGACCTTGACCGTCCCTTCCGGGATGCCCAGGCGGCGGGCGATCGCGGCCTGGGTCAGGTCCTCGCCGTAGCGCAGCGCCAGCAGCTCGCGGTCGTTCTCGTCAAGCCGTTTGAGCGCGGCATGGAGATCGGCCCGCTCGACCGTCGCCACCACGCGCTCGTCTTCGGCGCCCTCGAAGGTCTCGATCGTCGCAACCGGATCAGGCCGGATCCGCGCCCGCTGGCGGAAAGCCTCGTTGCGCACGATCGTCCCCAGCCATTGATTTCTACTGCCGCTATCGCGCAGGGTCGAGCGCCGCCGCCAGGCGCGGAGCAAGGCATCCTGGGCTATGTCCTCCGCTTCGCTCGGGTTTCTCGCGTAGCGGTACGCCAATCGCAAACAGACCCTGTGCGCCTCGCCCCACTCCCAACCATCCTCCGTAATCCGATGAGCCGCAGGAACGTTGATGTTCCGACGGTACTAAGCCCGACACCAAACGAGGAAACTCGATCGATGAAACTTTCTGAAGCGTAAACCGGTCTTTACTCCATGGAGGCGACGAAGACCGGCTCAAAGCCGCAGTGGGCGAAGGCTGCCTACGAAGCGATAGCGCCAGTCTACGACGACTTCACAGCTCATCACGATTACGAGCTGTGGCTGGGGAACCTACTGCCGGAATTGAGGCGCCACGGGTTGAGCGGCAATCGCCTGCTCGACGTCGGTTGTGGCACCGGCAAGAGCTTTTTGCCGATGTTGGCGCGTGGATGGGAAGTTACGGGATGCGATATCTCGGAGTCGATGCTGGAGGTGGCGCGGACGAAGACGGACGGCAGCGTGCCACTCAGCGTCGACGACATGCGGGAGCTGCCGGTCTTCGGCGAGTTCGACCTGGTCTGGTGCCTGGACGACGCGGTCAACTACCTGCTCAGCACCGCCGAACTGGACCAGGCGCTGAGCGGGATGAAGGCGAACATGGCGCCCCATGCGCTGCTGATGTTCGACGTCAACACACTTTCCACTTACCGCACCTTTTTCGGCGAAGAAGAGGTGGTCGAGCGTGACGGCCGGCGGTTGATCTGGCGCGGCCGCACCGCGCCCGACGCGCCGCCGGGGTCGATCTGCGAAGCGAGCTTCGAGGTCGAGAACATCACCGGCGAGCCGAGCCAGATCCCGGTCGAGTTCCACCGCGAGCGCCACTTCACCGAAGCGGAGATCCTCGCCGCCCTGGAGGGCGCGGGACTTAAGTGCCTGGAGGTCTTCGGCCACGACACAGATGCAGTGCTGGAGCAGCCGCTTGACGAGGTCAAGCACTCCAAGGCCGTCTATCTCGCCCGGCCGCTTTAAGTACATCTACGTTCTCTTGACTTCTTAGTCAGGAACTTCTAAGTTAACGAAGCTTCTCAACTAGCGCCCGTAGCTTAATGGTTAAGGGGGACCATGAAAGTCGATACCTATGCCGAGATGCAGCCTTTCAGCCGGCTCTGCCTAGTGCGGTCCCGGCCGCTGGATGCTGGTTCTCCAGTCGTTTCGGCGTGATGGTTCGAAGGACATGCACCTCCCGAGAGCAGCGGCCTTTGGCGCCGCCGATGCGGGTTCGATTCCCGTCGGGCGCGTTTTTCATTCGTGTGACACAGGCAGGGTGACGGGGGCGACCTGTGGCGGGGCTGCCCAGCGCAACTGAGTCCGAGCCCTACACACCACTAACCGTCGAGAGCCACTGGCAGGAGCGGTGGGCGGAGGAGGGTGTGTTCCTGATCCCGGCGCCTGAGCCGGGGGTGACCGACGCCTACGTCCAGGTCTCCTGCCCGTTCACCTCGGGCGAAGCCCACATGGGCCACATCCGCAGCTTCACGATCGGCGACTCCTTCGCCCGCTTCCGGCGGGCCCGCGGCGACTCCGTCCTCTTCTCGATGGGGTTCGACGCCTTCGGCCTGCCGGCCGAGCTCGGCGCAATCGAGAACGGGATCACCCCGGAGGAATGGGTGCGGCGCTGCGCTGAGAAAATGCACGGCCAGTTCGACCAGCTCGGCCTCTCCTTCGACTGGAGCAGGACCTTTGTCAGCTGCGAACCGGCGATCTACCAGTGGACGCAGTGGCTCTTCCTGCTGCTGCTCGAGCAGGGGCTGATCTACCAGCGGCAGGGCCCAGTCGACTGGTGCGATCGCTGCCAGACCGTGCTCGCCAGCGTCCAGGTCGAGGGCGGAAAATGCTGGCGCTGCCACGAGGAGACGGAGCTGCGCAACAAAACCCAGTGGTACCTCAACACCGGCGTCTACAACGAGGAGAACTTCGAGAAGCTGGAGACGCTGACGGGGTGGAACAAGATTGCGATCGGCACCCAGCGCTCGCTGCTGGGCCGGGTCGACGGGGTCGAGTTCGAGCTGCACGGCGAGGACGGCACTCCACTGACCGTCTTCGCGCGAGACCCGGAGGGCATCGCCGAGGGCCGGTTCGTGCTGCTCTCCCCCAACCACCCCGAGATCGGCAAGTGGATGGAGGGCGAGGGCGACGACGGGGCCGACGACGCCTCGCGCTCCGGCGGCTGGCTGCGCGACGCCCGCAACGCCGACCAGATCCCGATCATCGACACCGGGCACTGGGTCTCGGCGCCCGACGGCAGCGGCCGGCTGCCGGTCTGGATGTCGCCCACCGTCGACGGCCGCTACGGGCCGACCGCGGTGCTCGGCACGCCGGAGCTGGACAAGACCGATGAGGTGATCTTCGAGCGGATCGAGACGCCGATGGACCCGGTCGCGCTGGACGAGGCCTCGCTCGCCGCCGAGCCCGCCCGCCGCTACAAGATCTCCGACTTCCCGGTCTCGCGCCAGCGCGCCTGGGGCACGCCGATCCCGATCGTCCACTGCCCCGAGTGCGGCGTCGTGCCGGTGCCGCTCGAGCAGCTCCCGGTCCGCCTGCCGGAGAACATGGCGGTCAGCGAAGCCGGCAGCGTGCTGGCGATCGACGAGGAGTTCGCCCGCTGCGAGTGCCCGAAGTGCGGCGGCGAGGCGAAGCGCGAGACCGACACGATGGACTGCCACATGGACACGGCCTGGATGGAGTGCGCGCTGGCGGTGCCGGCGGAGGACCGGCCGCAGGGCGTCTTCGACCACCCGGAACTGGACCGCTGGATGCCCTGCCTCTACATCCACGGGGCCGACACCGGCGGCTTCATCCTCGACGAGCGCGCCGTCGCCAAGGCGATGCGCGATGCCGGCAGCGGCGACTTCTTCGACGACGGCGAGCCCTTCTCGGGGATCCTGATGCACGGCATGGTCCACCTCGATGGCCGCAAGATGAGCAAGCACCTGGGCAACGTGGTCAGCCCGCAGGAACTGGTCGAGCGGGTCGGGGCCGACGCGGTGCGCTTCGGGATGATGCAGGCCGCCGCGCCGACCAGGAACGTCAACTGGGACGACGAGGTGATGCTCGACTCCGAGCGCTTCCTCACCCGGCTCTGGAACTACGCCGAGCCGCTCTTCGAACGCGACCCGCGCGGCGAGGATTACGAGATCGACATGAACGACAAAAACCGCCGCCGCATGGACCGCTGGTGCAAAACCGGGGTCAAGAAGGTGACCGAGAACTTCGAACGGCTCTCGATGCACGGCGTCACCCAGAACGCGATGGTCCTGCTCGCCCGGATCGAAGAATTCGAGACCCGGGTCAGCCGCGAGCGCGAGATGACCGACGAGGACCGCGAAGCCGAAGCGGCGGCGCTGGTGACCCTGGTCCGGCTGATGTATCCGATCACGCCCCACCTGGCCGAGGAGATGTGGCAGCGCTCTGGGCACTCGGAGCTGCTGGCCAAGCAGCCCTGGCCCGAGTCGGCCTGAGTTAAATCTGGCCGGCCTGGGTAGTCTCGAAGCGATGACGCTGCGACGACTGCTCCCGCTTGCCCTGATCGCCGCCGCCCTGCTCGCGCCGGCGACGGCGAGCGCCCTGGAACGGACGGTGACCGTCAACGGCGCCGTCACCGAGCAGGTGGCGAACGACTCGGCCGGCCTCGGCTTCGGGGTCAGCAAGGAGCGCAAGACCCGCGCCGCCGCCCTGCGCGCCGTGGCGCTGCGGCTGCGGTCGGTGATCGCCGCCGCCCAGACGATCCCCGGCGTGGGCGCCGGAGACATCACCACCGGCAGCATCTCGGTCCACAAGGTCTACGTCGGCAAACACCCCCTCTACCGCGCTGGCGAGGGCATCCACGTCGTCCTGCACCAGCCTGAAAAGGCGGGCGAACTGGTCGGCGTCGCCGTGCGCGCCGGGGCGACCGGCGTCAGCGGCCCCAGTTTCTTCGTCGGCAACTCCGCCGCCGCCTACGACACAGCGCTGACCGCGGCCTTCGACCAGGCTCGCGAACGAGCCGCCGCCCTCGCCGCGCGGGCGGGCGCCGCCCTCGGCCCGGCGATCAGCATCGAAGAAGGGGGCGGCGTCGCCACCCCCGAGGCGCCCCAGGCCAAGAGCGCGCCCTCGTGCGGCGCGGCGGTGACGAAGCGCTCGGGAGCATCGGCCTCGCTGTGCGCCGGCGAAACGCCGCCGGTGAAGCCGGGGACCTCGACGGTGACCGCCACCGTCCACGTCGTCTTCGCCCTTCAGTAAGAGCCCTGGCCCGTGGCGTGGGCGCTGGCGAAGTTGACCGACTCGTCGCTCAGCGTCGCCGTGGCCCGCAGGACCACCCCGTGCGGCAGCTTGCCCAGCTTGACCGGGACCGAGAAGCGGCCGTGGCCGACCTGCTTGACGCCGCGCAGCGAGGCAATGCCGCCCGCGACCTGATGGCCATGGCGCAGCGCCTGGACCGAGACGACCAGCAGCGGCGCCGCGCCCGGCTTGCGCACCCGGCCGCTGACGATTACCCGGCTGCCCCCGTGGGCGCGCTTCGTCTTCAGCGAGAGATGCGAGGCGATCCCGACCAGCTTCGACTGCTTGGCGTGGGCGTGGCCTTTGCGGACGATCGCGCCGTGGCGGTTGCGGACGATGTAGGAGACGCCCTGGCTGAGGTCGCCCCACGAGGCCGGCCGCAGCTCCAGGCGCTGGCCGGCGCCGATGTGCAGGGGCGCCAGGACGACGCTGTCGGGCCCGTCGGCGCCGGTCGCGCCAAGCGTGACCGCGGCCGTCGTCGCCTTGCCGACGTGGCCCAGCTCCAGCGTCTGCTCGCCACCGGTCAGGGCGATCGTGTCGGCGCGCTTGGCCCCGGCGCCGAGCGTGACCTCGGCCATCCGCGTCGGCTCGACCGCGGTTGCCGAGGAGGAGTGGGCACCGCCGTTGACGCGGGCCATCAGCGAGAGCGTCGCCTCCTCGGCCCCGCCACCGCCGGCGAAGCCGATCTGCGGCGAGCCTGAATTGACCGTCAGCGTGTCGTCCTGGCCGCGCGCGGTCTGGGCCGCGTCGACGCTGGCGACGACCCCGTTGCCGATCGTCGACTCGCCGTAGCCACCTTTGGCGGCGCCGTGCACGGTCAGCCTGACCGGGCGGCCGCGCGGCAGGCGGTAGCGGACGTCGGGCCGGACCCCGCTTGGCAGCACCTGGGAGATGACGCCGCTGCCTTTCTTGGCGGTCCCGTCGGCTTTCAGAGCCTCATCGCCGCCGACGCTGATCGAGCTGATCTGCGGTGAAGGCGGCGGGTTGCCGTGGTCGGCGGCAAGCAGGCCGAAGACGGCGGTCGCAGCCCACGAGCCCGGCATCGACGCGTCTTCCGGCGGTTCGTTGTCGAAGGCGTTGATCGACGACATGTCGCCCGTCCACCATTTTCCGTCCTGGTAGATGCCGCCGGACCAGGTGTCCGTGTTGGTGACTTTGATCGCGCTGTTGTCGAGCAGGGCATCGCGGGTCCCTTTGCTTGCCAGGTCGCCGGCCTCGTAAGGAAAGTTCGGGTTGTAGGTGAGGATGTCGTAGCCGTCTGGCGTGTTGCGGATGCCGTAGGCGACCATCGCGTGGCCCTCGTCGCCCTTGCGGATCGTCACGTACATCGTGCCGTGGGCACGGATCCCTTCTTCGAGTTTGGTGCGGAAGCCGGCGGCGAAGATGCCGCCGGGCAGGCCGGTGAAGAAGTCCCGCCAGCCGGTGTCCTGCTGGGAGACCTGCCAGCGCAGGACTTCGTTTTTGATCGCCGTGCCTTCGGTGACGTTGGCGATCTGCCAGGCGCGGGTCGCTCCCGGCTGGTATTCGCTGGCGTGAGCGGCGCCGCTCGCGAAGCGTCGGGCCATCGTCGAGTAGCCGAAGCAGAGGCCGGGGTTTTCGCGCAGCTTGTCCTGAATCGTCCCCCAGTACTCGACCGCGAAGGGATCTCGGAAGCAGCCGAACAGCGAGCAAGCGTCGGAGTCGTCGTTGCCGAAGACGCGGATGAAGTCGGACCAGCTGAAGTCGGCGGCGCCGGCGGCGGCGCCGCTGTTGGGGACCGGCAGCGCCGAGGTGTTGCGCAGTTCCCGCACTTCCAGCGGCGGGCTGGTGGCCAGCGTCGGCTGGCCGGCAACGTCGTGGGCGACAGCGGTGATCGGGCCGCTGGTCGTATCGGAGGCGAGTTCGACGGTACGGGTATCGGAACCACCGCTGATGCCGCTGGCGATGACTTTGAGCACGTTGCCGAGGCCGTCCTTGAAATCGAGGTTGCAGCCGCGCGGGAATGAGCCGACGAGCACGGCCTGCTCGCCGCCTGGGTAGGGGCGTTTGAGCGAGATTGCGGCCGGGGAGACCGCTTCGATCCGGACCGGCTGGGCGAAGACGTGGATGTCGGCGCTGGCCGGGGAGACGCTCGACGGCGGCAGCAGTTTCAGCCTTATGTCGCTGTCGCCGACGGCGCCCAGCGGCTCGCTGAGCTTGAAGCCGATGTCGTAGTGGCCCTTGCCTAGCGGGGAGAAGTATTTGTCGTGTTCGCCGATTTCAACCGGGCCGGAGAGGCGGGTCACTTCCACCGGCGGGATGCCGAAATATTCGCCGCGCACCGTCACCCCGCGCCGAGTTTCGACCGGGCCGCAGCCGGGCACGGCGATCGCGCGCTGCGCCTGGGCGATGTCGGTGTCGATCACCAGCGCCGGTTCGAGCTGCACCGCCAGGGTGACGCCGCTGTTGGTCGCGGTCCCGGCGGAGCCGGGCGCTCCCGCCGCCGGCGTCACCGTCACCTGCCGTTCGCCGCTGGCCGGGCCGCCGGCAGTGACTTTCAGCACCCCCGGGGCGGTGCCGCCGATCGGGTTCGGTTCGACCAGGGCCGCTTTGATCCCGCCCGGGAGCGGGGAGACGCTGAGCGGCACCGCCCCGGTCGAGCCGTTGAAGCGGATCACTTTGATCGGCACGGTGCCGGTCTCCCCCTCGACCAGGCCGAGCGACGGGCTGGTCAGCGAGACCCGGTAGGCGGCCGGCGGCGGCGAGGCGTCGTTGGGGGCTTCGATGTTGTCGATCAGCAGCCGCCCGTCGCCGCTCCACTCGACGTAGGCGATTTCGGAGGCGCCGCGGGTGTAGGAGAGCGTTTCGACGTGGCCGGCGGCGAGGCTGTAGTCATGGCGCTCGAGCAGTTCGCCGTTTTTGTCGAGCAGGCGCACGGTCAGCGGCTGCGCCGGCCCGGTTTCGCTGGAGTAGGGGCGCGCCATCACCTTGAAGCTGACCGCGCGGCGCCAGTAGTCGAACATCATCGCCTCGTCGTAGCCGGCTGAGAACTCGGCGTTGCCGCAGGCGAGCAGGCCGGAGCGGCCACTGATGCCGCCGTCGACGACGGTGAGGATGCCGGGGCTGCCGGCTTCGCCCGCGCAGGACGGGTTGACGCCTTCGCCGGGAGGGGCGCCGGTGCGGTTGATCCCGAAGGCGTAGGGATGGCCGAAGTGGACGCCGGACCCGGCGTACTGGTCGACCACCACGGTCGCCGCTGAGAGATTGTCGAAGGGGATCACGGTCGGCGGCGGTTCGACCGCGTGGGCAGCGGGGGCGAGCAGCCCGAGGACGATGAGAGGGAGGGCAAAGACGAGGCGGCGCACGGCTATTTCTTGCCTTTCTTTTTCGCGGCGACGATCGTGAAGGTGAGCTGCTTGCCGGCGCTGGCGGTGCGCCCGTCGGCGGCGCGGGCGCTGAGGGTGAGGCGGTAGGCGCCGGGGGCGAGCGCCTTGCCGGTCCCGGTCCGCCCGCTGAGGGGAACGGAGTTCGAGCCGGCGACGAGGGCCGCGCTGGCTTCGCCGGCTGCCAGGTAGGTCGTGCAGCGCGGGCCGTGGTGGATGCTGGCGGCGCAACGGCGGCCGCTGCGATGGCCGCTGACGGCGCGTTCGAAGCGCAGCGTCAGCTGCGCCGCGTCGCTGGCGCCGAGCGTCAGCGTGGCGGCGTTGCCGCCGCGCGGGGCGACGGCGAAGCGGGAGCGGGAGAGCGCCGCGCCCGAGAGCGTCAGCGGCGGCGGCGCGGGCGGGCCGGGGCTGGGGCCTCCCAGGGTCACCGTCCGGGCCGCGATCGCGCTCGAGCCGTCGCTGTCGGTGACGATCGCGGTCACCGAGTAGCTGCCTTCGTGCGCGTATTCGTGGGTCGCCGCGAAACCCGTCGTTTCTGCGCTGCCGTCGCCGAAGCCGATCCGGACGCTGGCGATTTCACCGTCGGGATCGGAGGAGCCCGAGGCGTCGGCGCTGACGTGCTGGCCGTTGACGGTCAGGCGCAGGTCGGCCAGCGGCGGGGTGTTGACGGCAAGGTCACGGAGGAATACGTCGCTGTCGGCGCCATTGGCATCGGCGCCGGGGACGAGGTTTTCGGCGCCAGAGTGAAAGACGACGTAGCGGCCGCTGCCGGCGCTGAGCGAGACCCCGTCGGTGTGGCCGACGCCCCCGTCGCCGCTGGAGCTGGAGAGGTCGATGCGGTTGGTGGCGCCCTGGCAGCGGTCGCGGACCACGGTCGCGCGCCAGCCGCTTGAGGCGACGAGCGCGTTGTCGCCGAGCGCGATCATGCCGACCAGGCAGCCGTCGTCGGAGATCGCCGGGCGCCGGCTTTCGACCCCGGCCTGGGTGTTGGCATTGGAGATGCTCGCGACCTCGGTCGTCCCGGCGCAACGGTCGCGAACGTAGACCTTGAGCGCGCCGGCTTTTTCGAGGACGGGAACGAGGTTGGTGGCGGTCGAGTTGAAGGCGATCTGGCAGCCCTCGGCGCTGATCGTCGAAAGCTGCGAGTCGGCGTTGGCTTCGCCGCCGGCGGAGGTGACGCTCACCCGCGTCGTCAGGCCGGCGGTCATATCGCGGACGAAAACGTCGCTGTGGCCGAGGGTGTCGCCGGCGACCAGGTCGCTTGACGTGCTGGAGAAAGTGACGAAGCGCCCTTCGGCGCTAGCCGCGGGCGCCGAGGCGGCGCCGTTCTGTTCGCCGCCGCCGGCATCGACGCTGACCAGCGTCAGCGCGCCGGTCGCGATCCGGTAGAGGAAGACATCGGCTTTGCCGCCGTCGCCGGCGACCAGGTTGTTGGCGTCGCTCGCGAAGACGACGACCGAGCCGTCGGAGCTGATGCGCGGTTCGGTCGAGTTGCCGCTGCCGCCGTTACCGCCGCCGATCGCGTTGCTGAGGCGCTGGATCGCGCCGCTAGTGCGATCCCAGAGGTAGACGTTCTGGAAGCTGCCGGTGGTTCCCGCGACCAGGTTCGTCGCCGAGCTGGTGAAAGCGACCCAGCGCCCGTCGCCGCTGATCGACGGCCGCGAGGAGGCGAAATCGCCCTGGGTGCCATCGGGGCGGACCGAGACCAGCCGCGTCTCACCGGTCTTGCGGTCGCGCAGGAAGATGTCGCGGCGGCCGTTGCTGTCGGGGGTGGCCAGGTTCGTCGCTTCCGACTCGAACACGACCCAGCGCCCGTTGGCGCTGACGGCCGCGTTTTCGGCGCCGGGATGGCCCGCCTGCGCGCCGGTCGAGCTGAGATCGACGCGCGTAGTCGTCGGCGTCGCGGCGGCCGCGGCAGAGGCCATCGAGAGCGCGATCACGACGCACCCGACGAGACAAGACAGCCAGCGTCGCTGTACCACGGGTTTTATCCTCCCAGACGGTTGCCGATCAGGCGGGCGGGGTAGCGACTGGTCAGCGATGAAGCTGCCTGTGACAAAATCATGAGTTCCCTGGTGCTGGAGCTGGGGCCGCTCGGCGTCTTCCTGCTGATGGTCCCCGAGAGCGCCTGCATCCCGGTGCCGAGCGAGGTGACGCTGATGTGCGCCGGCTTCGCCGTCAAGTCCGGGCTGATGCCGTTCTGGCTCGCGGTCGTGGCGGCGACCGCCGGCAACCTGGTCGGCTCGCTGATCGCCTACGCGATCGGCCGCGCCGGCTCGGGCCGCGAGCACGGCGAGCGGACGGGCAAGGCGATGGTCAGGTGCGATCGGCTCTTCGCCCGCCACGGCAACCGCGCCGTCTTCCTCGCCCGTCTGATGCCGCTGGCCCGCAGCTTCATCTCCCTGCCGGCGGGCTACTCGCGGGTGCCACTGCGCCCGTTCACGGCGATGACCGTCGCCGGCTGCGCGATCTGGGCCGCCGCCTTCACCCTGCTCGGGGTGATCGCTGGGGCGAGTTGGAGTCAGATCAGCGGCCCTGTAAGCACCGTCCTGCTCGGGCTGACACTGCTGGCTGCCGCATCATGGCTGCTGCTGCAGCGCCGCTCGGCCCAGCAATCGAAGCCCACTTGATCGCCGCAATAGGATGAAATGCAGATGACCTCCCCCACCACAGTCACCGGCGTCGACTTCGTCACCGTCTTCGTCAAGGACTACCCCGCCGCGCTCAAGTTCTACGGCGAGGTCCTCGGCCTCGAGCACTCGGTCGACTACGAAAAAATCCCGGGCGGCGAGTTCGAGACCGGCAGCCTCACCCTGCAGGTGATGGACGCTGCCGCGATCGGCCGCGAGTTCAAACCAAGCGGCCACCCGATCGCCCTCCACGTCGAGGATGTCGAAGCCGCCCGCGCCAAACTTGAGGCAAGCGGCGTCGAGTTCCACGCCGAGACGCTCGACAGCGGCGTCTGCCACATGGCCTTCTTCAGCGACCCTGACGGCAACGCGCTGATGTTCCACAACCGCTACGCCCCGCGCGGCTAGACCTCCTCGACCTTCGCCTGGCCGGGCGTATCCTGGTCGCCATGGGTCAGGGTCCCCAGCCGGCGGACGCCAAGACGCCTGAGCCTGCTCCCAATCGCCTCAGCCGCCGCGAGCTGCTGATTGCCGGGAGCGTCGCGGCGGGAGGCATCTACCTCGGCCTCGACAAGAAGCTCACGGCCCGCGGCACTCCCTCCCGAGGCCGGGTGATCGTGGTCGGCACCGGGCTCGCCGGATTGAGCGCGGCCTGGGAATTGGAGCGCCGCGGCTGGAGCGTCTTGGTGCTCGAGGCCCGCAGCCGGATCGGCGGCCCCCTCGCCTAGAGGCCGAACTGCAGCCGCTGTGCCGCCCGGACTTCACCGAGGGCGCCCCCGGCCGGCACCTCGATGTAGGTCTGGCGGCGGGCCTGCCAGATCCCGATCGAGGTCACGGTCCCTTCGGGCCGCAGCTGGGCTAGAGCAGCAGCGTAGGGCGCCGCGATCAGCGGCGCCTGGGCCTCGGTCAGGTCGGGGCCATCCCAGAAGACGGCCCGTGCCGCGCAACCCTCGCCGTCTTCGAGGATCACGTCGAGCCGCACCTTCAGTGACCCGGCCGGCCAGGCGAGCACCGCGTTCTGGGCGAGCTGCAGAACTGGCTTGCCGTCGGCCGCGTCGGCAGCGACGTAGGCCTCGAACCCGCTGAGGACGTTGCTGTTGGATGTCGCCATGCTCGAGTTCGTGTGGTTGGCCCACTGCCCGACCTTGCTCGAGTGCAGGTAGCTGCGAGCCGTCGCGGCGCCCTTACCGTGGTAGAGGTTGACCGCCTTGCGGGCGACCGTGACCGGCACGCTCAGGTAGGCGGGCGGCGGCTCGCTGCCAGGGGCGGGAGCCCTGTACTCGGGCCGCCGTACCTTCCGGCTCAGCTGGGTCGCGGTCCTCATGCTCCCTCCTCGCTCAGGCCCCGCTGGCCGCCGGCAGCTCGGCGGCGGCGCTCGGTTGAGGGCAGGCGGGACAGGACCCCAGCCGCAGGTCGTCGCGGATCCATCGATGGAACTCGCGCTCCAGCGCTCCGACATCGTCGAGGTCGACCTCGTGGTAGATCTGGCCGACCAGGTCGGTCGGCAGTTTCTCCATGGGCTCGTCCTTGAGCACCGCGATCCGGCGGCCCAGTGCCATCGAGCTACCGACCTCGATCGTGAGGTTGTAGTTGAGGCCGCCGCTGCGCTCCTCGAAGAACGCGATCCCGTACCGGGATCCCCAGATGTGGGCCATCACGTTGCCCCAGAGGTCGTCGACGATCTTCCTGTCATTGGCGAGGTGGAAGGTCAGGCCGTGCATCCGGCAGGCCTCGCGGGCGCACTCAAGCGCGGGACCGACAGGATCGGCCGCGTCGTCGGGCAGGCGACCTGGAAATCTGGTCATCCCGAAGATGTTGGTTTCGAAGGGGTAGTCCCTGCAGAACTCGTGGATCGCCATCAGGAGCTCGGGGGGCGCCAGACTGGGCGGCACCTCCGGGTGAGCCATGTGACCCAGCCGGCTCATCGGCGTGACGGCGCTCTCGGCCATCAGCGCCGCCAGGTCGAGGTCGGTGACCCGCTCTGCAACCCGTTGCTTTCCCATCGGCGCGACCTTCCAGACCGCGCGCCCGAAGTTGCCCTTGACCCGCATCAGCGACTTCCTCCGCTCGAGGGTCGCCATCTGGTTCGAGGTCTTCGCCGGGCGAGGCAGGCCGATTTCGTCGAATAGGTCGTCGACGTCTCCGGGCGCGAAGCGCCCGGAGGGCGAGCGGCTTTCGGCCAGGCGCGAGAGGGAGAGCACCTGGTCGGTGAGATCGAGCTTCTGGAGGCGGAGTCCGATCGAGTCCATCGTCAGCCGGCCGAGGGCGGCGTCTCCTCGACCATGTTTTCCCCGTGCCCGGTCACGGCGTAGTAGCCGTTGCCGAGGCTCTCCAACCAGCCTTTCTGCTCGGCGCCCTGGCAGGCCATCGTCGGGTTTCCCGGCTTTTTGTCGAATTTCTTCCAGTAGGTCGCCATTTCGCTCGGGCGCAGGCGGTCCTTTCCGTCGAACTTCTTCGCCCAGGTGAAGATCGCGGTCGCCTTCGCGCCCTGGTTCGGCCAGGGGCGCTTCATGAACACCGCGAAGGGCGGCTTCTCCCCGAGCGCGGTCGCTGCTGACCGATCCCCCGCTCCCTGGGTGGCGGATGCGGGGACCTTCTCGATCAGCGACTTGAATTCCTCGAACGCGTCCAGGACCAGCTCCGAGGGGCCGGAAGCGGAGAACTCCGCCTCCCCGAACTTCATCGAGAGGTCGAACTCTTCAGGCACCTGCGTTCCTTTCATCCAGCTTCGGTTTCGACCGCCAGACGCCGGAGAAGCTCCCCGGCCGCCTCGAAGCCCACGGCGTTCATCTTCAGTTCACCCGTCCGCCCCGATCCGCGAGTGCGGACGCCGTCCAGCCTTTTCAGGTGCAGGGCGAAGTTCTTGCGATCATCGACCCCCAGCGCCTCGGTGGCGTCGCGGACCTGGCCCTGGTGGGTCCAGCCCTCGGGGTCCAGCCCACCGGCCTGCCGTCCTGCGACGACCAGCAGCGCGACCTGCTGAATCGCCTCCGACTTCTTGCTCGAGAACCGGCTCCGCTGCAGGAGAACATGGACGCCGTCTTCATCGAAGTCGAGCACGCGGCTGAGCTGCGCCTCCTCGACCTGGAGTTTCTGGGCTGCCCTGCCGACGGCGGAGTCCGGATCGGCGCCGGGGTCCGGGGCTCCAATGCCACCCGGTTCGGTACCGGAGGCGGGCGGGCCCGCGGGCGAGAGCAGGGCCGTGGCGGCCTTTTCGAATGCCGCGACCCGCAGGTCCTGCGGGACCCCTGCGGCGTCCACAGCCTCGTGTGCGGAGCGGAGTGCGTTGGCGACGGCGTCGATATCGGTCATGGACCCTAAGTTAGCACAATCTATAAGGAGAGAGAAAGGCTGAGTCAGCGTCGATTGCTCTGCCGCTGTCCCTTAGCGGCCGGTGATTAGGCAGCGTAAATACACGGTATTTGGTCCGGCTACCGGCAGGTCTGCCGATCTCAGACTCGTAGCACTGGCACGTGCGTTGCTCGCACCTATATTTTTGCAAATGAATTTCCCTGCAATTTGCGTTTTTTGCGAGCAACTAGGTTGTTTTTAGGACTTTACGTTCTTGAGCGTACACGCCGCCCAGTCCTTGGGACGCCACCGTCTGCCACAGCTGCCGGCTGTCGAGATGAGTGGTGAGGCGAGGTCGGGGCGATAGGGCCGTCGCACGCCTCCTATTCCCCGCGGCAGAGCCAAATTGCGAGCTGATGGCGAACTTATCACTCGGCCTCGGCGCGCATTCCCCACGAAGGGGGGCCGGGCGCGAAGGGGGCGGGGAAAGGACTTCCTTGAGTGGGATGGTCTTCGCGACCGCCTCGTCCGGGGGCAAAAAGGCGTCATTTCCCGGCTATTTGCGAAGGACTGCGCTAGGAGCCAGGCGAAACTAGAGCCCGCGCCGTCCAGTCCTTGGGACGCCACCGTCTGCCACAGCTGCCGGCTGTCGAGATGAGTGGTGAGGCGAGGTCGGGGCAGTCAGCCTCGATCGGCCTCGCCGTCCTCTTCGGGGTCTGTCGTCAGGGCGGTTAGACCCGCCGCGCGAGACGGCCGATCAGCGGCGCAAATGGTTCCGCCACGACTTTGGGCCGGCGATGGCGACTTGGGAGCGGGTGAGGGTGACTTCGCGGGGTCGATCTCCGTTGCCGACTGGACGGAGGTCGACGGCTTCTTACAGCAACCTGTTCCGGACCGCCGCCATGGCCCGGCTTCGGTGAGTCTGAGGTTCGGGCCGATCGCAGGATTGCTGACGCCGTCTCTCGTTCCTGGCGGAATCGCTCAACGCTTCCTCGCTGTGTGGTGATGTCTTACTGGCCCGCGGCAGGCGAGGTATTCGGCTCGCTAGCCCCCACTGGAGTGCTTGACTTGGATCGGCCCAACAAATTCAGTCGGACAAAAGCCGAGCGATGTCTCGCGAGCGGGTGAAGTCTTTGGTACCCATATCTGATACCCACGGCCGATCTGAGAGGCAGTCAACTCGCGAGGCCAATGCGGAACCGGCACCACAATGAGGGTCCAGCTGAACGGGAGCGACGGGACTCGAACCCGCGGCCTCCGGCGTGACAGGAGCGCCCGGGAAGGCGGCGAAATGGGGCAGATTCCCTTATTTGATGAGGAATGAGGGCCATTTGCACGACCTGGCGCGGACCCAAGAAATAGGCGCTGTTTGCGGTCGATTTGACCCCGTTTGGGCACTAGTGCCCAATGAAAGCCCCCGCGCAGAGAAGCAAGGGCTGTCTGCCGCATAGGCTCCATCCGTGGAGATCGAGCGCTTCATCTGGACTGAGCACGCGGAGATGCGCATCCGCCAGCGACGACTAGACGCTTCCGATGTGGAGCAGGCGATCAAGGACAGGCATTCCGAGCGCGAGGTCAACGACGGGCGGGCCGAATGGCTGGTCTCTGGCAAGACTGACGACGGAACGCTCTTTGAGGCCATCTACGACCACCCGCACCTAGACGATCACGGCGCTGTCCGGATCGTCTCGGCCTGGAGGCTCGATTCCTAGCTGGCAGCCCAAGCCAGCGCTACCCTTGTTGAAGCATGTTTGCCTATTACGACTCAAACGCCGACATTGCCTGGTTCCCAACCGGCGAGTCCGACGATGTCGTCAGCGAGCGCGTGCCGGGAGGTCTTCGCGACTATGACCGCGCCAGCCACAAGCTCGTCGCTATCGAGGTTTGGGATGCGAGTACCCGGCTGCCGGCGAGCATTCTTGAGGCGCTGCCCGCGCCAAGCGCCGCCCACGGCGCGGCAGCCTAAGAGGGCACCGGCCTTCTAAGCGTCGCAGCAGTCGTGGACTCCTGCTGCCAGAGCCAAAACGGCGATGTGACTGAGCGTGTATTTGGTCCGTTTACGCAACGTCTGAACTCGCCTTGGGCAGCGAGAGGCTCGCTGCCCATTCGGCTTATGAGTCCGGCATGCCCTGGCGAGAAGGATCTTCGAGCCAGCCTGCTATTTGCTCCATAAAATTCCATACGTCTCCCTGCCCGGGAGTCACGTAAGCCGGATCGCTGGGCGCCCCAAGTCTGCCTAGCACGTCGGTGACCCAGGTCTGTTTATTCGTACAGCCGAGCTGGGACAGCCAATTCTCCAGCTCCCCAACCTCTACCAGAAAGATCCCAATCGCGGCCAACTCATTGATGGCGGTCTGCACCGTCCCGCGCTGCTCCTCGCTCAATGCGGCAAGCCCCGTGAGCTTCACTTTTAGAGGGGCATCGGGGGCAGCGCGACCGCAGGCAATGATCGCATCCCGGGCAGCAGCTCGTGCCTGAAGAATTCGATCCCGATCGGCAAGGGAAGGCTGACCCATCGCAATCATCTCTGGCCAAACGGCATCGTTAGCCAAGGTATCCAGGTCGAGAAGGACGGCAGCCGGAACACCCGCAGCTCGCAGAGGAGAAGCGAGGCGCTCCGTCGTCTGCCAATTCTGGGCATTGAGGAAGGCCGCGTCCAACGCCCCAGAACGTCCCTCTGCGTCGATCAGCCGCCGGTTGATCTCCTCATAGAAGGCCCTATCTGAGTCGGCCTCACAGACGACGGCGGAGCGAGCAAACAACGCGTGCAAGGCGTCGGCTGAGCGCAGCAAGGGGTCACGAGAGAGTCTGGAGACCTTGTCTGTCGTAAGGGCGTGGGAGGCCGGTACGCCACCTCGGTAATCAAGTCTTAGGACGGTTGTCTCTGGAACCTCCTCCAGGCAGCCCATCAGAAAGTCAGCGCTATGCGTAGCTGCAAAAAGACGAGCGTCGCGCTGACGTGCGATGCGGGCTAGGTTTGCTCCGAGTCGTCGGCTGAGGGTGGGGTGGAGAAAAGCCTCTGGCTCATCAACCAGTAACAGCACATGTGGAAGCGCCGCGACAGACGCGACTAGGCCACAGAAGACCTGGACCCCGTCTGAGAGATCTTCAAGAGGGGTCGCAGCCTGCTGTTGTGCCACTGCCTCTGGGCTGGTGCTGTGTCGAAGCTCCTGTGGCAAAGCAGTTGGACCTAAGGCAGGCTGCAAGCTTGGCGGGCGGAAGGTCTGTATGACGAGGTGCTGCTCAAAGGCGGCATGCACCATCGCATCGACCTCCTCATAGACTTCGTCTTCTCGCTCAACGGCCATCCAGTGGCTGGTCGGAGGCCCGTCCAAGGGCCCGGACTGGGTGCCTGAGGCAAGGTCGAATCGCTGTCGTCCATTGAGGGAAATCGTGTAAGGACCCAACAGCTTGATGCCGACGAATTCTGGTGAATGGCCTTCCGGATTGAGTTCTGAGAGCGGGATTCCCTGGATGCCTGTCTGTCCCGCTGGCATAGCGTTCGCGCCTGGCGTGAAGCTCCGGATCTCGACCTGGCTCTCGGTCTGTCTGTGAGTTCGCGAGGCAAGGAAATCGATCGCGTCCTGTCGGGTTGCAGGCAGACTCATCTCGACCTCTTTGATCACCGTGCCTCCATCCCACGCAGGCATGGGAGAAGTTCCGCTACGCCCTATGTACTCAGTGAGGTCTCGGAGCGCAGTGCTCTTGCCGCCGTTGTTAGGACCAACCAGAACCGTAACGGGGCTCAGCTCCACAACTCGCTCTGGAGACCCAGGTCGAGCACCCGCATAAAGGACGAGGCGTGTGAGACGAGCTATGGACACGCGCGCAGTCTTGCAGTCTGAGCCTGAGAACACTCGACGCCTGCCGAGACAGATATCAGCAAGGCGCTTGCCCTTCCTAGCCTTACTCGCTGTTGGTTGGTGCTTCTATCAGGTGTCGCATTTCGGACAATTCCCGATCACTCTCGATTTCTGCTGTTCGCACGGAGGCCGATTCTTCTTCGCATTTTTTGACATCAAAGTCAGTTGCATCGCAGATCCATCTGGCCACTCGATCTGCGTCCCATGTAGCGGGTACAGCGAGATCATTCCAACCGGTATCGAATGGCGCAGGCTGCGGTGCCTCGGGAAAATGATTCTCAAATGTCTCCTTGAGACCCTTTGCAAACCATGATCCATGGTCATCAGTGGTGTTGACTAGCTCTATCCACACCATTGCTTCCATCGCAATCACCCGGTGGCGGTTTCTTGGCATTCGTACTAGGAGATTACTGACTTGACACCCATGCTTCTCAAGTGCGGATCGGAAGGGAGCAAGGATGCGTTCGCTCACCTCTGCATCGTGCGCATCCTCCTCGGATCGTTTCATGAGCTGTGCTTTCGCGTCGACGATGAGTCGGCGAACTGATCCCACAACGTCCTTTGGGTCGGCCGAGGTCGGGCAGGTGACTGACAGCCGGCCCACTGGATCTAGGTAGGCATGGGTAACTACTGACCTCTCTGCCCTCGACGTTGCGCCGATCGCCCAGTCAAAACCTGGATTTGCGATCTCTGGAATGTCGGTTAGCTCAAAGATCCAGTTCCGCAGTCCCTTGATGTTTCCATCGGGGGCGCTTGGGCTATCTCCCTCATGAACTGCATGGATATGCGGTCCACCCGGAACTCCCGTCACCGGCGCCCGCTGTTTTTCTTCCCAGCGCTCCCATCGATCCACTCCGTGCCTAGCTATGTAGCTCTCAAACCGCAGCACCCAGGACAGCACGAATGCAAAGGCGCGCGCAGCGTCCGCGAGGCTGGGTGAAAGTCCGCGAAATTTCTCACCCTGCCGCTGCCTAAACCAGATCCACTCTCCTGGCTCAGGTGTAAAGGCTGACAACTCCATCTGATCGGCAAGTTCATCGAACCCCTTCGCCAGAGCGCCAAGTCCTCTGTTTGCCTCGCCGACACCCGAGAACCCCGATGCCCCAGCGCCCGAATGAAGGCCGGTTTTCTGACGCAGCTGACGGCGAGCAGTTTCCAGCGCATACCACGACGCATCAAATGATCGTTCAGCTTCCCCCTGCTCAAGCGCTTTCTCAGCCTGCCCCAGCTTCTCCTGGAGCTCCCGATCTGCAACCCCTGCTGATGACCCAATCTCGCTGAGATCAACCCCGAACGATGCCGCAACGAGCGCGTCGGCAATCTTCTCTGTCTCGGCCAGCCATCGCGGCACCTGATCTGGAGCTGGAAGCACGCCCTCGTGCTGAACAAGGTTGCGCATTTTGTGAAGCTCTAGAAAGCCCTGAACACCTGGCGTGGATGTATCGAGCTTAAGTTTGTCAAGGAGCCGATTGAGCCGGGCGGGAACGCTATCTGACTGCTTAGCCCTAACGCCGAGCTTGTGGAGGCACAATCCGATGGCAAGCTCGCCGACTCCATCAATCGCCAAGACTGCTACATGCAAACCAAGTTCGGATTCATCACCGACCCGCCGTCGAGTGTCCGAGAGCAGGACGCGCAGACGACTAAGCCGCTGCGCCTCAGAGCTGTCGAGCGGGGGCTGCCGCGTCACTCTTCCAGAGTGTCCGCAAGCTTCGCCATCTCGCCCATCGAGACACCGAGCGCGCTGGCAATGCCCTTCGCGGTTCCCCAAGTTGGATTAGACAGGCCACGTTCGGTCATTGAGAGGTGGCCGACCGTGACACCAGCCTCATGGGCTAGCGCTTCCTGCGTCATCTCCCGCTCCTTGCGGAGCTGGCGGATGGCTTTGCCGAGGGCGGGCTGTGGCTGGTCTGAGCTTCTCATTTACTGCACGCTCTCAAACACGGGTGTCCTGATCCAGCGTTATCAACACTTGTGATAGATCAGAACTTCCTGTAGCCTGGCCGACAATAGAAAGCGCCCCCGCGCTGCGTAAACAGCCGGGGGCATGGCACAGGAGGGTTAGCTCCCATGCACGACAAGCCTAGTGGCGATAGCTGCGAAAGCGCCTCGACCAACGCCGACCAGGACATCCAAGACCAGGGCGTCGTCCTGGCCCAGGTCCTCGCGATCTACCCGGCGCAGCTCCGCCTGCTTGAACTGGTCCGCGAGATAACGGCGGGGTCGAGCGACTTCGCCGAAAGGGACCAGGTCGAACGGGCGGTGGGCGACCTGGTCGGGGTCGGGCTTCTCTTTAGCTGCGATGGCGCGGTCCTGCCGACGCGGGCGGCGCTCCGCTTCAACGAGATATTGGGCGAGGGGAGCTAGCCATGCCAGACCATGTGCGGCGTCTGCCTCCGATCGATCTCGCCAGGAGATTCGCCTTCAACCTCGCCAGGGCGCGCCAGCGCGCCTTTATGTCCCAGGAAGCGCTGGCCGAGAGGGCATCGCTGCACCGGACCGCTGTCGGCAAATTGGAGCTGGCCGAACGGGTTCCCCGGATCGACACGCTGGTCAAGCTCTACGGGGCGTTGGAAGTCCCGGCCGGGGTTCTGCTTGAGGGCATCGCCTGGGAGCCGGGGCGAAGCGCGGAGGGACGGTTCGACTTGCGGCCGACCGGCGTCGTCCTCTCGGCAGGACGGACCGGGGAAAGCCAGTGACGCTGGCCCGGACCCTCTGCCGCAAGAGCGACCTCAAAGCCCCGCCTTCGAGACACCGAGCCAGGCAGCCTTCCCATGCGCCCGATTCACCCCACCGCAGAACCCCTCACGCAGTATCACCTTGACGGTGCCGAGAAACCAACCCCGACAGCCGACACATTATGAACCCAAACAGGTGTTCGTATTTTGTGCCAATTCCCGGGGGCGTTTGGGCCTCCAGTCGGATGTATAAGGCAATGGCATCCACGCGCATCAAGCTAGACCCGCAGACCATCGAGGCGATTGCCCGGAGAGTGGTGGCGCTGTTGGAGAAGCGGCACCTTCAGGATGGAGCGACGGAGCTGGTCGATGCGGTCGAGCTGGCGCGGCGCTTCGGGATCGAGCGGTCTTGGGTCTACTCGCACGCGATCGAGCTTGGCGCGGTCAAGCTCGGGAATGGGGCGAAGCCTCGGCTTCGCTTCGATCCGGCTGTCGCCGCCCGGGTGCTTCAGAAGGTTGGCGAGGCATCGGCGGCTGTCCCGCCCACCCGGCCAGGTGAGCGGGCGGGCCAGCCTTTGGGTGGTGGAGGGACGGGGGTTCGGCTGCTTCCGATCCGGGGGACGGGGGAGAACAGCCCGCCCTCTGCGGCTTAGGTAGGGATGGCGCGCAAAGCGACAGGGCAGGTTGTCGAGATCGATGGCGTAGGTGGCCGCTCATTCGCCCTGCGCTTTCGCGCCTATGGGAAGCGGCGCTACGTCACGCTCGGCGCGGCTGCCGATGGCTGGACTCATCGCAAAGCCGATGAAGAACTGGCGAACGTTCTTGCTGACGTGCGGCGGGGGATCTGGAAGCCCCCGCGAGCCTCGAATGCCAGCGAGCCCCCGACGGAGCCGACATTCCATGAGTTCGCCTCGGAGTGGCTTGAGTCCCGGCGGCACGAGTTCGCGCCGCGCACGGTCGAGGACTACGAACTCACGCTCAGCCATCACTTGCTGCCGTTCTTCAAGGGCCATCGACTCTCGGAGATCACCGCCCAGGACGTGGACCGCTACAAGACCGCGAAGGTCCGCGAGCGTGAGGAGGGGCTGGTCGAGCGCCCGCTTTCAAACCGGACGATCAACAAGACGCTGACGCGGCTGGGCCAGATTCTCGATGCCGCAGTCCGCTACGACCTGATCGCGCACAACCCGGTCAAGACGAAGGTGGCGAAGCTGAAGGAGGCCGAGCCGAAGCGGGCGCGGCTCACCGGGGAGCAGGTCCAGATCGTCCTCCAAGCGGCTGGGTCGCATCGGACGCTCCTTGCCACGGCGATCATGGCGGGCGGGTTGCGCGTGTCCGAGTTGACGCACCTGCGCTGGCGTGATCTCGACCTGGCCCAGGGCTTCCTCAGCGTCTCCGCATCCAAGACCCCGGCCGGAGTCCGCCAGGTAGTCCTTGAGCCTGAGCTTGTGCGGCTGCTTCGCGAGCACAAGCTGGCCTCGGAGTGGAGCCAGCCGGACGACCTCGTGTTTGCCGGTCGCATCCGGGAGCAGCCACGCGAGCGCAACCGCGTCCGCACGAGCATCCTCTACGGAGCGATCGAGAAGGCCAACGAGCGGCTGGCGAGCGAAGGCCGACCCCCGCTGCCCGATGGCATCACCTTCCACGCGCTGCGCCGGACCTACGCCGCGCTGCGCGCAGAGCTTGGCGAGCATCCGGCAATCACCGCTGCGCAGATGGGGCACCGCGACCCGCGCATGACCCTGCGCGTCTACACCGACGTGACCGGGATGCAGCCCCGGACCCGGATGGGCGGCTTGCTCGGCGATGGCGATTGGGCCGCGGCCGCCGACCACTTTGATCAAAAATCTGAGAGTGTCGAACGGACTCTAGAGTGATGCAGTGCTCACGGCAGGACAGATCGAAGAGCGGTTGCAGCTTGGCTATGAGGCCCGCGGGCTAGAGCTGAAGGGTCCCGGTCCGCGGTCAGACAAACATCTTCTGGCAAAGGTCGCCCGTGCGGCGCTCAGTCTGGGCAACCTCCGTGATGGCGGCCATGTGATCATCGGGATCGACGACGCCGACCCGGGCGAGCTTGGGCCGGGGCTTGCTAGTGGCGATCTTGCGTCGTGGATCGCCTACGACGACCTTGCGCGAACCCTTGCGAACTACGCGGACCCACCGCTGAGGTTCAACGTGGCGGCAATCGAGCTCTCCACCGGCGCGATGGTCGCTGTGATTGAAGTGTTCGAGTTTGCGGATATCCCGCACTTCTGCGCAAAGGAACGAGAGGGGGTGCTGCGAGACGGGGCACTTTACGTCCGGCCTCGCAAGGTCCCAGAGACCTCTGAGGTGGCGTCCCCCATAGAGATGCGGGAGATCATCGAACTTGCGACAGAGAAGGCACTACGCGCTTATGTTGAGACGGCGGAGCGCGCTGGGGTGACGCTGGCCCCTGGCCCGCGCCCACCATCAAGCGACGAGCTGTACGAGGCGGAGGAAGGGCAGGCCTGGGAGTGAGTGAGATCACCGACAAGATCCGGTCGCGCGGGCACTGGCAGGTCGCCATCCGACCCGAACCGTTCAACGCCGAACGAGTCGACTACGCAAAGTTGGAAGAGCTCCTGGCCGGAGCCGCTGTGAGGCTCCGAGGATGGCCCGTTCCTTTTGTTGACTATCGCCAGCAACCTCTACGTGGCGAGAACTGGATCGGACAGGATGTCGATGCAGAAGGCGTTTTTCATTTCGAGGCATGGCGCTTTTTCACGAGTGGCCAGTTCAATCATCTGCGCGCAGTCTCTGCCGACTGGCGTAGAGACGACGAACGAACTCGAACGCCGATACCGGAGGGGTTCGACGCTGCCATTGAGGTCTGGGAGATCCTCTTCTATCTAACTGAGGTGTTTGAGCTTGCCTCGCGCTTGGCACTTGGAGAAGCCGGAGATGAGTTTATGAATATCGAGGTTCGCCTCAACGGACTGGAGAATCGCGGCCTCGTCGTAGCTGAGTGGAAGCGAGCAGAGTTCTTCGAGCCTTATCGGGCGACCATGCCAAGCCTGGAGAAAAAGGTCAATCTGCCTCGCGACACCCTCGTAGCAGAAGGCCGTGAGCAGGCAGTCGAGATGGCACGCCAGATTTTTCTGCGATTCGGTTGGGACGCCAGCGTCGAGTTACTTGCCGACTACCAGCGTGAGTTGACCGACCGCAGCTAAGACCCCCGCTGCATCCATTGGGCAGAAACGGGCAGAAACGCCGATTTGGACTCCGGCAAGGAGGACAAGACACCTTCCTCGGACGAGCCTGAAAGTCCATTAGTTCCAGGCACTTCTCGATACGGGAGCGACGGGACTCGAACCCGCGGCCTCCGGCGTGACAGGCCGGCGCTCTAACCAACTGAGCTACGCCCCCAGAGATCAGGGCATGGGGATGCCCTGCGGGGATTATCTCAGGGTCGCTCGGTTTGGGGCTTTGCCGGGGGTTTTGGGCGGGATTTAGGGCCTGGGGCCCGGGGGAATCTCGTAGGCCTTGGCGGGGAGGGAGGCGGAGAGCGGGCGGCTTGGGGGGATCTCTCGGCTTGCTGCTGCGCCGCCGCCGGTTTTGGTGCCCGCTCCTGACCAGGGCTGGCGGACTGGTTCGATCGCCAATAGAGCCTGCCAGGTCGAGGTGCCGATCGTGCCGTCGGCCCAGAGGCCATGGGCGGTCTGGAAGGCGCGGACGGCGTTGTAGGTCTGTTTGCCGAAGATCCCCGTCACCGGCAGCGCCAGGCCGGCGCCGAGCAGGTGCTCCTGGGCCCAGACGACGAGGTCGCCCTTGCTGCCGCGCTTGAGGATCGGCTGGGTCAGGGCGGGGCGGTAGCCGACTATCGGGCCGGCGGTGGTCGCGCCGATCGCGCCCCAGCCGGCAGCGCTGGTCTCCTGCCAGTCCCACCAGCTCGGCGGCTGGTCGCCGAAGCTCTGGGCGAAGCGGCGGAAGCGGATCAGGTCGGCGCGGCTCGGCGCTTCGTAGGTCTGGCCGATCGGGTAGATCGGGTGGCCCCAGAGGCGGTTGAAGAGGTAGGTGTGCTCGAAGACGGTGCGGACCGAGGCGCCGATCGCCTTCCAGTACATCTGCGGCTGGTTGTAGGTGGCGCCGCCGGGCCCGAGGAAGACCGAGTAGGGGAAGGACGGGTGGTAGTCGACGTAGGGGAAGCCGGAGAGCGAGACCGGGAAGGTCGGGCCGATCCGCCCTCGCAGCGCCTGCACGTAGCGGTCGGCCGCCGCGTACTTGCCCTCGTAGTCGCTCTCGGCGTCGATCACCAGGCAGTCGGCGCCCTTGGCGACTGCGGCCGCGCCGACCCTGGCCTCGGCCAGCGGCTTGTCGCCGTAGACGAACTGCCAGGCGCAAACGTCGAGCCCGCCCTGGTGCAGGGCCTGGACCAGCGAGGTGTTGAACTGGCTCCAGGTTCCGCTGCCGTCGCCCGCCTTCACATAGACGGTGCCGATCCCGTAGCGCTTGGCGCGGGCAATGATCTGCGCGGCGCTGCCGCCATCAGAAGCGCTGACGTACCAAATCCACATCCCCTGACGGTCATAAGGCGTGCTGCCGACGGCGGGCAGCTGGGCGGTCGCCTGGCTCGCCCCGCCCGGCGCGGCCCCCGCTCCCGCGGGCAGCAGTGCGGCCAGCGCCAATGCTGCAAAGAGGAGCACCAGGCAGCGGCCTGGCATCACGGCGCGTTTGGACGTCGTCACTTTTGCTTTCAACACGAGGGGAGGGAGAAGCTGCGGCCGGCGGATCTGCCTGTGGTTACTATGAACAAGCTTTCTTAAATCGAAGCCCGGCAACTCGTTAACTCTCTTTTTCGCAAGATCCCGTGCATTGCCACGCTTGTCGTGGCGATGCTGGCTGCCGCCGCTCCGGCCGGCGCCGCCAAACCCTCTGCGCCCGAGCCGCCCGCGCCCGAACTGACTCGCGCCACGCTCAAGCAGGAGGGCCAGAGCCTGATCCTCTCGCTGCGGACCGCGAAACCGGTGGCGCTGGGCAAGCTCGAAGCCGACCCCAATTTCGAAGGCTCGAAATCGCGCTACCTCTGCCTCGGCTTCCAGCGGCCGGGAGGCAAGAACGAGCGCCGCGTCTGCCTCGGCGGCGCCAGCCCCAAGCGCGAAGCCGGGCTGGTCCGGCTCGGCGGCTCGGGCAAGGTGCTTGGCGCCAAAACCCTGGCGGCCGAGGTCAAGCGCCCGGCCTCGACCAAGCTGGTCCTCACCTTCATCCCGGCCGATGCCGGCCTCACCCCGCGCCGCTACCACTGGCGGGTGCTGAGCAGCCGCGGCGGCTGCCAGCCCGCCCCGAACGCCAAGGCCCCCTGCCAGGAGCAGCTGCCGGCCAAGGGCAGCCGCACCTACCGGCTGCGCCCGGTGCGCCCGGTCGGCTGCACCGGCGGCACTGCCGGGCTCGACACCAATGGCTCGCGCAGCAGCAAGACCGTCGCCCTCACCTTCGACGACGGGCCGAGCGAATACACGCCTGGCTTCCTCCAGGTGCTGCGCGAAAAGGGCGTCCACGGAACCTTCTTCGAGGTCGGCCAGGAGATGGGCGGCCGCGAGGACACGATGCGCCAGATCCTCGCCGAAGGCAACGAGATCGGCGACCACACGATGAACCACGTCGAATACCCCGACTACTCCCAGATCGCCGGCGCCAGCTCGCTGATCGAGTCGATCACACACTTCAAGCCGTGCCTCTTCCGCCCGCCCGGCGGCGGCTACAACTCCAGCGTCATCTCCACCGCCGGCGCGCTCGGGATGCGGACGATCACCTGGGACGTCGACCCGACCGACTGGGCCAACCCCGGCAGCAGCGCCGTCTACAGCCGCATCGTCGGCGCCGCCCGCCCCGGCTCGATCATCCTCATGCACGACGGCGGCGGCGACCGCAGCGGCACCCTGGCGGCGCTGCCATCGATCATCGACACCCTGCGTGGGCGCGGGTACCGTTTCGAGACGGTGACCGAACTGCTCGGCTACGAACTCACCTACAGTCCCTACGGCTGACACCCCACCGGGTGAATCAACCGCTCCGACACAACCGATCGGATGCACGCCACGTAGTTACCGGTATGAAGATCGCAATCGTCGGCACCGGGATCTCCGGCCTGGTCGCCGCCCACCGGCTGCACCCTGAGCACGAGATCGTCGTCTACGAGGCGGGGGCGCGGCTCGGCGGCCACTCCAACACGGTGCGGGTCGAGCTCGGCGAGGAGGCCCACGACGTCGACACCGGCTTCATCGTCTTCAACGACCGCAATTACCCTGAGTTCGAAGCGCTGCTGGACGAGCTCGGCGTCGCTGCCCAGCCCTCCCACATGGGCTTCTCGGTCTCCGACGGGCGTGGCCGCTTCGAGTACTCCGGCACCCCGCTCGGCATCTTCGCCCGCCCCGCCCACCTGCTCAGCCCCTCCTTCCTGCGGATGCTGGGCGAGTGGCGCCGCTTCAACCGAGAGGCGCAGACGCTGATCGGGATGGACGGGACCGCGCCCTCGCTCGGGCACTGGCTGCAGCGGCAGGGCTTCTCGCGCCAGTTCATCGAGCGCCTGATCGTCCCCCAGGCCTCGGCCGTCTGGTCCGCCGACCCGGAGCAGATGTGGAGCTTCCCGGCCAGCTTCATGGCCGAGTTCTTCGACAACCACGGGATGTACTCGCTGCGCAACCGGCCGAAGTGGCGGACGGTCAGCGGCGGCTCGGCCCGCTACGTCGAGGCGATCGCCGCCCCCTGGCGCGACCGCGTCCGCCTGCGGGCGCCGGTGCGGCGGATCCAGCGGCTGCCGGACATGGTGCGGATCGAGGCCGACGGCTGCGAGAGCGAGGACTTCGACGAGGTCGTTGTCGCCACCCACTCCGACCAGGCCCTGGCCCTGCTCGGCGACCCGAGCGCGGCCGAGCGCGAGATCCTCGCCGCCATCCCCTACCAGCGCAACGAGGCCGTGCTGCACACCGACACGGCGCTGCTGCCGCGGCGGCGCCGGGCCTGGGCGAGCTGGAACTTCCACCTGGCCGGCGAGCCCGCCGGCGGCACCACGGTCACCTACTGGATGAACAACCTGCAGCGGCTGCGCTCCGAGCACCAGATCCTGCTGACCCTCAACCGCGGCGGCGAAATCGACCCGGACAAGGTCCTGCGCCGGATCTCCTACGACCACCCCGTCTACACAAAGGAGGGGGTCCACGCGCAGGCGCGCCACGCCGAGATCAGCGGCGGCCCCAGCCGCACCCACTACTGCGGCGCCTACTGGGGCTGGGGCTTCCACGAGGACGGCGTCGTCAGCGCCCTGCGCGCCTGCGAGGGGATCGCCGCCGCCGAGCGGCCGGCGCTGCGGGTCGCGGCATGACCGCCTCGGCCCTATACGAGGGGACGATCCGCCACCGGCGCTTCGAGCCGGTCGAGCACTCTTTCCGCTACCCGCACTTCTTGATGTACCTCGACCTCGACGAGCTGCCCGCGGTGCTCGACCCCTACCCACTCTGGTCGGCCCGCCGCCCCGCTCCCGCCCGCTTCCGCCGCGAGGATTTCATGGGCGACCCGGCGCGGCCACTGGCCGAGTGCGCCCGCGAGACCGTGCGCGCGGCGACCGGGCAGGAGCTGGCCGGCCCGGTCCGGCTGCTGACCAGCCTGCGCTACCTCGGCCACAGCTTCAACCCGGTCAGCTTCTACTACTGCTTCGACCCGGCCGGTGAGAGGGTGGAAGCGGTGATCGCCGACGTCACCAACATCCCCTGGGGCGAAGCCCACCCGTATGTCCTCGTCCGGGGGGAGAATCAGGGCAAGGTGCTCGCCGACGAGCTCGACAAGGAGCTGCACGTCTCGCCGCTGATGGGGATGGACCAGACCTATGCCTTCCGCGCGACCGAGCCCGGCCGCGAGCTCGTCGTCCAGATCGAGTCGCGGCCCGAGAGCGGCGGCGGCAAGGCATTCGACGCGACGCTCTCGCTGCGCCGCCGCGAGCTCAGCCGCGGCCTGATGAACAGGATGCTGGCCCGCTATCCGGCGATGTCGCTGCAGGTCGTCGCCAAGATCTACGCCCAGACGCTGCGCCTGAAGCTGAAGGGCGCGCGCTACTTCCCCCACCCCGAAGGCCGCAAGCCGAAGGGGTTCCTGGCCCCGTGAGCGTGCGCGACACAGCCGCCCGCGCCGCCGTCTCCCAGGTGCTGAGCCGCCTGCGCAGCGGCCGGATCGAGGTCGTTGAGGACGGCCGCGCCCGCGCCTTCGGCCCCACCGACGCCGAGCTGCGGGCGACGGTCACCGTCCACGACCCGGCAGCCTGGCGCGGCCCGCTGCGCGGCAGCCTCGGCCTCGGCGAGACCTACGTCGACGGCCTTTGGGAGACCGATGACCTCGTCACCCTGATCCGGATCGCCGCCCGCGAGCTGCAGCGGCCCGGCCGCCTGCGCGGCGCGATCGTCCGGCCGCGCGGCCTTCTGCACCGGGCGCGGCGCCTGGTCCCGGAGAACTCGCGGCGCGGCGCCCGCGAGAACATCTCCGCCCACTACGACCTCGGCAACGACCTCTTCGCCGCCTTCCTCGACGAGCAGATGATGTACTCCTGCGCCTGGTTCCCGGACGAGGGCGCCGACCTCGAGCAGGCCCAGATCGCCAAGCTCGACCGCATCTGCGAGCGACTGCAGCTCGACCCCGACGACCATCTGCTGGAGATCGGCGCCGGCTGGGGCGGGCTCGCCGTCCACGTCGCCCGCGAGCGCGGCTGCCGGGTGACGACGACGACGATCTCGCGCGAACAGCACGCGCTGGCGCGGCACCGGGTGAGCGAGGCCGGGCTCGACGACCGGGTCACCGTCCTGCTCGAGGACTACCGCGACCTCGACGGCCGCTTCGACAAGCTGGTCTCGGTCGAGATGATCGAGGCAGTCGGCTGGCAGCACTTCGACGAGTTCTTCCAGCGCTGCGACAGCCTGCTCAGCGACGATGGGCTGATGCTGCTGCAGGCGATCACGATCGACGACCGCATCTACGAGGCGGAGAAGGGCGCGCGCAGCTTCGCCAACACCCACGTCTTCCCCGGCGGCTGCCTGCCCTCCAACGGATTGATCGCCGACTGCCTGCAGCGGGTGACGAGCATGCGGCCGGTCTGGACCGAGGACATCACCGCCCACTACCCGCCGACTCTCGCCGCCTGGCGCGAGCGCTTCCTCGGCGCCTGGGACCAGCTCCGCGCCCGCGGCTACGACGACCGCTTCCGCCGCCTCTGGACCTTCTATCTGAGCTCCTCGGAGGCGGGCTTCCGCGAGCGCCGGATCGCCGACGTGCAGGCCCTTTTTGCGAAGCCGGGGTGGCGGTGAGCGGCGAGCCGCTCCTGCTCCTGCACGGGCTGGGGGCGTCGACCCGGGTCTGGGACCCGGTGATCGAGCTGCTCGCGCCGGAGCGCGAGGTCACAGTCCTCGACATGCCGGGGTTCGGCAAGGCGCCCGGCCTTCCGGCCGGGGTCGAGCCGACCGCGGCCAACCTGGCGGCGGCGATCCACCAGTGCTGCGAGCAGCTCGGGATCGAGCGTCCCCACGTTGCCGGCAACTCGCTCGGCGGCTGGGCAGCGCTGGAAATGGGCCGCGCCGGCTGGGCTGCCTCGGTCACCGCCCTCTCCCCCGCCGGCCTCTGGCGCCGACCGCTCGGCGACCGCAAGGTCGACTCGCGGCGCTGGGCCCGGCGGCTGCGCCCGCTTGTCGCCCTGGCGCTGCGCTCGCGGCCGGCGCGCGAGCGGATGCTCGCCACCTTCGCTGCCAAGCCGGAGCGCATCCCCGCCGCCGCCGGCCGCGAGCTGGTCCTCGGCTGGATCGACTCCAACGGCTACGACGGCGCCAACAAAGCGATGCGGACCCACGTCTTCGAGCCCGCCGACTACCCCGAGGACGTGCCGGTCACCCTCGCCTGGGGAGCACTCGACCGCCTCGTCGCCCCGCCGCGGCCGGAGCGGCGCCCCGCCGACGCCCGCTACGTCGAGCTGCCCGGCGTCGGCCACACGCCGATGTGGGATGACCCGGAGCTGGTCGCCGCCACCCTGCTCGAAGGCAGCTCGGTCCCAGCTGCCGCCTGAGTTCTGGGAGAGTTGGAGGACGCCAGCAACCCGGAGGGAGCAGTCGAGTGATCATCGAGCGCACCGAGAACCCGCAGTGGCTGTCCAACGCCTACCTCGTCGCCGACCCTGACAGCGGCAAGGGCGTGCTGATCGACGGCAACGACGACCTCGCCCCCCTGCTGGCGCGCGCCGAGAGCGACGGGATCGAGATCACCCACATCCTCATCACCCACCCCCACGGCGACCACATCGCCGGCCTCGCTGCCGCCCGCGAGCAGCTCGGCGGCGTGCCGATGGTCGCCCACGCGGAGACCGCGGCCGAGATCGAGGAGGAGGTCGCCGAGACGATCGCCGACGGTGGCAGGCTCAGCACCGGCGGCCTCGACTTCGAAGCAATCCTCACTCCCGGCCACGCCGCCGGCCACCTCGCCTTCCTCGTCAACGACAGCGACGTCTTCACCGCCGACGTCCTCTTCAAGGGCACGGTCGGCGGCACGATGGCGCCGGGCGCAAGCGGCTTCGCCGACCTCAAGTCCTCGGTGATGGAGCGGCTGATGAAGCTGCCGCCGCAGACCACGGTCCACCCCGGCCACCGCGAGCCGACCACGATCGGCGCCGAGTGGGAGGGCAACCCCTTCGTGCGGATCTGGCGCGGCCTCGACAGCGAGGGCGACGAGCAGTGCACGGTCTGGGGCCGCGAGGCGACCCTGAAGCTGTGGGCGCCCGACTACGACGGCGGCAACAAGGCCTGGGTCCTCTTCGGGGACACGGGAGAGGACGCGATCGTCGGCGGCTCCCAGGTCGAACGCGGCTGAGATTGCGTTTAGCCCCGCATAGAGGGGTCATACGCAATCTCACGAGAAGAGGCCCCGCCGGAGCGGGGCCTCTCGTCTGCCAGGGAGTGGGCGGGGGCTACTTGATGACCGCTTCCATCAGGATCCAGCAGCCGTCGGTGCTGCTGGCGGCGGTGAAGGGGCCACCGGACATCAGCGACGGTGTGTAGAGCAGGGTGTTGCGGCCGCCCGAGGAGCAGCGGATCATCGAGGTGATGTTGCCGCGCAGGGCGAGCTGCTGGCCCTTCTGGACCGGGACGTTGACCGGGAAGGACTCGACCTTGTAGCTGCCGCTGTCGTAGTTGGCTTCGGTCTGGCCCGTGTAGGAGATCGTCGGGCCGGTGTAGACGACCTTGGCGTCATCGGTCGTGAACGCGGTCGAGCGCTTGACCTTGGCGATCTGGAGCTTGAAGCTGCCAGGGCCGCCGGCGATCAGCCGGATCTTCTTGATCGTGCCGGTCTTCGGGGCCAGTTCGCCGCCGTCGGGGCGGCCGTAGGCTTCGTTCTGGATCATCGTGCAGGCGGGGCCGGGGGTCGCGGTCTGGTTGCAGGTGAGGCCGGGCAGCGAGTTGGACGGCTGCACCGTCGGGTTCAGCTTGGCGCCGAACTTGACCGGGGCCGAGGCGATGCCGGCGGCCGGGGCGACCATCAGGGCGACGCTGGCGAGGGCGGCGAGCAGGCCGGTGCTGCGGGCGATCTTGCGGGCTGTAGGGCTTGAGTTGTTCATCGTGATCCTCCTGTTTGCGTTTGGACTTGCTGTCTGGAACCAGCTTCGCCCGGCGCAGCGGTTCCAACCAGAGACCCCAGGGGTGAACCTGCTCACCCCTTGCCAGCGCGGGTCTTAGGATCAGCGCGATGACCAGCGCCCCCGAGCTCAAGGCCCAGATCGAAGCCGAGCGCGAGGGCCACCCCTTCCTCGTCTTCCGCGACGGCGGCGACGCGCAGCGGATCGTCGCCGTGCAGGAGGGGACGACCGAGCTCTGGGTCGGCCGCGGCGGCTCGGCCGACGTCCGCCTCGACTGGGACGAGGAGGTCTCCGCCCTGCATGCCCAGATCGAGGTGGTCCGCGACGAGTGCACCCTGCTCGACGACGGCCTCTCCCGCAACGGCTCCTTCGTCAACGAAGAGCGGGTCCAGGGCCGGCGCCGCCTGCGCGACGGCGACACCCTGCGCTTCGGCCGCACCACCGTCCTCTACCGCCGCCCGGGCGAGTCCGCCCCGGAAGCGACCGTGCTCGCCGGCGAGGTGCCAGCGGCGGCCACCGTCTCCCCCGCCCAGCGCCGCGTCCTGCTCGCCCTCTGCCGCCCTTATAAAGACGGCGGCGCCTTCGCCACCCCGGCCACCAACCAGGCGATCGGCGCCGAGCTGCACCTCAGCGTCGACGCGGTCAAGACCCACATGCGCGCCCTCTTCGAGAAGCTCGGGGTCGAGGCGCTGCCGCAGAACCAGAAGCGCGTCGCCCTGGTCGAGCGGGCGCTGCAGAGCGGCGTAGTCGCCAAACGCGACCTCTAGCCGCCCGACATCCTTTAGCGATTTCCTGCACATTGGACAGATGTGCGATTGGCGGTTTGGCTTCAAACCCCCAGACTGGCTGGCCTGATGCCGGGCCTGGGACTCCTACACGCGCTGATCGTCAGCGCCAACATCGAGGAATTCGCCTTCAACTGGTACCCCGTCTTCGGGGTCGTCTTCATGTTCGGGCTGCTGGCGATCTTCGTCCTGCTGCTGCGGGGGACGATGGGCTCGACCAGGCCGGAGACGGTCAAGGCGAGCAAGACGACGCCTGTCCTCTGGGAGGACGTGCAGGGCGTCGACGCCGCCAAAGACGAGCTGATGGACGTCGCCGAATGGCTGCGCGACCCGGACCGCTTCAAGGCGCTCGGGGCCAAGCCCCCGCGCGGGGTGCTGCTGTTCGGCCCTCCCGGCACCGGCAAGACGATGCTGGCCCGCGCCGTCGCCGCCCAGGCCGGGGTCGACTTCTTCGCCGCCTCGGGCTCGAGCTTCGTCGAGATGTTCGTCGGCCGCGGCGCCGCCCGCATCCGCCGGCTCTTCAAGGAGGCGCGCAAGTCGGGCCGCGCCGTGATCTTCATCGACGAGCTCGACGCCGTCGGCGGCGCCCGCAGCGGTGGTGGCGGCGACGGCGGCACCAGCGAGCGAGAGCAGGCCCTGAACCAGCTCTTGGTCGAGCTCGACGGCTTCGAGCGCGACTCCGGCACGGTGATCGTGATCGCCGCCTCCAACAACGTCGACAAGCTCGACCATGCGCTGCTGCGGCCGGGCCGCTTCGACCGCCAGGTGCTGGTCGCGCCGCCCGACCGCGACGGCCGCGAGGCGATCCTCAAGGCCCACGCCAAAGGCAAGCCGCTCGGCCCCGACCTCGACCTCACCGACGTCGCCCGCAAGACCACCGGGATGACCGGCGCCCAGCTCGCCAACTCGCTCAACGAGGCGGCGGTCATCGCCGGGCGGGCCGAGCGCAAGTCGATCAGCCGCGACGACCTCGACGAGGCGCTGCTGCGCCAGGCGGTCGGCTCCCAGCAGGCGCGCCGCCTGAGCTCCAAGGAGCGCCGCATCGTCGCCTACCACGAGGCGGGCCACGCGCTCTGCCGGCGGCTGCTCGGGCTCGACCCGCCGGAGATCCTCAGCATCGTCCCGCGCGGGCCGGCGCTCGGCTTCGTCGGCCACTCGCCGCAGGAGGACAGCTACATGAAGTCCCGCAACCAGCTCTGCGACGAGATCGTCACCCTGCTCGGCGGCCGCGCCGCCGAGGAACTGGTCTTCGGCGAGTCCTACTCGGGGGCGGTCGACGACCTCAACCGGGTGCAGCTGGTCTGCAAGCAGATGGTCGCCGAATTCGGGATGGGCGTCTCCGCCGACCCCGCCGGCGAGGCCCCGATCGCGATGCCGACCGGCGACTACGCGCTCTCCGACCAGACCCGGCGCGACGTCGACCTCGGCGCGATGGCGCTGGCGCGCGAGGCCTACGGCCGGGCGCGGCAGCTGCTGCACGCCAACCGCAAGTGCCTCGACAACCTGGCGGCCAACGCGCTCGAGCGCGAGACGCTGACCCGCGAGGAACTCGACGAGATCTTTGCCGCGCACGATCTGCGCGAGCCCGCCCCCTCCGCCGGGGCCGGCCGGGCGCTTGTCGCCCTCTCCCGCGGCGAGTAGCATCGGCGGTCGATCGTGACCGCCAAAGGCGCAGGCCTCTACTACTTCCCACCGGGTCACTCGATGGCGCGCCGGGTCCACGGCGACCGCGCCGTTGGACTGCTCTACGGCCAGCGGGCGCTGCTGATCGGGGCGCTCGAACCGCTCACCTACACCGGCACGATGCTGAGCACCAAGGCCGGCGACCGCCCCTTCGAGCGCCTCGCCCGCACCGCCAAGATCCAGGAGACCGTCTTCCTCGGTACCCGCGCGGAAGCCGACGAGGTTCTCGGCGCGGTGGACCGGCTGCACCAGAAGATCAAAGGCACGCTGCCCGAGGACGCCGGGGCCCACGCCGCCGGGACCGCCTACTCGGCGCTCGACCCCGAGCTGATGCTGTGGACGCTGGCGGTGATCGCCGACTCCGGCCGCGAGATGTACGAGACGATGGTGCGGGCGCTCTCCGAAAGCGAGCGCGAGGCGCTCTGGCAGGACTACGTCCGCTTCGGCGAGCTCTTCGGGCTGCCGCGCAGCGAGGTCCCCTCCAGCCACCGCCAGTTCAAGGCCTGGCTCGACCAGCGGCTCGCCTCGCCCGACCTGCACGCGACCGAGCACGCGCTGGAGATGGCGCCGCTGGTCGCCTTCAAACAGCCGGTGCCGGCCGCCGCGCGGATGAATCTGGCGACCCAGAACCTGGTGATCAAGGGCACGCTGCCACCGCGGGTGCGGGAGATCTTCGGCATCCCCTGGAGCCGCGCCCATGAGGCCGCTTTCCAGGCCGCGGCCTCCTCCCACCGCCGCGCCCGCCACCTCTTCCCCCGTCAGATGCGCCGCGGCCGCAACGACGTCTTCTTCGATGTCGTGACCAAGGCCGAGAAGCTGCGCGGCGGCACGAAGACGCCGCAGCTCGGCGCCAGCGCCTAGAGCCAAGCCCTCCTCGCTCTAGCATCGGCCAGATGAGCGCGCCCGAGACAGCTCGCTGGTGGTCGATGCGGCCGGCGCAGAATCGCAAGCCGGCCACCTACCGCTGCCCCTACTGCGGCAACCACCTGCCGGCGCTGAGCGAGCACGTGCTGGTCGCGCCCGAGGGCGACACCAGCCGCCGCCGCCACGCCCACACCGCCTGCGTCCTCGCCGAGCGCAAAGCGGGCCGGCTGCCGACCGAGGAAGAGTGGCGCAAGACCCAGCCCCGCCCACCGTCGCTCTGGAGGCGCCTGTGCTCGAGCTTCTCGCGGTAGCGGCGGCCGGCGCAGCCGCAGGCGCCTCCAACGCGATCGCCGGGGCCGGCTCGCTGATCACCTTCCCGACCCTGGTCGCGCTCGGCGTCCCGGCCCTCTCGGCGAACGTGACCAGCACCGTCGGCCTGATCCCCGGCGCCGCCGGCGGCGCGTTCGGCTACCTCGACCTGCTGACCGACCGTCGCGACCGCCTATTCCGCCTCGCGATCCCCTCGCTGGCCGGCGCCGTGATCGGCACCGCCCTGCTGCTGAAAACGGCGAATAGCACCTTCGAGGTGATCGTCCCCTTCCTCGTCGCCGGCTCCTGCCTGCTGCTGCTCTTCCAGCCCTGGCTCACCGCCCGCATGACCCATGCCGGTAACGAGCACTCGCCCTACCTGACGGCCGGCCTAGTCTTCGCCGGCGCCTACGCCGCCTACTTCGGCTCGGCGGTCGGCATCCTCCTGCTCGGCCTGCTCGGCCTCTTTGTCGCCGACTCGATGCAGCGCCTGAACGGGATGAAGATCGTCCTCGCCGGCCTCGCCAACCTGCTGGCGGCAACCGCCTACGCCTTCCTCGCCACAGTCAATTGGCGCTACGCCATAGCCCTGATGATCTCCTCCCTGATCGGCGGCCAGCTAGGCGCCCGCCTAGCCCGCCGCATCTCCGGCGAAACCCTGCGAGTGGTGATCGCGGTGGCGGGACTGTTCGTCGCGGCAGTGCTGGCCTGGCGAGTGTTTGGCTAACCCGGGCTCGACGTCGGATCCGAGACCGGAAGACCAAGGTGAGCTGTCAATTAGCGGCCATCGCCATCGTCGCCTCCGGATTGGTCTCCTGCCAGGGCGTAAACCCCGCTTAGCGGCGTCTCCTCCAAGAGCCCCTTCTCCTCCAAGCGCTCAACACACCGACCGACCTCGCCGGAGTCCAGCCTCAACGCCGTTGAAATCTCGGCACCCGAGACTGGCCCCGCTTCAGCGAAGTAGCAGAAGACCACTACCCAACTGGAACCCAGCTCGTTGGTGAGACTGAGGATGAGTTCCAGGCGCTGCCAGAAGCTCTTGCCGGCCACGGCAACCCACTCCGCGCATATCTCTAGCTCATCCCTAAGCCTCAGCCCGAGTTCTATGTCGTCTTCTGGTCGAGGCTGGCCGGTCAAGTTGCTCTCTTTCTCTTGACCCTGGGGCGAGAGTCAACGTTCTCGGTGGCCTTCAGGACAACGGCGATCCACTGCGTGTCAGCGACGACGTCAGTCGGCTTGTAGAAATGCTCAAAAGCGCCTCGGTTTCGACGCCTCTCGACTAGCTCAAGCATCCCAAAGCCCGCCAGCACCCTGAAGTGGTACGCCACGCTGGAGAGGCTGAGTTCAAGCGCGTTGGAGACTCTGTTGGGACTCGTGCGCCTGCCCTGGTCGTCGATAGCCCGGAGCACCTTCCGGCGCATTCTGTGATCGAGAGCCTTGAGCAGCACCTCCGCATCTGGCTGTCCTTCTTCGTTCTTGTCCTCGCCCATCGGCTCTTGGTCCCTTCGTCACCGATCCCTTCGTTTTGGATCGAACTTTCTGCCTGTTCGGCGATCCTTGCGCATTGATCCAGCGCCTTTCTAGGGACAATCGCTTGACCGCGAAGTTGATCTCGCTCAAAGAGAACGCAGACGTTCTACAGTCAGGCCGCCGCTGAAGGCGGGGCCAGGCCCGCACTCGAAATGCAAGCGGAGCCTGACCCCACTACGCACTTCTAGCTGCCCTTCTTGATGGCTGCGACTGGCAGCACTACCTGCTCAACGATGTTGATCTGCATGTGGCCTCACCCCCTCCCCATGCGTCGGTCGGCTTCAGGCGGTGGGTCCGACCCCTGCGCTTCCGAAGCCATTCCCACGGCCCCCTGCCTCAGCATCGCTCAAAAACCCCGTCTCAATCAATTTCCTTGACTGAGACGCCGGATTGCAGGAAAGACGCCGACTAAACTGCTCGCCTCCCTCACTCAAACTTTTTGGAGGCATTCCTTGAGCAAGCGAGCCATCCCGACCCTTCTCAGCCCCCGACTCGTCAAGGCGATAGCCCACCCCACGCGGCTACATGTGCTGATGGCCCTTGAGAACCGCGTCGCCAGCCCGAGCGAACTGGCAAAGGAATTGGGGGAGACGACCCGGCACGTCGCCTACCACGTCAAGAAACTCCTAGACCTAGGATGCGTTGAACTGGTCAGCATCGAGCCAGCGGGGAACGGCCGGGTAGTGAAGCACAACTACACGAGCACCCAACGCCCTTATTTCGAGCAGGATGATTGGGAGCAGCTGAGCGACAAGCAGAAACACGGCGTGGTGATGACTTTCATGTCCAAAATCTCTCAGGACGTGTCTCTAGCGATGGCTGGCGGGACGTTCAATGACCCAGACGACAACCACATCAGCCGAACACCGATGACCGTGGATGACGAGGGCTGGCAGGAAGTGACCGCCCTCCTCGACGGCACCGCCGCCAAGCTACAGGCCATTCAGGAGAAGGTCATTCTCCGCACTCAGGACCCGAAGGTGAAGATCATGCGCGTGAAGGTCGCGATGATTCAGTTCCGCTCTCCAAGCGACAAGGATTAGCGGTTATCAGCCGCCCGCAAAGCAGGCGGTCAATGGACTTGGTAGCCGGAATACCTACAGCTCGGCGGGCGTTGGGAGCCAGTGCTGGCGGACTGAAGGCATGGGCGCTGACGGGATCGAACCGCCGACCTTTCGGGTGTAAACCGAACGCTCTCCCAGCTGAGCTAAGCGCCCCGGGTGGTTCGATTATCGCTTACTTGAGGGCAGTGCAGGGCTTGAAGACAGTGCCGCTGAGATATGTGCCGTCGTTGAAGCTGAATTCGCCGCGAGCCTGTAGGCGGCCCGTTTCGCAGCGCGCGTTGACGTAGCTGTGGCGCTTGCCCTTGTAGATCCAGTTGCGGCCGATGCGGAGCCAGCCGGAGATCGGAATGCCGCTGCCGCCGGCGAGCTTGGGGATCTTCGCTTCGGTCCGGTAGCCGTAGACCCCGTCGTTGATCCGTTCGATCACGATCGGGACGACGAAGGTCGTCGGGGCCGGGACCGTGGTGTAGGCGTGGGCGTAGACCGTGGGGTTGCCGCCCTTCTTGGGCCCGTTGAAGAGGGTGATCGGCGAGGAGACCGGGATCGGCGCCTGTTCGGGGAAGGCGACGATCGCATGGCCGTAGCCCTTGCCGACGATCGCGCCCGGGCATGCCTTGCGCGCCTGCGAGACGGTGGTGGCCTGAAGCCTGCCCGAGGGGCAGACCGGCAGGCCAAGCGTCTGCACTGAGCCGTGACGGTCGAACTCGAGCGTGATCGTTTTCAGGATCGGCGGCAGCGCCCCGGAGGCGGTGGATATCTTGCCGCCGCCGTGGATCGTGATCGGGGCATCCTGGTGCCGGGGCAGGGCCGTCGGCGTGAAGCCGCCGTCGCCGTGGATGACGATGTCCCCGGCGCGGATGATGAAACCGGAGGCCGTCGCAGCGCCGACCAGCAGCGCAAGCGCCGCCACGATCACAACCGCCCTTTTCCACCCCTTTCCCAACACCCTGTAAAGCAGGGTACGCCGATTTAGATTGACGTGGGAATAAGGGGAGCGGCGCCTAACGCGCGCGCACGCCCCAGCTCGGGGGGCCGGTCGAGGAGCCGTAGCCTTCTTCTTCGGTGCCGGTTTCGGTGAAGTCAGACAGGTGCGAGCCGTCGCTGCGCATCACCTGCAGGTCCGAGCTGGAGCGGCGCAAGCCGAGGAAGGCGATGTGCTTGCCGTCCGGCGCCCACGAGGGGCTGAAGAAGCACTCGCGGTGGTGGCATTCGGGGCTGTGGGTCAACTGCCGCACGTGGCTGCCGTCGGCGCGGGCGACGTAGATGTTGTTGCCGGGCTTGCGGTTGCTGGCGAAGGCGATGCTGCGCCCGTCGGGGGCGATGTCGGGTTCGGACTCGTTGCGCGGCCCGTCGATCAGCACCCGCTGGTTGGACCCGTCAGGGCGCATCGAGAAGATATCGCTGCGGTCGGTGCGGACATCGTGGTCGCGGTTGCTGGTGAAGGCGATCCACCTGCCGTTCGGGGCAAAGGTCGGGTCGTAGTCGCTGTAGGCGCCTTCGGTCAGCGCGTGCAAACCACTGCCATCGACGTTGACGATGAAGATGTGCGGGTGGCCGAACCCGACCATGCGGTCGAAGACGACCTTCTGCCCATTCGGTGAGAACGACGGGTTGAGGTCGCGGTTTTCCTCGCCGCTGGTCAGCGCCGTGACGCCGCTGCCATCGGCGTTCATCACGTAGAGGTGGAGGCTGTTGTGACTGCCCGCATCGCGATTCCCGGAGAAGACGATCTTCTGACCGTCAGCCGAGTAGGACGGGGACTGGTCGCCGGGGTCGCTGGTCAGCGACACGGGCGCCTGGCTCTGGCGCGGGCCGTGGATGTAGATGCCACCCGTGGTTTCGGTTTCGCTGGAGAAGCCGTGCGAGTAGGCGATCGGGCCGGGCGTGCCGGGGAAGGCGGCCTGCGCCGGAGCGGCGGCGACGGCAGCTGCCGCGAGGGCGAGCAAGGCGATCCAAGTGCGGGCGAGTGAGGTGAGGGCTGGTGTCTTCATGGGGATAACACTAGCCCCGGCGTGCGACCCGTAAGGGGACAACTTTGGCTCGGCTGCGAGAATCCGGGGTGATGAGATTCGAGGTCTTCTGGCGGGTGGCGCTGGTGCAGCTTGTCGCTGTCGCCGTGCTCTCGATCGCGCTGGCGATCGTCTTCTCGCACCAGTTCTTCGTCGACTGGGGCTGGATTGCGGGACCAGGCGCCTGGCTGCTCTGCGCCTGGTTCACCGCCCGCGTCGTCGGCCTGGCGGTGGGACCGACGATGCTTGGCGCGGTGCTGGCCGGGCTGGTCAGCCTGATCGGGGTCGTGATCGGCGCCCACTGGCTCGGCGCCATCGTCGCCGTCGGCCTGCTCGCCGCCTGGTGCGCCCGGTCTGAAAGCGCGGCATGGACCTAGGGCTCTCCGGCCGCGTCGCCCTGGTGATGGGCGCCAGCCGCGGAATTGGCGAGGCGATCGCCGCCGCGCTCGCCCGCGAAGGCGCAAAGGTCGCGATCGCCAGCCGCTCGACAGAGCGGCTCGACGAAGCGGCAGCGAAGATCGGCGGCGAGGTCAAGCCGTTCGCCGCCGACGCTTCCGACCTCGACCGGATCGCGGCCCTCCCCGCCGAGGTCGAGGCCGCCCTCGGCCCGATCGACATCCTCGTCGCCAACACCGGCGGCCCGCCCTTCGGCGGCGCCCTCGACCACGAGCTGGACGCGTGGGAGACCGCCTATCGCTCGCTGGTCCTGACTCCCCGGGTGCTGGCCGGCGCCGTCGTGCCGGGAATGCGCGAGCGTGGCTGGGGGCGGATCGTCAACGTCGGCTCCAGCTCGACCGTCGAGCCGATCCCCGGCCTCAACCTCTCCAACGCCCACCGGATGGCGGCGATCGGCTTCCTGAAGACGCTCTCGCGCGAAGTCGCCGGCGACGGGATCACGATCAACACCGTCGCCACCGGGCGCTTCGGCACCGAGCGCCTGGCGGACGCGGCGGGCTCGTTGGCCGGCGCCGAAGAGGCGGCGAAGACAGAAATCCCGGCCGGCCGCCTCGGCCTGCCCGAGGAGTACGGGGACCTGGTCGCCTTCCTCTGCTCCAACCGCGCCGCCTACATCACCGGCACCGTGATCCCAATCGACGGCGGCCTGCTCCACTCCGTTTAGGGGCCGATGGGCCTATAAGTGAACTATTAGGTCACTTATAGGCCCATCGACGGGCAGTTTTCAGTCGGCCGGACGCTCGCGCATTGAGGGAAAAAGGATCACGTCGCGCAGGGTCTTGGAGTCGGTGATCAACATCATCAGGCGGTCTACCCCGAGGCCGCAGCCGCTGGCGATCAGCATTCCGTATTCGAGCGCCCGCACGAACTCTTCGTCGTGGGGGTGGGGATCGTCCTCCGCTCCCTTTTCCTGTCGTTCGCGCTGTTCGACGAAGTGGCGGCGCTGTTCCTCCGGGTCGTTGACGTCGGTGCCGCCGCCGACGATCTCCATCCCGCCGACGATCCCGTCGAAGGAGTCGGCCAGCAGCTCCGGGAACTCGGGGTTGGGCTTGACCAGCGGCCAGATCGCGAGTGGCAGGTGGGTCAAGAAGGTCGGCTGGATCAGCTTCGGCTCGATCAACTTGCCCTGCAAGGTGTCGACGAGGCCGGCCCAGTCGTCGTCGGGAGCGGCGTCGTCGCCGGCCAGCTCGGCCAGCTCGTCGCGGCTCGCCTTGACGATGTCGACCCCGGTCTCCTCGAGGATCGCGTCGCGGATCGGGATCCGCGGCCAGGGCGGGGCGAAGTCGATCGTCTCGCCGTCGCGCTGCACCTTGGTCGTGCCGAGCACGCGCTCGACCACGCTGGAGACCATCGTCTCGGCGAAGTCCATGACGCCGCGGTAGTCGACGCCGCTGTTGAACCACTCCATCATCGTGAACTCGGGGTTGTGCTGGGGCGACATCCCCTCGTTGCGGAAGAAGCGCCCGAGCTCGTAGACGTTCTCGAAGCCGCCGACGATCACCCGCTTCAGGTAGAGCTCGGTCGCGGTGCGGAGGAAGAGGTTGCGGTCGAGCGCGTTGTGGTGGGTTTTGAACGGCCGCGCCGCGGCGCCGCCGGTCAGCCGCTGCAGGATCGGCGTTTCCAGCTCGACGAAGTCGTTCGAGTTCATGTGGTCGCGGATCGCGGTCAGCACCTTGGCCCGGGTCTTGAAGACCTCGCGCGAGCGCTCGTTCGCCATCAGGTCGAGTTCGCGCTGGCGGTAGCGGGTCTCGACGTCGGAGACACCGTGGAAGAGGTCGGGCGGGTCGGTCAGCGCCTTGGCCAGCAGCGTGCACTCGCGCACGCTGAGGGCGAGCTGGCCGCGCTTGGTCACGTAGAGGTCACCCTCGACCCCGACCTGGTCGCCGATGTCGAGGTCCATGATCCGCCCGTAGGCCTCCTCGCCGAGCGCGTCGACGCGGGCGTAGGCCTGGATCGAGCCGGAGAGGTCGCGGACGTCGAAGAAGGTCGTCTTGCCGTGGCCGCGGCGGTTGGTCAGCCTGCCGGCGACCCGGTAGGAGAACTCGGGATGCTCGCCCTCCCCCAGCTCGCCGGGATCGTGGGCGGCGTGGATCGCCTCGATCTTGGTCCGGTCGAGGAAGTCGCGGGGGAAAGGGTCGATCCCTTCCGCCCGCAGCCGCTCGACCTTGGCCCGGCGCTCGGCCTCGGTCGAGCCCGAAGCGGGCTCCGGCGGAGCGGGCGCGTCGGGCGCGTCACTCATCGCGTTGCTTCACGCTGAAACCGCGCTCATCGCGCGGTGCCGACAGTGACCCGCTCGCCGCCCATGTAGTCCTGGATCGTAGTCGCATCGCTGAGCAGTTCCCGCATCGTCGGACCGTGGTGGGTGTCGTGCTCCATCGCCATCCGCTGACCCGACGGCGTCTGTTCGATCAGGCCGCGAATCACGCCGAGGCCATCCTCGCCGCAGGCGCCAGTGACGGCGATCTTGGGCTCGGCCTTGATCTCGGGCGAGCGCTCGTCGATCGTCACCTCGGTCACGTAGGGGAGGTTGGCGAGGACGAGGTCGATCTCGCCGTCGAGCGAGTCCGGCAGCCCTTCGGCGACCGTCACCTCAAGTGGCAGCCCCAGCCGCTCGGCGTTCTCGCGGGCGGACTCGACCGCTTCCGGCGAGAGGTCCGAGGCGGTGACCCGCAGGTCCGGCCGCTCGCTGAGCAGGGCCAAAGCAACGGCGCCGGAGCCGGTGCCGACCTCGTGCACCCGGGCGCCCTGGGGCAGTTCGGCGGCGACCTCGACCAGCAGGCCGGTCTCGCGGCGCGGGATCAGCACCCGCTCGTCGATCACCAGCTCGATGTCGCGGAAGCTGGAGCGGCCGAGGATGTAGGCGATCGGCTCGCGCCCGACCCTGCGCTGGACGCGCTCGTCGATCGCGCTCGCGGCCTCTGGCGAGACCTCGTCCTCGGCGCCGGCCTCGAGTTCGGACGGGTTGAGCCCGAGCGCGTCGGCGACAAGCGCGTCGGCGTCGGCTTTCGGCGCCTCGCAGCCTGCCGCGGCGATCGCCTCCTCAGCCGCCTTCCGCACTGCGCTGACCGTCATCACCGACGGCTCTCCCTCGCTCTCAACCTCTACCGGTCCCACGACTACAGGCCTCCCTTTGGATTAACCACTTTAAGTTTCTTTTGCGATGGTAACAACAAGCTTTTGGGTCACGATGCCGCTTCAGGACTGGCCCTGAGCGGCGCATCCGCCCGGGCAAGAGTGCCATGGCGACGCCTGACGACGCCGATCCAGACCGCGCCGGCAAGCATCATCCCAAAGCTCTCCAACTGGGCGGACGTCAGCCCCAGGGCGACATCGCTGTTGCGGCGGAGGAACTCGACCAGGAAACGCTCGCTGCCGGCGTAGAGCAGGTAGATCGCGAAGAGGACGCCGGCCCGCACCCGGTCGCGCAACTGCCAGAGGAACCAGGCGCCGAGGCCCATCGCCAGCGTCTCGTAGATCGGGGTCGGATGGACGGTCTGGTCGGTCGGCACGGTGCCGTTGGGGTAGGCCATCGCCCAGGGCCCGTTCCAGGCCTTGCCGTAGTCGCCGTCGCCGGAGAGCTGGCAGCCACAGCGGCCGATCGCGTAGCCGAGGGCGAGGGCCGGCGCCGCCAGGTCGAGCAGGGCAAGGCCGAGGAACTTGCGCCACCAGGCCCAGAGCAGGACGGCGATCGCGCCGCCGATCGCGCCGCCGTACCAGACCAGCCCGGCCCCGGAGAAGAGCGTGCCGAGCAGATCGTGCTTGACGCTGGAGTAGTTCTGGACGACGAAGTAGACGCGGGAGCCGACGATGCCGCCGAACAGCGCCGCGAACCCCATCTCGTAAGCCCAGTCGGTTGGCCTGCCGATCTCCTTCAGCCGCCGCGCGATCAGGGCGCCGGCGGCAAGGAAGGCGAGCGCGAACATCAGACCGAAGGTCTGGAAGGTCGCCGGACCGATCTGGATCTCTGGGTACATGGGCCGGGGCTAGCTGGAGGCGAGCAGCGTCTCCAGCAGCGCCTTCTGCGTGTGGAGACGGTTCTCGGCCTGATCCCAGACGGCAGAGCGCGGGCCGTAGAGCACCTCGGCCGTGATCTCCTCGCCCGGGTGGGCGGGCAGGCAGTGGAGGACGACGGCGCCGTCTTTGGCGCCGGAGAGCAGGTCGGCGTCGATCCGGAAGGGGGCGAGGTCGGCGCGGCGGCGGTCGGCCTCGGCCTCGTCGCCCATGCTGACCCAGACATCGGCGTAGATCGCGTCGGCGCCGTCGGCGGCGGCGCGGGGATCGTCGGTCAGCTTCGCCCCGTGGCCCTCCTCGAGCTGGTAGCCGGGCGGAGCGGCGATCACGACCTCCATCCCGGCCAGCTCGCCGGCGATCGCCAGCGAGCGGGCGACGTTGTTGCCGTCGCCGACGTAAGCGAGGCGCAGCCCGCGCAGGTCGCCGAAGCGCTCGCGCATCGTCAGCAGGTCGGCCAGCGCCTGGCAGGGATGGTGAAGCGGGGTCAGGGCGTTGACCACCGGGACCTCGGCCTCGCGGGCCAGCTCGGCGACCGACTCGTGGGAGCCGGAGCGGATCACGATCGCGTCGAGGTAGCGCGAGAGCACCCGCGCCGTGTCGCCGACCGACTCGCCGCGGGAGAGCTGCAGTTCCTCGCCGCGCAACACGAGCGGGGTCGCGCCCAGCTCGGCGACGCCAACCTCGAAGGAGATCCGGGTCCGGGTCGAAGGCTTCTCGAAGACGAGCCCGATGCTGCGCCGGGCCAGCGAATCGGCGCCGACGCCCTCGCGCCGGCCCTGTTTGAGCTGCAGCGCTCGGTCGAGCAACTTGCCCAGCTCGAACGCGCCCAGCTCTTCGCCTGTGAGGAAGTCCTGCTTCAAGCGCTTGATACTAAGCCCGTGGACTTCACTGCCATCGGCTGGAACCTCTTCCACGGGCGCGATTTCCCGCCCGACCCGGCGCTCTTCACCTGGCGCTCGCGGCTGCTGCGGATCTGCGAGTCAAACGAGACCCACGTCCAGGTCAACCGCGGCCTGGCCAAGGAGTTCGCGGCGATGCTGGCCGACGCCAGCTGGGATGTCGCCCTGCTGCAGGAGTGCCCGCCCCGCTTCGCCGCGCCGCTGGCGGCGGCCTGCGGCGCCGAGGGCCAGCGGGTGCTGACCTCACGCAACTCCTTCGGCGCGCTGCGGGCGGCGGCGGCCCGTCTCAACCCCGACCTGATCGCCTCGGGCGAGGGAGGCTCCAACCTGACCCTGGTCCGCCCGGCGGGCGCCCTTGGCGCAATCTCCGAGCGGCGCGAGCTGGCGATCCACGAAGGCAAGCCGGAGCGGCGAGGGATGGCCTTCACCCGCACCGCCTCGGGCATCTGCGTCGCCAACCTGCACGCGACCAACGACATCCCCGACCTCGCCTGCGAGGACGTCCTGCTTGCCGCCCGCCAAGCAACCGAGTGGGCCGGCGACGCTCCGCTGCTGTTCGGCGGCGACCTCAACCTGCGCCCGGCCGAGAACCCGGATCTCTTCGCCGAGCTGGCGCAGCGCTTCGGCCTGGCAACGCCGACGACCGGCCCGCGGGCGATCGACCACCTGCTCGCCCGCGGCCTCGAACCGGCCGCGCCACCGGCGCCCTGGCTGCCCGAGCGGCGCGAGGTCCCAGCGGGCGGGCGAGCCCTGCGACTTTCCGACCATGCGCCGATTGAAGCGATGTTTCGACACCCCGCTGCCGCGGGGATGAGATAGTCAAGTCCCCACCCAGCGCAAAACTTCTCAGGAGGCAACAAACGATGGCAGCGAAAAAAGCCGACGCCAAAAAAAAGAGCGCCAGCAGCAAAAAAGCGAAAGCGGCGAAAAAAACGTCGGCGAGCAAACCGGCTGCGAAAAAAGCCAAAAGCGCCAAAGCTGCGAGTAAAAAATCTTCGGCCAAAAAAGCCTCCGCCAAAAGCGCGGCCCGAGGCAGCGGCCTCGACAAGAGCGTCGAGCAGTTCCGCGAGAGCCTCGAGCGCAGCGTCACCCTCAGCCGCGACCGCCTGCAGGAGGTCGTCGACGACGCCGTCAAGCGCGGCCGCATGACCCGCGGCGACGCCGAGAAGATGCTCTCCGACCTGGTCAACCGTGGCCGCCGCCACACCGACGGGCTGCTGAAGGAGCTTGAGCGCGTGATCAAACAGGCCCGCAAAGAGGTCGGCGGCCGTGCCGAGCCGGTCCGCAAACAGGCGACCCAGGCAGCGCGCCGCGCCCGCAAGAAGCTGAGCTAGTGGCGCAGGCCACCGGTGAGAAGCCGGCGGCCCGCAGGCGCAAAGGCGAGCAGCTCGAGGTCGAGATCGAGTCGCTCGCCTTCGGCGGTCGCGGAGTCGCCCGCGCCGACGGCTACGTCGTCTTCGTCGAGGGCGCCTTGCCGGGCGACCGGGTCCGGGCCGAGGTGACCAAAGCCAAGCGCAACTTCGCCGAGGCGCGGACGGTCGAGCTGCTCAGCCCCGGCGCCGACCGGGTCGACGACCGCTGCGTGCACGGCGGCGAGCCCTGCCCAGGCGCGCCCTGGCAGGGCCTGCCCTACGAGGCCCAGCTCGCCAGCAAGCAGGAACAGGTCGGCGACGCCCTGCGCCGGATCGGCGGCCTCGACGGCTTCGAGCTGGAGGCGATCGAGCCCGCGCTCGAACAGTGGCGCTACCGCAACAAGCTCGAATATTCGTTCGGCGAAGACGACGGCGAGGCGACCCTCGGCTTCCACGCCCGCGGCCGCTGGGACCTGATCGTCGACATCGAGGACTGCATGCTCGCTTCCGAGCCCGGCAACGCGGCCCGCAACAAGGTCCGCGACTGGGCCCGGCTGGAGGCGGTCCCTCCCTACGACCGCCGCAGCGAGAAGGGGACGCTGCGCAACCTGGCCGTCCGCGAGGGGCGTCGCAGCGGCCAGATCCAGACCCGCCTCGTCACCTCGGCGACCAACTTCCCGAAACCGCCGGTCGACCTCCACACCGCGATCGACGGCCCCTCGGGCGGCACCGACGGGCCAACCGGCGCGCTCGGCGAGGAGCGCCTGCGCGAGGAGCTCTGTGGGCTGAAGCTGGAGATGTCGCACAGCGCCTTCTTCCAGACCAACACCGAGATGGCCGAGCGCCTCTACGGCGTCGCCGGCGAGTACGCCGGGCTGAGCGGCAGCGAGCGGGTCTTCGACCTCTACTGCGGAATCGGCACGATCGGGCTGACGATGGCCGGCCGCGCCGGCGAGGTCTGGGGGCTGGAGATCGTGCCCGAGGCGATCGACGACGCGGAGAAGAACGCCGAGCGCAACGGGATCGAGAACGCCCACTTCCTCGCCGCCAACGCCCGCACCGGCGTGCGGCCGCTGGTCGAGCAGGCCGGCAAACCCGACGTGGTCGTGATCGACCCACCGCGGGCCGGGCTCTCGCAGAAGATCGTGCGCCGGGTTCTCGAGTGCGAGGCGAAGCGGATCGTCTACGTCTCCTGCAACCCGACCACGCTCGCTCCCAACGCCAAACAGCTCGCTGAGGCCGGTTATAGGCTGAGCCGCGTGAAGCCGGTCGACATGTTCCCGCAGACCCCCCACATCGAGTGCGTGGCGCTCTTCGAGCGTGAGTAACCGCGGCTTTGGAGTCGCGGCGGGCCTCGACCCCGAGGTGGCGCGGCCGCTCGCGGCCCGCTGCGCCGAGGCTGGCTACACCTCGATCTGGTCGAACGACCATCCGGGCGCGAAGGGGCTGGAGACGCTGGCCCAGTTCGCCGCCGGGGCGGCCCGGATCGAGCTCGGCGTCGCCGTGATCGCCCTCGACCGCACCCCCGCAACCGAGATCGCCGCCGACATCGAGCGCACCGGCCTCGACCCCACTCGCCTCTGGCTCGGCGTCGGCGCCGGCTTCTCGAAGAAGCCGCTGACGACGATGCGCGAGTCGCTGCCCGAGCTGCGCGAGAAACTGCCCGGCGTCCGCCTGGTCCTAGCCGCGATGGGCCCCAAGATGTGCGCCCTGGCCGGCAGCGATTACGACGGCGTCTTCTTCAACTGGATGACCCCAGCCTTCGCCGCCAACGCCCGCCAGCAGGTAGAGGCCGGCGCAAGTAAGGCGAATCGAGAGACCCCCCCAGTCTTCGGCTACGTCCGCACCGCAGTAGGCCCCGACGCCGCCGACCGCTTGGCCAAGGAGGAGTCCTTCTACCGCGACCTCCACCCCGGCTACAGAAACCACTTCGACCGCCTGGCCGAGCCCGAGGGCACAGTAGGAGTAGCCGCAGCCGACGGACCCGACGCCCAGTCCCAGCTAGCCGCCTACACCGCCCTAGACACAGTCGTAGTCCGCGGCCTAGCCAGCGCCAATATCGACGCAATGACCAAAGTGGCCGAGGCAGCCGCCGCACCCTGAGCGCGGTCAGGGAGGGGGCGGGGTGCCCCTCCCAAAGCGGCGTCCTGATTTTCGCAGCAGAGTTCTAAGCGAGAGACGCAGCGTCGGCGGCGAAAATCCCAGCGCATGGGAGGGGCACCCCGCCCCCTCCCAGTCCCACCACCATCAGTACGGCGGCAAATCCTCGTACCACTCCCCAAGCATCTTGAAAGCCCGCCAGAAGCGCTGCTTAGCGCCCTCCTCATCCAGCGAGTCATCGATGTCAGGGGTGTAGAGAGCGTCGATCGTCGGGGTGAAGGCCTGGATCTCTCCCTCGCGCCGCTCTACCGGTCGCGAGAGAGGGACCTGGAGGCCATTTAGCGTCCGCAGGGCAGGCTCGCCCATCACGACCATGATCTTTGGCTGCACGATCGCGATCTCCTCAACCAGGCGCCGGACGCAAGCTTCTGCGGCCAGCTCAGGCTCTGCTATCGGACACTTGGCACAAAGCGTGCCGTAGACGACAAGGGGATCGATCCCGAGTCGTTTGAAACTTTTCATCAGGGCGTTGCCGGCCCGGCCGTAGAAGGCGACGCCCTCTTCGATCTCCGCCGTCGCCGGCCCGTGCTTGAGCATGAAGACGTCGGCCTGCGGGTGGCCGGAGCCGAGCACCGGCATCAGCTTGCCGCGTGGGCAGTGCGGGCACTCCTGCAGCTCGCGGGTCAGATGGTTGAGCTCGCGGATCGCTCGCTCGAGGTACTTCTCTCTGATCTCGTCATCGGTCGTCGGCATCGGCGACGATTTCTTTGACAGCCCGGGCGCGGCTCCTTTGCGATCGCCCGCCTGCATCAGCTCTTGCTCGCCGAGCCGCGGCCGCGCGGCTTGCCTCCGCGCACCGGTTTGGCGTCTGGGACGCGGCGTTTGGGGGCCTTCGGCCGCCCCGCCGTCTGCAGCAGCTTCAGCGCCTGCACATAGACCAGGTTCTTGTGCTTGCGGGTGATGTCGGCGTCGCGCATCGCCTCGAGGAACTCGGCTGGGCCGTCGAAATCGTGGATTCGCACCCGCACGCTGCCCAATCCCTGGGCAACGTGGCTGTCAGAGCCGGCCCCGGGGACGATCCGATACTTGCTGGCGAAACGCTCGGCCTCCTCGTTGAAAGCGGTCAGCGCCACCCGCGGGTTGAAGACCTCGAGGATGTCGATCTCCTCGATCATGTCCAGCAAGTGCTCGTAGTCGGGCACCGAGTGGAAGCGGTCGAACGGGTGCGGGACGTAGACCAGCCCGCCCTGGCGGCGGATCTCGGCGATCGTCTCCGCCATCGTCAGCCCGCGCGGGATCTTCTCCTCGAGGAAGAGGCCGATCACCTCACCCTGCTCGGCGGTCTTCACCTCCTCGGCGACGATCACCTTGATCCCGCCCATCTCCTCGGCGATCCGGCGCGCCTCGAGGGCGCCGGAGACCTCGTTGTGGTCGGTGATCGCGATCGCCCCCAGCCCGCGGTCGCGGGCGGTCTTGAGCAGCACGTCGACCGGCGTCGCGCAGTCCGGCGAGTGGTCGGTGTGCATGTGGAGGTCGACCTCGATCAGCTCGCGGTCGGCGATCCGCGCCCGCACCTCGGGGTCGCCCTCGGGGTCGTGGCGGCGGGCGGTGAGGCGCCGGTAGAGCGCCTCCAGCTCGGCGGCGACCTGGGCCCAGTCGCGGCCGGGCCCGGCCGGCGCGATCAGCTCGTAATTGCCGGGGAAATAGCCCTCCAGCAGCTCTGCGGTCGCCGGGCTTGCGACGGTGCGGGCGTCGAGGCGGCCGAAGAAGATCTCGACCAGCGGCCGCGCCACCTGGGTCGAGAGCACCCGCTCCTGCGGCGCGTGGAAGCTGCCGACGTTGAGCGAGTGCGAGTGGCGCAGCGCCGCCGAGGAGATCGAGGGCGCGAAGGGCTCATGGACGTGGACGATGTCGAACTCGGTCGACCCCAGCAGCTTTTTGACCCGGTCGCCGGTGCCGAGCACGGTGACCGTGTGGCCGCGCCGCTCCAGCTCAGCCGAGACCCCCTGGACGAACTCGTTGATCGGGTTCTCGGCCCCCCGCGGGTGCGGGGTGACCTGAACGATCGAGAGTGGCTCGGCCGACACGAAGCAGGAGCATAAGAGCCCGCCAGAAGGCGGGCTCTCAGATCAGGCGCCGGCTTTGGTCTCGACGCTTGCCGGCGGCGTCGCGGCGGGCGCCGGCGGCTTCTTGCCGCGGGCGTTGGCGGCGATGAACTCCTCGGTCTTCTCCCGCGCTTCGTCGTCGGGCCGCTGGCTGTGCGGCGACTTCATCAGGTAGCTGGAGGGGCCGTCGAGCTGGCCGCTGACACCGTTGTTGAGGGCGAGCTTGATCGTCCTCACCGCGTCGATCACGACCCCGGCCGAGTTCGGCGAGTCCCAGACCTCGAGCTTGAGCTCGACGTTGAGCGGCACATCGCCGAAGGCTTTGCCCTCGAGCCGGATGTGGGCCCACTTGCGGTCGGTCAGCCAGGCGACGTAGTCGGAGGGGCCGACGTGGACGTCCTCGGCGGGCAGGTCGTGGCCCATGATCGAGGTCACCGCGTTGGTCTTCGACTCCTTCTTGGAGGCGAGCCGCTCGCGCTCGAGCATGTTGTAGAAGTCCATGTTGCCGCCGACGTTGAGCTGGCTGGTCCGCTCCATCCGCACACCGCGGTCATGGAAGAGGCGGGCGAGCTGGCGGTGGACGATCGTCGCCCCGACCTGGGACTTGATGTCGTCGCCGATGATCGGCAGGCCGGCCTCCTTGAAGCGCTTGTCCCAGTAGTCCTCGCGGGCGATGAAGACCGGCAGGCAGTTGACGAAGCCGACGCCGGCGGCCAGCGCCTGCTCGACGTACCACTTGACCGCGTCCTCAGAGCCGACCGGCAGGTAGCAGACGAGCACGTCCGCTTTGGTCTCTTTGAGGATGCCGACGATGTCGGCGGTCTCGCCTGGGGCTTTGGTGATTTTCTCTTTCAGGTACTTGCCGAGGCCGTCATGGGTCATGCCGCGCTCGACCTTGACGCCGAGCTTGGGGACGTCGGAGAACTTGATCGTGTCGTTCTGGCCCGACCAGATCGCGTCGGAGAGGTCTTTGCCGACCTTCTCGACGTCGATGTCGAAGGCGGCGACGAACT
>CAYOAP010000001.1:0-270650 GCA_964401995.1 uncultured Conexibacteraceae bacterium | reverse complement strand
CGCGTTCGGCCTGGTTCTCGAGGTAGAAGCTCTGGCGCTCGGCGAGGATGCCGTCGCGGACCTGGAAGACCTGGGCGTTGGCGTCGACCCCCTCGGCGGCGACCCCGATCAGGTCGGCGGTGCCGACCGTGCCGCCGGCGACGCGCTGGCGCTCGAACAGCGAGCGGATCGCCTTCAGGCGGTCGCGGTGCAGGGCGGCGCGCTCGAACTCCTGCGCCGCCGAGGCCGCCTCCATTTTCGCTGCCTCGTCGGCCTCGACCTGGCGGTAGCGGCCGGAGAGGAAGTCGACGATCGCATCGATGTTGTGGCGGTACTCCTCGCCGGTCACGTAGTCGACGCATGGCGCCCCGCAACGCTTGATGTAGTAATCGAGGCAGGGGCTGCCGGAGCGCCGGCCCGGCTCGCGCCCCTCGCAGGTGCGGAACTGGAAGAGCTTGCCGAGCAGGTCGAGCGTCTCCCTGACCCGCTTGGCGCTGGAGAAGGGGCCGAAGTAGGCGCGGCCAGACCGATGCTTCTCGCGGGTGAAGTAGACGCGGGGGTAGTCCTCGTCGAGGCTGACGCAGACGTAGGGGTAGGACTTGTCGTCGCGCAGGCGGATGTTGAAGCGGGGCCGGTGGCGCTTGATGAAGTTCTGCTCGGCGAGCAGCGCCTCGGCCTCGGTCGCGGTGACGAGCACGTCGATGCGGTCGATGCGGCTGGTCATGCGGCTGTCGCCGGCGGAGAAGTGGGAGGCGACGCGTTTGCGGATCGAGCGCGCCTTGCCGACGTAGATCACCTCGTCCTCGCGATCGTGGAAGAGGTAGACCCCCGGCGAATCTGGCAGGGCGCGGCGTTGCTGCGCAACCCGCTCGGCGCGGGTGAGGTTGCCGTTGCGATCGGAGTCAGCCATCGGTCATAAGGGTAGGCTCCTGGCCACCTGGCCAAACGGTGGAGGGAGACTCCACGCCCGACATGGAGAGCAAGATGACGACCCAGACCCTGAGCCCGCCCGATCTCAACACGCTACGGATCGAGATCGACGGCGAGATCGGCACCCTCACCCTCGACCGCCCCGACGCCTTCAACGCGATGAGCCCGGAAATGATCGGCGAGATGACCGTCGCCTTCTCCTGGCTGGCTGACCGCGCCCCGCTGCGGGCGCTGATCGTGACCGGCTCGGGCAAGGCCTTCTGCTCCGGCGGCGACGTCACCTGGTTCCAGAAAGGGGTCGAGGACTCCGAAATCGACCTGCCCTCCGAAGTGCGCCGCGGGGCCGAGGCCCTGCACCAGGCGATCGTCGACCTGCGCCGGATCCCCTACCCCGTGATCGCCGCCGTCAACGGGCCCGCGGCTGGGGCAGGCTTCTCGCTCGCCCTCGCCTGCGACACCCGGATCGCCTCCGAGTCAGCCTTCTTCGCCTGCGCTTACGGCCGCATCGGCGCCTCGCCGGACGGCGGCATGACCTACTTCCTGCCCCGCGTGGTCGGCCCCAGCCGGGCGCTGGAGCTGCTGCTCGAAGACCCGAACATGACCGCCCAGGAGGCTCTTGCCGAGCGCCTCGTGACCGAGGTCGTCGCCCCCGAGGAGCTGGCGGAGCGGGCCCGGGCCAAGGCCGAGAAGCTGGCATCCAAGGCGCCCTACTACGTGCGGATGTCGAAGCTGCTCTGTGGGCAGAGCATCGAGAACACACTTACCGAGCACCTGCAGCTGGAGCGCCACGGCATCGCCGACAGCATGGCGACCGAGGATCTGCGGGCCGGGGTCGAGGCGTTCTTCGGCGGCGGCAAGGCAGAGTTCAGCGGTCGCTGAACTCTGTTTGCGCAGGCTTCGTATCCAGTTACAGTCTCTGTGAGTCTTGCCCCGACGAAAGGACCAGTCGCATGAAGAAGGCCAGCGCTCTGTTCGTACTAATCCTCGCCTCAGTCGCGCTTGTCGCCTGCGGCTCCAGCAGCAGCAGCTCTTCCAGCACTGCTGCTGAATCAACCGCGAGCACCGAAGCTTCCGGCGGTGGCGGCAGCTCCGCCAGCGGCGAAACGATCGATATTGAAACCGACCCGGGCGGCGCCCTCGCCTACACGACCAAATCGATCACGGCCAAATCCGGCAACGTGACGATCGACTTCAAAAACCCGCAGGCCCTGATGCATGACGTCGCGGTCGAAGACTCCAGCGGCAAAGAAGAGGGCAAGACCGAACTGGTAGCCGAAGGCTCCTCGACGGCAAGCTTCGAAAACCTCAAGCCCGGCACCTACACCTACTACTGCACAGTGCCCGGCCACCGCGAAGCCGGCATGGAAGGCACGCTCACCGTCAAGTAGCTGAGCGTGATGGCGCCCGTCGACCGGCGGGCGCCATCACTCGCCTCGGAGCTAGCGAGTCTTGGTGTGGATCACGCAGGTCTGTTTATGCCCGCTGTCAAACCAGCAGCGGTCGTTGACCCAGTGGATCTTGTAACGATCGTTCCAGGCCACGGTGTTGTGGTAGATAGCGAAGTAGATGGTGATCGTGCCGTAGTAATCGTTCCCGCCCTGGGACCATGACACCCCGCACTTGACCCTTTCTCTGGCGAGGCGCGTGCAACCAATCCGCTTTTCGGTCGCCTTGCGAAAGTGGTAACGGAAGTCTTCTTCGAAGCTCAGGCCGGCGAGGTACTTGGCGCGGGCAAATGACAGCGGCGGAAGATGCGCCTTCGGGATCGTGATCGCCGGCGGCGGGCCACCCGATTCGATCGCGGCAACCCAGCTCGCGACCCAGGTGGAGACCTGGTCCACACGGGTAAAGACGCCAGGAAAGGAGGGCTTGCAGCCGGGTCCGCCAAGGCTCGTGATGCCAACCTCGACCGGCGATCCATCGGCTCGGATCGCGATAGCCGGCCCGCCGCTGTCGCCGTGGCAGGGGCTGACCGAGTAGCTGGGCGGATCGGCCGCGCAGAGCTGCGTCGCCGTCGAGTAGAAAGGGTAATACCGCGCCGACTGCCGCTTGCAGTATTCGGAGCGCTGGATGATCGTCGATCCCGACTGGAGTTCCGAAGGTGCTTCTTTAGCGCCCGAGCTGGTCAGCCCCCAGCCGGCGATCGATATGGGAGTCCCCGCCTGAAGAAGGCCGGCGTCGGCTGCTGACGCGAGTGGCAGGGCCGGCGCCGTCACCGGGGTTGACAGGACCAAGAGGCCGGCGTCGCCCCGCAGGTTCGACGGTTTGAAGCCGGGGTAGATCAGCGCCTGGGAGACCCGGGTGACGTTCGCGTGTTTGACCTGTGCCAAGTCGGCGACGCCGGTGGCGATGGCGTAGCCAGCCGCGGGGTAGATGGCCGAAGTTTCGAGATCCTCGACGCAATGGCCCGCCGTGAGGACGATCCTCGGGGCGACAACGGTGCCAGTGCAGGCAAACCCGCCGCCGCCTGCTTCTTCGCCCTGGATGTACGCGATCCAGGGGAAATCATTGATCGAGGCCGAGCCGCCACCGATGACGGAGGACTGCGCGGACGAGGCCAGCGCGGAAGATGGAATCAAGCCAGCGGTCAAGCCAACCCAACAAAGACCAACCAAAATCACCAGTCGATGGAACCGCACCGGGTTTCTCCCCTCTTCGCCTATATCTGCCGAGTGAACTATCTGACCCTATATCGAACCGCTCGCACAGCTTGAGGTTGCGGCGGTCAGAGCGGCTAGGGAATCAGCGTCTTGGCGAAGTCGATGAAAACGAATCGATCTGTGCGTCGCCGACCGGTTTCACGGTAGCCGGACCCTTCATAGAGGCGCCGGGCTGCAACCTGCTCCTCGGTGGTGTCAAGGCGCACCACCTTGAAGCCGAGCTCCCGGGCCAGCTCCTCCAGCCCTTCGAGGATGAGGCGGCCGAGCCCCTGGCGCTGGCAGCGCGGATGCACTCGCATGCGCTTGATCTCACATTGGCCCGGAGATCGACGAAGGAGCCCACCCATCCCGACCAACTCGCCATCGGCAAGGACAACCAAGAAGGCGCCGCCGGAGTCGATGTAGGTGGCGCGTATATCCCGAAGATCGTCCTCCCAAGGCCCGCGGCCACCGTGCACGCCCGCGTCGTCCAGCGCCGCGTCGTGGAGCTCCCACACCCTCGCCGCGTCAGCGCTGCGAAACTGGCGTAGTTCGACCCCGGGCATTCCCATCCTCATCCCGAACTGCATCACATTTTCTACCTGCCAGAGCGATAATTTGATGCAGTTCGCGCCGCTCGCGGCTGGGCGCCGGCTAAGCAGGCGCCATCACGCGGGTGACCGAGTCACCGACGAAGCATGGCTTCTCGTTGCCCTCGACCTCGAGGGTGAAGCGGGTCACCACCTGCCACCAGCCGCCGCCGATCTCGTCTACCGAGGCGACCTCGGCCTTGCCGCGGACGCGGCTGTCGACCGGCACCGGGGCGGGGAAGCGGATCTTGTTCCAGCCGTAGTTGACGCCAAGCGTGAAGCCGCTGGAGGTGATCAGCTCTTTGCGGAAGCCGTCGACCAGCGAGAGGGTCAGGTTGCCGTGGGCGATCGTCGTCCCGAAAGGGCTCTCGGCCTTGGCTCGCTCGACATCGACGTGGATCCACTGGTCGTCGCCGGAGATCTCGGCGAAGCCGTCGATGTCAGCCTGGGTGACCGTCCGCCACTCGCTTGGGCCGACCTCCTGCCCGAGCAGCGACTGCATCCCCTCGACGCCCTGTACGTCAACCGAAGCCATTTGCGGCAGTCTAGGCGATGGAACCGAACCTTTCCGGCCTCCCGCACGTAGACCGGTTGAGCCGAAACCGACCCAAGGGGTGCCATGCCGCAGCCAACCGCCATTCGACCGCGCTTTCTGATCTCCGCAGCCTTGCTGCTCGCCGTGTCCGCGATCACGATCGGGCTCAGCGCAAACGCCATCGCCGCCCAGAAGATGCCGATGCAGGTCGTCAAGCAGGCCGAAAACGAAACTCTGGGCAAGACGATCCTCACCACCAAGGCCGGCCACACCCTCTACAGCCTCAGCGTCGAGACCAACGGCAAGTTCACCTGTGTCGGCTCATGCCTCTCGGTCTGGCATCCGCTTGTCGTCGCGCCCAGCGTCAAGCCCACCGGCCCGGTCAAGCTCGGCACGGTCAAGCGACCCGACGGCAGGACGCAGGTGACCTTCAAAGGACTGCCGCTCTACAGCTTCGGTGCCGACAAAAAAGCCGGTGAAATCAACGGCGAGGGCATCAAGGACGTCGGCACCTGGCACGCCGCCGGCAGCCCCAAGCCGGCGGCACCCGCCCCACCCACCGAATACCCCGGCAGCTACTGAGGCAACGGGCGGATCATTCCGCCCACCAACCCTGGATCACCTCGCCGTCGCCATCGTGGCGAGGGCCAAAGGCGAGCACTTCCAACCCCTCGGGACCCGCCTCGAAGGCGCGGGTAACGCTCGGTGAGACCCGGATCGCGTCGAGCGCCTCGACCTCGACGATGTCGCCGTCCATGTTGATCCGGCCGGAGCCGGCGATCACGACGTAGACCTCCTCTGCATCCTCGTGTTTGTGGCCAAACGGCTGCCGCTTGCCGGCCGCGAGGCGGTGGTGGCTGACGCCGGTGTGCTCGGCATCGAGATCATTCTTGGCGAACCTCGCCTCCTGGATCTCTCCCATGCCAGCGTCAGGCGCGGAATCCTTGATGTCGGTCAGCTTCTTATGGGTGTAAGGCGCGGCCATCTGGAACCCCTTTGTCGTCGTGATCACGGACCTGGCTTACGGCCACCTACCCGGGTGAGAGAGCTGCAAGCCAGGAATGCGCTCAAAGTGGGAGACGTTGCGTGTCACCAAGGTCGCGCCCGTCTCCAGGCAGATTCCAGCCTGCATCGCATCGCGGACGTCAATCGCTTCACCGCTTTGACGCAACTCACCGAGCAGGGCCCCGCCCCGCAGACCGGCCTTGCGCGTCAAAGTCAGCAAGGGGGCGGCAAGCAGGGCATGGACCGGCCGCTGGTTCTGGCGATACGAGCGTCCGAGCGCCAACTCGAAAGCGGTGATGGCCGTCACTCGATAGCCCGCGCCTTTGATCAGGGCGCGGACTAGGTCGCGGCCCGGCCCCTCGCCGCGCAGGTAGTCGATCAGGACGTCGGAGTCGAGGACCGGTCTGCCGACCACGTCGCCCAAGCCTCCTCTCGCGCCTGCTCCCACTCCTTGACATCGCCCTCGCTCCACGCCCCCTCGGCCTCTGCCAGCGCCGAGGCAAGGCCATCGTCGGCGCCGGGCTCGAGGAATCGCTCAAGCGCCTCCTCGACGAGCGCCGAGAAGCCGCGCATGCCTCGCTCTGCGGCTTTCGCTCTAACCCGGGCGTAGGTGCGGTCGCTGAGCTCAATCGTGGTGCGCATGAACAAATGCATTCTAGCATTCGAATGCATTTCAGTCCCGGCCTTCCCCATCTCACGCCACCAACCTGACTTCGAAGCTGGGCGCGGCCAGCGCGCCCGCCCCGCCGAGCAGGGCGAGGATCCGGCTGACGTAGGCGGTTGTCTCGGGAATCGAGGGGACGCAGTGGCAGGCTTCGACCGGGGCTGGGCCGGCGTTGTAGGCGGCCAGGGCCAGTTCGGGTGAGCCGAGCTGGGTGATCAGGTCCGACATCAGGTGGGCCTGGGCTTCGATCGCCGCCACCGGGTCGAAGGGATCGGCGAGGCCGTAGGCGGCGGCCGTGGAGGGGATGAACTGGGCGATGCCCTGGGCCCCGGCGCCCGATTCGGCGAAGGGGTTGAAGTTGGACTCGGCCATCAGCTGGGCGGCGAGCAGGGCGGCGGAGACGTTCCAGCGCGAGGCCGCGTGCAGCAGCGGGGCGCGGAAGCGAGCGGGGACGAAGGCGGGGAGGCTCGCGCCGCCAGGGGCAGCGCCCTCTCCCCCGGCCCCGGCCGCCGAGTTGCCCGCCTCGGAGCAGGGCGGTGGCCCGGCGTCGTAGCCGAAATGCCAGGCCTCCCAGGAGTAGCGCTGGACGAACCCAAAGCGGCCGGCGTTGGCGGCGAGCCAGCCGTAGGCCGATTCGGGTCCGAGGTCGAGCTCGGTCGCGCAGCGGTGCAGCGAGTGGCCCGGCGGCGCCACCCACTTGGGGTCGGGATGGGCCGCAAACAGGGCGGCCTGTTCGGCGTCGGAGCGGAAGCCGGAGACGACGATCAGGGAGAGGCCGGCCCCTGAAGCGGCGGCCGCCATGCGGTCGAAAGCGGCAGCCACATCCGGCCTCATCCCCTCGCCCTGGCGGTACACGAGCGGGCCGCTGTAGCCGCCGCCGCTTGCCATCGCCGGCATGCCGCCGGCCGAGCTCGGCGCCGACGCGGCTTCGGCCACAGCCGAGGCCTCGGTTCGGACCTGGCCCTCGCCCACAGCCAGTCGCGCAATGACGACGGCCTTCGCCTGGACCGGCGCGAACGAGTCTTCGTCCGGAAAGGTCACCCGCAGCTGGGACGGAGACACACCGTTCGCCCTCCCCGCCTCGAACGCCGCCGCCCGCGCCCGGGCCAGATATACGCCCTTCTCGATGTGGCGCGGATTGGGGGTCCGCTAGACAGCCTTGGCGGCGAGAGCAGCCGCGGCAGGTCGTCTCGCATCGAGCGCGCCGCCGAGATCGCGGTCAGATCCGCCGCCCGCTGCGCCCGCCCTTTGCCGGTGACCGCCCCGGCGATCGCGACCAGCGCCAACGCTCCCGCGATCAGGACGAAGACGGCGCCAAGGGCCAGCGGCAATGCCTGCCCGGCCTCGCCGGCCAGCCCTCTCGATCGCGACTCGATTTCCATGCCCCCACGCTGACCGACCGCGGCGCGCGTGTGGCGCGCAGAAATGAGCAATTCAGTGACGGCAAACGCCCAGGCTCAAGGAGCCCCGCGGGAGGAGCCGAACTCGTACTGGTGAGGACCTCGGGGCTATCGGCGTACAGTCAGTTGCGACCGCTGAAAGGCCACCGTTGAGCCGACCGCTGGACAAACGCCTTCCCTACCTGCCCGGGATCGACGCGCTGCGGGCAGTGGCAGTTCTTGCCGTCTTCTTCTACCACGCCGGCGTCGGCTGGATGCCCGGCGGCTTTCTCGGCGTCGACCTCTTCTTTGTGATCAGCGGCTACCTGATCACCTCGCTGCTGCTCAGCGAGTACCGCCGCGCCGGCCATATCCAGCTCGGCCAGTTCTGGCTGCGCCGCGCCCGGCGCCTGCTTCCCGCGGTCGGCGTCTTCGTCGCGGTGACGATGATCGTGGCGGCGATCGTCACCCCCGAAGACATCGCCCAGCTGCGCGGCGACGCGGTCTCCTCCCTCTTCTACATCGCCAACTGGCACTTCATCTTCGAGCACCAGTCCTACTTCGAGCAGTTCCAGCGGCCGTCGCTGTTCCGCCACCTCTGGTCGCTCTCGGTCGAGGAGCAGTTCTACCTCTTCTGGCCGCTGGTCTTCGCTGCCGGGATGACGCTGTGCGGCCGCCGCCGCCTGCTCGTCGGCGTGATCGCCGGGGCACTCGCCTCCGTCCTGCTCGCCTGGATCCTGTTCGATCCGGGCGGCGACAACTCGCGCCTGTACTACGGCACCGACACCCACGCCGTCGGCCTCCTCGCCGGCGTCGCCCTGGCCCTGGTCTGGAGCCCGGCTGAGATGCGCCGCCGCCAGGCCGGACGGCTCGTCGGCCCCGTCCTCGACGCGATCGGAGTGCTGGCGCTCGGCTACATCGTCCTCAGCTTCTTCCACGTCCACAGCTACGACCTCGGCCTCTACCACGGCGGCTACCTCTCACTGGCGGTGATCACCGCGATCTTGCTGGCGGTCCTCGCCCACCCCGCCGCCCGCCTCGGCCAGCTGATCGGCCAGCCGGCGCTGCTCTGGCTCGGGCTGCGCAGCTACAGCTTCTACCTCTGGCACTGGCCGGTGCTCGTCCTCACCCGCCCCGGGATCGACGTCTCGTTACCGCGAGGGATTCTGATCCCACTGCAGCTGCTGGCAGTGCTTGCCCTTGCCGACCTCTCCTACCGCTTCGTCGAGCTGCCTTTCCGCGGCAAGACGAAGATGCCGCGGCTGCCCGAGGACTGGCTGCGGATCGGCCGCCCGGCGCTGCTCGTGGCGGTCGCCGCGATCGTCGTCTTGGTCGGCTGGAGTGGCCTGGTCAGCACCAGCGGCCGCCACCTGCAGCCTGGGCTCGCCGCCGCCGCGTCGGAAACGTTTGCGCGGGTGAACGTGCAGGCGAAGCCAGGCCAGGGCGCGACCGGCAACAAGGGGGCTGGCAAAAAGAACTCCGCGCCGCGCGCGCCCCGGATCGTCGCCTTCGGCGACTCGGTGATGATCGGGGCCAAGGAAAAGCTCGCGGCTCGCCTCGGGCCGCGCTTCTCGATGAACGCAAAAGTCAGCCGCCAGGCCGACGAATTCATCGCCCTCGCCCGGCAGCTGAAGGCCAGCGGCAGCCATCCCGACGACCTGATCATCCAGATGGGCAACAACGGCCCCCTCTACAGCGATGAAATGGAGGAGCTGCGCACCGCGACCACAAACGCCAAGGAGATCTTCCTGATCAACGACCACGCTCCGGTCGACTGGATCGGCCAGTCAAATAGCCAGCTGGCCGAAGCCGCAAGAACCTGGCCCCACACAACCCTGATCGACTGGGCCTCGGTGGCGGCGAACCACGACAACCTGACCTGGGACGGACTGCACCTGAACCCGGCCGGCGCTGGCGTCTACACCCGCCTGGTTGCTGCCGCGGTCCACGCGCACGAGCGGGAAGCGGCCGACCGCTAGGGCGTGAGGTCGACGACCTGCACCAGGTCCTCGAGGCCGCGCAGATCCTTGGCATTCAGCGTGTAGAGGGGAAGGTCGTGTGCCATTGCTGTCGCCGCGATCATCAGATCGACCATGCGCGGGCCCCGCGCTTTGCGACCGATGCTTCTGACTGCCGCGTAGACCTGGCCAAAAGCCCGGGCGCAATGAAGGTCGAAAGACAGCGATTCGAAGTCCGCTTCGATGCGCTGCAGACGATCCTGCCGTCGAGCCCGTTCCAACTCGTCGTCAACCGCGTGCGGACCAGAAGTCACCTCGGCGAGGGTCAGGGCCGAGATCGCCATTTCTGGAGGAAGCCGGAGGGTCTCGACCTCTCCGAGGCCGAGCACAACAGACGTATCGAGAAGCCCGCGCCCTCGAGGGGGCTCAACCACGGGGCGTAGGATCCTGATCGACGTAGGCGTCGATGCTGGCCCGGAACTCCTCGTAGTCGATGTGCGGAGCGCCTTTGAAGGTGGCGGCAACAACGTCCCTGGGAACGAACCGACGGCGCCTGTAAGGGCGCAACTCCCCAACCGGGACGCCATTGCGGGTGATGACAAAGTCCTCACCGCGATCCAGCGCTCGCATGATCTCTCCGCTGCTGTTTCGAAGCTCTCGCTGTGTCAACTCGCGTGGCATTCTGTTCAGAGTAGCACGGGTGCGACGAGATGCCGTGCAGCAGCCGCTCAGCCAGGCGGATGGGCAGCGCAGCGCCCCCATTGACCGCCAGCACCCCGAACAAGGCCTGGCGAGAGGCGACCCAGCCAAGCGGTCGCTTCAAGACCGCGACCCGCAGGCCCCGGCCGATCAGGTCACGCGCTGCCAGCGCCGTGAGGGCGCGATCCTCGGCGAGATCGGCGCGCAGCAGTGCTGCCGTCAGCGCCAGCCCGGGCGCCTCAAGCACCGGCTGGAGCAGATCTGGCGGCAGGTGCAGGACGCAGGCCAGGTCGCGCCCCACGGCGGCAGCCGCGCCGAGCACCTCGATCCCGCTCTGATCAGCAGGCAGCGCCAGGTGGCAGCAGCGGCCGCGAGAGGCGACCTTTGCTTCGGGCAGGTGCGCGACCAGCCGCTCCTCAAGCCGGCGGGCCGCCGCCGAGGCGACCAGGGTCGGCCGTGGAGCACGCCCATCGCTGAGCTCGATCAGGAGGGCGGGCCGATCTGGCTCGGCGCCGGCGCAGGCGAGGGCCGCGGCCGCCTCTCTCGATCCCTCCGCTCGGCCGACCCGGGTCACGCAGATCATCGGCTCGCGCCTCCGGGCCTGACCGCCGCTGAAGAAGAGACGGCAAGCCGCTCGGCGACGCTCGGCAGCGGCGAGGGCGGACGCAGGGTGACATCGACGCGACCGCCCGCGACCGCCACATCTACGTTGTCGCGAGCCCAGCCCGGCAGCGCGGCTCGGACGGCATCGGCGGCCGGCTGGCCCGAGGCCAGCGCCAGCGCCCCCGCCTCGGCCGCGCCATCGGCCAAGGTCAGCGCGTAGCCGGCCGCGAGCAGCTGCAGGGCGAGGAGCGCCGCCAGCAACAACGCCGGCAGCGCCGCCACCAACTCGATCGAGGCCTGTCCCCGCTGGTCAGCCATCGCCGTCCAGCGAGGCCTTCGCCCCAACCATCATCGGCGGCAGCCCAGGCAGGAGCTCGGGCGCCCGCAGCTCCACCGAGACAGCCCCCGAGTCGTCGACCTTCGAGCCCTCGCGCATCGAGGGCGGCAGTGCCCGTCGCGCCGCCCTTGCCCCATCGCCCCCGACCAGGGCGGCCCTGGCCCCCGCCCGGGCGGCAACCCCAGCCGACCACAACGCCTGCCCGGCGAGCCCGATCTGCGCCGCGGCCAGGACCGCCAGCAGCAGGAACGGGATCACCGCGATCAGCTCAACCGATGCGGTCCCGTCCTCCCTGTGAACTGACTGTCTGGCGTCCTGGCGCGGCACCAGCCAACCGTTCCAGAGCGCGGCGCGCGCGTTGCTACGTCAATCAAAAAAGAGAGTCACATCTCCCGCGCGAAAGACCGCAGGGATCAGTAGGTGTTGGCCTCGGCCCAGACTTTCCAGATCGCCGCGACCGAGGCGGCAAGCAGGAGGAGCCAGAGCAGAGTGCCGCTGCCGCTGGCAAACATCAAATCTGTGCCCGCGATCAGGAGCGCGATCAAGCCAAAGGCCCCGTAGAGGATCCCCCGCCGCCCATCGCTCAGCGTCGCCAGCGTCAGCTGGTTCTGGCGGCTCAGCACGTAGATCATCCAGGCCATGCCAGCCAGCAGGCCCATCGTCAGCGCGGTGAGAATCGCTTCGGCGACGTTGTTCCCTGAGGGCGTGAAGGCGACAGGCACGGCCAGGACCATGATGATCGCGACATTGCGAGCAAGACGCATGAATCAATTGTAGGCGGGCGGCGAGGCCGCGCGGGCTACTTGTTCGTCATCACGACGATGCCGAAGGCGACCCCGGAAAGAGTGCCAAGCAGAGCGAGGATGGCGACTGCCGCCGAAGCGCTGGCCGCCACCGGCCGGTCATTGCGACTGAGCTCGGCGAAACGGGCCACTCCCCAGATCGCGATCGAGAAGACGAAAGTCATCCCCACCCCCGCGACAAGCGAGGCTGCCACCGTCTCCAGCAGTTCCTTGGTCTCGACGACGACGGCCATCATCAGCTCGCCGGCACCGGCGATCCACGCTGCGAGCGCCGGGAGAAGACGGCCACTATCAACGAGACCCCCATCAGGGTGACCAGCACCGGGCCGAGCGCGCCATTGCCGAAAATCGCTGTCAGGCCATAGGCGGCGGCGCCGATCGCGGCGGCGGCCGGCAGCGTCAAGAGCCAGGCCATTGCGATGTTGCCGGCGACGCCCCAGCGGACCGCGGAGACCCGTTTGGCGGCGCCGGCGCCCATCACGCCGCCGTTGATGACATGGGTGGTCGAGAGCGGGAAGCCGAAGTGGGTCGAGGCGAGGATCACGGCGGCGCCGGCGCCCTGGGCGGAGAATCCCTGGGCGGCGTCCATCTTGATGATCCGGGTGCCGGTGGTGCGGATGATGCGCCAGCCGCCGCTGTAGGTGCCAAGCGCGATCGCGGTCGCCGCCGAAGCGATCACCCAGACCGGCGGGTCAGCGTTGGCAGCGAGGCTGCCGTTGGCGACCAGCGCCAAGGTGATCACGCCCATCGTCTTCTGGGCGTCGTTGGTTCCGTGCGCGAGCGCCAGCAGGCCCCCGGAGACGATCTGGCCATAGCGAAAGCCGCGGGTGACAGTCCCCGGCCGCTGCTTTCCCACCACGCGGTAGACGAGCGCAATCGCGATCCCAGCCACCAGGAAGGCAAGCAGGGGAGCGATCACAGCCGGGATCAGGACTTTGCCGACCAGGCCGTCGGCAAGCACAGCGTCGAAGCCCGCCGCCGCCACCGCCGAGCCGACAACGCCACCGATCAAGGCGTGCGACGAGCTGGACGGCAGGCCGAACGACCAGGTGATCAGATTCCAGGAGATCGCCCCGATCAGGCCGGCGAAGACCACTGTCGGGGTGATCACTTCCGAATTGACGACGTCGTTGGCGACCGTCGCCGCGACCGAGATCGAGATGAAGGCGCCGACGAAGTTGAGCAGCGAGGCAAAGGCGATCGCCACCTGGGGGCGCGCCGCGCCGGTCGAGATCGAGGTCGCCACCACGTTGGCGGTGTCATGGAAGCCGTTGGTGAAGTCGAAGGCCAGCGCTGTGGCGACGACGATCACCATGATCACGTCGGCGCTCATCGGGTCACGAGTTTTTGATGACTATGCCCTCAAGGATCTGGGCGGCGGTCTCGGTCGCGTCGATCGCGTTCTCAAGCACCGCGAACATGTCCTTCCAACGGATCACGACCATCGGGTCGATCCCGTTGGAGAAGAGCGATGCGACAGCGTCGCGGGAGATCCGGTCGCCCTCGTTCTCAAGCCGGTGGATCTCAATCCAGTACTTGTCCAGATCCTTGAAATCGCGCAGATGCTCGAGGCCGGCGGCAAGCTGCTCGCAGGCGCTGACCAGGACTTTGGTCAGCGCCGTGGCCTGGGACATCGGCGCCTCGATCTTGTAGAGGCCGAGGAAGTCGGCCGCCTCCTCGGCGTAGTCAACGATGTCGTCCATCTGCGTCGCCAGGCTGTAGATGTCCTCGCGGTCGATCGGGGTGACGAAGGTCGAGTTGAGGCGCTTGATGATGTCGTGGGTGATCCGGTCGCCCTCCTGCTCGGCCTTGAGGATCTCGCGCGAAAGGCCGCTGTCATCGGGCCAGGAGTGCATCATCTGGTCGAGCAGCCGCGAGGCGTTGACCGTGTTCTGGCCAGCCTCGATAAAGAGGTCGAAGAAGGTGCGATCGCGGGGCAGGAGGGAAAGGCGCACTTGGCGGCCCATCCTAGTGATGAATGGGGCGTCCGCGGACGCCGGAGCAGCTCAAGTCGTGGCGGCAGCGAGATGCTCGGCGGCGCGAGCGGCGTGGCGCTGCCGCAGCTCGGCCTGGACGCTGCGGCTCTCCTCGTCGTCAGCGGAGATCCGGGTCCAGTCGCCGTCGTTGCCGAGCTCCCAGGCATTGGCGTTCTCGGCGAAGCAAAGCTCCAGCATGTCGAGCATTTCGGCCCGCAGCTCGGGATCTTCGACCGGCGTCACCAACTCGACCCGGCTGTCGAGGTTGCGCGGCATCAGGTCGGCGGAGCCCATCAGGACGCGGGTGTCGTCGCCGCGCTGAAAGGAATAGACGCGCGAGTGCTCGAGGAAGCGGCCGACGATCGAGACGACGCGGATGTTCTCGGAGACCCCCGGCACCCCCGGCCGCAGGCAGCAGATGCCGCGCACATTGAGGTCGACCCGGACCCCGGCCTGAGATGCCTCGTAGAGCGCCCGGATGCAGCCGGCGTCGACCAGCGAGTTCATCTTCAGCGCGATCCGCGCCTCGCGGCCCGCCTGGTGCGCCTCGACCGTGGCCTCGATCTCGCCGATGATGCGGTCGCGCATCGTCGTCGGCGAGACCAGCACCTTGCGGTACTCGGCGGGGCGGCCGTAGCCGGTGAGGAAGTTGAACATCTCGGCGACATCAGCGCCGATGTCGGGATCGGCGGTGAACAGCCCGAAGTCCGTGTACAGGCGGGCCGTCTTCGTGTGGTAATTGCCGGTGCCGATGTGGACGTACTCGCGCACCCTGTCGCCCTCACGGCGGGCGACGAGGATCGCCTTGACGTGGGTCTTCAGCCCGGGGATGCCGTAGACGACGTGGACCCCGGCCTCCTCCAGCGACTTCGCCCAGTGGATGTTGGCCTCCTCGTCGAAGCGCGCTTTCAACTCGACCATGCAGACCGCCTGCTTGCCGCGCTCGGAGGCGCGGATCAGCGACGGGACCAGCGGCGAGTCGTCGCTGGTGCGGTAGACGGTGTGCTTGATCGCCAGCACGTCGGGGTCGGAGACCGCCTGCTCGACGAAGCGCTCGACCGAGGTCGCAAAGGAGTCATAGGGATGGTGGACGAGCAGGTCGCGCTGGCGGATCGCGGCGAACATATCGGCTGGCTCGTCGTCCTCGCCCTGCAGCCGTGGCTGGGTCACCGGCGTCCAGGGCGAGTAGCGCGACTCGGCGTGGCCCGGCACGTCGGCGATGTCGGTCAGGTCAGCGAGGTCGATCAGCCCGTCGATGTCGTAGACCTCGCGGTCCTCCAGGCGCAGGGCGTCGATCAGCTGCTCGCGCAGCTTCGAGTTCATGCCGGCGGCGATCTCGAGCCGGACGACCTCGCCGAAGCGGCGGCGGCGGATCTCATCCTCGACCGCCTGCAGGAGGTCGTCGGCCTCGTCGCTGACCGTGAAGTCGGCGTCGCGGGTGACGCGGAAGTAGCCGTGGTCGACGACCTCGGTGCCGGGAAAGAGGGCATCTAGGTTGGCGGCGATCGCCTCCTCCAAGGGCACAAACGTCTTGCCGCCCTCGCCGATCCGCAGGAAGCGCCCGAGCAGCTCCTTCGGCACCTTGACCCGGGCGATGATCTCGACCCCGCTCTCGGGATCGCGCAGAAGGACGCCAAGGCTGAGCGAGAGGTTGGAGATGTAGGGGAAGGGCCGCCCGAGCCCGATCACCAGCGGCGTCAGCGCCGGGAAGACCTGCTCGTGGAAGCGAGTGTCGATTTCGCGCCGCTCCTGCTCGCTGGCGGTCTCCAGGGAGACAACCCTGATCCCCTCCTGCTCCAGCGCCGGGCGCAGCTCGCCGTTGAAGCAGGCGTGCAGGCGAGCGTCCATCTCCAGCACCCGCGCCTGGATCGCGTCGATCTGTGCGCCAGGCGCCAGCCCGTCGGGGCCGCGGGCGTCGATGCCGGCATCGACCTGGTCGAAGAGGCCGGCGACCCGGACCATGAAGAACTCGTCGAGGTTGGAGGCGTAGATCGCGCAGAACCTGACCCGCTCCAGCAGCGGCACATCGGTTTGCTCCGCCAGCTCCAGCACCCGCTGGTTGAAGTCGAGCCAGGAGAGCTCGCGGTTGAAGTAATTGGCGGGATCGTCGATCAAGCCATCGTACTGAGACACCGCCTGCCCCCCAGGCCGCTCAGGCGACGCGGGCGACCGGCCTGAGCACACCCACGGCCTTTGCCGGGGCGAGGGCGCGGCGATAGCCGTCGGCGAGCTGCTCCAGCGCCCGCTCCCACGACCTTGCCCGCGCGACCCTGGCCGCCGAGGCGCCGAGTTGGCGGCGCAGCGCCGGCGAGGAGGCGAGCTGCAGGACGGTGCCGGCAAGATGGTCGGCGTCGGGCCGGCAGAGCATCCCGGTGTGACGGTTCTCGACCAGGGCGGCCGGCCCGCCTTCGGCGACCGCGACGACCGGCACCCCGCTGGCGCCGGCCTCGACGATTGCCTGGCCGTAGGTGTCGGTGCGGCTGCAGAAGAGAAAGATGTCGGCGCTGGCGTAGGCCTGGGCCAAATCCTCGCCCTCGAGCCAGCCGAGGAAGGTCGCCTGCTCACCGAGCCGCGCCCGCAGCTCCCCCTCCTCGGGGCCGCCGCCGGCCAGCAGCAGGTGCAGGCGCGGGTCCGAGCGCCGCGCCCGCAGGAAGCTCTCGGCCAGCAGGTCGACCCCCTTCTCGTGGCTGAGCCGCCCCGCGTAGAGCACCTTCACCTCACCCGGGTAGGCGTCGCGGCGAGCCTTGCCTGGGTCAAACCGCGAGGTGTCCACCCCCCGCTCCCAGCGCCCGACCCGGGCCGGATCGGCGCCGAGCCGAGTCAGCGAAAGGTCAGCCGAGGGGCTCGGTGAGAGCACCACCGAGGGAGCGCGATAGAAGGCGCCGAGGGCGATGTTGGCGATCGCCTCGAGGCCCTCGTCGCCACTGCGCATGCCCGCGTAGGCGCCGAGCTCGGTGTGGTAGCTGGCCAGCAACGGCATGCCGGTGACGCGGCTGAGCAGGGTCGCGGCGACGCCGGCCGGGCCGGGCGCGGTGACGTGGAGCAGGTCGTAACGGCCCTCGGCCAGGGTCTCGACCATGTCGGGCAGGCCCGGAACGCCGAGCCGCATCCCGTCGTAGAAAGGCACGTCGAGCTCGGCCGCAGCGGGCAGCCGCCGGTCGACGCCGGCATCGGTGCCGACCACCTCGACTTCGAAGCCGGGCACGCCGCGCTCGCGGATTTGCTCGATCGTGCGGGTGACGCCGTGCATCGAGCCGATCCCGTCGGCGACCAGGGCGACCCGTGGCAGGGCGCCGTCGCGGGCGCTGAGCTTTGCCTTCTCGACCCCGAGGAAGGCAGCCGAGGGCGCGTAAGGGACGACGGGGACGAGGGCCTCGAAGAGGCTGGTCATCACCGCCGGCGCATCCCCACGCCCGATCGCCTCGGCCCCGTGGTCGACCGCCGCGCGCAGGCGCCGGTCATGGATGCGGCGGGCGCGGCGGTAGAGATCGGCGTGGGAGAAGCCGTCGGACTGCAGGTAGTCGAGCAGCTCGCGGCCACGCATCTTCAGCCCCATCCCCTGCAGCCAGGCCTCGAGCAGGCAGCGGGCGTCGTCGGGGCCGATGTCGGCGGCGACCTTGCCCTCGCGGGCGGCGCCCTCGCTGATCACCCGTTCCGCCATCTTCAAGACCGAGGCCGGATCGAGCGTGCCCCCATCCCCGGACTGTCCGTCGAGGACGAGGGCACGGGTTGCCAGCGCCATCGCCGCGTGCGCCCACTTGGCCGCGCTGCCCTGCTCGCCGGCGGCGTCGGCGTCGCCCTGGCGCAGGCGCTGTAGAAACTCTTCCGGCGTGGAGGCAACCGGCACCTCGGTGAAGGTGCGGCCGATGTCCACGCCGGCGTGATCGTCGGAGCCGCCGATGCCGGTGCCGCCGTGGGTCTCGATGTAGACGGCGGCCGGCATGTTCAGCTCCGCTGCGCGCGACCCGTTGCGAACCTCCCAGACCGGGAAGAGCTCGGCCAGGCGCCGGCGGTGGCGCCGGGTCAGGGGCGCGTCGACGTTGTAGAAGGGGTGAGCAAGAGCGCAAGCGATCTCGTGCTCGTCAAGGTACGCGGCGCAGGCTTCGAGATCGCCGGAATTTGCCTGCAGCCACTGGTGGTCTCCTGGAGTGATCCCGTAACAGAGGACGTGAACCGCCTGGGGCTCGCCGGCGAAGCGGGCGGTCAGCTCCTCGGAGACGAAGCAGTCGGGACGGTCCGCCAGCTCGAGGCAGCCGTCGATCGTGTCGTGATCGGTGATCGTCACGAAGTCCATCCCCCGGCGCTTGGCCAGCTCGTAGACCTCCTGCGGAGGTGTGGCGCACTCGGGCAGTCCGAGAGACCGCTGAACCCCGAGACGAGAAAGCTGCGAGGCGGTGGAATGGCAATGCATGTCAACTCGGGAAGCCATCGGTGTCTCCCTGTTCGTATCGATCTGGTCGATACGAGAATGCCCGATTAGCAGGGAAAACTTGTGAACCAGAAGGGAACGACCGGTGAAGATCCGGTGACCGTCAGACGGCGAGTCGACGGCCCGACCAGCGGGCCGTCGACTCGTCCTTCAGTGATCTGGCTTAGGACCCAGGCGTCGGGTCGGTGGCAGGGTCGTACTCGCAGAGCACGGTGGTCTGCGTGTTGCTCGTCAGCGCAGTGGCGACGATTACGGTCACGGTGCCGTTGGCGTCGGTCTGGACGGACCAAGCGCCACTTGGATTGGGGCCGGCGCCAACCAAGTCGGAGGTGAAAGCGACGACTTCCTTCCAGGGAACGCCACCGAGCCGGGCATATGCCTCGACCTCAGCGACGGTCGGCAAAGTCGCCCCAGTAGTGCCCACCTGGCAGGCCTGGATCGCTTCGACCCAGGTCGAGCCCGCGGTCGTCCTCTTGTAGAGGCAGGGCCCGCCAAGGATGGGAACGGCGTCAGTCGGGTTGTTGCAGGTGAAGTGGAGTGAGCCCTCGTTGACTTTTGCCCCGGTCACCGCGTTGTCGACGATCTTGCCGGTGGTCACCGAGTTGTTGGCTAGCTTGCCGGTGGCGACGGATTCGTTGCCGAGCTTGCCGGTCGTGACCGCGTTGTTGGCGATCTTGCCGGTGGTCACAGCTTCGTTGCCGAGCTTGCCGCTGGTGACCGATCCGTCGGCGATATCGCCTGCCGTCACCGCGTTAGCGGCGATCTTGCTGCCGGTCACGGCGCCGTTCTTGATCTTGGCGGCGGCCACGGCGTTGTTCTTCAGCTGCTTGGTGCCGACGCTGTTCTTGTGCAGCTGGCTCGCAGCGAAGGCGGCGCCGCCGCTGACGACCAGGAAGAGGCTCAGGTAGGCAGCCACCGTGGTGTGGCTGGGAAGGCGGAGCTTCGGGCGCTTTTTCATCTATCCCTCTTGGTAGTGGTTTTTCGGCTTTCGCCGGTTCGGTCAGTTGTCAAGTATCCGCTCAATCGCATCCCAGGTCGCCGCCGTCTCGTCCGCCCGCCAGAGGTCGGAGAAGCGCCGGAACAGCAGCTCGCGCCTGGTCCGCAGAAAGGTGTCGAGCGAGGCGATGCCCTCGGCCCGCGGCAGCATCTCGTCGCAGTCGTGGATCTCGCCGAGCACGGTCTGCAGCTCGCGGGCGGCGTCGCGGGCAGCCTCCGCCTCCCTGCCGAAGCAGCCGCCGACCAGCTCGAGCACATAGCGCAGCCGCTTGCAGGCGATCCGCAGGTCGTGCTGGGCCCCGGCTGCCGTTGGCTCAAGCGCCGGCTCGGCCAGCGCCAGCACCTCGTCGAGTCGGGTTCTAACGATCCGAGCCGCGTTCTCCTTCAGCGGCTTTTCCGGATCGAGCTTCTTGACCCGCCGAGCCTTCATCTCGCCGCCTCGACCAGCTTGTCCAGGCGCAGGCGCAGCTTCGCCAGCCGCTCCTCGGCAACGAACGGGACCAGGTCGTCGTTGGCCTGCAGCTGCTCGACCCTGCGCTGGACGACAAGCTGGGCCACCCGCTCGAGATCGTCGAGGTCGACGCCCTCCTCGATGAACTGCTCGAGGAACTCGATCTCGACATCGCGGTCGCGCCGCCCTCCGAGCGCGTCGGCCAATGCCTTCACTTCCCTGCGAGCCTTGCCGTAGAGCTTCGACGGAAAGCAGGGCTCGAACAGCTCCATCGCCGCCCGCAGCCGCCGCGTCGCCACCCTCATGTCGTGCACCCGGTGGATCTCGGTCGTGTCGAGAACCCCGGCAGAGTGCTTGAAGACCTCGGCGGCCCTGACTGCGATGACCCGGGCAGCGGCCTCCCCGAAGGGCTCGTCGCAGTCAAATCCAGGCACTTTGCGCGGCCGCGCCATGGGTTCAGGCTAGCCGAGGGAAAGGGCCGCGACTAGGCGGCGATGCGAGCCGGCGAGGAGCCGTTGGCGTTGCCGTTGAGGAGGTTGAGGATGACTCCCTCCCGCAGCCCGCCCTTGCCGATCTGCAGCGGCTGGCCGAGCAGCTCGGAGACCTTCTCCAGCAAGAGGACGCCGGTGGGAAGGATCCGGACCCGGACCGGGTCAAGCTCGAATTTGCGCGCCACGTCAGCGGCTGGGTCGCTGGCAAGCACACGGATGCCGCGCTCAAGGGTCTCGTACTCGAGCACGGCGCCGACCAGACGCCGCAACGAGGTGGCGCTGCCGCCGACCGCCACCGCCTGCGCCGGATGCTCGATCTCGACCCCGTCGAAGATGTCGTCGATGCGGTCGCGGATCTTGCGGATCTCGGCCGCCGAGGGCGGATCGGAGGAGATCAGCTCGTCGGCGAGGACGCCGGAGCCGACCCGCCAGGAGCGCACCTTCTCGACCCCGCCCGCGGCGGTGCCGATGATCACCTCGGTCGAGCCGCCGCCGACGTCGACGACGCCGATCTTGCCCTCGACCGGGTGGCCAAGCGTCTTGGTCGCGCCGAGGAAGGCAAGCCGCCCCTCCTCCTCCTCGCTGAGGATGTCGACCGGGAAGCCGGAGGCCTCGGCAATAGCCCGAGCCGCCTCCTCCCCATTTGGCGCCTCGCGCACCGCGGCAGTCGCGACCGAGCGGATCTCAGCGGCGCCGAGCTCCTGCGCCAGCCGAACCTGGGTCGCCACGACCTCGGCGACTTCCTCGATCTTCTCGGGCAGGATCGCGCCGTCGCCGTCGAGCGCTTTGTTGATCCGGGTGTAGGCCCGCTGCTCCATCACCTTTTTCAGCTGCCCGTCCACGGGCTCGGCAACGAGCACGCGCGTCGTATTTGAGCCGATATCTATCGCTGCGCAAAGCATTCGAGTCTGACCATGATCTTCCCAGACCCCCCGGATCTCAACCCGCCGGGAAGAGAGGGTCCTACACGGTGGGATGCGAGGCGTCCTCGAACTCCCGGAAGAGCCCGGTGACGACAAAGGCGACCTGCTCGCCGATATCGACGGCGTTGTCGCCGATCCGCTCGATCGCCCGCGCCGCCAGCAGCATCGTCATCGCCCACTCGCGCTTGTCGGCGTCGTCGCCGATCTCCAGCGCCAGGCGGAAGCATTCGCGGTTGAGCTTGTCGACGACGTCGTCCTGGCGGACCAGGTCCTTGGCCATCTCGACGTTGCGGTCCTCGAAGGCCCGCTTTGCCTGGTTGTCGATCGTCCGCACCTGCTTGCCCATGCTGAGGATCAGCTCGACCATCCGCCCGTCCGCCGGCGGCTCGTTGCCGGAGAGCGGGATCATCTTGCAGATGTTCACGCACTGATCGCCCATCCGCTCGACATTCTTGAGCACGTGCAGGAGGGCGGAGATCAGGCGCAGGTCGGTCGCCACCGGCGACTGGGTGGCGAGCAGCGTGATCAGGCTCTGGTGGACCTCCAGGTAGCGGCCGTCGATGCGGTCGTCGTCCATCACCACCAACTGGGCCAACTCGACGTCCTGGTGCTCGACCGCCTCCAAGGTGCGGTCGAGGGCGGCGTTGACCATGTCGACCCCGCCCAGGGCGCTCGCCTCCAGCCGCTCCAGCTCCTCCTGATACTGGCTCCGAGTCTCCGCCATCAGCCGAACTTCCCGGTCACGTACTGCTCGGTGCGGTCGTCGTCGGGGTTGGTGAAGAGCTTGTCGGTGGCGCCGACCTCGACCAGCTCGCCACCGAGCATGAAGGCCGTGGTGTCGGCGACGCGCGCCGCCTGCTGCATGTTGTGGGTGACGATCACGATCGTCACCCGCTGCTTGAGCTCGCCGATCAGCTCCTCGATCTTCAGCGTCGCGACCGGGTCGAGCGCCGAGCAGGGCTCGTCCATCAACATCACCTCGGGGTTGACGGCAAGCGCGCGGGCGATGCAGAGGCGCTGCTGCTGGCCGCCCGAGAGCCCGGTGCCGGGCCCCTTGAGCCGGTCCTTGACCTCGTCCCAGAGGCCGGCGCCGACGAGCGCTTCGCGGCCGCGGTCGTCCATCTCGCCGCGCGAGGCGCCGGTCAGGCGCAGGCCGGCAGTGACGTTGTCGATCACCGACATCGTCGGGAAGGGGTTCGGTTTCTGGAAAACCATCCCGACCGAGCGCCGCACGGCGACAATGTCGATCCGCGGGTCGTAGAGGTCGATCTCGTCGAGCATCACCTTGCCCTCGGCCCGCGCCCCCGGGATCTCCTCATGCATGCGGTTGATGCAGCGCACCATCGTCGACTTGCCACAGCCCGAGGGGCCAATGATCGCCGTCACCTTGCCGGCCGGGAAGCCGAGGCTGACGCCGCGCACGGCGTGATTGGACCCGTAGTAGGCGTGCAGCTCTTCGAGCTTGACGTTGCCGTCCTCGCGGGCAGGCTTCAGCGACTTGGCGCCGCCCTCGGCCCCGAACGAGATCGTCGGGCCCGGGCGCCCGGCGGCTGCCTCGGAGCTCGTCCTCGACTCAGGATTGGGATCGGTCACTGTCGCGGTCTCGTTGAGATGACTGCTGTCCATCCTAGGACTCCTCGGGTGGCGGGCGGACACATGGGTCAAGCCCCCATGCGCTTGCGGGAACGGGCGTAGAAGGCGCGGGCGACGATGTTGAGCACCAGCACGAAGGCGATCAGGACCAGGGCGGCGGCCCAGGCCTGGGTGTGAGCTTCGGGGCTGGGCGACTCCGACGACTGGAAGATGAAGATCGGGATCGACGCCAGGCCTTCGCTCGGTTCCGTGAGGACTCCGGGCGCAAAGATCGAGCAGAGCAAAATCAGCGGCGCCGTCTCCCCCGCGACGCGAGCGACCGCAAGCAGCGCGCCTGTCATCAAGCCGCCCGCCGCGGTCGGCAGGGTGACCCGGACCGTGGTCCGCCAACGGGCTATCCCGAGCGCGTGGGCAGCCTCCTTCAGCGTGGCCGGGACCAGGGTCAGGACCTCCTGCGCGGTGCGGGCGACAATCGGCAGCATGATGATCGCCAGCGCCACCGAGGCGGCGAAACCGCTCTGATGCTTCTGGGGAATGACGATCAGCCCGTAGACGAAGATGCCGGTGATGATCGTCGGCACTCCGTTCAGCAGATCGAGCGCGAAACGGACGACATGGCCGATACGGGTGGGGGCGAACTCAGTCGTGTAGATCGCGACCAAGAGGCCGACCGGGATCGCCATCGCCGCTGCGATCGCGACGATGATCACGGTGCCGACGATCGCGTTGGAGATGCCGCCGCTGGTGTCGCCGAAGAGGCCGGTGGGCGTGGTCAGAAAATGGATGCTGAGGGCGCCGATGCCCTTCGAGAGGACCGAGCCGACCACGATCAGCAGCACCGCCACCGCAAAGAGGGCGGCGATGGTGGAGCTGACGGTGACCAGCCTGTTGACCCGGTTGCGGCGCTTGAGGTTGCCGCGGTCGAGCATCAGGGCATGGCTCTCCCCCGGGCTCACAGCGCCTCAACCTCGGTCGGCGTGATGTCGGTGTCCTTGAAGCCCCCACGCTGCACGATCAGGCGGGCGACGACGTTGACGATCAGGGCAAAGGCAAGCAAGATCAGACCGAGGTAAGCGAGCGCTGGCTGCTGCAACGCCCCCGGCGCGCCCTGGAACTGAGCGGCGATCTGGGCGGCCATCGTGCTGCCGGTGTGGAAAAGAGAAGCGTGGATGACGCTGGCGCCGCCGATCACCTGGGCGACGGCGATCGCCTCGCCGATCGCGCGGCCGAGGCCGAGGATGACGGCGCCGACGATGCCGGCGCGCGAGTAGGGCAGGACAACCTGCCGCACCATCTCCCAACGGGTCGCCCCCAGCGCGTAGGAGGCCTCCTTGAGGTCGCCGGGCACGGTCTCGAAGACCTCGCGGGTGACGCTGGTGATGATCGGCGTGGTCATGATCGTCAGGATCAGGGCCGCGGTCAGGTAGCTGAAGGCGGAGGGGTCGCCGCTGAAGATCGGCAGGAAGCCGAAGACGCTCTTCAGCGCCGGCTCGATCGTGTCGTTCATGAAGGGCCCGAGGACGAGGATCCCCCAGAGGCCGAGGATCACGCTCGGGATCGCCGCCAGCATGTCGACCAGGGTCGCCACCGGCCGGCGCAGCCGGGCCGGGGCCAGCTCGGTCAGGTAGATCGAGATCGCGATCGAGAGCGGCGCCGCGAAGAGCAGCGCGATCGTCGAGGTGACGACCGTCCCGTAGATGAAGGGGGCGGCGCCGAAGCGTTCGGTGACCGGATTCCAGTCGTTGGTGGTGAGGAAGCCGATGCCGAACTTGGAGATCGCCGGCCAGGCGAGGTGGGCGACCTCGTAGGCGATCGCCACAAGCACCACAACGGCGAGCGCCGCCGCGAGGCCGGAGAGGCCTCGCAGCAGCGGGTCGCCAATGCGGTCGGGGAGGTTGCGCCGGGCCCGCAGCACCGGATCGCTGAGGGCGCCGGCCTCCACCTAGCTGCCGATCTTGGCGATTGCCTTCTTGTCGGCGGCAACGACCTGCTTCGGCAAGGGCGCGAAGTCGAGGTCGGGCCCGTAGGACTGGCCTGCGGGGCTGATCGCGTAGGTGATGAACTTCTTCAGCGCGTCGGCTTTGTCGCTTTCAAGCGGCACGATCACGTAGGTGTAGGTCGAGATCGGGTAGGCGCCTGCGGCCGTGGACGGCAGGTCCGCGAGCGAGATTTCGTTGTTCGGCCCGATCTTCGAGACCGCGTCGGCGGCCGCTTCGACGCTCTCAACGCCCGGTTCGGGGAAGCTGCCGGCCGAGTTTTCGACCAGCGGCATGCTGAGTTCGTTAGAGAGCGCGTAGGCGAGCCCGACGTAGCCGATCGCCCCATCGGTCTGGCCGATCGCGGCGGCGACGCCGTCGTTCTTTTCAGCGCCAACCCCGGTCGGGAACTTGACCTGGGTCGAGGTGCCGACGGTCGATTTGAATTCGGGGCTGACCGTCGAGAGGTAGTTGGTGAAGGCGTAGGTGTCGCCGCTGCCGTCGCTGCGGTAGACCGGCGTGATCTTGGTGCTCGGCAGGCTGGCGCCGGGGTTGAGCTTGGCGATCGCCGGGTCGTCCCACTGGGTGACCTTGCCGAGGTAGATGTCGGCGAGGACTTCGCCGTTCAGTTTGAGGTTCTCGGGCGCGCCCTTGACGTTGTAGGCGGGCACGGTGCCGCTCAATGCCCAAGGAATCTGCTCGACGCCATCGGCTTCGGAGAACTGGTCTTCGGTCAGCGGCGCGTCAGAGGCGCCGAAGTCGACCGTGCGCGAGGTGATCTGGTCGATCCCGCCGCCACTGCCGATCGCCCCATAGGTGACCGTCGCTCCCGACTTGCTCGAGTAGTCCGACTGCCATTTCGACATCAGCGGCGCGACCAACGTGCTGCCGGCGCCGACCAACGGTGAGTTGGCCGCGCTGCTGCCACTGCTGTCCGAGGAAGAGCTGCCGCAGGCGGCAACCGAAATTGTGAGCGCCAGCGCCGTGCCGACGCTGAGGAGTCTCTTGGTCAACGCAAATCTCCTTAGGTTGTGGACGATCTGTGGCGCACGTTCTCAGCGGCCCCTGGGGAGCTTGTTATCCCGCTGTATCGAAGATGTAAAAAGAATGTGAAAGGCCCGAAATCAGGGAATTTGCGTCGATTTCAGCCATCGGGGGAGAAGCGGTAGCCGATCCCGTTGTGGGTGTGGATCAGCCTTTGCTGCGGCAGCGCATCGCCCAGCTTGGAGCGGAGGCGGCTGACGTAGACGTCGACCGAGCGGTCGGCGTGGCGGGGCTCAGTCCCCCAGACCTCCAGGTAGAGCTCCTCGCGGGTCATGATCCGCTGCGGATGTGAGGCCAGCGTGATCAGCAGCTGCAGCTCGCGCATCGTCAGGCTGAGCGGGCGCCCATCGACCAGAGCGGCATGCTCCTCGGGCCGAATCTCTAGCCGGCCCGCCAACTGCTGAGAAGCGTGTCCGTTCTCTCCCGCCATGCTCGCTGAGCATGGCTGAGCCGAGGCCCGTCGCGGTTACCTCAAAGTGAAGCTGTTGTGAACGAGTTGTGAACGTCCGCCACTGGCTCGACCTCAGCCGGGATCTCCACCGCAGCCTCGGCCGGCGCCGTGGACTCGGGTTCGAAGCGATAGCCGACTCCGAAGTGGGTGTGGATGTAGTTCCACCCCGGCGAGCGCTTCTCGAGCTTCTGGCGCAGCTTGCGGATGAAGACGTCGACCGAGCGGTCGCCGTGGGCCATCGCGTATCCCCAGACCCGCTGGTAGATCGTCTCGCGCTCTAGCACTTGGCCCTTTGCTTCGGCGAGCAGGTGCAGGAGCTCGAACTCGCGGCGGGTGAGGTCGAGGCTGCTGCCGCTGACGAAGGCCTGGAACTGGTCGGCGCGGATCTCGAGCTCGGCGGCGACCAGCGGGCCGGACTCTTCGTCGGAGCGGCCGCGGCGGCGGCGGCGCGAGACCGCTTCGATCCGGGCGATCGCCTCCTCGGGATGGCAGGGCTTGGTGATCCAGTCGTCGATGCCGAGGCGCAGGCCGCGCACGCGCTGGGCGACGGTCGAGCGCTCGGTGCAGACAATGACGCCGAGGTCCGGCAGCATCCCGCAGACGCGCTCAAGGTAGCTCCAGGCTTCCTCGCCGAGCACCGAGGGGTCGAGCAGGAGCGCGTTCAGCTTCATCGCCACCAGCTCCTCCGGCGGGATCGCGCTGCCGACGTTGCGCTGCTGCCAGCCGGCGGCCTCGGTGCGCTTGCCCAGCACGGTCACGAAACCGCTGTCGTTATCGAGAACCGCGAGCCTGATGGTCTGAGGTGAGTTCAAGTGACAGGCGAGGTTTGGCGCCCGCGAGCGGCAACCGGCCCGCGCGACAGCTCGATTGTATGCACCCGGGACGGCAGAACTGAAATGAATTTCCCTGCGTTCACAAGATTTTCACAGGTCGATTCCCCGTAATTGCGGCAAACGACGCCTGGAACACGGTCCGTCGCGGTGCGCTAGATTGCCGGGCGTGAAGACTCCTTCGCGCCGCCTCCGACTGACCGCCGCGATCTGCGCCGCGCTGACGATGATGCTCGTCGCCGCGCCGCTTGCGCTGGCCGAGGACGGCGTCGGCCTGGCCGGACCGACCACGGACCAGACGGTCACCTTCTTCTGCTTCGGCGTTATCGCCTTCTTCGCGATCCTGGTGATCGTGATGTCGCTGATCCAGGGCAAACTGGAGAAGCGCAAAGAACAGCGCCGCTACGACCTGGATCGCTTTTCCTAGGCCAGCCGGAAGCCGCTGAGTAGGCGCTTCTCGCTCTCACCCTCGATCTCGGCGACGACCTCGACCTTGCCCTCCAGGGGTGTGCCGCGGATCTTGGTCGCCAGCAGATCGTCGACCTGGAAGATCCCGGCCGAGTTGTTGAGCTCGATCTCGATCCGCACCGGCCGCTCCTCGCCGGCCTCGATCCGCACCTCGTCGACGGCGGCGGCAGAAATCGAGTGGATCCCCTCCTGCCCAGCCTCGATCGGGATCCGGGTCCGGCCCTGGGCCATATCGAGCGCATCGGCAACTCGGACCACACCGGCCTCAAGCGTGTAGGGCTCTCCTCGACGGCGATGGCCGATGATCGAGTGCAGGATCTCGGAGGCGATCACCGTGCGCTCGGGCTCACGGTAGGAGCTGGCGAGCAAGCGATCGAGAGCCCCGCTGGCGAGGAACAACGAGTACTCCTCGTGGTCGGCGCGGTGGATCGACATGCCGACATCGTGCAGCAGCGCCCCACCGGCGACGATCACCTCGGCGTCGCGGGCGGTCATCCCGTGATCGGTGACGACGCTGGGCTCAACCCCGCCCTTGACCAGCAGCCGCAGCAGGCGCAGGGAGACGTTGAGCACGATCTGCATGTGGACCCAGGAGTGGTCCGACATCCCGAGGCGCTCGGCGTGGACCTGGGCCATGTACCACCAGGTCCGAACCTGCTCGTCCTCGTTGACCGATTTGAGGAAGCCCTCGAGCTTGCGGTTGCCTCGGGTCGGCGCCCTTACCGAGGCCTCGGCGATCGCCTCCTTCGGGGGCTTGCGGCTGGGTCCCTCGGGGTTAGGCGTGGGGACTGACTCGCTCATCGAGGGCATCGTAGGGGAGGGGTCGGGTGCCCCCTCCCTATCGACGTCAGCCGCAGACTGGCCAGGGGCTGGAGCCTGACCGCGAGTAGAGCAAGGCGGCGCGGTAGTCCTGCTCGTCCTCGGGCGCCGCTGCCGGGTCCCCGGCGCCGCCGACGGATTCCCAGGTTCCGTAGTCGAACTGGTATTTGCCTCGGTAGCTGCCATCCGAGGAGACGGCGGTTGGGTCGCCGCCGGACTCGCAGGCTGCGATCGATTCGAGGGTGGCAATGGTCACTCCGCCGGGAAGAGTCGCGAAAGCTTCCCTGCGCTGCTTGCGGACTTCGGCGCGGTGAGCGACGCGAATCCTGTGAACCTGGACTCGGATCAGCTTGTGGAAGCTCTCGACAGGACGCTGCAGCGCTGGCAGCTGAGGCGGCTTCGCGTCGGCGGCGACCGGGAAAGCGATGGCCGCGATCAGGACAGGGACGATATATGTGCGTTTTGTGAGCAAGCGGTTAACCCTGGAGGGGTCGACCTATCTCATGGGTGATGGGCCTCACACAGGCCCCAGCTGCACCCCATCCTGCAGTTCGGCCGCTAGACGGCTTTGGCGGCGACCATTGCCAGGCTCGGCAGGGTGCGGAAGGTGGTCTTCTCGGCCTTGCCGAAACCGGAGTCTTTGAGCCAGGTCGAGATCTGCTCGACGGTGTAGGTGTCGGCGCCGGAGGTGAGGTGGAAGAAGAGGCCGAGGATCGAGCCGGCATCGGGCTTCTGCCCCTCCGGGCGGTCGTAGAGGTCGAGCACGCAGAGCGGGGCGCCGGGACGGAGCGACTCGCGGATGCGGGCGAAGAGCGTCTTGATCTGCTCCGGGCTGAGGTGGTGGACGATGTTGAAGCAGAGGGCGCCGTCGTGGCAGCCTTCGAAGTCGGCCTTGAACATGTCGCCTTCGAGGTGGCGGACCCGGTCTTCCATCCCGGCGCCGGAGACGATCTCGCGGCCAATCCGGGCGCTGCCTGGCAGATCGACGACGGTGGCCCTCAATCCCTGATGACGACGGCAGAGCGCCATCGAGAACTCGCCATGAGCGCCGGCGACGTCGAGCAGCGAGTGGGCGTTGGCCGGCAGCGGCACCTTCTTCGCCACCTCGGCGCTGGAAAGGCGGGCGAGCTGGTACTGGCCGCGGATGTAGGAGCCCCAGTAGGGATCGTCGGCGGGCTTGTCGTGCAGCTCAACGTGGCGGCCGTCGCGAACCAGATCCTCCAGCCCCTGCCACCAGGACCAGTACTCGGCGGTGTCGGCGAGGAAGTCGCCGAGATAGCGGTCAGAAGCGGGATCGAGCCAGCGCCGCGCCCGCTTGGTCATCTCGTAGCGCCCGTCGGGGCGCAGCTCCAGATGGCCGAGCGAGGCGACGACATCGAGGACCCTTTCGGTCCCGGCCGCCTTCAGCCCAAGGTGTTCAGCCAGCTCGGCCGGCTCGCGCGGACCCTCGGCCAGGGCGGTCAGCATCCCCGTGCGCTGGGCGACCTGGAGTGAGCGGGCGATCGGCATCGCGAGCATCGCCTCGCCGATCGGGGTCGGCAGCTGGTTGGCAAGCAGGCCGATCCGCTCGAACAGGCCGTCGGGGGCGGTGGTGACTCGCATCGAATAACCCTAAGCAATCCGCCATGATCCCGGGGTGGCTGAGGAGACACCGAGATCGCGCCTGCTGCTCGCCTGCCCTGACCGGCCGGGCCTGATCGCCGCCGTCAGCGGCTTCCTCGCCGACGCCGGCCTCAACATCACCGACGCCGACCAGCACTCGACCGAGGAAGGACGCTTCTTCATCCGCATGGTCTTCGACTCGGCGCCGGAAGCTGAGCGGGCGGAGCTCTACCGGCGCTTCGAGCAGGAGATGGCCGAGCCGATGGAGATGGACCACCGCTTCGCCGAGGCGAACGAGCACAAGCGGGTCGCGATCATGGTCTCGCGCGAGGATCATTGCCTCTCGGACCTGCTCTGGCGCTGGCGCAGCGGCGAGCTCGGCGCCGACATCGTCGCCGTTGTCTCCAACCATCCCGACCACGCCGATCAGGTCACTTCGCTCGGGCTTCCCTTCCACCACATCCCGGTCGAGGGCGGTGCCAAGGCCGAGGCCGAGAAGCGGATGCTGGAGCTGCTCGATGGCGAGATCGACCTGCTCGTCCTCGCCCGCTACATGCAGATCCTCTCCGCCGGCTTCCTCCAGAGCCTCAAAACCCCGGCGATCAATATCCACCACAGTTTTCTGCCTGCCTTCGTCGGCGCCGACCCCTACCGCCGCGCCCACGAGCGCGGAGTGAAGCTGATCGGCGCTACCGCCCACTACGTGACCGAGGAGCTGGACGCCGGCCCGATCATCGACCAGGACGTGACCCGGGTCAGCCACAGCGACGAGGTCGACGACCTGATGCGGATCGGCCGTGACATCGAGCGCCTTGTCTTAGCCCGTGCCGTCAAGGCGCACATCGACGACCGCGTGCTACTCGATGGCACACGTACGGTGGTGTTTTAGGGCTTTTCCGCAAATTGGGCATATAATTGTTGAGCATTGACAATGGCTACCGACAGCGTCGGCTCAACCAAGCGGACGCTGCTCACCTTCACGCCGCTCTCACACCTTGACCAGGCCCGCGAGTTGGTGGCGGCGATCCAGCAGCTCTCGCTCGCCCGCTCGATCGGCGAGATCCAGCGAGTCGTCCGCACCGCTGCCCGCCGCCTGACCGGCGCCGACGGCGCGACCTTTGTCTTCCGCGAAAGCGAGACCTGCTTCTACGCCGACGAGAACGCGGTCTCGCCGCTTTGGAAAGGCCAGCGTTTCCCAATCGACGCCGATATCAGTGGCTGGACGATGAAGAACAAGCGCCCGGCTGTGATCGAAGACATCTACGCCGACGACCGCATCCCCCACGACGTCTACCGCTCGACCTTCGTCAACAGCCTGGCGATAGTCCCGATCCGCACCCTCGACCCGGTCGGCGCGATCGGCAACTACTGGGCCGACTGCCACCAGCCCACCTACCGAGAGGTCGAGCTGCTGCAGGCGCTGGCCGACTCGACCGCCGTGGCGATGGAGACGGTCGACATCAACCGCTCGCTCGAGGAGGAGCGGCTTGACGCCCTGCAGCGGCTGGCCCGCGTCGCCGAGTATCGCGACGATGCGACCTTCAAGCACGTCGAGCGCGTCGCCGGCACTGCCCGGCGGCTGGGCGAACTGCTCGGGCTGCCGCAGGCGGAGATCGAGCTGATCTACCAGGCCGCCCCTCTTCACGACATCGGCAAGCTGACGATCCCCGACTCGATCCTGCTCAAACCGGAAAAGCTGACCATCGACGAGTTCGAGCAGATCAAGGGGCACGCCAGAGCCGGCGCCACCCTGCTCTCGGGCAGCCATTCCGAAGTTCTCGGCCTGGCTGAGGAGATCGCCCTCACCCATCATGAGTGGTGGGACGGCAGCGGCTACCCCGGTGGCCTCAGCGGCAACGAGATCCCGATCGCGGGGCAGCTCGTCGGCCTCGCCGATGTCTTCGACGCGCTCACCCACGAGCGCCCCTATAAGAAAGCCTGGCCACTGGCGAAAGCGCTGAAAGAGATCGACGACCTCAAAAACCGGCAGTTCGACCCCGAGATCGTCGACGCTTTCATCGGAATGACGCCCGGCGCCTTCATCACCCAGCACGAGGGCGACGAAGCGGGCCAAGCGCCCGCCTAGCCCCTAAACCTTCGCCTCAGCCTTCTCCCACTGCTCGTAGAGCTCCGCCACCGCCCGCTTCGCCGCCGCGTGGCGCTCGCCGGCGCGCTCGGCTTGAGTCGGGCTCGACCAGGCGCCCGGATCCGCCAGCTCCTCCTCAAGGCCGCGCAGCTCGGCTTCGGCCTGCTCGATCCGCTCCTGCAGGCGCGCGACCTTGCGGCGGGCGTTGTTGGAGGGACCGGCGGCCCGGGAGCGCTTATCCTTGCCGGCGGCCGGCTTCTTCGCGGCGGCCACAGCGGTGACCTCTTCTTCGTCGCGATCGCGCTGGTAAGTGGCCCAGCCGACCGGAAAGCTGCGCAGCCCACCGCCCTCGACAACGACGGTGCGGCTGCCAACCGCCTCCAGCAGGGCGCGATCGTGGGAGATCAAGATCACGGCGCCGCTGAAGGCAGAGAGCGCGTCCTCAAGCGCCTCGCGGCTCTCGATGTCGAGATGGTTGGTCGGCTCGTCGAGGATCAGGACGTTGGCGCCGGAGGCGACCAGAATCGCCAGCGAAAGCCGCCGCTGCTCACCGCCCGAGATGTCGCTCAGCTGCTTGTTGGCGTCGGCGCCGGAGAAGAGGAAGCTGCCCAGCAGGTCGCGCACCTTCTGGCCGGCGAGGCCGGTCTCGCGGGCGGCGGCGTCAAGCACGGTGCCGGTGCCGGCCGCGGTGTCGGCGTGCTGGGAGAGGTAGCCGATCTTGACGTTGTGGCCGGTGCGGATGCTGCCGCTAGCTGGCTCCTTGACCCCCGCCAGGGTCTCGATCAGCGTCGTCTTGCCGGCGCCGTTGGGCCCGATCAGGACCACGTGCTCGCCGCGCTCGACTTCCAGCTCCGCCTCGGAGAGCAGGGTCCGGCCCGGCACCTCGATCGTCCCTTTGCGCATCGTGATCACGACCCGGCCGGGGCGCTCCGGCTCGACGAATGAGAAGCGCAGGTTGCGCCGGTCGCGCTGTTCAGCCTTGGCCCCGTCACGCTTGATCTTGTCGATCTGTTTGAGCCGCGACTGCGCCTGTTTGGCCTTGGTCGCCTTGTAGCGGAAGCGCTCGACGAAGCGCTCCATCCGCTCGATCTCGGCCTGCTGGCGCTCGATCGCCTTGCCCAACGCGATCGCCCGCGCCGCCTGCTCCTTGCGCCAGGCATGCCAGGGGCCGGCGAAGAAGCGGGCCCGCTGCGCCTCGATCTCCAGCACCGAGGTCCCCACCGCCTCGAGGAACCAGCGGTCGTGGGCGACGAGGACGACGGCGGCGTCGAGGCCGACCAGATAGCGCTCCAGCCACTCCAGCGAGGGGATGTCGAGGTGGTTTGTCGGCTCGTCGAGCAACAGCAGGTCAGGCCGGGTCGCCAATGCCCGCGCCAGCGAGGCGCGGGTCAGCTCGCCGCCAGAGAAGGTCGCCAGCGACCTTTTCGTGTGCTCCTCGGTGAAGCCGAGGCCGCCGAGGACCGAAAGCACGTCGTCGCGCCAGCGGTAGCCACCGCCGAACTCGAGCTTCGCCTGCGCCGCAGCGTAGGCGTGCATCAGCTCCTCGCCCGCGCTGCCCTGCGACATCTCCCCCTCCAGCCGCGCCAGCTCCGCCTCGGTCTCCAGCATGTCGGCGCGGCCGGCGAAGACGTACTCGCCGAGCGAGAGCTCGGACTCGCGCGGCGGCCGCTGATCGTGCAGCGCCACCCGCGCCCCTTTCTGCAGGACGAGGCTGCCCGAGTCCGGCGACAACTCGCCGGCCAGCATCCGCAGCAGGGTCGACTTGCCGGCGCCGTTGCGCCCGGAGAGGGTCATCCTCTCCCCCGGCTCGAGCTTGAAGGAGACGTCCTCGAACAGCAGCTTGCCGCCGACGTGGACGTCCAGGGTTGTTGCTGTCGCGATTGCCATTTGAGATCTGAAGGAAAGCGGAGAGGTTTGTGCGGCTGCTCGATCGCCGCTTAAGCGATCAGGGTGATCACGCCGCGCACAATCAGAAGGATGCCGATGATCGCCGCTCCGCGCACTCCCAACCTGCGGCCACGGCGGCTGAGCCCCTCTTTGAAGCTGGTGACGGCCTTCGGCGTCCAGTCCGGCGCGATCGCGTAGCCGATCAGCGGCACCTCAATCAGCAGCAGCATGATCAGGTTGAAGAGGACGACGACGCCAACCGTCTCCACGGTCGAGAAGTCTTCGCTGGCGATGCGGTCGAGGCCGGCCAGATAGGAGGCGCCGGGCAGGGTGAGGATGGCGCCGACGGCGAAGGTGGTCCGGGCCGAGCCCTTGCTCAGCTTCTGCTGCCAGCGCGGCGGCCCCTTGTCTTTCTTCGGACCCTTGCGCCGGCGGCGGCGCTCGGCCAGCTTCTGATCCTGGCCGGTGCCGAGCACGCAGGCAACGATCAGCAGCAGCGCCCCGGCAACCAGGTCGGTGAGCGGGTTGACCGTGTTTTTCGCCGTATCGACCGCGGCTGAGTCCTGCATGGCGAAGACGATCACGAGGCCGAGCGTGATGCTCGTCATCGCCGCTCCCAGCACGTAGCCAAGCAGGAGGCGCTTGGGATGGTCCAACAGCAGCATCACCGTGGTTGCCGCGAGCAGAGTCGGGTTGAAGGCGGAGGTGAAGGCGAAGAAGAGGATGTGGCTCACTGAAAGTGACCCTACTTCGTCCCTCGGCAGGCACCAACCCGGGTGCCCCCTGCGACGATGTGGCGGTGAGTGCTGACTACCTGAGCCTGCCGTCAGGTCTCCCCGTTCCCGAGGACGACGGCGCCGCCGATCATCTGGCCGGGCTGGCGATCCCAGAGCTTGCGCTCCCCTCGACGCAGGGCAGCGGCACGGAGAACCTGGCGCAGCTCGCGCAGGGACGGCTCGTCGCCTACCTCTACCCGAGGACCGGCGTGCCCGGCCAGCCGCTGCTGCCGGGCTGGGACGACATCCCGGGAGCGCGCGGCTGCACTCCCCAGAGCTGCGCCTTCCGCGACAGCCTCGCCGAGTTCAAGCAGCTCGGCGCGGCCGTCGTCGGCATCAGCGCCCAGAGCCCGGCCGAACAGTCGGAGTTCGCCCAGCGCGAGCACATACCGTTCCCGCTGCTCAGCGACAGCGAGCTGAAGCTCGCCGACGCGCTGCGCCTGCCTTGCTTCGAAGTCGAGGGCTGGCGGCTCTACCGCCGCCTCACCCTGATCGCCGAGGCGGGAAAGATCGCCAAGGCCTTCTACCCCGTCTTCCCGCCCGACCGCGACGCGAGCGCAGTGCTCGCCTGGCTGCGAGTCCAGGCGGAGCAGTAGGGCGAGATGCCCGGGCCGCTGCGACACGTCGCCGAGCTGGCCAAGGCGCGGGCGACGCGACGCTCGAGCAACCGCGACGACGGACAGGCGCTAAGCGAGTTGGAGCGGAGGCCGTTGGCCCTTCCTCAGGGGCTGGAGGTCGAGTGGCTCGGCGTCTCCGGCTACCGCCTCACCTACGAGGGGCAGACCCTCTTCATCGACCCCTACCTCTCGCGGGTGCCGCTGCGCGACCTGATTCTGCGGCGGCCGACGATGCCCGACCCGGCGGCGCTCGACCGCTTCGTCAGCGCGCCGGGCAAGACGGTCGGCGTGCTGGTCGGGCACACCCACTTTGACCACGCCGTCGACGCCCCCGCGATCGCCCGCCGCTTCGACTGCAAGGCATATGGGTCGAGCTCGCTGGCGACGTTGATGAACCTGCACGGCCTCGCCGAGCGTGCGGTCGAGGTTGAGCCCTACAAGACCTACGAGCTGGGGCCGTTCGAGGTCAGCTTCACCCCCAGCGTCCACTCGAAGCTGCTGCTCGGCCTCGCCGTCCCCTACGACGGCGAGCTGACCTGCGAGCACCTCGACTCGCTCTCCCCCGCCGCCTACCGCTGCGGCCAGGTCTGGGGGATCTCGATCGCGGTCGCCGGCATCCGCTTCTACCACCAGGGCAGTGCCAACCTGGTCAACGACGCGGTCCGCGAGCGCGACGTCGATGTCTTCCTTGCCGGCATCGCCGGCCGCGCCTTCACCGACGACTACTGGAAGCGGATCCTGCCCCGCCTCAACCCCCGCACCGTGGTCCCCACCCACTACGACAACTTCTTCCGCCCGCTCGGCCGCCCAATGGAGTTCGTCGCCAACGTCCAGCTCTCGGAGCTGCCAAACGAGATCGGCGCGGTCAGCAGGGACATCGAGCTGGCCGCCCTGCCCCGCGGCGACACAAGCGGCAACTGACCCGAACTGCATCAAATTCTCTACCTGCCAGATTGAGAATTTGATGCAGTTCGGGGTTAAGCGGAATCAGTGGAGGCGCCGAGAGTTGAACTCGGATCCGCGGCCGTGATGCGAAGGCGTCTACAGGTATAGCCGGCGCTTTAGTCTCGTCTCCCGGGGTCCGCGCCAGCAGGCACTGCGGGAGATAAAGCCCTCTGATTTTTCCCCTGATGGACGGGGCGATCCGCCTGGGTAAGCCCGCTTTTGAAGCCGGTGCCCCTCCCGGCGGGCGCGGGAGGACCGACTCTTATCGCTTAGCTATGAACTAAGCGGCAAGGGCGAACTCATGGTCCGCACGTATTGGTTGGTGCCGGGGTTTAACGAGGCCTCCGGCAACCTCGACCTGCAACCATTCGCACGGATCGACCACGTCGAAGCCTGTCGCCCCCGTGCTTATGTGCGTTTTCGATTGTACGGCGTTGGGCAGGAAGGTCCAAATGAGCGAGAGAGAGTTCGATGTGGTCGTGCTTGGCGCCGGCCCCGCCGGCGAGGTCGCCGCCGGGCGGCTGGCCGAAGGCGGGCTGAGCGTGGCCCTGGCCGAGTCACACCTGATCGGCGGCGAGTGCTCCTTTTACGCCTGCATGCCCTCAAAGGCGCTGCTGCGGCCAGGGCAGTTGCTCGATGAGGCGCGTCGAGTGCCGGGGGCAGCCGAGGCGGTCAGCGGTGAACTCGACCCGCAGGCGGTGCTCGACCGCCGCGATGAGGTGATTCACGGCTTCGACGACTCGGGCCAGCTGCCCTGGCTGGAAGAACGTGGGATCGAGCTGCTTCGCGGCCAGGCCCAGCTCGATGGCGAGCGCCGGGTCATGGTCGACGGCGATGTACTCCACGCGCGCCGGGCCGTGATCGTCGCCACCGGCACCTCGGCCGCGATCCCGCCGATCGACGGCCTTGAAACGGTGCGCACCTGGAGCAATCGCGAGGGCACAACCTCGAAGCAGATCCCGGCCAGCATGATCGTCCTCGGCGGCGGCCCGGTCGGGGCAGAGCTGGCCCAGGCCTGGTCGACACTGGGGACGAAGGTCACCCTGATCGAGGGGGCCGAGCGGCTGCTGCCGCGTGAGGAGCCCTTCGCCGGCGAGCAGCTCGCCGAATCGCTGCGCGACAACCACGGCGTCGACGTCCGCGTCGGGGTCAAAGCCGAACGGGTCAGCAACGCCGGCCCAGGCATCGTCGTCGAGCTGGGCGGGGGCGAGCGGGTGGAAGCGAGCGAGATCCTGGTCGCCGTCGGCCGCCGGCCCCGGGTCGAGGGGATCGGCTTGGACTCGGTCGGGATCGAGGCCGACGGCTTCCTCGAGACCGACGACCGGCTGCAGGTCGGAGGGCGGGACTGGCTCTACGCGATCGGCGACGTCAACGGCCGCGCCCTGCTCACCCACATCGGCAAGTACCAGGCCTGGGTCGCCGCAGAGAACATCCTTGGGCGCGAAGTGCGGGCCAGGGCCGAGGCCATCGGCTCGCCCCGGGTCACCTTCACCGACCCCCAGGTGGCCGCTGTCGGCCAGACGCTGGCCGAGGCAAAGGAGGCCGGGATCGACGCCTCGGCGACCGATGTCGCCACCGACGGGACGGCAGGCGCGAGCTTCCAGGGCAAGGGCACCGGCGGCATTTCGCGGATCGTCGTCGACGAGGCGAGCAAGACAATCGTCGGCGCCACCTTCGTCGGCTTCGAGACCGCCGACTTCCTCCACGCCGCGACGGTCGCGATCGTGGGCAAGGTCCCGCTGCAGCAGCTGCGCCATGCCGTTCCGGCCTACCCCACGCGCGGCGAGGTCTGGCTCAAATTGATCGAGGCCTACGGCCTCTAGCCAAAGTCTCCGCTAGACAGTCGAGCGGAGCTTCAAATCGTCGACTACCTCCTGCGGGAAGCCGGCGATCTGCTCGAGGTCGTCGACCGACTGGAACTGGCCGAGGCGCTCGCGATGAGCAAGCAGGCGGGTGGCCTGGGTGACCGAGAGATCGTGCTCGCGCAACTGCTCGAAGGTGACCGTGTTGAGGTTGATCTTCTGAGCGCCGAGGGCGCTGGTCGCTGGCGCCGGCGGCTCCGGTGTCGGCGCGGACATCGGCGGCGCGACGGCAAAGGGCGGCGGCTGCGAAGGCGGCGGCGATGAAGGTGGCAGTGGCGTCGGCAGCTCATGCACAGCCGAAGGCGGCTCCTCGCCCAAGCCCGGAGCAGGCATCTCCTGGATCGGCGCCGGAGCGCCAAAGGGGGGCGGCGCAGCAGGCTCCGGGGAAAGCGGCGCCACGGGCGGGGTCGGCGCGCCCGGCTCGGGCGGCAGCTGCACAGACTGCAGCACAGCCTGCTCCGCCTCGGCCGCGCGGCGCTCGGCCTCGCGGGCTCGCTCCTCGGCCGCGGCAACGCTCTCGTGGATCTCGCGCAGGCGCTGCTGGCGCTCGGCCTCCTCAGCTTTCAATTTAGCCAGGCGCTGCGCCTCGACCGCGCGGCGCTCGGCCGCTTTGGTCCGCTCCTCGATCTCGCGCAAGCGCTCCTGCGCCTGGCTCAGTGAGCGCTCATGGGCCTCACGCTCCTGCTGGATCTGCTGCTCGGCGGCGCCCAGCTCAGGCGCTGGCTGGGCCGGCTCTGGCGGCGCCGGCGGCTGCGGCTCGCCCAGCGGCGACGGTGGCATCGGCGGCGGGCTCGGCGATGGCGGCTGCGCCGGTGGGATCGCCTCCATGCTCTGGGTGATCTGGCTCGCCTGGGCGCCGGCGGCGCGCTCTTCGGCCTCGCGCTGCATCCGCTCGGCATCGCGAATGCGCTCGTCGGCCTCAACCCGCATCCGCTCCTCCTCGCGCTGAATCTCCTCGACCTTCGAGCGCACCCGCTGCTCGGCCGCAGTCGCGTCATAGCCGGGAGGCGGCAACGGGGCCGCAGGCTGCTGCGGGGCCGCAGGCTGCTGCGGGGCCGCAGGCTGCTGCGGGGCCGCGGGCGGCGCCGGCGCCGGTGGTGGAGTCGGGGGAAAGTCCTGCGCCAGTGGCGCCGGGGGCGGGGGCAGCGGCGGGACCGGAGGCTGTGGCGCCACGGGAGCGGGAGGCTGGATCGCCTCCGCCGGCGGCGCGATGCCGGTTTTCAGCATCTCGCGCTCCTGGGCAGCCCGGGCAGCGGCCAGCTGGCGCTCGGCTTTGGCTGCGTCCTTCTGGCGGCGGCGGTCGCCGCCGCCAAGCTTGATCCCGAACGGCCCTCGCTTGGCGGGGGCCGGGGCAAGCTGAGGCACGGGCGCCGGCTGAGGCTGACCGGCGCCGGCCGTGCCGGGCGCGCCCGGCACCAGCGGCACCGCCCCGGGAGCTGTGGCGGCGGCCGACGGCTGGGTGGCGGGGGCAGCGGGCTGCGTTGGGGCGGGAACTGGTTTGCCCCGGCGCTGCGCCCGTTTTGCCTGTTTCTCCTCGCGCCGCCGTTTTGCCTCTTCCTGGCTGCGTTTGCGGTGCTCTAGGCGGGCGGCGCGCTGCTGCTCGCGGGCTTTGGCGCGCTTCTCCTTGGCGTTCTGGGGCGGCTGCCCCGGACCAGGGCCAGCCACATGCGGCGGCGCTCCGATGGCGGCGGGGGCGCCTGCGACCGGTGAGACCCCGGCCGTCGGCCCGCTCGGGCCCGGCCCCTGGGCTATCGCCTGTTTTTTGGCTTTATCTTTCGCCCGCCGCTGGGTGATGCTGACCACCAGCAGGAGCAGGAGGATCGCCGCCAGCAGGGCGGCGACGAGATAAGACGTGTTGTCACCAACGAAATTTCCGAACGGGAGGATGGAGGCAGTATGCATGTCTTCCAATCTTTTCACGTGAGGCGGTCAGGCACCAGTTATCTCATCCGGCCCTTGAAATCGCGCTCGACTTCGCGCCGCACGTCGCGATCGGCGATCTCGCGACGGCGGTCGCGCCCCTCCTTGCCCCGGGCCAGCGCCAGCTCGACCTTTGCCCGCGGGCCTTTGAAGTAGATCCGGGTCGGGATCAGAGTCAGGCCTTTCTGCGCCGTGGTCCCGATTAGGCGCTCGATCTCGCCCCGGTGCAGGAGCAGCTTGCGCGGGCGATCAGGGTCGTGATTGTCGTTGCCGGCGAAGACGTAGGGCGGGATGTAGAGCTTGCGCAGCCAGACCTCGCCGTCCTCGACCACCGCGTAGGCATCGGTCATCTGGGCGTTGCCGCCGCGCAGCGACTTGACCTCGGGCCCGCTGAGCACGATCCCGGCCTCCATCTTCTCGACCCATTCGAACTTGTGGCGGGCGCGACGGTTGGTGACGACGTCGCCGGACTCGGGCAGCCTCTTTTTCTTTTCAGCCATCGGCCGGCTCCAGGTCGACCCGGCCCGCCGGGCCGTCGATCCTCCCCACCTTGACCGAGATTGGATCGCCCAGGCGCACCGTCGTCCCCGTCTTGCGGCCGACCAGCGCCGTCTCGGTCTCGTTCAGCTCGAAGTACTCGCCGCGCATCAGCCGCGCCGGCACAAAGCCCTCGTAGGTATCGCCGAGCTCACCGGCAAAGGCGACGAAGGCGCCGGCCTGGATCACGCCGGAGACCTCCCCCTCGAACTGCTGCTCCCAGCCGCGCTCGAAGAGCTCGCGGTCGAGCAGGTAGGCAGCGCAGACATCGTCGGCGTCGCGCTCGATCTTGGTCGACTCGCGCTCGGACTCCGAGCAGCGCTGGGCGATGATCCGGGCCTCACCCAGGCTCGGCGCGTCCTCCCCCTCCCCGATCGCCGCCAGCAGCGCCCGATGCACAACGAGGTCGGGGTAGCGGCGGATCGGCGAGGTGAAGTGGCAGTAGGCGGCGCTGCCAAGACCGGCATGGCCGCTGTTGCGCTCGCTGTAGAGGGCAGGTTTGAGCGAGCGGAGCACGAGCGATGTATACGCCTCGCGGCCGTGGCCGCGCCGCCCGGCCTCACGGGTCGCCAGCTTGCTCGCCTCGGCGGCGACGCCCCCCGCCTCGCGGGCGGAGAGGCCGGCGCGCAGCGGCGGCGTCGGCACCCCGAGCGCGTGCAGCTGGCCGACCATGCGCTCGACCCGCGGCGGGTCGGGCTGGGCGTGGACCCGATAGATCGCCGGAGCGCGGCGGCGCTCCAAGAGCTGGGCCACCTGCTCGTTGGCAAGGATCATCAGGCGCTCGATCAGACGGTGCGACTCGGTCTGGGCGACGCCACGGGCCCCGGTCACGTTGCCTTCGGAGTCGAAGCGGAACTCGGGCTCGAAGGACTCGATCTCGAGCCTGGTCGTGCTCGGCCGCTCGCCCAACGCCGCCGCCACTTCGCGCGCCACCGCCAGCGGTTCGGCGACATCCTCAGGCGCCTCGGCCCGGCCGGAGAAGATGAGGTCGAGCTGGTCGTAGTCGAAGCGGGCGTCGGAGCGGATCAGGCTGCGGTAAAAGCGCGCCTGGCGCGGCTCGGCATCGGGGCCGAGCTCGATCTCGGCGGTGACCGCGAGGCGGTCGACGTCCGGCGCCAGGCTGCAGGCCTCGCTGCTCAGCGCGTGCGGCAGCATCGGCTCGACCGCCCCCGGCACGTAGGTGCTGTTGCAGCGCCGGCGCGCCTCTTCGTCCAGCGCCGATCCTGGCGGGACATGGGCGGCGACATCGGCGATGTGGACCCAGATCCGAGCGCTGTCGCCCTCGCGCTGGGCCGAGATCGCGTCGTCGAAATCGCGCGCGGTGGCGGGGTCGACGGTGAAGGTGTGCAGCGCCCGCAGGTCGCGGCGGCCGCGGAAGCGGGCATCGGCAACCAGCGCGGCCTTGCCGGCCTCCAGCTCAAGTCCTGCGCTGAAGCCACGGTGGCCGAGCCGCTCGCGGAGCAGGGCCTCGACCGCCTGGCGAGCGCGCTTCGGCGGGGCGGTCGCCCGCGCCCTCATTCCTGCGCCTGGCCGGCCAGGACGCCGAAGGCGCGCTGCATCGCCTCGTCGGTTTTGGTCCGCGGATCGTCGCTGGCGCGCACATCTGGGTGGATGCCCTTGCCCGCCAGATTCACGTGTTCTGGCGTGAAGTACTCGCCGATCGTCAGCTTCAGCGCGCCGCCGTTGGAGAGGTCGACCTCCTGCTGGAAGACCCCCTTGCCGTAAGAGCGGGTGCCGACGACCGTTGCGCCGGCGTCGTCGGCCAGGGCCGCGGTCAGGATCTCGGCCGCCGAGGCGGTGTTGCGGTCGATCAGGATCACCAGCGGCCGCTGCGGCAGGTTTTCGCCGACCGTCTTGTATTCGGCGTTGCCCTGTGTGCGCGACTCGGTCGTCACCACGACTTCGTCCTTGGGCAAGAAGATGCTGGCGGTCAGCACCGCCTCCTCGAGCAGGCCGCCGCCGTTGCCGCGCAGGTCGAGCACGATCCCTTCGGCGCCTTCGCTCTCGACCTTTTCGACCGCTTCGCGCAGCTCAGCGTGGGCGCCTTCGCTGAAACTGAGAAAGCGGATGTAGCCGAGCTTGCGGCCCTTCACGGTCTTGACCCGGCTGGTCACGTTCGGCAGCGAGACCTGGGCCCGGGTCAGCCTCACCTTGCGGACCTTGCCGGTCTTGGCATCGAGCACGCCGATGACGACATCGGTCCCTTCCGGGCCTTTGATCTTTTCCGTCGCCACGGTGCTGTTGATGCCGGCCAGCGAGTGGCCATCGACGGAGACGACCGTGTCGCCGGCTTCGATCCCCGCCCTGGCGGCGGGCGAGCCGGCGAAGGCGCGTTCGACTTCGAGCCCGCGCTTGACTTCTTTAACGCTGAGCCCGATCCCGGAGAAGTGGCCGGAGATCTCTTCGTTGAACTGTTCGAGGTGTTCCGGCGAGAAATAGTCGGAGAAGCGGTCGTGGAAGCGCTGGCGCAGCCCCTTGACCATGCCCTGCAGGGAAGAGTTGCCGAGCTGGGTTTCGCCGACCGAGCGGTAGTAGTTGTCCTTGATCAGTTCGTTCGCCTCGGCGGTCAGGCCGGCTGAGGAATCGACGAAGCCCTTGCGGACGAAGGTCGGCAGCTTGCCCGGGTGCCCACCCAGCCAGAGGCCGACGAGGAGGACAGCGACCAGCGCCGTTGAGAAGGCGATTACCGCCCTGGCCCTCATGAGGGGCTCAGACCTTCAGGAAGCGGCGCAGCGTGACGCCTGAGCCAACCGCGGAGACCAGGACCGCGGCGGCGAAGAGGATCGCCACCAGGGCCGGGAACGAGAGGGTGCTGTTGTTCTGGGCCGCGAGGAAGGAGAAGGTCTTGCTGAGCGGGTCGACGATGGTGATCTTGCCCAGCCACAGGATAAGTATGGCTATCAGGCCGCCAGCGAAGCCGACGACGACGCCCTCGATCATGAACGGCCAGCGGATGAACCAGCGGGTCGCGCCGACCAGCCGCATCACCTCCACCTCACGGCGGCGGGTGTAGATCGAGAGCCGGATCGTGTTGCCGACCAGCATCAGCGAGGCGATGATCAGCAGCGCCGTGATCACGGTGAGGACGATTTTGAGGGCGCTGGTCACCTGCTCGATCTGCTGGGAGTCCTGCTGGCGGTCGAATTCGCCGGAGATGATCGAAGAGATCGGCTTTGGCTTGCCATTTGGCCCGGGGGGCATGATTTCGGCCCGGATCGAGTCGAGGTTGGCGGCATCGTCGGCCTTGACCGCGAAGTTGGCGGGCAGCGGGTTGGTGTGCAGCTGTTCGAGGATCGTTTTGTCTTTGAGATCCTTCTTCAGTTCTGCCAGGGCTTCGCTTTTGCTGATCAGCCGGACCGACTTCACGTGCGGGACCGCGGCCAGCTGCTTCTCGGTCGAGGCGATCTCGCCTTTGGTCGCGTCGGCGTAGATCGGGTAGCGGATCTCAAGCTGGCTGCGGACCTGGTCGCTCTTGGCCTGGGTCGTCTGGAAGATCGGGATCAGCACTCCGAGCAGGATCACGGTGGTGACCGTGGTCACGATCGCGGCCATGCTCGGCGCGGCGTTGCGGCGCAGCGCCCGGAATGCCTCCTGGATGAAGAAGAAGAGCTTTGACATCTAGAACGGCTGCTTGTCGTGTCCGTTGGTCTGGCCCTCGGGGGCGACGCCCATCTCGGCCCGCATGCGGACGCCGAACTCGGTCGTCGACTCCTCGGTGTAGCCGCCGCTGACCTCGTCGCGGACGACGCGGCCCTCGTAGAGCTCGATCACGCGGCGCTGCATGTTGTCGACCATCTCGCGGTCGTGGGTGACGACGAGCACCGTAGTCCCGGTCTTGTTGATCCGGTACAGCAGCTGCATCACCCCGATCGAGGTGACCGGGTCGAGGTTGCCGCTGGGCTCGTCGGCGAGCAGGAGCGGCGGGTGGTTGACGAAGGCGCGGGCGATCGAGACGCGCTGCTGCTCGCCGCCGGAAAGCTGGTCGGGATAGCTGTGGAGCTTGGTCGAGAGCCCGACCAGGCGCAGCGTCTCCGGCACCTGCTCGCGGATTTCGTGGCGGCTGGCGCCGATCACCTGCAGCGCGTAGGCGACGTTGTCGTAGACGGTGCGGTCGGGCAGCAGCTTGAAATCCTGGAAGACGGTGCCGATGTTGCGGCGCAGCTGCGGGATCTTCTTCTCCGGCAGAGCCCCCATGTCGCGGCCGGCGATGCTGACCGTGCCGCTGGTCGGGGCCAGCTCGCGGATCAGCATCTTGATCAGGGTCGACTTGCCGCAGCCGGTCGGGCCGACGAGGAAGACGAACTCGCCACGGTTGATCGCCAGCGAGACGCGGTCGAGCGCCATGTGCCCACCGGGGTAGACCTTGGTCGCCTCGCGCAGCTCGATGATCGGCGCGCCGCCCTTGCGGGGCCGCTGCGGCTGTCCATCGCTCTTGTTTCGCTTGCTCGCTCTAGCCATGTCCGGGCTCTGTTCTGCGAGCACAGGGTGACTCCTGCGCCCCGCCGGGCGCGCAAGACTGCGCCCAACTCACGTTGGCGAAAGCTTAGCGAAGTATTAGCGGGCGCTAGTAATTGCCGACTGGGCCGCGGAAACGATGTGCGCGGCGTCGATCCCGGCCGCGGCCAGGAGCTCGGCTGGCTGGCCGCTGCCGGGGCGGCCGGAGACGGCGAGACGGACGAGGCGTGCGCCGACGTCGGATTCGGCGAGGACGCCGGCAACCGTCTCGCCGATCCCCCCCTCCGGCCAGTGATCCTCGACCGTGACCACGATCCCGGTGTCGGCGGCGGCGGCGAGCACGGCCTCGGCGTCGATCGGCTTGACCGAGTAGAGGTCGATGACGCGAGCGCTGACCCCGCTTTCGGCGAGCTCGTCGGCGGCGGCGAGGCATTCGTGCAGGGTGATGCCGGCGCCGATCAGGGTGATCGCGTCGTCCGCGCTGGAGCGCAGGGTGCGGCTGCCGCCGATCTCGAAGGACTCATCCGCCCCATATAGCGTCGGCAGCGCCTCGCGGGTGCTGCGCAGGTAGCTGACGCCGTGGTGCTGCCTCATCGCGTCGACGAGCTGCACGGTCTGGTTGGCGTCGGATGGGTAGAGGACGACGCTGCCGAACACAGCCCGGAAGCTGGCGATGTCCTCGAGCGCCATCTGCGAAGGCCCGTCGGCGCCAATCGAGACCCCGACGTGGGAGCCGCAGAGCTTGAGATCGGCATCGGAGATCGCCGCCATGCGGACGAAGTCGTAGGCGCGGCTGAGGAAGGCGCCGAAGGTGGAGGCGAACGGCTTCCAGCCCCGCACCTGCAGGCCAACCGCGGCCGCCACCATCTGCTGCTCGGCGATGTACATCTCGAAGAAGCGGTCCGGGTGCTTGGCGGCGAAGCGTTCGGCGTAGGTCGAGTTGCCGACCTCGGCGTCGAGCGCCACCACTTTGTCGTCGATCGAGCCGAGCCAGGCGAGGGCGTCGCCGTAGGCGCCGCGGGTCGCAACCTTGGCGCCCAGCTCGTAGGTCGGCTTGTCGACCTGCGCCCGCGCGACCTCGAACGGCTGCGCCTGCGGCGGCGACTGCACCGCGACCGAGAGCGAGCGGATGCCACCCAGCTCCTCGACCGCGGCATCGGGATCGGCGAGCGGCTTGCCGTGCCAGTTCGGCTGGTCCTCGACCGCGGCAACTCCGGCGCCCTTCTTCGTCCGAGCGAAAATCGCAGCCGGGCGATCGGCGGCAAGCGCCTGCGTGTAGGCCGCGTCGATCGCCGCCAGGTCGTGGCCGTCGATCTCCTGCACGTCCCAGCCGTTGGCGCGCGCCCGCGCCGCCATCGAAGAGGTGTCCCACTCGTGCATGGTCGGGCCGCGCTGGCCGAGGCGGTTGACATCGACGATGGCGACGAGGTTGCTCAACTGCGCCAGGCCCGCGTGCTCGAAGGCCTCCCACATCGACCCCTCCGCCATCTCGGAATCGCCGCAAAGCACCCAAACCCGCAGGTCCGAAGATTCGAGCCGGGCGGCAGCCTGGGCAATGCCAACCGAGATCGGCAGGCCCTGGCCGAGCGAGCCGGTGGTGACGTCGACCCAGGGAATTTCCGGCGTCGGGTGCCCCTGCAGGCGGGAGCCGAACTTGCGGAAGGTCAGCAGCTCCTCGTCGTCGATCGCGCCCGCCATCTTGTAGAGCGAGTACAGCAGCGGCGAGGCGTGCCCCTTGGAGAAGACGAGGTGGTCGTTCGCCTTGTTCTCGGGTGCGGAGAAGTCGTAGCGGAGGTAGCGCGCCAGCAGCACCGCCATCAGGTCGGCGGCCGACATCGAGGAGGTCGGATGCCCGGAGCCGCCCGCCGCTACAGCGCGGATCGAGTCGACGCGGAGCTGCTGAGCGAGCTCGTGCAGCTGCTCGGTGCTGGTTGAATCCTGGGGTGCGATCTCGGGCAAGGGACTGGGTCCTTTTCTTCGGGCTGGCGGGCCCGGCGGACTCTACCTCGCGCTAACCGATCGCGACCATTCGCTCAATCGGGACCCGGGCAAGCTCGGCGACATCGGCCGGGACCCGGACTTCGTGCTTCATATCGCGCAGCGAGTCGCGCAGTTTCGGCAGCGTGATCATCTTCATGTATTTGCAGACCGCCATCCGGTTGGCCTCAATCAGGTTGGCCTGCGGCGCCGCCTGCTGCAGCGGGTAGAGCATCCCGTTCTCGGTGGCGACGATGAAGCTCCCGTCGGGATGCGATTCGACGTGCTCGAGCATCCCTGAGGTCGAGAGCATGTGGACGCCGTCGGGCTCGATATCGCCCGAGGCGACGTACTCCATCGCCTGGGTCGAGCAGCCGCACTCGGGGTGGATCAGGAACTCGGCCTCGGGGTGTTCGGCCCGGGTCTGGGCGATGTCGCCGGGGCGGATGCCGGCGTGGACGTGGCACTCGCCGTCCCAGATGTGGAAGTTGCCGCGCCGCTCCTGGTCGTCGACGAGCCCGGTCTCACGCTCGACGAAGGCGCCCAGCCACATGTCGGGGCCGAAGAGGATCTCGGTATCGGGGCCGTGCTCGGCCCAGATGTGCTCGACCACCTTGACCGCGTTGGAGGAGGTGCAGCAGTAGTCGGTCTCGGCCTTGACCTCGGCTGAGGTGTTGACGTACATGACGACCATCGCCCCAGGGTATTCGGCCTTCCAGGCGCGCAGCTGGTCGGCGTTGATCGAGTCGGCAAGCGAGCAGCCGGCGTCGAGGTCGGGGATCAGCACGGTCTTCTCCGGCGAGAGGATCGAGGCCGTCTCGGCCATGAAGTGGACGCCGCAGAAGGCGATCGCGTCGGCGTCGGTGGCCGCGGCCTGGCGCGAGAGGCCGAGCGAGTCGCCCATGTGGTGGGCGACGTCCTGGATCTCAGGCAGCTCGTAGTTGTGGGCGAGGATGACCGCGTTGCGCTCGGCGGCGAGCGCGCGAACTTCATCGCTCAGGGCAGCGATCTCTGCGGGCGAAAGAGCGTCCGGTTTGGTGGGTTGGATCGTCGGGAGCTCCTGCATGAGCCCTTCCTTTCCTGATGTTCGCTGGCCCGGCGTTTGCCTTGAACCAGTCGAATGAACGTTGTCCAAGTCTAGCCGTTCCGGAGGGTGGCCTGGCCAGGGGGCCTGCGGGCGAGGTTTACGTTCTCGGCCCCCTGGCCAGGCCACCAACAGGCGGAGCCGCCAGACTTGTTGGATGCCAGAGCTTCCGGAGGTTGAGATCGTGACTCGGCGATTGAACACCGCCTTGTCCGGAGCTGTCGTCGAATCGGTGTTGGCACCGGGGATGAATGTGATGAAGACCTTTGAGCCGCCGCTTGATGCGCTGGTGGGTCGGAAGGTGAGTGGGGTGCGCCGCGTCGGCAAGATGCCGGTGGTCGAGTTCGGCGACCTGGCGCTCTTGATCCACCTGATGTCGGCCGGGCGGCTGCGGGCCTTCGACAAACGGGCCTCGCCCAAAGACCGTGCTTCGCGGGTGCTGGTCCGGCTCGAGGACGGGCGCGAGCTGCGGCTGCGCGAGTTCGGGACCAAGCAGCGGGCCTGGGCGAAGCTGCTGGCCGCCGATGCGGTCGCCAGTGACGAGATGGTCGCGACCCTGGGGCCGGAAGCCTGGCCCCCTCCCCCGCTGCCGGCCTTCGCCGAGCTGATCGCGCAGCCGCGCCACCTCCACCCGCTGCTGCGCAACCAGCGGACGATCGCCGGGATCGGCCGCTCCTGGGTCGACGAGATCCTCTGGGAGGCCCGCCTCTCCCCTTTCAAGAAAGGCTCGGAACTAGACGAGGAGGAGATCGAGCGGCTGCACGGCGCCCTCCACGTGCTCGGCGACGCGATCGAGCACTACGAGGAGGCGATCGGCGACGAGGTGCCCGACAAGGTGCCGATGCCGCTGCGGGTCCACCGCCGCGAGGGCGAGCCCTGCCCGCGCTGCGGGACCACGATCGAGGCTGTCTTCTTCTCCGAGCACCAGACCAACTACTGCCCGAAGGAGCAGACCGGCGGCCGCGTCCTCAAAGACCGCCGCCTCTCAAAACTGCTCAAGTAGTGAGCTCGATCAGCATGCTGAAGTCGAGCGAGGGCGCCGAGTGGGTGAGGGCGCCGATCGAGATCAGGTCGACCCCGGTCTCCGCGATCGGGCGCACCGTCTCCAGGTTGACTCCACCCGAAGCCTCAAGCGATGGGCCTTTCCCAGCCCCGCCGGTTTCGGTGTCGCGCAGGGCGACAGCTCTGGCCAAGGTCTCGGTGTCCATGTTGTCGAGCAGGAGGATGTCGGCGCCGGTGCCGAGCGCGTAGGCGACCTCGTCGAGGTTGCGGCACTCGACCTCTACCGCCAGGTCGGGGTGGGCGCGGCGGGCCTTGTAGACAGCCTTGGCCAGGCCGTCGGCGAGGGCGATGTGGTTCTCCTTGATCAGGATCGCGTCGTAGAGGCCGATGCGGTGGTTGCGGCCGCCACCGGCAACGACCGCCGCCTTCTCCAGCGTCCGCAGGCCCGGCGTCGTCTTGCGGGTGTCGAGGATGCGGGCGCCGGTGCCGGCGACCGCCTCGACAAAGCGGGCGGTCAGGGTGGCGACGCCCGAGAGGTGGCCGAGGAAGTTCAGCGCCGTGCGCTCGGCGGCCAACAGCGATCGCGCCGACCCGGTGGCGAGGATCGCCTCGGTCGGCACATCCTCGCGCCACTGCCCCTCGACCACGAGCCGGTCGACGTGCTCGACGCCGCACTGGCGCATCGTCTCCTCGACAAGCTCGAAGCCAAAGGCGACGCCGGGCGCCTTCTGCACGATCCGGGCCCGCCCGCGCGCCTCCTCCGGCACCGTCGCCTCCGAGGTGACGTCGCCGGCGCCGAGGTCCTCGGCCAGCGCCCCGGCAACGATCTCACTCGGCGGCTTGCCAGGATCGGGCATCGCCGCAGCCTAGATCAAGCGCTGCCTCACGTTCCTCCGCAACGCAGCGTTTAATCCATGAGGTGACTGACTTGCCCCCGTTCCAGATCCTGATCGACGAGCACGCCGCCGACGTGATGGCGGTCCTGCGCGGGGCCGTCGGCCGCAGCGACGCCGACGACTGCTTCCAGGAGACGTTTCTCTCCGCGCTGCGCGCCTACCCGAAGCTTGATGACACCAGCAACCTGCGCGGCTGGCTGCTGACGATCGCCTCGCGCAAGGCGATCGACCATCACCGCGCCAACGGCCGCCGGCCGCTGCCGGTCGCCGAGCCGCCGGAGATCGCCGTCAGCGACCCCGAGCCGAGCGACGGGATCTGGCTCAAGGTCGGCGCCCTGCCGCCGAAACAGCGGGCGGCCGTGGCCCTGCGCTACGCCTGTGACCTCCCCCACGAGGAGATCGCCGCGACGTTGGGCTGCTCGCCGGAGGCCGCCCGCCGCAGCCTCCACGAGGGAATCAAGCGACTGCGAGAGGAGCTGGCATGAAGGACTCGCTGCGACTCCTCGCCGAGCGCGCATCCGACGAGGGCCTGCTCGACGTCGCCTACACGACTGCCGACTCACCCTACGGGCAGCTGCTGCTGGCGACGACGCCGCGCGGACTGGTCCGGGTGGGACTGCCGAACCAGGACGCCGACGAGCTGCTGGCGGAGCTGGCGGACCGGGTCTCCCCCCGCGTGCTCGAGGCCCCCGCGCAGCTCGACCAGGTTCGCCGCGAGCTCGACCTTTATTTCGAGGGCAAGCTCGAGCACTTCGACCTGGCGCTGGACTGGCAGCTGAGCAAGGACTTCCGCCGCAAGGTGCTGCGAGCGATCGACCGCATCCCCTACGGCCAGACCCGCAGCTACACCCAGATGGCGATCAGCGCAGGCAACAAAAAGGCGGTGCGCGCGGCGGGCACAGCCTGCGGTTCCAACCCGATCCCGATCGTCGTCCCCTGCCACCGCGTGCTGCGGACCAGCGGCGCCCTCGGTGGCTACGGAGGGGGCCTGCCGATGAAGGAGGGACTGCTGCGCCTGGAGGGCGTGCTGAAGAGCTGATCATCCGGCCAGGGGCCTAAAGGTCCACCCAGGCCCGACCGATTCAGGGCCTATGCAGAGCACCGACACAACTGTTCCTGGCCGCATGCCCACCTCGACGCGAATCGCCTGGTGGGCCTTTTTCGCGGTCCCCGTCGCCCTTTTGGCGATGCTGCTCGTCGCCCGGCCGGCCGCGGCGCTGACCATCCACGCCGGACCCATCTCCGGTCCGACGCTCTCGACGCCGTTCGACGAAGAAGACGAAGGCGAAGAAAGCGAAGAGGAAGAACTCGAAGCTGAAGAAGCCGAAGAAGAAGAATTGGAAGACGAAGAAGCCGGCCTGCCTCCAGCCGAGTGTTTGCTGCAGACGGCCCATGCCCAGGCCTTCGCCTACCCGGCCCAGAACAAGGTCCGCCTGCTCGTCCGCTACACCTCAACCGAATCGACTGACGCGACCGTCTCCTACCGCCTCGCCGGCAGCAAGGGCGGGCTCAAGCTGCCCGATTCGAAGCAGCATCTCAGCGAAGCGGGCACGATTCGGCTGACCGAGAGCCTCAGCCCAAGCCAGGCGTCAAAGGCAGCGGCGGCCAACAGCTTCACGGTCGAAATTCGCATCCCGGGCACCCCTCACTCCTGCCGGCGCTTCGACACCCTTCACCTGACGATCGAGCACGGTGGCGGCAACCGGCTGACCTGGCTCCAGGCCAAGCCAACCCGCAGCGCTTAGCCGCAGCGGTCCCGCCCTCAGGCGGCAGCGACCGGGCCGAACAGCTCGTGGGCCCTTGCGAGCACGATGTCGGGGCGCTCCTCGGCGATGAAATGGCCAGAGCGCTGGACCACCTCCAGAGCCATGTCGTCGGCGTAGGCCTGAAAGCCATCAAGCGACTCCGCCCGCACAACCCGGTCGGCCTCGCCGGTGAGCAGGCGGGTCGGGACCGAGAGGCGCTGGGAACGGTAGTGGCCGTTGCGCAGCCGTGGAACCTCACGCCTGAGGAAGCTGCGGTAGAGGCGCGAGGAGGCGAGCGCGTGGTCGGCGGGACGGAAGCTCTCGGCGTAACAGGCCACCTCCTCCCTGCTCCAGCTCGTATCGGGATGCGCCCCTTTCTTCATCACCGTTGCGACGAAGGCCGGGAGGAAGCGAAGGACCGAGGCGCCGATGCCGGGCGCCGCCATCAGGAACTGGTAGCCGAATATGCGCAGAGCGCCGAGTGAGGGCTTGGGAGGCTCAATCCAGGGGTGGGCGATCGCCAGCGCCAGGAAGTGGCGGATGCGCTCCGGCGCCCGCAGGCAGACGAGGAAGCCGACGTAGCCCCCCCAATCGTGTCCGATCAACTCGACCTGGTCGAGCTCGAGCGCGTCGAACAGGCCGATGATGTCGGCGGCAAGTTCTCCCAGCTCATAGGCCCCGGCCGGGGCGTCGCTCCAACCGAACCCGCGCAGGTCAGGGCAGATCACCCGCCGTTCCTTGGCCAGCTCCGGCAACAGCTTGCGCCAGACCCACCAGTGCTGGGGCCAGCCGTGCAGGAGGACGATCGGTGGGCCCGAGCCCGCTTCGGCCACATGCAGCCGCACCCCGCCCACCTGCACGTCGCGGTGGGTGACGCCTTCGAGCTCGGGGGGCGGGCCTGCCATCGGCTCAGATCGTCTCATGCAGCCACTCGACCGCGGCGGGAACGTTGGCCGGGTCGATCTGGTGGCCCAGATCGGACTCGTGGTAGTCGACGGCGAGGCCACCGGCCTCAAGCGCCGCGCGGGCGCGGTGGGCGAACCCGATCTCCATGATCGGATCCTGGCGGCCGTGGGCGATGAAGGCCTTGGTCCCGAGCCTGTCGTCGAACTTGGGCTGCCAGTCCTCGACGATCGGCAGAAAGCCGCTGAAGGCGAGGATGCCCGCCACCGGTGGCCGGTCGCCACTCAGCGCCATCGCGTAGCTCATCACGGACCCCATCGAGAAGCCGCCGAGGACGGTGCGCGAAGGATCGACCCCGGTCCGCTCCCAGAGGCCGTCGTGGAGCTCGGCCAGGGCGGCCCGTGCCGCGTGGAACGTGTCGTGGTCGGGGTAGCCGACCCGCGGCACCAGATACCAGTGGTAGCCGGGCGAGCCCGGCAGCGTCAGTGGCGCCCGCGGCGTGAGGACGTGGAGCCGTCGCTGCGGGTCGAGGACGTCGGCCAGCCCGAGCAGATCGCGCTCGTCGGTGCCGCGGCCGTGATGCAGCACCAGCAGCCCCTCTGGCGCATCCGCCGCCGGGCGCTCGAGGAAAATCAGCGACTCAGCCATCTCAGGCCGACCCTCGCCCATGTCGAGCGAACTGCATCAAATTCTCCCTCTGGCAGGTAGGGAATTTGATGCAGTTCGGGGTTAGGAGTTGGGACGCTCGTCCGCGGGTGGCGCCGGGGTGGGGTGGTGTCGCGCAGCACGGAGTCTGTGGAGGGCAAGGCCCAACCCCTACACGCGAAACCACCCCTTCGCCCGGAACAGATCGCAGTGCAAGCGAGGGCCACCCCACCCCGGCGACAGGACCCGCGGCCAGAACCCCCATCAGCTCGCTGAAGACGCAGCGGTCTTGTTCAGATAGTCACGGATGAACTCGTCGATGTCGCCGTCGAGCACCCGCTGCACGTCGCCCACCTCGTGCTCGGTGCGATGGTCCTTGACCATCGTGTAGGGGTGCAGGACGTAGCTGCGGATCTGCGAGCCCCAGGCCACGTCCTTGACCTCGCCGCGCACCTTGGCCAGCTCTTCGGCCCGTTTGCGCTCCTCCAGCTCGACCAGCTTCGAGCGCAGCATCTGCATCGCCACCGCTTTGTTCTGGGTCTGGGAGCGCTCGTTCTGGCACTGGACGACGGTGTTGGTCGGGATGTGGGTGATCCGCACCGCCGAGTCGGTCTTGTTGACGTGCTGGCCGCCGGCCCCGGAGGCGCGGTAGGTGTCGATCCGCAGGTCGGTCTCGTCGATCTCGACGTCGACCCCGGAATCGACCAAGGGCGCGACGTCAACCTGAGCGAAGCTGGTGTGGCGTCGGGACGAAGAGTCGAAGGGTGAGATCCGGACCAGGCGGTGGACGCCGCGCTCGGCGGCGAAGAGGCCGTAGGCGTTCTCGCCGCGAGCGATAAAGGTCCCTGACTTCAGCCCCGCCTCCTCCCCCGGCGAGGCCTCCTTCATCTCAACCTCGAAGCCGCGGCGCTCGGCCCAGCGCAGGTACATCCGCAGCAGGATCTCGGCCCAGTCCTGGGAGTCGGTCCCCCCCGCCCCAGCATGGACGGTGACGACGGCATCGCCGGCGTCGTAGCTGCCGCTGAACAGCCGCGCCTCCTCCAGCTCGGCCAGGCGGCGCTCTACCGAGGAGAGCTGGGTGTCGAGTTCTGCCGCCATCTCCTCGTCCTCGGCCGCGATCTCGGCCAGCTCGGCGAGGTCGCCCGCTTCCGACTCCAGCTCACGGAAGGTCTTCAGCTTGCGCTGGGCGCGGGCGTGGGCAGCCGAGGTGCGGGCGGCCGCCTCCTGCTCGTCCCAGAAGCCGGGCCGCTGCATCTCGGCCTCAAGCTCGGTTATCTCCGACTCAAGCGCAGCCGGGTCAAAGGTAGTCCGCGAGCAGCTTCAACTGATCGCGGATCTCGGCGAGCCGCGCCGGCACCGATTCGGTTGACGCGGTCTCAGCCATGCCCGCAGCTTACCCAGCCGCGGCGCCGTGCTCGAACCCGCCCGCGCGCAGCGCCTCGGCGCGGTCGTCGAAAGGGCGCCAGCTGCGGATCCTGCCGTCGTGCAACTCGAAGAGCCAGGCCATCTCCTCCTCATGGGCGAAAGAGCCGTCCTCTTCCCAGTGCCAGCGGCGGGTGATCAGGGCGACTGCGGTCCCGCCACCGCCCTCCAGGCCTTCCTCGTAGAGCTCGTCCAGCTCAATCGTCTGCTGCACGCCGCCGGGCGGCCGCGTCGCCCACAATCGCGCCGCCGCCACCCCCTTGCGCAGGCCCCGCCCAGAATGCAGCTCGACCTCCGGGTCGAGCACTGCGGCAAAGGCATCCAGATCGCCCCCATTGAAGGCGTCGACGAAGCGGCGGACTGGATCGTGGCTCAAGGGGCGTTAGGCGCCGTGGCACTTCTTGTACTTCTTGCCCGAGCCGCACCAGCAGGGGTCGTTGCGGCCGACTTTGTCGTGCTCGTCCTTGACCACGGTCTCGACCACCTCGGGGGCGCCATTTCCTTCGGCGGCCGCTCCTCCAGCCACGCCTTCGATCCCTCCGGCCGCGGCGACCTGGCGCAGAGCCGAGGGCTGGGCCTCCGCCGTGCCGCCGGAGTAGTCGAGCGCGGCGGGCTGGGCCTCGCCGTTGGGGGCGAATGCCTGCTGGGCCTGGTTGGGGTCGAGTTCGACCTCGACGTGGAAGAGCAGCTTGCTGAACTCGTCCCAGATCGCGTGCATCAGCTCCTGGAACATCGTGAAGCCCTCGTTTTTGTAAGCGACGAGAGGGTCGATCTGGGCGAAGCCACGGAGGTGGATGCCCTCGCGCAGGTAGTCCATGTCGTAGAGGTGCTCGCGCCAGCGGTTGTCGATCACCTGCAGCAGGATCGAGCGCTCCAGGTAGCGCATCAGCTCGCCGCCGAACTGCGCCTCGCGCTCGTCGTAAGCCGCCATCAGGTCCTCGTCGAGGGCGTCCTTGAGCTTGTCGCGATCGACCGTCTCCGGGGCCAGCGAGGCGACCTCGATGCTGACCGGCCAGATCTGGCGCACCTGCGTCTCCAGCTCACCGAGGTCCCAGTCCTCGAGGATGTCGCCCGGCGTGTACTCGTCGACGAGGCGCTCGACCACGCCCTCCATCTCGTCCCGCGCCGACTCCGAGATGTCGCGGCCCTCGAGGATCTCGCGCCGGTATTTGTAGACGACGCGGCGCTGCTCGTTCATCACGTCGTCGTACTCGAGCACGCGCTTGCGGATCAGGAAGTTCTGTTCCTCGACCTTCTTCTGCGCGTTCTCGACCGTTTTCGTCAGCATCTTCGCCTCCAGCGGCATTTCCGCCCCGTCCTCGTCGACCGGGCCGAGGCGATCGAGGATTTTGTAGATGCGGTCGCCGGCGAAGAGGCGGATCACGTCGTCTTCGGCGGAGAGGTAGAAGCGCGACTCGCCGGGGTCGCCCTGGCGACCGGAGCGGCCGCGCAGCTGGTTGTCGATGCGGCGCGACTCGTGCCGCTCGGTGCCGCAGATGAAGAGGCCGCCAAGCTCGCGCACCTCCTCGGCCTCGGCCTTGCAGAGCGGTTCCAGCTCGGCGACCTTGGCCTCCAGCGCCTCCTCATAACCCTCGTCGCCGGGGCTGATCCCCTTCTTCTTCAGCTCGTGGATCGCCGACTGCTCGGGGTCGCCGCCGAGCTTGATGTCGACGCCGCGGCCGGCCATGTTGGTCGCGATCATCACCGCGTCCTTACGCCCGGCCTGGGCGATCCGCTCGCCCTCTCGCTCGGCGTGCTCGGGCTTGGCGTTGAGCACCGCGTGTTCGATGCCGTTGCGCTTCAGCTCCTCCGAGATCATCTCCGAGATCTCGACCGAGACGGTGCCGACCAGGATCGGCTGGCCCTTCTCGTGGCGGGCCTCGATCTCCTCGAGAACGGCTTTCCACTTGCCCTCTTTGGTTTTGAAGATCTGGTCGTTCTGGTCGAGGCGGACCATGTCGCGGTTGGTCGGGATCTCGACCACCGGGACTTTGTAGATCTTCATGAACTCGGTCGCCTCGGTCAGCGCCGTTCCGGTCATCCCGGAGAGCTTGTCGTAGAGGCGGAAGTAGTTCTGCAGGGTGATCGTCGCCAGGGTCTGGTTCTCCTCGCCGATCGCCACCCCCTCCTTGGCCTCGACCGCCTGGTGCAGGCCTTCCGACCAGCGCCGGCCCTCGAGGATGCGGCCGGTGAACTCGTCGATGATCATCACCTGGCCGTCGACCACCGCGTAGTCCTTGTCGCGGCGATAAAGCGACTCGGCCTTGAGCGCCTGGCTCAGGTGGTTGACGAGGGTGCCGTGCTCGCCGAGATAGAGGTTGTCGACGCCGATGAACTCCTCGGCGTTTTTGACCCCGCGCTCGGTCGGGGCCACCGTCTTGTGCTTCTCGTCGAACTCGTAGTCGTAGTCGACCTCGGAGGTGTCCTTGCTCTCCCCCATCGATTTCAGTTTCTCTTTGGCCTGGACGCCTTTAAGCCGTTTGGCGAGGCGGGCGAAGGTGTAATAGGTCTGGGCCGCCTGCTCGGGGGCGCCGGAAATGATCAGCGGCGTCCGCGCCTCGTCGATCAGGATGTTGTCGACCTCGTCGACGACGGCGAAGTTGTGGCCGCGCTGGACGCAGTGCTCAAGGGTCGCGGCCATGTTGTCGCGCAGGTAGTCGAAGCCGAACTCGGAGTTGGTCCCGTAGGTGACGTCGTGGGCGTACTTTTCCCTGCGGGTGTCGGGATCGTCGCCCTCCTGCAGCGAGGAGACGGTGACGCCAAGCGCCTCGTAGATCGGCGCCATCCATTCGGCGTCGCGGCGGGCCAGGTAGTCGTTGACGGTGACCACGTGGACGCCCTCGCCGGCAAGGGTGTTGAGGAAAACCGCCAGGGTGGCGGTCAGGGTCTTGCCCTCGCCGGTCCGCATCTCGGCGATCGCCCCGTCGTGGAGGACCATGCCGCCGATCAGCTGCACGTCGTAGTGGCGCTGGCCCATGCTGCGCCGGGCCGCCTCGCGGGTTAGGGCGAAAGCCTCGGGAAGCAGCTCATCGAGCGACTCGCCGCCGCGGGCGCGCTCGCGCAGCTTGTCGGCCTCTGCCCGCAGCTCGTCGTCCTCGAGCACCTCCATCTCGGGCTCGATCAGATTGATCGCTTTGGCGCGCTTCTCGTAGGCCTTGAACCTGCGTCCCTCCCCTACCCGAAGCGCGCGCGTGACCATGTCCATTGCGGGCATGGACCAAGAGTAGCGGGGTAGGTCCTGAGCGGTTAGGCGGTGCGGCCCCTCATTCTGTTGACGAGGTGGCGGGTCTGGGCCCGCTTGCGGCGCATGTCGCGATGTTTCTTGACCTGGCGGCGGATGTCCTCAGCCAGCTCGTGGATCGAGTGCATCATCTCCGGCGAAGCCTCGCGAGCGCGCAGGGTGACGCCTTTCAATCGCAGCGTGGCCTCGGCGATCTCGCGATTGGCGATCGAGGGGTTGCGCTCCTCAATCATCTCGATGTCGAGAGTGGCCAGCTCCGAGACCTGTTTGCCAACCCGCTTGAAGCGTTTGAGCACATGCTCCCGAAGCTCGTCAGTGATCTCGACGTTGCGGCCACGAATCTCAATTCGCATCTGCGCCTCCTTCGGGGGTTGTCATTTGATCGTACGCCCGCATACCCGCGAGAGCAAGGGCGCAATCAAAGTCGGCGGGCAAAGGTGATCGCGACGACCCGGACGGCGCCTGCCTGGCGAAGGGCCCGGGCGCAGGCCGAGAGGGTTGCGCCGGTGGTCAGGACGTCGTCGATCAGAAGGATGCTGCGGGGAACCTTGCCACGGGGATGGATGTCGGGCGGGTGGCCGATTCGGTCGGCCCTGCGCTTGCCCAGCTGGCGACCCCCGCCGCGGCGGACCAGGCAGTTGTGGAAGGGGGCGTCGAGGCGGTCGGCCAAGGCCATCGCCAGCTCGGCGGCTGGATCGAAGCCCCGTTTCATCGTGCGCAGCGAGGCGGTGGGAACTGGAACGATCGCGCCGCTGAGCATGTTTGCCGGGGCCAGCCACTGGATGCGGTCAGCCATCAGGTCGGCCACCGGCAGCAGGCGGCGGAACTTCAAAGCCGTGACCAGGTCGCGGGCCACGCCCTCGTGAGCAGCCGAGGACCAGACGCGGTCGAGGCCCTGGGGCCCCGCGCCGAGCACAGGATCGGCTGCCGCTAGACGGCGGTTGCAGCGGGTGCAGACCACCGCCCGGGGGCGGCAGGAGCGGCCGCAGGCGGCGCATAGCGAGGGGACAAATCCAGTGGCGACGGCGTGCAGAAGCTCCATGCCCCAGATCCTGCGGAGCCGCGGCGCGCGCGTGGTGCGCGCTTTGTCAAAAAAGCGTCAGGTCTTCGTCGCAGAACCCGCGATCGCGCCGATCAGGAAGCCCGCGGCCGGGACCTCGGCCGCTTCGAGCAGGATCGAGTCGCGGACACGGGCGCCGTCGCCGAGCCGGCAGCCGTCGCCGATGATCGCCGGGCCGTCGATCCGGACCCCGGCGCCAAGCTCGACCCCGGCGCCGATCAGGGCCGGCCCGACGACCTCGGCGTCGCCGAGTGGGCTCGCCGCCCGCACACCGTCGCCAACCTCGGGCGCGCCCGGGTCGACGGCAACCGCGCCGCCAAGCGCATCGAGGTTGCCCTGGCGCAGCTGCTCGAGGTTGCCGATGTCATTCCAGTAGGCATCGATCTCGTGCGAGTAGAAGGGCACATCGCCCCCCAGCAGCGCCGGGAAGACGTCCATCGCCCAGTCGGCGAAGCCGGGCGGATCGTCGGACCCGGCCGCCTTGCTGGTCGAGGGGGCCGGGAAGAAGTCGAAGACCTCGGAGCGGAACATGTAGATGCCGCAGTTGGCGAGGTCGGAGAGCGCTTCGGCCGGCTCGGGCTTCTCCTGGAAGCCCTGGATGCGGCCGTCGGCGCCGGTGATCGCGACCCCGAACTGGCTGGTGTCGTCGACCCGCTTCGTCGCCAGGGTGGCGATCCCGTCATGGGACTCATGGAAGGCGCGCATCGCCGCCAGGTCGATATCGGTCAGCGCGTCGCCGGAGATGACGAGGAACGAGTCGCCGAGGAAGTCGGCGGCGTTGCGGACGCCGCCCGAGGTGCCGAGCAGCTGCTGCTCGCGGCTGTAGGAGAGCTCGATGCCGAAATCCGAGCCGTCGCCGAAGCGGCCCTCGATCAGCTCCGGGAACCAGTGCAGGTTGGCGATCGCCTCGCTGAAGCCATGGCGGGCCAGCAGGCGCACGATGTGCTCCATCACCGGCCGGTTGAGGACCGGCACCATCGGCTTCGGCATCTCGTAGGTGATCGGCCGCAACCGGGTCCCCAAGCCAGCCGCCAGGATCATCGCGCGCATGACTGAAACCTACGAGATCAGGCCGCCGGCCCGGTTAAGAGCCGGCCAGCGCCGTCTTGAAGTTCTCAATCGGCTCGACCGGAAGCGGGTCGACGCCACGGGCCTCGGCGAGATTAACGGAGACGAGGTCGCCGAGCATCACCGCCCAGAGCAGCCTCGCCGCCGGGGTCTCCCCCTCGGTCTCGACCCGCACGGCCCGCGCTCCGTCGGATGCGACAGCGGCGGCCGTCAGCTCGAAACGGGTCCGCTCGCGCGGGTGCTGGTCGCCATCCTCGAGAAAGACGGCAGCCAGCTTGGCGCCGGTCGCCGGCGCCCCGCCCCAACCGCAGAGTTCGTTGTGATCGGCCTCGGGGATCTCCGAGAAGTAGGCGGGCAGCTTCGCGTTCTCGTTGACCTGGGTCTTCCAGCGGCGAGCGACGGACACGGTCAGGTCGGCGCCGCAGATGATCGGCAGCCTGCCCTCGAGCTCGGCCGCAATCTCCTCGGCGCGCGAGCGCAGCGTCTCCGACTGCTCGCTCAAGAAAGCAGCCGCGGCCTCGATTTCGGCATCGATGCTTGGGGCGATGCCAGCGAGCGAGGCGACTTTGGCTGCGACGGCGAAGGCGTAGGCGACGGCGGCCCGCGGCTGGAGGATGCCGGGCAGGCCGACGACCGGGACACCGGCCGCCCGGGCCTGATCGACCAGGGCGCCGCCGGTGCTGGCGACGAGGCGGCGGGCGCCGAGCTCCTCGGCGGCGGCGAAGCAGGCCAGCGTCTCCTCGGTGTTGCCGGAGTAGCTGGAGCAGAGCACGGTCCAATCCGAGCTGACCCAGCTCGGCAGCCGGTAGCCGCGGACGACGACTAACGGCCGGCTGAGGCGATCGCCCAGGGCGGCGGCGGCGAGGTCGCCGCCGATCGCCGAGCCCCCCATCCCGCAGACGAGGACGCCGGCGGCATCGGCAGCCTCGAGCCGAGCCGAGTCGATCCGCCAGAGCGCGTCGCGCAGGTGATCGGGGATCGCGAGGATGTCGTCGAGCATCGGGTGGGCCATCAGGCGGGCACTCTTTCATCCCGGCCGATCACTGCGCCGTCAAGCTCCGCCCCCGGGTCGACCTCAACTCCGGGGGCGAGGATCGAGCCGTCGACCATGGCGCCCTCGCCGACGACGCAACCATCGAGCAGAACCGAGCCGCGGACCTTTGCCCCGGCCGCGACCTGGCAACCCGGGCCGAGCACCGCCCGCGGGCCGATCGTCGCCGCTGCGGCGACGGTTGCGCCAGGGCCGACCAGCAGCCCGGGCGCGGTCGGCTTGACTTCCGTCGCCACCCGGCGCTCGAGGATGTCCCAGCTCGCCTGCAGATAGCGCTCCGGGGTGCCGATGTCCATCCAGTAGCCCTCCAGCCGCAGGGCGCCGAGGCCGTCGCCGACCAGCCGGGGGAAGACGTCCCGCTCGATCGAGACGTTCTCGCCGGGCGCGACCAGGTCGAGGACCGAGCGCTCAAGCACGTACATCCCAGCGTTGATCTCACCCGGCGCCTGGCGCCCGGTCTTCTCTACGAACTCAAGCACCTCGCCGTCGGCATTAGTCGAAACCAGCCCATATGCCGCGGCGTCCTCAACTGGGTGCAAACCCAGGGTCGCGCGGGCGCCTCGCTGCTCATGCGCCCGCAGCAGCGCGCCGAGGTCGAGGTCGGTGAGGACGTCGCCGTTGAGCGCAAGGAAGCGATCGTCGAGGTCATCGCCGAGCTGGTCAGCGGCAAAGCGGATCGCCCCAGCAGTGCCCAGCGGCTCGGGCTCGGCGACGTAGCGGATGCTGGCGCCGGCGCGCTTGCCCTCGCCCAGCGCCTCGCGCAGGACGTCGGGCAGGAAGCCGCAGGCAAGCACGACCTCAGTCACCCCGTGCCCCGCCAGCCACTCGACCATGTAGGCGAGAAACGGCCGGTCGACCAGGGTCAGCGCCGGCTTCGGCACCGTCGCCGTCAGTGGCCTCAGTCGAGTCCCTTCCCCACCAACTAGAACGATCGCCTGCATTAGCTCGCCAGAGTGCGTGTGACCAAGCAGATCAAGGACGCAGGGAGCGTGGCGTGCTCTGCACGCGAGCGACTGAGGACGCCGAGGTGCGCCGGTCACCCGCACTCTGGCGGCCGATGCCCTCGTACTCGAAGCCCGCTGCTACCAGCGCATCGGCGTCGAGGAAGTTGCGCCCGTCGACGATCAGCGGACGGGACATCCGGCTCGCGGCAGCGGCCCAGTCGAACTCGGCGAACTCAGCCCACTCGGTGACGAGGACGGCGGCGTCGGCGCCCTCAAGGACATCCGTGGCAGACGGCAACATCTGCACCCCAGGAAGAAGTTCCGCAGCCCGCGGCCCGGCCACCGGGTCGTAGGCGACGACTTCAACGCCCTCTCCCTCCAAGCGCGCGGCGAGCACCAGGCTGGCGGCATCTCTCATGTCATCTGTGTTGGGCTTGAACGAGAGGCCGAGCAGGGCGACCCGCCTGCCGACCAGCGAGCCGAGGTGCTCACGAAGCTTGTGCACGACCCGGCGCTTCTGGAGCTCGTTGACCTCGACCACCGCGTTGAGGAGCTGGAAGTGGTACCCGGTGTTGGCGGCGAGCTTGCGCAACGCCGAGACGTCCTTTCCAAAGCAACTGCCCCCGAAGCCCAGCCCCGCCTGGAGGAACTTCGGCCCGATCCGGTCATCCAGGCCCATGCCGCGGGCAACCTCGGTCACGTCTGCCCCGACCTCCTCGCAGACGTTGGCGATCTCATTGATGAAGGAGATCTTGGTGGCGAGGAAGGTGTTGGACGCCAGCTTGATCATCTCGGCGCTGGAAACGTCGGTGCGCATGACCTCCCCACCAAGCGGCGCATAGATCTCTTCAACCGCATCGGCAGCAGACTCGTTTCCCGGATCAGCGCCGATCACGACCCTGTCGGGCCGCATGAAGTCATCGATCGCCGAGCCCTCCTTGAGAAACTCCGGGCAGGACGCGTAGCCAGTGTCGCTCAGCTCGCGCTGGATTTTCTGGCCTGTCCCGACCGGGACCGTGGACTTCATCACCAGGGCGTGGGTGGAATCACCCCGTAGCTCGTCGACCACTGACATCACCCGCCCGAGGTCGGCGTCGCCGGAGTAGGTCGGTGGCGTATCGACGCAGACGAAGAGCAGCTTGGCCGCGTCGAGGACCTCGGCCATATCGGTCGTGAAGGTGAGACGCTCTGAGTTGCGTTGCAGCAGCTCCTGCAGCCCCGGCTCGTGGATCGTCACCTCTCCGCGCGAGAGCGCCTCGACCTTCTCGGCCAAGATGTCGCGCGCCACCACCGGGTGGCCCAGCTCGGCGAAGCAGGTGGCGGTGACCAGCCCGACCCAGCCGACGCCGATGACCCCGATTGGCTGCTTGTCGGTCACCGCGCCTTCTTTCCCCGCTTTGGCTTCTGCTTGGGCATGACCACGTTTGCCGAGCGGGCCATGCCCACCATCTGGTCGTTGGTCAGGGTGTTCAAGAGGTCATTGGAGACCCAGTAGGTGTTGTTGCCGCGATGCCAGGCGATCGTCTGGATCCGGTCTCCGTCGACGAAGATTTCATATTCGCGGCCGTGGATCGTCTTGGTCAGGCTCGGGTTGTCGAGGATCGGCGGGTCTGACCATCCCTGGATCCCCTGCAGGCCGAAGTAATGGGTTTCGAATTCGGGGCCGAACTCGGCGACCATACGGTAGGCGCCGTGGCGGTTGCCGTCGGTGTCCTTGAGGTGGTAGACGCGCGGATCCTGGATGTGGAGTTCGATCGAGCTTTCGACATAGCGCGCTTCCGACGGCAGCCGCGTCGGATAGAAGACGGGGAAGCCGGCGCCGACCTTGCGGGCCACCGTCTTCGCCTCCAGCTTGCCAGCTTCGCCCGCCGGCACCAAGCCATCGCTGCCCGGCGGCTTCGGCTTCGCCAGGTGCGGCATTTCCTGCTTCGGCTTCGACTTCGCGCCCTTCTTGTTCTTTGACTTGGAGCCGCCGCCCGCGTCCTGTTCCAGCGAGTTGCGGGGGCCGCTGCTTGCTTCGATCCCGAGGAACTTGTTGACAGCGCCGTGGATCGCGCCCTCCGACGCGTAGACGTAGCTCGGCCCCAGCGTCGCCGGGAAGTGAACCTCTTTGATCGCCGCGTTGCGCGATTCGACGAAGAGCTCGAGGACCTGGATCATCGTCTGCGCGTCGCTGATGTCGGAGGTCGTGTATTTGGTGAAGATGTTGATCAGGCTTTCCTGGCCGAAGGCCAGTTTGGAGATCGGCACCCGCTGGCGGGCGGCGCTGATGAAGTCCTGCTGACGAGCCGAGCGGACGAGGTCGGTGTCGGTATGGCGGTAGCGCACGTACTCCAGGGCCCGTTTGCCGCAGAGCAGCTGATAGCCGGGCTGGACGTCGATTTCCGAATACTGTTCGGAAGCCGGCAAGCCGACGTTGGAGTGGTAGTAGCGGCGGTCGACGTCGACGTAGACGCAATCGATCGCATCGACAGCGCGGACGAAGCCGAGGAAGTCGACGTTGACGACGTGGTTGATCTGCAGGCCGGTCAATTCCTTGACCACGCGCAGGGTCAGTTTGGGCCCACCGTCGGTGTAGGCGGCGTTGAACTTTTCGGTCCCGAAGCCGGGAATTTCGACCTTGAGGTCACGCGGGATCGACATCACCGCGATCGCGTTGCGTTCGGGGTCGAGGCGCAGCAGCATCGTCGTGTCGGAGCGGCCGGGGTCGCCCGGGATGTTGGCCCGTTTGTCGGAGCCGAGGATGAGGATGTTCTCGGGGGCGCCGCCTTCGACCTCGGAGAGATAGCGGTCGAGTTTGTGCTTGTAGGCGCTGTGATGGGAGAGGGCGTCGGCGATGCTGCCGATGTAAAGCAGCCCGCTGGCCGCGGTCGCCCCGGCGCAGGCGGCGACGATGACGAAGGAGGCGAGGAGGAAGCGCCACCAGTAGCGCTTCGGCTTTGGCGCCGGCTCGTGATCGCCCTCGGGCGGCGGCTTCTTCGAGACCGGGTCAGTCATCGAGCCTCGCCGGGATCGAGCGCAGGAAGGTGTCGAGCGTTTGTCGGTAGACCTCCAGCGAGGAGACCGAGACCCACTCCTCGGGCCCATGGTGGCCGGCGCCGACCGGGCCGAACTCCACCGCCGGCACTCCGACCCGCAGGAACGAGACCGCATCGGAGGCGCCGTCGCGGCCGACGCTCATCGGCTCGCCGTCGTGATGCGCCGTCGCCGCGTCGCGCAGGGCGCGCATGTAAGTCGAGTCGCGGTCGACGGTGGCCGGCGGGCGGCTGAAGAGCGAGGAGACCGCGATCCCGCTCAGCCCATGGACTTCCTCCAGCACCGAGGCTGGGTCCTGATCGGGCAGGTAGCGGATGTCGACGTCGATCACGCATCGGTCGGGCACCTTGTTGAGCGCATCCCCGCCCCAGATCCGGCCGAGGTTGATCGAGGGGCGGTCGAAAAGCTCGGAGCTGTGCCTGGCAAACGGTAGCGACTCGATACTGCGGAAAATGTCGAGCGCCTTGAGAACGGCATTGTCGCCGAGCCAGGGAGTGGCGCCGTGGGCGGCCGTGCCGCTGACCTCAAGCCGCAGGGCGAGCACCCCCTTGGCCTCGATCCCGATGTGGAGATCGGTCGGCTCGCCGGTGATCGCGAAGTCGCCGATGAAGCCGCTGTCGACCAGATGATCGCTGCCGCGCTCAGCCTCCTCCTCGGACTCCTCGTCGCCGACTATCCCAAGCCGGACCCGGACCCCGTCCTGATCACGCATCGCCGCCGTCGTCAGCAGCATCGCGGCAAGAGCGCCCTTCATGTCATAAGCGCCGCGCCCGTAGAGGCGGTCGCCCTCGACTTTGGGATCGAACTGCCCCACCCGCCCTGGAACGACATCGAGATGACCGTGGAGCACCACCGTCGGCGCGTCCGTCGGCCCGACTTCGGCCTTCATCACCGGCAGCCCACGCACCTCATCGCTGCGCGACTCGATCCCCCGCGCCTCAAGCCAGCCCTTGACGAACCCAGCGGCCTCGGCGACAGCCTCGGGCTCAGACGTGTCGTAGCTGATCAGGCGCTTGGCAAGAGCCAGCAGCTCGTCGCTCATTCATCCCTGGGCAATAGCGAGAAATGCCTCCGCCCGGTCACGGTCCTTTTTGGCCCGCCCCTGCTCACCGCTGCCTTTCTCGGACTCGGACAGGCGCTGTTCAGCATCAGCCAGCTGCTCTTTCAGAGTTGCCGGATCGAGCTCGTCGGGGGCGATTGCCTCCTCGATCAGCAGGCGCACCTTGTTGCCGAAGACCTGCAGCCAGCCGTGAGCCTGGGCGTAGCGCTTGGTCTCCGAGTCGGAGATGTGCAGCCGCAGCTCGGTCGGGCGCAGCGCCGCCAGCAGCGGCGTGTGGTTGGCGAGGATGCCGATTTCGCCGCCCGCGGTCCGGGTCGAGACCTGTTTCACCTCGCCGTTGAAGACCTCCCCCTCGGGGGTCAGGACCTCAACGTCGATTTTGTGGTCGGATGCCAACTCGGATCGCCCCTACGCGGCCGCAGCCGCTCCGGCGTCCGCGGTGACCTGGTCGATCGAGCCCTTCATGTAGAAGGCGCCCTCCGGCAGGTCGTCGTGGATGCCATCGAGGATCTCGCGGAAGCCGCGCACCGTCTCGGCCACCGGCACGTACTCGCCGCTGCGGCCGGTGAACTGCTCGGCGACGAAGAACGGCTGCGAGAGGAAGCGCTCGATCTTGCGGGCGCGTGAGACCGTCTGCTTGTCTTCGTCGGAGAGCTCGTCGATGCCGAGGATGGCGATGATGTCCTGCAGCTCCTTGTAGCGCTGCAGGACTTCCTGGACCTCGGTCGCCGTGCGGTAATGCTCCTCGCCGAGGATGTCGGGCTTGAGGATCGTCGAGCTCGAGTCGAGCGGGTCGACCGCCGGGTAGATGCCTTTCTCCGAGATCGACCGCGAGAGCGCCGTGGTCGCGTTGAGGTGGGCGAAGACCGAGGCCGGGGCCGGGTCGGTGAAGTCGTCGGCGGGAACGTAGACCGCCTGGACCGAGGTGACCGAGCCGCGCTCGGTCGAGGTGATCCGCTCCTGCAATTCGCCCATCTCTGTCTCCAGCGTCGGCTGGTAACCGACGGCGGAAGGCATCCGGCCCAGCAGGGCCGAGACCTCGGAGCCCGCCTGGACGAAGCGGAAGATGTTGTCGATGAACAGGAGCACGTCCTGGCCACCGCTCTCACGGTAGTACTCGGCCATGGTCAGGCCGGAGAGGGCGACGCGGAGACGGGCGCCGGGGGGCTCGTTCATCTGGCCGAAGACGAGCATCGTTTTGTCGATCACGCCCGACTCTTTCATCTCGAGCCAGAGGTCGTTGCCCTCTCGCGAGCGCTCGCCGACGCCGCAGAAGGCCGAGAGGCCCTCGTGCTCGGCGGCGATGCTGCGGATCAGCTCCTGGATCAGAACGGTCTTGCCGACGCCGGCTCCTCCGAAGAGGCCGACCTTGCCGCCCTTGGCGTAGGGCGCCAGCAGGTCGATGACCTTGATCCCGGTCTCAAGGATCTCCTGGGTCGGAGCGAGGTCGGAAACTTCGGGGGCGGAACGGTGGATCGGCCAGCGCTCCTGGGACTCGATTGGCGGGCCACCGTCGATCGGCTCGCCGAGCAGGTTGAAGATCCGGCCCAGGGTCTGGTCGCCGACCGGGACCGAGATCGGCCCGCCGGTGTCGATCACCTTGTCGCCGCGCTGAAGGCCGTCGGTGGCGTCCATCGCGACCGTGCGGACGCGGTTGTCGCCGAGGTGCTGCTGGACCTCGCAAACCAGCTCGGTCGCCTCGCGGTCCTCGTCGCCGGACATCTCGATTTTGACCGCCGAGTAGATCGCGGGCAGCCCGTCGGGGAAGACGGCATCGACGACCACGCCGGTGACCTGCTCGACGCGTCCTACATTGGTTCCGTTGTTGCTCTCAGCCATTAGTTCCTTTTCTTAGGTCAACCGAGTGCCTCGGCACCGGCGACTACCTCCAAGATCTCCTGTGTGATCTCCGACTGCCGGACCCTGTTCATTTCCAGCGTCAGGTCTTCCATCATCGTTTCCGCGTTCTCCGCGGCGCTGCGCATCGCGGTCATCCGCGCTCCCAGCTCCGAAGCGGCGGACTCCAGCAGCGCCCGGTACACGGAGATGCTCACGTACTCGGGTATGAGCTGGGCAAGAAGTTCCTCGGGGTCGGGCTCGAAGTCGAGCAGCGAGCGGCTGTGCGCCTGCTCGATCTCGGTCTCCTCCGCCTCCTCTTCCTCGGCGGCGACCCCCTCGCCGATGACCTCGGCCTGCTGCAGCGGCAGCAGCGTCTGGCGCCAGACGTGCTGGGTCAGCGGCGAGACATAGCGGTTGTAGATCAGCTCGACCCGGTCGAGGCCCTCGTCGACGTAGCGCGCGGTCAGCTCCTCGCCGATCTCGCGCGCGTTGGCGAAAGCGGGGCGGTCGGTGAAACCGGCGTATGAGGTGCGCAGCTCCTCTTTGCGGAAGGTCAGAGCGGAGACGCCCTTGCGGCCGACTACGGTGAAGACCGGCTCCGCCCCCTGCTCGCGAATCTCTCTTTTCAACCGCATCCCTTCGCGGATGATGTTGGCGTTGAAGGCGCCGGCCAGGCCGCGGTCGCCGGTGACCAGGACCACGCCCACGCGTTTGACCTCCTCGCGCTCGACCAGGACCGGGACGCGGGGGACACCCCCCGCCTGGGCGGCGGCGCGGCGGGTCAGCTTGCGCATCCCCTGGGCATAGGGGCGCAGAGCGGCGATCCGCTGCTCGGCCCGGCGCAGGCGCGCCGCGGCGACCATCTCCATCGCCCTCGTGATCTTGTTGATGTTCTTGATCGACGAGATGCGATTCTTGACGTCCTTCTGAGTGGCCATGGCTACACCCGGCCCTAGGCCGGAGTCGCCTCCTTCTCCTGATCGGTCGCGGCCTCAGCCTCGGCGGTGCGGCTCGGCTTCGCGCGCTCCTCCTCGGACTTGACGCGGTCGGACTCGCCGGCCTCGACCGGGTCGCCGTGCTCGTCGAAATCGGCGCCGAAGTCATCGACGGCCTCGGCGATCGCCTTGCCCAGCGCCGCCTCGTCCTCCTCGGAGAGCTTGCCGGTGTCGGCGATCCGCCCCAGCAGCTCCGACTCCTCGGAGTGCATTCGGGTGCGGAGGTCGGCGAGGAACTCGCCGACGCGCTCGGTTTTGATCCGGTCGAGGTAGCCGCCGGTGCCGGAGTAGATCGCCGCGACCTGGTCGGCGACGCCGAGCGGCTCGCGCTCTTTCTGCTTCAGCAGCTCGACCAGGCGTTCGCCACGGGCGAGCGCTTTCTGGGTCTCGGGATCGAGCTCGGAGCCGAACTGGGCGAAGGCCTCGAGGTCGCGGTACTGGGAGAGGTCGAGGCGCAGTTTTCCGGCGACCTTCTTCATCGCCTTGGTCTGCGCGTTGCCGCCGACTCGCGAGACCGAGATGCCGACGTTGATCGCCGGCCGCACGCCCGAGTTGAAGAGGTCGGACTCGAGGAAGATCTGGCCGTCGGTGATCGAGATCACGTTGGTCGGGATGTAGGCGGAGACGTCGCTGGCCTGGGTCTCGATGATCGGCAGCGCCGTCAGCGACCCACCCCCCAGCTCGTCGCTGAGTTTGACCGCGCGCTCCAGCAGCCGCGAGTGCAGGTAGAAGACGTCGCCGGGGTAAGCCTCGCGGCCCGGCGGACGGCGCAGCAGCAGCGACATCTGGCGGTAGGCGTAGGCGTGTTTGGTCAGGTCGTCATAGACGCAGAGCGCGGCTTTGCCGTTGTAGAGGAAGTGCTCGCCCATCGCGCAACCGGCGTAGGGGGCGATGAACTTGATCGGTGCGGCCTCGTCGGCGGGGGCGGCGACGATGATCGTGTTCTCCATCGCCCCGTTTTCCTCCAGCACCTCCTTCAGCTGCACGACCGTCGACATCCGCTGGCCGATCGCCACGTAGATGCAGATCATGTCCTTGTCGCGGGCGTTGATAATCGTGTCGATCGCGATCGCCGTCTTGCCGGTCTGGCGGTCGCCGATGATCAGCTCTCGCTGGCCACGGCCGATCGGGATCATCCCGTCGATCGCCATCAATCCGGTCTGGACCGGCTCAGTCACCGGCTGGCGCTCGACCACGCCAGGGGCTTTGAACTCGGCCGGGCGCGTCTCGGTCGTTTCGATCTCGCCCTTGTCGTCAAGCGGGCGGCCGAGCGGGTCGACCAGGCGGCCCAGCAGCTCGTCGCCGACGGGGATCCGCAGCAGGTGCCCGGTGCGCTTGACCGTGTCACCCTCGACGACCTTGTCCCACTCGCCGAAGAGCACGGCGCCGACGTTGTCGGCCTCGAGGTTGAGCGCCAGCCCGGTGACCCCGTGCGGCAGCTCCAACATCTCCAGCGCCATGCAGTTGTCGAGGCCGTGGATGCGGGCGATGCCGTCCGCCACCGACAGAACCGTGCCGACCTCGGAAAGGTCGGCGGAGTCGGTCTCCATTCCCTCGATCCGCTCGCGCAGAATGCTTGCGATCTCGTCCGGCTTGATCTCCATTAGGTGCTCTATGCCTCCTTACGCCGCCTGGGCGACGCTCTTTCGAAGTTTCTCCAAGCGACTGCGGATGCTCGCGTCGAGGACCATGTTTCCGACCTGCAGCACGACGCCGCCGAGGATCTCCTCGTCGACACGGCTCGCCAGCTCGACCTTCTTGCCGGTCTGGCGCTCGATCTCCTCGCCGATCTTCCCCACGACAGAGGGGTCCAGCTCGACGGCGCTGGTCACGGTCACGTCGATGCGGCGGTTCTCCTTTTTCCACATCTCCTCAAACTGGCGCCGAATCCGGAAGATCTCCGGCATCCGCTGCTTCTCGATCAAGAGCTCGAGGAAGTTGATGAACTCGTCGTCGGCCCCGCTGATCGCCCGCTTCAGGCCGTCGGCCTTCTCGGCCGAGGAGAAGTAGGGGCTGAAGAAGAAGACCTGCAGCTCGCGATCGGAGTCGAGGGCGTCGGCGAACCCCGCCAGCTCGTCGCTGATCGCGTCGAGCTTGCCCTTCTGCTTGGCGACGTCGAACAACGCCTCCGCATATACGCGAGCTGCCTCGTCCATCAGTTCCTCGACTCCTCCGCGCCGGAGAGGGCCGAGAAGTCGACCTCGCTGAGGGCGTCCTCGACCAGCCGTTTCTGATCCTCCGCGTTCAGCGACTTGCGGGTGACCTTCTCGGTCGCCAGCACCGTGAGGTCAGCGACCTCCTTGCGGATCTGCTGCAGCGAGCGACGGGTCTCGGCTTCGATGTCGCGCTTGGCGGCTGAGACCAGCTCCTCGCGTTTCTCCTTGCCGGCCGTGGTCGCCTCGGCGGTGGCGGTCTCCGCCGCCTTGCGAGCGCGGGCCATGATGTCGTCGGCCTGCTCACGCGCCTCGGCCAGCCGGCCGCGGTACTCCTCGAGCAGTTCGTCGGATTCCTTGCGCTGGCGCACGGCGGCGTCGATCGACTCGCTGATCGTTTTGGCGCGTTTGTCGAGCGCCTCCTGGATCTTCGGGAAGGCGACCTTGCTCAGCACCCACATCGTCAGCAGGAAGAGGACCAGCGTCCAGATCATTAGGCCAAGGCCCGGTGAGACCAGGAAGCTGCCCCCGCTTTCCTCAGCGGCAACCGGTACTGCGGCTATATAGCCCAGCAATGCCATCTGCCTAAGAGAGGAAGAAGGCGATGAGGCCGAAGATGAACGTGTAGAAGGCGACCGCCTCAGTCAGCGCGAAGCCGAGCCAGCGGATGCTTTCCAGCTCACTTTTCATCTCGGGCTGGCGGGCGACCGACTCGATCTCCTTGCCGAAGATGAAGCCGACGCCGATACCGGCGCCAATCGAGCCGAGGCCGGCGCCGACACCGAGGGCGATCGCTTTGCCGGCGCTCTTGATGCCTTCTTCGGCACCAGCCGCGGCGAGGGGGGTCAGATCCATGGTGAGAACAGTGCTCCTTTATCTAGTGGCTTGCGGAGGTGGCTCCGCCGATGTAGATCGCGGTGAGGGTCGAGAAGATAAACGCCTGAAGCGTCGCGACCAGGCCCACCTCGAAGATGAAGAACGCGAAGGCCAGCGGGAACGTGAGTGCCCCGAGGGCCGCGATACCGAGCAGAACGGCAAGCCCGCCACCCATGAAGAGCAACAGCAGGTGGCCGGCGAGGATGTTGGCGAAGAGACGGACGGAGAGCGAGATCAGCCGCACGAAGTGCGAGATCACCTCGATCATGAAGATCGCGGCCTTGCCGAACGGGCTCATCGACTCCAGGCCCGGGGGCAGCCAGCTGGCGAAGTAGGGGATGAAGCCCTTGGCCCGGATCCCTTCGACGTGGTACGACATCCAGACGACGAGGGTGAGGACCAGCGGGATCGAGATGTTCGCCGTCGCCGCGTAGATCGCGAAGGAGGGGATTTCGACGCCGAAGATGGTGAAGGTGTGCTCGGTGTTGGTCGGCAACGGCAGGAAGCCGATCATGTTCGAGAACCAGATCCAGAAGAAGAGCGCGGCGAGGAAGGGGAACCAGCGGCTGGCGATCTTGCCGTCGAGGCTGCCGCCGGTGATCCGGTCTTTTGTCAGGTCGTAGGAGACCTCGATCGCCGTCTGCACGCGGTTCGGCTTCTGCGCCATCCGCCGCGAGATCCAGACCATCGTGAAGATCGTCAGGCCGCTGGCAAGGGCCAGGTAGAGCACCGCCTTGTTGATGCTGAGATCGAGGCTGCCGAGGTGGATCGAGACCCACGGTTCAAGCTTGAACTCGTTCTGCGGCTTGAAGGCTTCGTTCTTGCCAGCATTTCCAAAGATCAGCAGCAGCGCGATCGCGATCGCCAGGTAGATGCCCAGCCCGATCAGGACTTTGGTCCGCGTCTTCATCGCGCCCTTTGCCCTTCCGGCTCGAACAGGTGGGCGATGCCGGCGGCGGCGAAGGAAATCGTGAACATCACCATCAGCAGGATCGCCGAGGAGAGCCCTGCCTCGCGCTGGGCGAGGCCGACGAGCAGGACCGCCGTCGCCATCAGCCAGACCCGGCCCAGGGTCGTGCCGGCGACTATCCCCATCGCTTTCTGGCGGTTGCCGGCGGCCAGCTCACGCTTTGAGCGGCGGGCGGCGAACTCCTGGATGCCGCGCTGGATCAGCCAGGCGCCGGCCCCGACCGCGTAGCCGAGCATGGAGAAGCCTCCGAGCAGAAAGACTGCGAGCGCGGCGATGAGCATCAGTGGGTCGACGAACTTGGGAGGAGACATAAAAGTCGCCCGGCTCTGGCCGAGCGGGCGGACGCGCGACTATATCCGAAAGATCCACGGAACCGCTTTGCAGAGCCAGTTCGTGAGTCTTGCCACTACCCCGGCTCTTGGGGCGGCCGGATCGCTTCGAACTCGCCGGTCTCCGGGTTGATCTGGCCGCGGCGCAGCTTGAGGATCTCCAGCACGTAGATCAAGTAGACGCTGGAGGCGAGCGCGACCAGGCCGAAGGCAACGATCACCGCGGTCCAGAGCGCGTCGAAGTGGCCGTGGTCGTCGCTGTAGGGGACGAAGCGCAGGGCCAGGGCGAGGCCGGCGAGGGCCAGGGTCCAGCCGTAGAGGTAGGCCAGCGTGCGCCGCTGCGAGAAGCCGATGTTGGCCATCCGGTGGTGGAAATGCCAGCTGTCGGCCTGGTAGATCGGCTGCCGATATTTGACTCGCTTGGCGACGACGAAGCCGGTGTCGAGGATCGGCACGGCGAGGATCACCAGCGGGAAGGCGAGGGCGACGACAGCGTTCGTCTTCAGCGCCCCCTGGATCGAGGCGGTGGCGAGCAGGTAGCCGAGCAGGTTGGAGCCGGTGTCGCCCATGAAGCTGGAGGCGGGCGGGAAGCCGTGGCGGAGGAAGCCGAGGGCGGCGCCGGCGGTCAGCGCCGCCAGCACGCCGGCGGCGTTGCGTTCGAGCGAGAGCGCGATCGCCGCCAGGGTGATCGCGGCGATCGTGCAGACCCCGGCGGCGAGCCCGTCGACCCCGTCGATGAAGTTGATCACGTTGACGACGGCGACGATCCCGATCACGCTGAGCGGATAGGCGAGCCAGCCGAGTTCGAAGCCGCCGACGAAGGGAAGGGTGAGGTTGTCGACCCTGACCCCGTCCAGCACCGGGATCAGGGCGGCGCCGATCTGGCCCAGCAGCTTCGGCAGAGCCGGCAGGCCGCGGACGTCGTCGATGACGCCGACGGCGGCGATCGCCGCCGCCCCGATCAGGATCGAGCGGCTCTCGCCATCGGAGGGCAGCCAGATCCAGCCGGCGACCTCGATCCCGGCGAAGATCGCCAGCCCGGAGAGCCGCGGCATCGGCTTGTCGTGCAGGCCACGCTCCTTCGGCTGGTCGATCGCGCCGATCCGGTAGGCCAGGCGCTCGGCGTAGGGAACCAGCAGCCAGGCAATCGAGGCGGCTACGAGAAAGGCGAGGACGGCGTCTGTGGTCGCGGCCATTTCGCAGGGCCCGGGACGGGGAACGGGCGCTGGTCAGGCTACTCGACGCTCTCGACAGCGCCGAGGCAGCCCTCGACCAGCAGCTCCGGATCGCGCCGCTCGCGCACCCCGGCGGGGGCCTCGCGCTTACGCAGCTGCAGCTCGGCCGGATCGGCAAGGACGCTGAGGCGGCCTTCAGCGATCAGGGCCTCGTCGACCCCGCCCATGCGCCCGGTGAAGGTGGTGAAAACCGGCGTGCCGAGGGCGACGGCCTCGCGATTCATCGTGCCGCCGGCGCTGACGACGAGATCGGCGTAGGCGATCAGGCTCTGGGCGTCTATCGCGCGCTCGGGGACGATCAGGTTGGCGGCGTTCATCGCCCGCACCGCCGCGCCCTGGGGCTCGGTGCGGGGAATGACGACGGCCTGGACCTCTTCTGCTCCAGCCAGGCGGCGGATCGTCGCCTCGTAGAGGTCGTTGCGGGCGTGGTACTCGGAGGTCTCGGGCGGCGGGCGGACGACGACCAGCACCTTCTCCCGGTCCAGCCCCAGCTCGTCAAGGACGGCGGCATCGGGCTCGAAGTCGGCCAGGTAGTACTCCTCCTTCAACCCCGGATAGCGGACCAGCTTCTTCTCCTTCGCCCCGATCCGCCGCATCCGCTCGACCGGGATCGTGTCCGGGACCAGCACCCGCTTCGCGATCCGGAAGCTGATCTGGCGCTGCAGGCCAGCAAACTCATAATCCTGCAGCTGGGCCGAGGCGATACGGAAGAGCGAGGAGACGACGGCAAGGTCGACCGAGCCGTGGGCAATTGCCAGCTGCGGCTGCTGCTTCCAGACCAGCTTTGCCAGCTGGGCCGAGCGGCCGCCAACTGCCAGGCCCTTGCGGACCATCGAGGCGCCGCCGTGGGCGCCGACCGCGGTGTAGGCGATGCCAAGGCGATCGAGGATTCCCAGCGTCTGCCCGTAGTCGCGGGCGGTGACGAAGACCTCGTCGCCCCGAGCTTCCAGCCGCTCAATGATCGGCCGCAGGACGAGCGGGTGCGCCGCCGCCGTGCAGTCGACCCAGACCTTCAAGCGCTCAGACGGAAGCGGGCGAGAGCTGCGGATAGAGCGGGTAGCGGTCCATCAGCGCCTCGGTGCGCTCGGCGAGCGATGACTTCTCGGACTCGAAGTCGTCGGAGAGGGCGACCGCGATCACCTCGGCGATCTCGGTCATGTCCTCCGCGACCATGCCGCGGGTGGTCAGCGCCGGCGTCCCGATCCGCAGGCCCGACGGGTTCATCGGCGGCCGGGGATCGAACGGGATCGCGTTGCGGTTGACGGTGATGCCGACCGCCTCGAGCCGGTCCTCCGCGGTCTGGCCGTCGAGCCCGGTCGGGGTCAGGTCCACCAGGACCAGGTGGACGTCGGTGCCGCCGGTGAGGACGGGGATGCCGTTCGCTTCCAGGCCCGCGGCAAAGGCCTGGGCGTTGGCGATCGTCTGCCGCTGGCGAGCACGGAAAGGCTCCGATGCGGCGATCTTCATCGCCACCGCCTTGGCGGCGATCGTGTGCATCAGCGGCCCGCCCTGCTGGCCGGGGAAAACCGCTTTGTCAACCGCTTTGGCGTGCTCGGCGCGGCTCAGGATCATGCCGCTGCGCGGGCCGCAGAGAGTCTTGTGGATCGTCGTCGTGACGACGTCGGCGTGCTCGACCGGGTTGGGGTGCTCGCCAGCGGCGACCAGGCCGGCGAAATGGGCCATATCGACCATCAGCTTGGCCCCGACCGAGTCGGCGATCTCGCGGAAGGCGGCGAAGTCGAGCTGGCGCGGATAGGCCGACCAGCCGGCGACGATCAGCTTCGGCTGGTGCTCAGCCGCAAGGCGCGCCACCTCGTCCATGTCGACCCGCAGGTCGTCGCGGCTGACGTGGTAGGCGACGACGTTGTAGAGCTTGCCGGAGACGTTGATTTTCATCCCGTGGCTGAGATGGCCGCCGTGGTCGAGCGCCATCCCCATGATCGTGTCGCCGGGCTCGATCAGCGCCATGTAGGCGGCGTTGTTGGCCTGGGCGCCGGCGTGGGCCTGGACGTTGGCGTGCTCGGCGCCGAACAGCTCCTTGGCACGGTCGATCGCCAGCTGCTCGGCAATGTCGACCTCCTCGCAGCCGCCGTAGTAGCGGCGGCCGGGGTAGCCCTCGGCGTACTTGTTGGTCAGGACCGAGCCAACCGCGTCGAGCACCGCCTGCGGCACGAAGTTCTCCGAGGCGATCATCTCCAGCGTCCGCTGCTGGCGCCTGAGCTCGCCGTCGAGGACCGCGGCAATCGCGGGATCGACCTCGGCCAGCGGCGCGGTCTGGAAGTTCTCGGGAAGCTCGCTCATCAAGCGAGCGACCATAGCAACGGATCGGGATAGCCTGGCGACATGAAGCGACGTGTCTGAAACCCGATGGCAGCTCCTTAGCCCATCTCCCCTTCCACGGCGATCGCGGCTGCTAGGTCGCCGGCCGAGAGGCCGCCTTCGCGGAGGATCGTCCAGCCGCCGTCCTCGTCGATGGTGGTGATGTCGACGACGGTGGAGGGCAGCCCGGTCAGCTTGCCGCCGTCGATCGCCAGGTCGGCGCCGGCGATCACCTCGGCCGCAACCTGCTCGAAGCTCGAGGGCGCGGGCTCGCCGCTGACATTGGCCGAGGTCTGAAAGATCGGGCACATCGCCCCGGCCAGGGGGCCGGCGAGGAGGCGGACGCCGAGCCGCTCGACGTCCTCGCGACAGGCCAGCGGGTAGCGATGGCCGGGGTTGGCGACGACGAGGGTGACCGGGCCCGGCAGCAGCGCCGCGACCGCCTCACGCGTGCGCGGGCCGAGGCCCTGGACCAGCTCCCGCATCGCCAGCGGCGAGAAGTAGAGGACGGCGGAGGGCTTGCCGTCGTCGCGGCCCTTGATCTCGTGGATGCGCTTGATCGCGGCGGCGTCGAGCGGGTCGCAGGCGAGCCCGTAGAGCCCGTCAGCCGGATAGACGACGACGCCCCCGGCGGCGACGCAGCGGTCCAGGGCCGAGCGCGCCGCCGCCTCGCCATCGCGCTCGATCGAGACGATCTCGGTCATCGCGAGCCGATCACCACCCGCTCGATCCCGGCCAGATCGGGACGGGCCTCGATCGAGCCGAAGCCGGCCTCTTCGAGGATCGCGGCCACGGCAGGCGCCTGCCCCTCCCCGATCTCCAGGGCCAACGTCCCCGGCCCGACCGCCGGGACCACCACCCGGATCGCGTCGAGCCCGTCGGCGCCGGCGAGCAGCGCCTCGCGCGGCTCCCACTCGGTCACCTCGGGCTGCAGCGAGCGCCAGTCCGGCTCGGCGATGTAGGGAAGGTTGGCCAGGGTCAGGTCGAACGCGCCCTCGACCGGAACCGTCCCGTCGAGAAAGGTGACCCGCTCGGCCAAACCGAGGCGAGCGGCGTTGGCCCGGGCGACTTCGAGCGCGGCGGCCGAGGTGTCGATTGCCGTCACCTCGCAACCCGGCAGCTCGTCGGCGACCGCGAGGGCGATCGCCCCCGAGCCGGTGCCAACGTCCAGCAGCGTCTGCGGGGCCCGCTCCAGCGCCAGCTCGACCAGCAGCTCGGTCTCCGGACGGGGGACGAGCACCCTGCGGTCGACAGCGAGATCGATGTGGCGGAAGCCTTTGCGGCCGACGATGTAGGCGACCGGCTCGCGCCGCAGCCGCCGTCGCACCGCCTCGCCAAAGGCCCGCGCCGCGGATGGCGGGATCTCGGCCGTGGAGTCGGCAGCCAGCCGCGCCCGGTCCCAGCCTGTGGTTGCAGCCAGCAGCACTTCGGCGTCGAGCCGAGGGTCTTCGACGCCGATCGCCGCCAGGGCATCCCCGGCCGACGCCAGCGCTTCGCGAACGCTTCCCACCGCTCAGACCGGAGCGGCTGCCGCGGTCTCCAGGCGCTGCCGCTTCTCCTCGGCGGCGAGCGCATCGGTGAACTCGTTCAGGGCGCCAGCCAGCACCCCGTCGAGGTTGTGCGAGGTGTGCTTGATCCGGTGGTCGGTGACGCGGCCCTGGGGGAAGTTGTAGGTGCGGACCTTCTCGCTGCGCTCGCCGGTGCCGACCTGGGCCTTGCGCTCGGAGGCGATCTTCGCCTGCTGTTCGGCCAGCTCGCGCTCGTAGAGCCGCGCCCGCAGCACCCGCATCGCCTTGTCCTTGTTCTGAAGCTGGGACTTCTCGTCCTGCATCGAGACCACGATCCCGCTCGGTTTGTGGGTGATCCGAACCGCTGAGTCGGTCGTGTTGACCGACTGCCCACCCGGGCCCGAGGAGCGGTAGACGTCGATCTGCAGATCGCCCTGGTTGATTTCGATCTCGACGTCCTCGGCCTCCGGCAGCACCGCGATCGTCGCGGTCGAGGTGTGGATGCGGCCCTGGGACTCGGTCTCCGGCACCCGCTGCACCCGGTGCGTCCCACCCTCGTACTTGAAGACGGAGTAGGCGCCCTCGCCCTTGACCGCGAAGGTGACCTCCTTGAAGCCGCCGACCTCGGCCGCCGACTGCGACAGCACCTCGGTCGAGAAGCCACGCTCCTCGGCATACCGAGTCAGCATTTTGTAGAGGTCGCCGGCAAACAGCGCCGCCTCGTCCCCCCCGGTCCCAGCCCGGATCTCGACCAGCACGTTTTTGGAGTCGTTCGGATCGCGCTCGACCATCGCCAACCGAATCTCCTCAGTCAGCTCCTCCAACCGAGCAGGCGCATCGTCAACGACCTTGCGCAGCTCGGAGTCCTCGCCTTCCTCAAGAAGCTCCCGCGCTCCTTCAAGATCGTCTTTAAGCGTCCGCCACTCGCCGGCCAACTCGTGTGCAGCCTGCAGTTCCCGGTACTCACGCCCAACTTCGGCATAGCGTTCTCTGTCGCCGATCACTGCAGGGTCAGACATCTGCCCCTCAAGGTCAGCGAACCGCGCTTCCACCTGCTCAACGAGTTTCTCGATCACGGGCCAACCATAGCCTTGGCATAAGCGCGGGGCGCTGGGCGCGCGGGGCCTGTCGCCGGGATGGGGCACCCTCGGCGGCCCTTTCGCGCTGCTCCGGGCGGAGGGACACCGCGCCCTGCAGGGTTGCAATCTTGCCCTCCACAGCCTTCGGGCCGGCGAGTCCGCCCCATCCCGACGCCACCCACGCGAGCAGCGAGCCCGACTGGACGCAGAAGCTTCGAAGCGTCTCGAAGACCCCGAAGCCGCTAAGAGCCGCCAGCGCCGGAAGCCCCGAGCGCCTCGAAGCTTCCAAGCGTCTCCGAAGCTCCGCCAGCGAACTGCATCAACTTCTCGATCTGGCAGGTAGGGAAGTTGATGCAGTTCGGGCTGTGGACACTTCGCTCGCGGGTGGCGTGGGGGTTGGGTGGTGTCGCGCAGTCGCGGAGTCTGCGAAGGGCAAGGTCTCGTCCCTTCGAGCGAAGCCATCCCGCCGCCCGGAGCAGATCGCAGCGCAAGCGAGGCCACCCAACCCCCACGACAGGACCCGCGACCGAGCGCCTACGCGACTATCTCGATGTGCGGCTCGCCCGCAACCGCGGGTGTCTCACGAGCCAAGACCGCCTCAAGCGAAGCGATCGCGACCGCCAGCTGCTCTTCATCCGGTTCGCGAGTGGTCAGGTTCTGCAGCATCAGCCCCGGCCACATCACCGCCCGCACCCAGCGTTTGCGGCGGTTTTTGCCGGCCCACTTGATCACCTCGTAGGAGAGGCCGGCGATCAGCGGGATGCCGAGGATGCGCGAAGCGACCAGCCAGTACCAGGCGGGGAGGCCGATCGGGGCGAAGACGAAGATCGCCAGCACCATCACGATCAGCAGGAAGCTGGTGCCGCAACGGGGGTGCAGGCGCGAGTAGAGCTTGGCCCGGGCCGGGGTCAGCTCGTCTTCGGCCTCGTAACAGGAGATCGTCTTGTGCTCGGCGCCGTGGTACTCGAAGACGCGCCGCAGGTCCTTGAGGCGGCTGATCGCGGCGATGTAGCCGATGAAGATCCCCGTCCGCAGCAGGCCCTCGACCAGCCAAAACAGGAACGGCGAGCCGAGCTTGTCCTTGATCAGGCTGGTCAGCCCGACCGGGACGACGAAGAAGAGCCCGATCGCCAGCAACACCGAGAGGAAGATCGTCACCCCCCAGATGAAGCCGCCGATCTCTTCGGGCTCGCCCTCCTCATCCTCGGGGATCTGAGCGTTGGCGGAGATCGCCAGCGCCTTGAAGCCGATCTTCATCGACTCGCCGAGGGCGACGACGCCGCGAATCACCGGCGCCCGCCAGAGGCGGTTGCGCTTGGCCCAGGGGACCAGCGTCTCCGAGCTGATCTCGATCTTGCCCTCAGGGTTGCGGACGGCGACGGCCCAGGTCGAGATGCCGCGCATCATCACGCCCTCCAGAACCGCCTGGCCACCGACCGGCGCGTCGCGTTTCGCGACCAGGGCGCCGTCGGGCATGCGCAGCGAGTCGGCCCCGTTTGAGGAAGCCGACGACGCCTCTGCCTGTGCCGAGCCCACCTCTGGGCTCACTGCTTACTTCCCGGCCTTGGCGTGTTTGGCTGCGCGACGCTGGAAACGCTCGACCCGACCGCCGGTATCGACCAGCTTCTGCTTGCCCGTGTAGAACGGGTGGCACTCAGAGCAGAGCTCGACGTGGAGATCGGCCTTGGTCGAGCGGGTGTAGAACTGGTTCCCGCACGAGCAATGCACATTGGCGAGCGTGTAATCGGGGTGAATTCCGGTTTTCATGCTCTGCAGTTTAGATGACTGGAGACTCCCGCCCCTTTAGGCGGAGAAATTTGCCCATTTATTAGTTGGGAAATGACCATCTGCTGCCGATACCAGGGCAGTGAACGCGTCAGCGGACTCGACGGTCGGCCGTACCTGGGCAGAGCGCTTCGCGCGCCAGGCGCTGACGGTCGTGCTGCTGGGCGGCACGACGGTGGTCGCCCTCCACGACTGGCTCGGCATCGGCGGGTCCAATCTCGATTTCGCCCTCGGCGGTCCCGTCTATGACGCGGTGATCATCGCCGCCGGGCTGGCCTGCCTCGTGCGCGCCATCGGCGCCGGACGCGAGCGCCCTGCCTGGATTCTGATCGGGCTGGCGATCCTCTCCTGGGGCGCGGCCGAGGTCTACTGGACGGTTGCGATCGAAGGCAACCCCAGCGCTCCCTACCCCTCCCCGGCTGATGTCGGCTATCTCCTCTTTTATCCGCTCGCATACGCCGGGCTGGTGCTGCTGGTTCGAGCCAAGGCGGACGAACTCGATTGGCGGCTGTGGATGGATGGCCTGATCGCGGCACTCGGCACGGCAGCGCTCGGCGCCGCCTTCGTCTTCGACTTCGTCGCCGAGCACGCGACCGGCACCTCGCTGCAGGTGGCGACCACACTCGCCTACCCACTCGGCGACATCGCAATGCTGGCGCTGGTGATCGGAGCGATCGCGCTCACCCGCTGGCGCCCCGGCAGGACCTGGATCTTGCTGCTGGCCGGGCTCTCGGCGCTGGTCGCCGCCGACATCGCCTACACCCTGCAATCGACCAGCGCCACGCTTCCCTCGGGCGACTGGATCGACCCGATCTACCTGATCGCGGCGATCTGCCTCGGCGCCGAGATGTGGCAGCCGCGGGCAGACACGATCCAGGCCTCCGCCCGCTTTGACGGCTGGCGCGAGCTGATGGTCCCCGCCCTCTTCTTCGGGGTGATGATCGGACTCTTCGCGATGCAGTATTTCAGCGCCACCAGCGGCCTCTCGACCGTGCTCTGGGCGGCCACGATGATCGCCGTGATCGTGCGGCTGGGGATGAGCGTGCGCGAGAACAAGGCCCTGCTCGAGCAGGTACAGACCGACCCCCTGACCGGCCTCGGCAACCGCGGCCGGATGCAGGTCGACCTTGAGGAGCTCTGCGCCAAGACAAGCGCGGCGGCGCCGGCCCTCGTCATCTTCCTCGACCTCAACGGCTTCAAGAACTTCAACGACACCCTGGGCCACCCGGCCGGCGACGAGCTGCTGACCAGGCTGGGACGGCGGCTGCGCGACGCGGTCGACGGCGACGGAGTCGCCTACCGGGTCGGCGGCGACGAGTTCTGCGTCCTGCTCAACTGCACGGCGCAGCGCTTCGGGGGCGTGACCAGGATGGCGGCCGAAGCCCTCTCCGAGAAGGGGACGGGATACGACGTCTCCCCGGCCTGGGGATCGGCTTCGATCCCAGCCGAGGCGACAGAGCCAACTCCCGCCCTGCAGCTCGCCGACGTGCGGATGTACGCGCAGAAGGAGTCGCGCCGGGCTGCCCGCGAGAGCGCGGCCGAACCACCCCTGGCCCCCGCGACCTGAGCCCGGCCGAGCTGCTTCGTGAGAAGCTGGCCCTCTCGCACTTCTATGCAGGAGGCAGCCCAGATGACCGTCAACGGCGATCGCCATGAGATCGAGCTACCGGCCGGGACCGTCCGCTATCGCGAGTCGGGCGAGGGCAAAGCGATCGTCTTCGTCCACGGGTATCTGGTCGACGGACGGCTCTGGAGCGGCGTCGTCGACCGCCTCTCCGATCGCTTCCGCTGCCTCGCCCCAGACTGGCCGATGGGGTCCCAGCAGGTGGCGATGCGCCCTGACGCGGACCTCTCCCCCCCAGGCGTCGCCGCGATCATCGCCAGCTTCCTCGACAAGCTCGGCCTCGATGACGTCACCATCGTCGGCAACAACTCCGGCGGCGCGATGTCGCAGGTGCTCGTCACCCGCCACCCCGAGCGGATCGGGCGGCTGGTCCTGACCAACTGCGACACCCACGAGAACTTCCCGCCCGGAATCTTCAAGGCGATGCCGCCGCTGGCGAAGCTGCCCGGCGGCATCGAGGTGCTGTCGGCGCCCTTCCGCATCCCCGCCGTCGCCCGCCGCGCCTTCAAGCCCTTCGCGAAGACGAAGATCCCGGATGACCTGATCGCCTCCTGGATGGCGCCCGGACTCCACAATTCCGCGATCCGCCACGATCTGCGCAAGGTCACGGCCGGCATGAACAAGCGCCACACGCTGGAGGCGGCCGAAAAGCTCGGCAGCTTCGAGCATCCGCTGCTGCTGGCCTGGGCGCCGGGAGACAGCTACTTCCCGATCAAATACGCCGAACGGCTGGCGGCCTCAACCCCCGATGCCCGCATCGTCGAGATCCCCAACGCGAAGACATTCGTCGCGCTCGACCAGCCACAGCGGCTTGCCGAGGAGATCGCCAAGTTCGCCTCCTCTTAGCTGGTCGGTCCAGGTTTCCGCAAAGTGCAGGTTTTTTCGTCCGATCGGAGCGGGAGTCTTACCCAACGTTCCCTACAGGACGGGAGAGCTATGCCCAAGGAGATCTTCGACCAGGATCGGCCAAGGAGCACCATGGCCCAGCGTCTTGACGACGCTTTTGCCGGCTGCGAGCAGTGGACGCTCGCTCCCCCCTCTCAGCGTCGCAGCGAGATCGGTTTCAGCCCGCGGCTGTCCAACCTTTCGAGGATGCGCGGCATGGCAGCGACCGTGCGGGCCCAGGAGCCAGGCGCGCTGTAGTAGTCGGCGTCGTGCAAGAGGAGGATGTCACCGGCCTCGACTGAGGAAGTGCAGCGTCGCGTTATCGAGTCAGGCGTTGCCGACCGCCTCCAGTCCTTTCCCCACTGCGACCACAGCACCGGCCGCCAACCGCGGCTGCGGATCGCCCGCAGGCCGGAGTAGCTGAAGATCCCGTAGGGAGGGCGGTAGTCGGCGACCTCCTGGCCGCTCGCCTCCTCGATCACCGCCTTGGCGCGATCGGCGTCGTCGAGCAGCTGCCGCGGCGTCAGCCGCAGCTGGTTGCGATGGCGATGGCAGTGCAGCTCGACCCGGTGGCCGGCGGCGACGATCTCGGCCGCCAGCGCCGGCCGCTGCTCGACCTGCTCGCCGGCGAGGAAGAAGGTTGCCGGCGCCCCAGCCTCACGCAGGATCTCCAGGGTCTGGGGCGTGCCTTCTGGGTGAGGGCCGTCGTCGAAGGTGAGCGCCACTCCATCCGCCGCCTCCTGGCGCAGCTCGATGCTGAGGACGGGCGCGATGCCGGGAACGATCGGCGCCAGCGCCGGCCCGGCATGGACCACCGTGGCGGCCGCGGCGCCGGCGCCGGCCAGCGCCGCGATCAATTGCCGGAGTTGGCGGCGGTGTGAGATTCAGGCGAGACCGGCTGCGCGGCCTGGTTTGCCTTCACAGTCGGCGCAGGCGCGTCGGTGTCCTTGCCGATGTGGATCCGGCTCTCGAGCGGCTTGGCGATCACCCGATAGGGCGTCTCGCGCTTGACCACCGAGAGCGACAGGATGAGAGCGACAGCAAGGAGGCAGACGGCCGCGATCACTCGCTCGGTGCGCAGGCGCCAGACCGGCTGCGGGCGCACCCGCGCCCGCACGTTCAGCGCTCGCGAAGAGATCGAGGGCAGCGAGGCGAACGACGAATCCGGCGACTGCCGCTCGCGGGTGATGTGGCGCAGGACAGACTCCAGCTCGTGCTCGGAGCGAGCGACCTCGGCCAGGCCGAAGCGCTCGAAGGCGGCATTGTTGGCGCGCAGGTGGCCGGCGGAGAAGCCGTAGGAGACGACCGGACAGCCGCGGATATGAGCCTCGAGCACGGTCAAGCCCGCGGTCGAGTGGATCATCGCGTCGGAGGCCGCCATCCAGTCGCTCATCTGATCGGTGAAGCCGAGGATGCGGACCTGGTCGTTGCCGCCGAAGCGCTGCTCCAGCTTCTCGCGGGCGACATCGTTGTGGCCGGTGATGCAGACGACGAGGGTGTCGTCGCCCTTGAGGGCGGAGTTGATCGCCCCCTCGAGATCGCCGACGCCCCAGCCGCCGCCAGAGACCAGCACGATCCGGCCGTGGGCGGGAACGTCAAGGGCCTTGCGCGCGTCGACGCGGGTGCGGGGCATCAAGAAGTCGGGTGAGATCGGCGGCCGCATCCACTCGACGCTGCCCGGCCCGGCCAGCTTCTCGACCTCTTCGATCGACTCCGGGTGGGTCACGTAGTGCAGGTCGACCCCGGGGTGGGCCCAGTAGCGCAGCCCGGCGAGGTCGGTGATCGCCGACTGCACGGGCACCGTCAGCCTGCCGTTTTCGCGCAGCATGCCGAGGATCGCGGTCACCCCCGGGTAGGTGGAGATGACGACGTCGGGGTCGTGCTTCGCGATCAGCTTCATCAGGCCGTGGGCGCCGAAGGCGTAGCCGAGGTGATGGGCGAGCCAGCGGGTGGGCGCGAACTTGGTCAGCAGCCAGTACTGGATGTCGAACAGCCACGGCATCCAGCGGAAGGTGACTTTGGAGCCGCCGCGCACAGTCGAGGAGAGGAAGCGGCCCATCGCCTCCAGGCCGTTGGCGACCTCGACCTTGGCCTCGGGGATTTCGGCCTCGATGTCGGCGGCGATGATCCGCGCCGGCAGGTCGTGGCCCTCGCCGATGTCGGCGGTCAAGACCAGCACGCTTGGGGCGCGATCCTCGCTGCCGGCAGCGCCGGCGAGCAGCGCGCCCGCGGCGTGGCCGTTGCCGTTAAGCGAGGGCTTTTTGCCGGGAATCGGGTCGGGGGGGCGGGTGCTGCTGCGTACCCATTCGACGTAATTGCGGACGCCGTCGCGGAAGCTCGTTTCGGCTTTCCAGCCGATCTCCTCCAGGGCGCGCTCGTTGGAGATCGCCTTGCCGGGGAAGTCGCCCGGGCGCGGCGGCGTGTGGACGATCTCGCAGTTGTCGGTGTTTTCCTGCACCCGCTCGGCGATTTCGAGGATCGTCACAACCTCGTCGCCGGAGAGGTTGTAAGTGCGGCCGGCCGCCTCTGGCTTGAGCGCGGCGACGATGCCGTCGGCGAGATCCTCGACGTAGATGAAGCTGCGGGTCGTGCTGCCGTCGCCGGCGATCGTCAGCGCCTTGCCTTCGAAGGCAAGGTCGGTGAACTTGGCGACGACGCCGGCGGCGCGGGCGCGGGGGCCATAGGGGATGCCGAAGCGCAGCACTGTGCTCTCAAGGTCGTAGAGCTCGGCGTAGCCGGCGCAGTAGGTCTCTCCGGCGAGCTTGGTCGCCGTGTAGAGGTGGCGGGGCGCCGGAATCGGCGTCTCCTCGCTGACGTCCTGCTCGACGCAGTCGCTGTAGACCCAGGTGGTCGAGCCGTAGACGACGCGGTCGACTTTGGCGCCACAGGCCGCCTCCAGCACGTTGAGGGTGCCGCGGGTGTTGACCTCCTCGGCCAAGACCGGGTCGGCGAGGACGTGGGAGACGTCGGCGACCGCCGCCAGGTGGATGACGGCGTCGCAGTCGCGCATCGCCAGGTCGAGGTTTGCCGGGTCGGTGATGCTGCCGGTGAAGGTCTCAACCTCCAGCGGCGAATGGTAGGGGGAGGCGCTGAGGTCAAAGATGCGCGGGGTGTCGCCGCGGTCGATCAAGCGATCGACGACGTGCGATCCGATGAATCCGCCACCGCCGGTGACCAGGACTCTCATGCTTTGCTTGCCTCCTCTAGAGCCGCCTCGCGGCTCTCAGGTCGGTAATAGAGCGGGACGCACCAATGGTTCTCAGCCACCCAGTCGGTGTTAGGAAGCTCGACCGAGTGACCCATGATCCGGTGGCAGGGCTGGTCGTAGACGCGACCGGTGGACTTCTCGATCTGCTCGAAGACGATGTACTTGTAGAAGCCCGAGGTCATCCCCTCGGGCAGCTCGAGCCGGGCCGGATGCAGGGCGTCGAGGTGATCGCGCGCATAGGCGTTCTTCCACTCGACGATCTCCTCCATCCGCTCCGCCTGGACCAGGCCAAGCGCCGCGGTGAACTCGCTCATGCGGAAGTTGAGGCCGTCGACCTCGTGCTCGAACTTGCCGTAGTTGCGGAACTTGGCGGCGAAATCGATCAGGTCCTGATTGGAGGAAACGAGCACTCCCCCCTCCCCGGTCGAGACAGTCTTGGTCGCGTAGAGCGAGTAGACCCCGGCGTCGCCGAAGGATCCGGGCCGGGCGCCGTTCCAGTCGGCGCCGTGGGCGTGGGCGCAGTCCTCGAGCAGGAAGATCCCGCTGTCGCGGCAGTAGGCGGCGATCCGCTCGGCGTCGAAGGCGATGTGGCCGCCGATGTGGACCAGGATCGCGGCCTTCGGCTTGTGCTGCTCGGCTTTGGCCTCGAAGTCGTCGAACGACATGCAGAGGTCGGTGCGGTTGCAATCGACGAACTCGACCTTGGCGCCGGCGCCGACCGCCGCCAGCGGGCTGGCCATGAAGGTGTTCGATGGGCAGAGCACGGTCTCACCCTTGACCCCGGCGAACTCCAGCGCCGCCAGCGCGCCACCGGCCCAGCTTGAGAGGCCGAGGCTGGGCAGGCCGTTCCAGTCGGCCCAACGCTGCTCGAACGCAGCCAGCTTCTTACCCTCCGACCACTGCTCGGAATCGAGAACCTCCGTCCACAGCTCAAACAGGCGAGCGCGGTCACGATGGTCGAACCCGATGGCGAACTTGGTCGCATCGGGCCGGGTTGTCTCTGCGGGCCCTACGGTGGCTCCTTGGTGGCGTGGCGGCTGGTTTGGTTGCCTTCGCGGACGGACGGGCGGAAGGCGAGCGCAAGGCTAGCAGCGAATACGGACCCGAATCAGTCTGCCTCGTTGGCCCTGGCCGTATCGATGACCGCGCCAACCGCGCGAGATCCGGCCAGCAGCGTCGTCCCAGCCACAGCGACTCCGATGAATGCGACCAGAGCCACCCCGCCCAGAGGCGTCGTGCTCCACGACTCGCCGAAGATCAGCGGCGCCAAGAGGACCGGGACCAGCACCTGGACGGCAAACATCACCGGCGCCACATGGGTCGCGCCCCGGTGCTGCAGGGCGCTCATCTCGCTCAACAAGGCCAGCCCCTCCGAGGCGGCGGCGGTCGCCAGCCAGACCACCGCGATCAACAGGGCGCCGACGGCGAGCTCGTCGGTCAGCAGCTTGCTGGAGATCCCGGTCCAGGCATAGCCGCAGCCGGCGCTGATCACCGGCAGCAAGCCGACCGCCGAGACCCGGCCCCGCAGCAGATAGGGCGCGGCGATCGGCAGCGCCAGCAGGCCCATCGCCAGCGCGATCGCCCCTGCCCCAGCGTGGTCGGTGGTCCGGTCCGGCGCCGCCCAGGCAACGCCCGCGACCCCGATCACGATCGCCGCCACAGCGATCCACTCCCGCCGCCCTGGCGCCTCCCCCAGCTTCGTAGCCCCCAGCCAGAGCAGCAGGATCAACCCACTGGCCAGACAGGGCTGGACAACGGTCAGAGGCGCAAGCAGCAACGCCCCGATCTCCAGCGGCCAGCCAAGCAACCCAAGCGCCGTAGCCCCCAGCCACCGTTTGTTGCGCAGCAGCTTCCCGATCAAAGAGGGCCGCAGCGAATGCTCCCCAGGCACCTCCCGCGCCTCCAGAGCCTGCAAGGCAATCGAGGTGTTGTAGAGCAGAGAGGCCCCGACAGCCGCGACTATCCCAAGCGCAAGCACGCCGCGACGATACCCGCCCCGCCCCAGTTGCTTAGCGGTGGCGCTCAGGCGGCCCGTAGCGCATGACCACCCGCGAGAGCGCATCCGCCCCCGAGCCGCCAACCACGACCATCGCAACAGCGATCAGCAACCCGTCCACATGCAACACCATGAGCGCCGCACAAACCGCTGTGGTGGCTGCCACGGTTGCCGCAAATAGATAAGTCAATGCCCGACCTTTGCTCATGCTGTCCAGTCTACCCGATCATTGCAGACAAAAAGATGACAAGAAGAGACGCGAAGAGACCCACGAGGCCTCCGACAACAGTCGCGTATCTCAGCTTCTCCTCGCCGGCCCCAGTCAACGCTGGCCGGGCATGGGCAGCGAAGCCGAAGACGGCAATCGAAGCAGCCATCAGGCCAAACCCGGTGGCGGCACTGCCCGCGATCGAACCGATTACGACCATCGTTCGACCGTAGTAGCGGGCCACGCACCTGTGGTGCGCTGTTCGTGTCAATTCTGTGACGCCCCATGCGGGGTTTTTGCTCAGGTCTCCTGGTAAAGCGGCCCGTCGCCGCCCTCGGGCAGCGTCAGGCGCCCGCCCTTGGCGGTGATCGCCCCACACTGCACGCAGTTCGACGCGGTCACATGGACGTCGACCTGCGCCGCCCCGTTCTCGAGCTGGTCCTCGGGGATCTCGTAGACCTGGGCCGGGCACATCGAGACCCAGGTCTGGGCGATCTCGCGCGGCACCCGGGTCTGTATGCGGACGTGGTTGGGAGCGTCGTCGCGGGTGGCGTTGCCGGAGAGGAAGACCGAGTCGAGCTTGTTGAAGGTCAGCTCGTTGTCGGGCTTGATGTACATGTCGCCCGCCTTGCCGAGGTCCATCTCGACCTCGGAGTCGTGCTCCTGCTTCCAGTGGCCGCCGGGGAAGTTGCCTTTGGTGACGGTCATCGCCGAGGCGAAGGCGCCGCCGAGGAAGAAGCCTTTGGAGAAGGGCTGGCGCATGTTGCGCGATTCGAACAGGTCCTTCTCGATCATCGAGTTGTGGACTTTCTCGTCGTAGGCCTCGAAGTTGACCGAGTCTTCCTTCAGCGCCGTGACGATCGCTTCCGCCGCGTACATGCCGGCGTGCATCGCGTAGTGGACGCCCTTCAGGGTCGGCACGTTGACCATGCTGGCGGCGTCGCCGGCGATCACCATGCCGGGCACGGCAAGGCGCTTGGGCATCGCGAAGTAGCCGCCGGAGGGGATCGTCTTCGCTCCCCAGGCAACCCGCTTACCACCCTCGAGCAGGTCCTTGATGAAGGGGTGGGTCTTGAGCAGCTGCAGAGCGTCGTGGACGCTGAAGGTGGCGTCGGTGTAGTCGAGACCGGCGACGAGGCCGATGCAGAGCTTGTCCTCGCCCATCGGGTAGATGAAGCTGCCGCCGAACTCGTTGTGCTTGGCCGCCTTGCGCAGCGGCCAGCCCATCGTGTGGATCACCCGGTCGAGCGGCTTCGGCACCTCCCAGACCTCTTTGACCCCGAGCTCCCAGCGCATCGGATCGGCGCCGTGGAGGTCGAAGTAGTCGTAGGCGGCGTAGCTGAGGTGGCCAACCGTGCCCTCGGCCAGCACCGTCGCCTTGGCGACGACATCGGAGCCCGGCTCGAAGTTGCCCAGCTCTTCGCCGTCCTTGCCGCGGCCGCGGTCGCCGGAGCGGACGCCCTTGACGACCCGGTCCTCGACCAGCAGCTTGGTCGCCGCGGTCTCGGCCAGGATGTAGACGCCCGCTTCCTCGGCTTTGTCGGCGAGGAAGCGCCCCAATTTGGAGACCGAGGTGACGTAGTTGCCGTGGTTGCGGAAGTTCGGCGGCATCGGCTTCAGCGGCAGCGCCGCCTTCGAGGTCAGCAGGTAGACCGCGTCCTTGGTCACCTCCTGGTAGACCGGCCACTCCGACTTGTCGAGGTCGGGGAACAGCTCTTCCATCGCCGAGGGCCGCATGTTGGCCCCCGAAAGCAGATGAGCGCCGGCCACTTTGCCCTTCTCCACCACCGCAACCGGGACTTCGCCCAGCTTCTCGGCCAGCTCTGGCTCGTCCTCGAGCAGCTGCATGACTTTGTTGGCGCAGGCGAGGCCGGCGGGGCCACCGCCGACGATCGCCACGCCAACCTCGATCCGATCGTCCACCGCATCGGTCGGGGGACCGATCACATCTGCGGAATCGAACGGCGGGGGGAACTCGCTGGGCGCAACGGCCGGCATTTTGCTCAGCCGCCCTTCTTCGCCTTGATCGCCTCGGTCAGCTTGGGCAGGATCTTGTGCAGATCGCCGACCACGCCGAGGTCTGAGAACTCGAATATCGGCGCGTTCTGATCCTTGTTGATCGCGAGGATGTTCTCCGAGCTCTGCATCCCGACCTTGTGCTGGATCGCCCCGGAGATGCCGGCGGCCAGATACAGCTTCGGCGCGACCGTCTTGCCGGTCTGGCCGATCTGGGCCGCGTAGGGGTACCAGCCGGCATCGACCACGGCGCGGGTCGCGGCAACGGCCCCGCCCATCGACTCGGCCAGCTGCTCGCAGAGCTCGAAGCCCTCGGCTGCGCCGAGGCCTCGACCGCCGCCGACGAGGATGTCGGCGTCCTCGATGTTGACGTCGGCGCCACGCTGCTCGCCGCGCTGGACGAGCTTGGCCTTGGAGGACCAGGCGGACAGCTCGACCTCGACGTCGACGACCTCGGCCGTGCCGCCGCTCTCCTTGACATCAAAAGCGTTGAGGCGGCCGATGATGATCCCCGGCTTGCTGACGTAGCCGACGTCGGCGATCTGGGAGTCCTGCAGGATCGGCCGCTCGACGATCAGCTTGCCGCCGTCGACTTTGACCTTGGTGACCTCCATCGTCACACCGGCGTTCAAACGCGCGGTCAGGCCGGCGCCGATCTCGAAGCCGAGCAGGCCGCCGCCGAACAGGGCGTAGCCAAAGTCGTTCTCGTTGATGACCTTGGCCATCACGTCGATGATCGGCTGGGCCAGCCCCTCGGGCACAGCCTTGGCCCGGTAGACCTTGGCGGCGCCGTAGTTGCCCAGCGAAGCGCAGGCGTCGTCGGCGATGTCACCGACTACGACCGCAGCGGCCTCGCCGCCGATTTCGCCGGCCAGCTTGGCCGCCTCGGAGATTGCTCCGAGCGAGTTCTTGTTGAAGTTGCCCTCGTCGTCGTGCAGGGCGTAAACCAGGATGCCTGCCATCTAGATCAGCTTCCTCTCGTCAAGCCAGGCGACGATCTTTTCGACCGTCTCGTTGGTGTCCTCGTCCTCGATGATCTCTCCGGCCTCCTTGGGGGGCGGCGGGTTGAGTGCGAGGACCGCTGTCTTGGAGCCGCTCTCGCCGACCATGCCGGCGTCGATGCCGACGTCCGCGGTCGCCTTGTTGTCGAGCGGTTTTTTCTTCGCGCCCATGATCGCCTTCAGGCTCGGGTAGCGCGGCTCGTTGATCGCGTCACCGACGCTGATCACGGCCGGCAACTCGACCTCGACGGTGTCGTAGCCGTACTCGGCCTGGCGCTCGCAGCGCAGCTTGCCGTCGGTGACGTCGATCTTGATCACCTGGGTCAGCGAGGGCATCTGCAGGTGGTCGGCGACGACGGCGCCGATCGTGTAGCACTCGCCATCGTCGGACTGCTGGCCGAGCAGGACCAGGTCCGGGCTCTCGGCCTCGAGGACTTTGGCCAGCGAATAGCCGGTGGCGCAGACGTCGGAGCCGGAGAGGGCGGCGTCGCTGAGGTGCACCGAGCGATCGGCGCCAAGCGCGACCGCCTTGTGCAGGGCGCGGAACGCCGTCTCGGGGCCCATCGTCACTGCGACGACCTCCTCGACCGGGATTGCACCGCCCTCTTTGATCTGCATGGCAGCCTCGATGGCATGTGTGTCAAACGGGTTGAGGTTCTTCTCGCCGCTTCTGTCCATTCGCATCGTGTTGGGGTCGATGCGCTTCTGGACGGCGGCATCAGGTACCTCCTTGACCAGGACGCAGATCTTCAAGTTCAAGCCTCCTTAGGCGGTTCTGGGCTCTTCGCGAGCGGCATCTGGCGCCGCGCGGGTCCGTTGCGGGCGGGGATGTTAGCGGTTGCGCGCGACTGGTTGATTGACCAGTCAATCGGGCAAGCGGCCCCGGCTACAGAACACTAATCGGTGTTCTGGTGGCGCTCGGCGGCGCCGGCGCGGATGAAGTCGACGATGTCGTCGGTGCCAGCGCCCGGGGTGAAGACTTCGGCGACGCCGAGCTTCTTCAGCTCGGGGATGTCGTCGGCGGGGATCGTGCCGCCGACGGTGACCAGCACGTCGTCGACCCCCTGCTCGGCAAGCAGGGCCACCACGCGGGGGACAAGGGTCATGTGGGCGCCGGAGAGGATCGAGAGGCCGACCGCGTCGGCGTCCTCCTGGATCACGGTCTCGGCGATCTGCTCGGGCGTCTGGTGCAGACCGGTGTAGATCACCTCCATGCCGGCGTCGCGCAGGGCGCGGGCGATGATCTTCGCCCCGCGATCGTGCCCATCCAAGCCGGGCTTGGCGACGACGACGCGGATCTTGCGGGCGGTAGCGGTTGCCATGCGGCGCGAACCCTAGCGCCTGTCTAGAAGACGGGCGACTCTGTGTAGGTCCCGAAGACCTCCTGCATGGCCACGATCATCTCGCCCTCGGTGGCGCGGGCGCGGGCGGCCTCGATGATCGACGGCATCAGGTTCTCCTCGGTTGCGGCCGCTCGCTTGAGCTCGGCCAAGGCGCGCTCGACGGCGGCGCCGTCGCGGCGGGCTTTGGTCGCCTGCAGGCGGTCGACCTGCTTCTGTTCAAGCGCCGCGTCGATCTTCAGGATCGGGGTCGGCTCTTCGCCGTCCTGGATGAAGTCGTTGACGCCGACCACGATCCGCTTGCGCTCGTCGAGCTCACGCTGGTAGGTAAAGGCGGAGTCGGCGATCTCGCGCTGGGGGAAGTTGCGGCGGATCGCCTCGACCATCCCGCCCAGCTCGTCGATCCGGGCGAAGTAGCCGTAGGCAGCCTGCTCCATTTCGTCGGTCAGCTTCTCGACGAAATAAGAGCCGCCGAGCGGGTCGGCGGTGTTGGTGACGCCGGACTCGGTGGCGATGATCTGCTGAGTGCGCAGGGCGACCCGCACCGCCTCCTCGGTTGGCAGCGCCAGCGCCTCGTCGAAGGAGTTGGTGTGCAGCGACTGGGTGCCGCCGAGCACCGCGGCCAGCGCCTCCAGCGAGGTCCGGACCACGTTGTTGAGCGGCTGCTGTGCCGTCAACGAGACGCCGGCGGTCTGGGCGTGGAAGCGCAGCCGCATCGACTCCTCGCGCTTGGCGCCGTAGGTGTCGCGCATCTCGCGCGCCCAGATCCGGCGCGCCGCCCGGTACTTGGCGATCTCCTCGAAGAAGTCGATGTGGGCGTTGAAGAAGAAGGAGAGGCGGGGGGCGAAATCGTCGACGTCGAGGCCGCGCTCGATCGCCCGCTCGACGTAGGTGAAGCCGTCCTTGAGCGTGAAGGCCAACTCCTGCTGCGCGGTCGATCCGGCCTCGCGGATGTGGTAGCCGGAGATCGAAACCGGGTGCCAGCGCGGCATCTTCTGCGAGCACCACTCGATCATGTCGGTGACCAGCCGCATCGCCGGCTCGATCGGGAAGCACCACTCCTTCTGGGCGATGTACTCCTTGAGGATGTCGGTCTGGATCGTGCCGCCGAGCTTCTCGGCCGGGATGCCCTGCTCCTCGGCGACGAGGACGTAGAAGGCGAGCAGGATCGCCGCCGGGGCGTTGATCGTCATCGAGGTGGTGACGCCGCCGAGCGGGATCCCGGCGAAGAGCTGCTCCATGTCGTCGAGGCTGTCGACGGCGACTCCCTCGCGCCCGACCTCGCCGAGGCTGCGGTGATGGTCGGAGTCGTAGCCCATCAGGGTCGGCATGTCGAAGGCGGTCGAGAGCCCGGTCTGGCCGTGGTCGAGCAGGTAATGGAAGCGCTCGTTGGTCTCCTCGACGGTGCCGAAGCCGGCGAACTGGCGCATCGTCCAGAGCCGCCCCCGGTACATCGACGGGTAGGGGCCGCGGGTGAAGGGGTACTCGCCGGGGTAGCCGATCCGCTCGTCGTCGGCGGCGGTGTCCTCGGCCGTGTAGAGGGGCTCGATCGGGTGGCCCGACATGGTCGAGAACTCGGCGTCGCGCTCACCCTGCTGTGAGTAGACCTCCTCGCGCCACTGGTGGGCGCGGCGTTTGGCTCCCGGTTCGACGGCCACGCTGGAAGTTTAGGCGGGCGGCGGCTAGCGGCGCGCGGGAAAGCGACGCTGGGGCGCCTTGCGCCGCGTCGCGACCCGCGAGGCGCCGAAGCCGGCGACGGTCGCCAGCAGGGTGATGACCACGGCGACGAGGCGGCGGCCGAGCCGCTCGAAGCGCATCGATTGCCAGCCCTCCTGCTTAGCGATCTCGGCCAGCGGCGGGTCGGGGTTGACCACCACCGGGTGGCCGACGGCGCGCAGCATCGGCAGGTCGGAAACCGAGTCCGAGTAGGCGTAGGAGGCGTCGAGATCGATGTCGTGAAGCTCGGCGAAGGCCTCCATCGCCTCGACCTTTCCAGGGCCGTAGACGAAGGGGCCGTCGAGGCGGCCGCTGAAGTTGCCGGCGGCGTCGACCTCGTAGCGGGTGCCGATCCCGCCCTCCATCCCCAGCACCTGGGCCAGCGACTCGACGACGCCGTTGCCGGCGGCGCTGACGATGAAGGTGGCGCGGCCGGCGTCCTGGTGGTCGTGGACCTCGTCCAGCATCTGCGGGTAGACGCGGGGCAGGATCGCCGCCATCACCTCTGGGCCCATGCGATCGATCGTCTTCGCCGGCACGCCCGAGATCAGGTCGCGGGCGACCCGCAGCACCTCCGCCGTGCGCTCGTCGGTAGTGCCGCGCAGGCGGTAGCGCAGGTGCTCGATTGCCCAGCTGGCGAGCAGGCGGCGGCTGACGATCCCCTGCCGAGTGGCGACGCGGGCAAACTGCATCCCGCTCGACCCCGCCATCAGGGTCTTATCGAGATCGAAGAACGCCGCGCCGCGGCTCACAGCTAGCCGTTGACTTCGATCACGATCGCGTCGCCCTGGCCACCGCCGGAGCAGATCGCGGCGACGCCGAGGCCGCCGCCGCGGCGGCCTAGCTCATGAACCAAAGCGCCGACGATGCGGGAGCCGGAGGCGCCGATCGGGTGGCCAAGGGCGATCGCGCCGCCGTTGACGTTGACCTTCTCCTCATCGACGCCGAGCATCCGCACCGAGTTGAGCGCGACCGAGGCAAAGGCCTCGTTGATCTCCCAGAGGTCGACGTCCTCGGGGCTCTTGCCGATCTTCTCCAGCGCCTGCTTGGCGGCGTTGGCGGGAGTCCTGGCGAGGTAGGGGAAATCATCGGCGACGGTGCCGTAGGAGAGGACGCGGGCCAGCGGGGTCTTGCCTTCCTTCTCAGCCCAGTCCGAAGAGGCGACGACGATCGCGCCGGCGCCGTCGTTGACCCCCGGCGCGTTGCCGGCGGTGTGGGTGGCGTCGTCGCCGCCGATCGCCCGCAGCTTGGCCAGCGTCTCCAGGGTGGTGTCTGGGCGGATCGCCTCGTCGGCCTCGACCGTGGTCTCGGCCTTGCGCGACTTGACGGTGACGCCGACAATCTCGTCGGCGAGGCGGCCGGCGTCGGTCGCCTCGGCGGCAAGCCGGTGCGAGCGCTCGGCAAAGCGGTCCATGTCGACGCGGGTGATCTCGAGCTCGTTGGAGACCTCGCTCGCCTCGTTGATCATCTGCTTTTCGGTAAAGGGGTTGGTCAGCCCGTCGTGGGTCATCGCGTCGATCGCGCTGACATCGCCCATGCGGAAGCCGAAGCGCGCGCCCGGCAGCAGGTAGGGCGCCTGGCTCATCGACTCCATGCCGCCGGTGACGGCGACCTCGGTGTCGCCGGCGCGGATGCCCATGTCGGCGATGCCGAGCGAGCGCATGCCGGAGGCGCAGACCTTGTTGATCGTCTCCGAGGGGACCTCCTTGGGGACGCCGCCCTTGATCTGGGCCTGGCGCGAGGGGATCTGCCCCTGGCCGGCCTGCAGGACCTGGCCGAAGACGACCTGCTGGACCTGCTCGGGGGCGACGCCGGAGCGCTCCAGGGCGGCCTCGATCACGGCCCCGCCGAGATCGGTTGCGCCGAGGGAAGAGAGGCTCCCGCCCATCTTGCCGAAGGGGGTCCGCGCGGTTCCAAGGATCACTGTGCTGGGCATCGACTGCCTTTCTTCTCCAAAGTCGTGGGGTCTGGGCGAAGGCTTAGGACCTTCTGAGCGGACGATAGCGGGAGGTTCTGCCTTGCTGCGTGCGCAAGCGCATAGACTCGCGCCGCGTGAAGATCGAGGTGATCCAGAGCGAGCTCTCCAGCATCGATGCCGACCTGCTTGTAGTCGGCCTCTTCGAGGAGGAGGCGCTGCCGACGGAGCTCGCCAGCGCGGCCGGCGCCGCCGACGCGAAGCCGGCGTTCAAGAAGCTGAGCCTGCTGCACCCGCAGAGCCCAGGCCGGGCGCTTGTGGTCGGTCTCGGCAAGCGTGGCGACTTCGACCCCGAGCGCGCCCGGATCGCGGCAGCCGTGGCGGCTCACGAGGCCCGCCGCCTGGAGGCCGCCTCCCTGGCCTGGGCGTTGCCCGGCGATGACGAGGCGATCGCGGCGGCGCTGGCAACCGGCACGATCCTCGGCGCCTACCGCTTCGACCGCTTCCTCAGCGTCGACCCCGACAGCCCTCCCCCGGCCCGGCTTGAGTCATTGAGCCTGATCGGGCCGGAAAGCGTCGCCGCCGAGGTCGAGGTCGCCCGCGTCTGCGCCGAGGCCCAGAACCGGGCCCGCGACCTGCAGAGCCTGCCTTCAAACATCGCCACCCCGTCCTACCTGGCCCAGCGCGCCGAGGAGATCGCCGCCGCCCACGGCAGCGTCAGCGTCGAAGTGCTCGGACGCGAGGAGATGATCGCCAAGGGGATGGGCGGCCTGGTCGCGGTCAGCCAGGGCGGCCCCGAGGAGCCGAAGCTGATCGTCCTCAACCACACCGGCGGCGGCACCAAGGACGGCCCGCTCGCCTTCGTCGGCAAGGGCGTCACCTTTGACACCGGCGGCATCTCGATCAAGCCCTCCTCCGGCATGGAGGAGATGAAGATGGACATGTCGGGCGCCGCCGCGGTGATCGAGTCCTTCGCCGCGATCGCCGAACTCGGGCTTGAGATCGAGCTGCTCGCGATCGTGCCCTCGACCGAGAACATGCCCTCGGGGACAGCGGTCAAGCCCGGCGACATCATCACCCAGTACAACGGCAAGACGGTCGAGGTCAACAACACCGACGCCGAGGGCCGCCTGATCCTCGCCGACGCCCTCGCCTACGCCGTCGAGCTGGGCGCAGAACGAATCGTCGACCTGGCGACGCTGACCGGCGCGGTGATGATCGCGCTCGGCTCGACCTACGCCGCGGTCATCTCCAACGACGACGAGCTCGCCGCGGAAGTCGAGCAGGCCGGCAAGATGACCGGGGAGCTGACCTGGCGCCTGCCCCTGCACCCCGAGTACAAGGAGCTGACAAAGGGCACGGTCGCCGACCTCGTCAACGCCTCGGCCAAGCGCAAGGCGGGCACGATCTACGCCGGCTCCTTCCTCGAGGAGTTCGTCGGCGAGACCGCCTGGGCCCACATCGACATCGCCGGCACCGCCTGGGACGTCGGCCGCGAGTACACCGGCAACGACGCCAGCGGCTTCGGCGTCAGGCTGCTCGTCGCCCTCGCCGAAGCCCAGTCTTCCTAAGCGCTCAGCCGCCGAGGATCATGCAGGTCGAACTGCCGTGGGCGAGCAGTTTGCCCGTGTCGGCCGCGGTCAGGGTCGCCTCCGCCGTCGCCTGTTTGCGGCCGCGGTAGAGGACGTTGGCCTCGCAGAGGACGCGGCCGGTGTCGCGGGTGATCGGCCGCACGTACTTGGCCTCGAGGCCAAGCGAGGTGTAGCCCACGCCGGCGGGCAGGGTCGTGTGGACCGAGCAGCCGAGCGCCGAGTCGAGCAGGGTCGCCGCGTAACCGCCGTGGACGACGCCGATCGGGTTGTAGTGCTCCTCGCCGGGCTCGCCCTCGAACACACAGCGGCCCTCAGACAGCTCCGCCGGGCGCATCCTCATCAGGACCGCGATCGGGGGCGGCGGCACCTTGCCCTCGGAGACCGCTTCCATGTACTCCATGCCGGTCATCGTCGCCCCCGCCGCGGCGGTCGGCACCGGGTCCTGCCAGACCAGGGTCCGGGTCCGGGTCGCCTCCGGGTTCTCGGCCGCGAAGGCTTCGGCGCTGGTGACGGCGGTGTCCCCTCCGTCGCTCATCGAATGCCTCCGCGACGGCCAGGGGCCGATGCTTGGCGGGCGGCTGGGCGCCGCGCCGGGTAGAGCAGATCGGCGGTGATCTCGGCCTGGCTGATCGAGATCCGCGGAGCCTTGCTCCGGTGGGTGTGCCTATGCCTTGAAGTCAGCTTCATTGCAGCGCCTCCAGTCGAATCGTGAGCACAGTTGCATCACGCAACTCGTGACTGGCGGCACTTTATCTCAGTCAGTTGCTTGATGCAACCATCTGTGCCAAGATCACGTTGTGCTGCGCAACGACTATCCAGGCCAGATCTGCTCGATCGCCAAGTCCTTGGAAGTCGTCGGCGAGCGCTGGTCGCTGCTGATCGTCCGCGACGTGATGAACGGACGGCGGCGCTTCGATGAGCTGCAGCGCGGGCTCGGCGTCGCCCGCAACGTCCTCTCCGCCCGCCTCCTGCGACTGGTCGAGGAGAACATCCTCGAGCGCCGCGCCTACCAGAGCAGCCCCGAGCGCTTCGAGTATTTCCTGACCGAGAAGGGCCTCGACCTCTGGCCCGCGCTGATCGCCCTGCAGGGCTGGGGAGACCGCCACTCGACCGGCCCCGCCGGGCCGCCGATGCTGATCGTCCACAAGCAGTGCGGCGGCGCCGTCAGCGACCGGGGCACCTGCGAAAGCTGCGGCGCCGTGCTCAAGGCCCGCGATGCTCGGGCCCTACCCGGCCCTGGCCTGGCGATGCCGCCACTGCCCGCGCTCGAAGTCGCCTGAGCGAAATCCTCTAACGTCTGGCTGGGCAGCCAGGCGACAACCAAGAGGAGACAGAGATGGCGACAACGGCAGAGGTTCAGGTCCGCGACAAGATCTTCATCGGCGGCGAGTGGGTCGACTCGACCGGCGCCGAGACGCTCGACGTCGTCAACTCGACGACCGAGGAGAAGATGGGGACGATCCCGGCCGGCACAGCCGAGGACGCCGATCGCGCCGTGCGGGCCGCCCGCGACGCCTTTGACTCCTGGTCGCAGACCCCCCGCGACGAGCGCGCCGGCTACCTGAGCGCGATCTCGGCCGGGCTCGGCGAGCGCGGCGACGAGATCGCCGCCACGATCTCCCAGGAGCTGGGCATGCCGCTAACCCTGAGCCGGATCATCCAGGCCGGGCTGCCGATCGGCCAGTTCGCGGCAATGCCGGCGCTGATGGAGGAAATCGCCTGGGAGCAGGAGATCGGCAACTCGCGGGTGCTGCGCGAGCCGGTCGGCGTGCTCGGCGCGATCACGCCCTGGAACTACCCGCTGAACCAGATCGCCGCCAAGGTGGCGCCGGCGCTTGCCGCCGGCTGCACGGTGGTCCTCAAGCCGAGCGAGATCGTCCCCCTCAACGCCTTCATCCTGGCCGAGGTGATCGAGGCGGTCGGCCTGCCCGCCGGCGTCTTCAACCTCGTCACCGGCACCGGGCCGGTCGTCGGCGAGGCGATCGCCGGGCACCCCGGGGTCGACATGATCTCCTTCACCGGCTCGACCCGAGCCGGGCGCCGGGTCAGCGAGCTCGCCTCGGCCTCGGTCAAGCCGGTGGCGATGGAGCTGGGCGGCAAGTCGCCCAATCTGATCCTCGACGACGCCGACCTCGCCAAGGCGGTCCCCGACGGCGTCGCCAAGTGCTTCCTCAATTCGGGCCAGACCTGCAGCGCCCTGACCCGGATGCTGGTCCCGCGCGAGAAGCTGGCCGAAGCCGAGCAGATCGCCGCCACGACTGCCGAGGCGTTCACGCCCGGCGACCCCTTCGAGGACTCGACCCGGCTCGGGCCACTCGTCTCCGACGTCCAGCGCCAGCGGGTCCGCGGCTACATCGAGAAAGGCGAGGCCGAAGGGGCGAAGCTGGTGACCGGCGGAGCGACGGCGCCCGACGGCCTCGACCGCGGCTACTTCGTCCGCCCCACCGTCTTCTCCGAGGTGACGACGGAGATGACGATCGCCCAGGAGGAGATCTTCGGCCCGGTGCTGGCGATCCAGCCCTACGACAACGAGGAGGACGCGGTCCGGATCGCCAACGACAGCGTCTACGGCCTCGCCGGCGGCGTCTGGTCCGCCGACAGCGAGCGCGCGATCGGCGTCGCCCGTCGCATCCGCACCGGCCAGATCGAGATCAACGGCGGCGCCTTCAACCCCCTCGCCCCCTTCGGCGGCTACAAGCAGTCAGGCCACGGGCGGGAGAACGGCCGCTTCGCGATCGAGGAGCTCTTGCAGGTCAAGAGCCTTCAGCTCTAGCGCTCGCATAGGCTGCCGCGCGTGAACTTCGAGCTGAGCGATGAGCAGCGGCTGCTGCGCGACACCGTCCGGGACTTTGCCCGGCAGGAGGTCGCGCCCGTTGCCGAGGAGCTGGATCGGACCAAGTCGTTTCCCTACGAGATCGTCGAGAAGCTGGGCGATCTTGGCCTGATGGGGATCCCGTTCCCGCAGGAGTATGGGGGCGGTGGGGCCGACACGATGTCCTACGTGCTGGCGGTCGAAGAGCTGGCCCGGATCGACTCATCCGTCTGCATCACGATGGCCGCCCACACCTCGCTGGGGACGATGCCGATCTACCTCTGGGGCAGCGACGAGCAGAAGTCGGAGTGGCTGCCGCAGCTCTGCGCCGGCAAGCGCCTCGCCTCCTTCGGCCTGACCGAGCCCGAGGCCGGCTCCGACGCCGGCAACGTCCGCACCACGGCGAAGCTGGACGGCGGCGAATGGGTCGTCAACGGGGCCAAGCAGTTCATCACCAACTCCGGCACCGACATCTCCGGCTGCGTCTCGATCACCGCCGTCACCGGCGAGGCCAACGGCCGCAAAGAGATCTCCAACCTGATCGTCGCCAACGGGACTCCAGGCTACGAGGCTGGCACGCCCTACCGCAAGATGGGCTGGAACGCCTCCGACACGCGCCCGCTCTCCTTCGAGGACTGCCGGGTGCCCGAGTCCAGCCTGCTCGGCCGCCGCGGCGAAGGCTTCAAGAACTTCCTCCACATCCTCGACGGCGGCCGGATCGGGGTCGCGGCGATGGGAGTGGGCCTGGCGCAGGGCGCCCTCGACGAGGCGATCTCCTACGCCAAAGAGCGCAAGGCCTTCGGCCAGCCGATCTCGAAATTCCAGTCGATCCAGGCCAAGATCGCCGACCTCTCCGCCCAGATCGAGGCAGCGCGCCTGCTCACCTGGCGGGCGGCGCTGGAAAAGGACGCCGGCCAGTCATTCACCCTGACGGCCGCCCAGGCGAAGCTGATCACCGGCCGCCTCGCGGTCAAAGCGACCGAGGAGGCGGTGCAGATCCACGGTGGCTACGGCTTCATCGAGGAGTACCCGGTCTGCCGCTTCTACCGCGACGCCAAGATCCTCACCATCGGCGAGGGCACCGACGAGGTGCAGCAGATGGTGATCGCCCGCCAGCTCGGCTGCTGAGCCCCAAGGGGGGAGAAAACTCGTCGCCCAGGCCTTAAGGGGCCATGAAGCGAATCTCAGCCACCCCAATTGCACCGACAGATCGGGTGCTGCACCTGGTGCTACACTCGATTCATGCCGACCAAACGCAAGCGCCACATGATCACCGAGACCGCCGAGGTCGAGACGGCTCTTGCGCCCCTGCGCTCACAGGGGATCCCGATCAGCTTTCAGCGGCTGGTGATCAAAGGCGCGGAGGCGACGATCGCCGAAGCGCGAGAGACAGACGAGGAGGAAGCGCGCAGGCGAGCCTCGCGTGAGCGCTTCCTCGAGAGAATGCGCACCGGCGCCGGGTTGGATCTGGACATCGCCCTCGACAGGCCAGGGTGGAAGCGTCCGTCGGTAGAAAAGCTGCTCGAAGAACTGTGACCTCGACTCCGCTGCTGCCAGCCGCACTGCTGGATTGGTCCGCCTACGTGCGCGTCGCCCTCGCCCAGACGCGCCCAGACCGCGGACGGCGACTCAGCCGAGGGTCTCTTCGGGCTTTCGAAGATGCCGTGCGCGAGAACCGGCTCCATGCATCACCCCCCTTCCGCGTCGAGGCTCTGTATTCCGCGCGCACAGCCGCCGAGTTCTCGGCCTTCTCGGACGAGCTCGACGGCCTTGCTCAGACCAGAGGCGATGCCGACACATGGCTTCTGGCAGAACGCGCTCAGCGCGAGTTGGCCGAAGACCCAGCGGCGAATCACCGGATCAGCTTTCCCGACCTCCTGATCGCCTCGATCGCCTCCCAGTATCGACTTGGCGTCCTGCATTACGACAGCGACTACGACCTGCTCGCGACCCACACGAGCCTCGAGTTCGAGAGCGTCTGGATCGCTCCCCCTGGCAGCGTCGACTGACCTGTCGACCCTGTGGGAGCTCCTTAGCCGAACGTGAACGCGTAACCCGAGATCCCGGTTTCGGGTTCGAGCCGGAGGACATGGTGGCCGACCTTGGGCAGGTTGACCAGGTCGTAGAGGCGCTGGCCGGAGATCACGGCGACGCCGTTGTGGACGTCGGCCCCGGCCAGGCTGTCGGGGATCGGCCGGCCGTCGAGCAATACCCGCATCGTGCGGCTCTGCCCGGGCGAGCCGAGCACGAGATAGACCCGCCGCGCCCCGAAGTTGAGGTCAAGTGAGGCGCCGCCAGCCGCCGTCGCCGACTCGAGGCTGATCCTCCACTTCCCGCGGTAGGCGAATTCGTCAGCCGGCGGCTTCGCGGGGTTGCCGAAGTCATGGAGCCCGGGCGAGAGCATCGGGTTGATGAAACGTTCGGCGCGAGCGGCGCCGAGGTAGGTCTCGGGAGTCGTCAGCCCAGCCGAGGGCGCGATCCCATGGGCGCCCGAGTCGGGCCCGGAAACCTTGTGGCCCGCTTCGGCCAGCAGCTGGCGGATGACTTTCTCCTTCTCGCCATACGAGCCCTCGCCGAAGTGCACGTAGCGGACCCGGCCCTGGGCGTCGATGAAGTACTCGGCCGGCCAGTACTGGTTGCCATAGGCGTTCCAGGTTGCGAGGTCATTGTCCTGGGCGACGGGATAGCGCAGGCCGTTGCGTTCGATCGCGTCGGCGACGTTGCCGGCATCGTGCTCGAACGGGAACTCGGGCGAGTGGATGCCTACGATCGTCAGCCCGTCCTTGCGGTAGCGCTCGTCCCACGCCTTCAGGTAGGGCAGCGTGCGCAGGCAGTTGATGCAGGTGTAGGTCCAGAAGTCGACCAGGACCACCCGCCCGCGCAGGCTGCGCAGCGTCAACGGCCGATCGCCGGGAGTGTTGAACCACTGCTGGTTGTCGACGAATTCGGGGGCGACCCCCAGCACCGGCAACGCCAGCCTGCCTTTCGCTCCTTCGGCCGGCTGCGGCGCGCCGGCAGCCCTGCCGCCGACGCCATGGGCCGCTTCGCCGCGAACGTCGACCAGGGCCGAGCGGGCGGCGGCGGTGTCCTCGAGGCTGTGGGTGGGATCGACCAGGAAGCTGGGCAGATCGCTGGCGATCGAGTTCTGGAAGCGAACGTCGTAGTTGCCCAGCATCGCCAAGGCGACGACCACCATCACCGCGCCCATCGCCACCTGGAAGCCGATGCCGCGCCGGGCGAGCGGAGCGACGACGCGGCGGCCGCCGAGCATCAGGAAATAGAGGACGAAGGCGGAGCCGATCCCGTAGCTGAGGGCGACGCCGAGGCGGCCGGCGGTGAATGTCTGCGAGGCGGAGACAGTGATCACGCCAGCGAGGATCGGCCCGGCGCAGGGGGCATAGACGAGCCCGAGGCTGGCCCCCACCGCCGTCCCCGACCAGAAGCCGTCGCCTTTGCCGCCGGCGACCCCGGCGCGGCTGGCGAAGCGGCTCAGCCAGGCCTCCAGCCGTGCCGCCAGCGGCGGAACCATCAGGCAAATCCCGAAGACGAGCAGCACCGCGATCGCCAGGTTGCGGAGCAGGTCGCCCGGCAGGCCCAAGGCCGCGATCACGTAGACGAGGGCGACAGTGGCGAAGGTGAAGGAGACCGCGAGGCCGACGACGATCCCGAGCGGCCGCCGCCGGCCACCGGTCGCCCCTGCCGAGAGCGCGATCGGCAGGACCGGCAGCACGCAGGGCGAGAGCGCTGTGGCAGCGCCCGCGATGAAGCCGAAGAGGATCAGCAAGACCATGGAGTCAACCTTTCCACGTCTTCATTACGAAGAGATAACGCCAGCGGTTCAGGCAGGCGAGGGCGGCAGCGAGGTGGCCGCGCCCTCTGGGCGGCCATAGACCTCCGCCGCCCGGCCCGATCCCTCGCCGATGCCGAAGTGCTCGCAGATCGCCAGCTCGTGCTCGCGCAGCAACGGGCAGGTCGGATCGACGACCGGGGCGCTGCGAATCACAGAACGCTCGTGGGCGACCCAGACCCGGCCGCCGCCACCGGCGCAGCTGCGCATTGGGACCGCCACCAGCCTGCCGCCGAAGCGGCCGAGCTTGACGACGAGCCAGGTCGGCTCGCCGCTGCCGGCATCGCTGAAGTAGCCGCGAACCTGGCCGCCGTCGGCGCTGTCGATCGGGTCGATCTCCCAGCCGAGCCAGCCGTCGACCTCGGCCGCCTGCAGCGGCGGGGCGGGCGCGTCAGCCATCGACCTGGCGCTCCAGCAGCTCGCTCGCGGCGCTGGCCGGGTCAAGCTCGCGGCTGACGACGCGATCCAGCAGCGCCGCGATCTCGGGATCGTCGGCGACGATGGCCTCAAGCCGGCGGCGCATCCGCGAGGTCGCGATCCCCAAGACCTCGTTGCGCAGGTTGCGGGCGCGGCGCGCGGCCAGCGTCCCCCCCGCTTCGATGTGGGCGCGGTGCTCGTCGATCTTCTCGGCCAGCTCCGCCACGCCCTCGCCGCGAGCCGCCTCGGTGCGCAGGATCGGCACCCGCCAGCCTTCGGGATCGTGGGAGAGGGCCAGCACCCCGCGCACCTCGCGCACCATCGTGTCGGTCATCGGGTGGTCGGCCTTGTTGACGACGATCACGTCGGGGATCTCCATCACCCCCGCCTTCAGCGCCTGGATCGAGTCGCCGGAGCCGGGCATCAGCGCCAGCACGATCGTGTCGGCGTGGTCGACGATGTCGATCTCGGCCTGGCCCACCCCGACCGTCTCGATCAGGACATCGTCTTTGCCGGCGGCGTCCATCGCCAGCGCCACCTGCAGGGCGGCCTCGGAGAGCCCGCCGAGGGCGCCGCGCGAGGCCATCGAGCGGATGAAGACGCCGGAGTCGAGAAAGTGCTCGGAGAGGCGGATGCGATCGCCGAGCAGGGCGCCGTGGGTGAAGGGGCTGGAGGGATCGATCGAGAGCACGGCGACCTGGCGGTCGGCTTTGCGCAGCTCACCGGTCAGGGCGCCGATCAGCGTGCTCTTGCCGACCCCGGGAGGGCCGGTGAAGCCGACGATCCGCGCCTTGCCGGTGTTGGGGTAGACCTCGCGGACCAGCTCCCAGCCAGCCGGGTCGTCGGACTCGATCAGGGTTATCGCTCGCGCCAGCGCTCGCTTGTCGCCAGCGACAAGCCGCTCGACGAGCGGTTGGGATTTGGTCGTGTCGGCCACGGCTGGGCCAGTCTAGAGTCCCGCCCGCCGTGATTGAACGGATCCGATTCATGTCCCGCAACGGAATGCTCAACAGCGCCTACGGGCGGCTGCTCTGGCGCTACCTGTGGCGACGCCTCCTGACCCAGGCCGGGAGGCGCTGGCAGACGACTGGAATGGTCTTCCTCGGCCGCAAGCTGGCGATCGAGATCGGCGAGAAGGGAGCGGTGCGCTTCGGCCGCTTCGTCTGGATCGGCGACGGGAGCAAGATCCGCTGCCACGAGGGGATCGTCGAAATCGGCGACAAGACGGTGATGGGGCAGGAGTGCACGATCTCGGCCTACCAGCGGGTGAAGATCGGCCAGCAGTGCGTGATCGCCGACCGGGCGATGTTCATCGACTTCGACCACGGCGTCGTCGACGTCGAGCGCCCGATCCGGGTGCAGGGGATCTACAAGCGCGACGTCGTGATCGGTTCCAACGTCTGGATCGGCTACGGCGCCTGTTTCCTGCGCGGAGTCCAGGTCGGCGACAACTCGATCATCGGCACCAACGCCGTCGTCACCAAGGACGTGCCCGCGAACGCGGTCGTGGTGGGGACGCCAGCGCGGATCGTGCGGATGCGCGATGCGCCCGAGCAGATGCGCTGGCCGGACCCGGTCGAGCCCGACCCGACGGCCGAGACGACCCTCTCTCCTCCCTCCTAAGCCAGCAGCCCGTCGCCCGCTCAGGCGAGCGCCGGCATCAGATCCGTCTTCGCGAAGTCGTTGCCGACAAAGAGCAGAGGAGCGTCGGCAACCCGAGCGGTGGCGTAAGTCATGCAGTCGCCGTAGTTGAGGCGGGCGGGGTGACGTCCCTTGCCGAAACGGATGAACGCCTCGGCGGCTGCATTCCAATGGCGCTCATCAAAAGGCACTGTGGCAACTCCATTTTCCGTGAGGAAGCGCTGCAGAATCGAGCGCCCGGATGGGCCAAACCGCCTCACCAGAACGATCAAAGACTCGGTGAGAGTCGGCGTCCCAATGCCGATCTTGCCGGCCCCTTCAATCGCCTCGACCAGACGATCGCGGCCTTGCTCATCGCGGACGACAGAGATGAGAGCGGAGCTGTCGAGAATCAATACCCCTCCGGACCGATGCCGAGGATCTCCTCCCGTTCGGCTTTCGTCATCGGCGGCTGATCACGCTCCTCGGCGGGGATCAAGGGCCAGATCTCGGTTTCGAGGTAGCGGAGCAGGCTGCCTGGCTCACGCTTGCGTCCGGCGGCCGCCTGCAGGCCAAGACGCTCGTGCCGTTCGCGGAGCGCCTGACGCACCGCGCCTGTCTTGCCCTCTCCCGTATGGGTTGCGATCTCCGTCGCCAACTGCTCCGCCTCCCTGTCCTCAATCTTCAGCGTCATGGTGGCTGAGACCCATCTTATGACCCTCAACCACCCAAATCCAACTGCACGAATCATACCAGGAATGAATCTGCTTGTCTGTAAGACAACACATTTCGGACAAGAGGCTGTGGACTGTGCGCTTAACGATCAGAAGAATGCCGGCGATGGGACCGCCGCCGATGAACATCGCCGCTCACTTCGGGGAGAACCTCGCCCGCTGCCGCAAGCGCGCCGACATGTCGCAGGAGGAGCTGGCGATCCGCGCCTCGCTGCACCGGACCGAGATCAGCATGCTGGAGCGCGGGGCTCGCGTCGCCCGCATCGACACCCTGGTCAAGCTCGCGGGGGCGCTCTCGATCCCTCCTGGCGACCTGATTGTCGGCATCGACTGGGCGCCGGGCGGCACCCGGGTCGGCGAGTTCAGGCCGGCGTCAACCGACGCCGCCACTCAACCGGTCGACTGAAGCCCTTCAGGCCCGGCTGGCCTCGCCGACCAAATCGGCGTAGACCGCAGCTGTTTGCTCGGCGACGTCTCCCCAGTCGAAGCGGCGGACGTGCTCGTAGGCTTCGGCGACGAGGCGGCGGCCGAGCTCGTCGTCGGAGAGGACGCGGATCGCAACCTCGGCCAAGGCTTCGGGATCGTGGGCGCGGAAGCGCAGCCCGGCCTCCTCGTGGGGGACAACCTCGCGCAGGCCGCCGGTGTCGGCGACGATGCAGGGGCAGCCGGAGGCCATCGCCTCCAGCGCGACCAGGCCGAAGGGCTCATAGATCGAGGGGACCACGGTGAGGTCGGCGATCCGGTAGAGCGAGTGGAGGACGTCGTCGCCGATCCAGCCGACGAAGGTGCCGTGCTCCATCAGGCCCAGCTCGCTCGCCTGGCGATGCAGCTCCTGCTCGTGGGTGCCGGAGCCGGCGACGAGGAAGCGGGTCCCCGGAACGTCCTCGATCAGTTGTGGCATCGCCTCCAGGGCGAGCTGAAAGCCCTTCTCGTAGACCAGCCTCCCGATCAGCAGCACCAGCTTCTGGTCGGGCTCGGCGAACTCCGCCCGCAGCCTGGTCAGCTCGGCCGGGTCCTGGGGCTGCAGGTCGTCGGGGTCAATCCCGTTGGGGATCACCGTCACCCGCTTCTCCTCGACGCCGAAGATGTCGGCAATCTGCTCGCGCATGTAGTGCGAGCAGGCGATCACGCGCTCGGAGCGGTTGGTGATCCAGCGCTCGACCCCGTGGATATAGGTCTGGGGATGCTTGTCGACCCAGCCCTGGTGGCGGCCGTGCTCGGTGGCGTGGATCGTCGTCACCAGCGGCGCGCCGAAGCGCTTGGCGAGGTGGTCGCAGGCATTGGCGACAAGCCAGTCGTGGCCGTGGACCAGGTCGAAGCTGTAGCGGTCGCCGAGCTCGACCCCGGCGGCGAGCATGTCGGAGTTCATGCGCTCGACCCAGGCGACGAACTCGCCGAGGTCGGTCGGCCGTTTCGGCTCGCGGATGCGGTGGACGAAGACGCCGTTGAAGCGCTCCTCCGCGGGCGACTCCTCGCCACCGCGGGTCAGCACGTGGACCTCGACGTCGCGCTCGACCAGGGCCTCGGAGAGCTTGCGGACATGGCGGGCGAGGCCACCCTCGATAAGTGGCGGGTACTCCCAGGAGAGGATGAGTACGCGGGTCACGGCTGTAGAAGCGAAGAGAGGCTCAAATCCGGGGCGAGAGCGCGCAGGCGCGGTTCGGTCGAATCGGAGGAGTCTATGGCGTCCAGCATGGCCCGAGCGTGCGACGTTACACGTTCGTATGCATAGTCGCCGGCCTCTCCGCGCTGGTCGAGGAAGGCCCAGTCGCTGGCCTGGGCGGCGAGCAGCTCGCGCGCCGCTCGCTCCGCCGCCCCGCCGCGCAGGCCGTCCGCCAGCGCTCGCAGCAACCGCATCTCCAGCCGCCGCGCGCCCCAAGCCAGGTCGGCGACCGGGGGCGAGTCCCAGGTGTGCATGTCCTTGTCCTCACCCCAGGTCGAGGCGGCCAGCGGCCGCTCGACCCCGTCGTGCTCGGCCAACGCCTGCGGCACGGTGACCAGGCGCACCCCGGCCTCCTCCGCCCCCTCCAGCACCGCTTGCAGCCAGACCGGGCCCTCCGACCACCAGTGCCCGAGCAGCTCGGTGTCGACCGCGAAGCAGATCAGCCCGCGGCGGCCTTCGGCGCCGGCGAAGGCCCGCAGCCGCTCGGCGATCGCAGCGAGGAACTCGCCAGCCTGGCGTCGTGCCACCGCCTCAGCCGCTGCCGGGTCATAGCCGCCGCCGCCGATCCTCCAGATCCGGGTCCCGCGCAGCGATTTGCCGGCGAACTGGGCATGGGAGGGGTCGGACGGGTAGCCGTCAAGCGACCAGAGCCAGCTGACCGCCTCCCAGTCGATCGGCAGCGCCACCGGCCCAGCCTCGGTGGCAACGGGCGTCAGCGCTGCCAGCGGCGGCTCATGCGCGCTCTGATCTACACAGAACCACTCGACCCCGTGTTCGGCCAGGCGCCACTCCAGCCCAGGCGCATACGCGCACTCGGGCAGCCAGAAGCCACCGTCCCAGCCGAAGCGGCGGCGATGGGAGCGGGTGCCGGCCTCGAGCTGCAGCCGCAGCGCCGGCCGCGTCGCCAGCAGCGGCAGCACGGCGTGGGTGGCCGAGGAGGCGGCGAGCGCGATCCGGCCCGACGCCGACGCCTGCTGGAACAGGGCCAGCGGGCTGCCACCGGCTTGGTCGAGCCGCTCCAGCACCCGGCGGTAGCGAACCAGCTCCGCCTCGCAGGCGTCCCGGCACTCGACCGGGACCTCGCGCAGGTCGGCTTCGGCGGCGCCGATCCGCCACTCGACCAGGAACTGCCGCAGCCGCTCCTGGGCGCCGGCATCCTCAAGCTGGTCGGCGAGGACCGGGGTCACCGTCATCGTCAGCCGCTCGGCCACATCGAGCACCGGCACGTGCGACCGGATCACTGCATCGAACAGCCACTCTTCGCCAAACGGATAGGTCCCGAAGCCCTCGACGTAGGGCATATGGGAGTGCAGGACGATTGCCAGGTCGCCGGCGGAGTCAGGCATGACAGACGGCGACGAAGTCCAGGGCCCTTTCCAGGTTGTCGGGCCGCAGGGCGAAATCCGAAGCGGAGATCGCCGGGGTGAAGCGATCGTAGAAGGGCTTGGTGATCCGCAGCGTCTTGTGGACGCTGTCCCAGCCGAGCTTGATCGCCAGCTCGTGGGCGCGCAGCTTGCGGGCGTGGAAAAGGCCCTGCATCTCAACGCTCTGGAAATGTGCCGCGCAGAGCTGGCGGAACTCCTCGGCCCGGTACTCGCGGACGTGCCAGGGGTTGTCGGACTTCTCCGCCCCGGGAGGGGCCAGCGTCAGCAGGTTGGGGGTCGAGACGTAGGCGATGCCGCCGGGGGCGAGCATCGACTTGAAGTGCTCGAGGATCGCCCCCGCGTCCTGGACGTGCTCGATCGTCTGCAGGAAGACGACGGCGTCGCAGGGCTCGGAGAAGCCTTCGACCAAGTCGCGCTCGAAGCGCAGGTTGGGGCGCACGTAGCGCAGGCGGGCATGCTCGTGGGCCTCGGGATTGGCATCGACGCCGACGACGCTCGCCGCCGAGCCGGCGAGGACGTTGGAGCCGTAGCCCTCGCCGCAGGCCATGTCGACGACCCGCTTGCCCGTTACCCGCGCCGCGATCCACTCGTAGACGACGAGGTGGCGCCGGTACCAGTAGTTCTCCTCGGGCACGTCGGGCAGCGTCCGCTCGCCGGTCAGCGGCAGCGGCGGCACTCCGGGGGGCTGATTGAGCTGGAGGTACTCGGTGCTCACCGCGGAAACGCTATTGGGGGGCTGCGCTCCGTGCATTACGCCTTTCTGCGTAGAGTTCCCGCCGATGCCGGCCTCCCCCACCGCGACCGCGGAGCACATCAAGGACGTCAACACCCGCTACCACGACGCCGCGGCTGACGAGTACGACGCCAAGTGGGGGATCGACTTCGGCGACACCGGCCAGGAGCAGGTGCGGCTGAAGCTGGTCAAGGCGCTTGGCGGCCTCAAGGGGCGCAGCTTTGGCGACGGCCTCGAGATCGGCTCCGGCACCGGCTACTTCTCGCTCAACCTGCTGCAGCTCGGAGTGATCGAGCGGCTGACCGCAACCGACATCTCGCCGGGGATGCTGAAGCGGCTGGAGACGACCGCCGAGGCGCTTGACCTCGAGGTCGAGACGGTCGCGACCGAAGCCGAGGAGCTGCCCTTCGAGGACGAGAGCTTCGACCTCGTCTTCGGCCACGCGGTCCTGCACCACATCCCCGACCTCGACAAGGCCTTCGCCGAGTTCCGGCGGGTGCTGCGACCGGGCGGCGTGATCGCCTTCTGCGGTGAGCCCTCCCGCTACGGCGACCGCCTGGCGGCGGTGCCGAAGCGGGCCGGGATGCTCGCTGCCCCCGCCTGGCGACGTGTCGTCCGCGCCCACGAGCGCCTCGTTCCCGAAGCCGAGCAGTCGACCGGCCACGCATTGGAGAGCGAAGTCGACGTCCATGCCTTCGCTCCCGCGGATCTGCGGCGGCTGCTGCGCGATGGCGGCTTCGAGGACCGGCGGGTCGGCGGCGAGGAGCTGCTCGCCAACGCCTGGGGCTGGGGCCTGCGCACGGTCGAGTCAACCGCCGAGCCGGAATCAGTCTCCTTCGGCTGGCGCCGCTTTGCCTTCCGCAGCTACATCGCCCTGCAGAAAGTCGACACCCGACTGCTCGAGCCCCACCTCCCGGCCGAGCTCTTCTACAACCTGCTGGCCTCGGGCCGCAAGCCCGCCTAGCGGCCCAGAAACACAACAGGCCCGCCGAAGCGGGCCCGTCATGGAAACACTGCGTACGTAAACGTCTGGTCGAATGAACGGCCTTGCGCTCGGCGTCAGCAGCGCTCTTGACTAGAGAGCCGGACGATAGCGCTGACCCAGGTCAGCGTCAAGCAAGAAAAACGCCCCCGGCAGGACTCGAACCTGCGACCTCGTCTCTAGTCAAGAGCGCGCTCTATCCGCTGAGCTACGGGGGCGTCCGCCCATTTCGGGCGACCCCACTCTAATGCATCTTATTGTCTGCATTCTGACGGCTGCTCAAGCGGAGTCCGGGTGGCGGACCCGGTGCAGTTTGACCCGGGAGTCGAAGCCCTTGAGGCGGCGCTCGCCGGCGAAGGAGTAACGGAAGTCCTCACGGGCGGCGTCCCTGGCGGCGTCGTCGACGAGCACGCTGCCGGGCCTGGCGACGCCGGTGATGCGGCTGGCGAGGTTGACCGGGCGGCCGTAGTAGTCGCCGGCCTGCAGCAGCGCCCCGCCGCGGGCGACGCCCGCCCGCAGCAGCGGGAACTGCTCACCCTCCTGGTCGGCGGCATCGACCAAGCGCAGCGCCGCGTCGATCATCGGCTCGGTCTCGGTCGAGACCAGCATCGCCGCGTCGCCGATCAGCTTGACCAGCCGCACCGGCGGCTCGGCGACGGCGGTCGCCATCTCCTCGAGGCGGCCGGCGACCAGCCCCAGCTCCTCGACCGAGATCTCCTCGCCGAGCTTGGTGAACTCGACCAGGTCGGCGAAGCAGACCGCGACTTCGGTGGTGCCGCCGAACTCGCCCGAGGCAAGGTCGGCGGCGGCGATCACGTCGCGGCGGACCTGCTCGAGCAGGTGGATCTGGAGGGCGTACTCAAGCGTCGGCCCGATCAGCGGCAGCATGTATTTGGCGGCGGCGGCGACCCGGAAGGCAAGGTCGCGCTCGGTGTCGCCCGGCTGCATCAGGGTCCGCATGATCAGCTCGCGGTTGGAAGCGGCGATCCGCGCGGTCCCCATCCCGATCGTGCGCGCCACCTGCAGCATCCCGTCTTCAGGCAGGCCGGCATCGCGGAACGCCTTCATCCGCCGCGCGGCTTCGATGTCGGCTTCGGTCAGCTCGCGGGCATCGGGGTCAGGGTTCGGCACCCCAAGCGCTGCCGTGAACCGCTGCAGGAGGGCCAGGTCGAGGCCGGAGGCCTCGGCAACCTCGCGGGCCGTGTAGCGCGGCCCGGGACCCGCCAGGGCCCGCTCGACTGGGAGCAGGATCAGCCGCCCGGCGGCGACCGCCGCCCGCAGCTCATCGAGCTCGACTCCATCGGCGGCAAGATCGCGCAGCAGGGCCAGCCGGTCGTCGCGCGCCTCGCCCTCGACCCCGTCGAGCAACCCCTCCGCCCCGAAATCGATCACGCCGTCGCCACCGCCCCGCCACGACGGGGGTCGCCACCGCCATCGAGGGCGCCGGTCGCAGCGTCACGCGCAACCGCCTGGCAGCCGCCGAAGAAGAGATTGATCTGTGGCTTGCGAGCGACTGCGATGCCGCGGGACTCTAGGCGCCGCAGCGCCTCCTCGTCGATGCCGGGCTCGGCCTGGACGACGCCCTGCTCGAAATGCAGCCGCGGCGACCGCACCGCCTCGGCGGCCGGCATCCCCTCCTCGACCGCGCGGATCACCGTCTGCAGGATCGCCGAGCGGATGCGATTGGAGCCGGCGCTGCCGAGGCCAAGCTCGATCTCGCCGTCGCGCAGGACCACGGTCGGGGCCATCATCGAGGTGACGCGGCGGCCGGGCGCGATGCGGTGGAAGCCGTGCGGGTTGAGGTCCTCCTCGCCCAGCATGTTGTTGAGGATGACGCCGGTGCCCGGGACCAGCACGCCGGAGCCGGAGCCGTTGGAGCAGGTGACGCTGGCGCAGACTCCGTCGGCATCGATCACCGAGACGTGCGTGGTCGAGCCGAGCAAGTCGCCGGGGCCGGCCGTTCCGCCGCCGAGGATCGGCCCGCCGCGCAGCTCCTCGACAGCGAGGTCGAGGCCGGCGGACTCGAGGAAGCTGGTCGCCAGCCCCTCGCCGTAGAGGGCCTCGGCGAAATCCTCGCCACGGCTGCGATTGGCGGCGTCCATCGCCGCGACCAGCTGCTCCGCCCCGCTGCGCTCGCCGAGCCGCTCCAGCAGCCCAAGGCAGAAGGCGATCAGGATCCCGCCCGAAGAGGGCGGCGGGTTGGTCAGCACCTCGACGCCGCGGAACGGCGCCCGGATCGGCTTGCGCTCAATCGCCTCGTAGCTGGCGAGGTCGGCCGGGCCAAGCGTGCCGCCACCCTCGAGCACGAACTCGCTCAATGCTGCCGCGACCTCGCCCCGGCAGAAAGGCTCGGCGCCTTCCGCCGCGAAGCGTTCCAGCGCTCCGACCAGCTCCGGGAAGCGGAACGTCTCCCCCGCCCGCAGCGTCCGGCCCCGAGGCGCGTAGAGCTCGCGAGTGCCCGGCAAGCGGTCGTGGATCGGGGCGAGGATGTCGAGGATGTATGCCTGCTCGGCGTTGACCGGCGCCCCATCGCCGGCGAGCCGGATCGCCGGCTGCGCCAGCTCCGAGAGCGGCGCCGAGCCGAACCGGTCCAGGGCCCGCTCGAGTCCGACAGCTGTCCCCGGCACGCCACAGGAGGCCGGCCCCACATAGAACGTCTGCACGGTCTCGGCGTCGAAGCGGACTGGAACCGGCACGAGCTCCGCTCGCCGCTCGATCCCGTCCTGGCCAGGCGCGGCGACGAAGAAATCGATCAAGACCGTCTCTCCGGCTTGGTCGTGGACCATCATGAAGCCGCCGGCGCCGAAGCCGGTCAGCGGACTCTCGACCGCGAAGGAGGCGAGCACGGCGCAGACCGCGGCGTCGACCGCGTTGCCGCCCTCGCGCAGGATCTGGGCGCCGGCCTCGGCGGCAAGTGGGTGGCCTGCGGCGACAACCCCTCTCATCGCAGGAGGGTAGAGCTAGCCGGGGAGAAACTCGGGAACGTCGATGCCGAGGCCGCCGGAACGCTCTGGGGCGCGGCCACGGCCGGCGTCTTTGGTGCGGCGGATCGTCGGCTCTGCCTGGCGCCTCGGGGCCGGACGGCCGTCGAAGCGGGTGGCGACGACGGTCACCCAGATCTGATCGGAGAGCTCCTCGTCGACGTTGGCGCCGAAGATGATGTTGGCGTCGGGGTGGGCGGCCTCGCCGACCACCTTGGCCGCCTCGCTGACCTCGACCAAGGAGAGGTCGGCGCCGCCGGTGATCGAGAGCAGGATCGAACGAGCGCCCTCCATCGAAGTCTCGAGCAGCGGCGAGGAGATCGCTTTTTCGGCCGCCAGCACCGCCCGGCCTTCGCCGTGGGCCATGCCGATGCCAAGCAGCGCCCGCCCCGCCTCGGACATGATCGTGCGGACGTCGGCGAAGTCGAGGTTGATCACGGCCGGCAGCGTCACCAGGTCGGAGATCCCCTGCACGCCCTGGCGCAGGACGTCGTCGGCGACCTGGAAGGCCTCCACCATCGAGGTCTGCTGGTCGAGCACCTCGAGCAGGCGGTCGTTGGGGACGACAATCAGGGTGTCAACCTCGGCCGCCAGGTCCTCGATGCCTTTGTCGGCCTGGTTGCCACGGCGGCTGCCCTCGAAGCTGAACGGCTTGGTGACGATGCCGACAGTGAGCGCGCCAACCTCGCGAGCGAGGCGGGCGACCACGGGGGCGGCGCCGCTGCCGGTGCCGCCGCCGGCGCCAGCGGCGACGAAAACCATGTCGGAGCCCTTGAGCAGGCGCTTGATCTTGTCCTGCTCCTCGAAGGCGGAGCGGTGGCCGACCGCGGGGTCGGCCCCGGCGCCGAGGCCGCGCGTCTGCTCGTCGCCGATGTGGACGGTGACGTCGGCGACGCAGAGCTGCAGCGACTGAAGATCGGTGTTGACCGCCATGAACTCGACCCCCGGGATCCGGGCGTCGACCATGCGGTTGACGGCGTTGACGCCGGCGCCACCGACGCCGACGACGCGAATCACCGGCGTGTGCGGCTCGCCGCTTCCAGGCGGCTCATAGGCAGGCTCCTCACGCCCATAACGAGGATTGCTCACCTCAGGCTCAGGCGCAGACCGTCGGGGCTTGGGCTCCTCAGAGAAAACCCGCTTCAAGCGCTCAGGAGGGGACTCCCGAGACTCCTGCCCAAGCTCATCAGGAGCCGGCTCGGCCGGTCCCTCAGCCTCAGCCGCCGGGGCGGCCGGCTCCAAGTCTTTAGACGCCTCTTCCACGGGTGGCGGCGTGGGTGCGCCCTCCCGGGTGTTCGCGGGAGGGTCACCCGCGGCGTCAGGACCCGTGGGCAGGTGCTCTGAGGCCTCGGGCGGATCAGCAGGCGAATCGTCGGAAGTAGACCGGAAGAGATCGGCGAGGGGACCCTCGCGCATGCTCGCCCGCTTACGCCGACTCATTGGCCAGAACCTCCTTCGCCAGCTCCCGGTAGTAGTTCGCGGCGCTGCTGCCGGAATCGTACTTGAGGACGCTGGCGCCTCTGACCGGGGCCTCGGCGAATTTGATCGCCTTGCGGATGCGGGATTTGAAGACGAGGTCGCCGAAGTTCTCTTCGAGGATCTCAACCGCCTCCTTGGCGTGGACGGTGCGGGCGTCGAGCATCGTCGGCAAGATGCCCTCGATCACGACGTCCGGGTTGAGGTTCTCCTGAATCATCTTCAGCGTGTTCTGAAGCTGGACCAGCCCGCGCATCGATAGATACTCGCACTGGACGGGGACGATCACCTTGTTCGCCGCGGTCAGCGCGTTGATCGTCAGCAGGCCGAGGCTGGGCGGGGTGTCGATGCAGACGAAGTCGTAGTCGCCGGAGACCTCTTTCAGGGCCTTCTCGAGCGAGCGCTCGCGGCCGATCTTGGTGCTCATCGCGATCTCGGCGCCGGCCAGGTCGATCGAGGCCACAGCGATGTCGATCTCACGTTTGACGATGATCTCGGAGATCGGCATGTCGTTGACAAGCACGTCGTAGAGGCTCTTCTCGACCTTGTCAGGATCAATTCCCTGACTCATGGTCAAGTTGCCCTGCGGATCAAGGTCAATGCAGAGCACTCGGTAGCCGGACTCGGCAAAGGCCACAGCAAGGTTCAAAGTCGTGGTCGTCTTGGCGACGCCGCCCTTCTGATTGGCAAAAGCAATCACGTCGGCGTGCTTGACGGGAACCTCGGACTCCTCTTTAACCACAGGCGCCTCATGGCGGGAGGGCGCAATCAAGTCTCGCGGCATCAACCGAGTCGACTCCGAAGCTTCAGCCTCGGCAGCGGGCTTCTCAGCCACAGCTACCTCGGCGGCCGGTCCCGAGTCCTTAGGCGCCTCCTCCACGGGTGGCGGCGTGGGTGCGCCCTCCCGGGTGTTCGCGGGAGGGTCACCCGCGTCGACAGGCCCCGTGGCCGGGCCCTCTGAAGTCTCCGGCGGATCTTCCGGGCGCTGCGAACCCTGACCAGGCTCCCGCTCCGGCACCGCCTCTTCCATACGCTTCAACTCCTCGACGATCGGGTGCGGCTCGTCGACTTCGATGGACTGGCTCTTGGTCTTGCGGCTAAGGAATCCCATTGCGCCGGTTATTCGCATGGATGCCGGCATTTCCTGCCGCTTCCCGAAAATTGCTAGGAATTAACCGATCCCCGAGCTGCTCGACAAGAGGCTGGTCTTCGTAACCGGCAAGGGCGGCGTCGGCAAGACGACCGTCGCGGTGGCGCTGGGGCTGCGGGCCGCGGCGGCCGGCAAGCGGACCATCGTCTGTGAGGTCTCCTCGCAGGAGAACGCCTCGCGGATGTTCGATCACGCCCAGGTCGGCTTCCACGAGGTCGAGATGGCCGAGAACCTCTGGTCGATCTCGATCGACCCCGACGAGTCGATGCGCGAGTACGTGCTGCTCCAGCTCAAAGTGCGGGCGATGCGCGACATGCTCTTCCGCAGCCGCATCTTCAACTACCTCGCCGCCGCCACCCCCGGCCTCAAGGAGCTGGTCACGATCGGCAAGATCTGGGAGCTGGCCCAGCTCGACCGCAAGGTCAAAAAAGGGCGGAAATACGACCTGGTGATCGTCGACGCGCCGGCGACCGGGCACGGGATCGGGTTCCTGCAGACCCCTCGCACCTTTGCCGCGATCGCCCGGGTCGGCCCGATCCACTCCCAGGCCGAACGGCTCAACAGCTACATCACCGACCACAAGCTGACCGGGACCGCGATCGTCGCCCTGCCGGAGGAGATGCCGGTCAACGAGTCGGCGGCGCTGGAGCATGACCTGCGGACCGAGGTCGGCGTCGCCGTCGATCGCGTCTACCTCAACGGCCTCTACCCGGAGCGCTTCAGCAAAAAAGAGGCCGAGCGCATCGCCGTCATCGCTGGCGGCGAGGAGGGAGCGGTGCGGGCAGCAGCCCGGGCGGCGCTCTCCGAGCACAACCGCGCCCGCTCCCAGCGCGCCCAGCTCGCCCGGCTGCGGCGGCGAGTCAACGCGCCGGTCAAAACCCTCCCCTTCCTCTTCGAGCCCGACCTCGGCGCCGAGGCGGCGCGGCGGCTCGCCAAAAGGCTCGGCTGATGTCCTCGGTCGGTGACATCCTCGAGGGCAAAGGCATCTGCATCTGCGCCGGCTCGGGCGGGGTCGGCAAGACCACCACCTCGGCCGCGATCGCGAGCGGGATGGCAGCGCGCGGGCTCAAAGTCTGCGTGCTGACGATCGACCCGGCGAAGCGGCTCGCCGACTCGCTCGGGCTGAAGGAGCTGGGCAACACGGCGAGCCGGGTTGATCCAAAGCTGTTCGAGGCCCAGGGCGTGGAGATGAAGGGCGAACTCTGGGCGATGATGCTCGACGCCAAGGCGACCTTCGATGAGCTGGTCGCCCGCCAGGCGCCCGACGAGGAGTCGCGCGACCGCGTCCTCAACAACCGCATCTACCAGCAGATCTCCAACGCCCTCGCCGGCTCGCAGGAGTACATGGCGATGGAGAAGCTGTTCGAGCTGCACAGCGAAGGCGACTTCGACCTGCTCGTGCTCGACACGCCGCCAACCCGCAACGCGCTCGACTTCCTCGACGCCCCGCGCCGCCTCACCCAGTTCATCGAAGGCCGTTCGCTGCGGGTCTTCATGCGGCCAACTGGCATCGCCGCCCGGGTCGCGGGACGCGGCGCCTCGGTCGCCCTCTCCGTCTTCAAGCGCATCGTCGGCTTCGACCTGCTCGCCGACCTGGCCGAGTTCTTCAACGCCTTCAGCGGCATGGTCGATGGCTTTCAGGCGCGGGCGAAACGGGTCAACAAACTGCTCGCCGACCCCTCCACCTGCTTCCTCGTCGTCTGCGGCCCCCAGGGCGAGCCGGTCGACGAGGCGGTCTACTTCCACCGCAAGCTGGTCGAGGCGAAACTGCCCTTCGGCGGCGTCATCGTCAACAAGGTCCACTACGCGGCGGAGGATCTAGGCGGCGACAGCTCCGGCCTGCCGGCGGCGCTGGTTGAGAAGCTGGACGACGAGGACCTCTGCAAACGGGTCGCCGACAACTTCGCCGACTACCAGGCGCTGGCCGAGCGCGACGCCCGCAACATCAAACGCCTCGAGAAAGAGCTGCGGACCAAGGGTGTGATCCGCGTCCCCTACCTCGACGAGGACGTCCACGACCTGGCCGGCCTGGCCGAGATCAATCGCTACCTGTTCGCGACCAGCAAAGAGCGGGTCGCGCGCGCTGCCGGAAGGGTCTAGCTGGCGCGGCGGCCGTCGCCGCGGTAGTGGTCGTAGTCGAGCTCGCCGACCTCCCAGTCAGCGTCCTCGGGGACCTGGAAAAGGTGGCGGACCCGTGGGGTGTCGACCCGTTCGCGATGTTCGAGGTCACCCTCGACCGCGCGGAAGTCAAGGGTGCCGTTGTCGACCTCGACCTCCTCAAGCCAGTTGGTGGCCGTGATCCGAATCTCGTCTTCGGCTGGAATCGGCTCCATGATGCGGGTTTCCTGCTCCATGTAGTCCTCCTCGGGTGGCGGGATCGGATCGCTGATCGGCTCTGGAAATTCGTCAAGGATGGGCGCAGCCGGGCTGGACTGGGCGGTGACGGCAATCTCAAGGTCTCCAGCGGCGAGGCCGGTGGCGATCAGGGTCTCGTCGGCGGCAGTGCTGATGTCGCTGCCGAGCTCGCCCAGAGCGGCTTCGCGCAGCATGATCCGCACGCCACCCTCGACCCAAGCCGATAGCTCAGGCGCCGTGCGTGGATCGGCGTTGGCCCCGTTCATCAGCGAGCGCTCCAGCTCGAGCGCCTGCTCAACCCGCTCGCGAGCCTGGATCCGGTCGTGAGAATCGTCGGCGATCAGCGCCGCGGCACGCATCGGCAGCGAGGCGCCGACCGGGCCGTGGCCCTCAAGCGCGGCGCGCAGCGCCAGCAGGTGGTCGCTGAGGCCGGCCAGGGCCGACTCGCGGGCGCAGCCCATCTCAAAGCGCGCGACCGCCCAGGCAAGCGAGTTGTCGGGGTCGGGGCGGGCCTCGAGGGCGCGGGCCAGATCGCTCAGCTCGCTCGCCTCGTCCTCGTTCAGCTCATACCCGCCGGGGCGGGTCGCCGGGGCGCCGGTGGCGATCCGCCGCCACTGGCCCTCCCCGGTCGGGGCGAAGGCATAGGGGCCGAGCCCGACGCCACCCCCCTTGAAAAGTCGCATGACGCTGATCAGCTCGCCGAGCTGTCGCATCGCTTCCTCGGCGCCCTCGGGGCCGCCACTCTGGTCGGCGAGGGCGAGGAACTGGGGCTCCCAGGCTTCGCGGCCCATCCCCTCGCTGCGCATCGCCTCGACCGGGGCGTCGATCGTGCCAGCGCGGACAACGCGCACTCCGTGGGGCAGCTGCAGGCGGGCAAGCGGCATCCGCAGGCCGACGATCGGAGCGATCAGGATGTCGGCCTCGCTGACGTCGCGCGACTCCGCCTCAAGCACGGAGAGGGCGTTGTCGAGTCGTTCGCGGTCGAGCGAGAAGTCGGTGCAGCCGTCCCAGAGGGCGGCGACGAAGATCGTCAGCATCTTGGCGGCGCGCTCAGCGGGCTCAGCCGGCACGGTCTGCCCACGCGCCTCCAGATAAGGAGCGGCGACAGCAGCGTCGTTGATCGCGTCGCAGGCGGGCCCGAAGGCGGGCAGCGAGCGCAGCTCCTCGGGGCGCTCGGCGACAAAACGCGCGGTCAGCGGCACGTAGCTGTGGAAGAGCGAGTCGGGGCCCTCCTGCTCGGCGACGTCGAAGGGAATCTGCTCGCCGCTGGCGACTAGCGAGCTGTACCGGGTTGCGGCCTCGGTGGCAACGCGCTTCAGCGCTTCGTTGAGGAGGTGATCAGGCACGGCTCAGGCTTCCGCCCGGCCGGCGGCGCTCCTGCGCGTGCACGGGCGCTTGCAGAAGCCGTCGAATTGGCCGCCTGTTCTAGACCGCGGCAGGGGCGGCGCACTCGGCGTCGCCGGCGGGCAGCCAGCGTTTGCCATAGCGCCGCATGTCTTCGATCAGCGGCATCAGCGCCTCGCCCTTCTCGGTCAGCGCGTACTCGACCCGGGGCGGCACTTCGGGAAAGGTGTGCCTGGCGACGATCCCTTCCTCCTCCAGGGCCCGCAGACGCAATGAGAGCGTGCGTGGGCTGATCCCCTCCAGCGAGCGCTCAAGCTCACAGAAGCGGCTGGCGCCGTTGGCGAGGTCGCGGATGACGAGGAGGGTCCACTTGCCGCAGACCACCTCGGCGGTCCGGCAGACGGGACATTGAGAGTTGCTGAGTGCACTCATAAGCGAAAGAAGGGTTTAGGCACGGAGATCGAAGCTCCTTCAGCAAGTGTAGCGCCATGGCTTCACTTACTGAAGCAATGGCCAACTTCCCATTGCGCCGGGATTTCCGCGCATCGCAGAGCTAAAGCCAAAGCGCCAACGATCCGATGAACTACCGATGACGCATACGCGAGGACCAGCAACGCCGCCTGGCCAGGCAGGGTTTGCCCTGATCGAGGTGGTGGTCAGCGCCATGATCGCGGTGATGATCACCGGTGGCGTGATCGCCCTGCTCAACGCGACCGGGCGGGCGTCAGCCGAGGAGCGCCACCGCTCCCAGGCATACGCGATCGCACAGGAAGATCAGGCCCGGCTGCGGGCGATGCGGATCCCGAGCCTCAACGGCTTCGTCGAAAAAGAACGAGAAGTCCCGCTCAACGGCACGATCTACAAAGTCACCTCGACCGCGAAGTTCGTCAACGACAGCACCGGCGAAGCGCCCACATGCAGCTCCGGCAGCGCCTCGGTCGACTACGTCCGGATCAGCACGACGGTGACCTGGCCGAGCCGGGGGTCGCGCCCCCCGGTCAACATCGAGAGCATCGTCTCTCCGGTCAGTGGATCGCTCGACCCGACCCACGGCAACCTCTCGATAACGACGATCAACGCCGCGGGGCTTCCCCTTCCGGCGGTCCCCCTCACCCTCACCGGGCCCGCCACCCTCGCGTCAAACACCGACTCAAGCGGCTGCGCGATCTTCTATGACCAGCCCGCCGGCGACTACACCGTGACCCCGTCTCCAGGCGCGGGCTACGTCGAAAAAGACGGCAACGCCCCCCAGGCTGAAACCGTCAGCGCGGCTGCTGGCAGCACGACCAACTACGTGCTCCAGTTCGACAAGGCCGGCTCGGCGCCGGTCGCGTTCAAATACCGGGTCGGCAGCAGCGGCACCTTCAACGCCGGCACAGCCGACTCGATCTACGTCTTCAATTCCAACATGAGTTCGGCCAAGGTCTTCGGGACGCCTGGTGGCACCAGGCAGACCGGGATCACCGCGACGTCGCTTTTCCCCTTCACGTCAACCTACGCGGTCTACGCGGGCTCTTGCGAAGGGGATAACCCCAACCCCACGGGCGTCGAACCGCCCCCGGCAGCAGCGGCCCCGGCGCTGGCGAACGTCTCCGTGCCCGTCAACGGCACGGCGGCTACGGCGACGCTCCAGCTCCCCGCGCTCAACCTCAAGGTCTGGACTGGCAGAAACAGCTCCAACCCCGAATCGGCCTACAACGGCGCCGACGTTTGGATCCGCGACGACTATTGCCCCGAAACCGGGACCCCGGTGACCAGGCGCGCCACGACCAACTCCTCCGGCAACCTCCCCGACCCCGGCCTGCCGTGGAGCAGGTACGACGTGTGCGCCGACACCATCACCGGCGGGGCGACCACGGGCGGGCGGCGTCAGCGCATCGAAAACGTCGAAGTCAAAAACCTGACCAGTGGGACGACGATCAATTTCTACCTCGGCTCAGCCTCGGGGTCGGGGACAATTGCCTCTGAAAGCGGCCAGTGCCCATGAGCCGCCTTCATGCTCTCCGCGACGACGAGCGCGGCATGACCCTGGTCGAGCTCCTCGTCGCGACCGCGGCCGGCGTGGTCGTGATGTTTGGAGTGACGATGGCGGTGATCGTCACCCTGCGCGAGAGCGACCGCATCACCAGCCACGTGCACGCGAACCAGAATGCCCGCCTGGCGATGTCCAAAATCATGGATGAGCTTCACTCAGCCTGCGTCGCGCCCCTGCTCGCGCCGGTCCAGGGCACGAGCACGGCGACGACACTTGCCTTCTGGCACCAGACCGGCGCCGCCGTGGCCCCGACGCCGATCGAAAGCAGGATCAGCTTGGTCGGCACCACCCTCACCCAGTCGGACTACGCGGCAACCGGGGGCGCGGCGCCGAAATGGACCTTCGCGACCAGCGCATTTGCAACAACTCAGCTGATGACCAACATCAGCCAGATCTCGGCCGGCGTCCCCCTCTTCCGCTATTACGGCTACTCGGAAGGACAGGTGTCGGCAACCCCGTTCGCCAGCTCCCCCTCTCTCAGCGCGAACTCGACGAAAACGATCAAGGTCTCCGTTGCCTTCAAAGCCGCTCCGGTCAACACGCCGATCGTCGACGCCAAGGCCCCGACCGAAATCCAGAACTCCGCCCTGCTGCGACTGACCGCGCCCTCCTACGCCGCCAGCTCCAGCAACTCGCCATGCCAGTGACGCAGCGACATCCGGAGGCAGGCTTCACGATGATCGCGACCATGCTCGCGATGGCCCTGATCATGCTGCTCGCGGTGGTCGCCGTCGCCGCGGTCAACGGGGACACGCAGCTGACTCGCAACGACTATGACCACAAGCTCGCCTTTGAGGCGGCCAAGGCGGGCGTCGACGACTACGCCTTCCATCTCAACGCCAGCAACAGCTACTGGGCCAAATGCACCGGCGTGCCTGAACCAAACGCCGTCAACCAGCAGGGCTCGACCGCAAAGCGGCGGAAAGTGCCTGGGAGCACCGGGGCGGAATACGCGATTGAACTGCTGCCCTCAACCAGCCAGAGCACCTACACGACGTGCAGCACGGCGAATCCGACTACCAGCATGCTGGAGTCGAGTGGGTCGCTGCCAGGATCGTTCCGAATTCGCTCAACCGGCTTCTCGGGGAAAACAAAGACCTCGATCGTCGCGACGTTCAAACCCCCCAGCTTTCTCGATTACGTCTACTTCACCCAGCTTGAGACGATGGATCCCGTGACCTATGGATTTGCCAATCCATCGGCGGCGCTGACCGGCGCCTACGAACAGTGCACGCTCACCTGGGAACAGGGCCGAGCCAACAAAAAGATCCCCGGGACCAACAGCTACTGCACCGAAATCGCCTTCATCACCGGCGACACGCTTGAAGGCCCGGTGCACACCAACGACTCGTTCCTGATCAGCGGCAGCCCTTCCTTCGGCCGCAACAGCCAGGACATGATCGAAGTCGGCGCCTCGGCGCCTGGCTGGCACGGATCAGGCGGCAATCCCACCTTCGTCGGCACCTTCGTCACCAACGCGCCGATCCTGAAACCGCCGGCCACCAACGCCCAGCTCGCGACAATCGCCCAGTCGACCTTCAAATACACGGGCCAGGTGCGGATCTGCCTCAGCGGCACCTCGATGACCGTCGGCACCGGCAGCACCTGCACCGGGAAATACTCAGGGCCGATCCCGTCCAACGGCGTCGTCTACGTGGCCAACAGCTCATGCTCGGGCGCCTACTCCCCCTTCAACGCCACCTACCCGACGACCTCGGGCTGCGGCAACGTCTACGTCAGCGGCAACTACTCCGGGAAGCTGACGATTGCCGCCGAGAACGACATCATCATCAACGGCAACCTGATCAGGTCAGGCGAAGGCATGCTGGGGCTGATCGCCAACAACTTCGTCCGCATCTACCACCCGTTCTGCCCCGCAGCATCGGGGACGCCAACCTGCACGACGACCACAGCCGAGGAAAGCGCCGACGACTGCAGCGAAGGCGAGAACGGCGCCGGCACGCTGACCAACCCGGAAATAGATGCGGCGATCCTCGCGATCAACCATTCCTTCATCGTCGACCACTACGACTGCGGCGACAGCATGGGAACCCTCAACATCGAAGGGGCGATCATCCAGAACTTCCGCGGCACGGTTGGCAAGGGCTCGCACGGCTTCCTCAAGAACTACGTCTACGACGACCGCCTGCGCTATCTCGCGCCGCCCAGCTTCATCGAACCGGTCACTTCGAACTGGGTGATCGGCAGGGAGACGCTCGGCTGAGCAGCAGGAGACGGCCGCGCGCTCCTGAATCTCATTGGGTTAGATGATTCAGCTCACCCGGAAGAAGGAGGACACGCTCGTCGGCCTTGAGATCGAGACCGGCAGCGTCGCCGCTGCCGAAGTCCGCTCGGGCGGCGCCCCCGAGTTGATGTCGACGGCGATCGCCCCCCTCCCTCCGGAGGTCTTCCAGGACGGCGAGGTGACAAACCCGGCGGCCCTGACCGAGGCGCTGAAGTCGCTCTTCGCCGACAACAAGCTGAGCAAGCGGGTGCGGCTGGGGATCGCGAACCAGCGGGTCGTCGTCAGGACGATGAGGCTGCCGGCGATCGACGACCCGAAAGAGCTTGACGCCGCGATCAAGTTCCAGGCCCAGGAGCAGATCCCGATGCCGATCGACCAGGCGGTCATCGACCACCGCGTTATCGGCGGCACACCGCCCAGCGACGACGCTCCCGCCCAGATCGACGTGGTCGTCGTCGCGGCTCGGCACGACATGATCACCGCCTCCCTCGCCCCGCTCCACGCCGCCGGCCTGGATCCGATCGGGGTCGACCTCTCTGCCTTCGGCATGATCCGGGCGCTGGCCGGCCAGGGGAAGCCGACACAGGCTGAAGAGGAGCAGCAGGGACCGCTGGCGACGCTCTACTGCAATGTCGGCGACATCACCAACCTTGCCGTCGCCAGAGACCGCTCCTGCCTTTTCACCCGCGTCGCGCCCTTCGGCCTCGAGGATGTGATCGCCAGCCTCACCGCCTCGGCCGGCCTCACCTCCGAGCACGCGCGAATGTGGGTCAACCATGTCGGCTTGGCGCAGCCCGTGGAGGGCATAGAGGGAGACCCCGCCATCGTCGCCGAGGCCCGGGCCGCCCTGGAGAGCGGCGCCTCCTCGCTCCGCGACGAGCTTCGCCTCTCGCTCGACTTCTACGGCGCCCAGGAGGGCATGGTCCCAGTCCAGCAGGTCGTGCTCTGTGGCCCTGGCAGCGCCGTTCCCGGCCTGGTGAGCCAGATGGAAGCCGCCCTCGGCCTGCCGTTCTCGATCGGCCGCCCCCAGGCCCTGGCCGAACTCGACGATGCGTCCGCCGCGCGCCTCACCCTTCCTTTTGGCCTCGCCCTCGACGAGTAGACAGCCATGCGCCCCGTAAACCTGATCCCAGCCAAAGAGCGCGCCGATGCGCGGGCGCCGATGCGCGGCGGCCCACTCGCCTACATCGTGGTCGCCGCCCTCGTCGCCCTGCTGGCCGGCGTCACCCTGCTGGTCGTGACCAACAACCAGATCTCCGAACGCAAGGCCGAAGTCACGACCCTGAAAGCCGAAAACTCAGCGGCGGAAGCGCAGGCCTCACGACTCAGCGCCTACACCCAGTTTCACACGGTCAGCGACCAGCGCGTGAGCACGGTCACCACCCTCGCCAACAGCCGCTTCGACTGGGAGCGGGTGATGCGCGAACTCGCCCTGATCCTGCCCGACGACATCTGGCTGACCAACCTGACCGGAACCGCCAGCACCGGGGTCTCGGTGGCCGGCAGCGCCGGGCTCGCCCTGCGCGCCGGGGTTCCGGGGCCGGCGCTGGAAATAGTCGGCTGCGCCAACGGCCAGGACGCCGTCGCCGGCTTCGTCTCAGACCTCAAGGGCATCGATGGCGTGACCAGGGTGGGAGTCGAATATTCCAAACTGCCCCCCGAAGCGAGCGGAGAAGAAGCAAGCAACACCGAACCCACCGCGACCTCGGCGTCTACTGGCTGCCAGACCCGTCAGTTCATCGCCGAATTCAAGCTCGTCGCCGCCTTCGACGCGGCTCCGACGCCACCCTCGGCGGAAACCGAAGCGGCCGCGCCGGCGGCTACCGCGACCACCCCAACCACGCCGGAAGAAGGCTGACGTGAGCCCCTCCACCCGCTTGATTCCGGCCATCCTCCTCGTCGTCCTCGTCGGCGCCGCGTTCTGGGTGCTGGCCCTGAGCCCCAAGCGGGAACAGGCAAGCGACCTCAGCGCCGAAATAGAACAGCAGCAGGCGGCTTTGGCGCAGAGCCAGGCGGAAATCGCCGAAGCCGTCGACGCCCAGCGCAAATTCCCCAGCGACTACAAACAGCTTGTCGTGCTGGGCAAGGCAGTTCCAGCCGCCGACGACACCTCGTCGCTGCTGGTCGAGGTGAACCAGATCGCGCGCGACGCCGACGTGAGGTTCGAGAGCATTCAGCTCTCCAGCGCCGGGGGCGGAGAAGTGGCACCGGTCGAAACGACGGCCGCAACACCTTCCGCGCCGGGCGCGCCCGCCCCTCCGACCGAGGTCGCGGCCTCGCTGCTGCCGCTTGGCGCCACGATTGGCCCCGCGGGACTCGGCGTCATGCCCTATGACCTCATCTTCACCGGCAGCTTCTCCCACGTCGCCGACTTCATCAAGGGAATCGACGCGCTGGTGCACACCAGCAACGCCAAGGTCGAGGTCGACGGCCGCCTGATCACGCTCGACGGCTTTGCCCTCAACGCCGCCAACAGTGGCTTCCCGAACCTCGAAGCGACCTTTGCCGTGACCACGTACCTGGTCCCACCCGGCCAGGGAGTGACGGCCGGCGCGACCGCTGAAACCCCCGCCCCCGAAGCCCCGGCGACCGAAGCCCCGGCCCCGAGCGAAGAAGCACGATGAGCAGGCTGGGCGGCCCCGAGGTCAGGTTGCCAAAGGTGAAGGCCCCCGGCTTCCTCTCCGACCTTTTCTACGACCTCAAAGAGCGCCGGCTGCTGCCGCTTGTGGCTGTGCTTGGAGTGGCGATCGTGGCGGTGCCGATCGTGCTCTCAAAGTCAGCTGACGAATCGCCGGCCGCCGGCCTCTCCGCCGAAGGCCTCGCCGCCCTCAGCCCTTCAGCCGATGGCCACGGCATCATCGTCGCCCAGGCAACCCCGGGCCTGCGCGACTACAAGCGGCGGCTCAGCGACCTGCAGGCCACCGACCCCTTCAAGCAGCACTTCACCGCCCCGCCTGCCTCGCCGGCCGAAACCAGCCCGTCCAGCGAAATTGTCGAATCGAGCGGCGAAGCCGGCGGCGCGGAAGTGACCGGCGTCGAAGTCACGAGCACCGAAGTCAGCGGAGGCGGGAGCGCCAACCCGAGCGGCGAAAACACTTCGACCGTGGTGCGGACGGAGACCAAGTTCGCCTCCTATGAGATCGACGCCCGCATCGTCACCGTCGCCGCCTCGCCCGAAGGCGAAAGCACCGCCGTGGTCCGCCGCAACCTCCCCGAGCTGACGATGCTCCCCGGCCGCCAGACGCCGGCGATCGTCTTCATGGGAGTCAGCGCCGACGCCAAGAAGGCGATGATGCTCGTCTCCTCCGACGTGCAGTCGGTATTCGGCGACGCGCTCTGCGTAATTGGATCGGAAACCTGCCAGCTGCTGGCGATGGAACCCGGGCTGCCCGAGACCTTTGTCTACGGTGGCCAGGGCCGCACCTACCGGATCGAAGTGCTGAAGATCGAAAAGATCGTCAGCAAGCATCCCCAGCGCGCCAAGCTCGGCGCATCCCAGTCCGGCTAACCCAGATAGAGATCGATCAGCTGGCTGCCGGCGAGCATCCCAGCGACGCCGCCGATAGCGAGGAAGGGACCGAAAGGAATCGCCATCTTGCGTGCTTCGGCGCCGTGGCGAACCAGCAGCATCACGCCGACGACGCTCCCCGTCAGGAGGGCGATCAGGATCGCCGGGGCGACAGCGCTGCCGAGGAACAACCCCATCGTTGCCGCCAGCTTGACGTCGCCGAGGCCCATCCCCCCCGGGTATGCGAGCGCAGCCAGGAAGAACACGCCGCCTGCCGCCGCGGCCGCTAACAATCGCTCCGGCATCGTGCCTGGCTCGGCCGCTAGAACGATCGCGACGCAGGCGACCGCGCCCACGATCAGGATCTTGTTAGGGATGATTCGCTGCTCGAGATCGGCAAGGGTGACCGCCGCCAGCATCGTCACAAAAACGAGGCCGATCGCGGCTTCGGCCGGATCATCCCGGTGGACGAGCACGGTGGCGGCGAAGAGCAAGCCGACGATCAGCTCGGTCAACGGGTACCGAGGGGAGATCGCCGCGCCACAGCACCGGGCCCGGCCACGCAGCAGGAGCCAGGAGAACACGGGCACGTTGTCGTAGGCGGCGATCTGCTGCCCACACGATGGGCACTGTGAGCGGGGACCGACGATCGAGAGCCCCCGCGGGACGCGATGGGCGACCGCGGTGACGAAGCTGCCGGCGATCAACCCCCCGAGAAACGCGATCACAGCGACGGCGAGCATTGCTGGAGTTGTATCCGAAGACCGCGAGCCGGAGAGGGCTAGCCCCCCCAGACGCCGCCGCTGCAACCGCCGGTCCCCGTGCAGGGATAGGAGATCGCCCCGGTCGAGGCTCGCACGATGGAGAAGGTGTTCCCCGTGGTGCCGGCCGTGACCGTGATTTTGTAGGCGTTGGACGCGAGTTCGCTCAGCGCGATCCCTTCTTTGCCCGTGGTCGGGGCGCCGGGCAGGGTCGGCTCGATGGTCTGCAGGCCGGCAACCGTGGCGCCTGAGTAGGAACCGCTGTTGTCGGTGGCGTAGGTCTCAAGCGCGACCTGGGACGAGTGGGCGGTCTCCTTCGCCTTGGCGTCGTTTGCCTTGTTCTTCTGGTTGAAGAAGGCGGGCAGGGCGATTGAGGCGAGGACCCCAAGGATCAGCATCACGACCAGCAGCTCGATCAGCGTGAAGCCGGCCTGGCCGTCCCGCTTGAGACGAGAGCAGGCCCGCCTACGCAAATTCCACAACATCGTTGACTCCTCCTGAAATTGGACGTTTCACGCAGAAGGCATCGGCGACGGCAGGCCAGACTTTTGACCTGCACGAAAAGTCTCGAAGCCGAAGTCAGCGAGCTGGGCGCGAGACGACCCGGAACCGCCGCTTCACACCAGCCTTCTCGACATTGCCCGCCGCGTCAATCGCTTTGACGCTGACGAGGTGAAGCGCGCGGCCAAGCTTTGGCATGTGCCATGGGGTCTGGCATGCCTTCCACTGGCGGCGGTCGATTTTGCAGAAAAAGCTCGTGCCCGCCTCTTCTGTGACGTCGGTAAAGCGGAACACAGGCGCGCGGGTCCGCGTCTTGGCCCCGGGCCCCAGCGTGATCCGCGTCAGCGGGGCGATCGAGTCCTCGACATAGTCCACCGGGGAGGGGGAGCAGGACGAGGGCTCGCCGACGCCGTTGAAAGCAACGCCGTAGAAATGGTTGGTCGAGTTGTCCGGAACCGAGACCGCCAGCCCCGCCGCAAACTGAGCCGCGCTTCCTTTTGCCAGCGCGGCCCCAGCGCAGGCGGCGTTGTCGTAGATCTTCACCACGGCCGCCCCCGGCGCGGTCCCGGTTACGAGCGGCGTGTTGTCATTGGCGCGCGCCGCGGGCAGCACCCGCAGATGGGGCGCCGGCAAGGCGCCGGCGCCGGGCGGAGCGGCCGGACGCTCGACCGGCGGCACGACGGCTTCTTCTTCCGTGGGCGCCGGAGGTTCTTCTTTAGGGGGCGGCGAATACTCCTGATAGGTGATCGAAGACAGGGAGCAGGTGGACTCAAAACCGGCCCACGAAGCAGTCGCGTAGAAAGTCGTGGTCGTGTTGTCGGCAACCGAGACCGGGATGCCCGCCGCCCCGAAAACATGCGCGGAGCCCGCCCCCACCGGAGGCCCCAGACAGCTGGAGTCGGTGTAGATCCTGACCATCGATTCGGCTTCGGCGCTTCCAATCAGACGCGGCGTGTTCTCGTCCGCGGGCGAGGACGGGGTCACCGATTCGAGCAATGGCACGCCGGGGGCTGCCGTCGCCTGCCTGTAGCTGAAGCCAGAAGAGCAGGGGGAGGTTTCGACCCCATCGCCCTGGGTGGCGTAGAAGGTTGTGATCGCATCGTGGGCGACAGGCGACACTTCGATGCCGGCGCCTTCGAGTTCCGCGGCATTCCCAATTCCACTGATCGCGCCGGTGCAGTTCGAGTCCGTGTAAATCGTGATCGTGTTGCCCGGATTGGTTTTCGCGGCAACGGCGCCCTTGCCCGCTGCCGATGGCCAGTGCACGACCGAGGTGATCAGCCCATCGGACAGCCCGGTGATGCGCGGCGTGTCCGACGCCCCGGGAGAGCCCGGATTCGAGCCAGTAAGGGCCGGGACCAGCGGCGGTTCAGCCTGTGCCGACGATGGCAGAAAGACCGCAAGCACCAGCCAGAGTGAGGCGACCAGCCAGGCGTGCTTGGGAGTGCGTGCCCTGCAGAGCGAGGTCATCTCTTATAGATCGGACCTGATTCCGCTCTCCTGAGCCATTTCACGCATCCCTGGACGAACGCACGAGGGGCGGGCACAAGGCCCGCCCCTCGGCGAAACTCACACCTGGCTAGGCCAGGCTGGCGACTAAGAGAGGGCTAGCCTCCCCAGGTGCCGCCGCTGCAACCGCCGGTCCCCGTGCAGGGATAGGAGATCGCCCCGGTCGAGGCTCGCACGATGGAGAAGGTGTTCCCCGTGGTGCCGGCCGTGACCGTGATTTTGTAGGCGTTGGACGCGAGTTCGCTCAGCGCGATCCCTTCTTTGCCCGTGGTCGGGGCGCCGGGCAGGGTCGGCTCGATGGTCTGCAGGCCGGCAACCGTGGCGCCTGAGTAGGAACCGCTGTTGTCGGTGGCGTAGGTCTCAAGCGCGACCTGGGACGAGTGGGCGGTCTCCTTCGCCTTGGCGTCGTTTGCCTTGTTCTTCTGGTTGAAGAAGGCGGGCAACGCGATCGCGGCGAGGATTCCGAGGATCAGCATCACGACGAGAAGCTCGATCAGCGTGAAGCCGCCCTCACTGTTACCGCTGAGCCGGGCTCCAATACGTGCCCGGAGATTCTGGAGCAACATAGGTACCTCCTAATTGGACCTATCGTTTGCGCCATTGCCCGGGCTTTGCTTGGGGCTCCGAGACACTGGCAATTAGTTGACTACACGCGGCTTATCGGCAGTCCCCTCAATCGCTTTAGGCCCGGCGGCGAGATTTCTAAGAAAGCCCCATTTTTCGCATGAAATAGCCGAAAACTGGCTCTTGCGTCCCTAAAATTGGGGACGCATTTTCACGATTTCCGTCACTACCAGGGAAGCGCTGCCGTACGAATGTCCAGCAGCGTCCCGCCGAAAGAATCAGCCTTGCGCGGGGACCCCGCCCGGCGGAAGAGAAATGCCGCGATCGCGATCGCGGCGCCGGCCGCCACGGCGATGTAGGCGAGGTTGAGGGCCGAGGGGTCGGCGACGTGATTCGACCAGAGCCAGAAGAGCGCCGCGGCGAGCGTGGCGGCGAGCCCTCGCCATGGGAGGTCACGCGCCGCGAGGGCGTCCCAGCCGATCAACGCCAGCAGCAGAGGCTCATGGTAATAGAGGACATCAACGGGATCGAGCGCGCAGCGCAGCAGGGCAAGCAGCGCCAATAAAGCCATCGCGTCAGTGCCAGAAAGCGAAAAGCGCCGGCGCCGGAGCGCGAGAGCGAGCGGCAGCCCGAGGGCGACGAGAATGACCAGCGGGTGCGAGTAGCGGCCAACGACGGGCGGCGCCTCGCGGACGTGCGCGGTCAGATGGGTCGAACCGATCGTCACATTCTGGGTGGTGTCGGCCGTCGGGAACCAAATGCTCATCGGCTGGATCTCGCTCTTCATGAAGGTGACCGTGCCCTGAAGCTTGGAGAAGGCGCCCGGGTCGGCAATGACGCCCGGCAGGGTGAAGGCGAGAGCGACCGCCGCCGCCCCCAGGGCAACGCGAAGCCGCAGAGCCGGCAGCGCCATCAGCACCGGCAGCACCGCGATCACAGCCCACTGCTTGGAGACAAGGGCGAGGCCGAGGAGGATGGCCGCGCGCCAGGCCTGCCCGCGGGCGGCAACGGCCACCGCGGCGACGCAAAGGGCAGCGGTCAGCAGCTCCTCGGGATGGCCGGTCTGCAGGGCGTAGAAGGTCAGCGGGTTGACCAGGCAAAGGGTGGCGATGACAAAGCCAGAGACCCGCGAGACCCCACGGCGGCGAGCGGCCGCGGCCAGATAGATGCCGAGCAGGCCAACCGCCAGCAGGCAGGGGATGCATGCCCACTGGTAATTGCTGACACGACTCCCGTTGCCGAGTGCCGCGAAGGGCGCCTGCAAGAGGATCGCGAACGGGCCGACCAGGCGATGGTCGGAGAGGAAGCGTGAGATGTCCCCCTCGGTGAGGGCGCGAACCACGGGCCCGGCGTCTTTGCCGTAGTCGCCGGTGAAGGTGTTGGCGAAAGCGAGCCAGACGCTGACCGCGGCGACCGCGGCAAAGGGGAAGCAGCGCCGTGCGAGCGGCATCGGCTCAGCGGATCTTTTCGTAGAGATCGAACAGCGGCAGGTACATCGCGATCACGATGAAGCCGACGATGCTGCCGACGAAGACGATCATGATCGGCTCGATCAGGGCGGTGAGGGCGGCGACCTTGGCGTCGACCTCGGCCTCATAGAAATCAGCGACCTTGGCCATCATGTGCTCGAGCTGCCCGGTTTCCTCGCCGACGGCGATCATGTGGCCGACCATCGGCGGGAAGATCGGGTTGGCCTCGATCGGGCCGGCCAGGGTGCCGCCGCGCTTGACCGAGGCGTAGACATCGTCCATCGCCTTTTCGACGACGACGTTGCCTGAGGTTTCGCCCGTCAGTTTGATCGACTGCAGCATCGGCACGCCCGAAGAGACCGAGCCGGCGAAGGTCCGCGACCAGCGCGCCAGCGCCACCTTCTGGATCACGTCGCCGATTTTGAACGGGAGGCGCAGTTTGAACCGATCCCAGAGGTCGTGGCCGCGTTCGGTCTTCTTCAGCTTGAAGAACGTGAAGAAGAGGATCGCGATGCCAGGGATGATCAGGAACCAGTAGTTGGTCAGCGCGTTGGAGGCGGTGACGCAGATCTGGGTCGGCAGCGGCAGCGCCGAGCTTTCTTCCGGGTGTTCGGCCGCGAGTTCTTTGAAGATGCCGACGAAGACGGGGATGATGAAGACGACAACTGCGACCAGGACGACCATCGCGACGCTGAAGACAAGCGCGGGATACATCAGGGCCGATTTGACCTGGCGGCGGAGTTTGTCGGACTTCTCGACCTGGAAGGCGATCCGGTCGAGCGCCTCCTCCAGCCGGCCCGACTGCTCGCCGGAGCGGACCATCGCGCGGAAGAGGCGGTCGAAGACCCTTGGGTAGTGCTCCATCGCCTGCTCAAGCGAGCTGCCGGCCTCGACGTCGGCGCGGATGCCGGCGACGGCGTCGCTGATCTCCTCGTCCTGAGTCTGCTCCTCCAGGGTGTGCAGGGTGCGCAGCATCGGCATCCCGGAGGCGACCAGGGTCGCGAACTGGCGGGTGAAGATCGCCAGCTCCCGCATGTCGACGCTTTTGAAGCGGCGGAAGAAGTCCTCGATTTTGAACGGCTCGTGCTTCTCCTCGACATCGAGGACGATCAGGCCGCGGCGGCGCAGCTGCTCGGAGACCTGCCCCTTCGACTCCGCTTCGAGCTCGCCCGAGGAGGCGATGCCGGCGACATCCATCGCGCGGAAGGAAAATATGGTCGCCGCGGCCATCTCGCCTATGCCCTCGGCGTGTACATCGGCGACGGCGCGGCCGAGCCGTCGCCGTAGGGGGCGCCGATCGGCCCTGCGCCAAGCAGCCGGCTCAGCTCCTCCGGCACCGCGGCGCGCTGTTCGGCGAGCTTGCGGGTGATCCTGCCTTCGCGCACCAGGCGGGCGAGGTCGGCGTCCATCGTCTGCATGCCGACCGCGCCTGAGGTCTGCAGCGCGGCATAGATCTGGTGGGTCTTGCCTTCGCGGATCAGGTTGCGGATCGCCGGGGTCGGGATCAGAACCTCGGTGGCCACCACTCGCCCGCGCCCATCCGAGGTCGGCAGCAGCTGCTGGGTGACGATCCCCTGCAGCGCGATCGAGAGCTGGGTGCGGACCTGCTGCTGCTGGGTCGGGGGGAAGACGTCGATGATCCGGTCGACGGTCTGCGAGGTCGACTGGGTGTGCAGGGTGGCGAAGACGAGGTGGCCGGTCTCGGCCGCGGTCAGCGCCGTCGAGATCGTCTCCAGGTCGCGCATCTCGCCGACCAGGATCACATCGGGATCCTGGCGCAGGGCAGCACGCAGGCCAAGGGCGAAGTCGGGGGCGTCGGTGCCGACCTCGCGCTGGTTGACGATCGAGTGTTTGTGGCGGTGCAGGAACTCGATCGGATCCTCAATCGTGAGGATGTGGTCCTCGCGCTCGGTGTTGATCACGTCGATCATCGCCGCCAGGGTCGTCGACTTGCCCGATCCGGTCGGGCCGGTGACGAGGACGAAGCCACGCGGTTTCTTGGTCAGCTCGCGCAGCACCTGGGGGACGCCGAGCGAGTCCAGCGACGGCACCTCGTGCGGGACCAGGCGGAAGGCGGCGCTGACCGAGCCGCGCTGCATGAAGCAGTTGACGCGGAAGCGGGCGACGTTGGGGATCGCGTAGGCGAAGTCGAGCTGCTGGTTGTTCTCGAAGCGTTTGCGCTGATCGTCGTTGAGGATGCTGTAGATCACCTCGCGCGTCTGCTGCGGAGTGACTTTGTTGAAGCCCTCGAGCGGCACAATCCGACCCTTGTCGCGGATCGCGGGCGGGAAGCCGGCGCTGAGATGGACATCGGAGGCGCCCGCCGCAACCATCTGGGTGAGGACGTCGGCGAAATCGAAATCACGCGGTGACACGGAGCACCTCCTCGAGGCTGGTGAGGCCGGCCCGGACTTTGGCGACGCCGTCCTCACGCAGGGTCAGCATCCCCTCCTCTCGGGCGACGGCGGCGATCTCTGGCTCGGGCGAGCGGTTGACGGTCATCTCTTTCAGCCGCGGGCTGAGCCCCATCACCGAGTAGACGCCGACCCGGCCGCGGTAGCCGCTGTTGCCGCAGCGGCCGCAGCCGACGGCCTCGTAGGCCTCCATGTCGGCGCCGGACTTGATCCCGGCCTCGGCCAGGGCGGCGGCGGGGATGATCACCCGGCGCTTGCAGTTCGAGCAGAGTTTGCGGGCGAGGCGCTGGGCGACCACGCAGTCGACCGCGGAGGCGGTGAGGAAGGTCTCGATGCCCATCTCGGTCAGGCGGGCGATCGCGCCCGGGGCGTCGTTGGTGTGCAGCGTGCTCAGCATCATGTGGCCGGTCAGCGCCGCCTCGATCGCGATCCGGGCGGTCTCGGCGTCGCGGATCTCGCCGACCATCACGATGTCTGGATCGGCGCGCAGGATCGAGCGCAGGCCGCGGGCGAAGTCGAGCCCAGCCTTGCGGTTGACGCCGATCTGGTTGATGCCCGGGATCCGGAACTCGACCGGGTCCTCGACCGTGATGATCTTTTTCTCGACTTTGTTCAGCTCCTTGAGCGCCGCGTAAAGGGTCGTCGACTTGCCCGAGCCGGTCGGGCCGGTGACGAGGACGGCGCCATAGGACTTGGTGAAGGCGTGTTCGAAGCGGCTGCGGGCGATCCCGTCCATGCCGAGGTCGTCGAGCGTGCGCTGGGCATTGCCCTCGTCGAGGATCCGGATCGTCGCCCCCTCCCCCCGCTGGGTCGGCAGCGTGGTCACGCGGAGGTCGATGCGGCGGCCCTCGACGCTGACGCCGACGCGGCCGTCCTGGGGGATCCGCTTCTCGGCGATGTCCATCTCGCCCATGATCTTGATCCGCGAGATCACGGCGCTGATCATCCGTTTTGGCACGTGCGCCGCCTCTTTGAGGATGCCGTCGATGCGGAAGCGGATCCGCAGCTCGCCCTCTTCGGGCTCAAGGTGGATGTCGGAGGCGCCCTCGCCAACCGCCTGGCTGAGGATGCTGTAGACGAGCTTGATCACCGGCGCGTCCTCGGCGCTGGCCTGCAGCTCGCTGACCGCGGCCAGGCTCTCCTGCTCTTCCGCCTGCTCCTGCTCGTCCTCGATGATCGCCTCGGCGGCGGCGTTCTGCATCGTGCCCAAGCGTCCGAGCAGCGCCTCGACGTCATCCTCGGCCGCGACCGCGATCTGACAGTCAAGCCCGGTCGCGATCTGGATGTCGTCGACGGCCAGCACGTTGGCGGGGTCGACGGCCGCGACCAGCAGCGTCTGCTGGTTGACGAAGCCGACCGGGATCGCCTTGTAGCGGCGGGCCATGCTGACCGGGAAGAGGGCGGCGGCGGCCATGTCGACGTGGTAGATCGAGAGGTCGACGTGGTCGAGGCCGTAGCGCTCAGCGATCGCCCGCGAGAGCTGGTCGCTGCTGATCGCGCCATGCTCCAGAAGCAGCGACTCGGGTGAGCGGCCGACCGTGCGCGCCTCGTCGATCGCCTGCTGAACCCGTTCGGGGGTGGCGTAGCCGAGCTCGGCCAGGACGTCGGTGATGAAGCCGCGCGAATGGCCCCGGCGCACCGGGGGCGTCAGGCCCGGCGTCCCCGTGGGCGGCTGGCTGTCGAGCGCGGGCGCGGTCGATCCCCCGGCGGCGGGAACCGGGCGCAGGTGGCTTGGGTGCTGTTCGGGGCTCATCTGGTCGTTCAGTTCGGGTAGTAGGTCACTTCGGGGCCGTTGTATTCGGCGTCGGTCACAGCCTGTGTAATCGCCTGGGCGCTCTGGTAGCCGTAGCTGACCGACGCTTCCTGCTTGCCGTCGCTGAGGCCCTTCGGCCGCATCACGATTAGGGCCGGGGTCCGGTCCATCGAGACGCCCAGGGTCAGCGCCGCGTAGCGAGAGACCTGCTTGTCCGGGACGACGAACACGGCGACGTTTTCGAGCCCTGAGAGCGAGCGCACCGACCTGGCGACGAAGCGATCGTCGATTCCACCGTCATGGACGATCAGGACGACGACGGTCTTGCCGGCGTCGTAGGCCTGCTGGACCGGCGCCGGCAACGGCGGGGCTTCGAGGCCGGAGGATGGGCCTGGCGCCGCAAGCGGCGCGGAAGCAGTGGCGGTAACGCCTTCGCTTTCGATCGCGGGAGCGACTTCGGTTCCGCTTGCCGGGGGGACCGCGGCGGTTTCTTCTTCTTCGCCGCCTCCCAGGCCACCCAAGAGGAAGACCGCAGCGGCAACCAGGAGAACGCCGATGATCGCCGCCTGGGCGATCGGGCTGCTGTTGAGTTTCTCCCTCACTGCGGCACCGCCGTCTCGTTGTCGACCTGCTCGAGGCCGCTGGCCCGCTGGCCCCCGGCGGCAAGCATCAATTTGAAGTCGTGGGGGCTGGAGGCGGTCTCCATCGCCACCTCCTGGGAGATGCGGCCTTCCATCACGTAGCCGAGCAGGGCCTGGTCGAAGGTGCGCATCCCGTAGTACTCGCCCTCGGCGATCACCTCGGTGATCTTTCCGGTCTCGTCAGGGTTGAGGATCAGGTCCTGGACCCTGCCGGTGACGACAAGGATCTCGGAGACGGCGACCCGATCGTTGCCGGTGATGTCGGGAACCAGGCGCTGGGCGATCGCGCCCTTCAGGGTGGTCGAGAGCATTACCCGCGCCTGCTGCTGCAGGTGGGGCGGGAAGAAGTCGATGATGCGGTTGATCGTCTCGGTCGCGTCGAGAGTGTGGACGGTGGAGAGCACGAGGTGGCCGGTCTCGGCGGCCGAGAGCGCCGTCCGAACCGTCTCCTCGTCGCGCATCTCGCCGATCAGGATCACATCGGGGTCCTGGCGCAGGACGCGGCGCATCGCGCGGCCGAAGCTCTTCGTGTCGGAGCCGACCTCGCGCTGGTTGATGATCGAGCGTTTGTCGCGGTGCAGGAACTCGATCGGATCCTCAAGCGTGACCACGTGGCGCGAGCGGGTCTGGTTGATGTGGTCGATCATCGCCGCCAGGGTCGTCGACTTGCCCGAGCCTGTGGTGCCGGTGACGAGGACGATGCCGCGCGGCTGCTCAGCCAGTTCGCGGACGACGTCGGGAAGCCCGAGGTCGGAGATCGAGCGGATCCCGTATGGGATCGCGCGGCAGACGATCGAGATCGAGCCCCGCTGTTTGAAGGTGTTGACGCGGAAGCGGGCGAGATTTGGGATCGCGTATGAGTAGTCGGCCTCGCCGTCCTCGTCGAACTCGGTCAGCGAGCGCACCTCGGCGATGTCGTGGAAGGCCTTCTCGGTGTCCTCCGGCTTGAGCGGCTCGTAGCCGTCGAGGGCGCGCAGCTCCCCGTGCAGGCGCACGATCGGCGGCGAGGCGACCTTTATATGCAGGTCGGAGCCGCCGGCCTCAACCAGAGCGCGCAGAGCTGTGTCGATTTCGAACATCTGTGGACCTTTATCGGCGGTAATGGCAGCGGCTTTAAAGAAGGATGCGCCGCTTCGCGCCGAAAACCTCCCCAGCACGGGATTTGCCAGTGGACGCTTGTCCCTTCATGTAGAGCGGATAACGGTCGATAACCCCAGAGCAGTGACAGATCCAGGATCCAAAAACGAGCCTTTCGAGGCCCAGGCGGCGCCCGCCGCGGCCACGGCGCGGGGAGACGCCCCCGAAGGCGAGCTCGATCGCCTGACCAGGGTCGCCGGGCACGGCCTCAACCTGCCCGCCTTCATCGTCTCGATCGTCGCCGGCGAGGAGCCGCAGATGCGGACCTCGGTGAATCTGCCGCCGCTGACCGCGCAGGCCCAGCGCTCCCTCCTCTACGGCCTCTGCCTCGGCGTCGTCGACGGCGAGCCGCTGATCGTCGAGAACACGCAGTCTCAGCACCAGAGCCGCGAGCTTGCCGCACTGACCGCGGCGGGCGTCGAGTCGGCCCTCTGCTTCCCTCTCCGCGCCGACGGCTGGCGCGTGATCGGCCTCTTCTGCGTGGTCAACCGCCTGCCGCGCCGCTGGCGCGAGGTCGAGCTCTCACTGATGACCGACCTCTCGCAGCTGGCCGCGATGGAGATGCGGCGCGAGGTCGGCCTCGAGCCGAAAACATCCGGATACGACCTGCACCTGCGCGCCCGCCGGGCGATCATGGCCGGCCTGCTCAGCGACGAGGGGGCGGGCCAGTCGGTCGACGGGCTGCTCGATTGCCTCGGCAACAGCCTCGACTGGGACATGGCCGGCGCCTGGCTCTCCCAGCGCGAGCCGGCCACCCTAGATCAAGCCGGCGTCTGGGCGAGCGATCGCATCCCCGAGAACGACGTCGCCGCGCTTTACAGCCTGCCGACCTTCGACGTTGACGACGACATCCTCGGCCAGGTCTGGATGCGCCAGGAGCCGGTCTGGGCTCCCAGCCTCTCGCCCCTGGCCGAGTTCCGCCGCGCCGCGACGGCTCACGCCGCCGGCTTCGGCGCCGGGCTCTGGTTCCCGGTCACCGACGGCGGCAGCGCCCTCGGCGTGATCGAGCTGCTGGCGCGAGCGCCACAGCCCGATCATGATCGCCTCTCACTGCTCGCGCTCTCATTAGGCCGCCAGATCGGCGGCCTAATGAGCCTCGCGCAAACCCCCTAAGGGGCTAGGCGACCTCTCTCAGTTTCTGCGCCTCGCCGAGGCTTTGGAGCTTTTTCAGGCTCTGGTTCTCGATCTGGCGGATCCGCTCGCGGGTGACGTTGAAGGTGCGGCCAACCTCGTCCAGCGTGCGGGGGTGCTCGCCACCGAGCCCGTAGCGCAGCTCAAGAACGCGGCGCTCGCGGTAGGAGAGATTCTCCAGCGCCTCCTTCAGCGCCTCTTTGGTCAGCAGGTCCGCCGCGCGGTCGAACGGGGACTCGGCCTTCTCGTCGGCAATGAACTGGCCGAACTCGGACTCCTCCTCGTCGCCAACCGGCTTCTCCAGCGAAACAGGAGCCTGAGCGGAACGCTTGATCGAGTCGACCTCCTCGGGGTCGATCCCGGTGACCTCGGCGATCTCCTCCGGGGTCGGCTCGCGGCCCAGCTCGGTGACCAGCTTGCGCTCGGCACGGCCGATCTTGTTCAGCTTCTCAACGACGTGGACCGGGATGCGGATCGTCCGCGCCTTGTCGGCGAGGGCGCGCGCGATCGCCTGGCGAATCCACCAGGTGGCGTAGGTCGAGAACTTGAATCCCTTGCGATAGTCGAACTTCTCGGCCGCACGGACCAGCCCCAGCGTCCCCTCCTGGATCAGGTCGAGGAAGGGCAACCCCTGGTTGCGGTAATTCTTGGCGATCGAGACGACCAGGCGCAGGTTGGACTCGACCATTTTCTGCTTGGCGTCGAGGTCTCCGCGCTCGATCCGCTTCGCCAGTTCGACCTCCTCGGCGGCGGTCAGCAGGCGCACCTTGCCGATGTCCTTGAGGAACAGCTGCAAGGAGTCGGTGGTCATGTCCGGCTTCAGGTCGAGCGCCTGTTTCGGGCGGCGGCGACCTTTTTTGCCGGTGTCGACGGGCATCGCGTCGGCGGCGGCTTTCTGGGCCGGGTCCATGTCCTCGACAAGCTCGATCCCCGACTTCTCGAGATGGCCGTAGAGATCCTCGACATCGGACTCGTCGAGATCAACCTCTGAGACGGCGGCGGCGACGTCGCCGAATGTGAGCACGCCGAGCTGCTGCCCGCGTACGATCAGTCCTTTGACTTCCTCAAGCTCCTGAAGCTCTGCTACCAGCATGCTGTACCTACATTCCCTTGCGCTAGATGGTTTAGTCCTACAGATGAAATGCCCCCGCGAGCCAAAAGTCGCGGAGCCGCGAAAAAGCGGACCGGAGAGCTGGTCCGCGAAGTAAAGACTTGTCCTGCGATTGGCCCTGAGGGCGTGCGTTGGGAATCTCTCAAACGCTTGTTCGTATGGTAATCGCTTCAGTTTCTGAAGTCAATGCCCAAATCGATGCGCCATCCCCGACCTTGGCTGCGCGCCTTCTGGCAGCGCGCCTACCGCGAGAACGTCACCGGATTGTCGGCGATGGTCGCCTACAACCTGATGCTCGCGGTCTTCCCCTTCGCCCTGCTGGTGCTCTTCGTCTTCGGCCAGGTGCTGAAGATCGGCGGCGTCGAGACCAGCGTCCTCAACGACCTCCAGCGCCTCTTCCCCAACACCGAGCAGGGAACGCTGACCGACGTGCTCAACCGGATCGAGGGCAACTCGACCACGATCGGGATCGCCGCCTTCGCCGGCTCGCTCTGGATCGGCGCCTCCTTCTGGGGGGCGATGGACACCGCCTTCTGCCGCATCTACCACGTCCAGTGCCGTGGCTGGGTCGAGCAGAAGCGCTTCTCCTTCGCGATGCTCGGCGTCGTCCTCCTCTTCATCGCCGCCAGCATCTTCGTGCCGGCGATGGAGAGCGCGCTCGTCTCCAGCACCGACCGGCTCCCCTTCGGCCTCTCCAACATCAAGGCGATCGACACGGCGCTGCTTTTTGGCGCGGCCTTCCTGATCACCTTCGCGATCTGCGCGGTGATCTTCTGGGCGGTGCCGAAAGGGCACATGCCCTGGCGCGCGGTCTGGCCGGGAGCGTTCTTCGTCACCCTCACCGCCGGCATCGCCAACCAGCTCTTCCCGCTCTACCTGACCAACGTCTCCAGCCTCTCGCGCTTTGGCTCGACCCTGGGCTTCATCCTGATCGCGCTGCTCTGGTTCTACGTTCTCAGCCTGGCGCTGATGGCCGGCGCGGTGATCAACTCACTGCGCCACGAGCTACACGACACCGGCGAGATGCCTTATGCGGAAGCCGGCGCCCGTGCCGCCGGCGGCTGCTCTGACTGCGGCAAGTCCGCCGGGGCCAGCCCGATTCGCGGGTCTTCGGGCGTCGGCGAGCGATAACAGGCAAGCACGTAGGCGGTCATCTCCGGCAGCAGGTCCTCGAGCTTCTCGGCCCTGCCCTCAAGCACCTGCTCGGCGATCGCCGAAGCGATGCCGCCGACGATCACCGATTCGAAGGCGGCCGGGGGCATCACGATCTCCGGCTGGCCGAGGGCGGCGCGGCGCAATAGCGCCCCGTAGCGGTTCATCCACTCGTGATGGCGCTTGGATATCTCGGGTCCCGCCGCCGGCGCTTCCACGGTCAGCAGACGGGCCAGCTCAGGCTCAGCTGCGAGAAAGGCAAGGCAGGCGCCAAGCGAGCCTTCGACCCTCTGTGCCAGGCCGGCGCGGGCGTAGCAAGGGAAGGTGAGGACACCGAGCAACCGCTCATGCGCCGCCTCCAGGGCCGCCGCAAAGCAGTCGCGCTTGTCGACGAACTGCTTGTAGAAGGCGCCGCGGGCAACGCCGGCGATCTCGACGATGTGGGAGACGGTGGTCCCCTCGTAGCCATGCTCGGCGACAGCCTCGGGCAACGCGGCCAGCAAGCGCTCGCGCTGATCCTTGGCCACGACCTCAGGCGGAAGGGCGTATGGCCCGCGCGGGAGGGCCTTCTTTTTCCGTGGCTTGGGAACTGTCTCGGGCTTACTCATGGTCAAGACGAACGTGAAAATTCTTTCTGCGAACATAGCAGTTCCAAAGGCGAACTCTGCTGGTTCGCCGCTATTTCCAACAGATATGGCAAAGTCACTCCCAATGGGACAAAGCGGCACCTCGACATGAACAAAAATGTTCTTGATCAGAACATGCCAACAGTGGCGACTCTCTTCAAAAGACAGCGGATCCTGGACGCGATTGCCGTCAGCTGTGCCGAGAAGACTTACGCCTCGACGACGATTTCCGACATCGTCAGCCGGGCCGGAATCTCGCGGGCGACCTTCTACAAACACTTCCCCAACAAGCGCAGCTGCTTCGATGCCGCGGTCGAGGGGTTTGTCGCCGAACTGAGAGCCGTCGGCCGGGCCGCTCACTCCGATGCCGCCGACAACCCCGAGAACGTGCGCCGGGCGATCGCCGCCGCCCTGGCGCTGATGACCGCCGCCCCCGACTACACAAGGCTGGTGGTGATCGAGGCGATCGCCGTCGATCCAAGCTTGATCGATCGTTTCCGGACCCTCTTGATCGCCGCCCTGCGCGGCGCCGGCGACGGCGCCGACGGCGCCCTGCCAAACAAAGCCGCGACACGAACCGCGTATGGTCAGGCTCAGGTGCTCGTTGCAAATCAGATCCTGGTCGGCCGCGGAGATGAGCTCCAGGAGCTGCTGCCCGACATCGTCTACATCGCGCTTTTCCCGTTCACCGGACCGGAAGAGGCGCTGAAGCAGGCGCAGTTGGCTCGATGACGGCCTCGGGGAAGCTCCCTCGAGGTCGCCATGGCATCCCTCGCGAGCTGGTTGTCCGCTCCCAGCGAGAGCGGCTGCTGGCGGCGATGATCGAGACGGCGGCCGCGAAAGGCTATGAGGAGACCTCGGTCGCGGACGTGCTGGAGGCAGCGGGAGTTGGCAGGGAGACCTTCTACGAGCTATTCGAGGACAAGCAGGATTGCTTCCTCGCCGCCCACCGGATCCTCTTCGACGATTTCTTCGACGGGGTCTCGGCGGTCTACGAACAGCCCGGGCCATGGGCGCAGAGGGTCGGCAACGCGATGGCCGAGCTGCTCGATCGCCTCGCCAGCGACCCTGACTCGACCAAAGTGCTGCTGATCGAGATCGGCAAAGCCGGGCCCGCCTCGCGCGAGCTTTTTGCCTCCACCTTCACCCGGGTCGCGGCCCTGCTCAACGACGGCCGCGGAGAGAGCCCGTCCGCCGAGGCCCTCCCCAACGTCGCCAACATCGCCGGCGGCGCCGTCTTTGCCCGCATCTACGAGGAGGTCCTGCTCGGCCGTGCCGCTGAGCTGCCGCGCCACTGCGCCGAGTTCACCTACGAAATCCTGGTGCCCTTCCTCGGCGAGGAAGAAGCGCGCAAAGAGGAGAGCCGGCTCTCAGCCGGCTGAGAGCGCCAGCCGCAGCGCCTGCGCGAGGGGCGTGCGCTCGATCTCAAAGAGCGCCATCCCCGATGGGTCGCTGACGACCGTCTCGCTGGCCAGCCCCTCGATCAGTGGCTGGGCCACACCCGAGTCGACCGGGGTGACGAGACCGATCCAGAGCGAGGAGAGATGGGGCGTGAGCACCGGCACGGTCAGGCGCAGCGGCGGCCGCCGCCCCATCGCGCGAGCAAGCTCGTCGATCATCCCGCCGTAGGTGGTGATGTCGGGGCCCCCAAGCTGGATCTCACGGTCGACCGGGCGGTCGAGATCGGCGGCAGCCGCGAGATAGGCGACGGCATCGCCGATCGCGATTGGCTGGGTCCGGGTCGTGACCCACTTCGGAGTGATCATCAGCGGCAGGCGCCGGACGAGATAGAAAACGGTGCGGAACGACTCGCTGCCGGCGCCAATCACGGCGGCGGCGCGGAAGTAAGCCACCGGCGCCGCGCCGGCCCGCAGAGTCTCGGCGGTGGCGTGGCGGCTGTCGAGGTGCTCGGTTCCCTCCCCCAGGCCGCCGAGGAAGACGATCCGGCGGACCCCTGCCGCCTCGGCAGCGGCGGCGAAGTTGGCGGCCCCTTCGTGATCGCGCCCGGCGAAGCCGTCCCCGGCGCCGCGGCCCATCGAGTGGACCAGGTAATAGGCGACCTTGACTCCGTCTAGGGCGGCATCAAGCGAGCCGCGGTCGAGCACGTCGGCGGCGCGAACATCGCAGCCGATCCGCGCCAGCTCGGGGCTGCTCTGCGGATTTCGCGCCAGCGCCCGCACCCCGTGGCCCTGCTCGCGCAGGCGGACAGCAAGCCTGCCGCCGATATAGCCGGTCGCCCCGGCAACTGCGATCACCCCCTTACCGTAGGGGCTCTTGGCTGCTCAGTCGTAACGACTGCCCACTATCGCGCGCAGCTTGGAGCGGTCGTGGGTGGCGTGGACACGGCGGACCGTGCCCGAGCGCGAGCGCATGACGAGCGACTCGGTGGTTGCCCCGGCGCCGCGGTAGCGGACGCCCTGGAGGACGTCGCCATCGGTGACGCCGGTGGCCGAGAAGAAGACGTCGTCGCCGGAGCAGAGGTCGTTGGCGGTGAGGACACGGTCGAGGTCATAGCCGGCGTCGATCGCGGCCTTGCGCTCGCCGTCGTCGCGCGGCCAGAGCCGGCCCAGCAGCTGCCCTCCCATCGACTTCAGCGCCGCCGCCGAGAGCACTCCCTCGGGCGTGCCTCCTATCCCCCAGAGCAGGTCGACCGGCGAGCGTTCGCTGACCGCCAGCAGGGCGGCGGAGACGTCGCCGTCGCTGATCAAGCGCAGGCGGGCGCCGGCCTCGCGCACTTCCGCCATCGCCTGCTCGTGGCGGGGGCGGTCGAGCATGACGACGATCACGTCGCCGACGCTCTCGTTCTTGCGCTCGGCAATCAACTTCAAGGTCTCCGGCAGCGGCCGGTCGAGGTCGAGCAGGTCGGCGATTTCCTCGCCGCCGGCCATCTTTTCCATGTAGACGCAGGGGCCGGGGTCGAACATCGAGCCGCGCTCGGCGAGGGCGATCACGGCCAGGGCGCTGGGCATGCCCCGGGCGCAGAGCGTGGTCCCCTCCAGCGGGTCGACCGCGATGTCGACCACGGGCGGACTGCCGTCGCCGATCTGCTCGCCGTTGAAGAGCATCGGCGCCTCATCCTTCTCGCCCTCGCCGATGACGACGACGCCATCCATCGCGACCGAGTCGAGCACGAAGCGCATCGCGTCGACGGCGGCGCCGTCGGCGGCGAGCTTGTCGCCACGGCCGACCCAGCGGGCGGCGGCCAGCGCGGCGGCCTCGGTCACCCGGACCAGCTCCAGAGCGAGGTTGCGGTCGGGCTTGGCTTGGGAAGCGGCCTCCATGCCCCGGCAGCCTATCCATGAAGGTAGGGTCAAGGCATATGGAGCGATGGGGACTGACGTTGCCGCTGCCTGGATTGACCCTGGCCGATCACGAGGAGCACGTGAAGCGGGCCGAGGCGGCAGGCTACACCGACTTCTGGAGCGGCGAGACCAACGGCCCCGACGGCTTCACCCCGCTGGCGCTGAGCGCGGCCTGGACCGAGCGGGCGCGGCTCGGGACCGGGATCGTCGGCGTCTTCCAGCGCGGTCCGGCGCTGCTCGCCCAGGAGGCCGCCGCCTTGGCCAGCGCATCGAACGGGCGCTTCGTGCTCGGCATCGGCTCCTCCTCGGACCGGATCGTCGAAGGCTGGAACGGCATCCCCTTCGAGCGGCCGCTGAGCAAAGTCGCCGAGACGCTTGAGTTCCTGCGGGCCGGGCTGGCCGGCGAGCGCACGTCGAGTGGGTTCAAGCTCGAGGCCGCCCCGGCCGAGCCGGTGCCGATCGTGCTGGCGGCGCTGCGCGGCAAGATGCTCGAGCTCGCGGTCGAGCGGGCCGACGGCGCTTTCACCAACTTCCTGCCGCTTGGCGGGCTGCCGAAAGTGGCCGCCCAGCTCGGAGGCGCGCCCGAGGGGTTCGAGCTGCTCTGCCGCTTCTTCTGCATTCCCGGCGAGCGCGAGGCGGTCGAGCCGCTGGCCCGCTTCATGTTCTCCTCCTACATCACGGTGCCGGTCTATGCCGCGTTTTACCGCTGGCTCGGCTACGGCGAGGCGATCGACCCGATGATCGCCGCCTGGGAGGCGGGCGACCGCCAGGCCGCCGCGGCGGCGGCCCCCTGGGACTTGATCGAGGAGATGTTCATCTTCGGCGAGCCGGCCCAGATGCGGGAGCGGATCGCCGCCTTCGTCGAGGGCGGCATCACCCTGCCGATCCTGACCCCGATCACGACCCCCGACAAGCTCGGCGGTCTAATCGACGCGCTCGGCCAGGCTTAGCGCGTAGTCGCCGGCGGCGTCGGTGAACCAGCCGGTCAAAGTGAGGCCAGCCTCCTCGTAGACGGCGTCGAGCCGCTCGCGGGTGAACTTGCTGGAGATCTCGGTCCGCATCTCCTCGCCGGCGGCGAAGGTCACATCCATCTCCAGGCCGTCGAGCCGGACCGTCTGCTCGGCCAGCGAGCGCAGGCGGATGTCCATCCGCGCCTCCTCGCCGTCATAGCGGGCGACGTGCTCGAAAGCGTCAAGGTCGAAGTCGGCGCCCAGCTCGCGGTTGAGGACCGAGAGGACGTTCTTGTTGAATTCGGCCGTGACGCCGCTGCTGTCGTCGTAGGCGGCCTCGAGGCGGCCCCTCTCCTTGACCAGGTCGATGCCGAGCAGGAGCCGGTCGTTGGGGCCTAGCATCGCCGCGATCCGCAGCAGGAACTCGCGGCGGGCATCGGGGTAGAGGTTGCCGATCGTGCCGCCGAGGAAGACGATCAGGCGGCCCTCGCCGGGGGACGGGATCCGCTCCAGGTCCTGCTCGAAGTCGCAGACCAAGCCGCGGATCGCCAGGCCCGGGTACTCCTGGACCAGGCTGTCGGCGGTTTCGTGGGTGATCTCCTCCGAGATGTCGACCGGTACGTAAGTGTCGAGGCAGCCCGCCGCCGACATCGCGCTGAGCAGGTGGCGCGTCTTCGTCGCCGAGCCCGAGCCGAGCTCGATCAGGGTGTCGGGCTTGCCGGCGGCGATGACGATCTCGTCGGAGCGCTCAGCCAGGATCGAACGCTCCGCCCGGGTCGGGTAGTACTCGTCGAGCTCGGTGATCTGCTCGAAGAGCTGCGAGCCGCGCTCATCGTAGAAGTACTTCGGCGAGAGCTCCTTCGGGTCCATCGAGAGCCCGAGCCGGACGTCGCGGGCCATCGCGGCTTCGCGGTCAGCGGCGAGGTGAACCTCGATCGCAATCTGGTCAGGGGCGGTGTCGGGATCCATCTCTGCTCTACCTCCTTGCGTATGGGGGGCGAGATCGGATCACCGGGGCTCAGACGCTCCTCGCGCAGCGGATGCCGGAGAAGATCTGGCGCCGCACGGGCAGGTCCCAGTTGCGGAAGCTGAGGCGCATCACGTAGCGGTGCGTCGCCCAGGAGCCGCCCCGCAGGACCTTGTGCTCGTCGCCGAAGAAGACCTCGGAGTACTCCGGGTACGGGAACGCCTCGAAACCCGGATACGAGAGGAAATCCGAGCAGGTCCACTCCCAGACCTGTCCGACCATCTCCAACTCCGGCCCCGCTGCCTCCCACTCCTGCTCGCTGGGCAGGCGCTTGCCCGCCCAGCGGGCGAAGGCGTCGGCCTCGCGCCAGGAGACATGGACGACGGCTTTGTCCGGATCGACGGGCTCGGCCTGCCCCATCGCGCTGCGGACCCACCCGCCCTCGCCGTCGCGCTCCCAGTAAAGCGGTGGCTCGGCCCCGGTCTCCTCCACAAACTGGATGTACGCGGAGTTGGCGACCGGGGTTCGATCGATCTCGAAATCGGCAAGCTCGACCGGATGGCGCGAGCGCTCGTTGTCGTAGGCGAAGCCGCCAGGGCCGGCGCCGATCAGGTGCTCGCCGCCGCTAACCGAGACCATCTCCGGGCCCTCCGGCATCGCCGCCGTCGGATCGCTGTAGAGCGGCTCGTAGCCGTCGACCATCTGCAGCAGCTGCAGCATCGTCTCGTGGTGCTGGAGCTCGTGGGCGAGCAGCATCTCGTAGACGAAACCTTCGCGCAGCAGCGGGTCGTCGCTGCCGTCGAGGTCGATGCCGTCGAGAACATCCAGGGTGCGCTCGCGGACGTCGGCCAGGTAGGCGCGCAGCTCGGCATCGCGCAGGATCGGCAGCTCGCCGCGGGTCTTGCGCGGGTTCTCGATCGCGTCATAGAAACGGCCGAGGTCGCCGTGCAGCGGCTCGCGGCCGCCGATCGTCTGCACCAGCCAGAGCTCCTCGAAATTGGCGATGTGGCCGAGGTCCCAGGCCAGCGGGCTGAGGATCGGCGAGTAGACCCGGTTGAGCTGGTCGTCTCCAAGCGGCTCGACCAGCTCCAGTGTCCGCTCGCGCGCCTCGGCGAGGCGCCCCGCGATCTCATCCTTCGATCTTGCCTGCAGCCGGGTGACGATGCGAAAAACCCTAGCGGCACAGGTTCCTCGGGTGTGTAAGGGGGAGTTCTTACAATGCAGGTCTGTAGGGTCCCGGCGGATGCGGATCGAGGGGGCGAGCGCGCTGGTGGCAGGTGGGGCTTCGGGCCTTGGCGAGGCGACCTCGCGGGCGCTGGTCGAGGCCGGGGCGAAGGTCGTCATCGCTGACCTCAATGCCGAGAAGGGCGGGGCGCTGGCGGCAGAGCTGGGCGAAAGCGCGAGCTTTGTCGAAGCCAACGTGACCAATGCCGAAGCGGTCGCCGCGGCGGTCGAGCGGGCGCACGCGGCCGATGGCGGCCTGCGGATCTCAATCTGCTGCGCCGGGATCGGCTGGGCCGAGCGGGTCGCGCACAAAGGCGGCCCCCACAATCTCGAATACTTCTCCAACGTGATCGGGGTCAACCTGATCGGGACCTTCAACGTGCTGCGTCTCGCCGCCGCCGCGATGAGCGAGAACGAGCCCGACGGCGAAGGCGAGCGCGGCGTCTGCGTCAACACCGCCTCGATCGCCGCCTACGACGGCCAGATCGGCCAGATCGCCTACGCCGCCTCCAAGGGCGGCATCGTCGGCATGACCCTGCCCGCCGCCCGCGACATGGCCTCGCGTGGCGTCCGTGTCGTCACCATCGCCCCCGGCCTCTTCGACACCCCGCTGCTTGCCGCCCTGCCGGAGGAAGCGCGCACCGCGCTCGGGGCCGGCATCCCCTTCCCCTCGCGCCTCGGCCGCCCCGAGGAGTACGCCCGCCTGGTCGGCCAGATCGTCGCCAACCCGATGCTCAACGGCGAGACGATCCGGCTCGACGGCGCCCTCCGCATGCCTCCGAAGTAGCTCAATCGGTCCCTTCGTACTCGGGGTCGCGCCAGACCTGCTTGCGCCATGGCGGGCTGATCGCGAAATGATCGCTGCTGCTGGCGGCGACCGGCTCAAGCGGGATCAGATGGACCCTGCGGCCAGGTGTGAAGTGGTCGATGCTGGGCAGGCCGACCGCGTTGCCCGCGTGGCTGCCGCCGGAGACGAGGAGCAGATGGGTCTCCGGGCCCCAGCCGCCTTCGTTGCGGGCGCCGAGCCATTCAGCGACGTCCCTGAGCGGGTCGATGCCGGCGTCTGAGCCCCAGTCGGCGGGGCTCTTGGCGTAGTTGTAGCCATTGTGGGAGGAGGCCCGCTCGTCGACCGAGCCGTCGGGCTTGATCCGGATCTGAACCCCCTCCCAGTCATCGGCATGGAAGCCCTCTTCGCCGACGATCGGAACACCGCGCAGGGTGGCGGAATCGGCGTAGTAGGTCCAGTACTGGAGGTAGAGGTTGCCGGCACGCTCGCCGGAGCAGTCGTAGCCGTCAGCCTCTGCCTGCGCCGAGGCTGCGGCCCGACAGTCGATGACGTGGACGAAGGCGCTGACGGCGAGGCCGGCATCGGTGCGGTGCTCGAGGCCGGTGGCCGAGCCATCGCCGCAGCTGGTCTCGCGGCAGCGCCGGAAGTCGATCGGGACGGCATGCGAGCCCTGCTCGAAGGCGAGGGTCGGCACATGCTCGCGGACCAGCTTGCCGACTTCGGTCCCGTAGTCAGCGATCAGCGCCGGCTCGTCGCCGCAGCCGTCGGCGAGCGAGGCAGCGCAGAGGATTCGCGAGGCGACCTCCCGGGCCAAGGCAGCGCCGGGGACGCTCGCTCCTGCCGCGATCAGCCCGGCCAGCAAGAGGGCGACGACAAGCAGCATCGCCACCCACTCGACCGTCGACTGCCCCCGCTCTGACTCCATGCGAGGACGCTAGGAAGCGCGGCGCTACGCGTGTGTGCCAGCTGCGCCGAAAGGCGCGCGGCTCTGTGCCGAATTAGAGGTTCTGAATCTCGGCCGCGATGTCGGCGGCGGCCTTCTTGGCATCGTCGAACAGCATCGACGTGTTCGCTTCGTAGAAGAGGTCGTTGTCGATGCCGGCGAAGCCGGGGCTGAGCGAGCGCTTGATCACGATCACCTGCTGGGCCTGGTCGACTTCGATGATCGGCATCCCGGCGATCGGGCTGTCGGGATCGTTTTTGGCGGCCGGGTTGGTGACGTCGTTGGCGCCGACGATCACGGCGACGTCGGTGCGCGGCATCTCCGGGTTGATGTCCTCCATCTCGCGCAGCTGCTCGTAGGGGACGTCGGCCTCGGCGAGCAGGACGTTCATGTGGCCGGGCATGCGGCCGGCGACCGGGTGGATCGCGTAGCTGACGGTGACGCCGCGCTTCTCGAGCTCGTCGGCGACCTCCTTGATCGCGTGCTGGGCCTGGGCGACGGCGAGGCCGTAGCCGGGCACGATCACCACCGTGTCGGCGTAGGCGAGCTTGATCGCCGCGTCCTGGGCGCCGATCGAGGTGTGCGGGCGCTCCTCGGTGGAACCCCCACCGCCGCCCGCCGGAGCGCCGCCGAAGCCGGCAAAGAGGATGTTGGCCACCGAGCGGTTCATCGCCGTCGCCATCTCCATCGTCAGGATCGTCCCCGAGGAGCCGACCAGGGTGCCGGCGACGATCAGGGCGACGTTGTCGAGGGCGAAGCCGGCGGCCGCCGCGGAGAGGCCGGTGAAGGCGTTGAGCAGCGAGATCACGACCGGCATGTCGGCGCCGCCGATCGGCAGCACCACGAGGTTGCCGAGCAGCGCCGCGGCGATCAGGATGCCGATGAAAAGCGCCTGCGAGGGGTCGCCGTTATTGACGGCGATGTCGACGCAGGCGGCGATGATGCCGAGCAGCAGCACGACGTTGATCACCTGCTGGCCGGGGACCGAGAGCGGCCGGGTCGGGATCAGGTCCTGGAGCTTGGCGAAGGCGATATTCGAGCCCCAGAAGGAGACCGAGCCGACCACGGCGGCGAGCAGCGTCGGGATCAGCTCTTCCAGCGGGATGTCGCCGCCGACTGAGATTCCGTGGCGCAGCTCCGACCATGCGATCAGGGCAACGGCGCCACCGCCGACGCCGTTGTAGAGAGCGACCATCTGTGGCATCTCGGTCATCTGCACCCGGACCGAGGCGACGAAGCCGATCGCCGAGCCGACCGCCAGGCCGATCACGATCAGGCCCCAGTTGCCCATGCCGTCGAGCAGCAGCGTCGTCGCCACCGCGAGCGCCATGCCGGCGGCGGCGATCATGTTGCCCTGCTTGGCGCTGGTCGGGTGGGTGCCGCGTTTGAGCCCGATGATGAAGAGCGAGAAAGCGACGATGTAGAGCGCGGTGGCGGCTTCGCCACCCGGCTTGAGCACCGAATAAGGAATTTGGGAAAGGACCCCGACCATGCTCATCCCTTGCCCGACCCGTCATCCGAACCAGAAGAAGGCTTCGGCTTCGGCTTTTTGGAGAACATGCCGAGCATCCGGTCGGTGACCATGAAGCCACCGACGATGTTGATCGCGCCGAAGATGACCGCAATCGTGCCGATCACGTACTCGAGCGGATCGTTGGCGTAACCGAGGACGATCAGCCCGCCGAGCATGACGATGCCGTGGATCGCGTTGGTCTGCGACATCAGCGGCGTGTGCAGGGTTGTCGGCACCTTCGAGATCACCTCGAAGCCGACGAAGGCGGCAAGCACGAGGATCGCAATCTCGGTCATCAGGCTCATTTGGCCGCCCTCTCGTTCTTGATCTCCCCGCCCTCGGTGATGCAGGCGGCGGCGACGATGTCGTCCTCGAAGTCGACGTTGACCTTGCCCTCCTCGGTGACCAGCAGCCCGAGCAGGTTCTCCAGGTTTTTGGCGTAAAGCTGGGAGGCGGGGGCCGGCATCTCGCTGGCCAGGTTGCGCGGGCCGATCACTTTGACGCCGTTCTCGACCACGGTCTGCCCCGCCTGGGTAAGCTCGCAGTTGCCGCCGGTCTCGGCGGCGAGGTCGACGATGACCGAGCCGGGCGCCATGCCGCGCACGGCGTCGGCGGTGATCAGCAGCGGCGCCGGGCGGCCCGGGATCGCGGCGGTGGTGACGATCACGTCCTGCTTGGCGGCGTTCTCGCCGAGCGCGTCACGCACCTGCGCGTTCTCCTCGTCGGTCAGCGGCCGGGCGTAGCCGCCCTCGCCCTCGGCGTCGGGGATGAAGTCAAGTTCAAGCGGGCGGCCGCCGAGCGAGGCGATCTGCTCCCAGGCGGCGCGGCGGATGTCGAAGCCGGTGACGATCGCGCCAAGGCGCTTGGCGGTAGCGACCGCCTGCAGCCCGGCGACGCCGGCGCCGAGGACGAGGACCTTGGCCGGCGGCACGGTGCCGGCGGCGGTGGTCATCATCCCGTAGAAGCGGCCCGACTCGCGGGCGGCGATCAGCGAGGCGGCGTAGCCGGCGGCGGCGGCCTGCGAGGAGAGTGAGTCCATCGCCTGGGCGCGAGTCGTGCGCGGGATCGCCTCCATCGCGAAGCTGGTGACGCCAGCCTGGGCGAGGGCCTTGTTGGTCTCAGCCGAGGTCCACGGCGCGAGGTGGCCGATCAGAAGCTGGCTGGAGCTGAGGCGGCCGATCTCAGCGGCGGAAGGGACGGCGACGCGAAGGACCACGTCGGCGCCCCACGTAACCTCGGAGTCGACGACTTCGGCGCCGGCCTCGGCGTACTGGGAGTCGGGATGCCCGGCGGCGTCGCCGGCCCCTGACTCGATCGCGACGGCGACGTTCTCGTTCTTCTTCAGCGACTTGACAACGTCAGGGACTAGCGCGACCCGGCGCTCCCCATCCGCAGACTCTTTCGGCACTCCAATTCTCACGCGGCGCGGGAGATTATTTGATGAGCGCCCTTGGGGGGGCGCACGTGGCCAAGCAGGTCAAGGACGCAGGGAGCGTGGCGTGCTTCGCACGCGAGCGACCGAGGACGCCGACATGCGCCGCGCCACGTGCGTCACCCCGCCAGCGAGGCGAGGCGCTCGATCGTGTGGCGCTGCTCGGCCTTGTCGACATGGACTGGTGACACGATCAGGCGATCGACGCCCGCGCCGCGGAATCGCTCGATCCGCTCGGCGACCTGATCCTCGGTCCCGACCAGGGAAGTCGCCTCGACGATCTCGTCCGGCATCGCCTCGAAGGCGCCGGCCCGATCGCCGTCCTGGAAACGCTTCTGGACATCGTCGGCGACGTCGCCGAAGCCGAAGCGGTGGGCAAGGTCGACGTAGAAGTTGGTTTTGCGGCTGCCCATGCCACCGAAGTAGAGGACGAGGCCGGCCTTGACCACGCTCTTGGCCGCCTCCAGGTCGCCGTCGATCGCGACCTGCAGCGAGGGCGAGACTTCAAGGTCGGAGCGCTGGCGGCCGCCCTTGGCGAAGCCCGCCTCCAGATGCTCTCCCCAGGTCTGCTCGAAGGCGTCGACGCTGAAGAAGATTGGGATCCAGCCGTCGCAGATCTCGGCTGCCATCTCGACCGATTTGCGGCCGATCGCGCCGACGAAGACGGGGATCTCGTTGCGGTCGGGGTGAAAGTTGAGCTTCAGCGCCTTGCCCTCGCCGCCCGGCAGCGGCAGCGTGTAGTGCTCGCCCTGGTGGTCGACCGGGCCCTGGCGGGCGATGATCTCGCGCACGACTTCGATGTACTCGCGGGTCCGCCCCCACGGCTTCGAGTAGGGCACTCCGTACCAGCCCTCGGAGACCTGCGGGCCGGAGGGGCCGAAGCCGAAGATGAAGCGGCCGCCGGAGAGTTTGTCGATCGTCGCGCCGGCCATCGCGGCGGCCGCGGGCGGGCGAGCCGGCACCTGCAGGATCGCCGCGCCGAGCTTGATCGTCGTCGTCTGCGGCGCCAGCCAGGCAAGCACGCTGACCACATCGGAGCCGTAGGACTCAGCCGCCCAGACCGACTCGAAGCCGGCCTGCTCGGCGGCCTGGACGATCTCCACAGCCTCCTCGCCGGCGGGGCCGATGCCCCAGTAGCCAAGGTTGAGGCCGAGCTTCAAGTCGCCGTTCGCCATCGCGCCAAAACCTACTACTGGACGAGTTTGTCGGCGTCGGGGCCGCCGAGCAATGTGTCGTGGCCAGGGCCACCCTTGAGCCCGTCGCGGCCGGGGCCGCCGAAGAGCTTGTCGTTGCCCTTGCCGCCGGCGATCCGGTCGTCGCCGGGGCCGCCGCAGATCGTGTCGTTGCTCTTGCGGCCGACGATGTGGTCGGCGCCGCCGAGCCCGTCGATCACGTCGGCTTCGTCTTTGCCGACCAGTTCGTCGGCGCCTTCGGTGCCGACGATCGTCGGCGTCTTGCCGAGGCACTTGGGGGCGGTGGCAGGATCCGGCGTGGTCGCTTCGTCACCGAACACGGCGGCAGCGGCGTAGACCGAGACCAGCGCCACCAAAGCCGTGGCCAAGCCGAGCCGCAGGCCAATGCCCGATCTCCGGCCCTTCATCCCAGATCCCTGCTTGAAATCACGCTGCCGAGAATACCGCTGCCGGGCGAGCCGGTAAACAATGGGGTCGTGACCGCCGCCGCGACTGAGCAGGGTCTCTCCAGCGCCGAGGCGGCCAGCCGCCTGCGCAAGCTCGGCCCACCGCCGGAGACCTCGTCGCGATCGGTTTCCAGCATCGTCGCCGGCAACGTCTTCACCCTCTTCAACGCGATCATCGGCGTCTTCTTCGTCCTCGATCTCTCACTCGGGCTCTACGCCGACTCGCTCTTCGGGCTGATCGCGGTGATCAACTCCTACATCGGGATCCGCCAGGAGCTGAACGCGAAAGCGACGCTCGACGAGCTGGCGGTGCTGGTCGCCCCCCACGCCAAGGTGGTGCGCGACGGCGAGGTGCTCGAGCTCGCCGCGGCCGAGGTCGTGCCCGGCGACGTGATCCACATCGAGCCCGGCGACCAGCTCATCGCCGACGGCGAGGTGATCGCCAGCCGCGGGATGACGCTGGACGAGTCGATGCTGACCGGCGAGGCCGACGGCGTCCGCAAGGGCCTTGGCGAGCGCGTCCTCTCCGGCTCCTTCTGCACCTCCGGCTCCGGCCATTACGTCGTCGACGCGGTTCGCGACGAGAGCTACGCCGGCAAGCTGGCGGGCGAGGCGCGGGCCTTCCGCCACCCTCCCTCGCCGCTGCAGGGCGAGGTCAACCGGGTGATCATCGCCTGCACCTACGTGATGATCCCGCTGGCGGCGATCCTGATCCTGGCCCTGCAGGTGCAGAACAAATCGATCGACGAAGCCGCCCAGACCGCGACCGCCGGCCTCGTCACCCTGATCCCGGAGGGGCTGGTCCTGCTGATGAGCGTCACCTTCGCGGTCGCCGCCGTGCGGCTGGCGCGCAAGGACACCCTGGTCCAGCAGATGAGCGCCAGCGAGAGCCTGGCCGCGGTCGACACGATCTGCGTCGACAAGACCGGCACCCTGACCGACGGCGATCTGCGCCTGCTCGGGGTCGCGGTCGCCGAGGGGGTCGCGCCGGCTGCCGCCCAGGAGGCGCTGGCGCGCTTCGCCGCCAGCGCCGGCGACCGCAACCGGACGCTGCAGGCGATCGCCGCCAAGTTCCCCGGCGAGGAGGCCCGAGTCGGCGCCGAAGTGCCCTTCTCCTCGGAGTGGAAGTGGAGCGGCCTGACCATGAACGGCGCCTCCTACGTGATGGGCGCCCCCGACATCCTCGCGGGGGCCGGGGCGCTGACCCTGCCGCCGGGGCTGGCCCGCAAGCTCGAGGAGGAGACAGCGGCCGGCCATCGCGTCGTCGCCTTCGGCGAGACCGGCGAGGCGCTTCCTGCCGACCCCTCGGGCCAGGCGCCACCGCGGCTGGCGCCGCTCGCCCTGGTCGTCCTCGAGGAGACGCTGCGGCCCGACGCGGCGGCGACGATCGCCTCAATGCGCGAGGAAGAAGTCGACCTGAAGCTGATCTCCGGCGACGCCCGGGCCACGGTCACCGCGGTCGCCTACTCGGTCGGCGTGCCGACCGACGCCGGCGTGATCGAGGGGCCCGACCTGCCCGAAGACCCGGCGGCGCTGGCCAAGGCGGCGCTGGCCAACACGATCTTCTGCCGGATCAAGCCCGAGCAGAAGAAGGCGCTGGTCGCGGCGCTGGTCGGCGCCGGCCGCTACGTGGCGATGATCGGCGACGGCGTCAACGACGTGCCGGCGCTGAAGCAGGCGCGGATGGCGGTGGCGATGGGCTCCGGGGCCCAGGTGACCAAGGGCGTCGCCGACGTCGTCCTGCTCAAAGACGAGTTCTCGCGCCTGCCCGAAGCGGTCGGCGAGGGCCGCCGCATCGCCCGCAACATCCACCGCCTCGGCCGCCTCTACCTGACCAAGACCGTCTACGCGGCGACCTTGATCCTGCTCGTCGCGGTGCCCGGGTTCGCCTTCCCCTTCCTGCCCCGCCACCTCACCCTGGCGGCCTTCCTCACGATCGGGATCCCCTCTTTCGTCCTCGCCCTCGCCCCGTCAGATGGGCCGCTCTACCGCGGCCGCCTGCTGCGCGCCCTGGGCGCGTTCGCTGTCCCCGCCGGGATCGCCACCGCACTTGGCTCGATCCTCTCCTTCTTCCTCGTCGACACCCTCTTCGGCGGCAGCCTCAACGCCGGCCGCACCGCGGCGACGACGACGCTGATCGTGCTCGGCCTCTCCTTCGTGCTGCTGCTGGAGCGCGGGCCGGGCCGCGAGCACATCGCGATCCAGAGCTACATGCTGGCCCTGGTCGCCGGGCTGGGCGCGCTCTACGCGCTGATCCTCGCCGCCGCCCCGGTCCGCGACTTCTTCGAAATGACCCTGCTCAACGCGACCCAGTGGTTCCTCGCCCTGTTCGCGGCGGCGATCGGGCTGACGATCGCCAGCGCCCTCTGGAGGCTGCCCGCGATCGAACGCCTGGAGGCGCCGGACCTCTAGATGCTTGACCGCGGCCGTGGGGCGACGGGCCTGGCCGCCCTCTCAGCGCCCCAGGTGAACACAAGCTCTAGAGGCGGCAGCGGGCTGGCAGGAAGCTTCCTTGGCGCGAGCGCTTGAACTCAGATGCCTGGACTGGAGCGCTTCGAGAGCGGGTGCCGGGTGGGCCTCTGGGGGAATGTCGCGGAGCGGCGGAAATGCAATCCGGTGATTGCGCGGCGCAGCCGCGCACTTGGTTCCACCGTGCGCTTCGCGCATGGTGGTCAATTCCCGCAGAGGCCCACTCGGCACCCGCGCCCCAACCCTCCAGGCCAGGCATGGCCTTGGCCCGCCTGTACAGGTGCAAGGCCCTGATTTGCGACCTTGGGCCATGTGATCGCGGCCAGGGCGGTCCTAACGTGATCAGGCGATGGCAGCCACCGATCGCGCGACGCGAGCCCAGACCGACGGCGACGAGTACCCGCTCGACGATGTCCACTTCGACGAGGCGTTTGAGCCTGGCGGCATGCCCCGTGAGGGATATGCGGAGGTGCTGGCCGCGCTCGGCCGCCACGACCTCGCCGAGCTGCGCGGGCGGGCGCAGGAGGGCGCGGGCGCCATCGGCCTCAACTTCGGCCCGGGCCGGCCCTTCGCCGTCGATCCGGTGCCGAGGCTCCTCTCCCAGCGTGAATGGGAGAGCCTGGAGGCGGGGCTGAAACAGCGGGCGCAGGCGCTCAACGCCTTCATCGCCGATGCCTACGGCGGCCAGCGGATCTTCGACGCCGGCGTGGTCCCCCTGCGGTTGCTGGAGACCGCCCCGGGCTACGAGCCGCGGATGCGGGGGCTGCTCAACCCCGAGGTCCCGCCAGCAACTGTCGCCGGCATGGACCTGGTCAGGGACGCGGGCGGTGCGCCGCTGGTGCTGGAGGACAATCTGAGGATGCCTTCAGGCGCCTGTTACGCGATCGCGATGCGAGAAATCGTCTCCTCTGCGCTCGGCGCGGAGACGACGCCGCTGCCGCTCGACGGCTACCTGGGCGAGCTCGCGGCCGCACTGCGAACCGCCTCGCCGCAGGGCTCGCTCGACGCGCCGGCGGCGATCGTCTCCGATGGCGTCGGCAGCGGCGCCTGGTTCGAGCACCGGGTGCTGGGCGACGCCCTCGACGTCCCGGTCGTCTCGCCCGAGCAGCTGGAGACCCAGCGCGGGCGCCTTTTCGCCCGCCTCGGGCGCGAGCGCCGCCAGCTCGACGTGATCTACCGGCGGCTCGATGAGGACCGGCTCAGCGGCGCCGACGGCGAGCCGACTTCCCTGGGCGAGCTGCTGCTGCCAGCCCTGGAGTCGGGCCGGCTCAGCTGCGTCAACGCCTTCGGCGCCGGGATCGCCGACGACAAGCTGACCCACGCCTACAGCGAGCAGATCGTCCGCTTCTACCTCGGCGAGGCGCCGTTGCTGCGCTCGGTGCCGACCTTCGACCTCTCCGCCGAGGACCAGCGCCAGAGCGCGATGGAGCGGCTCGACGAGCTGGTCGTGAAGCCCCGCGACGGCTTCGGCGGCCAGGGCGTGACGATCATGCCGCGGGCGACCGAGACCGAGCGGCGGCGGGCGATCGGGTTGCTGCGCCGCCGCCCCGACCGCTTCATCGCCCAGGAGATGGTGCCGCTCTCACGCCACCCGACCGTCTGCGGCGGACGGCTGCGGCCGCGCCATGTCGACTTCCGCCCCTTCGTCCTCAGCAGCCGCTCGCGGACGACGGCGATGGCCGGCGGCCTGACCCGCTTCGCTCCAGCCGCCGGCGAGATGATCGTCAACAGCTCCCGCGGCGGTGGCTGCAAGGACACCTGGGTGCTGCCGTGAAGAGCCGCTCGCTCGCCTCGCGCCGCCAGCGGCCGCTGATCGGCGTCACCACCTCGGAGGTGCGCCGCGCCGCCAGCATCGAGCCGACCCCCGAGGGCGAGCCGGCCCGCCACGAGATGGCGCTCGGGCTGCCCTACCTGCGCGGCCTCGAGCAGGCCGGCGGGCTGCCGCTGGTGATGCCACCGCTCGACGTCGACGCGATCGAGCCGCTGCTCGACCGCCTCGACGGGATCTGCCTCTCGGGCGGGCCCGACCTCGACCCCGGCAGCTACGGGGCCGAGCCCCACCCCGAGCTGGGCCCGACCGAGCCCGACCTCGACCGCTTCGAGTTGGAGGTCGCCAAGCGCGCCGATCTGCGAGAGATGCCGATCCTGGCGATCTGCCGTGGCACCCAGGCGCTGAACATCGTCCGCGGCGGCACCCTGCACCAGCACCTGCCCGAGCTCTCGACCGAGATCGCCCACCGCCAGAAGGAGCCCGGCGACCGTCCCAGCCACGAGGTCAAGATCGAGCTCGGCAGCAAGCTGGCCGAGATGCTGGGGGCGACGGAGATCGAGGTCAACTCCTTCCATCACCAGGCGATCGAGCGGCTGGGCGAGGGGCTGCGCGTGGTGGCCACCGCGCCCGACGGGACGGTCGAGGCGGTCGAGGATCGCCGCCGCGACTTCCTGATCGGCGTCCAGTGGCACGCCGAGACCCTCGTCCACCGGCCCTACGAGGAAGCCCTCTTCCGCCGCTTCGTCGAAGCCTGCCACCGCGACGGCGCCGCCTTCGAGCGCCGCTCCAGCAGGGACGTGGCGTGAGCGGGACGACCGGAGTCCTGCCCGCCTGGGCCGCCTGGGCGCCCGCCCACGAGCTCGGCCCCTACACGGTCGGGATCGAGGAGGAGGTGATGCTGCTGGACGAGATGACCTGGGCGCTGGCCCACCGGATCGACAGCGTCCTCCCCCGCCTCCCCCATTCCAAAGCCGGCAGCTTCACCGCCGAGACCCACGGCTCGGCGCTGGAGATCCAGACCGGGGTCCACGCCCAGATCGACGGCGCGATCGGCGAGCTGGCCGAGCTGCGGCGAGAGCTCGACGCCACCCTGCGACCGCTCTCGATGCGCGCCGCCGTCGCCGGCACCCACCCCTTCGCCGTCTGGCAGGAGATCGTCGTCTCCGCCGGCGAGCGCTACCAGTTCGTCTACGGCTCGATGCGGGAGCTGGCCCGCCGCGAGCCCAGCTTCGGCCTCCATGTCCACGTCGGCGTGCCGGACCCGGAAGCGGGAATCCACGCCGCCAACCGCCTCCGCACCCACATTCCCCTGCTGCTGGCGCTCTCGGTCAACTCGCCCTTCTGGCAGGGCCGCGACACCGGCCTCGCCTCGGCGCGGACGCCGCTCTTCCAGGCCTTCCCCCGGGTCGGCATCCCCCGCGCCTTCGCCGACTACGCCGAGTACGTCGAGGCGGTCGACGTCCTGATCCGCTGCGACGCCGTGCCCGAGCCGACCTTCCTCTGGTGGGACGTGCGCCCGCAGCCGCGCTTCGGCACGGTCGAGGTTCGGATCATGGACGCGCAGACGACCCTGGCCGACTCGGCCGCGATTGCCGCCCTGGTCCAGTGCATCGTCCGGCTCGAGATCGAGGAGGGCGGGAGCGTCGCCGAGCCACCCATCCCGCAGGAGGTGCTGGCCGAGAACCGCTTCCTCGCCGCCCGCGACGGCATGGACGCCGAGCTGATCGAGCCGGAACTCGGCCGCCGGGTTCCGGCTCGCGAGCTGCTCGCCGACCTGACCGTCGCCTGCCGTCCACACGCCCAGGACCTGGGCTGCATCTCCGAGCTCAACCAGATCGCGATCCTGAGCCAGCGGACCGGGGCCAAGCGCCAGCTGGAACGGTCGCGGACGGTCGGCTCGCTTAACCGCCTGGTCGGCATCCTCGCCGACGAATTTATTTAAGGCCTGGGCGGCAGCACGAACTGGGTGACGATCATGCTGGCGGCGAGCTTGGGCTCGCCGCCATCCCGGGTGCGCTCGATCTTGACCTCGAGCACGACGGTGCTGCGGCCGACGTGCAGCGGCGTCGCCATGGCGACGACCTCGTCGCCGGGCAGGCCGGCGCTGAAGACGTTCAGCTTCAGCTCGATCGTGGTGAAGTCGTGGCCCGGCGGGATGTTGCGGAAGGTGGCCCAGGCCGCGACCGTGTCGCCGAGCGCGGTCCAGGCGCCGCCGTGGACGTAGCCGCCAGGGTGCAGGTGGCGTTTGTCGACGACGATCCTGCCGCGGGCGTGGCTGTCCTCGATCTCCAGCGGCTCGATACCAAGATGGCCGGGAAAGCTGTCGCCGAGGAAGGCGCGGATGTTCTCCGGCGTGATCGCCGAGCGGTCGGTCATCGCGGAGGACCCTAGCCGAGGCCGAAGCCGTCCATGCCGTGGTCGCCAAAGGGCTCGTCGCGCTCGCGCACCGCCTCCTTGAAGCCGGATTCGGTCGCCCGCTTGACGAAGCCGTGGCCCTCCTCGGTGTGGCGGGCGATGCCGTCGAAGAAGGTGCCGAGCACCTGGGTCTGATGCAGGCCCTGGGCGTGGACGGTCTGGTTGACCAGCAGCTTCATCATCACCAGCTGGTTGATCGGCAGCTGGGCGATCCGCCCCAGCAGCCGCTCGAAGCGCGCGTCCAGCTCCGCGGCGGGGACCGCCTCGGTCGCCAGCCCCCACTCCAGCGCCTCGGTCCCGGTCAGCGAATCGCCGGTCAGCAGCAGCCGCTTGGCCCGCATCGCGCCGATCCGGTTCGCCCACAGGGCCGTCGTCGGCGAGCCCCAGACGCGCGAGGGCGGGTAGCCGATCTTGGCGTCCTCGGCGACCACCAGCAGGTCGGAGCAGAGCGCCATGTCGGTGCCGCCGGCGACGCAGAAGCCATGGACCTTGCAGACCACCGGCTTCTCGGAGTGAAAGAGGCTCATGAAGCCGCGCACGTTGCGCCACATGAACTGGAAGTCGGTGACCGGGTCCCAGTTCGAGTCCGGCGCGTGGTTGGCGCCGATCGTCGCCGGGTCGAGCGGCGAGCCCGCCGGCGCCTCGACCCCGCCCATCTCCTCCATCCGCCCTTCGGCCGAGGCGGTGAGGTCGTAGCCGCCGCAGAAGCCGCTGCCGTTGCCGGCCAGGGCGATGACGTGGATCGCCGGGTCGAGATTGGCCTGCTCGACGCAGGCCGCGATCTCGCCCGGCATCCGACTCGTGATCCCGTTGCCGCGCTCAGGGCGGTTCAGGGTGAGACGGGCGATCTTGTCGCCCGTCTCATAAAGAACCGTCTCGAAGTCGCCCATTGGCCGACCTTACTAATCCTTGTCTGAGGTCACCTGACCAAGCAGTTCAAGGACGCAGGGAGCGTGGCGTGCTCTGCACGCGAGCGACTGAGGACGCCGAAATGCGCCGATCAGGTGACCTCAGACGCGTTCGACGATCATCGCCTTGCCCTGGCCGCCGGCGACGCACATCGTCTCCAAGCCGACCTGGTGATCGTCGGTCTCCATCACGTTGAGCAGGGTGCCCATGATCCGGGCGCCGGTCATCCCGAAGGGATGGCCGAGGGCGATCGCGCCGCCGTGGGTGTTGAGCTTGTCGATCGTGATCCCGCATTCGGCCATGATCGGGATCACCTGGGCGGCGAAGGCCTCGTTGAGCTCGACCGCGCCGACGTCCTCGATCGTCATCCCGGCCCGGTCCAGCACCTTCTTGATTGCGCCGATCGGGGCGACGCCCATGTACTCGGGCTCGTTGCCCCAGGTGGCGGCGGTGATGATCCGCGCCCGCGGCTTCAGGCCCAGCTCCTTGGCTTTGGTGTCGCTCATGATCAGCACCGCGGCGGCGCCGTCGTTGAGCGGGCAGGAGTTGCCGGCGGTGACGCCGCCGCCGCCGAAAGCCTCAGGCAGTTCGGAGAGCTTCTCCAGGGTCGAGGAGGCGCGGGGGCCGTCGTCTTTGCTGATCTCGGTCCCGTCCGGCAGCGTCACCGGCACGATCTCGCGATCGAAGAAGCCGTCTTCCTGCGATTTGACGGCCAGTTCCTGCGAGCGCTGCGCGAACTTGTCCATGTCGGCGCGGCTGACCTCGTAGTGGTTGGCGACGTTGACCGCCGTCTTGCCCATCTCGATGTAGGCGTTGGGCTGGCCGTTATTGCCTTTCAAGTTGTCGTTCTGGTCATCGGCCCCGGCCGCCTCGGTCCGCTCGTTGAAGCGGCTGACCCACTCGACTCCGGCGGCGAGGTAGACATCGCCCTCGCCGGCCTTGACCGCGTTGCCGGCATGGCGGATCGCGTCGAGGCTGGAGGAGCAGTAACGCGAGACGGTGACGCCGTTGACCGTCTGCGGCAGCTTCTCGGAGAGCAGCGAGATGATGCGGCCGACGTTGAAGCCCTGCAGCCCCTGGGGGAAGCCGCAGCCGCAGAAGAGGTCCTCGATCGTGGACGGATCGACCTCGGGGTTGCGCTCGAGCAGCTTGTCGACCACGAAAGCGCCCATCTCCTCTGGGCGCAGCTGGGCCAGCGAGCCCTTGAAGGCGCGGCCGATCGGAGTGCGGATGGTGTCGACGATGACTGCTTCGGGCATTGCGGGGGTCTCCTTCGAAAGATCGGGGGTCCGGGAAGTGCGCGCCGCAGGGTAGTTGACGCGACTCCTGGCCGTTGTTCTCGACTAAGTTAGGAAGATGCCGCTCGATGGCTTGAGGGCCTGGATAGGGGAGCTGGAGCGCAAGCTCGTCATGCGCACGCGGATCGGCCTGGTGCTGGTCGCGCTCGCCGTCGGCGCCGGTGGCGCCGGCATCTACCTGGCGCTCGACGCCGCCAGCAACAGCGTCAGCAAGGATGGCCTGCAGGCGGCGCAGGAACAGGCCAGCGGCGGAGAAGCCCCCGGCTCGGCGGTCCAGAGCCAGGTCGAAGCGGCGCAGTCGGCGGCCGAGAGCGCCACGGTCGAAGTCGACAAGCTGAGAGTCCAGGTCAAGGTGCTCCAGGCCGCGGTCAAAAGCCTCGCCGAAGGCGGCTCGCCCACCGGCCTCGGCGCCGCCGAAGGCGGCTCGGGCGGCAGCGAAGAAACGGAATCGGGCAGCACCGCGAAATAGCAGATTGTGTCTAAACGCACTAACGTGCGTGCCGTCGTCCCCTCGCTGCGTTACATTCGCCTCAATCCGACCTCGCGAGCAATCGTGAGCTTTGCCGCTATGCGGCAGCGAAAGGAGGCCCCCTCATGCCTGAGGGCTACTGCGTCAAAGAGCGCAAGAAGGTCGAGATCAAGGACGCCAAACAGGTGACCATGAAAAACGGTCGACCGGCGATCCAGGGTGTGTGCCCCGACTGTGGGACGAAGATCTTCAAGATCGGAAAACTCTAACCCCGGTTCCTGAAGCTGCCGCCTCCCGACGCCGGCCAGCAGCCGGCGTCGGGGCGCCGCCCCGCCCACAAGCGAGGCCGAGCCTGAACCCGAGCGCGCCGCCCGCCGTATCCCGGGCAGCCATGAACCTCCTCCCTGCTTCAAGATCGTTCTGAGATGCCTGCTGGGGCACTGACCCGCGAGCGAGACGTGCGTGAGGCCTACGCCGCGCACGCCGGCGAGCTCTACGGCTTCGCGGTCCGCTCGCTCGGCGACTCCGGCCTCGCCGAAGAGGCAGTCCAGGAGACGTTCCTGCGCGCCTGGCGCGCCGGCGACCGCTTCGACCCCCAGATCGGCTCGCTGCGGACCTGGCTGTTCGCGATCCTGCGCAACGTCGTCATCGACCTCGGCCGCGCCCGCTCGGTGCGGCCGGCGGTCGCCGAGGGCGGGATCGAGCCCTCGGTCGACCCGCTCGACGAGGCGCTGCTGGCCTGGCAGGTGGAGGAGGCAATGCGCCGGATCGGCGACGAGCATCGCCGCGTCCTGGTCGAGACCTATTACCGCGCCCGCCCCTACGCCGAGGTCGCGGCCGAGCTCGGCGTCCCCGAGGGGACGGTTAAGAGCCGCGTCTACTACGGGCTGCGAGCGCTTCGCGTCGCCCTGGAGGAGATTGGCTATGAGGGCTAGGAGATGCGAGTGGCGCGAGTCGCTCGGCGCCTACGCGCTCGGGCAGCTGCCGGCCGATCAGCGCGCCGGCCTCGAGGCCCACATCGAGGGCTGCGCGGAGTGCCGGGCCGAGGCGGAGTCGATGGCCTCGCTCTCGCGGCTGCTGCCGCTTGCCGATCCCGTCCGCTTCGGTGAGGCGCCGCAGCCCTCGCCGCAGCTGGCCGACCGCGTCGCAGCGACGATCGGGGCGGAGCGGCAGCGGGGACAGCGCCGCAAGCGCCTGCGATTCGGCCTGGCGCTGAGCGGGGCGACGGCCGCGGTTGCCGCCGCGGTGCTGGCGATCTTCGTGCTCGGCTCCAGCGGTGGCGAGCCCGACCAGCACGTCACTTTCCGCTCGCTCCCAGCCGGGATGCGGATCACGGCGACCCTGGAGCCGCACTCCTTCGGCACCGAGATCCAGATGTACGTGAGCGGCGTCCGCTCCGGCACCCTCTGCCGCGTCTTCCTGCGCGGGCCGGACGGCGCCCGCGTTCCCGCCGGCACCTTCCGCTACCGCTACGGCGACGACTCCCAGGCCGTGCTCAGCTCGGCCCTCGACCTCTCCCGAACCGAGGCGATCGGCGTCCGCGCCGGCAACCACACCTTTATCGCGCCGGTCAACCAGTCCGACGCGGCGAGCACTGAAACCCCAACGCAGGAGGAACAGACGTGATCAGGACCCACCCCATCATCGCCCTGCTGGCAGTCGCCGGCGCGCTGGCGATTGCCGGATGCGGCAGCAGCAACAACGAAAGCAGCAGCTCGGGCGGCGGCAACAGCACCGAATCGGCCGCCTCGACGACCTCCGAATCCGCTGGCAGCTCAGGGGCGGCGACCTTCGTCTCGATCGCCAGCGTCCCCAAGCTCGGCAGCGTGATCGTCAACTCGAAGGGCTTCACGCTCTACGACTTCCATAAAGACAAGGGCACAAAGTCGTCCTGCTATGGCGAATGCGCCAAAGTCTGGCCGCCGCTGACGACCGAAGGCGCTCCCCAGCCGAGCAACGGGGCCTCCGCCTCGAAACTGGGCACGACCAAGCGCAGCGACGGCACCATCCAGGTGACCTACGCCGGACACCCGCTCTACACCTACGTCGCCGACACCAAGCCAGGCGACGCCAAAGGCAACGACTTCTCCTCCTTCGGCGGCCAGTGGTACGCGCTGAAAGCGAATGGCGAAGAGGCCGGCGGCTAGGCGCTCTTACGGCCGGGACCGGCCGGGGGGACCAGCTCGCGGATCTCGGCCAGAAGCCGGACCGCGAGCTCCCCGGGGTCCTCGCCCGGCTTCGGCTGGCCGCCGGCGGGCTCGAAGAAGCGGGTCCGCACCCGGGGGCGCTTGGGAAAGCGGGTGAAGCCGGTAGTCCCCTCGATCGCGACCAGGACCACCTTCGCCTCGGGAACTTCAAGCGCCAGGCGGCCGACGCCGCTGCGCGCCCGCAGCACTTTGCCCTTGGAGCGGGTGCCTTCGGGGAAGACCCCGATGCAGGCGCCGGCCCGCAGCTCCTCGATCGCCCGCGCCAGGGCCTGCTTGTCGCCGGCGCCGCGAACGATCGGGATCTGGCCCATGCCGTTGAGGACGGGGCCGAGGCCACGCACATCCCAGAGCGTCGATTTGGCCAGCGCCTTGACCTGGCGGCGGCGGATCGCCGAGACCCCGACCATGACCGGGTCCCAGTGGCTGTCGTGGTTGCCGATCACCAGCACCGGCCCACTCGCGGGCAGCGCCTCCAGGCCCTCGACCTTCAACCGCCCCCAGATCGCCGCCGGCCTGGAGAGGGCCATCGCCGTCCGGTACATCGGGCTCGGCTCCTTCGCTGGCTTACGCGGAGGCGGGTCTGCCTGTGCTGTCGGCGTCGAGGACTCCATCGGGGCGGGGACGGTAGTCCATCGCCGCGAGAAAAGATCAGAGTGACCAAAATCACTCATCTGAGGGCCAGAGGATAAGAGGGTGGTCTTTCCGGCTTTTCCAAGCCCAACCCGGCAATCCAGCAACCAAGTTAACCCGACGATCTAAAGTGTCATTTGTGACGCAGCGGCCACTTGAGTTGATCCTTGCCCGGAATCTGATGTCGGCGCTCTCGACCCCGGCATTTTTGGTCGACCAAGGCGGCGTCCTCGTCTTCTACAACGAGGCGGCCGGGATCCTGCTCGGCAAACGCTTCGAGGAACTGGGCACGGTCGGGGCCGAGGAGTGGGGAACGATGTTCGGCCCCTTCGACGAGAACGACGAGCCGATCCCGTATGACGAGCTGCCGCTGGTGGTCGCGGTCCGCAACGGCCGCCCCGCCCACGCCGACTTCAGGATCCGCTCCAGCGATGGGTCCCTGCACATGGTCGAGGCCTCGGCCTTCCCGATCCTCACCGCCCATGGCTCGCAGGGCGCGATCGCCGTCTTCTGGCCCGCGGGCGGCAGCAACGGATCCGGCCCCGGCGCATGAAGGTCGAGCTCTGGGGAACCCGCGGCTCGATTCCCTCCCCAGGGCCGGAGACGATCCGCTACGGCGGCAACACCTCCTGCGTCGGCGTCACCCTCTCCGACGGCTCGATGCTGGCGCTCGACGGCGGCACCGGCATCCGCAGCCTCGGCCTGGCGCTGGCGGCGAAGCCGACCCGGCTCCACATCCTCCTCACCCACCTCCACCTCGACCACATCCAGGGCCTCGTCTTCTTCGCCCCCGCCTTCTGCCCGCAGACCGAGCTGGTGATCTGGGGGCCGGCCTCGCCCGAGGCTTCGCTGCGCGACCGGATCGCCCGCTACATCTCGGCCCCGCTCTCGCCGGTCGAGGTGCGGGAGCTGCCCTGCGACGTCTCCTTCCGCAGCTGCCCCGAGACCGAGTGGGAGATCGGCCCGGCCCGGATCCGCGCCGCCTCCGTCTCCCACCGCGGGCCGACGCTCGGCTACCGGATCGACGACGGCGACTCCTCGCTTGTCTACATCCCCGACCACGAGCCGGCGCTGGGCGCCGACCTCGACGCCCTTGACGAGGACTGGATCTCCGGCTTCGGGCTTGCCAGGGACGCGACGCTCTTGATCCACGACGGCCAGTACACCGATGCCGAGTACCCCAATCACATCGGCTGGGGCCACTCCGCGATCTCCCACGCGCTCAGCTTCGCCCGCCGCACGGGCGCCGAGCGCACCGTCCTCTTCCATCACGATCCGCTCCACTCCGACGACTTCCTCGACGAGATCGAGCGCGATGCACGCCAGCGCTGGGTCGCGATGGGCGGGGTCGAGAGCGCGATCGAGCTCGGCGTCGAGCGGGCCGAGTACGAGCTGCCGGTCCGCGCGCCCAGCGCCGCCGGCGCCGCCTGAGCCGACCGGCCTCGCTCGCGCGCTAGGCTGCGGGTCGATGGCGCAGTCCCCTCGGATCGAGGCCGCAGCGGACAGCTCGAAGCTGGTCCGCGACGCACTTGAAACCGCGCGCCGCGCGCACGCCGGCCAGATCCGCAACGGCAGTGGCGGCATGCCCTACATCGACCACCCGACCACGGTCGCCGAGCTGCTGGCCGAGAACGGCTTCAGCGACGAAGTGCTGGCGGCGGCGCTGCTGCACGACGTGGTCGAGGAGAGCGCGATCGAAGTCGGCCAGATCCGCGAGAGCTTCGGCGGGCCGATCGCGAGCATGGTCGAGGCGCTGACCGACGAGGAAACGATCGACGATTACCAGGAGCGCAAGCAGGCGCACCGCCGCCAGGTGGAAGCAGCCGGCCCCGAAGCGCGGGCGATCTACGCCGCCGACAAGCTCTCCAACATCCGCGCCCTGCGGCGCGTCTACGCCAGCAGCGGAGAGGCGGTCGGCGACGAGCTGAAGGCGCCGCTCGACGAGAAGATCGCGGTCTGGGAGGCCGACGTCGACCTGCTCCGCGAGAGCGACCCCGAGCTGCCGTTCCTCAGCGAGCTGGAGGATCAGCTGGCGGGCCTGCGGGCGGATCGGGCGAAAGCGCCGCAGGCGCCCGCGAGCTGAACCGCTGCCGCAACGGCAGCAGGTACCAGAGCACCAGGAACATCGAGAAGGCGGCGGCACTGGTGATCACGGTGGCGATGCCGCCGTAGAGGACGTCGGTGATCAGCATGATCGCGCCGGTCATCGCCAGCGCCAGGAAGCCGAGGCCGACGATCGCGAAACGGTTGGCGATGAAGACGAGGTGGTGCTTCTCCTGCAGGTGAAAGGTGAGCCGATGATAGGCCGTCGGCGAGATCAGCAGCGCCGCCGAGATCGCCGTGCAGAGCAGGGTGGCGAAGTAGACCTTCTCCTCGAAGGGCGAGATTTTCGTGAAGTTGCGCTGGAACGGCACCGCCAGCAGGAAGGCGAAGAGGACCTGGACGCCGGGCAGGGCGACCCGCAGCTCCTGCAACAGCTCGCCGAGGTTGCGGTCGAGCCGCTGGCTCTCCGTCTCATCCCTTCCTGACGGGCGGTCCGTCATCGCTCCACCATAGGCGAAGTGATGAAGGCCGCGCCCGCATAGGATTGTCTGCATGGGACGGCTGGCTGTGGTGCTCGGAAGCAGTGCGCTGGGACCCGAGGGCGGGGAGATCGCTGCTGCCGCCGCTGAGCACGGGGCCGCGATCGTCCAGCGCCACGGCGAGACCTACGTGCTGCCGCACGAGATCGACCACGCCGCCAACCTCTCGGCCCTGGTCGAGCACGGCTGCGACCGGGTGCTGGCGATCGGCTCGGTCGGCTCGCTCAGCACCGAGCTGGCGGTCGGCAGCTTCCTCTGCCCCGACGACTTCATCGCCCTGCACCTGGGGCTCTCGATCTTCAACGACCGCCGCGCCCACTCCGCCCCCGGGTTCGACCATCGCTGGCGCCGCGAAGTGGTCGAGGCCTGGGAGCCGGGCGTGCCCGCCCTCTGTGACGGCGGCGTCTACTGGCAGACGGTCGGCCCCCGCTTCGAGACCCCGGCCGAGGTGCGGATGATCGCCGCCCGAGCTGACGTGGTCGGGATGACGATCGCCTCCGAGTGCATCGTCGCCAAGGAGCTGGGGCTCGCCTACGCGGCGATCTGCGTGGTCGACAACCTCGCCAACGGGATCGGCGCCACCGCCCTCTCGGTCGAGCAGATGGAGGCCCAGCGCGGCGCCAACGCGATCAGCCTGCGCCAGGGCCTGGCGGCGGCGCTGCCGCGCCTGGGCGCGCTCGGCCGATGAGCGGTCCGCCGCCGCTGACGATCACCGGTGCCAGGCTCGATGGCGAGCCGGTCGGGCTGCGCTGCGAGGACGGCCTGATCGCCACCCTCGGCTCAGGGGTGAGGGCGGCGCCCGGCGACGAGACGATCGAGGCCGGCGGCGCGCCGCTCGTCGCCCCCCTGGTCAACGGCCACACCCACGCCGCGATGACCCTCTTCCGCGGCAGCGGCGGCGACCTGGAGCTGATGCCCTGGCTGGAAGAGAAGATCTGGCCGGTCGAGGCGAAGCTGGAGACCGACGACGTCTACTGGGGCGCCCGCCTCGCCTGCGCCGAGATGATCCGCAGCGGCGCCACCAGCTTCTGGGACATGTACTGGCAGCCTGAGGCGACCGCCCGGGCGGTCGCCGACGCGGGGCTGCGGGCGACGATCGGCGGGCCGCTGTTCGACATCGACGGCAAGACCGAGGAGGCGAAGGCGGCGGCGCTGCGCAACCTGGAGCGGATGGACGGCGCCGGGCCTGGCGTCGAGAGCTCGCTGACGCCGCACTCGATCTACGCGGTCAGCGAAGAGCTGCTGCGCTGGACCGCCGAGCTCGCCGCGGAGCGCGGCCTCTCGATCCAGATCCACCTCTCCGAGACCGAGCAGGAGGTGAGCGACTGCCTTGCGCGCCATGGAGTGCGGCCGGCCGCCTACCTCGACCGGCTGGGGATGCTCGGCGAGCGCACCGTCCTCGCCCACGGGGTCTGGCTCGACCGGGCCGAGCTGGAGCTGATCGCCGAGCGCGGCGCCACCGTCGTCACCAACCCGGTCGCCAACATGAAGCTCGCCGTTGGCGGCGTCTTCCCCTACCCGGCGGCGCGCGAGGCGGGCGTCAAGGTCGGGCTCGGCACCGACGGCGCCGGCTCCAACGACTCGCTCGACCTCTTCGCCGACCTCAAGGCATTTGCCCTGATCCAGAAGCACGCCGCCGCCGACCCGACCGCGATCGACGCCGAGGAGGCATGGGCGATCGCGACGGGAGATCGCGCTCCCTTGCTCGGCGCGGGCAAGCCGCTGACCGTGGGCGCCCCCGCCGACTTCCTGCTGCTGCGGCCGCAGGCGCCCGAGCTCAGCATCGGCGACCTCGCCTCCAACCTCGTCTACACGGCAAGCGGCTCGGCGGTCGACACCACCGTCGCCGGCGGCCGGGTGCTGATGCGCGGCGGCGAGCTGCCAGGACTCGGCGAAATCGTCGGCCGCGCCGCCGAGCGGGCCGAGCGGCTCGGCCTCGGCCGTGGCAGGGCGACTTGACAGCTTCCACATACTGAGGCGATGAGCGACGTCCTCAGCACAATCGCCGAAGGCTTCAAGCAGTCCTTCCTGATGGCCTACGAGGTCTGGTGGGCGCTGGTCCTCGGCTTCGCGATCTCCGGCGTGGTCCAGGCCTGGGTGCCGCGCGAGCGGATCGAGTCCGCCCTCTCCGGCAGCGGCCCCCGGCCCGTCGCCTGGGCGACCGGGCTCGGCGCAGCCTCCTCCTCCTGCTCCTACGCGGCGATCGCGATCGCCAAGTCGCTCTTCCAGAAGGGCGCCTCGGCTGCCTCGGCGCTGGCCTTCCAGTTCGCCTCGACCAACCTGGTCTGGGAGTTGGGGCTGGTGCTCTGGGTCCTGATCGGCTGGCAGTTCACGCTGGCCGAGTACGTCGGCGGGATCGCGATGATCGTGCTGATGACGGTGCTGCTGCGTTTCTTCGTCTCGCCGCGGCTGGAGCAGGAGGCGCGCGAGCACGCCCAGCAGGCCGACACCGGCCATGTCCATCACACGGCCGGGCAGGAGCTGGGCTGGCGGCAGCGGCTGGCCTCGGCCGCAGCCTGGACCGACGTCGCCCACAACTTCCGCCACGACTGGAAGATGCTCTACAAGGAGATCGCGGTCGGCTTCCTGCTCGCCGGCTTCGTCGGCCTGCTCGGCAACGACTTCTTCAACAGCCTCTTCATCAGCGACGCGCCCGGCTGGCTCAACGCCCTAGAGAACGTGATCGTCGGGCCGCTGATCGCCGTGCTCAGCTTCGTCTGCTCGGTCGGGAACGTCCCCTTGGCGGCGGTGCTCTGGTCGGGCGGCATCTCCTTCGCCGGGGTGATGGCCTTCATCTTCGCCGACCTGATCGTGCTGCCGATCATCGCGATCTACCGCAAGTACTACGGCTGGGCCTTCACCCTGCGGATCGTCGCCCTGATGCTGGTGACGATGATCGCCGCGGCGCTGGCCGTCGACGCGCTCTTCAGCGGCCTCGACCTGATCCCGACTGCCCGGCCCAGCCGCGCCGACATCTTCGGCTCGGTCGAGCTCGACTACAAGCTCGCCCTCAACCTCGTCGCGACGGCCGTCTTCGCCGCCCTCTTCTGGCTGACCAGGGGCCAGCCCGCCTCACATTGCAGTGGTGAGTGAGGATGCCGCCGCGACGGCCTTGCTCGCCCGCAGCCGGGCGAAGCTGACCCGGGCCGCCCAGGCGGCGGCGACGCCGGTGACGCCCGCCAGCAGCAACGCGACCCGCGGGTCGTAGGCCTCGCAGAGCCAGCCCGCCAGCGGCCCCCCGATCGGGGTCGAGCCGAGGAAGACGACCGAGTAGAGCGCCATCACCCGTCCCCGCATGTGGGGCGAGACGGCGAGCTGCAGGGTCGAGTTGATCGTCGCCGCGAAGGTCACCGCGGAAGCGCCGAGCAGGGCCAGGACCGGGATCTCGAAGGCGAGCGAGGGCATCGCCGCGGCGAGCAGGGCCGAGGCGCCGAAGGCGAGCGCGCCGCCGGCGATCAGGCGCGGGCCGGTGCGGCCGTGGGCGCCGTTGACGAGGGCGCCGACGATCGAGCCGACCCCCATCGCCGAGATCAGCGCCGCGTAGGTGGCGGGGCCGCCACCGAAGCTGAACTTGGCCAGCAGCGGCAGCACCACCTGGAAGTTGAAGCCGAGCGTCCCGACCAGCGCCATCAGCGCCAGCGGCAGCGCCAGCTCCGGCGTGCGCTTGACGTAGCGCAGCGCCGCCCGGATCGCCCCCGACTCGCGGGCGACGACCGGGGCCGAGCGCAGGCCCTCCGGGTCCATTCCCCACAGCGCCACGATCATCGCCACGAAGGTGAGCGCGTTGAGGGCGAAGCAGGGGACGACGCCGAGGGTGGCGATCGTGATGCCGGCGATCGCCGGGCCGACGATCCGCGCCGCCTGGACGATGACGCTGTTGAGGCTGACCGCGTTGACGAGGCGGCCGGAACCGACCATCTCGATCACGAAGCTCTGCCGGGTCGGGTTGTCGACGGCGTTGACGGCGCCGCGAGCGAGCACGGCAAGGAAGACCATCCAGGGCGCGACTATCCCGGTCGCGGTGACCGTCAGCAGGGCGAGGGCGGGGATGATCATCAGCACCTGGGTCGCGAGCAGCAGCTGCCGCTTCGGCAGGCGGTCGGCGAGCAGGCCGCCCCAGGCGCCGAGCAAGAGGATCGGCAGGAATTCAAGCGCCGTGGTCAGGCCGACCGCGATGCCGCTGTCGGTGAGGCTGAGGATCAGCCAGATCGTCGCCACCGACTGCATCCAGTTGCCGGACAGCGATATGACCTGGCCGATGAAGTAGCGGCGGTAGTTGGGTACGGCGAGGGAGTCGAAGGAGCGGCTGAGAGCGGCGCTCACCCGCGCTCACCCTCCAGCATCTGCTCGAGGATCGCGGCGGCGCGCTCCAGGGTCTCGACGTCCTCCTGGGGGAGGTCGCGCATGCGGCGGGCGAGGAAGGCGTTCTTGCGCTTGCGCAGCCGCCGCAGGCGATCGCGGCCGGCGGCGTTGACGCTGACCAGGGCGCTGCGCCCGTCGGCGGGGTCGGGAGTGCGCTCGACCAGGCCCGCCTTGGTCAGGCAGCCGAGCGTGCGGGTCACCGTCGGCCGCTTGACCCGCTCGATCTCGGCCAGCTCGCTCGGGGTCAGCGGCCCGTGCCGTTCGACCGCCGCAAGCGCCGAGGTCGAGGTCGGCGTCAGGTCGGTGGCATCGACCATCGCCTCCTGCCGCAGCCGGCGCGAGGTGCGCACGATCGCCAGCCGCAGGCGGGCGGCTGAGTCGGTCAAGGATGTGGGTGGGGTCGCGTGCATTGGTTAGCGTTGGTAATTAGTTTAGCAAATTAGTTTCTGCTTAACAAGTTTTGAGTAGCGTGCGGGTGGTGAGCGAAGCGGCGATCAGGGTCAGCGGGCTGCGCAAGTCCTATGGCGGGCACGAGGCGGTCAGCGGCATCGACTTCGAGGTCGCCGCCGGCGAAGTCTTCGGCTTCCTCGGCCCCAACGGGGCCGGCAAGACGACGACGATCGAGATCCTCGAGGGCTACCGCGAGCGCAGCGGCGGCGAGGTCGAGGTCTTCGGCATCGACCCGGCGCAGCCGACCCGCGCCTGGCGCAACCGGGTCGGCCTCGTCCTGCAGGAGTGCGAGCTCGACCCGTTGTGGACGGTGCGCGAGGCGGTCTCGCTCTTCGCCCGCTTCTACGACGCGCCGCGGCCAGTCGAGGAGACGATCAAGCTGGTCGGGCTCGGCGATAAGCGCGACGCCCGCGTCGGCACCCTCTCCGGTGGCCAGAAACGGCGCGCCGATGTCGCGATCGGGATCGTCGGCGACCCCGACCTGATCTTCCTCGACGAGCCGACCACCGGCTTCGACCCGACCGCCCGCCGCGACGCCTGGAACATGATCGAGGGCCTGAAGGCGCTCGGCAAGACCGTCTTCCTCACCACCCATTACATGGAGGAGGCCCAGCACCTCGCCGACCGGGTCGCGATCCTGCGTGGCGGCAAGATCGTCGCCCAGGGCCGGACCGAGGAGCTGGGCGCGAGCCTCGGCCGCCGCACGGTGATCGACTTCACCCTCAGCAACGGGCTCAGCATCGAGGACATCCGCTCGCGGATCTCTGCCCCGGTCGAGGCTTCCGGCAGCCAGGTGGGGATCGAGACCGAGAATCCGCAGGCAGACCTCTACCGCCTGCTCAGCCTGGCCCAGGAGCGTGGGGCCAAGCTCGACGACCTCGAGGTGCGGCGTCCCAGCCTCGAGGACATCTTTCTCGAGCTGACCAAGGAGGAGAAATCGTGAGCGACCGCGGCATCGTCCTCGCCCAGGCGCGAATGGCGATCACGGTCGCCCTGCGCACGCCGCGGGCGATCATCTTCACGATGGCCTTCCCGCTCGTCTTCCTCGTCCTCTTCAACTCGATCTTCAGCAACGGCGGCGACAACACCGCCACCCTGCCGAACGACCTCAAGCTCAGCGCCCAGGCCTATTTCACGGCCGGGATCGTCGCCTACGCGGTCGCCCTCTCGACCTTCACCACGCTCGCTGTCTCGCTCACCACCCAGCGCGAGCGCGGCCAGCTCAAGCGCTACCGCGGCACGCCGATGCCGCCCTGGACCTTCATCGCCGGCCAGATCGCCAGAGCCACCATCCAGGCGCTGGCGATGACGGCGCTGCTGCTGGCGGTCGGCGCGATCGTCTACGGCGTCCCGATCCCCGGCTCGACCTTCCCCGCCTTCCTGCTCTACGTCGTGATCGGCACCGCCACCCTCTGCTCACTCGGCATCGCCCTCAGCGCCTTCACCCCCACCCCCGATGCGGCCTCGACGATCGCCCCCTTCACCGTCGTAATGCTGGCCTTCTTCTCCGGGATCTGGATCCCGGTCGACCAGCTCCCCCACTGGCTCGAAACCGTCGGCAAGATCTTCCCCCTCTACCACCTAGCCCTCGGCCTCCAGACCACCCTCTCCCCCGACGCCAAGGGCAGCGGCCTCGACGCCGAAAACCTGCTGATCCTCGCGATCTGGGCAGTGGCCGGCGCCAGGATCGCCAGCCGCCGCTTCCTCTGGGAGCCCCAGGCCGCCGGCGGCTGAGGTGCCATTTCGCGTCGTTCCTCACAAAAGTGTCAAATGTCTGTGCCAATTTTCAGACACACCTTTGAGTAGCGAATTTGGCGGCTAGCATCGCTGCTAGGAGGGTCGAAGGAGACAGGCGCGCTCCACGTGGTTGATACCCACTGTGTTCGGCCTAACCAGCTGGATCCGGTTCAAGTCCGGTGCCCTCCGCATACAGCTCGCTGGGAAGTCGAGGTCTGGCGCGAACCACCGTGGTAGCCTGACGGTGGGTGTCAATCGCGTGTGGGGTGGTTCCCCACTTCATCAGACTCGACCCGCTCCCAGCGGGTCTTGTCATTTCTAGACCGGAGAGCCCTGGGCCGCCGCAGTTGGCGTACGGCCCAGGACCAAGGAAGCCTTAGTAGCGGTAGTGGTCCGGCTTGTACGGGCCCTCGACCGGGATCCCCAGGTATGAGGACTGGTCGGCGCTGAGCTCGGTCAGCTCGACGCCGAGGGCGGCGAGGTGCAGGCGGGCCACCTTCTCGTCGAGGTGCTTGGGCAGGACGTAGACCTGCTTTGCCTCGTACTCGGAGGCCTTGCTGAAGAGCTCGATCTGGGCGATCACCTGGTTGGTGAACGAGTTCGACATCACGAAGCTCGGGTGGCCGGTCGCGTTGCCGAGGTTGAGCAGGCGGCCCTCGGAGAGGAGCACGATCGAGTGCCCGTCGGCGAAGTGCCACTCGTCGACCTGCGGCTTGATGTTGATCCGCTCGACATCGCTGCGGCCTTCGAGCCCGGCGACGTCGATCTCGTTGTCGAAGTGGCCGATGTTGCCGACGATCGCGTTGTGCTTCATCTTCGCCATGTCGGCGGCGGTGATGATGTCCTTGTTGCCGGTGGCGGTGACGAAGATGTCGGCGCTGGCGACGACGTCCTCCAGCCGCCGCACCTCGTAGCCCTCCATCGCCGCCTGCAGGGCGCAGATCGGGTCGATCTCGGTGACGATCACCCGCGCGCCCTGGCCGCGCAGCGAGGAGGCGCAGCCCTTGCCGACGTCGCCGTAGCCGCAGATCACGGCGACCTTGCCGCCGATCATCACGTCGGTGGCGCGGTTGATGCCGTCGACCAATGAGTGGCGGCAGCCGTAAAGGTTGTCGAACTTCGACTTGGTGACCGAGTCGTTGACGTTGATCGCCGGGAACAGCAGGTCGTCGGTCTCGGCCAGCTGGTAGAGGCGGTGGACGCCGGTGGTCGTCTCCTCGGTGACGCCCATGATCTGGGCGGCGACGTTGGTCCAGCGCTGCGGATCCTCGGCGAGCGAGCGCTGCAGGGTCTCAAGGATGATCTTGAACTCGCCCGAGTCGGCGGTCTCCGGGTCGGGCACGGCGCCGGCCTTCTCGAACTCGACGCCCTTGTGGACGAGCAGCGTCGCGTCACCACCGTCGTCGAGGATCATGTTCGGGCCCTCGCCGTCGGTCCAGAGCAGCGCCTGCTCGGTGCACCACCAGTACTCCTCCAGCGTCTCGCCCTTCCAGGCGTAGACCGGGATACCAGCCTCGGCGATCGCTGCCGCCGCGTGGTCCTGGGTCGAGAAGATGTTGCAGCTGGCCCAGCGCACCTCGGCGCCGAGCGCGACCAGGGTCTCGATCAGGACCGCCGTCTGCACCGTCATGTGCAGCGAGCCGGTGATGCGGGCGCCCTTGAGCGGCTGCGACGCGCCGAACTCCTCGCGCATCTGCATCAGCCCCGGCATCTCGACCTCCGCGAGCCCGATCTCCTTGCGGCCGAACTCGGCGAGGCCGATATCGGCGACTTTGTAGTCCTGCGTGGCGGTGCTGGCGGTCATCGAGATTGCGTCTCCTGATTGGTTGATGTCTAGGGCCATGGTACGAAGGCGGCGCCGGATGTGTCGCTAGGGAGGGCGAGCCGCAGCGACAAAGGGGGTCGCCAGGGCCGCGTCGAAGCAGGCGGGGTGAGCTCCCTGCCCGCAGAAAAGCCGGTGCTCTACGAGCCGGGGATGGACGCCCGCAGCACGCGGGTCGCCGAACTCCTCAACACGCCGATGCTGATCGCGGCGGCCCTGACCCTGCCGACGGTGGCGATCACCGAGTCCAAACCGGGCGGCGCCCTCGAGAAGATCGCGATCGGCCTCAACTGGATCACCTGGCTCGCCTTCCTGGTCGAGCTGGTCGTGATGCTGGCCGTCGTCCCCGACCGCCGCGCCTGGCTCCGCCGCCACCCGCTCGACGTGATCATCGTCGTCCTGACGCCACCGGTGCTGCCCGCCGGCCTGCAGGCGCTGCGTGTGCTTCGCCTCCTGCGCCTCCTCCGCCTGCTGCGCCTGGCCCAGCTCTCACGCGAGGTCTTCTCGCTTGAGGGGCTGCGCTACGCGATGCTGCTCTCGGTCCTCACCGCGGTCGGCGGCGGCGCCCTCTTCGTCGCCTTCGAGAAGCACACCCAGCACCTCGACGCCTGGGACGGGATCTACTGGTCGGTGACGACGATGACCACCCTCGGCTCCAACATCTACCCGACCACGACCGGCGGCGAGATCGTCTCCGTCGTCATCCTGATCATCGGGATCAGCTTCGTCGCCCTGCTCACCGGCGCCTTCGCCCAGCGCTTTCTCGGCCCCGAGATCGCCGAGGTCGAGGAAGAGCTGGAGCGGGAGCAGATGTCGGCCGAGGCGATCGCCCTGCGCGAGCTGCGCAGCGTCCGCGAGCAGCTGCAGGCGCTGGAGATCGCGGTCGAGCGGATGGTCGAGAAACGAACCGGTTAAGAGCCCTTGCGCACAGCGGCTGTCGGAAACATGTCACTTTTATGAATTCGCATTTCAGCCTTCTTTGTCGCGCCGTTCGGCGATCTTTGCCTCGAGTTCCTTGGTCACACCCGGGTCGCGCAAGGTCGTCACATCGCCCAGCTCGCGCCCCTCGGCGATGTCGCGCAGCAGCCGGCGCATGATCTTGCCGGAGCGCGTCTTCGGCAGGTCGCCCGACCAGATGATCCGCTTCGGCCGCGCCAATTTGCCGATCCGCTCGGCCACGTGCTCGCGAATCGCGGTGACCATCTCGTCGTCGCCATCATGGTCGCCTTCGAGGGTGACGAAGGCGCAGATCGCCTGGCCGGTGTCGTCGTCGGACTGGCCGATCACCGCCGCCTCGGCGACTTTCGGGTGCGAGACGATCGCCGACTCGACCTCGGCGGTCGAGAGCCGGTGGCCGGAGACGTTGATCACGTCGTCGATCCGGCCCAGCACCCAGAGGTAGCCGTCCTCGTCGCGGCGGGCGGCGTCGCCGACCAGGTACGTCTCGGGGCCAAAGCGCGAGAAGTAGGTCTCGATGAAGCGCTCCTCCTCACGGTAGAGCGTGCGCAGCATCCCCGGCCAGGGGCGGCGCAGGACCAATAGCCCCTCCCCCTCCTCGATCTCCTCGCCGTCGTCGTCGACGACGGCCGCCTCGATTCCCGGGATCGGCACCGTCGCCGAGCCGGGCTTGGTCGCGGTGATCCCCGGCAGCGGCGAGATCATGATGTGGCCGGTCTCGGTCTGCCACCAGGTGTCGACAATCGGGCAGCGTTCGGCGCCGATCACCTTGTGGTACCAGAGCCACGCCTTCGGGTTGATCGGCTCGCCGACCGAGCCCAGCATCCGCAGCGAGGAGAGGTCGTGGCGGCCGGGGTAGCCGGCCCCCCACTTCATGCAGGCGCGGATCGCGGTCGGCGCCGTGTAGAGGATCGTCACCCCGAAGCGCTCGATCGTCTCCCACCAGATGTCTTTGTCGGGATAGTCGGGCGCGCCCTCGTAGATGACGCTGGTCGCCCCGTTCATCAGCGGCCCGTAGACGATGTAGGAATGGCCGGTGACCCAGCCGACGTCGGCGGCGCACCAGTAGACGTCCTCCTCCGGCTTCAGGTCGAAGACGTAGCGGTGGGTGTAAGCGACGCCGGCCAGGTAGCCGCCGGTGGTGTGGAGGATGCCCTTCGGCTTCGCCGTCGAGCCCGACGTGTAAAGGATGTAGAGCGGGTCCTCGGCCCCCATCGGCTCGGGCTGGCACTCGGCAGCGGCAGCGGCCATCGCCTCGTCGAACCAGCGGTCGCGGCCCTCCTGCATCTCGCACTCAGCCCCGGTGTGGCGGACGACGAAGATCGTCTTGATTGACTCGACCCCGCCCAGCACCTTGTCGACTTCAGGCTTGACCGGCGCCGTCTTGCCCTTGCGGCGGGCGCCGTCGACGGTGACCAGCGCCTTCGCCTCGGAGAACTCCATCCGCTCCCGCACCGCCTCGGCCGAGAAGCCGCCGAAGACGACGTTGTGGATCGCGCCGATCCGGGCGCAGGCCAGCATCGCGACGACGACCTCGGGGATCATCGGCAGGTAGATGCCGACCACATCGCCCTTGGCGACGCCGTGGCCGCGGAGGGCGTTGGCGAAGCGCTGGGTGTCGGCCAGCAACTCGGCGTAGGTGACGTCGCGGACCTCGCCCTCCTCGCCGCGCCAGTGGAAGGCGACCCGCTCGCCGCGGCCGGCCTCGACGTGGCGGTCGAGGCAGTTGGCCGAGGCATTGAGGCGACCGTCGGCGAACCACTTGTAGAAGGGAGGGTTGGAGGCGTCGAGGCCCTGGCTCGGCGGCTCGATCCAGTCGAGCAGCTCGGTCGCCTGGCGCATCCACCAGGCCTCGGGGTCGGCCGCCGCCTCCGCGTAGACCTTGGGATCGCTCCACAGCGCCCGCTCGCGAAACGCGGCGGGAGGCTCGAAGCGCTCGACCTCCAGCAGCGCGCTCAGGTCCCGCTCAAGCCCTGCCCTGTCGATCTCCTCCGCCACGCTCCTACCGTACCCGGCATTCAAGGCCGATGGGCCTCAAACGTGCCTATAACTCCCGTTTAAGGCCCGTCGGCGGCGGCTTAGACGGCGAAGATGATCGTGCAGGTGAGGCCGGCGACGATGCAGTAGATGCCGAACGGGGTGAGACGGTTGGTCTCGAAGAAGCGGAGCAGGAACTTGACCGCGACGTAGGTGGTGAGCGCGGCGGCGATCGCGCCGACCAGGGCCTGGCCGCGGACGCCGTCGCCGGCGGAGCCGAGCAGCTCCGGCAGCTTGAGGAAGCCGGCGGCGGCGATGATCGGCGTCGCCAGCAGGAACGAGTAGCGGGCCGCGTCCTCGTTGGAGAGGCCGGTGAGGAGGCCGCCGCCCATCGTGATCCCCGAGCGCGAGATCCCCGGCACCAGCGCCGCCGCCTGCGCGGTGCCGATCGCCAGCGCCTGCTTGAAGCTCACCTTCGAGATCCGCTTGTCGCCGTCCCCCTTGAAGTCATCGGGCTGAGGAGCGCGGCGGCGGTAACGCTCGAAGGCCAGCAGCAGGATGCCGTTGATGGTGAGGAAGATCGCCGCCGACTCCGGCGAGGCGAAGAGATCGCGCAGCTTGTGCTCGAGGGCGAGGCCGAGGATGCCGGCGGGGATCGTGCCGGCGATGATGATCCAACCGAGACGGGCGTCGCTGTCTTCGGGGGTGGCCTGGCCGCGGACCGAGCGGCCGAGGCCGCGGAAGATCCGCATCCAGTCCTTGAAGAAGAAGCCGAAGAGGACGATTGCCGTCGCGCAGTGGGTGGCGACCAGGAAGGTGAGGAAGAATTCGTCGTTCTGGTGGATGTTCCAGCCGAACAGCGAGGGCGCGATCACGCCGTGGCCGAGGCTGGAGATCGGGAACGGCTCGGCGATCCCCTGCAGGGCGCCAAGGACGATCGCCTGGAAGTAGGAGATGGGTTCCATCGGCGAAGACCCTAGAGGGTCGGTCCGCTGTCCCAGCGCGGATTAATAACCCGGGGGGTGGCGGGCGATGAAGCCTTCGGGTGAGTCCACCGGCGAGGAGTGCCAGCGCGGGCCCGGGCCGCCGACCGTGTCGAAGGCAAGCCCGGCGATCATCATCCAGGCGTGTTCGGCGTTGGCGTAGACGGTGATCCACTTGCCGGGGCCGGGTTCGCCCCAGGTCTCGAGGCCGGTCGAGTCGAGCGGGCTTTCAAGGAAGCCGCCGCCATGCAGGGCGAAGCTGGTCGCGCCCGAGCAGTCGTAACCTGAATCTTCGAAGGAGCCGTGGCCGCCGCCCCAGATGTAGGGGGTGGTGGCGATCGAGTTCGCCGCCGAGATCGCCGCCTTGATCGCATCCGGCGCGGAGGCCGGGGCGCTCGCCTCGCTTTCGCTGATGAAGCCCGCGGTCTCGCCGGCGGTCAGCGGCGCCGGCACTTCGCCGGTCGGGGCGGGTCCGCCTTCGACCGCGATCTGGGAGGAGATCGAGGCGAGGTTGTCGTTGAGCGCCTGTTCGCGCGACTCCAGCGCTTCCATCGTCTGCCTGCGCTGCGCCTGCGCTTCCTTCAGTTCGGCGAAGCGCGCCTCGGCTTCGGCGCGAGCGGCCGCGACCTGGCGCTCGGTGGCGGCGATTTCGTCGCGGGCGCTTTCGATCTTGTCCCGCGCCGCAGTCATCCGCTTGACGCTGTCGCGGACTTCGTTGCGCAGCCCCTTGACCCGGCCGACAACCGAGTCGTCGTAGCTCTGGATTTTGTTCAGGTATTCGGTCTGCGCTTCAAGGTCGGACCAGCTCGAAGATTCGAGGATCGCGTTGAGCACATCGGGGCTGCCCGATTCGTAGATCGCGACCAGCCGCTCGCGAAGGACGCCGAGGGCGCGGGCCAGCTGCGCCCGGACCTCTTCCAGGTGGCGCTTTTCCTTTTCAAGTTCGGCGGTCGCCTGATCGAGTTCGTCCTGCTTGGCCGCGAGTTCCGCCTCAACCGCTGCCTGGCGCTGGCGCAGGTCCGAGACTTCGCCGATCATCGAGTCGATCGCCGAGTTCTCTTCGGCCAGGCTCGCCGCCACCGCGCTCTGGCTTTCGTGGACGTGGTCGAGCTTGCCCTGTGTCTGCTGCAGTTCGGCCTGGAGGTCCTTGGCCGGGGCGCTCGCCTCTGAGAGCGAAAGCGCGCAGAGCATCGCCAGCAGCACAGCCGCCAGCATCAGCGACCGGCGCCGGGTCGCGCTCAGGTGTGTGTCAGAGAAGAAGGCCCGCATCGATCCCGGCCCTGGCCTTCACAGAGAAAGAAGGCGTTGGCAGGGGACGAGGAGGCTAGCGAAACAGGCCCGGAATTGTTAGGAGTTGCTAATAACTTGCAACTTTGCTTGCAAAACGGCACCTTTTGGAGGACAAATCCGAGCCGTCGCGACGGCCGCCGGGACGCCACACGAGGTGGCGTCCCGGGTCCGGCAAAGAGCTAGGCCAGCAGTTTGGCCTTAGCTTTGTCGAACTCCTCGCTGGAGATCGCGCCCTTGTCTTTGAGGTCGGAGAGTTTGTGCAGTTCGTCGGCCGGCGAGAGGTGGGCCTGCTGACGGATGTAGGCGTCCATGTGCTGTTTGGCCTCGGCCTGGGCTTTGATCGTGCGGTCGCGCATGCCGTTGCCGCGGGCGATCAGATAGATCAGGGCCGTCAGGAACGGGATGAAGACCAGGAACAGCACCCAGGCGGCCTTCACCCAGCCGGATAGTTCGTGATCGCGGAAGAGATCGGAGAGGATCGTGATCAGGATCCAGATCCAGACCACGAAGAAGAAGATCTCAAGCGTGACCAGAAGCGCGTCACTGAGACTGAAGCTGGCAAGAATCAAGGTGGCGTCCTTTTTTGGGGTTTAGAGCGGCGATCGCGGCAGGGTGCCGCAGGCACTACCTGACCACGCTAACCGACGACGATCTTGCCGTGCATAAAAGGGTGGATCTTGCAGTGGTAGGCAAAGACCCCCTTCTGCGTGAAGCGCACCGAAACCGAGGTTCCGGGCTTGATGTGGCCGGTGTTGAAGACGCCGGCGTCGGTCGCCGTGTGGGTCACCTTCGAGGTGTTCGAGAAGACGACCTTCGAGCCTTTGGCGATTTCAAGCGTGCCGGGGTGGAAGGCGAAGTTGTGGATGTCGACGGTGGCGCCGGCGCCGGCCGTGGCTGGCAGTGCCGCCCCAGCGATCGCGAGCGCCAGGGCAGCGATGACGGCGATCACGCCTAGGCGATTCTTCTTCGCAGTCTCCATGCCCCGGCCTACGAGACGGGTAGCAGCGAGGTTCAAACCGGGGCGCGGGCGCTGACGATCCAGGTCGAGGCCGGGGCGATGACGCCGTCGGGGCCGTCGAACTCGGCCAGAGCCTCACGCAGCGCGGCGGCTATCTGTGGGCGGATCCGCTCCGCCTCGTCGCCCGCCAGCCGGATCACCTCGCCCGCCGGACCCAGGGCCATCGCGAAAGCAACCGCCTCGTCAAGATCGGCGCCGATCTTGATCGGGGTGTCGCAGCGCCGCAGGGCAACCTCCTCGAAGCCCGCGCTGAGCAGGATCTGGCTGGTGACGTCGGCATCGCCCATCGAGAACGGCCCCGGCCCGCAGGTCGGCTCGTCGGATTCCTCCGGCTCCTGGACGAACTTCTCGACCACGGTCTCGGCCCGATGCATCCAATCGTTCTCGATCTTGCGACGCCAGACGACCATGCAGAGCCTGCCGCCCGGGAGCAGCGCCTCCCGCACGTTTCGCATCGCAGGAACAGGGTTGGCGAAGAACATCGTGCCCATGCGGGAGAAGGCGTAGTCGAAGCTCGGCTCGAACTCGGTCGCCTGCAGGTCGCCGACCATGAAGCTGACATTGGCGGCGCCGGCAGCGCGAGCCTCCTCTTCGGCCATCTCGATGAAGCGCTCGGCCGCGTCGATCCCGAGCACCGAGCCATCCGGCCCGACCAGGCCGCCGATCCGCTGCGAGGTGTCGCCGAAGCCGCAGCCGATGTCGAGCACCCGCTCCCCCAGCTGCGGCGGATGGATGCGCAGCGCCTCCTCGCCATGGGCGCCGAGACCGGCGGTGACGATGTGGCGATACTGGACGAAGCGGTCGAAGAGGACGCCGTTCCAGGCTTCGATCGCCTCCTCGTTGTTGAGCGCAACCTTCTCCACCTTGCGGATGGTAGACCCGGCTGGTCCAGATGCAAAGCGGTGGCTTCAGCGCCCGCCGGCGAGGCGCCAGGAGAAGAGGACTGCGGCAACCGAGGTGGCGAGGTTGAGGCTTGAGACCCCCTTGCGCATCGGGATGCCAAGGCGGAGGTCGGCACGCTCCAGCAGCTCCGGGCTGAGGCCGTGGCGCTCGGTTCCGAAAGCGAGCACGGCCCGGCCCGGCAGCTCGGCCGGGCGCAGGTCCTCGCCGTCGGGGTCGATCGCGATCAGGGGCCGGCTGCTCTGGGGCAGCGCCTCCACCGCCGCCACCGGCAGGGCGAAGTGAAGGCCGGCCCCGCCGCGCAGGGCATCGGGGTGCCAGGGGTCGTTGTGGCCGGTGGTGAGGACAGCCGCGGCGTCGGCGCCGGCGGCGACCCGCACGCAGGCGCCCATGTTGCCCATGTTGCGCGGGTCCTCCAGCAGCACCACCGGGGCGGGGCGGTCGTCGGCGAGCACCGCCCCGAGGTCGAGCGGCGGCCGGCGGGCGATCGCGACGACGCCGGTGCGCGGGGCCTGCGGCGCCAGCTCGGCCAGCACCTCCTCCCCCACCGGGCTGACCCGCTCCGGCAGCGATGCGGTCAGGTCCGGCGCCAGCTCTCCGGCCAGCCGGCCCAGCTCTTCCGGGTCGACCGCGACCGCCTCCAGAACCTCGGCCCCGAAGCGCAGCGCGTGCTTGAGGGCGTGGAAGCCCTCCAGCACCGCCAACTCGCGATCGCGCCTGGCCTGGCGGAAGCGGGCGACCAGCGCCGACGTCTTCTCAGGCGCCGTGGGCACTGGGTCCACTCCCCTGTCGCACAACCTCAAACTGCGTCATCAAGCCATGGTCCTCGTGATCGAGCATGTGACAGTGGATCAGGAATTTGCCGGTGTAGTCGCTGAAGTGCCCGGCGACGAGCAGCCTTTCGCCGGGATAGACGAAGAAAGTCTCCTTCAGGCAGTCTTCCCACGGCGGCGGCGGCTTGCCATCGCGGGCGAGCAGATACCAGTCGGTGTGATGCATATGCATCATGTGGGCAACCCTGGTGCGGTTGACGATCTCCCAGGTCTCGGTCGTGTCGATCAACGGGAAAGCGTCGGCGCGAGCGGGATTGAAGGTCCTGCCGTTGATCTCCCAGACGGTCTTGAAGAGGCCGCCGATCGAGATCGTCCAGGTGCGGTCGGGCCTGTGGCCGGCGCGCTTGGCCCACTCCGGCAACGGCCGCAGGGCGCGCGGCACATGGGTCCTGTCCGGCAGCCGCCCGGAGTCGACCCGGAACTGCATCAACGCTCCGGCGTAGGTCCGGGCGCCGGCGGCGCCGGCGTGGTCGCGACGGGCCTGGCTGCGCAGCTCGACCGACTGGCCCGCCGCTGAGGCGAAGTCGACAACGACCTCGGCCCGCTCGGCCGGGCCGAGCAGCACCTCACGGCGGCGAACCGGCCGCGGCATCAGGCCGCTGTCGGTCGCGACCTGCAGCAACGGCATCCCGTTGGAGAGGGAGACGTTGTAGGAGCGGAACTGGGAGACGTTGAGGATCCGCAGCCGGTAGCGCTGCGGCGTCACCCGGTGGTACGGCAGATAGGCCCCGTTGACGAGGACAACGCGGCCGTCGATGCCGTCGGCTGGTGGGCGCAGATCGGTGAAGGGGTCGGTCAGCTGGTTGTTGCGGTCGAAAGAGCGGTCGGCGATCATCAGCGGGATGTCGCGGTCGCCCTCCGGCAGCGGCAGCGAGGAGTCGAGCTCGTCGTCGACTATCCACATCCCGGCCAGGCCGTGCCAGACGTTGCGGGCGGTGTGATCGAGACGGTGATCGTGGTACCACTGGAAGGCGGAGCGTTCGGGCCTGCCGTCCTCCATCAGGTCATAGATATAGGTGCGACGCTGGCCCGGCTCGATCAGGACGTCGTTGCCAGATTTCTTCGCCGGCAGCCCTCGCGGGATTTCGCAGTAGAAGGAGTGTGGGTGCGAGGGGGTCAGCCCGCCCGGCTGGCCATCGAACTGAGTGCGGTTGTGGCCACCGTGCAGGTGGACGCTGAGCTCGCCGATCTTGGCCGGCAGCTGGTGCTCAAAGGTGACCTCGGTCCGCTCGCCGGCAGGGCGCCTGATCGTCGGCCCCGGAAAACTGCCGCCGTAGGTCCACATCCGCGTCTTCGCGCCAGGGAGGATCTGGATCTCAGCCTCGCGGATCGGGATCCGTAGCTGAGCGCCGGTCAGGACCTCGGGGATCGGCAGCCGGGCCCGGAACGGGACCGCGCCGAACGCCCGCGGAGTGCCTCTCCCGAACGGGAGCAACCCGCTCGAGCCCGCCCGCAGCGGCAGCGCCGCCGCCAGCACGCCGCCGCCCAGGGCGCCGAGAAAAGCTCGGCGCCCGAGGCGGGGCGGAGATGAGTCGCGACCAGCCGTGCCGCTAGCTCGCCGGCAGGACCGTGATCTTGCCGTGCATCCAGGGGTGGATGGCGCACATGAAATAGATCGTGGTCGGGCCGGCCACGGCGCCGGCGCTCACCCGCTGCACGATCGAGGTGCGCGGCTTGCTGCCGGTGAACCAGGAGTCGCCCTTGGCGGTGAGGCTGCCCATCGTGCTCCAACCTTCTGCGCCTGCTTCGACCGGGTTGATCGTCGGTGGGCCGTTGCCTTTGGCGCCATGCCAAGCTGCGATCGACTTGCAGATATGGCCTTTGGTGAAGCAGAGCTGCCGTTCTTTCGCGGTCTTCGGGATCAGGCTCTGTTCGACCAGCGAGAAGGTGTGGGGGCCGACCTGTTTCGGGTTGGTTTTGTTGACGACCTGCAGTTCTTCGCCTTCGACGATGGTTTTGGGAGCGGAAAAGCGCAGGCTGCCCTCGCCTTTGCCCGCTTCGATGTAGACCGTGGGGATGCCGGAGGCCGTCGACCCTGTGGTCGTTTCGGTCGGGCCGTAGGCACCGGTCGCGAGGCCGGGGCCAAAGGCGGCAAATGCGACTACAGCCGCCGCGGCTGAGAGGGCCACGACCTTCAAGGCTGCCGGGTGGGAACGCTTCTTCAAGGTGAATCCTTTCCGCGCCGAACTCAGGCGGCGCATTCCGCTTCAGAAAACAGAACCACCAACTTAATGGCGCATCAGCCATGGTTCAAGTTAGCCTTGCTGCCATGGCCACCTACCTACACACCTGTTACCGGATCGGCGACATCGATCGCTCGGTCTCTTTCTACGAAAAGCTCGGTTTCGTCGATGTCGCCCGGATGCCGATCGGCGACGAGGCGATCAACGTCTTCATGGGGCTGCCCGGCGAGGATCCGCGCCTGGAGCTGACCTACAACCACGGCGTCGACTCCTACGAGCTCGGCACCGGCTACAACCACATCGCGATCGCCGTCGACGACCTCGACGCCACCCTCGAGCAGCTGGCGGCCGAGGGCATCGACCCCGAAAAGCCCCCCTACCGTCCCGGCGGCCGCACCGAGGGCCACCGCATCTGCTTCGTCCGCGACCCGGACGGCTACCGGATAGAGATCGTCGGTCCCTGAGCGGTCTCAGGGACCTACTAGCCGGCGGTTGCTTCGGCCGATTCCCGTGAGAAGAACCGTCGCGTCTCCGGGGCCAGGAGGAGGATCAGGTCCACTCCGATCCAGACGAAGTAGATCCACGGGTAGTGGCCGGTGATGTAGGTGGGAGCGGCAATGACCTGTGAGGCGATGGCCAGGAACCAGGCGATCCGGCTCTGCCTCAGCAGGATGTAAGCGAAGAGCAGCGCGATCGACACTCCGATCAGTCCGACCGGAAACCGCAGGACGGCGAGCACGAGACTCGCAGTGACGTTGAGCGCGACATAGGACCGCAGGGAAAGCGGCGCTCTCCTCCAATGCTCCACAGAGTGAAGAGTATTGAGAGATTTCTACTGCCGCGCCGCCTGTGACGTTCGACGTCAGGCGGCCTCGCGGGCGAAGCGCTGGGCCTGCTCGGGCCCGAGATAGGGCGTGAGGACGAATTCGACCAAGTCGGGAAGGAGCTCCTCAAGCTGCTCGGCCTTGCCGGTGGCGATCGACCGGGTCATCAGCGAAGCCAGGCCGCCAAGCAGGGACTCCTCGCGCGAGCCTGGCAGCGGGCGGTCGCTGGCCCGCAGCGCCCTGCCCGGCGCCAGCAGCGGCGCGAAGCTGAGCAGCGTGGCGCGAAAACGCTCGGCGACGACCGGCCCCGCGGCCAGGGAATCGACCAGGCCGAGCTGGGCAAGCTCCGGCTCGGAGGCAAAGAAGCGCAGCGCCGCCCGCAGCTCGGCGACCACCTGGTCGGGCCACTCGCCGCAAGGCGCAGCCGCCTCCTGCATCAACACTTTGAGGTGCTCGACGATGATCGCGAAGGCGGCGAGAAAGCACTCCTCCTTGCTGGCGAAGTTCTCGTAGAAGACACGCCGTGAGACCGAAGCGGCCTTGGTGATGTCGGCGATCGTCGTCTCGTTGTAGCCCCGCTCGGCGACCGCGTGGGCGAGCCCGGCGACCAGCCGCTCGCGCTGGCTGTGAACAACCTGCTCACGGGTCAGGCCGTGCCGGCCCGCGGGCAGCGGCCCGAGCTCAGCCGCAGCATCGGCCTCCCTATCCTGCTCCTCCGGCGTGGGCATCACTCGCCCACCTTTCCAGGCGGCGGTATCTCCAGCTCCTTCAACGCCTCGTCCGAGCCGACGTAGGGCAGGACGACCGAGTACATGAGCTGCGGGACAAACGGCTCGGCGAGATCGAGCCTGCCGGTCTCGATGCCCATATGAAGCTGGTTGTAGATCGACCCCCCCACCCCTTCCGCCGTCGCCCGCGAGATCGAGTCGGGGTCGTCGAGCTCGTTGCGCCCCAGGTCGATCAGATCGAAGAGCTTCTCCATCGCCTGGTCACGGAGCACCTGCGCGCGGGTGCCCGCCGAGAGGACCTCGACGAAGGTGAAGCGAGCCCGCTCTTCGTCTTCTCGCAGGAAGCGCAGCATCGCGTAGGCAGCGGCCCGGATCTGGTTGCGCCAACCTTCTTCAGACTCGAAGGCGCCAACGATGGCCTCGAGGAATTCGTCGCGGACCGCCGCCAGAACCTCGCAGTAGGCATCTTCGACGTCCTTGAAGTGCCGGTGGAAGGTGGCCCGGTCCACGCCGGCGCGATCGGCAATCGCCTCAACCGTCGTCTCCGAGAGGTGGATATCGACGATGACTTCGTAGGCGGCGCCGGCGATGTGGGCGCGCTCGGACCCTCCTTGTCCGGCCATCAGCCTCTCGATCGTCATCCGGGACCCCGGCATCCGCTGGGGGCAGGAGCAGCTAGGCGGGCTGAGCGACCAGGCCCTGCACTGTCCGCACCGCCTCTTCCTCCCCCATGTAAGGGCTGAGGACGAACTCGAGCGCCTCGGGCAGGAGCTGTGGGAGACGGTCGGCCTCGCCGACGATCAGGCGCTGATAAGCGATCCAGAGAACGCCGCCGGCGAGCGTGTCCTCCAAGGTGGCCGGAAGCTCGGCCTTGCGGGGTTTGAGCTGGCGGCCGGGCACGAGCATCGGCACCGCGCTGCGCAGCGCTGCCTCGTAGCGGGCCACCGCCTTCGGCCCCGCCGTTAGTGACTCGACCAGGCAGACCCGGGCCAACACGGGCTCGGCGACGATCAGTTCGAAAAGGGTGCGCACGGCGGCGGCAACCGCCTCCGGCCAGGCCTCCTCGGCCTCGGCCGCTTCCCACATCCGCTTTTCCGCCCGGCCGGCGGCGCCGTCGAGGAGAGCTAGAAAGCAGCCCTCTTTGTCGTCGAAGTTCTTGTAGAAGGTCGCGTAGCCGACTCGCGCCCGTTTGATGATCAGCGCCACCGTGGCGCCGTGGTAGCCGCGCTTGGCGAACAGCTCCGTGGCGGCACGGAGGATGCGCTGCCGCTGATCGGCCGCGACGGTGTCGCGCGTGAGCGGAATCGCGCCTGAAGCCCGCGAGGCCTGTCCAGGCAAAGCTCGCATCAGCCGAGGATAGCGCGGCCAGTTGAGAGCAGTTCCTAAAAGAAAGAAAAGAAGTGCGTTCCCAGAAATAATGTATTGTTCCCACTAGATGCACGAGCGCTCCACTCTGCGGTCGGTACGGATCGGGCCTGATGCCGGAATACAGAGCGCTCGCCGCTGGGGCTTCTACCAGGCAATGCTCACCGCAGCCGGCGAGCTCGGCTACGCCAATGCCTCGGTGCAGGACGTGATCGAGCGCAGCGGAATGGAGCACGACGAGTTCGAGCGCTGCTTCCACGGCAAGGAGGAGTGCTTCCTCGCCGCCTACGAGGCTGGCATCGAGTACACCTTCGCGCTGGTCCTGGCCGCTGCCCTCGGCGCAGAGCCAGACCGGCGCTCCCGACTTCACGCCGCCCTGGCCAGGCTGTTCGACCTGGTGACGGAACAGCCGGCGGTCGCGCGGGCACTGTTCATCGAGGTCCACGTCGTCGGTGGGCCCGCTCTGAGCAAGCGCAAATCTATGGTTGAGCGTCTCGCGCGCGGCCTTGACAGCATGCGCCGCGAGGTTGATCCTCGCCACTCATCCTCCCCGTTGACAGGCACCCTAATAGTAGGCGCTATCGAGACCGTGATGTGCTCGCAACTGCGGGAAGGCAAGGTCGCGGACGATCTCTGGCCGCTGCTGCCGGAGCTCGTCGATTTCGGGATGCTGCCCTACATCGGGGAGACGACGGCATCGGCGCCGCGAGAGTTTGAACTGATCGATTCCTAGGAAACGGCCCTCAAGCCATCAGAGATCTATTCGGCGCTGCAGGGCCGGTAGAGGCTCCCGGCGATCACGGTCCCGGTGACGAAGGTGATCCGGCCGTGGGCTTCGAGGACGCCGTCGGGGCAGTGGGCCGAGGTGTAGCTGAGTTCCCTGCCCTTGTATCTGTAGGTCTTGCCGACCTTGAGGTCGACATGGGTGATTGAGCCGTAGCCTTCGGCGATCGGTGGCACTTCGGCGTCGATGTGGAAGGCCAGGCGCCTGCCCTTCGACCTCACGATCGGCGCGGTGACGACGTAGGTTTCCGATTTGGGGAACCAGTTGTAGGAGTGGAAGACGACGGTCGGATTGCCGCCTTCCGGCGGGCCGTTGAAAGCAGTCAGCGGCGCCCTGACCGGCACCTGCGGTTCCCCGGGCTGGTGGATCAGGGCCTCGACGTTGCCGGTTGCGACGATCGCGTTTTTGCAGATCTTGCGCGCCTGCCCGGGTGTCGTGTCAGCAAGCTTTTCCGGCTGGCAGACGGGCAGCCCCTGGGTCTGCAGGCGGCCGTCATGGCCGAAGTCGACGTTGAACGAGGCCACCGCCGGGGGAACCCCATGGCTGGGGATCGAGATGTTGATGTGGCCCTGAAGCGTGATCGGCTTGTAGGCGTGGAGGGGCAGGACGCTGGGCGTGAACGTCCCTTCCGCCTTGACCAGGATGCCGTCGGCGAAGACATAGGCCCCATAGGCGCAGCCGGCAGCCAGGGCAAGGGCCAGCCCAGCCAACAGCGTTGCTCGCGCAGCGATCCTCCGCACCTCGGTCTCCTCCTCCCGGGCGTCCCTCGCCCGATCGATCTCGACATATTGTGAAGGTATGTCGCCCCCGCTGCTCGCAGTCGATGCGCCGTCGATGCTCTATCGCTCCTTCTTCGCGCTGCCGCGCACGATCAAGGGCAGCGACGGCAGGCCGATCAACGCCCTGCTGGGGACCGCCAACCTGATCTTGCGCGAGGTCGAGATCCACGAGCCGCGCGCGATCGTCCTCTGCTTCGGCCCCGACGCCGCCAGCTACCGGACCGAGCTCTACCCCGCCTACCATGCGGTCCGCGAGCCGGTGCCCGACGAGCTCGCCCCGCAGTTCGCCGCCTGCCGCGACTTCTTCGAGGCCTTCGGCTGGACCGTCGCCGCCAGCGACTCGCTCGAGGCCGACGACCTGCTCGGCAGCTACGCCCATATCGAGGCCAAAGCGGGCGGGCGGGCGCTGCTGCTGACCGGCGACCGCGACATGTACCAGTGCGCCGGCGAGCGGGTGACCGTGCTCTATGTGCGCACCGGCGGCAAAGGCGCGGAAGAGGTCGACCCCGACGAGGTCCGCAGCCGCTACGGCGTCGATCCCGAGCTGGTCCCCGATTTCATCGCCCTGCGCGGCGACCCCTCCGACGGCCTCCCCGGCGCCAAGGGCGTCGGCCCGAAGACCGCGGCGGAGCTGCTGCGCCGCCACGGCTCGCTGGAGCAGGTGCTCGACGGCGCGATCCGCGAGCAGCGCCCCAAACTCCGCGCCGCCCTGATCGAAGGCCGCGACGACCTGCTCGCCTTCAAGGACATCGCCACCCTGCGCGACGCCGGCGTCGAACGGCCACCCGACCGCGAGACCGACTGGACCGCCGCCGCCACGGCGGCACGAGAGCGGGGCATGAACCGCCTCGCCGATCGGCTTGAGGAATTCTCCGAATAGGCTGCCGCGTATGGACACGATCGACGAGCTGTTTGCCAACAACAAGGCCTTCGCCGCCTCGCTGCCCGACCAGCACCTCGATGTCCAGCCGAGCCGCCGGCTGGCGATCGTCACCTGCATGGACTCGCGGCTGGACGTCTTCGCCGCGCTCGGGCTCAAGGACGGCGAGGCCCACGTCCTGCGCAACGCCGGCGGGGTGATCACCGACGACGTGATCCGCTCGCTCGCTGTCTCCCAGCGCCGGCTCGGCACCCGCGAGGTGATGCTGATCCACCACACCGACTGCGGCATGCAGACGCTCACCGACGATGGCTTCCGGGCCGAGCTGCAGGAGGCAACCGGCGTCGCCCCCGCCTTCGCGATCGAGTCCTTCAAAGACATCGATGCAGACCTGCGCCAGTCGATCCTGCGCGTCCGCCGCTCGGCCTTCCTGCTCCATCGCGACCGGGTGCGCGGCTTCGCCTACGACGTCGACACCCACGGCCTGCGCGAGGTCCACGTCGAGGGCGACTGAGCGCGCCGCCTAGCTGCGGTGCTCGGGGTTCGGAAAGTCGAAGCGGCAGCCGGCGTCCCAGGCGGTGCGCTGGTTGCCGTGGGCGGGGATGCCGCCGGCGTCCTTGAGGATCCGCGCCAGGTGCAGCATGTTCCAGGCGGCGAAGGTCGTGTTGCGGTTGGTGAAGTCGTTCTCGGGGCCGCCTGAGCCCTCGTCGAGGTAGGAGGGGCCGGGGCCGGCTTCGCCGATCCAGCCCGAGTCGGCCTGCGGCGGGATCGTGTAGCCGAGGTGCTGCAGCGAGTAGAGGGTGTTCATCGCGCAGTGCTTGACGCCGTCCTCGTTGCCGGTCACCAGGCAGCCGCCGACCCGGCCGTAATAGGCGTACTGGCCGTCGTCGTTGAGCAGGTGGGAGTTGCCGTAGAGGCGCTCGACGATCTGGGTCGCGACCGAGGACTTCTCCCCCAGCCAGATCGACATCCCGAGGACGAGGATGTCAGCCGCCATCACCTTCTCGAAGATCGCCGGCCACTCGTCCACGTCCCAGCCGTGTTCGCTCATGTCGGGCCAGACGCCGGTGGCGATCTCGTGGTCGATCGCGCGGATGCACTCGACGGCGACGCCGTTGCGGCGCATGATCTCGATCGAGATGTCCATCAGCCCCTGGGTGTTGGAGACCTCCGGGCTGCGCTTCAGCGTGCAGTTGATGAAGAAAGCGCTGAGGTCGGAGTAGTCGACCTCGCTCTTCTCGCAAAGCTCGGCCTGCTTGTCGGTCAGCTCAGTCACTTGGCCTCCTCGGGGCTTCGGTTTCAAGGGCACGGATGCCCAGCTCGAGCATTCGCCGCCAGGCCCCCGCCTCCAGCTGGGCGGCCGCGCGGGTGGCGGCGAAGAGCAGGCGCAGATCGAGCGTCGTCGCGTCGGGCCGCAGGCGCCCCTCGGCCCTGGCCGCTGCCAGCAGCCGCTCCAGCGCCGCCATCGTCCGCGTAAAGGCGGCGTCGACATCCGGGTGGGTGGAGACGGTCGCCATCGCCTCGCCGAGCACGACATCGGCGGCCTGGCGCTCGGCCAGCCGCCAGAGCAGCGCGGTCAACTCGTTCCAGGGGCCATCGGGGCCGGCCAGGGCGGCTTCGGCCCCACGCTCGGAGTCCTCGAGCTTCTCGACCACAAGCGCCGCCAGCAGGTCGCGCTTGGAGGGGAACTGGCGATAGATGCTGCCGACACCGGCGCCCGAAGCGGCGGCGATCGCGGGGATCGGCGCATCGAGGCCGTCCCGGGCGAAGACCTCTCCGGCCGTGCGCAGCAGCCTCAGCCGCTTCTCTTCGGCATCGAGATCCGACCAGCAGACAGTGGCTGCCGAAGGCGGCGTGGTCATTTCGCTACCGTACTTGCTTGCCTTAGCGGAACGCTCATTCCGCTAACCAGCCGCTCTCGCCCCGATGACCTCGACCACCCCGGACCGCACCCACCCCAACGTCACCCTCGCCGTCCTCGCGCTCGGCGGTATGGCCTACGCGATGCTGAGCTCGGCCGTGGTCCCGGCGCTGCCGACGATGCAGCACGACCTGGGCACAAGCGAGACCGGGATCACCTGGCTGCTGACCGGCTACCTGCTCGCCGCCTCGGTCGGGACCTCGATCCTCGGCCGCCTCGGCGACATGTACGGCAAGGAGCGCCTGCTGTTGCTGACCCTGGTGATCCTCGCCGCCGGCACCCTGCTCGCCGCCGTCTCCAGCTCGCTGCCAGTGCTGATCGCCGCCCGCTTCATCCAGGGCGCAGGCGGCGGCATCTTCCCGCTCGCCTTCGGCATCGTCCGCGATGAGTTCCCGCAGGAGAAGGTCGCGGGCGGAATCGGGCTGCTCTCGGCAATCCTCGGCGTCGGCGGCGGCCTCGGGATCGTCCTCTCCGGCGTGATCATCGAGCACCTCGATTACCACTTCCTGTTCTGGATGCCGCTGGTCGCGATCGTGCTCGCCGCGGTGGCAACCTGGCGGCTGGTGCCAGAATCGCCGGTCCGCACCCCCGGGCGGATCAACTGGCTGGCGGCGGCGTTGATGACGATCGGCCTCTCGGCGGTCCTGCTGGCGATCAGCCAGACCACCAGCTGGGGCTGGGTCTCCGCCAAGACCCTCGGCCTCACCCTCGTCGGCGTCGCCTTCACCCTGGCCTGGATCTGGGTCGAGGCCCGCAGCGACGAACCGCTGATCGACATGACGATGATGCGGGTGCGGGGTGTCTGGACCACCAACGCCTCCGCTTTCCTGCTCGGCGCCGGCCTCTACGCGTCCTTCGTCGTCTTCCCTCAGTTTGCCCAGCTGCCGAAGAGCACCGGCTTCGGCTTCGGCGCCTCGGTCGTCGCCTCCGGGCTCTACCTGCTGCCGGCGACGATCGGGATGACGATCCTCGGCCTCAAGGCCGGCGCGATCTCGGCCCGCTTCGGCTCCCGCGCGGCCCTGCTCGCCGGGACCCTGTTCGCAACCGCCTCCTTCGTGATGCTGGCGGTCGCCCACGAACATCCCTACGAGCTGCTGATCGCTGCCTCGCTGCTCGGCATCGGCATCGGCCTTGCCTTCGCCGCCCTCGGCAACCTCATCGTCCAGGCGGTGCCGGCCGAGCAGACCGGCGTCGCCAGCGGTATGAACACGGTGATGCGGACGCTTGGCGGCGCCCTTGGCGGCCAGCTCTCCGCCACCTTCATCGCCGCCAACATGTCCGGCGATCTGCCCACAGTCACCGGCTTCACCGAGACCTTCCTGATGGCGACCGGCTTCCTCGTCCTCTGCTTCGTCGCCGGCCTGCTGGTGCCGAAGGCGCTCGGGGCCAGGGTCGAGAACCCCGGCCGCAACGAGGCCTCGGCCGCAGAGCCCGAGCCCGTCCAGGCATAAACCGTCAGCGCGCCGGCGGGCTGCCTTCGCGCTCGTGGCCAAGCACCCGCAACAGCTCCTCATAGGGGCCGACCAGATAGGCCTGGTCGCCGGCGACGAAGCGGGTATCGCGACGCGGCGGGTGCTCCATCACTCCGTCGGCGCCGGTGATCGCGACCACGCGGATCCGCGCCGACAGCTGCTGCATCGCCAGGCCCGCCAGGCCGCCTTCGGGGCGTACCGTCAGCCGCGCGACCAAGAACGGCTGGTTGCGCACGTAGAAGGTCGCCAACACCTCAAGGCCCAGCACAGCACCCACGAACCAGGGCGCGGCAAGGGCCGAAGTCGACCAGACGTGGTGAAAGTTGAAGGTCTTCTCCAGGCGGTGGCCGAGGGCGCGATCGAAGACACGCAACACCACCGGCACCTCCTTCCAGCGTGTGCCGAGCGAGTCCCTGACTGCGAGGCCGGTCTCGAGGTTGACCAGATCGTCGCTGGTCAGGATCGCAACCGCGCCGGCTTCGGCGATGTTGACGGCAGCCAGGGTCTGACCGAGCGTGGCGTCGCCGTGGACGACGGGGACGCCGAGCGAGCGGGCGTGCTGTACGTAGCGGTTGCCCTCGTCGTACTCGACCACTGCAACCTCGCGGCCGAGCCCCCGCAACCCTTCGAGCACGCGCAGGCCGACCGCGCCGAGGCCGACGAGGACGACGTGATCCTCCATCCCGCGGATCGTCCCCTGGCCCAGCGACTGCTCGATGCGGCGGCTGACCAGGGCGTTGGTGAGCAGGGCGAGAACCACCGCCACAAACGATGTCCCGAGGACGATGAGAAGCACGCCAAAGGCCTCCATCCAAGACGACTGTTCGGCATAGGCGAAATCGCCGAAGCCGACCGTGGCGACGGTGGTGACCGTGAAGTAGAAGGCCTGCAGGACGGAGAGGTGAGAGCCGTCGTGCTTGTGGTAGCCGATCAGGAGGACCACGGTGGAGACGGTGAGCAGGATGGCCCCGGCGACGATCGTGATCCCGATCGCCCGGTCGAACTGCTCCGCCAACGTGCGTTTGACCCGCCGCAGACGATGCCGCAACCGCCAGCCGAGGCTGTGGGCAGGTTTGGCGTGGGCGCTGTCGGCGACCCCGGCAGCCTCGACTTCCTCCGGCTTGCCGAGCACGGTGACCCGATCGCCCGCCCCCACAGGGTGATCACGGCCGGGGCAGACGACAAGCTCGCCCCCGGCGGTGACGACACCGACCGGGGCCAGGTCGCCGAAGGCGGTGCGCAGCGTCCCGCCCTCCTCGACCATGACCTCCGCCGCCACAAAGCGCTCCTCCCCCAGCCTCACCTCGTGGCTCTCCTGCCCGGTGCAGGCGTCGATGACCGCGGGAGCAAAGAGGCCGGCGACGTCGAGCGCGCTGCCGGCGCCGGTTGCCTCTTCGACCGCGCGGCCGACGGTCGGATTGTCGAGGTGGGCGACGACGCGGATGTCCTCGCGCATGTCCCGCACGAGCAGGGCGATCTCGACGTTGCGGAGGTCGCTGGACTCGGTGCAGACGACGGCGCGGGCGCCGGCGAGGCCGGCCTCGCGCAGCCGCAGCTCAAGGTTGCCGTCGCTGCGGATGTGGGGGCAGCCCTTGCTCTCGACCAGGGCGACCATGCGCGGGTCGGCGTCGTCGTCAAGCACGACGACAGGCACGCCCGCCACCCGCAGCTGCTCGACTGTCCGCAGCCCGACCCCCTCCAGCCCGGCCACGATCACGTGGCCCTGCCAGTGCTCGCAGCCGCCTTCCGCCAAAGCTATGGCGCCACCGGCGCGCTTGGCGCACTCTCGCGCCAGCGGCGGGCGAAGGGCAGGCGCCAGGTGTACGGCTCGATCAGCTCGTCGATCACAGCCGGGCCCCAGGACCCGGCTGGATAGGGCAGAGCCGGCGGCCCCTGCTCAAGCAGCGGCGCCGAGACCTCCCAGAGCCGCTCGATGTCGCGGGCCGTCGTGAACAGGGTGTGGTCGCCGGCCATCGCGTCGCGGATCAGCCGCTCATAGGCCTCCAGGGTGTCGCCGCGACGACCGGTTTCGTCGAGCGAGAACTGCATGCTGGCCTTGTCGAGCACCATCCCCATGCCGGGGCTCTTGCCGTAGAAGGAGAGCGAGACCCGCGAGGACTCGTCGAGGTCGAAGGTGAGGTGGTCGGGGCCGAAATCGCCGACCCGGGAGTTGCTGGGGAACATGCTCTGCGGCGGCTCGCGAAAGGCGATCGAGATGATCCGGCCGCTCTCGGCCATCCGCTTGCCGGTCCGCAAGTAGAACGGCACCCCGCTCCAGCGCCAGTTGTCGACCTCACAGCGCAGGGCGATGAAGGTCTCAGTCTCCGAATCGGCGGCCACTCCCGGCTCGGAGCGGTAGCCCTCGTACTGGCCACGGACGACGCGGGCCGGGTCCAGCGGCCGCAGCGAGCGGAAGACCTTGTTCTTCTCCTCGGTGATCGGCTCCGAGCTGAGCGCCGTCGGCGGCTCCATCGCGACGAAGGCGAGAATCTGCAGCAGGTGGGTGACGACCATGTCGCGGTAGGCGCCCGTCTTCTCATAGAAGCCGGCCCGCGAGCCGACGCTGAGCGACTCCGGCACGTCGATCTGGATGTGGCTGATGTGGTCACGGTTCCAGATCGGCTCGAAGAGTCCGTTGGCGAAGCGCAAGGCGAGGATGTTCTGCGCCGCCTCCTTGCCGAGGAAGTGGTCGATGCGGAAGATCTGCTCCTCGCGCAGAACCTCGTGGACGATCTCGTTGAGCCGTCGGGCGCTGGCCAGGTCGGTGCCGAAGGGCTTCTCCATGATCACCCGCGAGCGCTCGATCAGCCCGCAGACGTTGAGCAGGTGGACGACATCGGCCGCCGCGGCCGGCGGCACGCTCAGGTAGTGGAGCAGGCCGGTATCGGGCCCAAGCTCGTTTTCGGCCTTGGCGACCGCCTCGGTGATGCCGGCGATCGCAGTCGAGTGCGGCACGTAGACGAGGCGGCTGGCGAATTCCTGCCACTCGCGCTCGCCGATCGGGTGGCGGGAGAACTCGGCGCAGGCCGCCTCGGCGATGCGGCGGAACTCGTTGTCGTCGATCTCCTCCATCGAGACGCCGACGATCTTGAAGGCCGGCAGCAGGCCCGCCTGGGAGAGCCGCAGCAACCCGGGCAAGAGCTTGCGGCGCGCCAAGTCGCCGGTCGCCCCGAAGATCAAGATCACATGCGGCGGCAACTCCGAGTTGCGCCGAGTGTCTCCTGGGTCGCTAGCGATCGTGCAATTTACCCAGGCCGGCGGCGGTAAGTCGTTACCAAGTGTCGACGAACCTTCGGCCGGCCGATGGCTCGCTCGGCTGCCGCGCGGCGGCCAAGGTCGAAGCGATCAGCCCGCGGGTCTCGGCCGGGTCGATCACGTCGTCGATCTCGAACAGGGCCGCCGCGTTGAGCGCCTTGGCATTGTCTTCGGCGGCGGCGGTGAGGTCGCGGACACGCTGCTCGCGTTCGGCCTCGTCGGCGATCGCCTCCAGCTCCTTGCGCAGGGCCAGCTTGACCGCTCCTTCCAGCCCCATCGGGCCGAGGTGGGCGCTGGGCCAGGCGAGCGTCAGCAGCGGCTCGTGCAGGCTGCCGGCGACCATCGCCTGCGCGCCGAGGCCGTAGCCGCGGCGCAGGACGATGGCGACGAAGGGGACGCGGAGCGCGGCGCCGGTGACCAGCAGGCGCGAGGTGTGGCGGACCAGTCCGGTCGCCTCTGCTTTGGGCCCGACCATCATCCCCGGGGTGTCGACCAGCGAGACGATCGGCAGGCCGAAGGCGTCGCAGAGCTGCATGAAGCGCGACGCCTTGTCGGCGGCGTCACTAGTGATCGCCCCGGCCATGTGGCGGGTGTCGTTGGCGATCACGCCGAGCGGGCGGCCCTCGATCCGGATCAGGGCCGTCGCCATCTCCGGCGCGAAGCGCTCTCGCAGCCAGGTGGCCGAGCCCTCGTCGGCGAGCGTCTCGACGATCGGCTGCACCGCGTAGGCGCGGCGCTGGCGCTCGGGCACGAGATCACGCAGCTGGGTCTGGTCGGGCGCCGGGCCGGGCGGCGTCGCGCCCTGGAAGTAGGCGAGCAGACGCTTCGCCGCGGCGGTGGCGGACGCCTCGTCGGCGACGACGACGTCGACCACCCCGTTCGGCGCCTGCATCGCGATCGGCCCGACCTCGTCGGGGTCGACCTTGCCGAGGCCACCGCCCTCGATCATCGCCGGCCCGCCCATCCCCAGCGAAGAGTTCTCGGTGGCGACGATCAGGTCGGAGCAGCCGGCGATCACCGCGTTACCGGCGAAGCAGCGGCCGGCGACGACCGCGATCCGCGGCACCAACCCGGAGAGCTTCGCCCAGAGGGCGAAGGCCCGCGTGTCGAGCGCCGAGACCACCGGGTAATCGGTGTCGCCGGGCCGCCCTCCCCCGCCCTCGGCGAAGAAGACGGTCGGCAGCCGCATCCGCTCGATCAGCTCGAAGAGCCGGTCCTTCTTGCGGTGGCCGAGCGCGCCCTGGGTTCCGGCCAGCACCGTGTAGTCGTAGGAGAGGACCGCGCAGGCGCCGCCCGCGCCGAAGAGGTCGCCGTTGATGCGGGCGGTGCCGGCGACGAGGCCATCGGCCGGCGTGCGCTCGATCAGGTCCTGGACCTCGCGCCGGCCGCGCTGGGCGGCGATCGCGAAGCGGCCGTACTCGACCAGCGAGCCGGGGTCGACAAGGTCGGCGATGTTCTCGCGCGCGGTCCGCCCGCCGCCGGCGTGGCGGCGATCGACCGCCTCCTCCCTTGCCGCGTCCTCGGTCAGGGCGCGGCGGGCGAGCAGCTCGTCCAGGTCGCCGCGCTCCATCGCCCTAGGAGAGCTGCTTGGCGAGCCGCCGCAGCGCCTTGGCGTAGGGGCGGCGAGCGAACGCTCGCGCCAGCGGCGGGCTGAGCCGGTCGGTTTTCGACATCTTCAGCCAGTCGAGCTCAAGGCTGACCTTGGTGCCGCCGCCCGGCTGCTCGGCGAGCGTGTAGCTGTGGCGCACGCTGCGCTTGCCGCCGGCGCTCTCGGCTTCGACGACGACCTTGCCCGGCCCGGCCTCGACGATCTTGAAGTCGGTCCAGTCCTGTGAGCCTTTGGTGTTGGCCCTGGCATAGGCCTCGGCACCGACACCCTGCTTCGGCCCGGAGAATTTCCAGTCGACCAGCATCTGGCCCATGAAGCTCTCGTGGTTGGACATCGTCGCGAGGAAGTCGGAGGTCTCCTGCGGCGACTTCGCCACGGCGGTCGAGACGGTGACGGGCTTCATCGCCCGATCCTATGGACTCGCGGCGCTGTACCTGAGGTGCGTTACCCCCGGCGCGTCGACTACCTGAACCGGAGTCAGCTCGACCTCGGCGCCGTCGAGGTTGTCGAAGAGCCGGGCGCCATCGCCGAGCAGGACGGGGACGACGTTGAGCTGCAGCTCGTCGAGCAGACCCGCCTTCAGGTACTGCTGGGCGACGTCGGCGCCGCCGCCGAGCTTGACGTCCTTGCCCGCCGCGGCCTCCTTGGCCTGCTCCAGCGCCGACTCGATGCCGTTGGTGACAAAGGTGAACGTGGTCCCACCCTGCTTTTCCAGCGGCTCGCGCTCGTGGTGGGTGAGGACGAAGACAGGCGTGTGGAAGGGCGGATCGTCGCCCCACCAACCGTCCCAGGGATCATCGCCCCAAGCACCGGGACCGCCGCCGAACATGCTGCGGCCCATGATCGTCGCACCGATGTTGGCAACAGATTCCTCGACTACTGGCGTGCTGGCGTTGACCTCGCCACCCTCCCGGCCATGAGGCTCACGCCAGGCGGCAAGCGGGAAGACCCACTCGTGCAGCTGCATCCCGCCTTCGCCAAGCGGGTGCTCCTCGCTCTGGTTGGGCCCGGCGACGAAGCCGTCGAGCGAGATCGAGATGTCGAGCCTGAGCTTTGCCATCACGGTGACCCTATCCCGGGCTCGGTCCGCTTAAGCGCCGGCCAGCCGACATCACGCTCGTGAGCGGCCTCCTCAGCCGCGATGCCGCCACGGAAGCCGAACAACCGCTTGGCGGAGACCAGATAGACGAGGATCGCGAGGTTGATCAGCAGCGCCGCGACCTTGAACGGCGAGACGGTGGTCGTCAGCTCGTAAACCTCCAGCGGCAGGAACAGCGCCGTCGCGATGAAGGTCAGGTACTCAGCCCAGCGCTGCTGGTACCAGAGCCCGACCGCCTCGGCGCCCTCGACCAGCGCGTAGACAAAAATCGCGATGCCGAGCACATGCAAGGTGGACGACTTCAGCGTGAACAGCTCGTCGAGGTCATGGAGGATCCCGGTGTGCTCACCTGCCTGCGTGGACCCGCCCCCGATTTCGCCCTGGATGTCGGCAAGGACGCGATAGAAGCGGTGCTGGAGTTCGTGCTGATGGGCGGCGACGAAGAAGACGAGCACGGCAAGAAAGGCGAGCACGACGAAGTGGAGGGCGCGGTCGATCGCGATCGCCCGCAGGACGATTTTGTCGCGCAGCGGGCGGCCACGGACCGGCACCGGGATCTGCTCAAGCGGGGGAAGGCAGGGCAGCGGCGCGTCCGCGGGCGGCGACAGCGGCAGCCAGCTGTCACAGCGCAGGCAGCGGTGCCAGCGGACGCCGCCGTCCTCACGGACGACGACCGAGTCCTGCGCCCGCACCACGGCGACATCGGTCCCGATCAGCAGGTGCCCGCGGGCGCCGCAGACGAGCAGCTCGTAGTGAAACTTGGGCCGGAAGCGCTTCGGCTTCTCGATTCCCGGCGCCGGAGGGGAGGGTTCAGAGCCAGGCACGCCACGGACCCTATCCCCGACACAGAACGCCGAACCTCGCCACGGGCCCGTCAGCGATCGGAGAGTCGAGTCAGCCTCAGCGTGATCGGGAAACTGCTCCGCGGCCGACGGCTCTGCGTCCAGGCCAAGACGACCTTGCCGTGCTGCAGCGCAGCCGTCGGTCCCGAGACCAGGCGCGGCATCAGCACCCGTTTCGGGAGTCGGCGATAACCGCGATCAAGATGCCCGTCTCGGCCGAAGTCGAGGACGACCGGCCTGGGGCCCCTGGTGACGACAAGGATGCGTCGGCGGGTCGGCAGGATTTCGGTCGGTATCCCCGATTTTCGCGGAAAGGCGCGAACGAGGCCCGCCTTGCCGAAGCCGCGGTCGAGGCTGCCGTCGAAGCGAAAGCGGGCCAGCACGCCGATTGAACCGGAGCGCGAAAGACCCCAGCCGGCCACGACGATCCCGCCGGGGACGATGGCCAGCGCGTTCGCTTCGCTATGGCTGCTCACCCGGAGGGTCGCGAGCCCGTCGTGCCCGAAGCTGCGGTCCGGCGCGCCGTTCGGCATCAGGCGCGCCAGCGCCATGCGGCTCGATTCTTCGCTGTAGCGCCCGATGCCACGATGACTGCCGAGAACCCTTCCTGCCAGCAAGATGCGGCCGTCGCCCTGGACCAGGATCCGATTTGCTTTGCATCTGTCGCCGTGCCGGCAGCCGACCGTCGCATATCCGTGGCGACCGAAGGCCGGGTCGAGGCGCCCATTGGGCAACAGACGCGCGACCAGCATCTGTGACCGGCCGCCAAGCCAGTCGGTTGTCCCAGCCACCAGGGTCCTCCCTTCCGGCAACACGGCGATTGCCCGGAAGTGGGCGGGGGCTGATTTAAGGGTGACGGAACCCCCTTTGGCGAAGCGAGGGTCGACCCTTCCACCCGGCGTGAACCGCGAAACGGTGCCAGGGTTGGTCAGCAGGGCGCTGCCGCCTGCTTTGTCGACGGCCAAGGCGACCGCATTATCCGTGCCCGAACTCTGCACGTAGCCCTTGCCGGCGCCGAAGCTATGGTCGACCTTTCCCTTCGAGCTGTAGCGAATGACCGAGGGGGCGCCGTAACCGGCGCCGGCGTTGTTCCAGTCGGCGGCGAGAATCTTCCCGTCGGAGGTGACGGCCAGCGCCGGCGTGCCGATCTGCTCGCTGGGCTCGGGGCTTCGTTCCTGGATGATGCCGCCCGTTCCGAAATCCTGTTCGAGGACGCCTTTGGCGCTCACGGCGGCGAGGAAGGCGACGGATCCTCCGGGGCCGCCACCGCCGGCAGCGATCACTCCCCCACCATGGTGCGGGATCAGATCAAGCACGCCATCGCCGTAGGGATCCGCCCCCGCCAGCGAGTCGATCGTGAACAGCCCGCCTTTGCCGAAGCTCGGATCAGGATTGCCTGCGGCAGTGAAGCGGGCGAGCGCCGGCCTGGCGAGGCAACCGGGGACCAGCCGGCAGGTGGAATCCATCGCGGTGGCGCTGCCGCCGACGAGCACCGATTCATCCGCTCCCCAGAGCACCACATTGGCTTCGTCTGCCCCGCCGCCGTCGACCTTCGCGATACCTGCGCCGCCGGCGAAAGCCGGGTCCAGCCTGCCTTCGGGGCCGAGGTGGGCGACGAAGAAATCGTCGGCATCGGAGCCGCTGCAACACATCCTCGTCCCCGTGTCTCCGGCCAGGACGAGCCTGTCGCCGGACATCGGCCAAGGAAGCCGGCGCGAGGTCTGCTGCTCCCGCGGTCCCGTAGCTCGGATCGAGTTTGCCATCGGCTGCGAGCTTGACGACGAGTTCGTCGGTGACGACCACCACCCCTTCGCCTCCCTGGGGGACGACGCCTTTCAGCCTTTCCCCGATGACACCGTCGTCGCTCCTCAATTTGACGACCCCGCCGTTGCCGAACCCATGGTCGAGAGTGCCGTCGGGGTTGAGCCGGGCCAATGCGATCTGGTCTTCCTGCTGGTGCGTGCCGTAGAAATATGCGGTCGAACCGGCGGCGAGGATCTTGCCTGAGGGCAGAACGGCAATCTGGCGGATCAAGAGGTTTGCCGGTTCGCTTTCGCCGCCGTGAAAGCTGGGGTCAGGAGAACCGTCGGGGTTGAGGCGTTTGATCTTGCTTTCCGCGCCTGGCTCGAGAATCTTCCCGTCGGGCTGGGTCGCCTGGATCGGAGCTTCTGGAAAAGCCTGCTTGGGAGGGCGAAAAGCGTGGTCGAGCGCGCCATCGCGAGTGAAACGGCGCACCGTCCCATTGTTGGCGGCCAACAGCGAGCCGTCCCCCTCTTCGGAGACCGCCTGGAACGCGGCCTTGCCGTAATGCGGGCCAAACTCGCCGCCGCCGATGCCCCGGTGCCCAAACGATCGGTCGAGCTGCCCCGGCGCCGCCCCCGCGGCCGAAGCCCCGAATGCCAACAACGCCGCAACCATCGAAAGCCCCCAGCCACCACACCAGCGGCGCAGGCCGATCATCGATCCTTGCGCCATATCGCTACCGACACCTCCCCGAAGCCAAAGTCGCGGTTACGCTCCTCTCGGTCAGGCGCCGACGTAGGCCGCGAGGTGCTCGCCGGTAAGGGTGGGGCGGGCGGCGACAAGGTCGGCGGGCGTGCCCTCAAAGACGATCCGGCCGCCGTCGTGGCCGGCGCCGGGGCCAAGGTCGATGATCCAGTCGGCGTGCGCCATCACCGCCTGGTGGTGCTCGATGACGATCACCGACCTGCCGGAGTCGACAAGCCGGTCGAGCAGGCCGAGCAGCTGCTCGACGTCGGCAAGGTGGAGGCCGGAGGTCGGCTCGTCGAGGACATAGACGTCGCCCTTCTCGGCCATGCGGGCAGCCAGCTTGAGCCGCTGCCGCTCGCCGCCGGACAGCGTCGGCAGCGGCTGGCCGAGGCTGAGGTAGCCGAGCCCGACGTCAGCCAGCCGATCGAGGATCCTGTGCGCGGCTGGCGTCTTCGCCTCGCCGTCGCCGAAGAACTCCTCCGCCTCGGCGACCGCCATCAAGAGCACCTCGCTGATGTCCAACCCGCCGAATTTGTATTTGAGCACCTCGGCCTGGAACCGCTTCCCCTCGCACTCCTCACAGGTGGTGGCGACGCCGGCCATCATCGCCAGGTCGGTGTAGATGACGCCGGCGCCGTTGCAATTGGGGCAGGCGCCCTCGGAGTTGGCGCTGAACAGCCCCGGCTTGACGCCGTTGGCCTTCGCGAAGGCCTTGCGGATCGGGTCGAGCAGCCCGGTGTACGTCGCCGGGTTGCTCCGCCGCGAGCCCTTGATCGCCGCCTGGTCGACCGAGACCACGCCGTCCCGCCCCGAGACCGAGCCGTCGATCAGTGAGCTCTTGCCCGACCCAGCCACGCCGGTGATCACGGCCAGCACGCCGAGCGGGATGTCGACATCGACGTCCTGCAGGTTGTGGGCGCCGGCGCCGCGCACCTCCAGGGCGCCCGACGGCGTCCGCAGCGACGGCTTCAGAGAGGCCCGGTCGTCCAGATGCCGCCCGGTCACCGTGCCGCTGGCCCGCAGCCCGTCGACGGCGCCCTCGAAGACGACCTCGCCACCGGCAGCGCCGGCGCCCGGGCCGAGATCAACGACCTGGTCGGCGATCTCGATCACCTCCGGCTTGTGCTCGACGACCAGCACGGTGTTGCCCTTGTCGCGCAGGCGCAGCAGCAGCTCGTTCATCCGCTCGATGTCGTGCGGGTGAAGCCCGACGGTCGGCTCGTCGAAGACGTAGGTGACGTCGGTGAGCGAGGACCCGAGCTGGCGGATCAGCTTGGTCCGCTGCGCCTCGCCGCCCGACAGCGTGCCCGACGAGCGATCGAGCGAGAGATAGCCCAGCCCGATCTCCACGAACGACTCGAGGGTCTGCCGCAGTGCTTCGAGCAGCGGCGCCACCGACGGCTCGCCAACGCCGCCAACCCACTCGGCCAGGTCGCTGATCTGCATCGCACAGGCATCGGCGATGTTGATCCCTTTGATCTTGGAGGACCGGGCAGCCTCGTTGAGCCGGGTGCCGCCGCACTCGGGGCAGGCGGCAAACGTGACCGCCCGGTCCACGAAGATGCGGATGTGCGGCTGCATCGCCTCCTTGTCCTTGGCGAGCATCGACTTCTGGATCTTCGGGATCAGGCCCTCGTAGGTCAGGTTGACGCCATCGACCTTGATCTTGGTCGGCTCCTTGTAGAGCAGGGCCTGGAGTTCCTTCTTGGTGAACTTGCGGATCGGCTTGTCCGGGTCGAAGTAGCCGCAGCCCCTGAAGATGCGGCCGAACCAGCCGTCCATGCTGTAGCCGGGGATCGTCAGCGCTCCCTCGTTGAGCGACTTGCTGTCGTCGTAGAGCTGGGACAGGTCGAAGTCGGTGGCGGACCCCGTGCCCTCGCAGCGCGGGCACATGCCGCCCGCCCGCGTGAACGAGCGCTTCTCCCTCGTCTTCTTGCCGCCTTTCTCAAACGTGACCGCACCGGCCCCGCTGATCGTCGCGGTGTTGAAGGAGAACGCGTTGGGCGAGCCGATCTGCGGCCTGCCGATTCGGCTGAAGATGATCCGCAGCATCGCATTGGCGTCAGTTGCGGTGCCGACCGTGGAGCGGGGGTTGGCGCCCATGCGCTCCTGGTCGACGATGATCGCCGTCGTCAGCCCCTCCAGCAGGTCGACCTCGGGCCGTGCCAGCGTCGGCATGAAGCCCTGCACGAAGGCGCTGTAGGTCTCGTTGATCAGGCGCTGCGACTCGGCGGCGATCGTGCCGAACACCAGCGAGCTCTTGCCCGAGCCGGAGATGCCGGTGAACACCGTCAGGCGTCGCTTCGGGATCTCGACGCTGATGTCCTTGAGGTTGTTGACGCGCGCGCCCTGCACGCGGATCAGATCGTGGCTGTCGGCAGCCTTCCTCGTCGCCATCTACGGCTCACCCGGCGGGCGGCTGGTCGATGCGCACCAGGTTGCCGGACGGGTCACGCACGGCACAGTCCCGCGTGCCCCATGGCTGCTCGGTCGGCGCCTGCACGATCTCGGCGTCCGCGGCGCGCAGCTTCTCGAAGCTGGCGTCGAGGTCGTCGGTGTGGAAGTGGACGCCGTTGAGGGCCCCCTTGGCGATCAGGGCAGCGAGGGTGTCGTTGTCGGCGGGGCTGCCGCTCAGGTAGTTGGTGAGGACGATTGCGACGCCGGGCTGAGCGGCGGCGCCGACGGTGATCCAGCGGAAGTCGCCTTTGGCGACGTCGTTGCGCAGCTCGAGGCCGAGTGTGTCGCGGTAGAAGGCCAGCGCGAGGTCGGGGTCATGGACGAGGACGAAGCACTGCGAGAAGGTGAGGTTCATGCCAGCAAGGCTAGGGAGTCGGCAGCGTGCGCGTTTCTCCGATCCTGCTCGGTTTTGCCGCTCGGACGAGTCAGATCCTTGGCAATGCAGCCCGGCACGCTCGCGAGCGTGCTGTGGTCACGGGCCCGGTAGGCCGTCGGCGTCTCGCCCGCCAGCGAGCGTAGCTCAGCAGCCTGGGACCGCAGGGTCGACGAACGGCGTTCCAATCAAGCTGCCCGAAGTCTGACCGTTGTTGTAGAAGGCGTCGGCGGATACGTAGTAGGCGCCGTTCCAAGGGCTGGACGCGATTCGGTACCACCAGGTGTTCCCATCCGCCACCTTGAAGCCGGTCACCGCGCAGGCGATCTGAACGGTCGCATTCGACGGGATCGAAGGCCCCTGTGTGCCGCCAGCGTTCGTGTAGTTGGTCCAGGTGTGCGCGACCCCACCGGTCGTCTCGGCATGAGTCTGGGCAGGGGCAGAGCCGCCACCGCTCGGGTTGCTGGGGGTGGCCGGAGTTGTCGGAGTTGGCGTGGCGACCGGTGTCGGCACGGTCGGCGTCGAAAGGTCCCTGAAGTGGATGAACCCGGTGAAGGCGCTGGAGCTCACAACCCGTTTGTCATAGGCGCCACGGGTCAGGTAGTTGTACTCCTCAACCGTGATATTGCTGCCGTTGACGGCGATGACGTAAGCAACGTGTCCAAAGACTCCAGCGTTCGACCAGGCTACCGAGCCCACGGCCGGGATCGAGTTCACCACGTAGCCCTTTTTCTGCGCTTCCGGGCCCCAGCGATTCGCGTTCTGGTAGAAGGGCATCTCGAAGCCGTTGCGTGAGTGCAGCGCCCAGGCAACGAAGGACGTGCACTCGCGGTTGTACTCTTTCCACTGATCGAGAACCGAGTCCTGTGGCACGTTTTTCCACCGCGACGGGTAGTCATCGCCGGGATCGACGCCTCCTCCCTTGCCGCCGACGAACGGCGCCTTGACGATCCGCACCGGCGCCTTTTTGGTTGGGCCTGCGAGCGACTGGCGGTGTGGGCGGTGATGCCTTCCGTGATGGCGTGAGAGTCGGTTGCCGCTTCGCTGATGGGCATCGCTTGCGAGCGCCCCGGTCGTGAAGCAGGCGATCACCAGGACGCCGAGCATCGCCACCATGCCGACATGGCGCCACCTGATACCAAGTACTCTAGCCTTTGCCGACACCGCAGCCTCCTTGCGTACTCTCGTATTCCGTATCAATCGCGGTGTCGGTTATAGCGGACGCCGAAGAAACAGTGGGGTTTGCAACTAACCCACTGAGCTCGCCACTCCCGGCTCCAGAGCTGACTCACTATGGTTGCGCGCCGTGCAGGCAATGGGTGCAATCACCAGCTCGCCGGGCGAGATTGCGGTGTTCAGCACAGGTGTCGTTGTCTTCGGCATTCTGATCAGCCTCCAGACGTCCCTGAAACACGACTGGCACCGCCTCCTGTTGATCGTGGCGAGCCTGGCCGGAATCAGCCTCAACATGGTCGGCCTCATCCTCGATTCAAGATTCTGCCTATATGTGGCGCCGGTCCTGCTACTGCTCGTCACCGTTACCACGGTGGTGGCGCTTGCGGCAGAGGGACCGATATCCGCCCACGACCTCATCCGCCGCGTGCCCAACGTGCTCCGCGCCAAGCGCTCGGCGCTTGCCTTTGCGCTTGGCCTCGCCCTCCTCGTGGGCGCCGGGGTCGCAATCGGGCTGCTCGCCGGAGGCTCCGACGGCACAAACTCCACCTCGATCGTCGTCTCTGGGGAATACCGCGTCAGTGGCACCTGTGCAAACGGCGCCTGCACCGTGAACGAGTGCGTCCACAGGGCTCCATGCGGCCTCGAAAACGAAGGCCGGATTCGCGAAGGCAAGCCGATCGACATCGTCTGCCAGGCGCTAGGCAAAGTGGCCGAAGCGCCAAACGGCCAGAAGTCCCGCATCTGGGATCGACTCTCCACAGAGTTGTACATCAGCGACCTGTTCGTCGAAGGGACGAAGACCGGCCGGTTCACGCCGGGCCTGAAGCGCTGCGCAACCGCTTGATTTCACGACCGAGCCCAAGGCCCGACCTCATACCGTAAGCACAACAGAGTGACTATCTTTTCCGGCATGAGACCGCGTGCGGGGCGCTTGGGGGGTGTGATGGCGGTGCTTGCGATCTGCCTGCTCGCGCCCAGCTCGGTCCTTGCCGGAGGCTCGGGAATCAGCCTCTGGTCGAATGTGACCAAGGCGGATGACTCGGTCTTCATCAAGGTCAGCCTTGGCGGGTTTCCGCGCGAGCAGTGCACCGGAACAGTCCACAAAGGCGCCCGCGCCCACGGCGCCGGAACCATCATCACCAGCAAGAACGGCGGTGCGAGTTGGAGCTGGCAGGCCCCGGGGAACATCTCCGGTGGCAAGTGGGGATTCAGCGTGATCTGCGCGGGAGGCGCGCGCCTGCACAAAGCCAGCACGAGCTTCAAAGCCAGCGGAGGTGTCGGTCCCTCGTCACGCGGGCTGTGGGTCCCTGAAACCCTGCACCGGCGCTCGGTCGACCAGCCCCGCTCGGCGGAGGGCAACGGCGGTGGCGGCGGGTCGCTATACCCCGTCGGCCAGTGCACCTGGTGGGTCGCCAAGCATCGGCCAGACCTGCCCTTCTTCCCCGGCAAGTCCGGCGATGCCTTGAACTGGGCCAAGAGCGCCGCCGCGCAGGGCTTCCCTGTGGGCAACATCCCAACAGTCGGCGCGGTCGCCGTCTTCCAGCCCAACCAGTACGGCGCCGGGCGCTTTGGCCACGTCGCCTTGGTGACAGCCGTCCTCGGCAAAGAAATCCGGGTCTCGGAGGCGAACTTCCGTGGCGGCGCCGGGCACGACATGCGGACCATCGAATACAGCGGCGTCAGCTTCATCTACCGGAAGGGAAATCCAGCGCCGTCGCTGCAGGCGACCATCACGGGACCGGGGGAAAACCAGAGCCTGCATGGGACGGTGGCGATCACCGCGACCTCGAACGCGCCCGGCGTCCGCTTCGCCGCCTTCTACTACACAAACCCGGCAGTTCACAACAGCGGCCAGTGGGAATCGCTGGGTGACGACCAGACGCCGGGCAACGGCTTCTCAGCTACATGGGACACGACGTCGGCGCCGAATCAGGGTGGTCTCGGCGGTTCTTCTGTGATCCTGCGGGCGACCGTCCTCGGTGACGACGGAACCCCGACGGGCGCGCATTCCGACATCCGGGTCAACGTCGCCAACTCCCGCACCAGCGGCGGCCACACCTACTTTCCCTATTACGTGGTCGGGACCTGCGAAGAAGGCGAATGCACCCTGCACACGAGGTCCGGCCCCGGCTACAGCGGCTACCCGATCACCGGCGAAAAGCACGACGGCGAAGAGGTGGACATCGTCTGCCAGGGCTACGGCGAGAACTTCGCCTCTCGGTTCGGTGGAGCGAGCGATATCTGGGACAAGCTGACTGACGGCAACTGGGTCACCGACTACTACGTCGACACCCCGGAACGCGGGGTCCCGAGCGCACCCATCCCTCTCTGCCCCTGAGTCCCGTCGCTGGCCCAGGCAATGGCGCGCGCCTCTGTAACAACGACGCCTGGCCGCACATCTACACTTAGATGCTTCCCGTCGACGATCCGCCGAACGCGGCCCCAGACATCTATCGCGACCGCTTCGAGCGCTGCTTCCGCGAGCATTACGCGCAGATCCTCGCCTTCTCGATGCGGCGCGTTGCCGGGCGGGAGATTGCCGAGGACGTAGCCGCGGACACCTTCGCCGTCGCCTGGCGCCGGCGCGACCGCATTCCCGACCCCGCCCTGCCCTGGCTGTATGTGATTGCCGGCAACGTGATCGCCAACCAATACCGGTCGGCCCGTCGCCGCCACAACCTCGATCTGCGCCTTGCGCATGCGACCGGCGCCGTCGCGGCGGAGTCCGACCCCGCCGAGTCGCTCGATCGCCGCGACGCCTTCGCGGCCGCCTTCGCCCTGCTCGGCGAGCCGGAGCGCGAGGTCCTGCGCCTGGTCGCCTGGGACGGGCTCGACACCCGCGATGCGGCACGAGTCTTCGGCTGCTCGCCAGGCGCCTTCCGGGTGCGGCTGCACCGCGCCCGCCGCAAGCTCGCGAAACAACTCGAAGCGGCCGGACACTTGCCCCGAGAGAGCCACGCCGCGGTATCCACCCCCGCCGAGGAGATCAGATGACCCGCAAGAGCCGAAATGACAATGCGCTCGCCAGGATGCGGGCGGCCAACCCCTCCTCCGCAACGGAGCTGCGGGAGGCGGCCACCGAGGCGGAGCTCTCGCGCGCCATGCAGCGGGCAATCGCCGCCGGCGAATCTCTTTCGCAGCCGATCCCGGCCTCTCGCCATGGGGTTTTCTCGCAGCATCGCGGCGCCTCGTTCGGCCTCGGCCTCGGTGGCCTCGCCTGCGTTGCGGCGATCGCCGCGCTGATCCTCCTCTCCGGCGGCTCCGTCAATTCCGTCAGAGACGGCGCCCACCCTGCCTTCGCCGCCGCTGCGGTCGAGGTGGCCGAAGCCAACCCCCGCCTGCTCGTCACCGCGCCCGGCTGGTCGATCGTCCATGCCCGCAGCTTCGAAATCGACAGCGGCTCGCTGAGCTACAGCGACGGCAAGCACCCGCCTTATGGCCCCGGCGGGCGCGGGCTCGAGCTCGACTGGTACCCCGCCCCCTACTACCGCGGCATGCTTCGCAACAGCCGCAATGCCAGCACGCCGTCCGGCCATGTCGGCCCGCCGCTGATCTCGACTCTCCTCGGCCAGAAGGCGACCACCTTCCGCTACGCCAAATCCCATCCCAACTACACGACGATCCTCTCGCCGCAGGGGAGCGTCTTCATCACGATCAGCGGCTCGCTCGGCAGCAAGCGGGAATACGAGGCCCTGCTGCACTCGCTGCGGCCGGTCGGCGTCGACGCCTGGCTCGCTGCGATGCCGGCCGAAGTCGTCCGCCCCGCGACGCGCCCAGCGGCGATCACGCAGATGCTCCGAGGAGTCCCTGTGCCGCCGGACTTCGACGCCTCTGCCTTGCAGAGCGAAACCGCCCTCACCGATCGCTTCATGCTTGGCAAGGCGGTGACCGGGGCGGTCGCCTGCGACTGGCTTCAGCGCTGGCTGTCCGCGACCCGAGCCGGCGATGGCGCCGCGGCGCAGGAAGCGGTCGAGGCGATGGGCACGGCCCCCCACTGGCCGGTCCTCCTGCAGATGGTCCGGGAACGGGGCTACCAGGGAGATGCTCTGCCGCCCCACGGCCGGGGCTGGCCGTCGGAGATCCTCACCGCGGCCCGCGAAATCACCAGCGGCCACCTCCGCCGCAAGCCGGCGGTCACCACAATCCACATCGATGGACTCCCTCCTGGATACAGGACCCCGGCTGGAGCAGCCCCGGCGAGCGTCATGGGCTGCCTTTAACTAGCCCAGGCCCAAGTGGGTAGAAGGGCCCAGAGGGATCACCCGCGACCAAGGAGAGTGAGATGGGAAAGCTGATCGCGACAGCACAGGCCACCATCGACGGCGTCATCGACCCGGTCGGCGAGTGGGTGCAGCCGGACGGAGACCATGGCGACTACTCGTTCGAGCGCCAGGCGAGGTCCAGCGGCCTGGTGCTGGGCCGCAAGACCTACGAGGGGCTGGCGGGATACTGGCCGAGCCAGTCGGGCAAATGGGCGGACATGGTCAACTCGATGCCGAAGCACGTCGGGTCCAACACCCTGTCCGGCGACCTTGAGTGGAACGCGACCCTGCTCAAGGGTGATCTTGAGGACTCGGTACCGAAGCTGAAGGACGCGGTCGACGGCGACCTCTTCATGCACGGGAGCGGCGAGTTCGCGTACGCCCTCGCTGAGAAGGGCCTGATTGACGAGTACGAGGTCTACCTGAACCCGCTCGTCTGGGGCGAGGGGAACGTCCACGTGCTCGGCGACAGGGGAACCGTGCGGATGGAGCTTGCCGACGTCAAGCGGTTCGACTCCGGAGTGGTTCTCCTCACCTACCTCCCGGCACCCTGACCGCGGCTGCAACGTTCGGGCCCAACCGGACATGTAGGAGCGATGCATCAGGGTTCGACGATGACCGACGCACTGCCGCGCGATCTGGGCGAGCAGCGGTTCGCGCACCTCTACCGCGACCACGCGCGCGGAATCCTCGGCTACGCGCTGCGCCGCTGCCCTGACCCCGAGGATGCGGCCGATGTCGTCGCCGAGACCTTTCTCGCCGCCTGGCGGCGGCTCTCGGAGGTGCCCCTCGGCGAGGAGGCGCGGCTCTGGCTCTACGGCACCGCGCGGCTCGTCCTAGCCAACCAGCGCCGCGGCGAGCGGCGCCGCAATCGACTGTCCGAACACCTGCGCGCGGAGCTGAGGCGCCAGCTGCCGGCCGAGGCGGCAGCGGACCCGACGGGGATCCTTGAGGCGCTGGGCGCGCTCGAAGAGGCCGACCGCGAGCTGCTGATGCTCGTCGGCTGGGAGGAACTCACACCGGCACAGGCCGCGCGGGTCCTCGGCGTCACGCCGCTGGCCGCTCGCAGCCGCTTGCACCGCGCGCGGCGCCGTCTACGCGCGCGGCTGGCCGAGGACGAGGCAAGCAATTCACACGAGACCGAGCTGGCAGCGAAGGAGGCCCGACGATGAAGACCCCCGACCTCGGCGCAGAGCTGAAGGCCGCCAACCCGCTCCCACCGCAGTCCCTCGCGGCGCTTGAAATCGCCTCGGCCGAAGCAGAGCTGGGAGAGGCGATCGTCGCCGGGCCGGCGAGTGCCGGTGACGAGGCGCCAGGCGCCGCGGGCGGGCGGCCTCATCGCCCGCGGCGGGCGCGGCGGGTGCTCGTCGCGGCCGCGGCTGGGCTGGGCGTGGCCGCCGCCCTCGTGATCCTGCTCCTCTCCGGCGGCGGCGCGCAGGACGGGCCGGCCCGCGCCTACGGCGCCGAGCTCGTCCGCTTCGCTGAATCGTCGCCGCTCCTGCTGCTCGAAGGGCCGGGCTGGCGGGTCCAGAACGCCAACGAGGAAAACCGTCGCGAAGGCATCGAGGGCTCGATGGAATTCGTCACCGGCAAGCCGATCCCCTACGAATCGGTCCTCGTCACCACCGTCGGCCCGCCCGTGCGCAAAGCGGGAATGTCCCCCCAGGCCGAGCGCGAGTCGGGGATGCTCCCGCCCGCGGTGCGCCAGCGCCGGGTCGAGCTCTCCTGGCGCCACGGCAGCCTCGCCGAAGCGATCTCGACCCAGCACAGGTCGCTGCATCCGCATGGCCAGCGCTGGGTCAAGCTGCCGGTCCTCGACACCACCGCCGCGGTCGACACCCGGGCCGAGTTCTACGTCAACCAGGGCGGCCCGGGCAACCGCCAGATGACTGCCCTCTGGTTCGAAGATGGTTACGTGCTCGAACTGAGGGCCGCGGTCCCCGACCAGGCCGCCTTCGAAGAACGGCTCGGCTGGCTGACCAAGGTGGACTCGCAGGCCTGGCTCGACGCGATGCCCGCGAAGGTGGTCAAGGCCGCCGACCACGAAGCCGCGGTCCGCGAAATGCTGAAGGGGATTCCGGTGCCCAGCACCTTCAAGCCGTCACGGATCCCCGACGAAGGGCTCACCACCACCCGCTACCAGGTGGGCGCAGCGGTGACCAGCACCGTCTCCTGCCTCTGGCTCCTGCAGTGGGGAGAAGCCCGCAGAACCGGCGATCGCGGCGCGGAGCTCGAAGCCGATAAGGCGATGGCGACCTCCAAGCACTGGCGGATCCTGCGCGAAATGGCGAAGGAAGGCGCCTATCCCGAGTCGATCTGGCAGGTGGCGGCGGAGATGCCGAGCGGCGTCTGGGAACACACCGGTCACCAGCATCCCCTCCTGCCCCGTGCGGAAGGCCTGGGCTGCGCTCGCCTCGGACTCCCCCTCCTGCCAAGGAAGCAGAAGCTCCAGCGTGAACGCGGCGCCCCGCTGCCACCGCGATAAGCCCTCAGCCGATCCGCTCCGCCAGCTCGACGATGATCCCGTCCGGGCCGCGGACGTAACAGAGCCGATAGATGTCTTTGTAGCGCTCCAGCTCGCCGACGAGCTCTGCGCCGTGGGCTCGCAAGCCCGCGACGGTGGCGTCGATGTCGTCGACTGCGAATGTGAGATGGCGGATGCCCGGGGTGTTCGCTGGCGCGTGCGGGTCGGCGCCCTGGCTCGGCGGGGCGTGGAACTTCGCCAGCTCGACCCGTCCGTGGCCGTCCGGGGTCTCCAACATCGCGATCTCCGCCCGGACGCTCTCGAGCCCCACCACACGGTCCACCCAACCGCCCTCGACCGGCCCCTCGCCCTGCAACTTGAGCCCGAGCTCGATGAAGAACGCCGTCGCGGCCGCGAGGTCGTCGACCACGATGCCAACGTGGTCCATGCGCTGGATCGCCATGCGCTCGACTGTAGCGGCAAGATAGAAGGCATCGCGAAGAATTCGGGAACCGGATTCCGCCCTGCGGGCATCTACCTCTGATGGCAAACGACCTGGACCTGTGGGAACGAACCCGCAGCGGCGATGCCGAGGCTTTCGGCGCTCTCTACGAGCGCCATGCCCGCGCGGTCCAGTCCTACTGTCTGTGGCGCACCGCCGACCTCCAGGCCGCCGAGGACGCGACGGCGACGGTGTTTCTCGAAGCCTGGCGCAAGCGGGGGCGCCTGACCCTGGGCACCGACAGCGCCGCGGCGCTGCTGCTGGGGATCGCCAACAACGTCGTCCGCCGCCAGTGGCGCAGCCAGCGACGCTACCGAGACGCCCTTGAGCGGGTCCGCAACGCCGGCCAGATCCCCAGCGACCTTGAGGCCGAGGCGATCGCCCGTGTCGATGCGATCCGGCAGCTGCGTGACGGCGGCGAGGCGATCCGGCAGCTGCCGCGGCGGGAGCAGGAGGTGCTCGCCCTGCTCGCCTGGAGCGATCTCTCCTACGGCGAGATCGCCGAGGCCCTGGGCCTGCCGGTGGGAACCGTGCGCTCCCGCCTCGCCCGTGCCCGCGCCCGCCTCGGCGATGCCTTCCCCGACCCAACCGCAGCCAGAACCGCGAAGGAACCCCTGTGACCAAGCCCAAACCAGACCTCTCACCCCTGCTTCCCGACGACGCCACCCTGAAGGCGCGGCGATCGGCGCTCGTCGACGCGGTCAGTCCAGGTGGGCCAGGCTCTCAGCCCAAGACCGCCTGGCGGCGGCGCGGCCCGCGCCTGGCGCTCGGCGGCGGTGTCGCCCTCGCAGCGGTCGCAGTCGCGCTGATCGTCAGCGCCGGAGGCGGCAACACTCCGGCGGCCTTCGCGGTCGAACCGCAGCAGGGCGGCGGAGTCAAGATCAAGATCTACAGCCTCGAAGACGCCGCCGGCCTCGAACAGGCCCTGGCGCAGGCCGGGATCCGCTCCCAGGTGACCTGGCTGCCAGCCGGAAAGGTCTGCCGGGAACCGCACTACAAGCCCTCGATCGTGCACCTCCCCGGTGGCGGCAGCCTTGGCGGCATGACGATGGGAGGCCCCGGCGGCGGGATGACGTTCGAGATCGGCAGCACCCAGCGCTGGCGCGAAAGCTTCGGGAAACACATGCGCGGTGAAATCTCCGATGACGAATACCGGAATTCGACCGCCAATCTGAACCTGGACCCGGCGGCGTTCCGCCCCGATCAGAGCGTGGTCCTCTCCGGAGCGCCCGCTCCGTACGGCGGCGACCCCGAAGGGGGGAGCGTCGCCAGCATGGGAATCGCGGAAGGCCCGGTCGAACCCTGCCGGCCGGTGCCGGCGCTGCCCAGCGGCAGCGGCCCCTTCGGGCTGCCCCCCGGCATCGGGGGCGGGGCCTTCATCCCGCGCGGCGACATGGCCCTGTCCCAGGCCGCTATCGCCGCGGCCCTGCGCCAGGCTGCCACTGCCGCCGAAAGCTCCAGCGCCCCGGTCGAGGCGCCGCCGGCGCCCGGTCAGCTCCTCTACACGAAGACGAAGGTGGCCCAGCTGCAGGGCTGGCTGCCGAAAGGCCACGGCAAGGGCTCGAAGGCGCACCCCAGGTATTTCGTGCCGATCACCGATCCCAGCGCCCGCTATGCCCTGGCGCCGGCGCTGAAAGAGGTCTGGACGGCCGCAGACGGGAAGACGCGCGTTCGCGAAACCCTGGGACGGGTCAGCTTCTTCTCGGGCGCCGACCAGAGGCATTGGGAAGAGGCGGGCTCGCCGCCACCCTGGGCCTTCGACCCCAGCGAACATCACGTGAGCCGCGACAGCTCCGGGCGCCCGATGAAGGAGTTCGCGTCGCGGTCCTGGCGGGGCCCGCGGGTGTTCTCCCACGTGGCCCAGCTCGCCAAGGCGCCGACCCAGTCCGAAGCCCTGCGCCTGGCGATCGAACACCGCGGCGGCGACAGCCCGCCGGTCGATCCGTCCCCGGCCAACTCGCCCAGAGGCGGCGCGACGGTCGCCAGGCTCCTGGAGATCCTCAGCGAACCGATCGCCAGCCCGGCGCTGCGCGCGGCCGCCTTCAATGCCCTCGCTGAAATACCGGGCATCGGGTTCGAGCGCGATGTGACCGATGTCGCCGGGCGGCGGGGTGATGCGATCGCCTGGGTCGGGGACCGCGGATTCGGCACCGAGTTCATCTTCGACCCGCACACCGCCAAGATCCTCGCCCAGGCCGAAATGATCTTCAACGCGAAAGCCGCGGGCTACCCCCCGGGGGTCCCCGACGGCGCCGTCTTCCGCGAGACCGCCTACCTGCAGTCCAGGATCGTCGGGTCCACGCACGAATGACGGCTCTTCCGCTGAAGCGCATGCTCGTCACCGCCTGCGAAGATCCTGCTGCGAAAGGCACCATAGGATCGGGCCGTGCCGTTCACGCTCAGGAACCTGAAGGCGGATCTGGAGGACGTCGGGTCCAACTTCGACGGCGCGCCGGACCTGGAGTTCCGCTTAGCGACTCAGGCGCTCGGGCTCGAGAAATCCGGCCTGAGCTACCAGCGCGTCCCGCCCGGCTATCGCTTTCCGTATGGCCACACGCACAAGAAGCAGGAGGAGGTGTACGTGGTCCTGCGCGGGAGCGGCCGGATGAAGCTCGACGACGAGATCGTCGAGCTCAAGGAATGGGACGCGGTGCGCGTCCCGCCCGGCACCTGGCGAGGCTACGAGGCCGGGCCGGAGGGCCTTGAGATCCTCGTAATCGGCGCGCCCAATCTCGGCGAGGCGCCGCGCGAAGACGTCGATGGCCGGCGCGACTGGTGGTCCGGCTAGCGCAGCACCACGGATTTGACCGCGGTGTCGGTAGAGCCATCGGAGCCGGTGCCCGTCACCTTCAGTTTGGCCGGCGCCTCTGTGACGCCGACCAGGCCCGGGCGCGCCTTCCAGAGCAGCCTGATCTGGGAGTTGAGCGTGATCGGGGTGAGGACGAGGGGCGTTCCGATGCTGCGGGCGATGACACTGCTCGGAAGGTGATGGCTGCGCGCGAAGGCCTCTGAGACGGTCAGCGTCGAGTTGATCGTCGCCGCGGCGGAGAAGGTGATCGGGACGTGGATCGGGACTCCGCGATCGAATTCGGAGAAGGCGCGAGGCGCCGGCGCCACGGCGCCGATCGTGATCCTGAGCGGCAGCGTCCCCGTCACGTCCACAGGCGGCGTCGACTGGCCTCCGGCGAGCGTCTCGCAGCCTGAGGCCGTGTCCACGGCGTCCACCGTGGCGGCGTCAGAGCCGCCTTCGCCGCAGTCAACGAGATCCGGAAGAAACCCGAGGAAGTCCGGAGTGAAGTCGAGGGCCGAGACAATGACGTCGTTGCCCCAGCCTTTTGTCGGTCTCAGCTGGTCGCCATAGATCGAGTCCACTCCGCCTTCGCCGGTGAGCGCATCGTCGCCGTCGCCGCCGTAGAGCTGGTCGTTGCCTTCGCCGCCGTAGAGGTTGTCGGAGTCGTCGAGGCCATCGAGGTGGTCGTTGCCGGCGCCGCCCTTGAGTTCGTCCGCGTTCTCCGAGCCGTAGATGAGGTCATTGCCGTCGCCGCCATCGACGATCACCCGCGGCTGCACGTCCGAGTAGCGGTTGGGGACGAAGGTGTCGTCGCCGCCACCGAGATCGACTTCCATGGTCACATGGTTGGGGTCGTTTTCCTTCAGCGAAGGCGCTCCGCAGCTGACAATCACCGCGTGGATGTGCGGGCCTCGCAGGCGCCTGCAACCCGGCCCTGCCCTGAGGACATGGCCCGGTTCGACCTGGAAGGAGATGTCGTGAAGCTCATCAGTGCCGGCGTTCTGGATCTTGTCGCCATCGCCGTCGGAGATGAGCTTGATCTTGTTGCCGCTACGCGAGATCGATGCATCCGCCGCGGCGAATGAGGGGAGCGCGAGCAGCGCGGCGGCGAGGCCGATTCCCAACCAGATCAGCTTTCCCGGCCCTTTCACCTTCAAGCAGGAAACTACCTCGGCAAGCATGTGTCAAGGATTCGAACCGAGCAGCGACTGGCACTTTTCGTTGGCCGCTTCGAACTTCGGGTCTTCGCGGTCGACTTCAGATTCTTTGAACACCGGCCCTTCGCCGGAGAGGTCCGGTTCCGGCAGCTCGTAGCCGTTTTCGCCCATGCAGGCGGCGTATTCCTTGATCGACTTGCGGAAGGCGCCCGAGTTCGGCGGCCCCCCTGCCGGTTTGCCCTGGGGCAGTTCGGCGCCGCATTCTTCGAATGCCTTTTTCATCTTCGCCCCGCCTTTGCCGAAGCCCTGAGGCGGTCCCCCAGCGGGCGGTCCACCTTCGGGGGGTCCCCCTTCAAATGATCCGCTAGGTGGACCTCCCTGGCCCGGTTCGGGTAGTTCGATTCCTTTTTCCTTCAGGCAGGAACGGGTTTCTTCGCTGATTTCGGGGAAGCCGCCGGGGCCGCCGGCCTGCCCCGGACTCGCGGCGCTGCTTTCTTCGGTGCTGGAGCTACCGCCCGACCCGCCGCAGCCGACGAGGAGGGCCGCGACCATGACCACCAAGGCGCCCATCAACCAGGCCAAGGGTCCTCGTCGTGGCCTTCTCGTTCTGTGCTTCTGGTTCATCGTTTCCTTTCTTTTGGGCTGGGCGTGAGCCCCCGCCTCATTCGCCGAAGAGTTCGACCGAGCCGCTGCCTTCATCGCTGCCGCCGCCCGACGCCGGCAGCCCCGCGGACGGGCTCGTTTCGACGCCGGATTCGGTGGCGCTGATCGAGCTGGCCTTAACCGTGGAGCCGTGCTTGGCGCCCTGCACGACGACGCTGTCGCCGGGGCGGATCTTCTTGACGCCGACGTTGGAGTCCCGGCTTACCGTCGATCCGTCTTCGACCCGCACGGCGACGGTGGCGCCGTCAGAGTCCTTCACATAGATCGTGCGGCCGTCGACGCTGGATACCGTGCCCGACACGGCGGCGCCCGAACTCCCGCCCGGGAAGCCGGCTGGGAGCCCGCTCGACCCTTCCCCCGCTCCTTCGCTGAGGAAGGAGGGCAGACCGGCGGGGAGGCCGGCGGCGGAGCTTCCTTCGCTTCCCTTCTGCACCAGCACGCCGCCAAGGAAGCCGGCCGCCGCGATCAGCACCGCGATCAACGCCAGCGGCAGAGGAGCGAGCAGGCGGTTGCGCGGCCGCGGTGGCAACTCCACCTCGACCGGCTCCTCCCAATCGCTCTCAAGCGAAGCGTCCAGGCGCTCGTCGTCGCGCTCGTCAATCTGCTGCTCGGTGGCCTGACTCATTTCGTCCTCCATGTCGGTGTCCTCGCCGTGCCTACTCAAAGCGCAGCGCCTCGATTGGCCGTAGGCGCGCAGCCCGCGCCGCCGGATAGGTGCCGAAGAAGAGGCCGGAGCCGAGCGAGGCGGCGGCGGCCAGCGCGATCGAGTACGGCGCCACCGCCGGCTGCACCCCGGCGATCTTGAACTGGCTGCCGATCAGGCCGGCCGCGATCCCCAGCATTCCGCCCATCGCCGAGACCAAGAGGGCCTCGGTCAGGAACTGGGCGAGGATGTCCGAGCGGCGAGCGCCGATCGCCTTGCGGATGCCGATCTCCCGCGTCCTCTCGGTGACGCTGACGAGCATGATGTTCATCACGCCGATGCCGCCGACCAGGAGGGAGATCGCCGCCACCCAGGCGAGCAGCGTCGTGAAGACCCCTTCGCTGGAGCTGGAGGCTTCGATGATCGAGCCCTGGTTGATCACCGTGATCCCTTCGCTGACGCCGTGGCGGTCGTCGAGGATGGAGGTCACCTGCGCTTCGGCTTCGCCGATCGCCTCCTTGCTCACCGCCTGCACCGTGATCGAGCTGAGTTCGCCATAGCCGGCGAGGGTGTCTTCGACGGCGCTGATCGGCGCCATCACGATGTCGTCCTGGCTCTGGGTCCCGCTGGAGCCCTTGGCCTTCGTCACCCCGATCACTTCGAAGCTCTTGCCGTTGGCCTGGATCGTCTTGCCGACGGCGCTCTGGCCGGGGAACAGTTCGGAGGCGACTTCGGGGCCGATCACCGCCACCCGCGCCCTTTCGGTCACCTGGGCCGCGGTGAAGAAGGCGCCCGATTCGACCTGGTAGTTGCGGGCCTCGGCATAGGAGGGCGTGGCGCCGACGAATTCGCCCGGTTCGTAACTCGAGGACCCGTAGACCAGTTCGACGCCGCTGGCGCTGAGGACGGGCGAGACGCTCTTGATCGCCGGCGCCTTCGCCGGGTCTCCGAGCGCTTCGGCGTCCTCCTGGCTCAACGTCACCGAGACGCTCGCCGCGCCGGCCGTGGCGGCGCCGGGCGTCGCCAGCACCGTCAAGGTGTTCGAGCCGAGCGCGTCGATGCTTTCCTGCACGGCGTTGGAGGAGCCTTTTCCGACCGCGATCAGGACGATCACCGAAGCGATGCCGATCGTGATCCCGAGCACCGTCAGCGCCGTGCGCATCCGATGCGACATCAGACCCACCCAGGCGGTGCGGATCGTCTCGGCGGCCATCAGGCGCTCCTCGCCAGGAGTGGTGCGTGCCCGGCGACTTTGTCCTCGCCCACCGGCAGGTCAGAGACGACGAGGCCGTCGGCGAGTCGGACCAGGCGGTCGGCGTGGGCGGCGACCTCGTCCTCGTGGGTGATCATCACCACCGTATGGCCGTGGCGGTTCAGCCGCTCGAAGACGGCCAGCACCTCAGCGGTCGAGCGCGAGTCGAGGTTGCCGGTCGGCTCGTCGGCGAGGATCAGCGCCGGGTTGGTGACGGTCGCCCGCGCAATCGCGACCCGCTGCTGCTGGCCGCCGGAAAGCTCGGAGGAGCTATGGCCGACACGGTCGGCCATGCCGACCCGCTCCAGCGCTCGCAGCGCCCGGCGCCGGCGCTCGCCGCGCGGCAGCCCGGCGTAGGCGAGTGGCAATTCGACGTTCGCCAGCGCCGTGATCTTGGTCACGAGGTTGAAGCCCTGGAAGACGAAGCCGATCTTGCGGTTGCGAAGGTCGGAGAGCTCGTCCTCGCTGTGGGTTCGGACGTCGGCGCCGTCGAGCAGATAGCGGCCCTTGCTGGGAGCGTCGAGGCAACCGAGCATGTTCATCAGCGTCGACTTGCCGCTGCCCGATGGCCCCATGATCGCCACGTACTCCCCGCGCTCGATTCGCAGCGAGACGCCGCTCAGCGCGTGGACCCGCATCTCGCCGATCGCGTAGGTGCGGGTCATCCCCTCGACCCGGATGACGGGATGGCGGCGGGTGTCCATCAGGGCGCCCCCGGGAAGCCGCTGGGCGGCCCGCCGCCGCTGAAGCTCGGAAGTGAGCCGCCACCGGGGAAGGCGCCGCCTTCCCCGAGGCCGCCCGCCGGCCCTTCGCCGCCGGCAGCAGCCGTGATTTCGGGCAGCACCACGGTCTCGCCCGCTGCGACACCGCTGAGGATCTGCGTCGTTTCGTCGCCTTTGAGCCCAGTGGTGACGCTGCGCTCGACTTCCTTGCCGTCTTCGAGCACGGTCACGCTGCCGCCGCCAGGCCCAGAGGTGATCGCTTCGCTCGTGACGCTGAGCGCGTTAGCCACCTGTTCGACGACGACTTCGGCGCTCGCCGACATCCCGGCCCGCACGCCCTTGGCGCGCTGCCTCAGGGTGATCGTCGCCGGATATTCGACGACGCCGCTGCTTGAGCCTTCGCTGGGGAGCACATCGACCTTCGTCACCCGGCCGGCGAGTTCGGTCCCTTCCATCGAGCTGACCGAGACGGTGGCCGGCTGGCCGACCTTGACCTTGCCGATGTCGGACTCGCTGAAGGAGACCTCCATCTTCAGCCGGCCGAGCTGGCTGAGGACGATGAAGGCCGAGGAGGAGCTCGAGCTGCTGGAGCTTTCCGACGAGCTGGCGGCGCCAAGCGCTCCGAGGCCGGCGCTGCCCCCACTCCCGGATTCGGCGCCTGAGCCGCCCCCGGCCGCGGAGCCTTCTCCGCTGACGGATTCCCCCACCGCGCCCGAAACGGACGCGATCGTGCCGGAGATCGGCGCCCGCAGGGCGGTTTCGCTGACTTCCTGGCGGGCACTCTCGACGCTGAGGCGTGCCTGGCGCAGCTTCGCTTCGGCGGTGGCGACGCTGACGGTGGCGCCTGCCGGAGAGCTCGATTCCGCTTCGCTCGGTGCCGCTTCGCCGCTCGGTTCGCTCGGCGCCGCGCTCGGCGCTTCTTCCTGCGCGCCGCTTTCCGATTCCGTGCTCGGCGGTTCCTGTTCGTCCTTGGCGCCCGGCCCCTGGTTCGACTGGCCCTTTTCTTCTTCCGGCTTGGAAAGCTCCGCCGTGCCGATGCCGGCGCCCGGTTCGTAGCTGGCGAGGACCGTGGTCGCACCGCCTTCGTAGGCGGCCGCGACTTCCTCGCTTTCCTCTGCCGCTTCGAGCGTTTCTTCGGCTTCGGAGAGCTGCGCTTCGGCGGAGGCGAGCGAGGCCCGGGCGGAGCTGGAGTCGATCCGCGCCAAGACGTCGCCCTTGCTCACCTTCTCGCCCGCTTCGACGTCGATCTCGGTGACTTCGCCCGAGGCGCCGAAGTTGAGTTCGACCTGCTGGGCGGCTTCGAGGCTGCCGTTGCCCGAGACGGTCGACTGCACGACGCCGCGTTCGGCGGTCGCGGTCCGCTGGGTCGCCGCCGAGTCGGCGGAGGAGGAGCCGATCGAGGCGATCGCCAGCACGACCACGAGGAGGCAGAGGAGCCCCAGCGCCCAGTTGTGCCAGGCGCCGGCGATCGGTGAAGGCAGCTTGCTCGGGACCCGCATCGCCGCCATCTAAGAGGGGCTTCATTAGCGCCACCGCAGAAGCGGTGAAGAAGTACGTAAGAATCAGCCGCCGGGCGTCGCAAGGCCGGCCTCGGCCGGGAAGCGGAGCGTCAGCACCGCCCCCCCGCCCGGCGCGTTGGCGGCCTCGACCTCCGCGCCGTGCGCCTCGGCCGTCTGGCGCACGATCGCCAGCCCCAGCCCCGAGCCGGGGCGGCTGCGCGCGTCGGCGGCGCGGTAGAAGCGGTCGAAGACGAAGGGCAGATCCTCGTCGCGGAAGCCGGGGCCGTGGTCGCGGACGCTGAGCGCCCCGTCGGCAAGAGCCACCTCGACAGCACCCTCCTCCGGGCTCCACTTCGCCGCGTTGTCAAGCAGGTTGTGGACGGCGCGGGCGATTCGCTCGGGCACCCCGCGCACTGTGCAGGGCGAAAGGCTCGCCTCGAAGCGAAGGCCGGGCGCGTGGCGCCGCGCTCGCTCGATCTCGGCGGCGGCGATCGCCTCCAAATCAACATCGTCCAGCAGCTGCTCGGGCTCACCGCGGCGCGCCAGCTCGACGACGTCGTCAACGAGGCGGGTGACGTCGTCGATCTGCTCGATCAGGTCGCGCTCCAGCTCGGCCCGGTCGCGATCGGAGAGCCTGTCCTCCCCTCGCAGCAGCAACTCCAGGTTGGCTTTGAGGCTGGCCAGTGGCGTGCGCAGCTCGTGCGAGGCGTCGGAGACCATCTGACGCTGCGCGTCGGAGGAGCGCTGCAGGGCGTCGAGGGTGGCGTTGTAGGAGCGGGCGAGGCGGCCAAGCTCGTCGTCCTTGCCGTCGTCCGGCAGGCGACGGGATAGGTCGGCGCCGCCCGCGATCGCCTCCGTCTCGTCGGTGAAGCGGGTGACGGGAGTCAGCGAGGCGCGTGAGACGAGCGCCCCGAGCAGCGCCGCGAGACCGATCCCGCCCGCCGCGACGATGGCGAGGATCAGCAGCAGCTCGCGCAGGACGCTGTCGACTTCATCGAGCGGCCTGACGACCTGCACGGCGCCGCCGCCATCGAGGGGCTCTGTGAGCACCCGCAGGTGGTCCCCGGCAACCGTCTGATCCTGCAAGAGCGGCCCTCTTTCGCCCCGCGCGACTTCCCTTGCCTCCGCGGTCAACGGCACCCTGATCGTGTCCTGGCCGGGCAGCTCTCGCACCGCGCCCTTTGGGCCGATGATCTGGACGAGCCCGGCGGCGCCGCCGAAGCGGGCCTGTGGCGGTTTCGGCAGGCGCAGGTTCTTGGGCGGCGCCGGCAACGTCGCTCGGCGCAGGCCAGACAGGAGCTGGATGCCCTCGGCCCGTTCCCGCAGCGCCGAGTCGACCTCTCCCCGGAGCTGTGAGCGCACGGCGAGATAGGCGGCGAAGGAGGCGGCGAGGACGGCGATCGCGACGGCGACGGCCGCGGCGACGGCGAGGCGGCGGCGGATCGTCATGAGCGCGGGCGGCGCAGGACGTAGCCGACGCCGCGAACGGTCTGGATCAGCCGTGGCTCGCCGCCTGCCTCCAGCTTGCGCCGCAGGTAGCCGACGTAGACGCCGAGGGAGTTGGAGTCGGGGCCGAAGTCATAGCCCCAGACCTGCTCGTTGATCGTCGTCCGCGAGAGCACCTTGCCCTGGTGGCGCATCAGCAGGCGCAGGAGCGAGAACTCGGTGCGGGTCAGCTCCAGCTCGCGCTGCCCGACGCGAACCTCGTAGCGCACCGGGTCGAGCACGAGTCCTTCGTAGCGCAGCGTCTCCCCTTCCTCGTCGGCAGGAGCGCGGCGGCGCAAGAGCGCCCGCAGCCGCGCCAGCAGCTCCTCCAGGGCGAAGGGCTTGACCAGGTAGTCGTCGGCGCCGGCCTCAAGGCCCCGCACCCGGTCGGCGACCGTCTCGCGCGCGGTCAGCATCAGGATCGGCATCCGCTCGCCCGCCGCCCGCAGCCGTTCGCAGACATCCAGTCCACTCAGGCCCGGCATCAGGACGTCGAGGATCATCGCGTCCCAAGCGCGGTCGCGCAGCAGCTCGATCGCCTCCTCGCCGCTGGCCGCCTCGGTCACGCCGTAGCCCTCGAGCGCCAGCGCTCGCCGCAACGCCGCCCGCAGCGGGTACTCGTCATCAACCACGATCACGTCCATCGACACTGAGGATGGCGGGCGAAATGAAGAACAACATAAGAAGTTGCCCTGGCAGGCTTCCCGCGAAGTACCCGCCCCGAAGTTTTACATGGAGCCAGAGCGCAAAAAAGTCCCCGCTAGCGGGGACTTTCTATATAGCAGAGGCAGGATTCGAACCTGCGACCTTCGGGTTATGAGCTTGATCCTGGAGATCATCTGGACTACGTGGAGCGCAGTCTAGGGCGGTTTCCGCGAGATCGAACTACGTGGAGATCGGCCGGAATCCGTGGGGCATGTTGCCCCATTTGTTGCCCCAGATCGGATACGCCTCAGAGAGGCGCTAGGAGGACGACCCGGGACGATGTCGAAGTCGGAAGAATGGCAGCGGATCCGAAGCTCCTGCAGTGGCTTCGAGATGCCGTTAGTCGGTACCAACTCGATCTGGTGGCCGTGTTTCGGAAGCACGGCGCGAGCCCATCCTGGCCCATTATCGCTGAGAGCGCAGATGAGCTCGAGGAAAAGCTCGCCACGGGAGGACACTTCTTGCCACTTCCAAAGGAGCCCGCAGCCCTCGCAAATGTTCTCGAGGTCTCACTGGTCGACTTCCTGCTTGAGGAGATCGATCAGCTACCCGACGCCTCGGCACGACGAGGCACCGAGCGTGGATACCCGGACCTTGAGGTCAGTGGCGAAGCCTTCGGCGGCGGCCATCACGCCGTTGACGTCAAGATCGCTCGCCGCAACAAGACAGGCCGAGGCACCCAGAGTCGCATCACGCTGTATACGGGCAACACGTACTTCCGCTTCCCGTCACTGCAATGGCCGGGCACGTTTCGGGCCTTCGATGACTACACCAGCCACCTCGATTTGATCGGCGTCTACACGCTCGATGAGTTGCTCCCGGGACGGATTCGAGATCTTGAGCTGCTGGTTCATGAGCCCTGGCGAATCGCCTCGAAGCAGCGCTCCTCGACTACTCGAGAGTACATCGGAGCCGTCCAGCGACTTGACGAACTCCGAGCAGGAAAGGGAGACTTCGGAACCGAGGAGGAGTTCTACAAGTACTGGCGAGCATTCCGATTCAAGATCGGGCCGATGGTCCAGCAGCAGCTGGACAAACTCCTTGCCCAAGCAAGTAGCGCTAGGCCGTGACTGCCAGCTCAGGAGCCGCCATGCCAATGCGAGCAAGCTCCCGAGCCACGGCTTCCCCGACTACTTGACCAAGCAGCGGAGGAACAGCATTGCCGAGCTGCAGTTGCTGCTCGCGGCGCGTACCAAGAATGTCGAACTCATCAGGGAAGGTCATTAGCCGCTTTAGCTCAGCGACTCGGAGTCGCCGGCCCTCCCAATGAAACGGGCCAACCCAGGGACCTGGCTGCCCCTGAATCGTTGGTGATGGCCGGTCTGGATGCAACTTTAGAAGGAAGGTCCAGTAGCGTTTGCGCCACTCGAAGCGGGGCTGCGGATGCCCGCGGTGGGCCGTCCAGAACAAGTAATTGTCGCCTGGTGGGACACCCCGGAACTCGTCCTCGTAGGTGCCTTTAACCTCCTCCTCCGACTCGGGAGGGTTGCTGTCGGAGTCAAGATCCGCAAAAGCTTCGCTAGCGGTCTTATGCGGTTTCAAGCCGTGGTCGTATTTAGTGCGGGTCTCATGAGGACCTGAGTGGGTTGGCCCAGGCCACGGAAAGCGATATAGGTCTGTCGGAACATCCAGCAAATCCTCTCTCAGCCCAACGCAAAACAGGCGCTGGCGCAGCTGGGGAACTCCGAAATCGGCAGCAATCAATGCTTGCAAGTCAAGTGAGTAGCCAGCCGCGCGCACCGCAGCAGCAAATCGCTCCAAGACAAAGCGATTGTGATTTCGATAACCCAGAGCAAAGACGTTCTCCATTACGAAGGCCTTCGGCCGAATGGCAACTAGCGCTTCGACATAATTGTCGAGGAGTGATGCCTTCGGATCTTCTCCCGCGCGCTTATAGGCAAGCCAATAACCGCTCTTCGAGAACGGCGTGCAAGGTGGTCCCCCGTGCACCAGATCGACATCTCCGCGCTTCAGCAGGGCCGCATCAAGAAGGTCGTCGTAGTTGACCGAGAGGATGTCGTCGAAGATGGCGTCATCCTCGAGCATCGAGAAGAACGCGGTTCGGTTTTGACGAATCGTCTCCTGCGCACGAGGCTCGTGCTCAACAATCGCGCGGGTCCGGAATCCCGCAGCCTCGCAGCCGAGATCAAGGCCTCCAGCTCCCGTAAAGAGACTGATCGCATTCATTCCGGCAACATTACGACCTGGCAATGACGTTGAAACCCCAGCAGCGAGGAGACAGGGAAATTCAGCAGATCCCTCCCGCGCCATCCGCTAGCTCCGAGGGCACGCGGGCCGTGATGAAAGGCAACCGCAGCTCAGAGACGGCGCCGGAGCGAGCGCTGCACTCCGCTCTTCACGCCAAAGGATTCCGCTTCTTCAAGAATCGCCGACCCGATTCCGCCGTTCGATGTCGAGCCGACATTGTCTTCCCAGTCGTCTGAGTCGCAGTCTTCGTTGATGGCTGCTTCTGGCATCGCTGCCCGATCCATGAGAGCGATCCGAATACGAACGCCACCTATTGGAAGGCAAAGCTTGATCGGAACGTTCAGCGGGACCGCGAGAATGATGTGGCATTGCAATCAGCAGGCTGGACGGTGATGCGTGTCTGGGAGCACCAAGGCCCTCAGCTTGCCGCGAAGGAGATTGCAGCAGTCGTCGTCTCCTACAAGCCTAGACTGGCGCTCCTATGGCCACGGCCCCATCGGCTGAAATGTCGGACGCTTGCGCTATCCGATCGTTGCAAGCTCGCGACTCACCCATTCTGAGGTCTCTGAACCAACAAGCGACGCAAGGGTCTCGCAGTCCAGCTCATTGAGCAACTCCAACAATCGGACTCGATCAATAACGACTCCGGCGCGCAAAGAGCGTTCTCGCCAGAGGCCATCCGATGGGTCTCCACTAAACGGAATGACCAGCGCTCGCTGAGGCGGAACCATCGAGAAGTCAATCCATCGTTCCCATAGGACAAGAGGAATGTCTTCAAGCTTTCGCTCCCACGAAATCTGAACGGTGCATTGAACCAGCGCTACAGGGAACCCCTGCCGGTCGTCCTTGAATCTCCACCAGACAACTAAGTCAACGCCGCCATCGTTGTAGCTATTGGGCACCGGATATGACTCATGCCACTCCCAATGACGCTTCTCATCCGGTTGATCCGTCGGTTCCACCCGTCCGCGGACATCCAGCTGATCCCGAAGCCACTGGATCGCCTCGGAAAATAGTCCCGGTCGGGAGGCATCGTCGCCTGAGTCGTCAGTGCTTCTCGCAAATCGGACCCCATCGGCACCTCTGCCTATGAAGCGTCGCATCGCTTCAAGGGCCAGTTGATCGAATGCTCCCTCTACCTCGTGAGCTCGTCTGTCTCCGCGAAACGCTGCGTCCGCCGAACTAAGAACCAACAGAAGGAAATAGATGTCTTCCCCGCAGGAACTCGTACGCGAGATGCGGTCGTCCTCTGCGCGAAAAGGGTAGATCCGCTCGCCGACTGTCGTCCTAAGCTTCACCTGTTCCACGAGCAACTCCAGACGAACGTCCCTCTCAGCCTCTGCCTCGCTCCCAAGCATCTCAAGGTCAACGTCGACCTCGGCCCCTGCCCCCTCTGGCGCGGTTTTTTCTTTGTCTTCACTGAACTCAGCGTCGGCCGCGACGCTACCCTCGCCTTTCAGAAGCCGATCTATCCGGACGTGACTGAGCCCGTCACCGGACCCGACCGCGAGAACGGTCTCCGCCCAATCCGCTAGGGCAGCGGAATTCTGACCCGGAGGGATAGGGACGGACAACGAGGGTTCAGTCCTCTATCTCGTCGATCGCCTCACGGATCTCATCGGAGAGGTCATCCAGTTCGGATGACAGCGTCTCCGTTCGCGGCTCCGCCGCTATTAGGCCGATTGAGGCCGCAGCTGAGCGAATATGACCGACACCCATTGCGAGAGACCTCATGACTCGCTTGGGCTCGGGAGTAGTGGCCTCTGGAATGAGCGCAAACGCGCCCTCCAAGTCGCGAGTACGGCGAAGCTCTTCAAGGGCCTGCTCGTCGGCAACGACAGTCGCCAGCATCGTGATCTGCCTTGACTCAGTGATCACTCTCTGGTCTCCGTTCGATCCGAAGAGCCACGACGACAGCTCAACAAGATGGGGAAGGTCGTCCTCTTGGATCTGCGGAACTCGCTCTTCGACGTCAGAAACAGGCTTTGCACCCACATGCTGCCGAAGGGCGGCGCGGTTCAAAGCCGCGGTGAAAATTCCAAATCGCTTCGTCGCACGCAAGGCAACCTCAGGCCGGTCCATCTCCCGCGCACACGCGAGGATGCCCTGATTGCGATAGAGCAATCGGACGACGGATTCCTCCTCACCAACCGAATCGGCCGCCTCCAAGAAACTCTCCTCGTGGTCGTCGATCAGGTAGGCCAAGAACTGCGCCCTCTGGATCGGTTTCCACGCCAAGACACTCCCGATGTGCCTGAAGCCAATGACCGCGTCCGCATCCTCCCGAACCTCAGCTTCCAGCGTGGGCACCTCAAAATCTAAGGAGACGTCGGCTTTCTGGGCCGCCTCGCTCCAAGCGTCGCCGTCGTTGAACCTTTCCCTGAGATCCTCTCGTGCTAGGCCGTACAGAGCCGACAGTCGGCGGTTTCCCTCCAGAACAACCAGATCGCCCTCTTCCTCCGTAATGATCATCGGCTCCGAAGCGAAATAGCCGTGGAGTGCGATGGACTCGGCTAGTGGCAGGGCATTAAAAGAGTCGGCCAGATACTCAAATATCTCGTCGTCCGATCCAAGGTCCTCTCGCTCCTCCGGTGGGAAGCGAGGGTTCTTTCGGTCTGGAACGAGATCAGCAAGCCTGACCCGCCGCACATTCGTTTTAAGCGCCATCGTCTCAGTGCAATCTTATGCAGGGCGATGCGATTCGTCTATGGATTGGGTCGGCCCGCAGCAAGTGTTCCGGCCTCATGTTGCCCCAAGCGTTGCCCCATAGGCGTGTTTGAATCCTATTGTCTGCGGCCAGAAAAGACGGGGAGCGATTCGGTCCTATGGGTAACCCGGCTGTGCCTATTACTTGGACACAGCCGGATTCCTTCTGACGGGACAGCTTTGGGCTACTTCTCTTTGGAGCGCCGCCCTGGAGGCTGACTATCTGAGAGGTTTAGACTTGCCCCTTCCTGGTTGATGCTGAAGGGAACCACCTCAGTGCCATCGCCTTTGATTGGAACGTCGGCGTCTGATCCGGGGTGGTCACCCTCTTCCAGCGGCTCGGTCACATCGCCCGGGACGGGCTCATCCTCTCTATGCATCACTTCCCCTCGCCCTCAGTTGCAGCCTTCTCTGCAATCTCCGTTACATCGCCTTCCACGGCGACATCAGGATCGGGTTCTAGCTCCTCGGGTGGGTCATCAGAAAACTGGCTACGTTCAGTCATCTCGATTCTCCTTGTCCTCGTCCTTCAGGCCCCTCTCGATGTACTCGGTCTCATCACCGTGGATTGGCCGATCGAGGTCGCTCGGCGGCTGTTCCGGAGGCCGCTCGTCCTTTTCCGGCGGTCCAGCCTGTCGATCTTGCGTCTCGCTCATTTTCCGATCCTTTCTGCACAACAGCCCCAGTCGCGGTAAGCACAACTGCAACGACCAAGCCAATAAGTCCTATGCGAGCGTACCTGAATGCATCTCCGACTTTTTCGAGCTTGACATTATTCGCAGACCTCGCAGCAGGCAATATGTCCGTGTAATAAGTGGCTGCAAGAACGGCCATAGCCTCGGCGGGATCGGCCCGCAAACGCCTCGGAGTAACTCGCGACTTGGCTGAATCAAGGGTGAGACCCCGATACTCCTTTGGACGTAGACCTCGAAAGGCAGTCAGAGTGGTGAGCAGAAGCATCACGACTGCTGCGGTCAGCGTAACCCCCAATGCAATCGTAAAACCGACGTCTAGCTCTCGCGCGACCAGAACGTTTGCTCCAAGCGATGCGCTGATCGAGACACTTAGACCTGAAAAGGTCGCGAGGGTGCTGAGCTTGTCATCAAGGACCTTCATCCGGTCGTCCTCGGCAACAACGTCCGCCTTTGCACAATCAAGAATCGCTTGGGCGGTTTCGGGGTTCATCTGCTCACCCATAAATCAAGCGTCGCAACGCATGCGGACGCCAAGCAGGGATCAGCAGCCCGTATTGATAGTTAGCGTGGGTCGTTGCCGTAGGCGATGCTTCGATGACGAATAGCCGCGACGCGAACTGTCTGCTCGGAATCAGTCAGCTGGTAAAGGATTCGGTAGGAACCAACACGCAATGAGTACAACCCGCGCAGTTTGCCTCGGAGCGCATGACCCGCTCGCGGTTCGCGCTCCAGCAGGCCCAGTGCGTCCTCGATCGCGTCAATCAGCGGCCAGTTGAGTTCAAGTAGCTCCCGACGGGCGCGGCGAGCGAGAACAAGCCGAGCCAACGATCAGCTGGCCGTCGGTCGGCGCTCCGCCAACTCGCTGCGAAGCTCCGCGAGGGTGGCCGTCTCGCCTCGCTCGATCTCGGCGAGGCCCGTCTCTAGTGCCGAGATGGCGTCCGGATCCGAGAGAATCTCGGCGGTCTCCTCCAAGGCCTCGTACTCGTCGATCGGGACCAGGGCCGCGGCAGGAGCACCATTCCGAGTCACCAGCACATGATCGTGTCGGTTGCTGACGCCATCGAGCAAGCTGCTCAGGTTGTTGCGCAGCTCCTGCACGGGAACGGTCTTTGCCATTTGGGTCGGAGGCCAGCTTCGTGCGACCCGGATTGGTCGCCCATAAGGCCATAGCGGGGGCAGGATTCGAACCTGCGACCTTCGGGTTATGAGCCCGACGAGCTACCTGGCTGCTCCACCCCGCGGCGTTTGACCATGCTAGCAACGGGCGAGGGGCTGGCGGAGGCGGGGTTGGGCTTCGCAGGGGGCCTTGCGTGGCGGGTCTGTCTAGAGTGGCGCTCCTTATGTCAACGGATGCTCACAGAGTTGCGGTGATCGACATCGGCACCAACTCGTCGCGGCTGCTGATCGCCGAGGTTGCCGGGGGGCGAGTGCGGGAGGTCGAGCGGCGCAGCCAGGTGACGCGGCTGGGCCGCGGGGTCGATCTCTCGGGCCAGCTCTCGAGCGAAGCGATTGAGGCTGCCTGCGAGGCGATCGCCGATTACGTCGCCCTCTACCAGGAGGCCGGCGTCGAGACCGTCGACGCGATCGCGACCAGCGCCGTCCGCGACGCCTCCAACGGCAGCGCGTTCATCGCCGAGCTGCGCGAGCGCTTCGCGCTCACCGCCCGGGTGCTCGACGGCGAGGAGGAGGCGCGGCTGACCTACCTCGGCGCCACCTCCGAGACGCCGCCCCCGGCGCCGACCCTGGTGATCGACATCGGCGGCGGCTCGACCGAGCTGATCGTCGGCGCCGGATCCGAGATCGAATTCCACACCTCGCTGCAAGCCGGCGTCGTCCGCCATAGCGAGCGCCACATCTCCTCCGACCCGCCGACCGCGCTCGAGCTGGAGGGGTTGGCCACCGACGTGCGCGGGCTGATCGAGGCGGCGGTCGGCGGCCAGCCGGCGGCGCGGGCCGAGGCGGCAATCGCGGTCGGCGGCACGCCGACGTCGCTGGCGGCAGTCGAGATGGAGCTGGCGCCCTACGACCCGGCCCGGGTCCACGGCCACGACCTCTCCCTGCGCTCGATCCAGCGGATGCTCTCGCGCCTCGCCTCGGCGCCCCTGGCCGAGCGGGTCAAGATCGCCGGCCTCCACGCTGACCGCGCCCCGACCGTCGTCGCCGGGGTCGTGATCCTGATCGAGGTGATGCGGGCCTTCGGCCTCGACCAGATCCAGGCCTCCGAGCACGACATTTTGTACGGCGCCGCCCTGGCCGCGGCCCCCGTTTGCGAATAATTGCGTTCTCCGTGCGTGAAAACCCCTCGGGACCGCATGGACAGTGGGCTATACCGCGGCACTCCAGATGGGTCAAGGCCCCCATCGAACCCATAAAACTTGGTAGGCTGGGTCTACCTAGTTATCTGCAGTGCCCCCCCGGCTACCTAGACGAATCGGATAGTCGGGCAGATAATCGGTTGCACCGGGAAAGAGGTGGGGACAAGTCCCTACTGCGGACTCGGAACAGGGTTCAGGCGATTGCCGCATCATGGCGCCTCCCGCCGCTTGGACCCACCGAATACACAAGGTCCCTGAAGACGTACCCCTGCCCGTCCTGAGGGACCAACTCGAATCGGCCGCCAGCGATGGCGGCCGATTCTTGTGTTCGGGGTCCCTCGCGAGAAGGCCGAGCCAGACGCCCTTTCGCTCGCGGAAATCCCTTTTACTAAGCCAAATTTGACTTGCGGGGGTAAACGACCTCGGGGTCGGTCAGGACGTTGACGAGCGTCGGCCGTGGCGACTCGAAGGCTCTCTCCAGGGCCGGCCGCAGCTCCTCCGGGCGACGCACGAGGATGCCTTCGCAGCCCAGCGATTCGACCATCTCGTCGTAGCGCGTCTCGGGCCGCAGCTCCGCCGCGACCGAGTAGCCGTAGAGGAATTTCATCGGGTGATGCTCGAGCGCCCAGATCCCGTTGTTGCCCATCACGCCGACGACGTTGAGCCCGTGACGCGCCATTGTGTCGAACTCCATTCCAGCGAAGCCAAAGGCGCCGTCGCCGAGCAACAGGCAGACCTGCCGGTCCGGATGGGCGAACTTGGCGCCGATCGCCTGGCCCGGGCCGGCGCCGAGACAACCGAACGGCCCCGGGTCCATCCAGCAGCCGGGCTCGTAGGTGTCGATGAAACGGCCGGCGTAGGAGACGAAGTCGCCGCCGTCGCCGATCACGATCGCGTCGCGCTCGAGCACGTCGCCCAGCTCCTTGTATATGCGGACTGGGTGCAGCGGCGAGCGCGAATCGTGCAGTTCCGCCTGCTCGGCCAGCCGCTTCTCCTGCTCGACCTCGCGCAGTTCCGCCACCCACTCGTCGGTGTGCGGCTCGCCGTTGAGGGTCAGCGCCGAGTCGCGCATCGCGGCCAGGGTGACGGCGACCTCGCCAACCAGGTCCAGATACGGGGCGCGGTTCGCAGTCAGCTCGTTCGGCATCGTGTCGAGGCGGATGATCTTGGTGTTCTCGCCGAAGCTGGCGCCGAAGCCGAGGCGGAAGTCCATCGGCACGCCGACGACAAGCGCCACGTCGGCGCCCTTCAACCCGACGCCGCGGGCGCGGCTGAGGACAAGCTCGTGATCGGCCGGCATGCAGCCGCGGCCGAGGCCGTTGAGGAAGACCGGGCTGCCGAGAACCTCCGCCAGGTAGGTGAGGTCTTCCTCGCCGTGAGCCCAGTAGACGCCGCTGCCGGCCATGATCACCGGCCGCTCCGCCGCGGCCAGGAGCGAGGCTGCCTCCTCGACGCCGACGGCGGGAGGCTCGACTGGCGGTGGCGGCAAGGCGGGTATGTGCAGTTCGGCCTCGGTGAAGACGACGTCGAGCGGGTAGTCGACAAAGGTCGGCCCGCCCGGTTCGGCGATCGCCAGGTCGAGCGCCGCCGCGGTCATCGCCGCGATCTCCTCGGGATCCTTGACCGTCGCCGCCGACTTGACCAGCGGCGAGATGAACGGCAGGTGGTCGATCTCCTGCAGCGACCCCGAGCCCCAGCGCAGCTCCGGCGCCCTGCCGCCGAGGACGGCGATCGGCGAGCCGTTGGCGCGGGCGCTGGCGATCGCGCTGACGCCATTGGTCACTCCCGGGCCGGCGGTCAGGGCAGCGACCCCGAGCCGGCGCGTCGCCTTCGCGTATCCCTCCGCGGCGAAAACCGCCGACTGCTCGTGGCGGACATCGACGATCTCGATCTCCTCCTCGCGGCAGCCGTCATAGATGGAGAAGAGATGGCCGCCCGAGAGCGTGAAGAGATGGCTCACTCCGCGTGAGCCCAGGGTCTTCGCCACTAATCGCCCCCCGTGGACCATTGGACGCGAGCCTAGCGGAGCGCCGCTCGATAGTGCCCGGGGCGGGACTCGAACCCGCAAGCCCCCGAAGGGGCAGCGCCTTTTAAGGGCGCCGCTTTTGCCAGTTTCGCCACCCGGGCAGCGGAGATGGTACCCGGGCTTTGGGCGTGGCCTAAAAGGCGCATAAAAATGGTGGCAACCGCAACTATCCCGCTGGTACGGTGTCTGTATCGATAAGACCCACGCCTTCCCTGGAGAGATATAGCTTGGAGGCTTCAGCACTAACGCACGCCAGTCAGCGCGGACTGCTAGCCCGGCGCTCTCCTCTGCTCAAACTGCAGGGCGACGATCGCCTCATCGCTTTGGCCCGCTGCGGCAACTCCGGCGCCTTCGAGATGATCGTCGACCGCTACCAGGGCCGGCTGCTCGGCTTCTGCCGTCAGATGCTGGGATCGACCGAGGATGCCGAAGACGTCCTCCAGGAGGTCTTCGTCAATGCCTACCGGGCGATGCTGGCCGACGAGCGCGAGATCAACCTGCGCCCATGGCTCTACCGGATCGCCCGCAACCGCTGCCTCAACTACCTGCGCAAACCGACCGCCGACGCCCAGGAATCGATGGACATGGTGCCCGCGGTCGAGGCCTCCTCAACCGCCGAGAAGGTCCATAACCGCGAGGAGTTCCGCCAGCTGCTGACCGACGTCAGCAAGCTTCCCGAGACCCAGCGCTCAGCCCTCTTGCTGCGTGAGATCGACGCCCTCTCTTATGAGGAGATCGCCCAGGCGATGGACACCAGCGTGCCGTCGGTCAAGTCGCTGCTGGTCAGGGCGCGGATCTCGCTGGCCGAGGCAAGCCAGGCCCGCCAGCTCACCTGCGGCGAGGTCCGGCTCGAGCTGGCCGAAGCGTCGGAGGGGCTGCGCAAGGTCTCCGCCCCGGTCCGCCGCCACGTCCGCGACTGCGAGGAATGCTCCGACTTCCGCTCCCAGGTCCGCTCCAACGACAAGGTCCTGGCCGCCCTCTTCCCGGTGGCGCCGCTGCTGGCGCTGAAGGGCTTCATCGCCTCCAAGCTCGGCTTCGGCACCGGCGGCGCAGGCGCAGCTGGCGCAGGCGCCAGCGCGACAGGCGCCGGGGCAGGCGCCGTCGGCTCGGTCGGCGGCAGCGTCGGCGCCGCGCTCAGCGGCAGCAGCGCCGCCAGCGGCATCGGGGCGATCGGCGGGGCGATCGGGACCAAGGCCGTCGCCGGCGTCGTCACCGCGGCGGTGCTCACGGCCGGGGCCGCGGTCGAGGTCAAGCAGCAGACTGAACCGGCGCCGTCCCACCGCGCTGCCTCTGTCTCGCGCGTGCTCGCCCACAAGCCGGCGCGGAAACCAGCTCTCGCCCAGGCGCAGATAGCGGCGCCGCCCGCGGCCCAGACACAGGCGCCGCCCGTCGCCGAGCCGGCGGCAGCTCCCGCCGAGCAGCCGGCCGCAGCCGAGCCCGCGCCAGCAGCCCCGGCCATTGCAACCGGCGACGAAGCCGCCGGCCAGTCCAACTTGACCAGCAACGGTGTCGCCAAAACGGACGGCGCCGGCGTGACCGCCGCCTCACCGACGCCGGGCGCCCCCACAACCTCCTCTGGCGGCACCGTGGTCGTCACCGTCGGCGGCAGCACACCGCCTCCGCCGCCGGCCAGCACTCCGCCGCCGAGCGCGCCACCGGCTGAAAGCCCTCCGCCGCCTCCGCCGCCGGCCTCTGAAGGCGAAAGCGCTGCGGGCGCGGGCACAGGCGCCGAAACAGGCTCGGCGCAGGCCCCAGGCGAAGCTTCAGAACCCTGAATCCAAGCCAGCGGCCCGGCTACTGCAGGCCGATGACTTTCAGGCGCCGCATCAGGCAGGTGCCGGCGAATTTGCGGGTGTCCTCGAGCGAGTAGCCGAACAGCTCCCAGTCGTCTTCGCTTGCCCAGGGCGGTGAGAGCACGCCGTCGGCCACCGGCAGCGACTCTTCCAGGGTGCGCTGGATCGCCTGCTTGTAGCGCTCGTCCTCACGCGCCTTCTCGCGCAGGAAGACGGAGCCGAAGGCGACGTGGCGATGCTCGTCGCGAGCGACGTTCTGAAAGCCCTCGATGAAGGTCGGCAGCGTCCCCTCGCGTTCGTTGAAGTCCATGATGAAGTGCTGCCCGGTCAAGGCCAACATCCCCTCGATCACCATGTGGTAGAGCGTGATCGCCTCGACCAGCGCCTCGGTGTCCTCCGGTTCGGCGGAGAGGCGGTCGGTCCGCTTCTTCAGCATTTCGTCGAAGAGCCGGGTGAAGTTCTCGTTCAGGTGCTCTGAGGTCTCGGCCAGCATCTCGGTCAGGCCGTCGGCCTCCAGCACCCCGACCTCCTCGTAGAAGCGCTCGAAGAAGCGGACGTGGCGGGCCTCGTCGGCGATCTGGGTGCAGAGGAAGATTTTCTGATCCTCGGTCTGGGCGGCGCGCATGATCGGCCCCAGCTCCTCAGCGACCTTCTGCTCGCCGATGAAGAAGGAGGAGAGCCCGTACATGCGCTGGAACCGCTCCTCCTCGCTGATCCGCTCGTGCCAGTCCTCGCGGTCTTTGCTGAAGTCGAGCTCCTGGGTCTGCCACTGCTGGCGCTCCCAGAGCAGGTAGAGCTCCTTGTAGGTGAGCAGCTTGACGTCGGCGGTGCGATCGGCGGCCTCCATCAGGGCCGGATCGGCGGTCTCCTGGAAATCGGCCCGCTCGGTCCTCGACTGGGTTCCGGATGCCTCTGTCGTATCCATCTGCTGCTCTCTCCTCACCTTGGCTGCGACGGTTGCGCCGAGGTTACCAGCCAAACTGGCCAGTCAGCCAGTCTTTTTAGGCCGAGTGCGTCTCCCCCGGCGCCAGCACCACTACCTGGGAGGAGGTTTTCGACTCGACCTCGGCCTTGAAGGCGCCGGCGTCGGTCGCGATCGGCGGGAAGGTGTCGTAGTGCATCGGGATCACGGTCCCGGCGCCGATCAGCTCGGCTGCGACCACGGCGTCGTGGCGATCCATCGTGTAGTGGCCGCCGATCGGGATCAGGGCGATGTCAGCTGGGTTGCGTTCGGCGATCAGCTTCATGTCGCCGAAGAGGCAGGTGTCGCCGCAGTGGTAGACGGTGACGCCGCCGATGTTGATCAGCAGGCCGGCCGCGGTGCCGAGCGAGATCCCGTGCTCGGCGCTGTAGGGCTGCTCTTCGGAGCCGGGGAGCGTGCTCGTGTGCCAGGCCGGGACCAGCTTGATCCAGCCCCACTCGAAGCGGACCGTGCCGCCGAGATTGGGGTCGCTGACCTGCTTGGCGCCGTGGGCTTCGAGCCAGTTGGCGAGCTCGACGATCGCCACGCAGTGGGCGCCGGTGCGCTCGGCGACGGCGATCGCGTCGGCCATGTGGTCGGCGTGGCCGTGGCTGATCGCGATGTGGGTCGGATCGACCTCGTCGGCGCTGGCGATAGCGCTCGGGTTGTTGGGCTTGAGGAACGGGTCGACCAAGATGCGGGTGTCCCCCTCGCTCAGCTCGAAGCACGAGTGCCCGTGGAATCGAATCTCCATCTTCAGTTGCCTCCCTCGATCTCTGTCTTGTCCGCTAGCTCTTCCCGCAGTACCCAACCAACCGCGACGCCAACCATCATCCCCATCCTCGCCTCCTCGGCGAGGATCGCCCGGACCGCGGCGATCCGCTCGTCGGGGTCGGGCGCGGTGGCGGCTTTCAGCGCCTCGGCGTCGTGGGACTCGCCGAACCAGCCCCCCTCGGCCAGGGCGGCGACCAGCACCCGCTGCAGCTGCGGCGCGGCGCGGGCAACGAGCCGCTCGGCCTCGGCGAAGCGCCCGGCCTCCAGCATCCGCTCGATCGCGTCGTCGATCTCCTTGTCGCTGTGGGCCACGGCCACAGGCTATTCGGAGGGGTGCAGCGCCGAAGCGGCAAGGCCGGCCAGGCCACCGACGGCGCCACCGACCAGGCCGGCGAAGACGTCCGCGGTGGGGGCGAAGACCGGCAGCGCGATCAGGACCGCGGCGGCGACCGCGACCCCGATTAGGTCGTACTCCTGCTCAATCGAGTGGTGGGCCTCGGAGCGGCGGATCGCGAACCAGGCGGCGACCGCGCCGAGCGCCATCCCGTTGCCGCCGGCGATCACCGTGATTTCGCCCTGGGCGCTGGCGATCCCGCCGGCAGCGAGCACTCCCAACGAGCCGCAGGCAAGCAGGAGGACGGCGGTCGGGGCGCTGCCGAGGCGTCGCTCGAGGCTGATCGAGAAGATCGCGAGGCCGACGCTGACGACGAACAGGTAGCCGATGTCGACGTAGGCGAAGGGGGCGGTGAAGTAGCGCCACCAGTCGCCCTGGAAGGGCACGACCAGGCCGCCGAAGTCGAAGAGGGTGCCACCGGTCGCCTTCTGAATCAGGAGCAGGGCGGCCGAGCCGAGGATCACGGCCAGCGTCGCGTAGGGGCGGAACGGGGCCGCCGAGTCGCCCCCTTTGCGTTTGAGCAGGCGTGGCCTGCTGCGCCGCGAGACCTTTGCCTCGAGCGCGTCGCCGCGCCGCTCCAGCTTCGGCGCCCGCTTACGCAGGCGAGCGCCGCAGTACGGGCACTCGGTTACGTAAGGACTGACCTCGGAGCCGCAGTTCTTGCAGATGACGCTGAGCTCAGTCTCGCTCATGGTTAAACGAGAATAGACCCCTCGCCCCAACCGCTCATAACCGCGCTCCGATGGCATACTGCGGGCGCACCCGTCCCTGAGGAGGAAACCGCGTGGAAGTGAAGAGCCTGAGCGAGCAGAAATCACTGCTCCAGACCCTGCCCGCCGGCAAACGAGCCCGCCTGCACCGGCTGCTGTTCGAGTTCGGCCCCGGCCAGGGCACCCTGATGCTGCTGCCGATCGACCAGGGCATCGAGCACGGGCCGCGCGACTTCTTCCCCAACCCGGCTTCGAAGGACCCCGACTACCAGTTCCGCCTCGCGGCGGAGGCCGGCTACTCGGCGCTCGCCTGCCAGATCGGCATGGCCGAGAAGTACTACCCCGACTACGCCGGCCAGGTGCCGTTGATCCTCAAGGTCAACGGCAAGACCGACATCCCCTCATCGGCCAAGTCTTTCTCGACCTGCAACTCCTCGGTCGAGGACGCGGTCCGGCTCGGCGCCGACGCGGTCGGCTACACCCTCTACGTCGGCTCGCCGCGCCAGGACGAGGACCTCGCCCAGTTGCGCCAGGTGCGCCAGGACTGCGACCGCTTCGGGATGCCGCTGATCGTCTGGTCCTACCCGCGCGGCGAAGCGGTCGACGCCAAGGGCGGCGCCAACTCGTTCTACGCGATTGACTACGCGGCGCGGATGGCGATGGAGATGGGCGCCGACGTGGTCAAGCTCAACATGCCGAAGATCGACCCCGCCAAGGACAAGGACGCCCCCGCTCCTTATAACGAGATGGAAGTGACGCAGGAGGAAGCGATCCAGCACTGCGTCGCCTCCGCCGGCCGCGCCCTGGTCGTGCTCTCGGGCGGCTCCAAGGTCGACGACGAGACGGTCCTCAAGCACACCGGCGAGATCATGGGGGCCGGCGGCTCCGGCGTCATCTTCGGCCGCAACGTCTGGCAGCGCGAGTGGAGCGAGGCCCTGGAGATCGTCGCCCAGATCAAGGAGACCCTGCTCGCCAACGTCCAGCGCACGCCCTAGGCGCGCTGGGGGGAGAGTTTCCGCCCCTGTGCCCTTAAGAGGGGGTGCAGGGACATCTAAGAGGCAGATCGATCGGCAGCCTGGCGCTGCTGGTCGTCGCTGCCCTGGTCGTGCTGCGCCCCAGCCTCGGCGGCTCGCCGGGAGCCGAGGCGCCGGCCAGCGTCAGGGCCTACGTGGTGCGGGCGGTCGACGGCGACACGATCGAAGCCCGGATCGGCGGCGAGGACGAGTACGTCCGCTACATCGGCGTCGACACGCCGGAGACGGTCAAGCCCGACACCCCGGTGCAGTGCTTCGGGCCGCGGGCGTCGAGCTTCGACCACCACCTGGTCGAACACCGCTGGGTGCGGCTGGTCTTCGGCGCCGAACCCCGCGACATCTATGGCCGGCTGCTCGCCTACGTCTACCTCGACCACCGCTTCGTCAACGCGATGCTGGTCCGGCGGGGCCTGGCCAGGACGCTGACGATCCCGCCGAATAACCGCTTCGCGCCGCTCTTTCGGCGGCTCGAGCTGGGCGCGGCGCAGGCCGGCCGCGGCCTCTGGGGCGCCTGTCCTGCCTGAAACCCTGGCTGAGCTTTGCTACGGTGCCGCACGGCCCTTTGGGGCCTTCTCTTTATGCGAATGCGTCAGAGCATCAACCAGTTCGAGTCTGCCTTCGAGCAGGAGACAGCGCTTGAGCGTCGTCGTCGTGAGCAGCTGCGCGCCCGCGCCGCCAACCGCTCGCGGGCGCGTCGCATCACCCGTACCGAGCAGCAGGGCAAGGTCCGCTTCAGCGTCCTCGCCGTCTGCCTGACCGTCACCGTGGCCGTCGTCGTCGTCTCGATGTTCGAGGCGCTCGCGTTCCTGATGTCCTAGCGACGCGCCGACGAACCCCCCGGTTGAATAGACTCGCCCGCCGATGGCCAGACGCTCTCTGAAGCCGCAGCTCAACCAGATCCGCGCCTGGGTTCGCCAGGGGCGGACCGATCCTTGGATCGCGCATCAGCTCGAAGTCAGCGCCAGTGAACTGCGCGAGTTCCGCAACCAGCACGGGCTCACCCCCGATGACGAGGAGTCGGGCTCCAGCGAAATCGACCTCCGCGACGAGATCGAAGCCGAGATCGAAGCGGCCACGGTCGAGGAGGTTGTCGAGGAGGACGAGAATGAGGATGAGGACGCCGACTCCGACGAGGGCGACGCGGACTCCGAGGGTGGCGAGGGCCGCCCCCGCCGCAGGCGCCGCCGCGGCAGGCGTGGCGGCCGCGGCCGCCGCAAAGAGCTTGAGGCAACTTTCGACCACGGCGAGACCGACGGCTACGGCCTCTGGCTCGACCCTTCGGTCAAAGACAACCCCGTCTACTCCGAGCACTGGGCCGGGCAGCGTGAGGTCACGGTGCGGATCGACGCCGATCAGATCGTGATCCGGCGTCCTGGCGCGCCTGAGCCCGCCAACTCGGGCGGCGGCGCTAGCAGCGACGGCGACGACGACTGAGCGGCGCTAGCCGCTCCTATTCGTCCAGAACGACCACGCGGCCGCCGGCGAAGTCGCCGGCGACGCGCAGGTAGAGCCAGAAGGCCGCGTCGGCCAGCATCGTCGGGTCGATCTCGGCCCCAGGGTCGGTTTCCAGCGCCACCTGCTGGCACCAGTCGGTCCCGCTGCCATAGACATCGGCCAGGTCCGCGGCCCGAAAGGTCGGCCCCAGCCGCCGCTGCAACTCGTCGCGAACCGCAGCCACAACCCGGTCGGCACGGCGGCGCAGCGGCGGGTCGTCAGCCAGCGCCTGGTAAGAGCGCCAACCCTCCTCCCACTGATAAAGGCCGTTCTCGATCGGATAGCTCACGCCGCTGAGATTACGCGCCGGGCGCGTTGGGGATCTGGCGCAGAGGAGCGTTGACGGGGCCGCAGGCCAGTGGGTCCAGTTCGAGTCCGTGCGGGATCTTCCAGACCGTGACCTGGCCTTCACGGTCGACCGGCGTCACCGAGGGCTCGTTGCGCAGCCAGCGCGCCTCCGGCGAGGCGATCGGGCTGCCGGGGTGGATGAAGTTGAGGAAGGGCGCGGTGACCAGGTAGTCGAGTTCAGCTTCGTTGACCGCCGTGCGGAAGGCGCGGCAGGTGGGGATCGCGTTGAAGGCGCCGTGCGGGCCCTTTTCGCCCAGGTAGATGACGCGGTTGGAGAGATCAGTCCCGTAGAAGCCGTACTGGGCGAAGCCGGCGCTGGTGCCGGCGAGGCCGATCCGCAGGCCGCTGGTGTCGCGGGCCCAGCGGTAAGCCGAGTTGAGATCCATCCCGGGGATGCTCGTCGCCGCTGCCTGATCGCGGAAGCGTTCGCGCAGGTAGTGGCGCTCGACCGGGTAGCCGATCGCGACCGCCACAACCGCGAGGGCGGCGAAGCCGGCGGTTACGGTCACCCGCCCGGCCCCCCGCGACCGCGCCAGCAGCAGGGCGGCCGGGGCCAGGACCAAGAGGCAGGCGAGGGCGATGCCGAAGAGGCGCGAGGGGTCGCGGAGGACGGCGTCGGAGCGGCTGGTGAGCACGAGGACGGCGAGCAGGGCGCCGAGCATGATCCAGCGGCGCCGCTCGCTCTCAAGCCCGCGCGCCAGCGGCAGCAGGGCCAGAGAGGCGAGCAGGGCCGCGTAGAGGTAGCGGATGTTGATCGCGAAGGCATCGGGCGCGCCGTCGGGGCCGGCTGCGCTGAGCGGCGTGAACAGGTAGGCGATGAGGCCGAAGAGAGCGACACCCCCGATCCAGCGGACAATGCGGTCTCGCCCCCATCCTGCCGCCAGCACCGCGCCGAGGAGCGCGCCGAGCACGACCAGCGGCCAGAGGCCGCCGAAAGCGTGGTGCAGCCCCGGCCCGAAGTAATCGCGCCAGACGCCGGTGTCGGTCGCGTAGTGGGCGATGCTGAAGTCCGGCCGCGCCGTCTGCAGGTGGGCGGGGTGCGGCAACGAGATCGGCCCCAGATGTTCGATCTCGGGCAGCGGGTTGCCGGCGACGACGAGGTTGCGCAGATACCAGAAGCCGCCGCCGAGCAGACCCGGCACAAACCACCAGCCCGCAGCCGCCCAGCGCCGTCCCGCCGGCGCCAGCACGATCACCGCGACCGTCAGGGCGGCGGCCATCGCCAGCACCGTCACCTTGGTCCCAGCGGCAAGCCCAACCGCCAGCCCAGCGGCGGCAAGCGGCCAGCCGACTGGCAAGGAGGCCTTCTCCCCCTCCCCCGCAGACGCCCGCTGCTCCGCCCAGGCATTGACCAGGATCGCGATAGCCGCCAGCAGCAACGCGGCGGCAACCAGATCGTTCTTGGCGGCCGCCGGCTCCCTGACGATCAGGATGTGGCTCTCAAGCAGCAGCGCGGCAGCCGTGACCGTCAATGGCCCACGCCCATAGGGCCGCCCGATGCACCAGGCGGAAAGGAAGGCAACTGCCAACCACCCGAAGTTCAGAAACAACGAAAGCGTGTCCCTGTGGACCAGAGCGATCCCCACCGCGTGCAGTAACTCGGAGTTCTGCGGATAGAACCAGTTCGTGAAGACCGTGTCGACGTAATGCATCCCGGTAACGGAATGGCTCTGCACCATGTCCACAGCAAACGGAAGGTGGTACCAGAGGCTGTCGAAGTTGAAGATCCCCCGGTCGAGCGCATCCTTGGTCGTCAAGCCCCAGTGGGCAACCACGAGCGCGACGACCCCGACGGTCACGAGCATCGCCAGCCAATGAACCGGCGGCGCGCTCGGTCCAGGCGCCGAAGGCCTCTCCCTCCGCGGCCAGGCGCCCACGCCAACCGCCAAGAGCACTGCCGATCCGACCACAGCCCAGCCATAGAAGAGCCCGACCGCCCCAAGCACCTCGCTGATCCAGATTAGGAAGGCGATGCCGGCGATCGCCTCGACCAATCGAGCCGGGGCTCCAGCCCAGGCAGGTATCAGTCGGCTTCTCAGGCGAAAGGCGCTGAACCCAAGGGCCAAGGCCAGGACGGCCAGCTCAAGGGCGCTGAGGATGTAGGAGCCGGCGCTAACCACCGGGGCAATTCTGAACTAGAGGCCGTCGACCACCATTGGGGTCTCTTCCGGGGCGGTCATCCCCTGGGCGCGCGCTTCGCGATCGATCACGATCGGATCTCCCGACTGCTGGATCCGGTGGTGGAGATGGGTGTTTTCCCGCTGCGCTTCGTGAAGCTGGATTTTGGCGGCGGTCGTCGCCGTGTAGGTCTTGACGAAATTGATCGCCGGGTTGAGGTAGGAATAGAGGACGGCAGCAAGCACGAGTGTCAGCGCGACCCGGCCGACCCGCTCCCAGTTGACGCGGCTTGCGCCCTGGCGAGCACCTGGCCGTTTGCGGGCGGCGGGGCGACGGCGGGCCCTGGAAGCCGTCGCTGAGCCGGCGTGGGCGCGTACTGCCATGCCCGGTCCTTTGCGGCCGGGCCTCGCTTTCCTTCACTAACTGGACCGCTGGACGAAGGCCTGCAAGCCCGGGAACTCGGCGCTGTCGCCCAATTCCTCCTCGATTCGCAGCAAGCGGTTGTACTTGGCGACGCGGTCTGAGCGTGAGGGAGCGCCGGTCTTGATCTGCCCGGCGCCGGTGGCGACGGCGAGGTCGGCGATCGTCGTGTCTTCGGTCTCACCGGAGCGATGCGAGATGACTGCTGTGTAGCCGGCCTCGCGCGCGATCCGGATCGCCTCCAGGGTCTCGGTCAGGGTGCCGATCTGGTTGACCTTGACCAGGATCGAGTTGCCGACGCCGAGGTCGATCCCACGGCGCAGCCGTTCCGGGTTGGTGACGAAGAGATCGTCGCCGACAAGCTGGACCCGATCGCCGATGCGCCCGGTCAGCAGCCCCCAGCCATCCCAATCCTCCTCGTCCATCCCATCCTCGATCGAGAGGATCGGGTAGCGCGAGCAGGCGTCCTCCCAGTAGGCGGCCATCTCGGCCGGGGTGAGCGAGCGGCCCTCGTGCTCGAGCACGTAGGCGCCGTCCTCGAAGACCTCGCTGGTGGCAGGGTCGAGGGCAATGAAGACATCGGACCCGGGCTCGTAGCCGGCGGCCTCGACCCCGGCCAGCACGGCCTGCAGCGCCGCCTCGTTGGACTCGAGGTCGGGGGCGAAACCCCCCTCGTCGCCGCCGGCGGTCGAGAGGCCCTTGGAGGCAAGGCTCTTCTTCAAAGCGTGGAAGACCTCGGTGCCGATCCGCAAGCACTCTGAGAAGCTGCCCGCGCCGGCCGGGACGACCATGAACTCCTGGAAGTCGACCGAGTTGTCGGCGTGGGCGCCGCCGTTGAGCACGTTCATCATCGGCACCGGCAGCAGGATCGGCTCCCCGCCTCCGTAGAGCTCGGCCAGGTAGCGGTAGAGCGGCTGGCCGGAATCGGCGGCGGCGGCCTTGGCGGCGGCCAAGGAGACGCCGAGGATCGCGTTGGCGCCGAGCCGGCCCTTGTTGGAGGTGCCGTCAAGCTCGATCATCGTCTGGTCGAGCGCCCCCTGCTCGGCAGCGCGGGCGCCGGTCAGGGCGGCGGCGATCTCACCGTTGACGTGGCCGACCGCGCGTGAGACGCCCTTGCCGGCCCAGGCATCGCCCCCGTCGCGCAGCTCGACCGCCTCGAACTCGCCGGTCGAGGCGCCGGAAGGCACCGCGGCAAGACCCCTGGCGCCGGACTCGAGGACGACTTCGACCTCGACCGTCGGGTTGCCGCGAGAGTCGAGAATCTGGCGCGCGTGAATGCTGGAGATTGAACTCACGGGCGCGGCAGTCTAACCGGAGGGGCGGCGGGCCGGAGGGCGGCTATTCGGAGGGAGGCGGCGCGGTGGTGGCGCCGGGAACGGCGCCGGCGACGCTCGGCACTTCGCCTTCGACTGCCGGTTTCAGGCCTTCGGGCTGCGGGCGCTGCGGAAGCGGCGTGCCTTTCGGCGTCAGGATGCTGATCGTCCCCGGCAGAGCTGGCGCCAGCTGCTGGACCGGGGCCGGGCAATCGGCGGGAATGCCGCCTTTCGGATTAGCTTCGTAGCAGGCCGGCGGGGCGCTTTCGGGATGTCCAGAGCCCTTGTAATTGGCACAGCGCGAGATCGTGTAGTCGGAAGCGCAGAACGTGCGCGACTGCCACTTGCTGTTGTAGCCGGCGAGGAATTCGGAGAAGACTTCCTGCTGCGCCTGCTGCGACAGCTGCGAGCTGATCTGCGACTGCACTTCTTTCAGGGGCTGGACTTTCTCGGGGGTCGATTTCTCGACCTCGAAGAGGTAGTAGCCGTTGGGGCCTTTGACCAGGCCTTCGACCTTGGCGTTGGGGGCGTTGAAGATCGCGCCGTTGATCGGTTCCGGCGTCGCGCCTTCGCTGAGTCCTTCGATCAAGCCGCCTTTGGCTTTGCTGGTTGGGTCGATCGAGTATTTTTTCGCGACTTTTTTCCAGTTCGCGGGCGTCGGGTCTTTTTCGAGCAGCGCCTTGGCTTTCTCGCCGGCGGCTTCCGTTTTGGTGATCACGACCAGGACGTCGCGGGTCGGTTTCTGCGTGAACTGGGTCGCCTTCGCCGCTTCGTAGTAGTCCTTGACTTCGGTGCTGGATGCTTTCGGCGGGTTTTCGCCGAGCAGTTTCTGAATTTCCTGGCTCAGCAGCTGCAGTTTGACCCGGTCATTGATGTCTTCCTGGGTCAGGTCCGAGGTTTTGAGGAATTCGGTGTATTCGGCCGCGGTTTTGAAGTTCTGCGATTTGATCGATTCGAATTCGTCTTTGATCTGTTTCGGCGTCACCGTGACCCCGAGTTCTTCCGCCTCGCCCTGGATCCAGACCATGTCGAGCAGGCTGCCGAGCGCTGTCGTCTTCAGTTCTTCGTATTTTTTGGTGCCCGGTTTAGGAGTCGTTTTGAGTTTGCTCGCTTTGGCCGTCTGCACCACCGCTTTGGCGTACTGGGCCTTGGTGATCGTGCCCTGGTCGCTGGGAACGCCCTTGACGATCGCGACCGCGTTGGAGGGGACCGTCGGGTAGCCGATGCCCTGGGCGATCGCGAAGCCGACGAAGAGGCCGACGAAGACGATGCCGAAGATCAGGAGGGCGAGGCGCTGGCGCGGCGCAGGGCCACGCGAGGGCGCTTTCGCGCTCTCTCCTTTTCCCTTGCCCACCGTGGGCCGCTGACGCTTACTCGGACTCACGAGTTCGGCAGCATAGATCAAACAACGGGTTTGGAACAGCCTCGTGGCGCCGGGAGGCCACGAGACTCACTCGGCAGGCGCGGCCTCCCTCTTCACCTCGCGCAGCGCTGTCGCCATCGAGAGCACCGCCGCCAGCCGCTCCTCGGGGTCGCCGGCGGCCCTGACGCCGGCCGTTTTCTCCCGCCACTCATAGAGCGCGCCCTCGACCTTCTCGCGCAGGGCGGCAGCCTGGGCCGAGTCGAGCTCGATCCCGGTGACGCTGAGGCGGCCGCCGCGGAACTCGACGCTGTCGGCCCCCGCCAGGCCCAGCTCGATCCGCGCCCGCTGCAGGCTGAGCAGGTTCTCGGCCGGCTCGGGCAGCTGGCCGAAGCGGTCCTCGAGCTCGGCCTGGATCGCCCGCAGCTCACCCGGCTCGCGGGTGGCGACGATGCGGCGGTGGACGTCGATCTTGGCCGCCTCGAAGGGGATGAAGGTCGCCGGCAGGTAGGCATCGACGGGTACGTCGAGGCGGACCGGCTCCGGCGCCTCCTCCCCCTCCTCGGCAACCGGCCCAGCCTCAGCCACCGCCTCGTCGATCATCTGGCAGTAGAGCTCGAAGCCGACCGCGGCGACGTGGCCGGACTGCTCGTCGCCGAGCAGGTTGCCGGCGCCGCGGATGTCGAGGTCGCGCATCGCGATCCGGAAGCCGGAGCCGAGCTCGGTGTGGTCGGCGAGGGTCGAGAGCCGGGCGGCTGCGTCCTCGCTCAGCGCCTCGGCCGAGGGGTAGAGCAGGTAGGCGAAGGCGCGCTCGCGAGAGCGGCCGACGCGGCCGCGGATCTGGTAGGCCTGGGAGAGGCCAAGCTGGTCGGCGCGATCGACGATCAGCGTGTTCGCGGTCGGGATGTCGAGGCCGGACTCGATGATCGTCGTCGTCACCAGGCAGTCGGCGCCGCCGCGCAGGAAGCCCAGCATCGTCTCCTCCAGCTGGTTCTCGTCCATCTGGCCGTGGGCCTCGACGAAGCGCGCTTTCGGGACCAGGCCGCGCAGCTGCTCGGCGACCTCGTGCAGGGAGTCGATCCGGTTGTGGAGGAAGAAGGCCTGGCCCCCACGCTCGACCTCGCGCTCGATCGCCCGCCGCACCAGGTCCTCGTCGTAGGGGCCGACGTAGGTGCGGACCGGGCGCCGGCCCTCGGGCGGGGTCTCGATCACGGAGATGTCGCGCAGCCCGGCCAGGCTCATCTGCAGGGTGCGTGGGATCGGCGTCGCCGAGAGCGCCAGGACGTCGACTTTCAGCTTCAGCTGGCGCAGCAGCTCCTTCTGCTTGACCCCGAAGCGCTGCTCCTCGTCGACGATGACGAGGCCGAGGTCCTTGGCGCGGACGTCGCGCGAGAGCAGCCGGTGGGTGCCGATCAGGACGTCGACCTTGCCGGCTTCGAAGTCGGCCAGGGTCGCTTTCACCTCGGCCGCTTTGCGCAGGCGGGAGACGCCCTCGACCCGGAAGGGCAGGTCGGCAAGCCGCTCGCGGAAGGTGCCGAAGTGCTGCTGGGCGAGGATCGTCGTCGGCACCAGGATCAGCACCTGCTTGCCGTCGGCGGCGGCCTTGACCGCGGCACGCAGCGCCACCTCGGTCTTGCCAAAGCCGACGTCGCCACAGACCAGCCGATCCATCGGCTGCTCGCCCTCCATGTCGCCCTTGACCGCCTCGATCGCCTCCAGCTGGTCGGCCGTCTCGCGGAAGGGGAAGGCGCGCTCCATCGTCATCTGCCACTCGCCGTCGGGGCTGAAGGCGTGGCCGCGGCGGGTGCGGCGCTCGGCGTAGAGGTTGAGCAGCTCGCCGGCGATCGCGTCGGCGGCGCGGCGCGCCCGCGACTTCATGTTCTGCCAGCGTTTGCCGCCCAGGGCGGAGAGCGTCGGTTCGCCGCCGGCGCCGACGTAGCGGCTCAGCTTCGCGAACTGGTCGGTGGGGACGTAGACGCGGTCCTCGCCCTTGTATTCGAGGTAGAGGTAGTCGCGGGTGACGCCGCCGACCTCGCGGGTCTCGAAGCCGGCGAAGCGGGCGACGCCGTGGTCCTCGTGGACGACGTAGTCGCCGACCCGCAGGTCGCCGAAGGCGAGCCGGCCGCGGGCGGCGCCGGGGACTTTGTCCTCGGCCCCGCGGCGGCGGTGGACGAGGCGGCGGAAGGGATAGACGGCGAGTTTCAGCTCGGGGCTGACGAAGCCCTCGCGCAGGCGCGCCTCGGTGAAGACGAGGCCGGGCTCCGGCGAGAGCCTTCCCCCTTCCAGCATCCCCACGTCGATGCGGTCGAAGTTGTAGCGGGTGCGCTCGGCCTCGCCGAGGTTGTCGAAGGCGACGACCGTGCGATAGCCGGACCGGACCTGTTTTTCGAGCTCGGCCTCGGCCTCGTTGATGTTGCGGGCTGGCGACTCGGCCCGGGCGGCGCGGAAAGCGTCCTCGTCGTCCTCGCCGGCCATCGTCAGCGAGAGCGAGGCGCGCGCGGCGAGCGGCGCCTCGACATCGACGTAGAGGTGCTGGGCGTCGTCGGCGTGCATCGCAGTGGTCACGTCCTCCCAGTGATCGCGCAGGGCCGGCTCGATCTCCTCGGCGGCGGCGAGGATGACGACGGCGTCGTCGGGGACCAGCTCCAGCGGCGCCTGGAAGTGCTCGATCGGCAAGAGATCGGCGAGGTTGGAGATCTGCTCGCCGCCCTCGGCGGCTTCCATCGTCGCCAGCTCGGCCATTTCGCGGTGCTCGGCGTCGAGCTCGGCCGCCGGCGCCAGCTCGACCCGCTCGGCCTCGCCGAGCGAGCGCTGGGTGAAGGTCGAGAACCAGCGCATCGACTCGACCTCGTCGCCGAACAGCTCGATCCGCACCGCCCGCTCCTCGGTCGCCGGGTAGACGTCGAGGATGCCGCCGCGGACGGCGAACTGGCCGCGCTCCTCGACCTGCTCGACCCGTTCGTAGCCGGCCGCGGCCAGGTCTTTGGCGACGGTCGTGAGGTCGAGCTCCTCGCCGCTGGAGATGGCGAAGCCGGCCGGGCGCAGCGAAGCGTCCGGCACCGCCTCGGCCAGCGCCGTGGCGGAAGCGACGACGACGGCGTCAGGCTCGGCGCGCAGCGCCTCGAGCGCGTCGATCCGCAGGCCGACCAGGTGCGGCGGCGGCGTCACGTGTGAGGCGTAGCCGGTGCCGCGCGACGGGTAGTAGCGGACGCGGCGCGGGGCCAGGTAGGCGCGCAGGTCGGCGGCGAGGTCGCGGGCGGAGCGGTCGTCGGCGGCGACCAGCAGCGCCGGCCGCTCGGCGAGGCCGCGGTCATCCTCCAACAGCGCCGCCAGCAACAGCGGCCGCAGCATCGTCGAAGCGCGGACGGAGACCTTCTCGCCGCCGGCCGCGGCTTCGCGCGCACGGCCGCTGAGCGCGTGGACGCGCTCGTTCTCGGCGGCTAGCTCAATTAAGGGGCGAAGGCTCACTCAGAAAACGGTAGGCCCGGGCCCGACTGCTGCCACTCGACCTGGCCGATGCCCTCTGCGCTGGAGCGGCCCTCGACGTCGTCCCACTGGTGCAGCATCTGCTTGAGGCGGGCGACCGCCTCCGGCGGGTGTGAGGCGACCTCGGCGGCGAGGGCGCGGGCCGAGTCCTCGGTCCCAGCCGCTGGCGCGACGCGATTGATCAGCCCGATCCGCAGCGCCTCGTCGGCGCCGACCGTGCGTGAGGAGAGCAGCAGGTATTTCGCCGCCGCCAGCCCGCAGAGGGTGACGAGGCGGGCGGGGCCGACCGGCACGCCCAGCGCCGCGCCGGGGAAGCGCATCCGCAGGTTGGCGCCGCCGACCCGCATGTCGCAGGCGACGGCGATCTCCGCCCCACCGCCGACGACATCGCCGTGGCAGACGGCGATCGTCGGCTTCGGCAAGGCGACGATCCCGTCGTAGAGATCGGCGAAGAGCTGCATCCGGCGCACCTTGCCCTCCTCGTCGAGCTGCTCCTTGACGTCGGCGCCGGCCGAGAAGCCCATCTGGTCGGAGGAGGTGACGACCAGCACCCGGACGCCGTCGTCTGTGCGCGCGACCGCGAGGTGCTCGAGCATTTCGACCAACATCTGGGTGTTGATCGCGTTGCGCGAGTCCGGCCGCTGCAGCCGCAGCACCGCCACCCCGCTCTCCTCAACCTCGTAGCCGATCAACTCGGTCTCGCTCACGCCTCTGGCTCCTTCGCATCGTCTTTTTGGCTTGCAGTCTCGCCCGCGCTCGCGATCCGCTCGACCAGGCGCTCGGCCTCGGTCGCGGCGTCATCGATCAGGGCGGCGACATCATCGCGTGGCTCGCGAAAGCGCGACAGGACGTGGGCGGAGACGATCTCGGGGTCGGTCGAGTCGGGGCGCCCCACCCCTACCCTGATCCGCCAGAACTCAGCCTCGCCGAAGCCGCGTTTGAGGCTCTTGAGGCCGTTGTGGCCGGCCAGGCCGCCACCGAGCCGGGCCTGGATCTCGCCGAAGGGGAGGTCGATCTCGTCGTGGAGGACGATGACGTGGTCGAGCGGCGCCTTCAGCGAGCCGCGCGCGGGCCCGGCCGAGTCGCCCGATTCGTTCATGAAGGTCTGCGGCCGCAAGATCGCCACCCGCGGGCCACCGGGGGCGGTGTGCCCTTCCGTCAGCAGGCCGCCGAACTTGGACTTGGGCCGGGGCAGGTCCCAGCGACGGGCCAGCTCAGCGGCGACATCGAAGCCGACGTTGTGGCGGGTGCCGGCGTAGCGGTCGCCGGGGTTGCCAAGGCCGACGATCAGGATGCGGTCGCCGGGCGCCGATCCGCCGTCGCGATCGGCCCTGCGGCGGAACAGGGACAGGGACTACTCGCTCTCGGAGTCGCCTGAGTCGTCGCCGTCGCCCTCGGGAGTCTCGCCGGCGTCGCCGACCAGCTCGGTCTCCTCCTCGATCGCGGGCTCGGGCTCTTCCTCGACGCGCGGCGGCGAAAGCGTGGCGATCGTGATCTCCTCGGGGTCGTCGGCGACGAATTTGACGCCCTCGGGCGGGGTGACCACGGAAAGCTGAAGTGTGTCGTTGATCTCCATCGCCGAGGCGTCGACGACGATCCGGTCGGGGATCTCGGTCGGCAGGGCTTCGACGGTGATTTCGCGGGTGACATGCTCGAGCACGCCGCCGCCTTTGACGCCGGGGGCGCTCTCGACGCCCTCAAGCTCGATCGTAACCTCGGCCTGGATCGCCTCGTCGAGGTTGACCTCCTGCAGGTCGATGTGCTGGAGGTTGCCGCGGACCGGGTGCAGCTGCTGCTCCTTGACCACGACCGGCACTTTTTTAGCGCCGTCGATCTCAAGATCGAAGAGCGCGTGGCCGCCGGCGAGCACGTTGCCGACCTCGCGCTCGACCACCTGGAAGTGCTTGGCGTCGGCGCCGCCGCTGTAGACAACGCCCGGCACGAGGCCGTTGCGCCGCAGGCGACGGGTAGTCCTTGAGCCAAAGTCCGCCCGGGGAGCGGCCTTCAGCGTCTCTCGTTTGCCAGCCATTGGACGGGAGAGAATAGAGAACCCGCCGATTTTGGAACCTGTGCCAACCTTCGGCGGTGGCTGACGAGTCGAAAATACCCAAGGGCAGGGTCCGTCGATCGGCCAAGCTGGGCTCGATCGTAGGGGTCCAGGGAGCGCGCTACGCGGGCACCAAGGCGACCAACGTCGGCCGCTCCGACGAGGGCAGCAAAGAGCGGCTGGAGCAGCGCCACCTGGAGACGGCGATGAAGATGGTCGGCGCGCTCGGCCAGATGAAGGGCGCGGCGATGAAGCTGGGCCAGTTCGCCTCCTTCATCGACACCGAGTTCATCCCCGAGGAGTACCGCGAGATCTATCAGGAGCAGCTGGCGAAACTGCGCACCGACGCGCCGGCGATGCCCTGGGAGAAGGTCGAGAAGGTGCTGCTGGAGGAGTACGACGACGAACCCGTCTCCGAGCTCTTCGCCGAGTTCGAGACCGAGGCCTTCGCCGCCGCCTCGATCGGCCAGGTGCACCGGGCCGAGATGCTGGATGGCCGCCAGGTCGCGGTCAAGATCCAGTACCCGGGGATCGCCGAGGCGCTCGACGCCGACCTGCGCAACGCCGGCACCCTGGTGCGGCTGGCGCGGGCGATCGCCCCCGGGCTCGACGCCAAGGCGATCGCCGACGAGATCCGCGAGCGGGTGATGGAGGAGCTCGACTACGAGTACGAGGCCCAGAACCAGCGCAGCTTCTCGCGCGCCTACCGCGACCACCCCTTCATCTACGTCCCCGACGTGATCACCCGGCTCTCGCGCCGGCGGGTGCTCGTCACCGAGCTGGTCGAGGGGCTCGACTTCGAGGAAATCAAGCAGCTGCCGGACGAGGAGCGCAGCCGCTTCGGCGAGATCGTCTTCCGCGGCAGCTTCGGCTCGATCTACCACCTGCAGCACTTCAACGCCGACCCCCACCCCGGCAACTACATCCTCATGCACGACGGCCGCGTCGCCTTCCTCGACTTCGGGATGACGAAGAAGCTCGACCGCGAGCAGATCCTGCTCGAGCAGCGCGCCGTCGACGCCGCCACCCGCGACGACCCCGAGGCGCTGCGCGAATCGCTGCACGACCTCGGCTTCGTCAAGAAGCCGTCGAAGCTCGACGCCGAGCGCCTGCTCGAGCACGTGCGCTCGATCGGCGGCTGGTACCTGGAAGACCGCGAGATCGAAATCAGCGCCAAACGGGTGATGAAGATCATCGAATCCACCCACGACCCGCGCTCGGAGTACTTCGACCTGATGCGGCGCGAGTCGATGCCCGCCGACGAGCTGATGGGCCGGCGGATGGAGATCGGCGTCGTCGCCGTGCTCGGCCAGCTGCGGGCGAAGCGCAACTGGCACCGGATCATGCGCGAGTGGGTCTACGCCGAGGCGCCGGCGACCGAGCTCGGCGAGCAGGAGTGGGCCTACTTCGAGGGAAGAGGCTTGACGCGAACCCCCGGACTGGCGAGCAACGCCTGAACGAACCGCGTTTGCTGTTTTAACCACACCAGGGTGTGGTCAGGCTGGCAAATGCGTGAAGAGGCGCGGGTCGTTTGAGCAGATGCCGTTGACTCCGTCCTCGACCAGGCGCCGCATCCGGGCGGGGTCGTCGACAGTCCAGGCGATCAGCTCGACCCCGGCCAGCTTGGTGATGCGGGCGAGGCGGGCGCTGATCAGCGGGTGGTAGACCCACATCGCCGCCACGTTGAACTTCGGCAGCTGCTCGGCCGCCAGGCCCGGCAGGCGCTGGCGCATGACCGAGAGCGCGATCGGCATCAGCGGCTTCGTCCAGGACTTCGAGTTCCAGTCCTTGGTCACTTTGGGATAGGTCCAGCCGCGCCGCAGCTCCGGTTCGAGTTCGAGGATGCGGCCGAGGCTGTACAGCTCCATCGTCGAGATCATCGCCCGGCCGATCAGGTCGCGCTCACGCAGGGCGGCGACGATCTCCTCCTCCCTGCCGGGCAGCTTGATGTCGAGGTCGATCTCAACTTTGTCCAGCGGCGGCGCCAGGAAAGCATCGAGCGCCTCGGTCAGCGTCAGCGGCGTCCGCCGCTCGGCGTCGTGCCAGTCATGGGCCACAACCAGCGGCGCCCGCTGCTCCAGCGGCAGGTGGGCATCACGCAGCCAAAGCACGTCGAACTCGATCGTGTCGACCCCGGCCTCAACCGCAGCCTCGAAGCTGGCGATCGTGTTGCCCGGGGCAATCAGATCGGCCCCCTTATGCCCGACCAGCCGCAGGCCGCCGGGCGGCACTAGAACAGCTGGTTCTCGCCGGCGAAGATCTCGGAGACCGAGTCGTCGGTGAAGATGCGGCGGATCGAGTCGGCGAAGGTGCCGGCGGTCGAGATCGTGGTGATGTTGTCGGGAGCGCCAGGACGCAATGGCAGCGTGTCGGAGACGACGATCTTCTCGATGCCGGAGTTCTCGTAGGCGAGGCGCTCGTAGGCCGGGCCGGAGAAGACGCCGTGGGTGGCGCAGGCGATGACCCGGGCGGCGCCCTCGTCGAGCACCGTTTGGGCGGCGGCGCAGAGGGTGCCGGCGGTGTCGATCATGTCGTCGACGAGGACCGCGGTCTTGCCTTTGACGTCGCCGACCACGTAGCCGATCTCAGCCACCTGCTGGGCGGGGCGCTCCTTCTCCATCACGGCCCAGTGGGTGCCGACCTTGCGGGCGAAGTTGCGCGCGGTCTTGACCCGGCCCGCGTCGGGGGAGACGATCACCAGCTCGTCGGTCAGGTTCTGATCGATGAACCACTGGGTCAGCATCGGCATCGCCGTCATGTGGTCGACCGGGACGTGGAAGAAGCCCTGGACCTGGCCGGCGTGCAGGTCCATGGTCAGGATCCGATCGACGCCGACGCTCTCCAGGCACTTGGCGACGATGCGGGCGGTGATCGGCTCACGTGGGGCCGACTTCTTGTCCTGGCGGGCGTAGCCGTACCAGGGCATGACCGCGATGATCCGGTGGGCGGAGGCGCCCTGGGCCGCGTCGGCCATCGTCAGCAGCTCCATCAGCGCGTCGTTTGGAGTCATCTCCGTCTGTTCGTTGGCGCAGGTGGACTGGACCAGGAAGACGTCGGCCCCGCGGATCGACTCCTCGTAGCGGCAGTAGACCTCACCGTTGGCGAAGGTCTTCAGCGTCACCTGGCCGAGATCAAGGTCGAGCTTGCCGGCGACTTTGGCGGCCAGCTCACCGGACGAGCGGCCACCGAAGATCATCATCCGCTTCGAGTAATCGTGGGGAATGGCGGTCGGCGCCGACTCGGGACGCTCCTCAATCGTGCTCACGGCTTTTCATCCTCTCGAGTCTCGGCTGCCTTGCGATCGGCGTAGCCCTCGATATTCCGCTGGTCGTTGTCACTCACGGCTAGGGCCCCCTCGGGGACATCGGCCTTGATAACTGCGCCAGCGCCAGTGTAGGCGGAGTCCCCGACTTCTACCGGGGCGATCAGCATCGTGTCAACGCCGATCCGCACGTTGTCGCCAATCACGGTCCGGCTCTTGCGGAAACCATCGTAATTTGCGGTGATCGTCCCGGCGCCCAGATTGCTGCCGGCGCCGACATCGGCATCGCCGACGTAAGAGAGGTGGGGAACCTTGGCCCCGGCGCCGATCCGTGAGTTCTTGACCTCGACGAAGGCGCCGGCCTTGGCGCCGGGCTCAAGCACCGCTGCCGGTCGCAGGTAGGCGAAGGGGCCGACGTTGCAGCCGTCGCGCACCTCGCACTCGACCAGGTAGGAGTGCGGAACCGAGACGTTCTCTCCGAGGCTGGTGTCGATCAAGGTCGTCAGCGGCCCGACCACGGCGCCGGCGCCGATCTCGGTCCTGCCGCGCAGGCTGGCGCCGGGCTCGATCCTGGCGTCGGCGGCGATCTTGACCTCGGCGTCGACCCAGGTCGAGGCGGGATCGACGACAGTGACGCCGGCGAGCATGTGGCGATCGAGGATGCGGCGACGGGCCTCGGCCTCAACCGCGGCGAGGTCGGCCCGGTTGTTGACGCCCATCGTCACCGCGAGGTCGTCGGCGACATAGGCGGCCACCGTGTGGCCAGCCTCGCGCAGGGCGGAGAAGACGTCGGGAAGGTAGTACTCGCCCTGGGCGTTGTCGTTTGAGAGCCCGGCCAGGGCGGTGGCCAGGGGAGCAGCAGAGAAGACGTAGGTGCCGGCGTTGATCTCACGGATCGCCAGCTGCTCGGGGCTGGCATCCCCCACCGTCTTCGCCTCGACCACGCGCTCGACCTCATCGCCGGGGCCGCGGACGACGCGCCCGTAGGAAGCCGGGTCATCGAGCTCGATCGTCAGCATCGTCGCCGCCGCGCCGGAAGAGGCGTGGGCCTCCAGCAGCCCGGCCATCACCTCGGCCGAGAGCAGTGGCACGTCGCCGGAGAGGACAAGGACGGTCTCACTCGCTTCGATCAGCTCGAGGGCAGCGCGGATCGCACCGCCGGTGCCGTCCGGCTCGGGCTGAACCACGGTCTCGACGCCATCGGGGAGCCCGGCCGAGATGTCGCGGCCTGGGGAGACGATCGCCGCCACCGTCCCGGCCCCAACCTCGCGCGCAGCCAGAATCGGCCAGGCGACCATCGGCCGCCCGCAAACGGGGTGCAGCATCTTCGGCGTGGAGGAGCGCATACGCGTGCCCTCTCCCGCCGCCATCACGAGAACCAGAGGCGAATTCACTGGCAGATCGTAGTGGTGAGGGCGGGACATGTCTCATGAGAGCGCTTGGCGGGCGGGTCCTGTCGTGGGGGTTGGGTAGCCTCGCTTGCGCTGCGATCTGCTCTCGGGCGGAGGGTCCGGCTTCGCACGCAGGGCCAGGCCTCGCCCTTCGCAAACTCCGCGACTGCGCGACACCACCCAACCCCCACGCCACCCGCCCGAGCCATCCCAAACACAGACGAGAATCCGTCTGACTCCTGACGCGCCTGGGTCAAGCAGGTCAAGGACGCAGGGAGCGTGGCGTGCTCCGCACGCGAGCGACTGAGGACGCAGAGATGCGCAGGCCCAGGCGCGTCAGGAGCGAGAAAGGTCGCGCCCGAGCAGCGCGACGCTGGTCAGGGTCCAGCCGGCGAATATGAGGTCGATTCCGACTAGCAAGCCGATTGCCCAGTCTGCGGAGCTGGGGAACTTGGCCAGGACGAGGATGCCGATCAGGAGGCCGGCGAAGCCGCTGAGGCCGACCAGGCCCGCGTTTGGCTGGCCGCGGCCAGCGAAGGCAACGGCGATCCGAGTCAGGCCCATGAAGAGGAAGTAAATGCCGAGGACCAAGGTCAAAGTCAGGGTCCCGTTGTGCGGTTCGGCGATCAGGTAGACGCCGACGATCACCGTCAACGCCGCCCAGACCAATCGCAGGACCACGGTCCCGATCGAGTGCGCGGTGAAGGCGCCGGCGACTAGGAACGCTCCGGCGATCAACAGGATCCAGCCGATGAAGATCGCGGTGCCGACCGAGGCGACGGCGGGGACCACGATCGCGACGCAGCCGACCAGAATTGCCAGGACGCCGACCGTCATCAGGGCCTTCCAACTGCGGGCCAGGCCTTCCCGGACCTGCGGATCCAGTGCTGGGCTCATCTCCACGCAGAAAACCCTAGGCGTCGATCCGGACGCATGCAAATGCTGAAACTGGGGAGCCCGGACTTGAACCGGGATCGCGGGCTCCAAAGACCCGAGGCTTGCCAATTAGCCGACTCCCCAACGATGGCGTTGAGCTTATTTCGGCGTGCCGTCAGTCTTCTGACGAGCGGCGCACCGTTCCCGCTTCGGCGCCGGGCTCAAGAGCCGGGCCACGCGGAGAGGCTATGCCGAGGACGCGCATTGCCTTGAGGCCAAGGCCGAGCTTCTCTCGGCCCTCTGTTGCTGAAACGTCATGGCCACAAAGCTCCCTGGCACGCTCCAGACGGTACCTGATCGTGTGCCTGTGGGTGAAAAGCTGTTTGGCGGTCGCCGCGACGTTGCCGTCGTTGTCGAGGTAGGCCTCAATCGTCTGCACCAGCTCGGTCTCGTACTGGTCGTCATAGGCAGAGAGCGGCTCGATCGTCTCCGCGTAGAAGCGCTCCAGCTCGCGCGGATCCTCGCTCATCGCCGGCAGCAGCAGCCGGTAGGCGCCGGTGTCCTCGAAGGCCAGCAGCGGCCGCCCCTCGGCCTCGCCGACGTTGACGGCAAGGCGGGCCTCGCTGCCGGAGCGGTAGAGGTCGACCGGGTCGGCGGCGTGGCGGCTGCGCCCGATCGTCAGGTGGAAGCCGGAGAGGCTGTCGTCGAGCTCGCGCGCGACCCCGGCTGCCGCCCGCGCCAGCTGCTCCTCATCGGCGGCCGGGACCAGCACCGCGATCTCGGTTGCCATCTCGCCCCCCTCCGCAGTCGCCAGCGATCCCGGCGCGAGCGATCGCAGCGCCCGCAGGGCCAGGGTCATGACCCTGGCCCGCCACTCCCCCGTCTGGGCGGCGCGGGGGGCGGCGCGGACGATCAGGACGCCGGCGCCCTGCTCGAGGTCGGTGCCGAGCTCGGCCGCGCGGGCGACGATGTCGCCGCGATCGGTGACCTTGCGGCCGAGGACTGCGTCGACGAAGACGCCGGCCACCTCCTCGCTCTCCCACTCTGGCGAGCGCGAGCGCTCCAGCTCAAGTGCCAGCAGCATCGTCACCATGCGGGCGATCGCCGGGTCGGGGTCGGCCTTGGCCCGATAGCGAAGCTCGCCAACGGCGCTGTCGGCGACCCGCAGCTCGACCGTGGTCACGCCCTCGGCGGCGGAGAGCAGCTTCTGCTCCTGGTCGGGCGATGCTCCAGCGACGGCTAGAACGGCGCTGGAACGGTCGATCAAGGCGATGCTGGCGTCGAGCACTTTGGCCGCCGCCCGCGCCACCGCCGGCAGCCCGGCACCGGATTCAACCGCCTCGGCGAGGCCGTCCAGGGTGCCCATTTCTCCGGAGTTTGCAGGGGATTTCTGCCCTTTTGCGGTCGCAGACATCCGCCCATTATCCCCAGCCTCGGCTGGATCTAGTTTCCGTGCAAGAGATCGACGATGTTGGGGTAGTAATAGACGAAGGCCAATCCGATCAGAACGCCGACCAGAACCAGCGCCACGAGGACGAAGACGGAGAGGAAGCCGGCCGCCGCCTTCTCCCAGATCCGGCCGTAGGAACTGAGCGCCGGGACCAGGATCAGGCCGACGAAAGCGACCAGGCTGACCAGCCCGGCGGCGCCGAACAGCAGGTACTCATGGCCGATTTCCTCCAGGGCGAAGATGCTCACCAGAACCATTCTGCCGCAACGTGGTGACGACCAGGGCCACCGCCGCGCAGAGCGAGAAGGCGGCGGCCCCCAGCGCCCAGCCGGCATTGACGTCGCTGAGGTAGTGGACGCCGAGGTAGACGCGGGAGAGGCCGACCAGCGCAGCGAGGACGATCCCCGCCGCGATCACGGCCGAGCCGCGCGCCATCCCCACCCGCAGCCGCATCACGATCGTCACCGCCAGCCAGACATAGAAGGTCGAGTAGGCGGCGTGGGCGCTGGGGAAGGAGGAGCCAGAGACGCCGGTCAGGCCGTCCTCCGGCCGGGGCCGGCCGACCGCCGCCTTGAGCTCGTGGACGCCGACGATGACGATCGCCATGCCCGCCAGCAGGACCCAGAACTCGGGCCAGCGGCGGCCGGCGACGAGGAAGGCGGCGCAGACGAAGGCGAGCGGCCAGACGACGGCGCCGGCGCCGAGATGAGTGAAGACCTTGGCGATGTCGGTCAGCCAACCGACCCGGATCCGTTCGACGAATTCGGCCGCGGTGAGGTCGCCCGGCGTCGGGCCGGGTTCGCCGTTGACGATCACGGCGTAGGCAACGAGGATGAAGAGGGCGACGGCCAGCGTCGCCATCAGCGTCGTGAACTCGAGCCCGAAGGTGCCGCCCGGGGTGACCCGGTTCCAGAAGAACTGGAGCTGGGGCTGGAAGCGGCGAGTGAGGAGGACGAGCCAGCGGGTCGCCCCATTTCCCTCCATCCAGCGCACCGCGGCGCGCCGGTTCCCCTCGACCCGGAAGTAGCGGACGGTGACGACCGCCCCGACGACGACGACGATCAGGGTGGCAAGCAGGAACGCGCCTTTGCCGGCGTACTTCGCCGCCGTCTCGATGCTGCGCGAGAAGAAGTAGCCGACCAGGATGTGGGCGCTGGCCCAGAGCCCGCAGCCGAGGATGCTGTAGGGGACGAAGGCGCGGTAGCGCATCCCGGAGCTGCCGGCGACAAACGGCGCGAAGGCCCTGATCAGGCTGATGAAGCGGCCGATGAAGATCGTCTTGCCGCCGTGGCGGGAGAAGTAGTCCTCGACCCGTTCGAAGCGCTCGTGGCTGATCCCGAAGCGGGGGCCGTGCTTGATCACGAACTCGCGGCCGAGGCGGCGGCCGACGAAGAAGCTGGTCGTGTCGCCGGCCCAGGCGGCGAACCAGGCGATCGCGATCAGGACGTAGATGCTGATCGCGCCCTGGCCGGCGACGGCGCCGCCCAGCAGCATCACCGTCTCCCCCGGCACCACCAGCCCGACGAAGGCGCCGGTCTCGGCGAAGGCGAAGACGCCGACGAGCAGGTAGGTCCAGGCGCCGAGCGTGTTGGAGATTTCTTCCAGCAGCTTCTGCAGGTTCTGGTGGCCGAGGGCGTTGGTGACCAGGTAGTAGCCGGTCGCGATCACGGCCACGACCGCGAGCCGCAGCAGCCATTTGCGGGCGCTGCTCTTCTCCCCCGGCATCTTCATCGCGCCCGGCCCGCCTCGCAGACGATCACGTCGTCACGGTCGATCGCGGCAGCGGCCTCGCGGGCGGCGGCGATGCTCTCGAAGAGGCCGAAGGCGGTCGGGCCCGAGCCGGTCAGCAGGACGAGCGGGGTGCCGGCCTCGCGCAGGAGGTCGAGCGCCTCGCCGATATCGGGGCGCAGCGAGCGCGCCGCGGGCTCGAGGTCGTTGTGAAGGAGCTCGGCGTAGGCGAGGGGCGAGGCGCCGGCGCCGGCCGCGGCGCGGAGCCGGCCGGCGATGACATCCAGCTCGGCGGCATCGCGGCCGAGGCCAAGGCGGTCGGCCTCGGCGAAGACGGCGGCGGTCGAGAGGCCGCCGCCGCTGGGCAGCAGCACCACGGCATGGGGTTTCGGATCAGGCAGCCGCTCGACTTGCTCGCCAATCCCGCCGACCAGGGACAGGGCCGGCTCGAGCTGAGAGGGCACATCGGCGCCGAGCTCGGCGCCGAGCGCCTCGAGGCCGCTGACTTCGCCCGCGGCCAAGCGCAGGACCGCGGCGGCGTCGGCGCTGCCGCCGCCGAGGCCGGCGGCGACCGGGATCCGCTTCTCGATCTCGAGCCGGCGCGGCGGCCGGTCCCAGCCACGCCGTCGCAGGCCCGCCAAGGCCCTGGATGCGAGGTTCTCGCCATCCACCCCAGGGCACTCGACTTCATCGCTCTCGGCGCCGGAGACCTTGATCAGGTCGGCGAGCGCCAGCGGCTCGAACAGCGAGCAGAGCTCATGCAGGCCATCGTCGCGGCGACGGCCAAGGTAGAGGCAGAGATTGAGCTTGGCGGGGGCGTGGACGAGCATGATCGGCGGCGGCGAGGGGTCAGGCTCCGGGATGGAGCTTCGCCGATAGGGCGACGAACTCCTCGGCCGAGAGCGACTCAGCGCGGGCGTCTTCGGGCAGGCCCAGCTCCGCCAGAGCGGCGCGGGCGGGGCCGAGCGCCCCCTTCTCGGCGTGCTCGAGCGAACGGGCCAGGGACTTGCGCCGGTGGGCGAAGGCCGCCCGGATCAGGGTCCGCGTCGGCGCGTCGGCGCCAGGGCCGGTCCGACGCAGGCGCAGGATCGCCGAGTCGACCCGCGGGCGCGGGCGGAAGACCGCCGGGTCGACCTTGCGCACCAGCTCGACCTCGCAGGCGATCTGGGCGACGGCGCTGGGCGAGCCGTAGGTGCGGCTGCCGGGCCCGGCTCGCAGGCGGTCGGCGATCTCACGCTGAACCATCACCGTCCACTGGCGAACCGTCGGCAGCTGCTCGATCGTGCGCAAGATCAGCGGCGTCGCCACCGCGTAGGGCAGGTTGGAGACGACCGCGGTCGGGACAGGATCGAAGCCGGTGAAGTCGACCTTCATCGCATCGCCCCAGTGCAGGGTCACCTTGGGATCGGCGGCGACTGCGGCGAGCGCGCCCTCGAGGCCGCGATCGATCTCGACCACGTGGACGTGGGCTGCGGCGGCGGCCAGCCGCTCGGTCAGCACCCCTTCCCCGGCGCCGATCTCCAGCACCACGTCGGTGGGCGCCAGGCCGGCGTCGCGGACGATCGCGTCGAGCAGGTTGGGGTCGGCGAGAAAGTTCTGGCCGAGCCGGACCATGCTTAGCCGCTCACCAGCCGAAGAGGGCGCGGGCGTTGGCCTCGACCGTGCGCTCCAGCTCCTCATAGGAGACGCCGCGGGCCTCGGCCACCGCCTGGGCGGTGGCGACGACGTGGGCGGGCTCGTTCGGCTTGCCGCGGACGGGCTGCGGCGCCAGGTAGGGCGCGTCGGTCTCGACCAGGACGAGCTCGTCCGGCAGCTTCGCCGCCGCCTCGCGCAGGGCGTCGGACTTGGGGAAGGTGACGATGCCCGAGAACGAGCAGTGCCAGCCGCGCTCGATCGCGTCCTCGACCCGCCAGGGCGCGAGGAAGCAGTGCAGGATGACGGCAACGCCCTCGCCCCGGGAGTCGAGGATCTCGAAGACCTCGTCGGTCGCCGTCGTCTCGCCGTCGATGTCGCGGGCGTGGATCACGATCGGCAGGCCGAGGTCGCGGGCGATATCGATCTGAGCCTCGAAGGCACGGCGCTGGTCCGCGGGCGAGGCCGACTCGCGGTAGTAGTCGAGCCCGCTCTCGCCGATCGCCCGCACCTTCTCGTGGGCGCCGAGCCGAGCGATTTCAGCGGCAACAGCATCGTCGAAGCCGGCAGCCGAGGTCGGGTGCCGGCCGACTGTGGCGAAGACCGCCTCGTGGCGCTCGGCGGCGGCGATCGCAACCGGGTTGGAGTCCTCTCCGAGGCCGACGTTGAGCATCCGCCCGACGCCCGCCTCCAGTGCAGCGGTGACGAGCTCATCCTCCGGCCGCTCACAGAGAAAGAGGTGGGTGTGGGAGTCGATCACCCGTTCTCCTCCGGCTCGATCTTGGGGAAGAGGGGCGCGATCCGGCTCACCTTCTGCCCGCCGCCACGAGAGCCCAGCTCGGCCAGGCCGCGCCCTT